>CAVXNY010000033.1:0-8128 GCA_963763235.1 uncultured Methanosarcinaceae archaeon | reverse complement strand
TCTGAAGAAGCAAAAATTCTTCATCGTGGAGTGAGTGACTTTACAACTGAAGCCCTAGAGAACCTTTATGGCATTGAAAAGGATACTAAAGAAAAACCCACCAGAAAAAAGTTTACCCCTATTCAAACCAAGATTGCAGGATTCGGAGGGCAGGGAGTTCTCAGCATGGGAATTATTCTGGCTCTGGCCGGGATGAAGGAAAATCTTAATACCTCCTGGTTCCCTTCCTATGGTCCGGAACAGCGCGGGGGAACATCCAATTGTTCAGTTGTGATCTCTGGCCAGTCCATAGATTGCCCTATTGTCTATAATCCAGATATCCTGGTGGCCATGAACCGTCCCTCACTTGAAAAATTCGAAGAATCAGTCAGAAAAGGAGGCTACCTCCTCTATGACTCGTCCATTGGAGAAACAGAGGTGTCTGCAGGTGTCAAAGCTATTGCAGTTCCTGCAGCTGAAAAAGCCAAGGATGAGGGCTCTGATAAAGCCGCTAACTCATTCATGCTCGGAGTTCTTATGGGCCTTAACGCTGCAGGCCTGGCAGAAGAATCCTTCAAGGAAGCTTTTGCCGAAAATTTTGCTGGCAAATCCAAAGTCATAGAATTCAATCAGCGGGTTTTTGAAGCAGGCATAAAATGGGCAAAAGAAAACGTTAAGATCTGAGAAAGGAACTGGAATTCAAAGAAAAAGACCGAATCTTTGTAATGAACAGGCGGAGGGAATATTTTGTCCACCTGTCCTAGTTCAGTACTTCACCAAATGGATCAGATACTAAGTAAAATTTCACCCATTTTCACGAGTTTTACAGAAAAATAATGTTGAATCCTAACTTTGAATGTTGAGTAGAAACAAATCCTTTTTTTGTGTTGTTCTGTCCAATAAATACAGACACAAAGCAGAGAAAATTTCCTACAGTTCCTAACAAGAGAGAATTTCAATAAATCTCTGATTCGCACTAGTAATTTATATACAATTTATATGCATATGAAAAAACTTAGGAGCTTATCGAAATTCTCAAGAATATATGCGTTAATATAGGATTAGGATCTATTCTTGCTGTTCAATCCTTCTATGAAAAACTTTATTTTTGTGAGATTTTTAACGAGCATGAAAGGAAGAGATTGGATATCAATAACTCATTGAGGCTTAGTAAGATATAAGTTCACCGATAATTTTAGTAGCACGGAGGCTGGCAAATGATTAAATCAGGAAAAAAATTCTCGCCATCTAAAACTTTGAAAGATTTTATGAAAGATTCATTTGCAGGGCTCTTGAAATTTTAGGGAGTAACAAAGAGGGGATACTCCCGGATATTCTGAGCTGTTTGTTTTCTGTTTATTATTAGTTTGGAAGTACAAATTACATTTGGAATGAAACGTAATCTTTTCATCAAAAATCATTTGACAGCTTTCAAAAATTTCATCAAAAGGATTTCAGATTTTTCAATTTCCAACCATACAACCTAAAAAAATGAAAGATTTTTGAAGATTTTGTTCTATTTTAGCACTTTGCTATTTAATTTTTTTCACAGTATTACATCTTTTTTTCGTAATCTACATACTCTATCGAAGTGAAATCCCCCTTCGACAATTTCTTCATCTGTTATCAAATTTGAGATCCATCTGGAATTCTGTATTGCCGACGATTATCAACGAATTGTTGATAGCCCGTACACAAGGCATTTTGTGATAGGAAACATAACATAATTTGATAGATCTACTGACATTTAGATCTTTGAAAAAAATCAATCATGTAATAGAGGATGCTTCAGTCTTTTGATATGTCGATAAAATATGAAAAACATTCAACTTTTATTTTGTTCTTTCCTGCAGGGACAACAGCTACAGTAAACCGTTTATTTTTGTCATGATTTACAGAAGATGTATGGGTAAAAAGAGTTTGTTCACTTTTTAGTGTGTTCACATATTATTTATTTTTCATAAAATTAATCTCTTTTTCAGCAACGAGAATCATTGTGTGACCAACAGAAAATTCATAGCTCTACTTACGTTCAGGGTATTATTGGTCTTTGAATATGAATATTTTAATTTTATAGGACAAGCTATTCCATACTTTTTTAAAATTATAGTTTATGGATCTTTCGCACGCAACATTCTGATATTGTTTTTAGACAGAATGAACAAAAATCTTGTTGACTATCATACTCACTACGGTACGAAAAATGTCTTCATGCAATAAGTGAACCATTTATCGGGATATTTATATAATTTTTGAGAAGTTACAATACAGCAACAATACATTCTTTTGGCTTTAGTTCTATTTTAAGACTGTATTCAGACTTATATGAAAAGAGAAAACATATGTAGGCTTTTTCATTGCTTATAAATGTATATGAAAGAGTTGTTTATGGAAAAGTGAAAATTAGTGAAGTACTGAATATTAGATTCTTGAAGCTTCTTTTGTAAAGAGACTTGGGCCAAGTGCCTTATCAAAAAAAAAATTGGAACCATAATTTACACAATAATTTTAAAATATTCTGAAACTTCAAAAGTAACTGTAAGTAAATAGCAAGGAAAAAGAGACGAAAAAATTACTTAATCCTCTAATTTGTGAAGAAAGTATTATAGAGGATTTCAATAAACCTCCGATTTCCACGAGTCATATATCATTTTGAGCATAGGAAGAAATGTAGGGGTTTATCGAAATCCTCTTCAGTATCCTGTCGCTTCCGCCAGCTGCCTGACTATAGAGTAGTCGACAATACTTCCGGAAACCACTAATACATAGTTCTCGTTGTTCCAGATATAGGAGTACCTGGGTACAGATTTTCCTGCATCTGTGACATAATCTGTGAGTCTCACAGCGGAATGCCCATTAAAGGAATCTTCCACAAAACGGGAACCTTTCTTTAATGTGGTGAAGGAAGACTTATACATGAGGATGAAATCTTTTGCAGCCTCAGTGTTTTCAAACTGGATTACATCTAAATAAAAATCAGAGTTATTAGAGCCTTTGTAGAGTCCTTCCGATCCTCCAAGGATTCCTGAAACATTTTCGGCTTTGTAATTACTTTTGAGCTTACCTGTAGAAAGCGAAAGATTGCCAACGTATTCAAAGCCTGTAGGCAAATTTTTAATTTTATTCATTCCAACTGCATCTTCACCAGAAATCACGTTTGCTTTCGGATTATTCGAATTTGTCCCGTTAGCTGCTGGGGTATTGCTACCCATACAACCTGATAATGCGACCATCAAAATCGTAAATACAGATATTAAAGCTATACTTTTCTTCATAAAATACCACCTGATCTTGAAATTCTAAAGCAACCAGACAGCTTAATGAATCCGGATTTTAAAATTAAAAGAATCTACAGATCTTAAGAAATCAGTAAATAAAAAGTTATATGCAATAGTAAATAAAAAAAGATTAAAAAAGAGAAGGATTAAGAAAATCCTTCACTCCGAAAACTTATCTGTTCCTCCTGACGAAGTAGACTACTGCAAGAAGTCCAGTAATCCCTAAGACAACTCCGAAACCAGGAGTCTTTTTCTCCTCCTTTGTTTTGTTTTCAGGTATGGTTTCATTTGCAACAGCAGAGACGTTCTCTGTAGGTACTGTTGTCACGTTGGTTTGGTTAACTGAAACATTAACGCCAGGAACGGTGGCGTTAGTGGCAGTAGTAGTAACAGTAGTTTTGTTACCTATGTTACCTAGGGTCTGCGCAACGAATGGGTAATATATGAGCCTATCGGAATCGAAGACCTTGAAGGACATTCCCTGGCCGATTTCCTTCGTGGAGTCTTTCGCCAGAGTGAAGATATCCTTGTTTTGAATATTAAGGGTAGGACCATTGATGGAAACTGCATTGAGGTTGCCGAATTCATCGTTAGTCGAGATCTTCATGGCGCCTGCATAGTCAACGAACCATAAACCATCCATCTGGACAATAGTGTCAGCTGTCCCCTGGAAGACCTGGTTGATATGGACTTTCAGGACAGAAACATCATCTAGTCCTAAGACGGGAAGTTTGAGAGTCCACGTGCCCTCGCCTGCTAGTGGTACTATCTGATCCGCTACATGTTGCCCATCTTTATCTAATTCGAGCCAGACTTTCGTACCCTCAACATTTACCTGCTTTGCTTGGAGACTATAATTCTGCCCGAGATCTTTATTTTCGCCGATCTTAACAGTGAACTTATCATTGCTGTCCACAACGAGCTTAGTAAGCTTGCCAGCGTCGTTCGGACTCAGGGCGGCGTATTTTTCTCCAAATAAGCCGACAACAGGATATGCCCCCCAGCTAGTATGCTTATAGGGAACATTCTTGATAGTAGTGCTGTATTTGAGACCGTTTACAGGAATAACTCTCCCGCTAATGCCAGAAACACTAAGGGATTCAGTTGTGATATCCTCATTTAGGTCGTAATAGAAGAAGCCTGCGAAGTTGGATGCATTCCATGAGAAATCCTGAGAGTTGGAAACAACCTGTCCTCTAATCTGATAGGTTCCAGGATCTGTAACCTGCTTAAAAGCATAGAATCTGATCATATTGGATGGTGTGTCAGCAATCCTGAAATACAATCCATGACCAATCGCCTGCTTGGAGTCCCTGGGCATAACAAAAGAATCCTTGTTGGAGATGATAAGGTTTGGACCGTTAGTGGAAAGATCATTGAGTTTGCCAAATTCATCGACATTGATCGTCATGGCATTTGCATAGTCAATGAGCCATAAACCATCAATCTGGACAATAGTGTCAGTTGTCCCTTGGAAGACCTGGTTGATATGGACTTTCAGGACAGGAACATCATCTAGTCCTAAGACGGGAAGTTTAAGAGTCCACGTCTGATCGACGCCATCGAGTGTTATTATCTGATCCGCTACATGTTGCCCATCTTTATCTAATTCGAGCCAGACTTTCTTACCGTCAATATTTACCTGCTTTGCTTGGAGACTGTAATTCTGCCCGAGGTCTTTACTTTCGCCGATCTTAATAGGGAACTTCTCTTTGCTATCCACAACGAGCTTGGTAAGTTTGCTAGCATCTGAAGATTTCAGTGGGACGAACCGATCTTCGAATAACCTAAGGACATTGTAATTGCCCCAGGCAGCATACTTAAATGCAACCGGCTGGATAGTTGTCTGATAAACTAAACCGTGCTCTCCGATGACGTTGCCAGAATTGCCTGCAACATTTTTAATGGAAAGAGATTCAGTTGTCACGTTGTCAGTAGGGTCATAGTAAAATGCTGCAAAATTACTAGCATCCATTGTAATGGCACCGGCATCACCTTGCGTGGAGATAATGTCGTTGATACTAGAACCGTTATACACTGGACCGCGAATCTCAATGTTATCGCTTGCTGCTGGTACTGCACTTGCGGCGGATGCAAATACAGTCAGGAGCATGAGAACAGCCAGTGTTAATGCTGCAAATCTCTTCATTTTGTTGTTTCCTCCATGTTTGCTAAGATAGTTTGTATGCAAGAAAAAGTGTCGGGATCAACACTTTAGGGGTTTCACCATTCTTCATCAAATAAGACTTATAAATTTCGTCTATTGTCGAAAAGAATTTCATTCCCTCTTTTATCCTTCTGAATTGGATTACAAGTGTAATAAAATAATTGCCTTATTAAATCTTTTGTGGTCAATTTCATGGAATTTGAACAGGAAAAGCGCAAAACAACGATACAAATAACGGTAAATGTCGAAAGAGATCAAGAAGAATATTCTTCAGAAGTTAACATAGAGATAAAAGTCTAAATACATATCGAATACTATGGAAAAAAGAAGCTATATTTAAAAGATTTTGAACTAAATAATTTCAGACACTACTGATTTAAAAAATATATTATGTATGAATACTAATTAATGCATTTCAAAAATTTATTAAGCCCAAAACTACCACATTTTGCACAAAATTCCAGGTGATTTCTATAGATGATTTCAATAAACTTCTAAATTCCGTCATGTGCTTATAAATTGTATACAAATTACTCTTGAAAATTAGATGTTTATCGAAATCATCTATAGATTATTTTGCTAACTTTCATTCGAATCATATCTGATAGTAACACTGACAAGTATGTGTTTTGGGTATTAACTAGAGAAACTATATTCCTGGGATATTTTGGCAGTATTACAAATTTGATGTAAATATAAGTCAAGTTTTTATTACATGTGTGTAATTTTGTTCTCTATATTTGAATTTTCCACCCAATAACTTCTTGAGAGTTGTGATTTTACAGAAAAATAAGCATTCTTCACCAGTGCCATAAATAGATGGTTTTTCAATGAACATTTACTCTTATCATTAACAATTAAGTGGTTAATATTTTCCAAACTTAAGTTTCCATTGTAATGATTGTTTACGTTTTAATGCATTTAAGCATATCTGCTCGAGCTAAACTTGCTTGAGTACGAAGCAAAAAGATCGAAAAACGGCACTAATTACATTTTGAAAAATAAAATCAAGAGGTTACTACACGAAGCTTAAGGAGCAAAAATGGTCTTGTCTTGAATTGTTAAAAATAATAATCATAAGACTCTTTCTATATTTTTCCAAAATTTGAGTATACTCGTTTTTTAGATTAAATCACTGATGAGTCCTAATTTTTAAAAAACCGGGAAAAATTACGTTGTATTCGCAAATAATTTTGAAATTTATCGTGAGTACTTTCATTATTTTTATAATTAATAAGTCCAAAATAAAGTGTGCCCCTTTAGATCTATTCAATATTAGAAATTGACGATATTCACCATTAAGATCAGATATACTGATTGCAGGACCAAAAAGTTATTTCAATTAGAATGCTTTCAAATTGCTGAAAGTATAATATAATGGCGACTGTCAAGTAAACAAAGATAACTGAGATGCATCACTTTTATTACAATAAAATGAGTTAACTTGTGCTGCCCAAGTTTGGGTAGCACTTCATCAATCACTTTTCCACTTTCAGGTTCCAATAAATGCCAGAAACAATTCCGTGATGATCACGGAACGTTTTGTAACAAGCATAAGAAAATCTGAATCAAGGTTCCATGTTTTAGATATTTACATATTCATAAAAAATGAACAAATTTATTAGGTATCTGTGAAAGATCAGATACCATAACATGTGAGAATTAAACGAATATGATAAAAGTTCACAGTTAGAGCGTTTCGATAAACAACTAATTTTCAAGAATAATTTATGTACCTTTCATAAGCGTATGACAAAGTTTATGAGTTTTCGAAATGCTCCTTATTTTTATAGACGCACTTGTTTTGTATGAAATAGTTCAATTTTGATAGTATGAGGTAGATAAAAATATAAATTAGTTAGTTAACAATAGTTTTAGGGGAAGTTTATATCCTACAGAAGCTGCGGGGTATTTGACTGGATAAAATCAGCTAATCAAAATTTACTCATTAAATATTATTAAACATAGTTATTGAGATTGATATTTGTATTATTTTGTCCAGGCTGAATGGTTTCATCTTTTTCAGTTTTTTTCATCTTTTTCTTTCAGGTAATACACCCAATCACCATGCTCTATTATTTCTGTTTCAGGTTTTTCATCACAAACGTATATGACGCCTCTGATCCTTTTATCCCCTATTTCAAGATCTACGTATTCCCTGTGGTACCCTCCGAAAAGTTCCATATAATCGATTGATTTTGCTACTTCAAGCTGCTTTTTTCCAGAAAACTTGCGCACCTCAGCGACCACAGAAGATCCTTCTGAAGGGTATATTCCTGGGTATGGACCCAGAGAGTAAAGGGCATATCCTCTTACTTTTGTTGTCCCCATAAATTCAGACATGTTTTGCAAGTAGAAACGCCGATTATTGTAGAGACCGTCTCTGAGGCTACCATAGAGTACCATAATTATATCCTCACCTTCCAGTATCTGGTAAGATCGCTTCCAGCAGATATTCCTGTGAAAAACACTTCCATAAAGAATTCGGTCCTTTATTTCGCTGTTTCGTGCTTCATACGTGCTTTGGATATTCTCGAAATTTTTTTTCATGGATATTCTCTTGAAATAATTTATCTGTTGAAAGCCATTTTTCTTAAAAATAATCTCGTTTCTGATGTTTCTTCAAAATTGTAATCCTTCTAGCTAAATGCAAGTTGAACGATTTATAAAAAAACGTTAATACCCACAGTAAAAATTAGCACTT
>CAVXNY010000032.1:0-88123 GCA_963763235.1 uncultured Methanosarcinaceae archaeon | reverse complement strand
TAGTAATATTTTCATTAAGCATCACGTCAGAATTCGGCACTCGTATCAATATTTACCCAGTTTTCTTCAAACCAGGAGTGGACATTCTTTAAACCATCTTCAAATTTCATATGAGGTGTGTAGCCAAGTACTCTATTTGCTTTATCCACACAGGAAAGAAGCTTCGTCTTTACATCCCAATCTCTGCGTTCTTTGAAAGTGATCGCAGCTTCATTATTCGTTAACTCGTTGACAATAGTTGCCATTTCGATGACCTGGTGATCTGTACCAGATCCAAGATTAAAAGCTTCGCCGATAGCTTTTTCCTCTACACCCATAGCAACCATACCATTGACAATATCACCCACATAAGTCCAGTCTCTTGTTTCCGTACCTTTACCTGTAATTGGAAGCGGAATTCCTTTCGTCGCCCAATAGAAAAAGTTGGGGATTACATTTCGATATTTTCCCGGGACCTCTCCTGGTCCATAGGAGTTGAAGAAACGGGCGTTTGTAATGGGCATGTTATAAAGGTTATGGAAGTAATTGGTATAAAGTTCACCAAGAAGTTTAGTTACCTGGTAAGGTGTATGAAGACTGATTGAAATATCATGCTCTTCAAATGGCATTTTAGAATCGAGCCCATATACTCCGCATCCTGATGAAGAATAAACAAAACGCTTTAGATCAACAAGTTGAGCGTACTGAAGAACTTTAAGAATCCCTATACCATTGATCATTAAATCTCTTTCAGGATTATCGACTGAATTCTGGTTTGCAAAATGAGCAGCTAGATGGAAAACATAATCAGGCTTTTCCTTGAAGACACGCTTGAGCATTTCATCATTCAAAATACTCCCTTTAACAAAAACAATATTATCTGCCTTCGGTATATTCCAATCATAAGAAGATGAGAGATCATCTAATATGATAACTTTTTGTGCATTCATCTCAGAGAGTTTACGGCAGAGGTTCCCACCAATTGCACCAGCTCCTCCAGTAACTAGTATATTTTTCCCTTCATAATCACTTGTATAATCTCTCAATTTATTCACCCACAAGATAGTGTTTTTTCATCCAATCTGCTGTCCTGCGTATTCCAGCTTCTGGAGATACTTTAGGATTATGTTTAAGATCTTTGCTTGCTTTTGAACAATCGATTGTTTTTACTTTTGTTGTAAAAGCTTCGGCTTCTTCATAAGTAACTAGTGAATCGTCCACGCCCACGAATTTCAACACCAGATCCGAATATTCTTTAATATCTTTCTCCCATTCAGACCTTCCAGCTACATTGTAGACCTCTCCGGGGATAAAGTTGTCAATAATATTTGCCCAGGTGTGACAGGAATCTTCAACAAAGTCAATTATCCTTTTATGGCCTTTAAAAACAGTATATGGTTTATTATGGAGAGCAAGGTAGATAAATTTGGGAATAAAACCTCTATATGGTGTATAATGTTCATAAGGACCGTAACAGTTTACAGGGCGAACCCTAACAGTCTCTGTCCGGAACATCTTTGCGGAATTCATGCACATAAGTTCTCCAGCCCATTTAGTGATAGCATAATCATTCATCTGATAGGTATCTTTAATGGGATTATTTTCCATTACATCTTCTGTCATGACACCCTCATAATCACCATACACCTCAGCGCTTGAAAAGAAAATCATGCGAAATTTAAGTTTTTCTTGAAGACGAATCATATTTTTGGTACCTATCACATTAGTCTGCCAGAGATTTTCATAGTAATCCTCTCCATTCCATCGGCCATATTCAGCAGCTAAATGGTATACGTAATTGAATTTTGATTGCTCTAAAATTCTTTCAAGCTGTCTATAATTTCTGACATCAGCCCTAATGTAATTCTCACGTCTAGTATTATAGATATCAGCTGCGATTACTTCGTGACCTCTAGTTTCTAATTCATTGACGAGATTTGTACCTATGAAACCTGCTCCACCAGTAACTAATATTCTTTGAGTCTCCATAACGTATCCCCCCAATTATCATTAAGTATTAATTATAAAATTTTTAAGAATTTGCTTTTCACGTTCCATCATAATAGAATATTTGGATAATTTCTGAAAGATTGAGGAAAATAATAACAGTTATTGATATTAACACCTATAAGTGGTCTTAGTTTGTTTATTATTCTACAGCAGGCTTGAACCCCCAAAAAACAATCAGCATTACCCAGAGCATTAGAACTGAACTGCAGACCTCTTAACATAGCGAATGTTAGCACGAGATTGATTTTCAGAGATTACCTATTACAAGGGTCATGCCAATGACTATAGTCTCAGAACAGAGCTTTTTGAACTCCATATCTCTTAAAATAAAGACATCGAATTCGATACTGTCTTGAATCATTTTTTTTGGATGAGAAACTCAACGTCTTATAACCCTGATTTTAGATATTATTAGAGGATCGATCTTCCCTACATCTGCAAACATTTCACCTTTTATTACCATGCTCAATATGTTGAAGCTGAAACTGTTTTTTGTTGAAACTTCAAAGCACTGAAAATGCTATTGAATCAGTTATATTAATACCTAACCATTTGTTGGCCAATATATCTGAAATTATTTTATGTACATACTTTAGTCAAGAAGTTGGAGTAAATAAGTATATATCTGGACTATTCAGATAAACGTTAGTGTTTTGATAGTATATATATCTATTCAAATCAACCTAACTGTTTATTAATATATAGAATGTTTCTGCAAAAAAAACACTACTGATTTATAAATAAGTATAAGTAATAAAATTTATAATTTATTCCCATCGAATACCCTACAAATTGCTACGTAGATCGAAACTTCTCAGATAACTGTTATTCTCACTTCCAGCAGAAGTATACAAGAACGCAATTATTTCCTCAACATGACTGTAGCTTAAAAATTAATCTAACTTTCAATGATCAATAATGGAAAATAGATAAACAAATTTTAAATATGTGTACATCTTTAAATCGAGGCTTAATATTGTAAAAAGAGCATTGGATAACAACGTCATAATTTGTATACTATTATTCTCTCTAATAGCATAAGCTTTAGACAAATATTAAAAACTGATAAGGAGGAATTGAAAATAACATCTTTTGAATATTTACTTCAAATTCTCAGGTAGATAATAGTTATCTAAAAAATTAAGGTGTAAATTATATTTTACATAAAATTGAACATTGACCTATTTTATGATATTTTCAGTTTATGGTGCATTGATAACTTTGTCGACAATTCAGAATTACGACAATTACATTATTTCATATAGTAATTGGAAAATTTTGCTAAATTTCTGCATAATTGAATATTGGGAAGTGAAAATCTCTTAACAATAATTTTTACTCATAGAAACAACTACCGATTTTACTCTTAAAGATGAATACAAAATTTTTTTCAGTAAGTTGTAGCCAGACTTGCTGAATTTATTCCTTAATTGATTGGAAATCTTTTCGCTGGAACTGATTCAAAGTAGTTTCTTTAAAAATTCATGCTGAGAATAAAAAAAATTACGGCAAGACAGATTTTTGCAGAATACTCCGAGATTAAAAATAACTTTAGTATAGCGAACTACCGAGTGATGAGGAAACATTGGAGCAATTTGTGATCAAAAAACTTATAATGCAATCAAAATTTATGTTGAAAATCAGGAAAACTGGTGAGAAAAAGGAGCATAGGAGCAAGTGAAATATTTAATTTTGAAAAAATCATTATATAAAAGCAATACTTGAGAATAGATATATTAAGAAATCAAGTAATAAGGATCAGCTTTATAAAAATAGATCCCATGGAAAATTCTCTTGAGTTTACGCAGAAGCTAAAAAGATATTGGCAAAACTTAAAATCAGTTTTCATTAGCATATATGACTATGTGCCAAAATCTAGTGATTTTTACATTTTTAATTGAAAAATATGAATTTTTAAGAAGAATTCAGTTTCAATCAAAAATTAACATCCTATATTTAAACCTTCAATCCAGAAGTATAAATCAAAAAGGTGCAACAAATATCACTAGTGTTCAAAAAATTGCAAAATCGGATGATTTTTTGTACTTATTTTCATTAATAAATTTTTGTCCTTATCATATATGCTAAAAAAACTATGGAGAGTATCTCTAATCTTTTATTTTCACTAATTAAGTATATATTCCTTCTAAAATATACGAAATTTAAGTTTCCAAAAGCCCATTAGATCCAACGGACTAAAATATTATAGCGAATTGCCAGCTCCAAACTTTGCACAAATAACCATAAATGCGATTCAAAAAGACGAAACTTCTTCTTATCTTCTGGTCCCCATTTTGTTCTCTAATCATTCAAAAAAAATAAAATTTTAATTTTATTGAAATAAATTTTTTATTAATTATACCTGCAAACAAATCAGATTGCCTCTTTTATAGTAAAAACTATATTTGAAGGCAATATATCAATTGTATGCCGAAAGTACCGGTGGAAGATCAATGCCAGCTCATGTTCTCCGTAATATCCTCAACTCATTGTGATTTATGCGACACTAAATTCAATTGTGAACTCTCACTATATTCGTTCAATTCTCACAAGTTATGGCACCATAAGTCGCACTATTAAAATACCGTACTTAGCCTAATTATAAGAAGTACTTTCATGATCAAATCAATATGTTTATGGTTCGGTAAATTATAGCAATGAGTTATTATGATGCACTCCCACTCAGATGAAGACTAAGTAGCTTCTTGATTCATTCCGTTCTCTTTTGAGAACGAATCTAGTGAAGTCCCCTGAGCTTTTAATTGAGAAAACCCTATTAAATATACTAACGCTGGAATAATAACTATCCCACCACCAATCCCAAATTGAAGCCACTGAAAATACCTGCGATTATACCAATAATTAAATAATTTATTAAATCGATCATAAAGTTCCATTCAATCTCTAAATATTAATTATATAATAAAGTATCTACAGCTTTAGGCATCCTTAATTTTTAAAATTCTATTTAGCCTCTGTTTTATTATAATTAGAGGATAGATGCTGTCACAAAAAACTTATCGAAAACATTAGACACGTCATTATAAATGAGATTTACAGTGTGAGGCTTTATGATCGATTTAATAATTTATTTAATCATTGGTATTATCGCAGGTATTTTTAGTGGCTTCTTTGGGATTGGGGGCGGGGTCATTATTATTCCAGCGCTAGTATATTTAATAGATTTTCTCGATTAAGCTCAACTAATCTTTGCACATGCTTCACCGTAAGCATATTGTATATGAATACTCTAAATAGAGGTTTATTGAAATCCTATATTGTCATATAATTCCATTTGATAATATGATTATTTCTCAAAGTTTGGAGCGCAATTCGCAAATAATCTACCATTAGATGTGATGAAAAAAGCTTTTGGAGTATTTTTCATTTTATTATATAAAATTCATTGGTAAATTTATTTAGAGAGTATTTAGATTTCCCTATAATTATAGAGATTATGACAAAAATATGTATACAACATTTTTCGATCCACTCCTTGAACATTAGTAGTGAGATTTTTTCCTGCTTTGGATACCTTTTTAGTTACTGCATAAACTCTTTCACCTTGAGTTTTTTGAGCTAATCCTCTTGTCTATCAATCGATCCTCTATTTACAGAGGAGGTTCTTTTACTGCTTTTTTCATTGTGACATCATAACCTTTTGATTTTGCTCCAAAGTATCTTCTGTATCTGTAAACTAGTTCATTTTTTTCGGATAAATCGACCTGAGAAGCATAAAGTGATTAAGTTGTTGTTTTGAATCATTTGATCAGCTCATAATCTCTGTCTATTATGCTATGAAGTTTGTATCCAAAGTGTAACTTAGTCCTCTTTTATTCAGGTCCAGTTTCTGCTTCTTCTTGTTTTTACTTCATTTTCTCGCGATTTATCCACTTTTGCATGTCATTGTCCGAGTGGATAAAAATTATGTCCTGACTCATTCACCTTTTATTTTCAAACTAGGAATATCAAGTTATCTTTGCGACTGTCCCAAAATTAAGTCTCCTGTGCAGTTATCAATAATTCTCTTTGTGAATGATCAGAATGTGGCACTTTTTTGTTCGTACTTAGGAAAACCAAGAAATTTCCTGAAAAAAACTCGATAAATACATTGTTTCTTAAGTTCGAAACCGGAAAGATCATGCTATTGCTGTAAAACAAGCACTTCACACATAATGATTACTTTAGCTTTAGGTCAGCCTCCTGAAACTTTTTTTGTTAAAATATATGGACTCTAAAATGATACGAAAAGATTTTCAATCAATTAAGAAATCAATTTCACCAAGTTAGTCTCCAACTGACTAAAAACATTTTTAGTCTTCCTTGAGACAAAAATCCTAAATTTTTATTAGTAAAATTTTGTAAATCATTTAAACGTCGAATATTGTTTAAAAATAAGTTTATCGAAATTCTCTATAGGCATAGATATTAAATTAGTATCTATAATAATTTATATAAGTGTATGTAATTATACATATCCTGGTACATCTTATGACATTTCACACATAAAAGGATAAAACTTGTTGGCCATCATAGTTTAATGAGGACAAAAGAAGTAGATCTGCTTTTGAAATTACCGATTCTTAGTTATTGGAGTATTCAATTTTAAGGAACTGCAGTCCAGGTACCTGTTTTAGATAGATATACATATGAAACTCTCATAGCAAGTCCTAGAAGAGTGAAATAGCTTTTTGTATAGTCTCGATGGTAGAGTTCTTTATAGGGGTTGTGTATCAGGAAACGAAAATGCCTAATGAAGATCTATTTTTGATTCTTACCACTAGAGCTCTGTGTCTGATACTTTATTCAGGAAAATCGGATACCTCTTTGCAATAAAGCGTATCTGCGACCATGAAAAGTAACGGTTTAGCAAGGAATGCTTAGAGCATTCTGGTGCATTAAACTTTGGTAAAATACCACTCATTTATCAGTTAATTTTTCTTTTTTGAATTTTTCCCATATCTTAAATCCTCCATAATAGAATAGGCACAGAAATCCTATTACACTGCTGACTCCATAAGAAATTAAACGCTCCAAAAAAACGAAACTGCCTGCAGATGCTAGGGGTAACCCAGAATATAAAAGCAGAGAAATAAGACCGCCTTCGATTATTCCAAGGCCTCCTGGAGTTAATGGTAGGAGTCCTAGAAGGAAGGACAGGACTGAAACTGTTACAATAAGATTTAGGGAGAGATGAATATTCAGTGCTAAAGCAACCAATTTAAGACGTATTATATCAAGGGTCCAGACACCACATGATAGAAGCAAAACAGGTATAAACGATTTTTTAAGCTGTTTCCAATTTTTATGCACATTTCTAAGGAGGGAAGCAAATTTCTCTCGGAAAAACCATATTGTAACTCCTGCTGCTAGGAAAACAAAGAGCATTAGATGAATTGAGCTTAAAGTTAAACTATTTATTAGGGGTAGGAATTTGATATCAAAAGAGGGAAATGAGTATAGAACATAAATTAATAAAAACGCAATAGGTATTGCTTCAATCAGTCTTTCGAAGAAAATTGTTTTGAAAGCTTTAGTATAGCTTATCCCAAAGAGTTTGTTGGCCCAAAGTATCCTGAGAGGCTCTCCACCTGTCATATTTGCCGGAGTAATGTTATTCATGAATATTGCTCCAAAATAAATGGGAACAAGACTCGTGGCTTTTAGATTGTAACCAATACAAAAGAGAACATTCTGCCACCGAACTGCAAATAAGTACACGCTCAGCAAGTAGACTAAGAGAGCCGGAATAACATAAATTATACGGGTTTCTTGGAGTGTTCTTAAAATTTCTTCCAGAATAGGTATGATATCTATCCAGTAAGTATGGACCAGAAGCACCACTGCTGTGAGCAGTAACAGGACTGCAATGGCTTTTACCAAGGTTCCCATGTTCAAAAATATACCTCACAAGATTCAGAGTGGGATTTTATTGTAAGTAAATATTTCCATTTGGTTTCCTCATAATTTGATTTTTGAACTATGTATCTTGAATAATCCAATCGAGTTTCGATCATGAAAACAATCCTGAAAATTCTTAAAGATCCTGAATAAAATAACTTTGCGAATGGGTTCATTAAGAAATTTTATGTCATTTGTTTATTATATCAAATTTACATTATAATGTATTTAGCCTGAGATATGGGAGGAAAACACAAAATAAAGGAAAATATCGCTAATAGTTCCAATTTGCTGTAGTTCTGAATGGTTACTCCCATTCATTTCCAATTTTTCTTCAATAATTCACAAGAAAAAAACTTTATCTATACATCTTGATTCCATTTTTTTATAATCTCCTCTAGAGAATTTAATATTGTAGAGTTACTTAAGTAGAAATTATGCATAATCTCCTAAACTATTTTATGGTTTTTTTGTTTGATTATATATTAAAGTTTCTATATTTATTATCGACCGATTAGCGCCTGATATCTTTCTCGATTAAATTTCGTTAAGGAATTCAGGAGTAAATTTGATGGGATATTGCATAATGCTTCAATTCCGTTTGTTACTAGTCGAATTATATCCTTACTTATTACCGATTTCATGATATGCTGTAATCCGATAACTGACTTTAACAAAATAATATTATACATAATACATTTATATTACAAAAATTTAGAACATATTCATAGCTTAAAACCTTTTTTTAATATGCATCCGAAATTCCGTGGATGTAACAGATGTATAATTTGTTTGTCCACTTGCCCACTTTTGTTCCTTGAAATTTTGATTGATTTTTTAAGCTGCTGTCATATTGAGAAAATTTATGGAATTCTTCTGTACATCTGCAGAAAATTGGATACTGGTCTCAAAATCTAGTTAATATTTTGTAATGATATATTTTCTGATGTAAAGGAAAAAAAGTAAAAATGATTCATAATAAAAACGAGATTTTGGGTAATATAATTATTTCTTTGAAAAAAATTACTTAAAAAATATATTATTTTAAATTCTTGTTAGTATTCCTACTAACTATGATTTTTGTGGCATTAAGTTGAACGTAAATTATTATTATAACCGTTCAATTCTCAAGTTGAATCCTGAATAAAGACAAAAGATGATTATCAATAAACATCTAATTTTTATTAGTCATTGTGTATATATCATTTAAGCATATGACAAATTAAGGGGTTTATCGAAATTTTCAAAAGTATGTTCATAAGCAAAGAATAAGATAAACCATTGAGAGAACAATTGAAGGCGTCAATTTCATATATAAAAGTTTCGAGAAGCATTTGCCAGCTATCTACCCTTATTATGCATGTGGGAAAAGTTAGACAAATTGCCATTGAGTTTTGACCTAACTTGACAAGCATTATGTTCGGAAAATCGATCGCCTATGCCACTAAATATCTTGCTCGAGATAATACAGTGGAAGTTGCAGGTGGGTCTTTGAAAGCGCCTTAGAAAGGTGATCCTCTCTCAAATGTTCTACGTTAGGAATACCATATATCGTAAGAGGCCTCTCATATGTCCAATGGTGCACAATCAATCAAGCTCCTCCACCACTGGCACGAAGATCGACTAAATCAGAAATCTTTGAGACCGGCATCAATGTCATATAGATACACTATGCCATTGGGTGCGAAGGCAAAGTGGACCTTTTTGGAGGGTGGTTGGCAAGAAGTTGTTGCTAAGCGAGAGGATTCACAATTGATGAGCCACCAAGAAGTGAGGATTTTTTGCGGAATGGACGAGTGTTGTTGTTAAGTGGAAGAACTTTACAGTTACATGAAAAAAATAGGTGTGCTTCGAATATGGTAATGATGTTAGATCAGATGAATGATCCTTTTGGCGCTTATTTTCGAGTGAATCATACGGCATTTACAATAGCAGAATATTTACTAGATAATGAATATAGTGATGTTCTGCCATTGATCGGTAATATTTTCTGGTTCATCCGAGCCGGGTTGGAAGCGCGCGGTTTGATAGGGAATATACCATCTTTGGGCTTTCATCCGACAACAGACACCAAGTTATTGAAGCTTGAAGAGCACATTTCCAACATCGATACCGAAGCTATAATGTTGATTCAAGATGTACATGTACCATCTGACTATTTTACAGAGCATTCAGTGGTGCGCCCATTCTCACATCTCTTAACATCTATTGTTCTATTGCATAAAATGGCAATTTATAGTCTTTATACGGTAATTGACCATTTGCAACCAAGTTCCAAAATGGACACGTCTAGAATTATCTTCTGGCTTAAGAAATCCTCCAGATGCTCGCACAATATTCAGAACTTAAGAATATTATCTCTAGGCTTGGTATGGTACAACTTCCGCAGGAGGATAGCAATGTGGTCTCCTGCACTCGTCGGCTGGAGAGTTACCTCAAAAAGTCGTTTTCCACAACCTAGCATTTCACAAGCATTAAAAGCAACTTTGTCAGCTTATTGGATGCTCTCGAAAGCTGCGAGTGGATCCTGTGCGATGAATTCAAGGACACATGGCAGATGATATCTATGCTCGGAGTGATTGATGAAACAACAGCCAAAAAAATCAAGCTGGGTAGATCATGAGATCAATATTGATGAATCTTAAAATTATTCTGCCGTTCCAGATATTCACCGAAAAGAAAGGTGTATCACGCATAGTTGCAGAGGCTCGAGATGGGTCATTTGGGCTCCTTCCACAACGACTCGATTGTGTCATGGCTTTAGAACCTGGTATTTTCATCTATGAAACTGAAGCAGAAGGCGAAGTTTATGTGGCTGTCGATGAAGGTGTACTGATCAAGACCGGTCAGGAAGTGCTGGTTTCAGTCCGGAACGCCATTGTCGGAACAAACTTGAGTCAATTAAGGGAGGCTGTGGAGAGAGAATTTTTGACCCTGGACAAGAACGAGGAAAAAATACGCTCAGTGATGGCAAAATTGGAAAGCGAGCTTGTAAGTCGCTTAGTGGAGTTTCATAATGGTTGAGGAGCTGAAAGTGAAAGAATCGAGGAATAAACAAACCCTAGCTAAACAGGTTGGAACAAAAGCTGAACGCAAACTTAGGGCGCAACGTAACGTGACGCGAACTATTTGGCTTGGTTTAGGCATGATGGGGCTTATCGGTTGGTCTGTGGCGATTCCAACTCTTCTTGGTGCAGTCGTCGGTCTATGGTTGGACAAGCACTATCCAGTGAACTTCTCCTGGACGCTTACGATGCTGCTTATCGGTCTGATTATAGGGTGCTTTAATGCATGGCATTGGGTGACCAAGGAATATCATAAAATGCAACCGGAACAGGAGGATAACAATGAATGAGACTTTGAATTTATTTTCGGCTCTTGTAGAAGGATTTTTGTTTGGAGCAATTTTCTTCGCAGGCCTTTGGTGGACTGTTCAGAAGGGGCCTTCATCCAAAAGACCGACACTTTGGTTCCTGAGCAGCCTGATGTTGCGGATTATCATCTCCCTAGCTGGATTTTATTTTGTCTCACGTGACCATGGGAGTAGGTCGTTGATGTGCCTATTTGGGTTCTTCATTGTGCGCTGTATTGTAATGAGACTCATCAGACTTCCTGAGGAAGAATTGAATCAATTGTCAAAGGAGGCAAATCATGCGACTTAGTCCTGATGAGCTGATTTTTTGCCAGTACGGTTTTATAAAACTCAACGCCACGATTGTGTACACATGGGGACTGATGCTCATAATGATAGTCGGTTCAAAAATAATTACAAGCAAACTTTCCACTGGTCTGAATCGTTCTATTTGGCAGAATTTCCTGGAAATCATTGTCACTACCATTTTGAATCAAATTGAGGAAGTGGGTTTAAGTCAGCCGCGAAAATATCTTGGCTTTCTTGGCACACTATTTCTGTTCATCGCTGTGGCCACCTTATGCACTATTATCCCCGACTATGAACCTCCGACAGGATCGTTATCAACCACTGCGGCGCTCGCACTAAGTGTATTTGTGGCCGTGCCGATCTTTGGTATAGAAGAGAAGGGGGTTGGCGAATACCTTCGGTCATACACGGAGCCGACATTGATCATGTTACCTTTTAATATCATCAGCGAAATCTCCCGCACGCTGGCTCTGGCGATCCGTCTGTTTGGTAATATGATGAGTGGGACAATGATTATTGCCATTTTGTTGACCATTACGCCATTTTTCTTTCCGATTTTTATGACTGCTCTCGGTCTGCTCACTGGAATGGTGCAAGCGTACATCTTCAGCATCTTGGCCACAGTTTACATTGCTGCTGCCACGCGCACCCACAAAACAAAGCCTGAAATTGGAGAATAAAAATTGAAATTATATCAATAGAAGGAAACACTATGGATACTTATACGACTACAATCGCAGTTGCATCAATTGTCACTTCCGGCATCACGATCAGCATCGGAGTCATTGGACCAGCCATTAGTGAAGGACGAGCTGTCGCGACGGCGCTGAGTTCACTGGCACAACAACCTGACGCTTCCGCGACCATCACTCGGACTCTATTCGTGGGCCTGGCTATGATCGAGTCCTTGTCTATTTATTGTTTCGTGGTCTCGATGATTCTTATCTTCGCCAACCCTTTCTGGAACCGCGCAATTGTCTAATCCACAGAGGAAAGTTAGATTATGCTGATTGATTGGTTCACCGTAATTGCCCAGATACTCAACTTCTTAATATTGGTATGGTTGCTGAAGCACTTTTTTTACAAACCCATTCTCAATGCCATCGACGCGCGTGAGAAAAAAGTCGCAGATGAACTTGCGAATGCCGAAGCTAAAAAAACAGAAGCGCAAAGAGAGAAAGACGATTTCAAGCGTAAGAAAGAGGAGTTAGACCAGCAACGTACTGCGCTCTTGAGCAAGGCGAAGGATGAAGCAAAAACCGAAAGCTTGCACCTCATAGAAGAAGCACGTAAAGAAGCCTTTGATTTGATGTCAAGGCAGCAGGAGGCATTAAGGAATGAAAAACAGAACTTAAATCAGGCAATAAAGCATCGAGCTCAACAGGAAGTCTTTGCCATCGCGCGAAAAACACTAATGGATCTGGCTGAAACGAGTTTGGAAGAGCGCACAGTTGAAGTGTTTTCTCGAAAGCTACACGAGCTAAAAGATGAGGAGAAGAAACAAATTGTCTCAGAGCTTAGCGCATCTCCAAGATCGCTGCTCGTTCTCACTGCCTTCGATCTTCCACAGGAACAGCGTGATTTGATTAAAAAGACGATTACGGAGACTCTTGGGATAGAGATTCAAGCCAAATTCGAGACTGCACCCGAATTAGTCAGTGGTATTGAGTTAACCACAAATGGACTAAAAGTGACTTGGAGCATTGCAGATTATCTCACATCACTGGAAAAAGGTATAAATGAACTTCTGGAAAAGCAGCCTAAGAGTTAAGCAAAAGCCAAGATTGAGTCTAAACCTGCTGACCTAAGTAGAAAGCCGAACCTTAAACCAAAGTCAGACTTTGGTAACCTGATGGATCTAAGCCAAAAAAGAGTATGAGATCAAACAAAAATCTGAGATTCAAGAAGAATCTGAGACAAAATTCGAGTCTATAACTAAGCAAAGGGTCAATACCGAGCCAAAGCTCACATGGAGAGTTATGAACATAGTACCTAAAAATCTGAAAGATGTTTTTGAGGATGCTTTCACTGAAATAAAAGAGCTGCGTGGACTGATCACCCCAAAGCTTACTCTTCAGGAGGTGGGCACTATCACGACAGTTTCCACAGGTATTGTCAATGTTTCCGGCCTGAATAGTGTAGGTTTTGAAGAAGTGGTGAAGTTTCCCAATGATGTGCTTGGGATAGCATTTAACGTGGATGAAGAAGAAATCGGTGTAGTTCTACTAGGCGAATACTCACTTCTGCATGCAGGTGATAAAGTCGAACGCACTGGTCGGGTTATGGACCTGCCAGTAGACGAAAAATTGCTTGGGCGAGTCATCGATCCACTCGGTCGACCACTAGATGATAAAGAACCGGTGATCTCCAGCAAGAGATTGCCTATTGAGCGCCCCAGCACGCCAATTATGGATCGTTCTCCTGTAAATATGCCTCTCCAGACCGGTATAAAAGTCATAGATACATTAATACCAATTGGACTAGGCCAGAGAGAATTAATTATGGGTGACCGCCAGACTGGCAAAACTACAATTGCAATCGACACAATCCTTAACCAGCGTGACTACAATGTTCTGTGCGTTTATTGTGCCATCGGTCAACGCGCATCAGCGGTTGCTAAGGTAGTAGCAACCTTGCAGGAAAAAGGAGCAATGGATTACACAGTTGTCGTCGTTACTGAAGGCAACGACCCACCAGGTTTAACCTATATTGCTCCTTACGCAGCGACTAGCATTGCAGAGTATTTTATGGGAGCTGGCCGAGACGTGCTGATCGTTTACGATGATCTAACCAATCATGCACGTGCCTATCGCGAACTCTCTCTCTTACTTCGCCGCCCTCCAGGACGTGAAGCATATCCTGGTGATATTTTTTATATTCACTCACGTTTACTGGAGCGTGCTACACACCTACTCAAAGAGCTTGGTGGTGGCTCATTGACTGCCCTTCCAATCATCGAAACCGAAGCACAGAACATTTCTGCCTATATTCCAACCAATTTGATTTCAATTACTGACGGGCAGATATATCTCTCACCATCGCTTTTTGAATTGGGCATTCTGCCTGCAGTCGATGTCGGCAAATCAGTTTCGCGTGTAGGTGGTAAAGCACAACATGCTGCCTACCGCGGGGTGGCTGGGGATCTCAAGCTTGCCTATTCACAGTTTGAAGAACTCGAAGTATTTACCCGGTTTGGTGCTAGGCTAGAAGAAAACACCCTCAAGATTATCGAGCATGGGAAGCGGATCCGTGCCCTTCTCACGCAGCCAGAATTCTCCCCTATATCCATGCCTGAACAAATCTTCATTCTACTTGCATTGAATGCTAAACTCTTTGATAACGTGCCTCTTGACCGAATGACAGATGCCGAACATTCTCTGCGAAAGGCGGTACAGGATATCTCTGCGGAGGTGCACAAGTGGTTCGATACCAATGAAGAATTGAGCGCCAAGGATCGTGAAATAATCCTCGAAATCGCCCACAAAGCGTTAGCAATCTTCCAACACATTTCCTAATCCAAATTTAAACCGAAATCGAAAATTGAAGTAAAAACAAGTAGGAAGCGACAACCGAGGTCAAGTACAAAACCTCAAAATAAGGAGGATGAATGAGCGACACCATGGAGAGTCTGCGCCGAAATATCAACCAAGCAGGAGATCTTCAATCCGTAGTCCACACAATGAAAGCCTTGGCAACCTCGAGCATAGGACAATACGAGAAAGCAGTGAGCGCATTGAATGATTACTACCGCACTGTGGAGCTTGGGTTGAGCATATGTTTTCGGGATAGTACACCAGATATCTATTCTTCAGGACTAAAGAGGCAGAAAAAAGCTATTGTGATTGGTGCGATTGTGTTTGGTTCAGATCAGGGACTGGTGGGGCAATTTAATGATGTAATAGCTGATTATGCTGTCAAAATACTGTCAGGTTTGCCAGGCAAAGCTCAGATTTTATCTGTCGGTGAACGCGTTCATGCACTTCTAGCGGATATTAACCTGCAGATTATGGGCCCTTTTACAGTACCGAATTCTATCAAGGCCATTACCCCACTCATCGAACAGATTCTCGTGAATATCGAGACTAGCCTTAGCCAGGATAAAGTTTCCGAAATCCATATATTCTACAACCTCCACAAATCAAGGACTTTATATGAACCAACTAGTCAACTATTGTTACCGCTAGATAAACTTTGGAAGCAAGAATTGGCTGAACTCCCTTGGCCAACTAAAAATTTACCCGAAATAATTGGTGATCGGACATCAACTTTGCGAGCGCTTATTCGCGAATACCTCTTCGTCTCGCTCTTCAGGGCATGCGCCGAGTCCCTTGCAAGTGAGAATGCGAGCCGCTTGGCAGCGATGCAACATGCCGACAAAAACATAGAGGAGATGCTAGAAGACCTCAATGGAAAATACTACCGTTTGCGACAAAATAGCATCGATGAGGAGTTGTTTGAAGTTTTCTCAGGCTTTGAAGCGCTGTCCCATTCTCGCAATTCTGCCAAGTACGAAAGTAACATTTATAAGAATTAGTGAAAAAAATAGATTTTCAAGTTAAAATTCCAATTTAAACGCTTCTATAGTGACTAAAATATCTCCATTTAAAATTACCCTGGTGGGGAAAAAAAATCGAATTAGCCTTTTTTGGAATATAACGAAGATGGATAGCACTATGCTATGCAGATACTTTAGAAGAAGCAAAGAGAAAGTTGACGTTATCAAGTTCAGTACATTTAAGTTGATTTATTTCGTTAACTAAAAAGCTTATAGATATAATTATTATATTATATTAGGGAGAATATTTTAATTTAGTTGGCAAAAAAATGCTTCAACCGCGTAAGTCCTATATATATTAAAATTAATAGCTAATTTTAATACATGCAGAACTGAACTATTAGAAATGGAAAACACTTGTAGAAATGAAGTATGAATTTTTCCTGTTCAACTCAAAGGTAAGGGTTAGGAAATTAATTATAACAAACCAACCTTAAGCAAATTTTATTTGAGCTGAAGATCTTTTATAAGAGGGTAACAATGAAACAGTACAAAATAAAACGCGGTTTTAAGCCTGACATTGACAGGATCTACTCGGTGATGGAGGAATGCTTTCCCGAGGAAATCTTCAGAAACGGAATATATATAGAGACAGCCCACGGAGCTATGTCAAAAATAAAGGTATGGATCGCGAATAAAATGCTCTGTGTTGATACAGTTTCCGATAAAACCATATCAGATGATGAAATAATCTTGCAGACAAATAAAGACTTCCGGGATTTTTTATACAAAGCTACTGGATACACGACAAAAGAGCGCATGAAAAACGCATCTAAAGATGTAGACTAAAAATTATGATGCTTATTTTCATCTCAATAATATCATCATTTTGAAAGTCCTTATTCGGAGGTATTTTTTGGCCACATATTTTCTGGAAAAACTAAAGAGCCTAGAAATTCCCACATGTCTTCGTGTCTGCTGTGGAACTGATGGTTCATTGACGACTCTCCTAGAGATAATGACCAGAAAACCGGTAATTGTAACAACCGAATCACAATACACTGTAAAAGCCGATCTTGAGACTTCTGACCTTCTGGAAATAAAAGAAGGTAGTGAGGTAAATAACAGAGTAGTAAGACTCTCTACAGGTAATACGGTTTTTGTGCATGCAAGGTCACTCTCGCCTCTCGAACGCATGCCTGGAACCATGCGAGAACAGCTCATGCGCGCGGACATCCCTATAGGCCGAATTCTGCGCAGTCACAATCTTGAGATAAGGCGTGACATGAGCGAACTCGAGATTCTAGAAGGAGAATCTACTTTCGACGGCATACCTATACTTTCCCGTTCCTACAAGATAATCCACAACAACTGTACCTTCATGTGGATCAACGAACATTTCCCAATAGATGAACGCTGGAATTTATGAAAGGAAAGGTCAGGAATAATAACTTTAGATACATAGATATTATATGTGGACATTAGTAGTTCCGAACGACTACTTTATTTTTTTCAATTTTTACCTCAATGGCTCACAATAAAAAACTTCATCCATACATCTTAATTCTATTTTTTGTAATCGTCTCCAGAACAACCAATATTGTAGAGTTCTGAAGTAGAAATTATGCATAGCTTCCACCTAAATTTTAAGGAAAAGGATAGATTTTATTAAAGTAATTGTGATGGCAAAAGCTAAAAAGTTGCTATCTTTATCCCTGGAAAGGGTAAATAATCAATAAAGCTTCGATGTAAATGAGAGTAGTATTATAGTTCAAGTGGAGAGAATTGATTTCATATTAATCAACTTTGCCTTTTACTTAAAAGATAATCGATATGTCCACTAAAGTCTACTACTTTGGTGCGTGCTCTAATTCATTCAATTAACACTGACTCACCCATAAGTCGACTTTGCTGTGTCATTTTTGACATCCTGATGGGAAAATATTTTCGCAATGCTCATAGGCCATAAAAGAAAATCAGCAGATGAAAGAGAAGGGATGTTACCTCACACAAGAAATAAGGACAGATATGCAAAGAAATCCCACACCCAGTAAAAGATGATTCTCAGAATGATGGTGTTGATGCGGACTCGAAAAGATCACATATAGTTACTAAATATAAATGCAAAAAAAACTGAACTATGCTCACACTAAAGTCTCCAGTGATAAAGCCGTTTAATGTATTGACAGCACCGAAAATAATCGATGTAATCCAAACTGCACGTGAGATCTTAAATGATGAGCCCAACGGGAAATATGCCTCGAAAAATAAACTCCTCGCTAATTCCTACCATCAGAGTATTGATGGTTACAAGCATAAGAACCCTCTGAGTTGGCGGAAGGCTTGTAAATCGGAAAAAAAGTAGCCAGAAGAGAAAACAATAGGGTAGGTAGCCATAACTAATGCAAATCCCCAATTAAAATCCTAAAAAGGTCTCAATCTGCCTATTACTTGGCCTTTCAAATCGACTTGAGATCACCATTTCAAATAGGTAATAGCTCCTAAAAAATAGATATTTATAACCAACTCCAAAAAGTCTAATGGTTTTAAATATTATTGATCAAGTGGCCTGTGATAAACTACAGAGAGTTTCATAAACCTCCAAATTTCGCCATCTGATTATAAATGGTGTATTAAATGACTCGTGTAAATCAGAGATTTATCGAAATCATCTAAGTATTATTATTACAAAAAACACATTATTTACACAGGATGAATTCAGGGAAAAAAAATCCGAAGCCAAAAAATATAAGGTATAACTTTGAATCTTATGAAGAAAACAGAAGCATAAAGCTTATTTATGCATAATGAAATTTATTATTCTGTCTAATTTGATCTTAAACTCCAATTTGGGATTCTAAAAATTCCACAATGTATATCAAGGTGCTGTAACATAGTTTGCTTTAGATGTTTCAGTACCCCCTTGTACTTGAGGATTCTGCTGTATTTTTAAACTCCTAACGGAGGAGAACACATTTGCCAGAAGAAGACAATCCTATGAATGCGATAGATGCCGAGCCAAAATATGAAGAGGAACTCCTGAGAAAGATTGCAAAACACCCTTGCTATGACAAGAAAGCCCAGCACAAATACGGGAGAATTCACCTGGCTGTAGCTCCGAAATGCAATATCCAGTGTAATTTCTGCATTCGGGAATTTGACTGTGTAAATGAGAGCCGTCCAGGAGTTACAAGTAAAGTCCTAACTCCACAAGAAGCTCTTCAGAAAACAAAACAGATTCTAGCAGAATATCCTTTCATCAAGGTCGTTGGGATTGCAGGGCCAGGTGATCCTCTGGCTAATGATGAAACCTTCGAGACCTTTGAGCTTATAAAAAAAGAATTTCCTGAAATCACTCTCTGTATGAGCACAAACGGACTATTGCTTCCCGAAAAGCTACAGGATTTGCTACGCTTGGGAGTTTCCACATTAACAGTGACATTAAATTCGATTGATCCAGAGATTCATGCAAAAATAGTTGATCATATTATCTATCATGGGGAAGTCTACAGGGGAACCAAAGCCGCAGAAATCCATATTAAGAATCAGCTAAAGGGTATCAAAGAAGCTGTTGATGCAGGTTTAGTTGTCAAAGTTAATACCGTGCTTATTCCTGGTATCAATGATAAGCATGTAGTTGAGATAGCCAGAAAACTCAATGAACTCGGAGTTTACATTATGAATATCATGCCCCTTATCAATCAGGGAGCTTTTGCAGACATTGAGCCACCTACAGCAGAAGAGAGAAAGGCTGTCCAAGAAGTTTGTGAACCTTATGTCATGCAGATGCGACACTGCAGACAGTGTAGAGCTGATGCTTTTGGACTGCTTTCACAAGATATGTCACAGATGAGCGAAGAGCGCAGAAAACTCATAAAAATCCATTCAAAAGAAGATATGGAAAGGACAAAAGTGATCCTTAATAAGAATGGAAAAGAAGAAACTTGCAAAGAATAATGACTTTAAGATTGAAAAAAAAATGGAACAACAGCTTTGAAGTCAAAACGAAGTGTTCAACGATTTTGAGAGAAAAACTATTGGCCAATAAATTTAATCATTGATCACTTAAATTAAATTGCTTGCAGCTATTCTATCCAAAAAAATGAGTAATGACCCAGATCTACCCTCAAGTTTATAGAAATATAATAATGTGGATTCTATTTAACTATATTTAGGTAACATAGATCAGTTAAACCCTGCTTCGACTTTCTCTGAGATCCTTAACATAGAGAATTTCGATAAATCTCCTATTTCAACAATTTGCTTATATAGGTTCTATAACTAACAGCCTAAAAAAATAGAATTTATAGAAATCCTCTATATTTTATTTACAGTTTTTATCTTTTGCAGTTTTTGTTTGGATTGCAATGCTATTACCATGTGGCACATTTTCATATTCGATATACGGATAGCCTTATGCGAGACAAACCCATGCACCGTTAACCAATCCACAGCCTGAGTGGCCATAAACACTACCAACGTTACTGCCGAATATTGTACTGCCCCTGACGATAATTGAGCCATCATGGCCACCATGATCATCACCGCCATCATGCCCATGCCCGTTATCTCCATCTCTTGCACTCGCTGACACTGCTGTCAAGGACACCACAAAAAGGACTGCCAGCAAAATAGCCAATGCCTTCTTTATTCTACTAGATGACTGTTTCAACATTTATTTAACTCCTTTATCGTTAAAAGCAGTAATATTTAAGGACGTTTATTTTTTAAAAAATTTTGTTTTTTGGCAACTATTAAATTTACTAAAAATATGTCTATTGACACATATTTTGATGCAATAGAAACCTTTGATTACTAATTGATAGGAAAATAAATTACACGATTAATAGCCGACAGTTTTAAAAAAGCTCCACAAAATTTGCATTGAATCTTAGTTAAGATGGTTATATAACTGATTATTCTAGTCATGTATAAATATCCATATAAGAAACCTAGATATCAACAAATTTCAAGATTGTTTTTCTGTATAACTCACATACTTTGTTTGATCCTTTTTGGACCTTTCGAATGTCAGTTATAGCTTTTTTAGCTCTATCGGTTTTTCCATAACCATTTGACTTTTTAGAGGATTTAGATAAACTTTAATTTCTGGCTGGTGGCCTATAAAGCAATTTGTCGAAATAGGAGGCTTAATCGAAATTTTCTACAATTACCCCGTATGTTTATACATCCTACCGATCATTTACTAGATCGTTTTCGTTTCGTTTTCTTTATATTTTCGCTTTAGAGGATTTCGATGAACCTGTGATTTTCATGAGTCTGGAATGTAACATTTATAAGCATCTGACAAAATTTAGTTGTTTATCGAAATCCTCTTTAAGCTATAATATTTACTTATTCTCTTTATTATTTTAAAGTAATCATAAAAATAATAGTTTCGAAATAAATTTTGTTTTAATAGAAAATATTTTAAAATTGAACAACAAATTAATATTAATTATGTTCATTTAATACTTTCAGAATAGAATCTACGTTCGCATAAAATATTTGAAAATTAAATAAAAATTTAATATCAATTGGGGGTTATATTAGTTTCAGAATAAAAATAATTCATCATGAAACACTTTATACTCAAACAACAATTTAATATTAATCGTATTTTATAACAATTTTAACTAAAAGCTACTTCATTACGAAATATTTTATAAACAATAATAATTTAATATCAATTATGTTTTTTTGATTTCCGGAGATGGAGAAAGCCTAAGAGTATGTATTGGAATAATTTAGCAATGTACTAATTTTTCTGTAAAATTTTCCATAAAATAAAGTTACAACACAGTAGTTGTGGTATTTTGAATATATTGAAGCAGTCAGATAGCGTTGTCTTTAACAATTCCACTTAAATAGGGGATATGTTCATTGTTTAGATTTTTCAATGACCTAAGGATATAACCCTACACTTAAAGATTTTTATTTTAATCTGAGGGTGCTGATAATAATTCTTATCAGGCTGTTAAAATCTAAAATTTGATCTCAGATTAATCTGGATCGATTTTTTAGGAAAAACTCAATGTTAAATTTATAAAGATCTCCAGGGAGAATAAAAACATGATTACTACCAAATTATTGTTCTAGATTAAAACATTTTAGGGAAAAGTAGATTTTATTCAGAAACTATTTTTTGTATAATTAATTTAAAATAAATACGGTTGTAATAATACATTGTAGCCTAAAGTGAACAGATAAAAAATGAAAGAGTAAGGAATGATTGATAAAATGTGCGAGTACACGAAGTAATTTTAGAGAATTTCTATAAACCCCAGGCATAGATTTACTTTGAAGACAAAAAGCCAAAAATATGAATTTTTCGAAATGTTCTACATATATCGATAATAAACGATATTAAAAAGATACATTTTTCTTAATGAATAGTACCTTAATTAAAAATCAAATCATTCATGAGATAGAATGGATCATGGCTATAAGTTGTTGAAAATCGTAAACACAAAATTCACTCTACATTTCAGGTAGTATCACAAAATTGCTGTAAATTCTGTGTTAAATTTTCCAATACTGTATGCAAGTGGGTTCTTCCAATATGTGATATTCTCCTTTATAACTTACTAAGATTTGTGATTTTACAGAAACATTGGTAAATTGCTACATTTTCCCAAAAATAAGAGATATACTAGTCTTTATCTAATTTTGTTAGATCAAAATAAATTTTATTTAATCGAACAGATATTCAGCCAGTTTAACTGGCCTAATTTAGATACCGGGTGAAATCATGAAAATGAAATTAATAGCTTCTCTTCTGGTATTATACTTAGCTCTGTCTCTTGGACCTGCACTAGCACAGATTATGGGGAACTATCCATCCCAAGGAAATGTATACACGCAGGGGAATGCATACACGGCTAAAGATAATTTAGAAGTAAATCTAGAAAACAATAATATTGTGAAAATAACTCAGCTTGAGCAGATAAACACATTTCTATATAAAGGCCCGGTTTTTGTGGAGATGGGACATGAGTCATGCAGAGCATGCCAGGCAATGAAGCCTATTCTTGAAAAATTGCCAGTAGAATACAAAGGAAAAGCTACGATTGCACTTATCGATATACATCAAAGTCCTGAACTTGCAAAATATTTCGGACCAAACGACTACACGCCTGACACCTTTGTTATCGTTGGTACAGAAAACGGAAAATACGTTTATATGCAGGAGAACGGGAAAGTTAGCACGGACAGATCCCAGGCAAGAATTATTGGATTAAATGGTAAGAACGATGAACAAATATTTAAAAAAATGATTGATCTTGCTATTATTCAGCAGGATAAAAGTAAATCCATATGAGAAAACTGAGGATGATGTATATTTATAAGATAAATATACTCAATGCTGGAGCTTTAAAGAAATTAGCTCATACTTTTGCCCAACACCAGTGAATTATGTACCAGTTAACTACCCCACGCTAAATCTGTGAGGCTTTTATCCCCTCGGAGTAAGCAATTTAATTGAGTAGACTCAAAAGCTAATCTGAGTCTATCTAGTCTGTTTACAAGATTTTTATCAGTTATCAGGAAGTGTCGCAAATTTGCAGTAAAAGATTGGGAGAAGAAAATGAAGGAATCAACATGATAAAGCAAGTAAAGGAATATACTCATATCATTTTTTAGGTATTCCTGTGCTGAAGCTTTTGATATTCGGATTTATAGGAAGTCTAAATTTTGCCATCGATAGCTTTCTAGATAGCTCTAGCTGGAAAAAGCTTACTGTATCTTATGGTAGCCCCGTATCTTCAAAGATAAATCGACATTAAATCCGTCAGAACTTCTTCATTCTTGATAGGCACTGGGTAGATCTTATTAAGGAAAATAATGCCTTTTACCATGATCTCCCAGTACATAAGGAATTCAAAAGGATCCTTATTGCTTATCTTAACGTCATTGAAAAGGGCGAAAAATTTGGATGCAATTTTGTAGTCTTTAAAGTCTATCTTTTTGACTTCGTCTACAATTTCACCGTCAACCAGTGTAGCCATTGTCAATGCCTTTATCAAAGAGCTATTCTCTGTGTTGAGTTGCTGCAAATTTTTGATGACATCTCTCATGTAACCTAGGAAATCATTGAAATCAACAATATCTGGCTGCTTTATCATCAACAGTTTGTCCATGTATTGATGGCCGATTCCTTTAAGGATATCAAATTTTCCTCCTGGAAAATATTTATAGATCAGTCCTATACTGACACTAGCCGACTCTGCAACGATCAACTTGTGTTGTGGATTGAGATGCTCGCGCTTCAGCTATTTTAACTTCACCTTGCAATTCTATAAAAAGTTTTTATTCTTTTAGATCCAATTCAGTGTGTATTTTTTCAATTCTTGCAATTGTGCCCTTATTGCTACCTGCTGCTTTTAATACAAGCGAATAAGCACGATAAAAACTATTTTCAGCAAATTTAAGATCTGATACTTTTTCCCCTCCATTCCCTGCTAAATTGTTAATATAGAAACTTGTAATTAAAAACAAAGAGGTCCATAGCTTGAAAAAAGCTATTCACTATTCCCCTTCAAATTTTTCTTTTTACCCTTAAGCTCATACTTGATTCAGAAGTATCTTCATGTCTTCTTCAACGATTGTATTTGGCATGATTTTGAAGTTATCTACCAGCACTTTGGAGAAGCACAGGCCGAAAATGTAGAGCCAAGGGTAATGTCCTTTATTCTAAGACTCAAGAGGACGAGCAGGAAGAGAATTTTGAAAACCAGTTAAATGGAATACTATGCATAACAAGTAGATAATACTAAAAAAGTTTATTGGTTAACTATATCTAAAAAGCCTATAATAAACCTACGATTTAAAGGATCATTATTCTTGAAAGATCTTCTGTATACCAAATTTGTCTTGATCTTTTAGATGCTTTGAATTCTTAATGCTCTCAGTAGACTATGGCCTTGATGATCTGTGATATACATGGTGAAAAAAAGAAATAATAGATCACTTGCTGAAAATACCTGACTACTCCCTGAAGTTACTGACCCATACAAAACTCCTGAGACCTCTACCCATGACACAGAAAAACTAACTGTACTTTTCATAGCGATAGTTTCGGGATTTATTACTCCTTTTGACGGCTCAGCAGTTAGCTTGCCCTTCCCTCGATAGGGAAAGAGTACCACATGGACGCACTTGCCTTTTCATGGATTGCAACTGCGTATCTCCTTACTGCAGCAATCTTTCTGGTTCCTTTTGGAAAAATCGCCGATATTTACGGAAGAAAAAAGATTTATCTCGATGGAATAGCTCTTTTCAGCCTTGCATCACTTGCAATGACAATGGTCCCCTCAACAGAGATGCTGATTGGAATTCGGGTCATACATTGTATAGGAAGTGCCATGATCTTCGGAACCGGAGTTGCTATCGTGACCTCTGTCTTTCCCCCAGGTGAACGGGGGAGAGTTCTTGGTATCTACACCGCGGTTTATATTGGGCTTTCAATCGACCCCTTCCTTGGCGGCATAATGACAGACCTTCTCGGCTGGCGAAGCATTTTCTTCGTAAACGTACCTATTGGTATCATAACAATTCTTTTAATCCTCTGGAAACTCAAAGATGAATGGGCAGAGTGCAAGGGAGATAATTTTGACCTGACAGGATCGATTATCTACGATCTCGCTGTCCTTGCTGTCATGTATGGTTTCTCAGTATTCCCGAACTTAAAAGGTGCTGCTCTTATAGCTGCTGGAATTATTGGGATGCTGATTTTTGCTCTGTATGAGATGTTGATTCCGTCTCCTGCCCTTGAGATTTCCCTTCTAACAAAAAATCGAACCTTTGCTTTTTCGAACCTATCTGCTCTCATTAATTACAGTGCAACTTACGCAGTGACTTTTCTCTTAAGCCTTTATCTGCAGTATACGAAAGGCTTCACAACTGAGTATGCAGGTTTTATTTTGGTTGTTCAGCCGGTGGTCCAAGCTATGATTTCTCCGATTGCCGGCCAGCTTTCCAGAGAGTGGAGCCGAATCGTTGCATCTGCAGGAATGGCTCTAACTGCAATTGGACTCTTCATGCTCATCTCCCTCACAGAAGAAATATCTCTATTGCACTTGATTTTTATTCTCCTCGTGCACGGTGCAGGTTACGGGTTTTTCTCGTCCCCTAACACAAATGCTATTATGAGTTCAGTTGACAAGAGATTTTACGGCGTTGCATCCGGGATGAACGGGACTATGCGGTTCCTTGGCCAGATGCTTTCGATGGGTATGGCAATGATGATCTTTGCAATTTTTATCGGCCCTGTAGAGATCACGCCTGATAATTATCCGAAATTTTTTTTTAAGTTTGCACTATGCATTTATTCTGTTTACGATCTTCTGCTTCATTGGGATATTCGCTTCTCTGGTAAGAAGAAAAGCAAGTTCAATAAGTTATCCAGGTATACCTGCAGAAGGTAAAAAACGGCAAAATAATCTTTATTTTGAAGTATTTCATCAAGGAAGCTAAATGAAAATCATTGGAAGCAACGCAAATCAAACGGGCGATGTAAGTAACAACTTTAAACTGTTAAATTTTGTCCTCAAAGGTGCTGAAACTGAAGGGTCAGAAGCTTAGCTTATAGATCTTTATAAACTGCATATCGAATATTGTACTGGATGCAGAGTCTGTTATGCTACAGATGAATGTTCTTTATTTGATGATTTTGTGGAGCTATTTGTAAAGATTATGAATACCAATGGAATTGTCTTTGGGGCTCCGAACTACATTAACTCTGTTTCGGCTCCAATGAAAGCTCTTTTCAATCGATTTTCAGATGCTATTCTCTGCCAGACGCTGACTAGAAAATTAGGGTGCTCGGTATGCACACCAGGGAGAAGCGGTATGATGAAGTCTTGAAATACATGTATGGCTCCTCGTAAATCTTGGCGTTATAGTTGTCGGAAGCATTGGAATTGTAATCGGGAGAGACCACCCTACACTTGAGAATTATATAGGGCCTGCGCAAGATCTTGGGAAGAAGTTGATAAAGTCAATCCGCAGAGAAATTAAATATACAGACCAGGACGAAATAAATCGTCAGCGCACAGAATATTTTTGCCAGCTGCAAAATTCAATAAGACGCGCTTGCCTACTAATATTATTGGCATGTCCAGAAATGATTGATAAAATAAAAATCCAGCCCTATGGAGTCTGGCCCAAAATCTAGTGATTTTTGGATTTATGGACTGAAACACTGAATTTGCAAGCTAGAATTGTTGTCCGATCAAACAGTCCGAAAGATTAAAGATACGTCCATCCTAATTCCTTTTATGAACATCAAAAAGAAATGAAAGAACCCCAATTTTCAGGGGTATATAACTAAAACTATATTTATTCGATTGTTTCTATTTTCTCTTTTTTGACAAAGGGCTTGTTGATTTTTTCTGGCATCCAGCTAGGTCTATTTTTGGGGGCTTCGACAATTTGCTTCCATGCCTTGAAAACATGTACTTTCTTTGTTCCACGTTCTCTGAGGCGGATAATCTCCGGTTTTGACTTTGTTCCCTCGCCCCGATTCGCAGCTTTCAGAGCAGCTTGACGAGGCTGTTTTCCAGTGAAAATTCCCTGTTCATTGCCATCTTTGTCTCGTAAAACAAAATTTCTCATGTTGGATATTAAGATCACCTCATAAATTACTTGCTAGACACTGATTAAGTTTTTAAGTATATAAATTCTTTCTGCGAATGTTGCCGATAATCGTTGGTTTATGAAAAATTCCCATTATATCATAAAGGACATATAAACTAAATTTGTCATATTGCTGGCAAAATGAGGAACTATGAGTATTCGGATCCTGACCGAAGATCTGATCCTGTCTTAAATATTTCTTTAGTTACTACATTCTCGTGTTTCTTAATAGATCCCTTATGGACAGAAAATGTTCTTTCACTGCTCTTTTCATTACTGCATCATAAACTTTTGATTTTGCTCTTAAAGCAGACCCAAAAAATATAGCCATATACTATAACTTATACTTATGGAAATTTACTCGAAGAAGTGGGACTGGGGACGGGAATTGTCCTGCTGTGATAATTTTGAGAGTCCTTTGTCTAAAAAATGCGAATATCAATAAGCATGCATTTGCATAAAGTTAACAACGATAAAAGAATTATTTGAGTAGTTCGTAGATAATCAACCCTATGCTTTAAAGCTTATTTTTTCGAACTCTCCAAATCGTTCTGCTAACCGACTGATCAACTCCTGTTTTTAATTATGACGAAAAAGGATATAGAGTTAATCATATTTTACAGAACTTTCGGTAAACTGCCAAAAATTCCCTAACAATAAAAGATCTATTTATTACTGAAGGTTCAATTTTCCTAGGGGAAAAAGAAGATGATTGATTGTTTATGAAAGATGATATCATATATGTAGATGGCCTTGAATATTTTTTTGGCGAGGTAAAGGCTGTCGATAATATCAGTTTTACAGTTAGGAAAGGGGAGACATTTTCTTTTCTTGGGCCAAATGGAGCAGGGAAAAGTACTGTGATCAATGTCCTTACTACCCTTCTGCCTATGCAGAAGGGACGCGTAAGTATTGCAGGGTATGATCTGAAAACAGAGCCTGAAAAAGTAAGGGAGTCCATAGGAATTGTTTTTCAGGAGCTGACCCTTGACAGAAATATGACTGTGAAGGAGATTCTAGAATATCATGGAAAACTTTATTCCATGCCAAAAATTGCAAGGCAGGCGCGAGTTGATGAACTGCTTGAATTGGTTGAGCTCGAAGGAAAACGGGATACTCTAACAAGACATCTGAGCGGTGGAATGAAACGCAGGCTTGAGATTGCAAGAGGGCTTATGACCCAGCCGAAAGTGCTTTTTATGGACGAGCCTACACTCGGGCTCGATCTACAGACAAGGATAAGAATATGGGATTATGTAAAGGATATAAACCAACAGGGCACAACCATTTTCCTAACAACCCATTATATGGATGAAGCTGACCAGCTCAGCAATAGGATCAGCATCATAGATCATGGGAAGATAATTGTCTCAGGCAAGCCCTGGGAGTTAAAAAATGCACTTGGGGAGGATCTCATATACTTGGAAACTAGCGACAACTCGGAGGCTGGCGAGATACTAAAACAGCTAAACAGTGTAAAAGGGATTAAAGAAAAAACAAAAGGAATAGTTGTTATGGTCAATGTGGATGGTACATATTTGCTGCCTGAGATCATGGATAAGCTTCGAACTGGTGGGATTATAATAAAGGCCGTAAATCTCAAAAAACCATCAATGGATGATGTCTTTGTCCATTATACTGGGAGAGAGTTAAGAGATGCAGAAACAGAAAAGGGTTATGAGGTATCTGAGAGAGCAAGAGGACATTAAAATATGCATACGGGATTTCTTACAATCTATTGGCGGGACATGCTAAGATTTGTCCGATTTCGAGCCCTCTTATTCGCCACACTTATCCAGCCTGCCCTCTGGCTAGCCTTTTTTGGAATTGCAATGTCAAATAACGTTGATAGGCTGACAGCAACCATGCCAGCGATCCCAGGCGTCAGGACTGTAGGCTACCTGACCTTCATAGGTGCAGGCGTTATTGCAATGACCACGCTTTTTACGAGCCTCTTAGGAGGAACTGTGTTGCTCTTCGATAAAAACTGGGGGCTTATGCGAGAGACTCTTGCAAGCCCTCTGCCAAGGATCCATATCATTCTTGGAATAGGGCTTTCAGGCATGGTCAAGTCTTTTGTTCAGTCAGCTGTTATCATGATTTTTGGACTTCTGCTGGGAGTCCAATTTTTTGATGGTTATACTCAGCTACAAGTTATTGTTTCATTATTTGGAATTATGCTTTTTATAGGGATATTTTCTCTCGGATTTCTTTTTCTTTCAGTTGCGATCGCAATAACTATGGAAAGTCCGGAAGGTATGCAGGCGGTAATAACTCTGCTGACCATGCCTTTCTTTTTCGCGAGCAATGCACTTTACCCTGTGAACTCTTTCCCCCCTTTACTCAGAGCTCTGTCCGCAGGCAATCCACTTAATCATCTCATCAGTGTAATCAGGTATTTTACAATAGGAAGTGATTTTTCATCAATAGGAATCCGTTATACTTATACGCAGGGAGATGTTCTTGTTTCGTTTCTAGCTCTGGTGGCTTTTACGGGGATAATGTTTCTTATTGCACGGTGGAGATTGAGCAAAGTTACTGTCACATAATTCAAGTACTGAAAATAAAAGAGAATGCACTATAAGGAGGGAGACTGCTAGCATTAAAGGAAGAATTTGAAGGTATGTGCCCACAATAGTATGGTAAAAATAAAAGATATAAAGGCGGGCTCAAAGAAATAAATAGTATAAAAAATTTAGACAGAGTGAATAATTATCTGTAGAATCTACTCTGCATCCCGATTTCCGTTTTTAAACACTATTCCATTACTATATGCTTGTTTTCTGTGATCAGGAGGGAGCTTTAATTTGATCTAAGATTAATCTGCATTTCTTTTTAAGGGAAAAAAATTTCCATGTTAAATTTTTGAAGATCTCCAAAAATAATAAAAACGTGATTAGTATAAATTTATTTTTTGGTTTTAAAACATTTTATGGTAAAGTAAATTTTATTCAGAAAATATTTTTTGTATAATTAATTTAAAATAATTTAGTAGATAACTGTACTTTGTAGCTTAAAGCGAACAGATAAAGAGTGACAGAGTGAAGAGTAAGGAATGACCGGTAGGATATGTCAGTATATGAGATAATTGTAGAGAATTTCGATAAATTCCTGGCTTAGATTCACTTTAAAGACAACCAACCAAAAATATGGATTTATCGGAATCCTCTAACCCTATAGGTAATAAAACGATAATAAAAGATACGATACAATTCTTTTACAAAGGTTCAGGAAATGATGAAATAAGGCAAATAAGTTCAACAAAATAACAATATTGGAATTTGTATGTATCCACATTTTTACCTTGATATTTAAAATTTTGATATTTAAAATTATTTTAATGATTGGTTATAGCGTGAATTTACTACATTCACTTTTCGTACCTACCACAGAGTAAATGTAAGCAGAGGTAAAAGCAGGCTGAAGTAGCAAATTTAACGTTAATTGATTCCTTAATCAAATATGAATATTTTGGGGTAATATGATGGAAGACACTTTGGGATTATCACCGGTTATCTGTGCATATCCTGACGACAATTATGAAAACTTTCTAATTGAGGTAGTCCTTCCAGGAGTCGAAAAGAAAGATATTTATTTTAAGATTACTGAAGACAGTTTTTATGTAGCTGCTAGGAAAGAGGGAGTTCAGTATCTGGACAGTTATTCGACCTGCTGCCCGGTAAACCCGGAAAAAGCAATTGCTAAATACTCAAATGGTGTACTTAAGGTCACAGTACCTTATCAACAGCCTTTAGAAAAATTAGTAGATGTGAAAATCGAATAATGTGGTGATTGAAGAAAAAGCTTCTTTACAAAAGAAATACAGCAAACTGAAGCATATAGCACGGAATCTCTATAGATTAATTTAATTAAGAGGATTTCGAGAAGTTCTTAAATTCCGTCATATGCCAAGATAATGGTATATTAATAACTCGTGAAATTTAGTTTCTCAATATTGTAGACGCGCAAAAATTAATCTAACTTTCAATGAATAAGAGTGAGCAAACAAGCAAATAAATTTTAAATCTGTGTACCTCTACAAAATGTCGGTTTAATTGATTTTATATATTTTTTAAGTACCTTTATATTTACTAAAAAGCAAGCTGGAAGGAATCAGCCATGAATCTAACCATTGACTTACTCGAGCCAACAACAAAAGCATTTGTAGAAAAGATAAACAAGCAGAGTGGAACGCCAATCTACAAACTCACTCCGATAGATGCACGCAAGGTTCTTGATGATTTACAAGCTGCTACTGAGATGACAAAACTCCCCGCAGACATCGAAGATCTCAATATTCCAGTTGGCCCAAAAGGGCAAATTTCGATTAGAATTATCAGGCCAAAAGGAAATAAGGGTATTTTGCCAGTCATTATGTACTTCCATGGCGGTGGCTGGGTGCTTGGGGACAAAAATACGCATGATCGATTGGTTCGGGAAATCTCTAATGGAGCCAATGCTGCGGTTGTATTTGTTAATTTTACTCCGTCTCCTGAAGCGAAGTACCCAGGACCGATAGAAGAGACATATGCAGCGACAAAATATTTTGCAGATAATGGAAACAAATTTAATATGGATACTTCAAAGCTAGTTGTAGCTGGTGATAGCGTAGGCGGAAACATGGCTGCAGCTGTTTTACTACTGGCAAAGGAGCGGAACGGACCTAAAATTAGCTATCAGGTACTCTTTTATCCTGTGACAGATGCTAATTTTGATACCCAATCTTACCAGAAATTTGCAACCGATATCTGGCTTACCCGTGAAGCGATGAAGTGGTTTTGGGATAACTATTTACCCGATGAAGGAGCACGTAAGCAGCCAACAGCATCCCCTCTACAAGCCTCGATTGACCAGCTCAAGGGGCAGCCACCAGCTCTGATAATCACTGATGAAAATGATGTCCTCCGCGACGAGGGTGAAGCGTATGCTCATAAGCTGATTCAAGCCGGGGTCAATGTCACAGCCGTTCGATATCTGGGAACAATACATGATTTTGTTATGTTAAACGCACTTGCGAGCACACCTGCAGCTTGCAGCGCAATCGGCCTTGTGAATGATAACCTTAGGAATATTTTTGCCAATAAGTAATTAATGACGGATTCTTCAATAAATTATAGAGCATCTACAGCCCTTCAAATATACTTCTGCTTCCCCTTAGTGACTGTTTATAAATTTGGGAGAGCAGAGGGTCACAAATTCCCTATACTTATGATCGGAAATGTGCTCATTATTCGAATTAGTGATTAAATATGCAAGGCAAAAATATCGCTCATAGAGATTTATCAGATGTTTATACCGAATTAATTGGAAATGATCATTCATTTCTCGCTGTTCGTAGAAACCTGAAGAATATTTTAAAAGTATAGTTATCAGTTGACTCAAATAATGTGTGTCGAATATAAAAACAGAACTTGGAATGATTGAAAACCAAATAGAACAAAATCTAGCAAAAACTTGTCTTCATTAGAGTTGTGATCTGGATTCTTTTCTACGATATTGTAAAATTTCCATCATCTGAGTAATGGAAAAAGATGAAGAAAAAAGTTAAATGCATATATAGCGCTCAGATGAATTTACTATCAATTATACCCAATGAATGAAAGTATGCTGTGAATCTTTTAAGGAAATAAGCCTCGGGCGGGATTTGAACCCGCGACCTCATCCTTACCAAGGACACGCTATACCCCTAAGCCATAGCAGCATGATTTTATGTTAATAGACCCGTGGAGTTAAATGTTCAGAGCCTACTTTCTTTTATTGATTATAAATACAGTAGATTTAGAGAGCAAATATATAAATTGTTTCTTTTTGAGTCTTCTACAGCATTTTTGATTTTTTCTATTTGTTTATTGGTTGATAATATCCTACATATCATTTATGGATCACACCCTATGTTCGTAAATATAAACAAGTGATAGGCGATTTATAGGCTTAAGGTAAGGTTCTCATTTGATGGTAGTGGAAAGTATGCTAATCACCATAAAACCAATCATAGAGCCGTTAAATTAATTGTGTTTTGAAAAAAAAGAATGCTTAGACAGTATGTTTGGTAGATAGTATAGTGGCCTTGATGACCATAGAAGAGACCGTAATAGTGAGCTTGATTATGATAGAGAACTTGATAGGGACTATGATGTTTTTCCGTGGAATGTTTGGTAGTATCGGTCTTTTTAGTTGTGGTTGCATGGTTGGGCTATTTTTATTTAAGCTTAATTAAAAATATCTAAATCGTAGATTTATTTAGTAATTATTTGACTATTTTTAGCCAATTGTAGCCATTTTATTTTAATTAATCAATTTATTTTGATATTAGTTAGCATTTTTAAGGATAAATCGAATTAATTTTGGGATTCCTTGGTCAATTTATGCCTAAAATTGGCATTTATTTAAGAATTAATTTTGGCGAAAAAGGTACATTAGTACTGTTTTTAATATACATTTATTCACAGTACTTCCGAAAAATACACCAATTTATCGTTAGTAACATTTATTTATATAATTATAAGTAATATTATCGTATAGGGCACTGAGATATACTCTTTTTTCCCGAAATTGGAATCACCACTAAGTCTGCCGCCTATTGAGATTTCGCCATTTTCGCAATCCTTTGTGTTCATTGTTGTAGCTTTTAGTATATGAGCAGGAAGCTTCTCGTGGCTGTCTTGCTTCCAACCCTATACTAAAAGTTAAATTTTTGTTTTTTTCATCACCTTTGTATTATCCTTTTTATGCCAATTATTGACTTAATCCGGTATTATTTGACATTTTTACTGAATAAATTGAATTAATTTTGACGAAAACGGTAAATATGTACTGTTTAAGAGAATAAAAAGAATCTATTTAAACAATGAATCAAGAAAAAGCAGTTTAATAGCAAAAATTATAGGCTGCTGGTGGCTTCTGTAAGTCAACTTTTATTTACCATTTTTTTGCACGAGTAGTTACGTTCTCATCTGGAAAATAATTAAATTTCAGAAATATACAATCCAACATAGAAGAGATTTGATATTGGAACCACTAGTTGTATTTTTTAATTTTATCTCTTCAATCCATGGAGCAAATTTTTGTGAAGTACTTGATAGGTGGGTTTTTTGGGATAGATTGCTACTAGGTGATAGCAGATGAGAACGCATATCATACTAAGTTCTTAACGTATTTCTTATCTTTAATGTATAGGATTATTTTATCTTTATATTCATTCGATATTTTTCTTCTCTAGACAAATAATAATATTAGATCCTGACGACTTCACAAATACTAAAAAATAATTATTTATATTTATTTGTTTTTTGACTACGAAAAATCTTATGCGAGATCATTTTTTGTTTAGAAGCAAATTTTCATAGAATTAATTTAAAATAACTATGCAGATAATTATATATTGTATCGTCGTATTGTACACACCAAAAACAGACCTAAAAGAGTGAAAAATAAACGGCACAATGGGTTAAGACAACATAGTAGAGTTACTTGGAAGATGTTGATCTTATTTAGAACTAAATATATCTGTAATGATATTTATTCTAAGTAGCTGTATTTGGGTTTACAGTTAATACAACTCTTCCAAAATCCCCTTCTTTCTTTTTCTAAATTAACTAATTAATTCACTAGTTGTATGTCCATAGGAACTACCACCGCAAGGGACTAACGTACCGCCATAATTCACGATTTGGATGTTCATAGGGAACTACCTTAATAACACCATTGGATGAAGTTATTGTCTTTCCATTGAATGAACCTGTTGCATACGCTAAATTGGTTACAGAACCCGTATTGATGTCGGCATCTGTTATTTTGTATGTAGCTGTTCATGTAACACTTGACCTGGACTCAGGGTACCAATGCTTTGTATAGGTACTGTGCCAAACTTGTCGTCTGTAACAGAGATCGGTGCCGAGATATCCCCATTCCCTTAGTTAGTTACAGTATAAGTGTATGTGATAGTCTGTCCTACATCATCATAACTGGTTGGATATGCTGATTTTTGTATTGTCAGAGCAGCGTCTGGGAAGATAACCTGAGTAACCTGACTATTTCTATAGGTAATGATCTCCGTATAATAGGTTTTTCCATTACTGCCAACGTCATCAATTGTAACCGTCGAATTGGCGATGTCATTCCAATTTGAAGGATTAATATTTACAGTAGAATCCTTTTCAATTACAATGTTGTTTATGATGATACTGGAATTTTGATTGCCTGTCACCTGTTGAATAGACAAAACGCATGTTCTTGGCAGCCCACATTTTGTAAAGTGATAGTTCCATTATCATTTGATAAGTTAACGTAGCCACCCTTTTCAATCTGTGATAAGTTGGCATTTACAATTTGTGCATGGTCTGGAGTTTCGACATCAAGCATTAAACCAAGTGTTTGTGTAGTATCATTTTCTGAGTTGAAATATACACCTGTACAGTTATTGAGAATTTTGAATTCATCGACAGAACTTGGTGATACTGTCACATTTGCAACTATGAGACCGTTCGGAGTAAACATAGATACATTCGAAACACCATTATTTACACCATATACTTCCATTTTTATTGATGGATCCGGACCATAGTACGACTCGATTGAATTGCTGTCTGTTATTCCACCGCTAGGTATGATGAGACTAGTTCCGGGTATATCATCTTTTAATACTCCCTGATCATAACCTAATTTCCTGCCTGAACTATCGTGTAGAGAAGGTGGCCAGCATTGGATTCAACATCAACCCATTTTGATGAGGGGAGTCATTTATTTATACTAAATTGGCATCAAAATATACTAAGTAAATTTTGGTACCATTAAAAAATATACACCTAAACAATTTGTAGATGTTGTTGAAGCTGGTTATTTTCCTGAATTTGTTGATGTTGTATTTGAAAATATAGCTACTCCTGCAAGATTTGGACTTGGATCGGGATCTTGGGGTGGAGCTGCAGGTGTTGAAGCTTGCACCATGTATGGCATTCTTACGTATGAAGGGCAAGTCCAATTACCGTTCACCAATACACAACCAGTACCATAACCCCAGTAAGGATAACCTCCCCAGCCCCAGCCCCAACCACCACGACCGCCGCCATGTGCACTAGCTGCTACTGTTGTCACCGATAATACTAAAAATACTGCTAGCAAAATGATCAGTATCTTTTTTAGTCTACTAACTTTTTGTTTCAACATTCAATTCATTCCTTTGTTATTAGGGTTGATACAATCTTAATCCGGCTATAACACAATTTGTTGAGATCGGAGATTTATTTTAATTCTCATACGGCTGTATGATAAACTTGTATTTAACATTTTTCTTTAATTTAATAACATGTTATGCTATTAAAATTAAAAATTATGCTATTTATTACAGAATTTTGACTCAAAAAATAGTGCTTCTCTAGGACCTATATAAGATTGGATAAAGCTTTACTTATGAATAAAATTAGAATTTGTCCAAAAAAGTAATATAAATTTATGTATATGTAATACTTGACAATCTGGATTTATAAGGACATTCTATCACTTACAAAGTTAAACTAGTACCTGGTCAGAATAAAGATTCCAGCTTAGAGCCAGAGGAAATTAGTTAGGAGAAGAGAAAAAATGCATATTCCAGATGGATATTTAGGGCCGCATACATATATTGCGTTTTGGATCATCATGATTCCGATATGGTATTATGCAGGACAGAAGATGACCACGAAGCTCAAGTCCAAACATGTACCATTTCTAGCACTATCAGCAGCTTTCTCGTTTGTAATAATGATGTTCAATATACCTGTTCCAGGTGGCAGCTCAGGCCATGCCATAGGCGGTGGAATTATCGCCATACTCATAGGCCCCTGGGCAGCAATTATAGCTATATCTGTGACTTTGGTATTGCAAGCAATGATTTTTGGTGATGGCGGGATAACAGCCATAGCAGCTAACTGTTTCAATATGGGAGTAGTAGTACCCTTTGTAGCTTACTACGTCTATAAGCTTATTAGTGGAAATTCAAAAATTGCATCTTCTACAAGAGTTATTGCTGCGGCCATTGCTGGCTGGATTTCTCTGACCATGGCAGCGTTGTGTGTGGGTTTTGAATTAGGGATACAGCCAATTTTGGAGCACACAGCTGAAGGAATCCCACTTTATATGCCGTATCCAGTGAGCGTAACTGTTCCTGCCATGGTACTTGAACACGCTTTGGCATTCAGCATCATTGAAGCAGTGATTACCGCAATTATTTTTGCCTATATCCAGAGAACAGATACATCTGTATTTTATGGAGAAAAATCTGAAGCAGAAATCAACAGAACCGAAATAATGAATGGAGTCACAATCTGAGGTGAGAATGTGAATAAGGGGGTAAGAAATCTATCTATCGGTCTGATATTATTGATCATTTTTGCGCCTTTAGGTTTGCTTGCAGCAGGCACTGCATATGGTGAAGGGGCACCAGATGAGCTTAAGGATAGAATTGGATTTGTGCCACATGGGTTGGAAGAGCTCTCTGACTTATGGCATGCACCAATGCAGGATTATAAAATACCCGATGGCCCGTCTTTCCAGGATTCTAAGCTCGTATCGTCTGCAGAATACATTCTGTCTGCAGTAATTGGTATAATAGTTAGTAGCGGTCTCTTGTATTTCATTGGAAAGAAGGCAACTAAACACTAAAAAATAAATTGCTTTTGGGATTAAGAAGATCCAAGTTTAATTTTTATAGGATAGACATGAGAATTCTTAGGTCTAAAAGGACTTACTTACTTGATTTAATGTCTGAAGTTGCTGCATGCACAAATATTGGATATATAATAATATAGTAGGCTTAATATTGTGCCAATTTGAAAATGAGTAGATTGGAAGGACGGAGTGATAAAATCCTTCCATAAAATTTGGTATTTTATTTTAGAAACCTGAAACTATCCACCTGCCTGCACTGATAGAGCTAAGAATGTATGACAACTTTATATTTAACATTTTTCTTAAATTTTTTCATATTTTATGTTATAAACTAGAAAAATTATGCTACTTATCTCATTTTAGGTCAACAATTATTTCAATCTACCTTAGTTTCTTAGTTATTATTCATCATATTTTATAAGTACGTGCTTAAATATAACCAATTGGTAAATATATACTCTTATTAGTCTTCAAATAATTAAAAGTATACATTTAACTACTTGTTTCAAATTATTTTTTTAAAAACGACTATTTATAATTATAGTAATATTTACTAGCGGTTTGCCTGTGGGAGTAAATGGGAAAACACAAACTTAAAAATAACACAAAGTTAAAACAAATTCGGAGTAGATAAGAATATGGAGAAACAAAAATATGATAGAATAAAAATACTTGGCATTCTGATGTTAGTCTTTTTAGTAGTGCCATTGATAACTATGTCAGCGAGCGCAGCTTCTGGTGATCGTAGACACGGTGGTCATGGTCATGGCGGTTATGGTCGCGGTGGTTATGGTGGCTGGGGAGATCCTTTTGGATATTACCCACCGGCTCCTTATGGCATGAGTGGGGATAGCGATGTCATTTGCGGACCTTATGGATGCGCGTGGAATGAGGCCCTGAATTACCTTCCGCAGGTTCTCATAGCCGAACAAGCTTGGTAAAAATAGATAGTTGTTTCGTCAGCGATCTCAATCGCTGACTAATTAAATCTTGAAAATGAGAAAACAAACTGATTCAGCAAAAATTAAATATGTATGCGTTTTTCGATATTTTTCAGTCTATGAGTGTTATAGGTGCAGTGAATAAAATATTAGGAGAAAATTTACGCTGAGAGTGTACATAGGTTTTACATTAAAACCTATGCATCAATGGAAAAATAAGAACCAGAATAGGAGGACAAAATAATAAGTACTGCGGAAGACTCAAAATAGAAATAGGGCAATATCGATTACTTTACAGAATATCATTATTGCCCTGGAAATTAGGTGACCAACCCTTTTACTTTATGCATGGTCATTTTCTATTACTTGGTTGATATTTTCAATATTAAATTCCTAGTACAATAAGTGAATCCTACTTATTTAAACTAAGTAAGTCCTACATAGCTACAAACAGCTACATATTATGTATAGACATCACCTGCATAATCTGGTTGGTTTACGGCTGCATAATCTTCATTTGGGTTCCCTTCATAATATGGGGTGTTATAAATACCACCGGGGCCATAACCGCCTTCTTCTCCAATGTCATGACCACCGCCATGACCACCGCCGCCACGTGCACTCGCTGCCACGGCTGTTACAGATACAACAAAAAGGACTACCAGCAAAATAGCCAGTACCTTTTTAATTCTACTAGATGGTTGTTTCAACATTCATTTCACTCCTTTATCGACATTAGGAAATTTGCATGTGATTTTCAGTTTAACTATGCAAGTTCAGAATCATTATTAATTACCATCACACTATATATTAATTATTTTATATTAATTATTATTTATATTTCAAAAGTACCGCCTATATTTTATTTATTGAGTTTTGATACTGTATAATATGAAAATAAAAAATTATATTTAAGAAGCAGAGTGGTTGGGGTATCTCTTAACTAGAAACCAGTATTGAGATTAACAGTTTCAATACTCATTGGTATAAATGAAGATTAGATAACAGGAAACAAGTAGGCTAATTAGTTCCACGTGTTCCATGAGCTCCATATGCTCTATAAGTCCCATAAGCTCCATGAGTAACAGATCTTTAATGTTTTCTTATTTCGAATGGAACTAAGGGAATTCAGAGCTTTTAGCACAAAAACTGTGCATCATTAAAAACGAGAAATTCTTTTCTTTGTGGTGAATTTTAAAGGGATTCTACAGAGCCAAAAGTATTATTTTAATGAAAAAAAATCCAAGGTGGAAAAAATATACAGATAACCCGGCTAGTCAATCAGTACAAGGCAAAAGATATTCATCGTGTCGGATATGTCCTTCAATACTTCAATACAATAGCCGTTATTACTCACCGTGCTGTAAATATCTATTCCACAGCTTTCCATTGATGGCCTGGCAATCTTTGGATTCCTGCAATCTCTCAGTGTGCATTCAGCGCAAAGTTGACAGTGACCATCACCCAGCGCAAAAGCCTTATAGTACCCAGCAAGGAAGACATCTCTCTCAAGTGTGTTGATGACCTTTGTGCTGTCCCTTGTGATGACCTTTATCCTATCTAGCAGGTCTTCTGTCGCTTTGGCGATATTTGCCGAAAAATGTACTAAAAGCGCATATGCATAGCAATCTACCAGTTCCCTAGTCTCTTGATGTGTAGGTGAATTAGGCGGACAGCAAAGGCTTTTGTTATACTCCAGACATCCATACCTGCACTTCCATCTGGTCCACGCCGCTGTGACTATACTATCCGTTTTTATAATTTTGGCATCGTTGGAGCCCAGCTTGACAGCCATCTCAACGAATTTCTGGTATTTTTCCAGATTACTCACTCCTGAAAATCAGTCCTTTTTGTAATAGTTATAATTCTTAATTTTTTTAAAAACTTATTCTCAAATATTGAAATGGGAGTAACATCACTGAGCTAAAGACTCAAAACGGAATAGGGCAATATCGATTACCTTAAGGAATGTCATTATTGCCCTGAAAATTAGGTGACCAACCCTTTTAAATTATACATGGAGATCCCAACTATCAACATGAAGTTAACAACAATAAAATATCGTTTGTGTAGTTAGTGAGATAATCAATCCGATGCTTTTAAGCTTATTTTTCCCTAACTGTTTAACTCTTTCTGCCAGCAGACTGAGCAATTTTTGTTTTCCATTGGGAAGAAAAAGATACAGAATCAACCACACTTTACAGAACTTTCGGTACACTGCTAGATCTATATAATCATTTTTCCTTATATTTCTATTTATAATTGTTATTTTGGTTAATTAGTTCCAAGTGTTCCATAAGCTCCAGATGTTCTATGAGTACCATGAGCTACCATAGTTCCAGAAGCTCCAAGAGTAACAGATCTTCAATGTTTTCTTATTCTGGATGGAACTTAGGAAATTCAGAGATTTTAGCACAAAAACTATGCATCATTAATAATAGTGAATTGTTATTTGGTAAATAAGGTTTACTTAGTGCATGTACCACTAGGACGTGGATTGAAAATCCAGCCTTAAAATCACATGAATTTATAAAAAAATTAAAAGAGTGTAAGTAATGGAAATGCACAAATTTGACAGAATACAAAATACAGTTTTCATTTTAATGGTGGTTTTTTTTGTAATGTCAGTGACAGTTACAGGTTGCTTATCATCGCCAAACAACGTTAAAAATGAATTCACTGATATTGCTTATGCTACTAAATCAGAGACACAAAAACTGGATATATATCTGCCAAATGAAGGGAAAGCTCCTTTCCCTGTGATTATAGCATTTCATGGTGGGGGATTTTATGAAGGCAATAAGAGTAGAGAGCATATAGCTTCCGTGCTTCCGGGCTTAAATCATGGTTATGCAGTGATAACTGTTGATTACCGTTTGAGTGGCGAAGCCAAATTCCCAGCAGCAATAAATGATGCAAAAGCAGCTATTCGTTTTATTAAAGTTAATGCTGCTCAATATAATTTAAATCCTAATAAGATTGCCCTATGGGGCACTTCAGCAGGTGGAAATCTTGCTGCCCTTGCAGGCACAACATGCGGCACAAACAATTGCTATGATATATCTCTCGGCAACGCAAACGTTTCGGATAATGTCACAGCAGTAGTTGATTGGTATGGGCCTATAAATTTTTGTGTTATGGATAAACAATTCAAAGAAAGTAGTATTAGAGAGAAAGTACAGGGGGTTCAAATTTATAATACTGAAGGTTCTTTTCTATCAAAATATTTAGGGCAAAATATCTCAAAGGTACCGGAGCTGTGTAAACAGGCAGACCCGACAACTTATATAACTTCAGAGTGCCCCCCATTTTTGATTCAGCACGGTACACTGGATTCAATAATTCCAACGCAGCAATCTATTGCCCTTGCAGCTGCAATCAGAAAAGCAATAGGACAAGACAAAGTAATCCTTACATTATTTGACGGAGCAGGACACGGGGGTGTACCCGTTACTTTACTTAACGGAACACACCACTATGGATACCCATTCGGAACTACTGAAAATATGGATACAGTGTTCGCATTCCTAAATAATTATATTAAATAATTATGTCTACTTTGAAAACCCCGGAATAATACTTACAAAAACTTACAAAAAAAGCTAATGAGGAGCTGGAAATAAAAATCAGAAAAATAGTAATTTTCCAGCATACCATTGAATTGAGCTGATTTCAATACTAATATTATATTAGAATTATAAATTTACTAATTTTTAGAAAACTGTATTTTTATAGAATATTAATAAATAATATTATAATTAATAAAAATATATCAGTGTCTCTTTTTCTGCCTATGCCAAAAAATCCAGCGCCCCATAGCTTATAGGAATATTCAAATTTCTATCGATTATATCATATTAAATGCAAAAAAAGTATTCAAAACGCATAGTCAAATTATAAAATGTCCTAAGATGCTGATTTTAAATCAAGAACATATTAGATCAGTGTACCGAAAATTCTGTAAATTTAGATCGACTATGCATTCTTCTTCTCCATCACAAAAACAGAGTCCAAAGTCAATTAAAAAACTCGCAAAACTGGTTTTTGAATGCAGAGTTTTTGACACAAGAACTGTGCATTTAGCAATTATATATTAAATAGGACTTATGCGATTGAACTAAGAATCCGAATATTTATATCTATAAAAATATAAAATCCTTAAATTGTATAACAATAACTTAAAATAAAATTGTCTATACCCTTGATTTTTGATTTCAAGTGCATAAGTTCTAGGAGAGTAAAAGAAGATATTGGCCTTTATGTATATTCGTTGTAAGCTACTATTTCTTCAAGAGCTTTCCTTGGCCTGGAAGCTGGCGATTCGGCTGGGATCCCCACAGTCAGTAAAGCGACGATTTTTTTGTCTTGCGGTATCTTGAGTATTTTGTTGACTTCGTCTTCGTTGAAAGCGCCAATCCAGCAGGTGGCCAATCCTAGCTCGACAGCTTCCAGGACAATGTGCTCAAGAGCGATGGCAAGGTCGACCTGGTGCCACTTTTTGGCGGGATCCCCAATGCCCGCGATGACATGCGAGGCGGTACCTACGAAGGCTTGATTATTGGAAGCTGTAACAAGCTGGTTTTTTATATTCTCGTTCTCGACAACAATGAACTTCCAGTTCTGCCCGTTCCCGGCCGATGGCGCGAGCCTTGCAGCTTCCAGTAATTTATCGAGCTTGTCCTTCGGTATGCGCTCGCCTTTATAAGTCCTTATGCTTCTCCTATCCTTGATTGTGTCAAATACACCCATGTTAATCTCACCTGCGGTCAGAGAGTAATGGATTACTTCTATACAATTGATATTACTTAATAATCCCTAAGGTAATATAATGCCATGTATATCTGCATAGCTCGGTTATTCGATAAGTTTCTCGTCGAATTCCTTCTTACAGAAAACAGAGCAGAAATAGTACGTTTTTCTCTTATATTCACTCGTGAATTTTGCATTTCTTTTATCGACCTGCATTTTGCAAACTGGATCTGTTTCCGTAGATAAAATCGAATTCATAGAATCCATGAACACTCCCCATTTCACTCCGATTTTTATAATTATAAAGGATTTCGATAAATCTTTGATTTTCAAGACGTCTGAATTCGGCGGGTTAATTTCAATTGCTTTGTCAAATGCTTTTATTGATTCATCGGATTCGGCTGAGAATTTGGATGTATTTTTGTTAATTCAAAGTTTGCAAAATTTTTCCTTTTTTTGCATTTCTAGTGCTTGTTATTTTTTCATCGGTTCTCTTAATGTTGGTGGAACTAGGCACATACTCTCAAGTTTTTTAGTATCCATAATGTATATAGGCTTTTTTGATATATTTACTATTGGTTATAGATACCTATTTTCTCTGATGATCTTATCCTTCCTTCTGAGTTCGTTATGAAAAAAGCGAGAAAACGACTCTCAATACAGGTAGCAATATGAGCCGATTTAAAGGCTTAAAAAAGCTTCAAAGTGCAGTTTTATTGACTCCAATAGGTCAGCCCATGAATCCAGAAGAGACTGAATTAAGTATTGACTTTGCAAACACACAAGATAAAATATAATGTGTTATATAATAGTTAATTTATTTATGTTAAGGGAAAAAAATTGAATTGGAAAGATAGAATGGATCATAAAAAAGCAATAAAAATAGTATTTGCTTGCTTAATTCTTTGTTTAATGGGATTATGTTTCGTAGGGTTTGCAGTTGCAGAAGATAGCGGACCCTGTTATTATGATTGGAAATGGTATGCAACATCTCATATCGGCGAATATACAACTGCCCCATCAGGTTATGAATATATAGTTATAACTTTATATCTTCAAAACGATGGTGATCAAAGTGTAACAACAAGTCCAAGCGGTTGGAATTTGATTGCAGATGGACCCAAGTATGAACATGATGCCAGTACGTTTGATCGTTCTATTGGCTATCAAGATATAGAAATTGTTAAAGGTAGGAATATCGAAACAAAAATAGTATATCTTGTTAAAGGAAAGCCGACAAATATTCATTTACAATTTGATGGAATCTGGGGTATAGGTCCGACTTTTAAAGAGATTAACCATTACGTGAATCGAACTTCATTGTGAATTGGTTTGAGAAACTGCAGCTCTGGTACTTCAAAAGGACAAAGTACTTCTCTTTTACAGAGCCGATATATCATTTCCCATCTCAATTGACCGGGGCGGAATCATGAATCTTGGGTGATTTTTGGGGATATTTGATAGCTAGAGCTTTCACTATACCCAATATCAACAGCAATGTTGATAGGCCTAAAATAAATTGAGGATCATATCTTTGGGCATATAACCCTGCCGCAATTTCACGCATGACTATCAAAATTGTAGCATCGGTTACATAGGTAATTCTGATTTCTTCATGTTCACGAAAATCAACAAAAGTCTTGAAAAGGTCAATAAGAACAAAAATTGTGAGGACACCAGAGACTATCTGACCAAAACCACCCCCAAGAGTCCCAAATAGAATTGATTTGATATTAAGGAGGATATTTATCACTCCCACAAGTAGCGCCAATAGCAATATATAAAGAATGAGAAGAGTAACTAAATCAATTACCATTTTAAATATTTTATTCTGATTTATCATAAATAGATTATAATAAGCTCTCATTTGACTCCCCAAAATAGAAAAATCATAGCATTTTAAATGTTACTTGAATAGTTACGAAAATCTGCTATTTCAGATAATTTTTACAGCACCTGAATTTCATTATCGTTTTTCTGTCTAACTTATTTTCATTGCTTGAGAATTTCCTGAGTTTTTCGCATATCATCTATAACTTCTTTTTTTAACGCAGTCATCTTTTCCATATCACGTATTTTTAATTCCATCCATTTTATTGCTTTATCCATTCCATTACTGCAACTTTCTTTTTCCGTTTTACAGTCAGAACAATATATATATGTTGCAACCTATAAGTATCAATGTATTCCATAATTTATTTATAGAGTATAAATGCTAGATTTAAAAATAAGGTCAAAAATATCTGGAAGTTTTAATTATGGTTATTATATACCTAGACAGCTTAAGTGTAAGTGAAGGTATATTTGAATCACTGAGTCTTTGAATTGTGGAATGATAAGTGAGATGTAGTGTAGCCAGGTCAAAGATGACTTATCTGATGTGTGATGTCTATGTCGTATTTTTTTGATCTCTTGAGTAAAGTGAAAGGATTTACGCGGTTGAATTGAGAAATAAATAACATCAAATCTTCTACTGTCCAAAAAGCGAATTTGACCACAATATCTATTGCGCTTGATTTTGTACTCCAAGTGCTTCCAGTCCTATTCCTGTTATTTTTCAATTAGTTCTAAGTAAGGAAGATGGAAAGATTTATTAGAAATTTATTAAATGCGACTATGATCTCAAAAAATTGAGTTTCGGATTCAGTTTATTCACATTTTAAATTTTATTTAGAGTAAGATATCATTATTATTTTTCTGATTTTTATTTCTAATTGTTATTTTGGTTAATTAGTTCCAAGTGTTCCATAAGCTCCAGATGTTCTAGGAGTCCCATAAGCTCTATGAGTAATAGATCAGCAACGTTTTCTTATTCTGGATGGAGCTTAGGAAATTCAGAGATTTTGGCACAAAAACTGTGCATCTTTGATCTCACTTTTTGTAGATGTGCACAATAATACCATCTATATGGTTACATTTTTATTATTTTTCCACTTAATATTTAGTAATGGGGGTATGTGAGTAGTAAGCTTGATTTTGTCAGGGTTGCCCAGTCCAATGAAGTTGCTGGTATCATTAATTATCGCCCCATCGAAGTTTGCATATTCATTAATTATCGCCCCACTGAAGTTTGCATATTCATTAAAATTCGCATCAATGAAGTTGGCATCTTTATTAAAATTCGCATCACGGAAGTCAGCAGAATTAGTGAAATCCGTCCGCATGAAGTTGGCATCATTCGTAAATTTCGTCATACTAAATAAGGCAGAATTATTAAAATACGCATAATTGAAGTCTGCAGAATTATTAAAATCCACATAACTGAAGTCAGCAGAATTATTAAAATACGCCCCAGAGAAATCGACAGAATTATTAAAATTCGAATAATCGAAGTCAGCACAATTATTAAATTGTACATTTGATAAATTAAGTTTACTTTCTAAGGTTGAGTTTTTGATTACGAGATTGTCTTTAATAATGCTTAAATTTTTAATAGGATCAGTTTCAAGCTTTATTTTACTTACACTTAATTCCCCAACTATATGACAATTTTCAAGATATATGTCTTCACCACTCGCGATATGTTTTAAGATATCTTCTGCATTAACTTCGGTATTAACTACTTTGTACTCAGTTGCCTGAACTATTGTAGAAAGTAAGGAAAGTACTAAGGTTAATAACAGAATATAAAAAACTAAAACTCCAGCTTTCATTTCTACACCTTTGTAGTGTATATACGGCTATTATTATTTCTTTTTTTATATCATCCTAAATTTCAAGTATTAAAGTACGAGAAAACAGTGTGCTGAAAGTTCTGTAAAAATAACTGTTCTCGATCCTTTCCTTTCATGACAAAGTAGGATTTCTCAGTTTCACTGATGCATAGGTTTTGTAGCAAAATCTCTGCATAAGAAAGCTGCTCATATTCGAAGCTTAATCTAGGGAAACAAGAGTCTTAATGATTCAACTTGGATACTAGAGATTTTTTCAGCTTGCGGATCTTGCAGTGTATTATAGAAAAATGGAATCTCAATCCATGACCGGAACAATAGTAGTGAATAACTGAAGCCTGATGAGTATCAATAACGTATCAAAAAATAGATCTTATAAGTTGTGGGCAAGATACAATATACATCGAAGAATTCCTTGACAATTTTTCACTTTCAGACACATAATCACGCTAAGACATTTTATTTTGGGATCTACGCCATAGTGCATTTATGGATCCTGATGTATTAAGTGAACACAAAAGAATATATGTTTTGTGCATATTTCCTATATAGTGATGACTCTAACTCAATAGACAATATGTACGTAATCACAATCCCACTGATCATGACAGCAACTTTTTGGAATGAATGATTACTATTCTACTGGTAATTATATATAAGAACATAAAAAGTATTGCAAAACCTATTAAGAAGTTCTTGTTTAGTAAGAATAACAAGATGGAAAAATTTGTTAGAAACTTATTGAGTCAAACTATGGTATTGATGAATTGAGTTCCTGATTTAGTTTATTCATGTTTTTAACCCAATGTTTTTTGGAGAACTCATATGAACAAAATTGAGGTAAATGATTGCGAAGAAGTATTATCATCAATGAGACTGATCATAGAAAACCTAAAAGAGGTAATTGATAAACTTGATAGGGAAGCCATAAAGGCGATGCTCCAAAAAATAATTGACGGTAATCAAATTTTTGTAATGGGAGCCGGAAGATCGGGACTTGTTGCCAAAGCATTTGCAATGCGACTTATGCAGCTTGGACTTAGTGTGTATGTGGTCGGTGAAATCACAACTCCTGCTGTTTTGCCGCAGGATGTCGTGATTGCTATTTCTGGATCTGGGGAAACCCGTACTATAGCTGACCTTGGAAAATTAGCAAAAGATATTGGCTCAACCCTTATAACGATTACATCTAAAAAAGATTCTACACTGGGTAGAATTTCCGATATTGCTGTGATCATTCCAAGCAAAACTAAAAATGACCCTGATGAAGCCGGCTACCTTGAAAGACACATGCGGGGCGACTACAAAAAAATGCCACCTTTGGGAACTACTTTTGAAATTACTGCACTTGTTTTCTTGGACTCTGTGGTTAGCCAGCTGATTATGCTAACCGGCACTTCGGAAGCCGAACTTAAATCAAGGCACACGAACATCGAATAGAGTCTGAAGATCTGCAGAAAAAGAGGGAATATTTCAAAAGTAGTGAATTGAGGAATATAGAGAATTCAATTTGAAGGAGATAAAGTTTTCAGAAAATGTAGCAAGAATGGACACTTCTGGAATTAGAAAAATTTTTGAAGCTGTCGGATCGAGCTCCATTAACCTTGGGCTAGAGCAGCCTGATTTTGATACCAATGAGCATATTAAGGCAGCAGCAATAAAATCCATGTGGTCTATGAGTCCCAGAAGCTCCATGAGTAACAGAGCTGTATATGGAGTGTATTCTTACATTGAATCTTTATACTAAGGGTTGAAATAACGGTATACTCGAGATTGTTTTAAACTTTTACTATTTTCTTCCCAACTGCGTAAATCCGATCATACTTACTTTATGAAGACACATCGGTACTTTTTAACCCTCTCGACTTTTTTTAAACTGGCTTAACTATATATACTCAACGTGTCTTATAATTAACACAATTTCTAATTATACTGATATATATGACATTAAAAAACCGCATATTTTGGCACTTAGCCTAATACTTAGTAAAAATATCAAAATAATATTTAAAAGACGGTTCATTATGGAAATGAAGTATAAAGTATTCTTTTTATTAATCAGCATGATTTTATTGTCTAAGACTGCACTTGCAACATCTACGACCTTGAAATCTGCTGCACAGCCGTATTACATTGATCCGCAGCATAATTTGTGGCTCAAAGTCAACATGAATGGCAGCACACAACATTTTAAGGTGTACAATAAGCCTGGCTACTCACCCAACGGAGAAGCAGTCATGTGGGCATACGATAACTTTAGTGCAGGCAGCTTAAATACATCAAAATGGACAGCTTATAAAGAAGGAAGAAATAACCCAATAGTAGACATAGAGAACGGACATCTGGTGTTGTCAGGCTCTGGTAACACATCTTCTGCAAATGTTGTGCTGAATAAACAATTCACGAATGGCATTGAATTGGCGGTCAATGAAACATTAGCGGGAGGTACTCATGATGTGGGTACATTTTCTGATGTTTCTTTTGGTTCCGGAGCACTCGTAGGTGGTATCAGGGGCACAGATTGGTGGCATACACGATTCACTGCTGGTGGGGGATCATTTCAAAGCCAGGGAATATATAATGCAATGATTTGGGCAAACTCAAACAGTTCGGATGTTAGTATGCCCACTCCAGGAATCAGATTAAGTGATTACGTAGAGGAGGGTATCCCACATACAGTGGCATATAGTTATGATGCTTCTGGAAATGCAAATATGTATATGCTAAATGTAACTCAAAATCGTCTTCCTTTATCTATCCCTGATCCATACGGGTATAACCAGTTCAATCACCCATCTATTTATTTCAATGAGACTGGTGTATTTGGTCATAAATGGTGGATGTTTATTACACCATATGCATACTCTAACGGTATATATGAAAATGCATGTTTGTACTATTCTGATGATGGACTAATTTGGCGTGTACCCCCAGGAGTGAAAAATCCTATTGGAACACCAATAAAATCTGAGTATAACTCAAATGCTTATGGTTCTGATCCTTATGGTTCTGATCCACATGGTTCTGATCCATATGGTTCCGATTCTCATCTCATATACAATACTAATACTGGAAAATTCATGTGCTACTATGTAATTGGTGATATCTGCGGTAATGTAACCATAGAAGACCCGAAAGTAAAAACATATGATGGTATTACTGTTTCACCAGAAATAAATGTCACAGCTCATGGGGTATCACCAGCAATTCTCTATGATAGAGCCACAAAAACATATTACATGTGGATTGTTGATATCGATCCTGACCCGCATGTAATCTACAGATACACATCCACTGATGGTGTACATTTTGGTAACAAACAAGCTGTGAGTCAATCAAGTCCCTATTATCCCTGGCATATCAATACGATGACTTATCCAGGTAAATCAACAATATATGCATTACTTACAATGTATAGTAACAAAGGATTCACCGGCAATCTACATATTGCAACTGCAAACAATTGCACAGATAATTTCACAGTTCAAAGCTCACCACTTCTAAAACTAAAGGCTTCATCATGTCCAACACATGAAGATGCTCTATTATACCGTAGCGCAGGTATATTTAGTGATGATGGGAAGCTCTTGAAACTCTGGATCCCTGCACAAGATACTCTAGGAGCTTGGACTGTATTTTACACTCAAGCAACTGAGAAAAATGGTGTATGGACAGTTGGAGAGTTCACAACTTCGCGTGCACCACTTATGACAATCAAAAACACACAATATCTCTATGCCCCTAAACAGTGGATGTTATCACAAGGCGATTCTCCGAAAAGTCATGGAGTCAAAAGAGAAATCAATGAAGTTTGGGGATATAAAACAGGTCACACACCAAAAATAACCGTAAAAAATATAAAAACATACACTCAAATTGAAGTTGTGCCAACAGATTTACAAAACGTGTCTGATTACCAGGTAATGATCCCTGCCAGTATGCTTAACATATCATCCCAGAGAGAATCTCTGTATGTAGAGCGTGCATAAATGCAAAAAAAGTGTTGTAGATAAGTCAGCTTAGTAAATCCCAATGAAAGTAATGTCAGTAGGATTTACTAATCTGTCCTTTGTTTGACTATGTCAAAGGCAGTTAAGAATTTTTCAATCTCTCAGGTGAGAATGTAATTACTCATGCAAAAAATTGTAATGAAAATTGTTTTGGTTTGATTTTTTGAATAGGATATTAATTATTGTTCCCGCTTCTTATGACATTATTCCGTAGTCACGCCGTCGAATTCTGCTTCATTGGCTTCGGCTTCTTCCTTCGTGGCGCGAATTATTCCACTTTTGTGATGCGGTGGTGAGTAAATTGTATAGAGTTTCAGATAATCCGTTTTCGAAGTGTTGATGATATTATGCTTCGTACCGGTCGGTACCACTACTGCAACCCCGTCACCGACATTATATTCGTTGCCGTCAATAATGCACTTCCCCTGTCCGTTTTCAAAACGGAAAAACTGGTCGTTTTCTTCATGAACTTCCATCCCGATGTCTTCACCCGGCTTGAGACTCATAAGTACCAATTGGCTGTGCTTTGAAGTATAGAGCACCTTTCGAAAATTGTTATTTTCTAAAGTTGCTTCTTCGATATTAGTAGAAAACCCTTTCATGCATTTTAATAAATGATTAATTGTATATAATTATTTGCAAGCCAGATTCACTAAAAAGGATTGAAATATTTCAGTAGCACCTGGATTGGTGGCTACGTTATTGATTAAAATTACGCTGTAAAAATTGAGTTCAAAAATCTGGCAATATTGCAAAATTTTAGCCAGATAGGGTATACCATATTAGCTGGTTGATATTTCCATTTAGAATGTATTTTAATCAATTGCACTCGTTTTCTAATCTTACCTGCATACAGAGAACCAATAATTTGGTTTTGGTGTTCATTACTTTTTTGTGGTTATAATAAAGAGTCAAATATGATTGTTACTGAATTAATATAACATATATTCTCCAATGGAGTAGAGGAGTGAAATATAAATGAGTGAACAAAAATCTTCCAAGGTGTTAACTACTGGATTTGGAATCCCTGTGGGTGATGATCAAAACAGCCTTACAGCCGGAGAACGTGGCCCTGTTCTTATGCAGGATATTCATCTGCTTGATAAACTTAGCCATTTCGATCGTGAACGTATTCCTGAGCGCGGGTACATGCTAAAGGTGCAGGAGCCGGTGGGTACTTTGAAATAACCGCTGATGTGACCAAATACACCAAAGCAAAGTTCCTTTCTGAAATCGGTAAGCGTACTGAGGTTTTTGCTCGGTTTTCCACAGTCGGTGGAGAACGTGGTACTGCTGACGCTGCTCGTGATCCACGTGGGTTTGCTTTGAAGTTTTACACTGAAGATGGAAACTATGACCTAGTAGGTAATAACACCCCAGTGTTTTTCATTCGCGACCCCTTGAAGTTTCCTGATTTTATCCACACACAAAAGCGTAATCCTGCTACGAACTGCAAAGATCCGGACATGTTCTGGGATTTTCTTTCCTTAACTCCAGAATCAATTCATCAGGTAACTATCCTTTTTTCAGACAGGGGTACTCCTGCTACCTTCAGGAACATGAATGGTTATTCAAGTCATACATACAAGTGGTACAATGATAAAGGTGAATATGTCTGGGTGCAGTATCATTTCAAGACTGATCAGGGTATAAAGAACCTGACTCGTGAGGAAGCGGAGAGATTAAGTGGAACGGATCCAGACCACGCTAAGAGGGATCTATATGAGGCTATTAAAAGAGGAGACTGCCCTTCCTGGACTCTAGAAATGCAGATAATGACTCCGGAACAGGCTGAAAATTATCGTTTTGATATTCGGGATATTACTAAGGTATGGCCACATGGAGATTTTCCGCCTATAAAGATAGGTAAGCTTGTATTAAACCGTAAGCTTGTATTAAACCGGAATCCAACAAATTACTTTGCTGAAGTGGAGCAGGCAGCTTTCAATACTTCAAACCTTGTGCCAGGCATTGGCATTTCTCCAGACAAGATGCTGCAAGCAAGGGTTTTTTCTTATCACGACACTCATATTCACCGTCTTGGTCCCAATTATCACCTGATCCCTGCGAATGCGCCAAAGCACTCGCCTGAAAATAATTATCAGCGTGACGGATTCATGCGTGTTGATGCCAATGGTGGCAGCGGACCCAATTACTGGCCAAATAGTTTTGGAGGTCCTGTTCTAGATCCTGTTTTTCTGGAACCACCATTCGAAGTATCGGGACTTGCAGCCCGTACGCCTTACAGATACCCCAACGATGACTTTGTACAGCCAGGCAATCTGTACCGTGACGTCATGACAGATCAGGATCGTGAGAACTTGATAGGAAATATTGTATCCCATCTTTCATCTGCCCAGAAACGTATACAGCTTAGGCAAACCGCTCTATTCTTCAAAGCTGATCCAGAGTATGGAAGCCGTGTAGCGAAGGGTCTCAGTCTCGATATAAAGGAGGTTGAGCGTCTTGCTAACATGACCGCGGAAGAGCGTGCCAGAGCAACTGAAAAATAAAATAATTTTGGATAATGGGCCCATTTCACTGTAAAATTTAAATAAATATTTTTTACGGTGAAAAAAAATTATTTATTATCTTAAGGCCTTACGCACTTGAGGTACAAAATAAAATTTTTCGATTTCACGGATGCATATGTTTTATAGCAAAATCTATGCATGAATTATGATGAAAATCTAATAAAATAATGACTATACATTCTTAAAGAAAACAGAGACTAAAAAATCGGGCAGCGTCGCGAATTTGGTGTAAATTTAAAATCAAGTTCCTTAAATATTTTTTTAAGTTACTTGAATAGTTTTATATGTTTGGGACCGATCCAAATAATATAATAACCCTTATAATAATGTATCCGCAAAGTACAAAACTTAGGATGTATAATGCAGCTGTTAGCGTATCAGGTTTTTCATTGGATGTATTGCTTTTTAGCATTTGTTCATTTATTTTGATTAGGAATTACATATACCTTGCTATATCTATAACGTGACGCAGGATCACTAAAGCCTTTTTAGGCTTCCAGATACATGATTTTATAGGTCCTTTTTGGCTTAGGATCAGATATCTTTGTAGGAAGCGTTATTTCAATGATGATCGTGATACAGGTTAATTAATTAGATGTGTTATAAAAATTATATAAGTTCCAGTAGTTCCATAAGTTTTAACGGTTCTCTGCTCGGTAGTGAATCTTTTTTAAAATTTTTTCTTATATGTCACTTGGAAAATATTAACTTTCTTTAATTTTTTCGTCAGTTTGCAGCTTATTATCCCTTTGAGTACTGAAATCGCTTTCAAAACTATTTTTTGCTCTGTAATACCCAAGGAAGTAACCGATAATTATTGCACCGGTAGCTGCCTGAAGGCCAAAAAGCAGACTTTCGATTTCATCACTTGGAGGTATCCAGAGAGGTTTTGCAATGGGTTTGTAAGCCCCACCTGTAATTTGATCAATGACACCTGCAGGTTTGTCATCAGCTCCACCATATTCGGCATGTGTGGTTGAAGACACATAAAAGAACTGAGCTGCAAAAATTAGAATTATAGCAATCACGATAAATTCAAGTTTCCTGCTCATGAAGAAAGCCCCCTGAGTTTACGAACTAAAGATTCGTTCAATACTTTCATTTCAACAAGGATATCACTCTTGACTTCAATCACGTACTTGAAGAGTAGAGCACTAATAGCGCCTTCGATGATTGCTAGGGGTACCTGGGTAATTGCGAAGACTTCAAGAAATTTGCTGAATGAACTGAAGAAACCCACCGAATTTAAAAGTCCTTCTGCAGGAAATGCCAATGCAAGTTCCATAGAAGTTATAATATAAGTAGCCCAGTCTCCGAAAGCTGCAGCCAGAAAGACAATAAAATAAACGTTAATTTTGGCTTTCATTCCGGCTTTATAAATTAGGTATGAAACCACAGGACCCACGATACCCATAGAGAATACATTTGCTCCAAGGGTCGTAATCCCGCCATGAGCTAGGAAAAGAGCTTGGAAGATCAGCACAATAGTCCCAAGCACTGCAGTAATCGCAGGGCCAAACATTATTGCACTCATACCGGTTCCTGTAGGGTGAGAACAGCTTCCTGTAACCGAAGGCATTTTTAGGGAGGAAAGTACGAAGATAAATGCACCTGCGACAGCAAGGATAGGTAATATCTCGCGTTTTTTGTTCACTAATTTATTTAGTTTGTAAACACCAAATGCGACCACTGGTATTGATACAGCAAACCATACTAAACACCAATACACTGGTAAAAAGCCTTCCATAATATGCATAGGATCACCACAAAATATCAAATCAAGTAAATATGCTTAAGACTCATGTACTTGAAGTACAAAATCAAGCGTATTAGACTATGTAGATTAAACAATTCCAGATAGCAAAAGGTTAGAAGCAATTGATTTTGTACTTCAAGTGTGTAAATACTAATATTATCTCAAGTAAAGATTAGTTAATTTAAATAAAATTTAGTTGTTCTAAACCTAAATAAAGATTGTTATTCAAAAAAACCAAGTGCATAAAAATTTATAAAAGTAATTTAGTGTAACAATTGTACTCACTACAAAGTAAATTATAGATTAGAACAAGTAAATCTAAATCAATGCATAATAATTACATGCTGCAAATGCAGACTGTAATTACTCAGAGAGCAATCGAAGCTCCAGGAACAAAAAAGCTATGGTGGAGATTTTGGTAAGTTCTACTTATAATCATACCAAAGTATAAAATACGCATGAGAGAATATTCTGTTAAGAATATATCAAGTTTTAATGAAAAAGCTTAATCAGTTGATGACTCGTGCATTTCTTCGATCCGATCAAACTTCTCTAGAATTTGTGCCCTAATTCCATCTGCATCATTGATAATTATGTGAACATCCTCGTCTTTGTTTTCTGATACAACATTCATTTTACGATATTGTCGTCTGGCGAAGTCTTCAGGGAAGCGTCTCTCCAAAATCCACATGCAAACCGTGCAGTTTCCTGCTTTTGCTGCTTCATTAAGACGTTCAAGACCGTTTTTAGCGGCATTGGCATTACACTTTTGAATAAATTTATAAAACTCGAAATATTCTCCAGATTTTGAATTTTTGCCTTTCTTGTGCCAGTCGTTGAATGTCTGGTATGTTATCCCAACAGCTTCAGCAGCAAGAGCATAAGGCAAACCAAGTGCAATATTGTCTCCAATTCGTTTGGTTATATCAGACGTCAGTTTGGTTGGTGTAGCCATGATCGCACCGTTTTTACTTCTTATAATTAATACAAGTGAATATTGTATTTTGCTATTTATTTAGTTTCCTTTGGTATAGAACAGTGCTTTGGCTATTAAATCAAAAATGAACGATTATAGGGCGATTTTGGGTATTTTCTTGAGTCTTGTAGGTATATTGTAGTAAGCGAACAGACCAAATAAAGTTATGAATGATAGGTAAGACCTTATTTAGAAAACTATATTTATATTATTAAATTAAAATAATAATATGTTATATTCAGCTATAGCTTAGAGCTTTTCCAGTGCATTTAAGCTACAGGCTATGGGCTGCAGGCATCTATCGCCAAGAAATTCACATAATCTCTTTTGGTACATTAACGATTGGAAGGTAATAGATATGTCAGAAATACTAAGGATTAGTCTTGGTAAGTTAAAAGTGGCAATAAACATTTTTGCATGCTCATTGCTTATTTTATTATTGCTAGTACCGTTTACAACTGCAATCAGTACAATTGATGGGGATTACCAAGCGGTTGAGAACGATTCGTATACTGTAGGAGTCAAAGCTTACATCTACGGTCTTGCTCCAGTAATGATGCAGCGGACTGAGAATCTCTTTGTCACAAAGCCTGGAATGGGACACGTTCCGGTAAATCAGATGGGCTACTCTACACACCTTGCCAATGCCAACTTCACAGATGTCGTTTCACCTAACGCAGATACTCTTTACAACATTGCATGGCTCGAGCTGGGGAAAGAGCCTATTGTGCTGCATGTACTAGACACCAACGGGTGTTACTATGTACAGCAGATGCTTGACGCGTACACAAATACCTTCAACAGCGTTGGTCAGCGGACCACAGGTACTGGAGAAGGCGATTTCGCTATTATTGGACCTGGTTGGAACAGCAGCCTGCCCACAGGACTCCAGGTGATTAAATCGCCGACTAATACCGTATGGATCATTGGTAGAATCCTGGTAAAGGGGGAGTCGGACCTGCCCAACGTGCTGGCGCTACAGAAACAGTTTACTCTAACGGCACTGAGCCAGTACGGGAAGCCAGCAGTCGCAGCGAAAAATCAAACGCTTGCCGACTTTAAGGACGCTGCAGCTTCATCTAAAGTACAGGATAGCATACGGTTTTTTGAAGAACTACGGGTTGCCCTGAAGAATAACCCGCAACCAGCTGGAGAAGCAGCTCTCATGGCAGTCTTCGACCGAATCGGTTTGGGTAAGAATGAGACACCCTATGAAACAAACTTAGATCCAGCTATTGCTGATGGGCTATCGCGGGCTATTAAGGACAGCGATCAAATCGTTAATAGCTATTGGAAGAACCTTAAAGGTTTCTACATCAACGGTTGGACGTATAATACCAAAATCGGAACATACGGATATAATTATCTGCTACGTGCAGCTACTACTGAAGGCGGACTTGGAGCTAATGTCCCTGAAGAAGCGATCTACGCAAAGAAACCGACGTGCACGGACGGACAGTCACTTAGCGGTGCCAACAATTACTTAATGCACTTTGATAAAGTGAATCTACCACCTGTGAATGCCTCCTGGTCATTGAGCATGTACAATGCGACTACTTTCCTGTTCGTGCCGAATTCAATCAACCGCTATTCCGTTAGCGAGCAGAAGAACAGGTTTGTGTATAACCCAGATGGTTCCCTGGACATCCACATCCAGCACGAAGAACCGGTTGGGAAGGAATCAAATTGGCTGCCTGCACCTAAAGGAGACTTCTCACTGATATTTAGAATGTATCTACCAGGTCCCACGGTATTAAATGGAACTTACCAGATCCAACAAGTGCAGAAAGTAGTATAGGAAAAAAAGATATAAGTATAGGGGGCTGTAATAACCCCCATTTAAATTATTGAGCTCACTTCAAGCTCCATTCAATCCTATTTTAGCATTTCCTTCGTTATCTTATACATACAGGCAGGTGTTATACACGTCAAATCAGAAAGGAGCCAACTCAGACGTTTTAAGACGTTTTTTGACTAAAGTAATGATATTCTAAAGGACTTTAAACAAAAGTCTCTTTAGTAAGCTCAGATTAAGTCGCTTTTTCGACCAATTTAATTCCCATGATTTAAATGACACAGCACGGTAACTCTCTTTGAGATATTTTTCATGTCTTTTTATTACTTTAAAATAAAATAAATTTTTTAATATATATAGTTACTTAGATTTTAGGATAGTTTTTCGCATAAATGTTATATTCTTTAGTTAAGGTAGTACTATTTAGAGTATGTTGGGGAACTTTATAACAAATTAAACTAAGTTATTATTCAAATGTCTAACCCACCTTCAAACAATCCTTCTATGGGCTGCAGGCATTGACGCACCTGCAGTTCACAAGATCAACTTTTTGATATCTAAAGAAGCAGCAGGTCATCTATAATTGGGGGTATTAAATGAACACAGACACGATTCTAATAGATGTTTACGATATGTATGGCAAGAAATTAATCGAAGGATTAACACCCGTAAATCCAGTCAATCAGGCACTATCACGCCTTAAAGACTATAGAGATAATGAAAATCACACTAGAATAGGAAATAAGTAGGTGATGATTTTAATCCCTGGATAATTATTTTAAATAAAATATAAATATGATAAAATATACCTGACTTTTTATGGATTAAAATCATATCGTTTTTATGTTCCTATGTATTATTTTTGTGATCAATCGGCAGTGTATTAAAGATTTTACACCTGTTTTCTGTAACCTAAAAGAACGATTTTTGTTGACTTGATATTTTAACAGGCTTGAAAATTATAATATACACCTTTCTTTTGTTTAGAAACGATTTTTTGTAGAATTTATTTAATATAGTTTTAATTTATTTTTACGTTTATAAGTAATGCCAAACGTATCTATTAAGATAAATATTTTAATATAAGTAGCTAATATTGAGTTGGATTAGATAATGTTAAACAGAAAATCACATGAGCTACATGAGAATAATATACCAATCTCCCATGACACTCTACCAAGAGATAACATTGGTATTATTGAAGTTCGGGAAGCGGAAATTAAACAACTATACCCGGAAGGCACGCGTTTAGGAGCAGCCGAAAAAGTGCATTGGGGATATACTATAATAGGTTCTAGTAATTGTGGCGATGTTCTCTGCAAAGTAATTGGCTGGAAATTTTCAACCGCAACTCCAACCATCGTTCTATGTCAGGCATCCCAAGATCGCCTGAACCCAAATGCCAATGTTGATCACGGATGGCCTGATCAATTCTCAGTTCAGGTGATTGAAACGTCAACCGATTTCGTGATGATCCGAGTCAGTAGGATAGATTTGAATGGCTCCAACTGGGAACAGAATCTACGGATTGACATGTTAGTCATTGAATAATCATTTTTACTCAAATTTTTAGATGCTTATTACGGTAGAGTTGAGTTTGGTATTTTTCAGAGAACTACGTATACTACTCAATATACTCTTAACAATGACAGATTAAATTATTTTTAACTTATTCAAAGTACTTTTAAGTATTGGGTGCTGATTTTTAGAAATTGAAAAGAATATTTAATGAATAGAAAAAAAACCGATAAACTTGTGATTTGTGATAAACATAGAAGAAAAAAATGATCGATTGTGGAGCGATCTAAAACACTTTTTATATTAGATCAGGGTAGGTGTCACCTAGGATGAATTAGAAGCCTGTTGTAGGCCTTAGATTGAGTCATTTATTGATTGCCGAGCAAGGTTTCTATCTATCATAATTAATTAAATCAGGACCACATAATTTTAATACGAAATATTTTAAGTTTGGATAATATATTCATAAAAGTATATAATTAAATAAATTTAATTATAAATGGTGTATAACCCCATATACTCAAGTAGATATTTGATCTGGCTGTAGGCATTTATCCTGCAGCTCATAAAATCACCTTTTTTACATCTAAGATCAACCGGATCGCCTAAGCTAATAAAAAGAAGAAAGTTAGTCTTAACCATGACCATTAGGTTACTTCTTTGTTTTGAGCTGTTTAGCGGTGTTATAATCGTCTGAAGATCAAAAAGTCAATGAAGTATTATGCTAATATGTGAAAAATGCTAATATGTGAAAAAAATAGGGGGGTATCATAAGAAAAAAAGTAATGAATGTTGTATTTAAACAGCCTTAGTAGAAGAGTCTATTTTTGCAGAGTCTGCTTTTAAGATCGGTTCAGCTGGCTTTGCTACGTTAACGTTATCATCTTTAGGTAATACTTTCGAATCTGACTGAATCACACTATATACCTCCATATACTTAATTATATTTAATGCAGGTTATATTTAGTAATTACCTTACAATATAGATTAATTACAACCTATAAGTATTGATGTGTTTTTTAATTTCTTTAGAGAGTCAAACTATTATATTTAAAAATAAGGTCATAAATATCTGAAAGTTTTACTTTTACAAACCTGAATTAATCAGAGTAATTTTAGCACAAAACAAAAGGAGATCTCTCTAAGATGATTTCTGTACATATACATATATATATAGAAATTGCATTAATATAAATAGAAAGATACTCTCGATCACTGGGAATACATAATTGATTCTTATAAAAAGGTTATAAGTATTAACATACCATCTAAAGTGTATATTTTTTCAGCTTCATGAAATTCTTTGATCTGGGATTTTGGTTATATCTAATTTACATTATACATTACTACCATAAGGAAAATTGCTTCTGTGCATCTCATTATTAAGATATTGTCAACCATTTTACTTTTTCAGCTTTGCTTTTTGATATCCCACAATTTACAATGCCGGCATCAAGTTTCCCAGTTTCTGCACTTAATAACGTTCCTGATGGTGGGGTGTATACAAATTTTCCAGGTACTGAAAAAGTTGCATCTAGTTGAGCGCTGCTCAGTGCTGTTTTATATTTTATATTAGCAGGGTTTTTCCAGCTAATTGTAGGAGTTGCCTGTGTTACATTGATTGAAGCAGTTGCATATACTTGAGTATAATTACTATTATCAGTTGGTGTTAAAGTAGTAGTCAATGTCTGCTGTGGACCTGCACTCAACACAGTTCCTGATGGTGGATTATACGTAATTTGACCAGGTACCGAACCAGTTGCATCTAGCTGCGTGCCGCTTAATGTTGTTCCATACGTTATATCACCAGGATTGTTCCAAGTAATTTTGGATGTCACTTTAGAAGGACCTATAAACCGGCCAAAAGCAACAGGACCCATCCCTACAGGCACCGTGGCTGGGGCTGGGGCCATGATCATTGGCATCATCATTGGTGGCATAGCTATTACTACCCCAATTGTGACTGGGTGTTGAACTCGTACACTAATCAGTGGATATGGACCTGCTGATCAGTGGGTATAGACACCTGTAATAAATTCAATTTTTAGAGTCAACGTCGCTCTTTCTGTAATGTACCTAAAAATCTGTATATTCTGATTGGCTCAGCCCTTATAACGATTACATCTAAAAAAGATTCTACACTGGGTAGAATTTCCGATATTGCTGGGATCATTCCAAGCAAAACTAAAAATGACCCTGATGAAACCGGCTACCTTGAAAGACTAATGCGGGGTGACTACAAAAAAATGCCACCTTTGAGAACTACTTTTGAAATTACTGCACTTGTTTTCTTGGACTCTGTAGTTAGCCAGCTGATTATGCTAACCGGCACTTCGGAAGCCGAACTTAAATCAAGGCACACGAACATCGAATAGAGTCTGAAGATCTGCAGAAAAAGAGGGGATATTTCAAAAGTAGTGAATTGAGGAATATAGGGAGTTCAGTTTGAAGGAGATAAAGTTTTCAGAAAATGTAGCAAGAATGGACACTTTTGGAATTAGAAAAATATTTGAAGCTGCCGGATCGAGCTCTATTAACCTTGGGCTAGAGCAGCCTGATTTTGATACCCATGAGCATATATAATTGGCATATCCGAACCCTGAACCCATCCAAAGTACGCATTCATCTGAGCTTCTGTTAAAAAATTAGCCATATATGTACATCTCGAATGGCGTAGTAGATGGGGGTGAATTTTCTTTGAGATTCCAGCTTTCTTTGATATTTTATTTAACTGCATTCGTATAGCACCATATTGCATTGCTTCTAATTTCTCTGTCTTTTTAGCAAAATTGAACCATAAAGGAGCGTCTGGATTGTTTTGACCTGGATGATCTTCAAGCCAGTTCCTAAGGTAATCAACGCTCCATACAGCTCTAACTCTTCTAGGGCCAGTTTTTTCATTGACAATAATTGAAATGCCAATATCATCAAATTTAATGTCTTTTACGCGTAAATTACCTATTTCCCCTATTCTAGCTCCAATATCCCAGAGTAATGCAATTATTGCTTTATCACGTTTGTTTAATGCAGTGTCGATTATACTCTTCACTTCATCTTCTTTGAGCATATCCTCAGGAAACTTTCGATCATACTTTTTCAACGTTGTTTTTATCCATCGCGTACTAGCAGGCTCTTCCCCACCATTCAACCATTTTTTGAATTTCTTCAATAGGACTTTATAGTCATGTTTAGTCCAATCACTTAGGGTCGATCTTTCAATACTGCCAACATAAGCACGGATGTCTTCTTCGGTTGCCTTATCAAAATCAACAGAAATGGACTTTGCAACAATCTTAAGCGTAGACAAATATTTGAGAGCCCTATGTTCACCAATTCCTTCAGAAAAACAGTAGTTAACAAAATTAGAAATCAGTTTTTTATCGTTACAGATATGTCTGAATTTTTCAAAGAATCTACACGTTTCTTGGTATTTAGTTTATAAAACGCTACTTCCATTATCTCACATTTCCTGAAAGTAGGCTGTGAACCTTTTAAGGAAATAAGCCTCGGGCGGGATTTGAACCCGCGACCTCGTCCTTACCAAGGACGCGCTATACCCCTAAGCCACCAAGGCACTGTTGATCAAAGAGTATCTCCAGAATATCACGGTAGAGATATAAATGTTTCGAGTGGCATGAAAATCAGGGAAATATCTAACTACTATCAGTGATCTATGAATATGATTCAAAAGAATATAAATAATGGTGTTTCAATAGATTCCAAATCTTTCCTAATCTCATCAGTTCCAAAATCAGTTCCATGAATCATAAATCAAAGTTAAGGTTGCTACCAAGCTGCAAGGGGTATGTTCTCACAACAGCAATGGCTATAGAGGAATTACTCAAAACCAAATATCTTCATTTGCTAAAAGGCTTCTTTTTTTACCTTGTTTTCCTGATTTTCAACAACTTTAGTAATTACATCGGAAGGTATAGCATCCCCCCACAGTTCACCATCCAATAACTGCTTTTTTAATGTCATAGCATTCTTTAAAGAGTTTTGAGAATTTAGATAAACCTCCGATTTCAACAAATTGATTATATAAGGCTCATAAGCAACCAGCCAAAAATTTGGGTTTATCGAAATCCTCTATACTTAATGTAATTTATATATTCATGAGATTCTATTAGAAAGCAACTTCCAGAGAGGGAGTCACTAAAAAATAAGTTACTATTGGTAAAATAGGTTAATAAGGAAGGTTGCTGCGGGTTACTTCATAAACTTGGTTCAGATAGGTCCGATATTATTGATTGAGAAATAAAAGCTTGAACTAAAAACAATATTTGAAAGCAAAAATTTTTAGACCATTTATAAAGTTAAAGGCATAGCTAGAGATAAGTTTGATATTAGAAAGGGTCCTTTAGCAATTGATCAAATCGGAAAAAATGAGTAGGCTTCTTATATTGGAGAAAAAAATGGATATTGACTTATGATTACGATTTTCAACAACTCATGAACACAACCAAAGTTTCCAATTACGAAAACTAGTTCTAAAACTTCTACTGATCGGGAATAAGACTAATTTTGGAATAAGCTCATAGTTTGCTATAACTTTCCCATTTGCCTGCATGGATGTGATTTTTACATAACTGGGTTTCAATTCAATACTATAAATTATGTTTGTGCCTTTAACACTTATTAAGTGCAGTATATTTTGATAATCTACCTGTGCAACTGTATTATTCCAGTATTTATCGCTGGAATCTGATTTATCACCTTTCAAATACCAATTTTGCCCTTTGCCGCTAATTACTCGCTGTGTAGGTGGTGCATTGGCTCCTGCAAGAACAAACGAACTCAACACAACCGACAGAGTAAATAGACAAATTAGATATTTAATCTTCTTCATGATTGTTTTCTTCACAATCCTCATTGTATATTTCTAAACTTCTGCTCAATTAATGCTGTTTTTTAATCTGGTTTAATTATAATACTGCCCTGTTGGTTTTATCCAACCGAATGTGAATTTGTTCCAAATATACATCTTTTATTCGCTAAATTGAACCACAAAAAACAATTTTCCCAAAATATTTTAGTCAGCAGCCTCAACATTTAAATTTTATAGTCACATTTAAATATATACATTCGTATAGTTTACTAGATATTAGATCATTATAAAACTTCGAAAAACATTCATTATATTAAATAACCACCAAATATATAATTTTGATAGCAATATTTCTCCTAAAGTTTGTTCCTCCATATGTTAGGTAGTCTATCAAGTAGTAGATGATATTTTTACCAAGATGCTCACATACTCGCATCCTGCCCATTTTCTATTCTCCTCACATTTTGGTCAAAAGAGGAATAAATGGTAAAATATCCACATGATTTTTGATATCCGTAGTGAGTTTTGAAAGCAAAAATAGTAGTAAGACACACAAATGTGAACATAGAAACCTTGTTTGTATGTTATCACTGGCTTTGTTGTGCAATTAGAGGTTAAAAATAAATCGTTGAAATAGTTTTGCTTCCACAGTTCAAAGAGTGGATGATTACCTAATTGCAAAAGAGAATTATAAAATTAACTCAATTTGGCAGTTATCCAAAAAATCGATTGATTTTTTTAGTTGTAAAAAATATAGAACTCAAACACATTCAAAAATGAAAAACATAACCATTAGCCAACAATTTGAGAAACTAAGCTCAACTATACTTAATTAATAAATGATATATGTAAATTCTTAATGATGTTTTTTATCTCATAGTCTAGTTAAAAATTTTTTTATAAGGATGCGTTTTTAATCTGCAGCGCAGTTATGAGCCTCATCTTCTTAAGGGGGAATGTTAACCTCCAAACAAACATCCTAGCATCAATCCGTTTTTGGGAAAGATATAAGTTACTCATCAATCCACATCTGAGTCCTTTTTTCTGACTAATCAAGCCGGGAAAAATAATACATGTCCACCTTTACTAGGATTCATTAACAAATTTAAATGACCTTATTTTATTCAACTTTCTGCTATTGAGCATATCTTTTATTTATCCATCAGTTAGTAATCAGAAGTCTCTATTGCATCAAAGAGAAATCTCGAACTGTTTTTTTTGAGGGTTAACAGTTACGATACTTATTCATTGTCCCACTCCGTTCGGAATTCTTTTATATCAATTTATTATTTATATTATAGACAAGTTTGATAAACCTCCGATTTCAACAAATTGCTTACATATACTTTATAAGAAATCAGCCAAAAATTGGATTCATCTAAATTTTCTACGTTTATTGTTAATAAAAACTATACCAGATTTCATGAAAAAAAATAATATTCTTTTATTGATTTTGAATATAAATGTTTGCAAATAAGTATAAAAGGTTAGTAGACAGGGATATATCGTCATCTTTAGATAAATTTCTCTTAGATTTTTACGTAAATTTATATATCAAGACCGGTAAATTTAATCATCCTAATTATATAGGAGGTTGGTTGATTGGCAAAATTCCTAGATAAGATCAGCGAAAGAGCAAAAAAACTTAATAAGGTAATCGCTTTACCTGAAACTAATGATATAAGAACTCTCCAAGCAACTGCTAAGATCCTTGAAAGAGGTATTGCAAAGATTGTCCTTATAGGGAATGAGAGCGAGATAAAAGCGTTTGCAGGAGATCTTGACATTTCAGGAGCAAGATTTGTAGATCCTAAAACTTATGAGAGAAGAGAAGAATACATTAAAGCTTTCTATGAACTGAGAAAACATAAAGGTGTAACACTCGAAAGTGCAGCTGAAATTATGAGTGATTATGTTTACTTCGCTGTTATGATGGCCAAACTCGGTGAAGTCGATGGTGTAGTATCAGGCGCTATCCACTCTTCTTCAGACACCCTTAGACCTGCTGTCCAGATCGTGAAAACAGCGCCCGGCGCAGCTCTTGCATCCGCTTTCTTCATAATCTCTGTGCCTGACTGTGAATATGGATCCAATGGCACATTCCTTTTCTGTGACTCTGGAATGGTCGAAATGCCAAACGTGGAAGATCTTGCACACATGGCAGTCGATTCCGCAGCTACATTTGAACTCCTGGTTGAGGACGTGCCAAGAGTTGCAATGCTTTCCTATTCCACTAAGGGAAGCGCAAAAAGCCCTCTAACCGAAGCAACGATTGCCGCTACAAAGCGCGCAAAGGAACTAGCTCCTAACATCGCAATCGATGGCGAGCTTCAGGTTGATGCAGCGATTGTTCCTAGCGTTGCAGCTTCAAAGGCGCCCGGAAGCCCTGTTGCAGGCAAAGCCAACGTATTTATGTTCCCTGACCTAAATAGTGGAAACATCGCATACAAGATTGCACAGAGACTTGCCAAAGCCGAAGCCTATGGCCCAATTACTCAGGGACTTGCAAAGCCGATTAACGACCTGTCCAGAGGTTGCAGCGATGAGGATATTGTTGGAGCCGTTGCTATTACCTGTGTCCAGGCCGCAGCACAGGACAAATAATTAAAAATGCACAAATAAAGTGTTTTCCAAATTTTATAAATTATATTTTAACCGAAAACTGTGAACGTGACTTAGAAGCAATGAATTGAACTGGTGTGTATACATGAAGGTACTTGTAATAAATGCTGGGAGCTCGTCTCTTAAATATCAACTAGTTGATATGACTAATGAATCCGCCCTTGCAGTAGGTCTCTGTGAGAGGATAGGTATCAATAATGGAATTATTACCCAGAAAAGATTAGATGGCAAGAAGCTGGAAATACAAACTGATCTACCCACTCACAAGACAGCACTCGGGGAAGTCGTAAAAGCTCTCACCGACTCAGAATTCGGTGTAATCAAAGATATGACCGAAATAAACGCAGTCGGACACAGAGTTGTGCACGGTGGCGAGCAATTCACGACATCTGCTTTAATCGATGCTAGTGTGGAACAGGCGATCAAAGATTGCTTTGAACTAGCTCCTCTCCACAACCCTCCAAACATGATGGGGATAACTGCTTGTGCTGAAATCATGCCCGGCACACCAATGGTAGCTGTATTTGATACTGCATTCCATATGACACTACCTGCATATGCCTACATGTATGCTCTACCATATGATTTGTACGAGAAACATGGAATTAGGAAATATGGTTTCCATGGTACCTCTCACATGTACGTTGCCAGAAGAGCTGCTGCTATGCTTGGGAAACCAGAAAAAGATGTTAAAGTTATAACTTGCCATCTCGGAAATGGTTCAAGCATTACCGCTGTAAAGGGTGGGAAATCCATTGAGACTAGCATGGGCTTTACCCCGCTAGAGGGAGTCGCAATGGGGACCAGATGCGGTTCCATCGACCCAGCTGTCGTTCCATTCATTATGGAGAAAGAAGGGCTTTCAACCAGGGAAGTTGACAACCTTATGAATAAAAAATCCGGGGTACTCGGAGTCTCTGGAATCAGCAACGATTTCAGAGACCTTGATGAAGCAGCTTCCAATGGTAACCAGAGAGCAGAACTTGCCCTTGAAGTCTTTGCATACAAGATTAAAAAATTCATCGGTGAGTATTCAGCCGTGCTCAACGGCACAGACGCAGTGGTCTTTACCGCAGGTATCGGAGAAAACAGCGCAACTATAAGAAAAAGAATTCTTTCCGGTCTTGAAGGCTTAGGTATAAAGATTGATGATGAAAAGAACAAAATAAGAGGGCAGGAAATCGACATTAGCACCCCAGATTCAAAAGTAAGAGTTCTTATTATCCCAACCAATGAAGAACTTACCATTGCAAGGGATACTAAAGAAGTATGTGAGACAGAATACAAGCTACATAGTTCTATAACTGTCTGATGGTAAAGAGAATTATTTCCTTACCATTTTTTTCTATTTTACTTCAGAATTTTAACTGCAACATATTAAGATATTTTAACGTAAACTCCAGTTTGAACTTTATCCGTATTTTAATCTAATCTTTACAAAACCATATTTATTTGGGTCTATGTATAATTTAAGCCACATTTTTGCTTAAGAACTTCTATTTTTCGATTTTGTTTAGGCATCTGCACAAAAGTACATATTCATCCTCAAAAACTGAACTTAAAATTATAATAAAATTAATATCTTTAAATGATAATTTTCCTGAATATACACTATAAGATCAGAAACTTTTAATATCCCCCTTGAATCACTAAAATGTACATCAATTCCTCTGAAAACTAACTCCAATCAATGAAAGACAAACTCGGGAAAACTTTTTCCTCGTTGGTCTTTTTTCCATGCTTTGCCCCACTTTCCGACTTGCTATAGTCTTGAATACGATCCCTAGCTTCGAATGACTACTCTTATTTGTTTTACTCCTTATTAGTTTACCATTTATCCTCAATAATTCACACGAAAAAACTTAATTCATACACCTTAATTCCATTTTTTTGTAACTGCCTATAAAAATTCAATATTATGGAAGTAGAGATATTCCTTAATTTATAAGGGAATTAAAACCGAAGAGCATTTTGATAAACCTCTGATTTTCACAAGTAATTTATATCCCATTTATAAGCATATGAATACATTTAAGGGTTTATCGAGATCCTTCAGATCTTATATACTTCCAAACAAAATAGAAGACTGTCTCCAAAAGAATTACAAAATAAAAATACCCAAAAAGTTAATTTAGAACTTCCCCAAAGGAAATTTTTATTTAGTCATAGAAATTATATTCTTATTCTGTTTCCATTTAGAACGTCACCTTCGTTTATATAAATTGCTTTCTCGGTGATGTTTTCTCCTACACTCAATTTATAAGCCGATATAGCATTGATTCCACGGTCAGTTTTTTCTGTAGAATAGGGTACAGTTATTTCAAATGAACCGCTCATATCTGCCATTGCTTTATTTTCATACTTGAATTCTCTGCCTGCATTTGATTTGAGATAAAGTATTACATTGACAGGTTTGTTAGGGCTTGAAGTACCTGTAATCTTGGCCCCTTGTACATATTCAAATATTTTTACAACATTACTTTTGTTATTGGCTACATTAAAGACATTGCTTTCGTGGACAAGCCGCAGATTTCCAAGATTTGCTCCATTACGATCGTGAAGCTTAAATATCTCAGTATTCAAAAGTTTCTCTTTAGCACTCACTGAAGTACGGTTAACTTGCTTAAAATAATCCTTTGAATCCTTTCCTGCGAAATGAGCAATAGCCCCAAACTTATCATTTAACATTGGTGTATCAGTTATCACATATTTTACCTTGAGTTTGTCCATTACAGCCTTTGCTTCCTGTTCAGACTCAGACATAAAGAAATGTGCAGAATCTTCAACACCAGTTTGGAAATTGTTCGATATTGCAGGCCTCTTGGAGATGTACACTATCCAGTTACCATAATCCCACCAGCTCAGTACTCCATATTCTGGAATTTTGGAAGGTTGAAGATAATAAGAAGTCTCCGGGCTGGAATTTTTGAGCCAAATAAGCGATTTTTGCCATTCTGGACCTGGACCAATCCAGTCTGAACTTTTTGCAAGACCAACTCCCATCCATATGCAGGGTATAAAAACGAGTCCTATCAACGCCAATGCCGAAAAAATTTTGAAGTAATCGGGTCTCTGCTTATTTTTTGCCCCTGAAAAATCCATTTTTTTAAGTCTTGGTGCGGTGTTCACATTTACTTTTTTTCCGGTCTGAGAGTCAAGTGAGATTTTTTTCCCATCTTTTAGTCCAGATATTACCATTTTTACTTCAGCTTCAAAGTTTAGGGATTCAAACAGAACCCATAGTATATATGAAGTAAGGATTGCAATATTTACTGCGAGCTGATATGAAAAACGTCTTTGTGAGAATGTGATATATGCGGAGAAGATTGTCCATAATAGGAAAAAGACCCTTTCTGGTTTTGATTTATCCCTTTTCCACTCAAGAACTAGCAGGAAAAAAGCTGCCAGAGCAACAAGCAAGCAAAGTCCGAAATTTCCTAATGCTTGCGTAACGGTGAAGGTTCCTGTTGAAGTTAAAAATAAAGGAATTGCTTCGGAAATAGTACCTAAGTATTCACCTTTTCCCGAGAAAAAACTTATGCCTTCTATCACAAAAGCGTAGGATCCAGCTGAAAAAAAGCGGAGAAGCAAAAAGCTTGTACACAAAACCAGTATTAAAGTGCCAGGATAATATTTCCAGTCCATTCCCTTTTTTGAGATATATATAGAAAGGCCCCAAAAAAAAGTAGTTGCTGCTATCATGCTAAATACATAGAGTACCTGAAACCAGGAGAGATACATCGCGCTCATTTCTAGACCCGAACGTACATATCCGGCTAATAGCAGAATAGTAAATAAAAGTGTTGCAAAAAGATTTGCTATTAAGCAGATGAAAATATCATCAGATCGTTTTCCGGCTTTAAGGTCGATAATAGTCTGTAAAACTGCATACAATACTATCAAGCTTACAAAAAATAAGGCTCCCAACCATGTAAAAATAAACAGGGCTAAGAATATCCCAGATGCTCCTGCAAAAGCCAGTGATTTCATCAGTTTCTTTTCTGAGTAAATATTTTTAAGAGAGCTAGGGGAAAAAGAGAGTTCCCTTGCCCATTTTAAAGCAAGTATGAGTAATGCATATGCTGCAGTTGTTAAAAATGTTTCTGCTACATGATGGCTAACGTTCCCAAACTTGGATGCATATATATGAGCTGGCATAAATGCAAAAATGAAGGCGGCAAGAAGTCCTGTTTTTCTGTCAAGAATCGTAGCAGCTACTATATAAAGTGGAATTATAGTCAATACCCCGAGAAGTACCGGTAATAATGCTCCTGCAAATTCGATAGTATGCAAATCTGGCTGGCCTCCTCCCAGGATTTTTGCAAGCAGAGCACCTAACAGATCAAAAAAAGGCGGCCATCCTATTTCAAAACCGTAAGGATAATTAAGGTAAGAATCGAAATTAAGAGTATGTGGGAAATTGTATGCTGTATAAAGAATACGTCGCATATGATAAAATTGATCATATCCGCTGAAGGTTATGCCTCCGTTTGCAGTGACTGAGACATAAGAGAGCATACGTATGAGAAAAGCAACTAAGACAGCTGCTGTAAGAGTAATTATTGTAAGTTTTAAATCATCGTGATGTCCTTCTGCAACCGAATACTTTATGCCTTTAGTCATTGCAACCATCTCGTTTGATTTTATAATACTGTAATCTCAAATTTGTTTTGATATTTATAGTTATCCTATATACAGTATTTTCAATTTGTTATAGTTCCTAATGACTACTTTTATTCAGTTACTATTTTTCCTCAGGAGTTGATACTAAAAATTTTTATATATATACCTTAATCCCAGAGACTTTTTAACATCTTCGAGATCGCAAAAATTCATCATTATTTCTGCGTCCTGAGACTACAATATATAAAAAAACCCTGAAAGATAATAAAAAGTCTCTGATTCTGAATTTTTACGATGAAAAGTCATAATGCCGCTTCAAGATAATTTTTACTTACTTATTCTGACTTTTATAATTTGAAGATAAATTTGATTATACTTCTTTCTATTTTTCAAACTACAATAAGTCTCAAGCCTTCAATTATATCATGAAAGTACCTGAGGCTATCTTCTTCATGTACTTTCTCCGTCCTCTTTCCCCATAGTTGCTATTAATTAACCAATTATGACACATTTATCAACAAAATAGGTCTCAGTCTCAATAATTTTTCTTTCTTGAATTTCTCCTTTTTTATACCTGTTTCATCTTCGTACATCTATAATTTGTAATGATATGCCATGTTATTGTAGCAATTTTACTTGCCAGATCAATACTTGACTTTATAGGTTCAATTGATTTCTTCTCCCGGTTAAAAAAATCTTTTAATTTGCTATTTTTTTACTTCCTGCTACCTGAGCAATCTGCTTTAGGATCCAATTTACTACTTTAATACTCTTTTTGTAATTTCCCAGTTGAGAATTTATCCGCAGACTGATATACATTCGGAACTAACCTGAGCCATGAAGCAAGCTTATATACTAAAAAAACCATTAAAATTGCCTATTTCACCAATTAGAAATGCTGCAACAATTTTTCCAATACACTGAACAGTACTAAAATTTCCATCTAACTTTTATGTTTTCAATAAGCATAATTGAAAATTTATCTCTCCAAATTTTTGATTTCATAGTTAAGATACTTTATAAAATTTAGACATGTCTGAAGCCTAAATACAGCGCTTGATATATTCTCTGTCCAAAATTTCTCTTATCTGATAACTTTTTTACGAACAGTTGGAGAAAAATTTTCCTATGATTTGGTCAACGGTCTTCCAGGAAGAGATTCCTGATAGAATCACTATACAGTTTCTGCAAAAAATATCAATCAATACATCACTTAAATGAGCATTTGAGACGAAGAGAATAGCATGAGCTTCATTTTTGACATCCGTTCTTTTTGTAGGAATTTCAACTGAATTCGACATAAAAAAGCAAAGACATTCGGGTAAAAATTATCAAAACAGTTCTCATTTGAGTGAAAATGGATTGTTAAACCTGCAAAAATGAGTTTAATTTGGCAATAGAAAGTCACTTACCTTGCTCTATTTCATTTCCATTTTCTTTTCCCTTGTTTTTCAAATATATCTTCTTTTCGTAATAACTTAGAGGATGTTTGATTTTTTCACATAATCTATCTTTCCCAATGCAATTGCCATAGGTCCTCATGGTATCGCAGGCAGGTGGCTTATATTTATTTCCTGTAGAGCCTGAAATGTGATTTATCTGGTAAAGAGTTTTTTCTGCGCCAAAATCAGGAGAGATGTTGAAAAGATTGAGAATTTCATCTACTGACATTCCAATGCTGAGCAGGAAAGATGTCATGGCAAAACGCATCGAATGTGCAAGGTTCACCCCGCCCTTTACGTTTGCAAGAGCATGGAAAATACATGGGGGAAAAAACTTTGGCTCAACAATCCCAAAATCCGTTGCCCAAAAGTTTTTCTTTTGGATCTCGAACCGATCCTTTATCTCGGCAACATACGGGGCACAGAAATTAGAAACTTCTTCAGGGATCTCAGGAATAGGTAAGAAATGCTCGATCCGTTCTCTGATTGCTTCTTCAAGGAGCCTTGCAAATTCTTCTTTAGTAATACTTACTTTTCCAGCTCTGAAATTGCGGTTTGTAAGTCTCCAGGCGGGATCTTTAAGGGAGTTTGAAAAGCGAATATAATTCGCAAAATGCATGATGAAATAAGTATCTTTGAACTCTACTGAAATTCTAAAATCTTCTCCGAACTCAAGCAAAAAAGTCGGATTTTCATTTTTGAGGATATTGTAGGCAGCTTTAGCTTCTGCCAAAGCATAGCGACGGGTGAAAAGTTGATCATTCACGCATGCAACCAGCATCCTGGCAAAAGGGTATGAAAGGAGCTCAGAGAGAACCTGGGCTTCTCCACATAAATGAGATTTCTTGATTTCCCCTTCAAGAGCCTCTTTTACTCTTTCAATCCCACGGACCCGTGCGGTCCGGAAAGCACGGGAATTAAGCAGACTATCCAAAGAAATACCTAGACTTTCAACATGGGTAGATGCTTCTGAAATAAAAGGATAATATGCGAATTTATCTGCCTGCATACTATTAATCCGATTCGATTCTTGGAGCCAGGAAGTAAGAAATTTTTCCTGCGCCATTTGCAATTTCAAAATCTATAAGTATAGGAAAATCTTTTCCAAGAGAGATGGAGACCTCATTGACTTTGTTTGTAGGTTTGACTATATCTGTCAGGTAGTCCAGGGAAAAGAGAGAACATACTTCACCTGACTTCAAATCAATTAATTGATCTCTACCCATCTCTAGACGAACTTGGTCAGTATCACCTCTTGCTTCCATATAAAAAGTATCACCAGAAACTCCCATGAGCATATGATCGCTTATTTTTTCTGCGGCTTTCACCGCACGCCTGAGATCTGCACCGTTCAGAACAACTTTTACAGGCAACTCGAGCTGAGGAACTCTTGGTTCTGCACGAATTGTAGAGGGATCGAGAAGAGAAAGGGTATAAGACAGCCCTCCAACATTAATCAGGAGCTTATGATTTCCCTCTTCGAGTTCCATCCGAATTGTGTCGCTCTTATCCGTAATCCCTAGCAGATCCGTAATCTTGTTCAGGTCAATTCCGATTTCACACTCATCAGCACTATATTCGTCGAAAGCTGATGATCCAAGCTCAAAAATCCCCATTGCAACGTTGGCTGGATCAACAGCTTTTACCGAAATGCCTTCCGGTTTTATCTTAAATCTAACCTCATCTACAATTACAGCCAATGCGGCAATTGCGTCTTTCAGAAGCTCTGCATTAATTGCTGCCTTGAACATCATTCTTCTCCGCTAAATAAATTTAAATCTCAAACTCTTTATTACCCTTGCGATATATATTTCTTTACAGATTTGGAAGTTTTTGGTCTTTCCGAAGGGAAAACTTCCACAAAAAGATTGATAGCTATTTGAAATCTGGAAAATCATTAATCCAAACTCTTGGTAACTATATAAATATTGGTCAGAATACAAGAAGGCTTCATGATCTACCTTAGGCAGAAAATAGCTCTGATATCACATCTGAAAATTACTTTTCTAGAATATGTTTTATAAAGATCGTGTAGAAAAACATCTGATTTTCAGTCGTATTCTCTCCATGTGAACTTGCATTTTGTACACTTGAAGAAACGGGTTTCCGACTCGTCTGCAGACCTAAGCTGCCTGAGCCACCAAGAAGCAGTATTATTTCCACACTCTGGGCATTTTGCACTTGTTGTTGGCAAACCTGAAATCTGCTCACCTTCAAGAACCACTACTTCACGATCTTCAATCTTGGCTTTTGAAACAAAATTCTGTGGATTATTCTCAATGGGTATTATGTTCCCGCATTTTTTACACAGGTAATTACCATCCTTAGGAAACATCATGCTTTTGCATTTGGTACAGAACTGCATTGATATCACTTTTTGCATCATTTATCATTTTATTGTGGTCAAAAGCCAGTTCAGGAATCGACTCAAGCTCAAAAAGTTTGGCAGAAGAGGCGTCAGAACCTGATTTTAGCCTTCCGGATCCCTTTGTAAGGTAACATACTGAAACTGTATGTCCTCTGGGATCACGTTGAGGATCGGAATAGACCCCAACCAGTTTTATAATCTCTACAAGAAGGTATGTTTCTTCAAAAGATTCTCTTATAACTGCTTTTTCAGTACTTTCCCCTACTGCAACGAAACCCCCAGGAAGAGCAAAGTTCCCCTTGTAAGGAGGATTTTTCCTCTTCACAAGGACAAGCCTGTTTTTTAAGAGAATTATGGCATCAACGGTTAAACGAGGGGTTTGAGGTAGCATAAAATGCCTTCTAATTTACCTTTTGGGAATCCTTTTCGCAGACAATTACTTTCTGAATCAGCTTTTACCGGCAGAAATACCAGGTTAAATAATTAAGGATTTAGATAAGTCTCTGATTTTAACGAGTCATTTATATACCACTTATACGCTTATGAATAAATTCGGGACACATAGAAATCCTCAATTTATTATTATTATTATTATTGTGTATAACGTAGAAACTCGTCATCCTATTTCAATTATCCTTACAAATCTTTTTAAGCATATTCTCAAAAGTTCCTTTTATTGTATTTATATTCAACCCTATCGGAATAATTGTATCAATCTTTAACACTCTGAATATAACTTCTATCAAGCAGAATAGTTCTTTATGTAGTGAACTCCTTTAAATGATTCTCGTTCATTAAAATTTATACACAGCAATGAGCTGAAGATATGAATAAGCTTTTAACAGAAATAGAAAAAATACACTGATGAATGCAAAGAGCAAATTCAAGAGTTGAATTTAGAGCAAATTACAACGTTGAAAAAAAGGTTCGATTCCATAGTCATTAAAGGAAGTGAAGTAAATCAGCCTTCGTCAAACCTTCAAAAACAAGGAAAATGATGTTCAATTCCACAAATAAAGATATAAAATATACTTGATAAGTTTGTGCGATACAAAGAAAGATCATGAGGATCCTTACAGGACTGATAGTTCTGAGAATAATCAGGCAGAAAGGTGCATCAAAATAATGAAATTACAGCAAAAAATGTCAGGAATTTTAGAAGCATACAATGAACTACAGCTTGCTGCAGAAGTAGAGCCTACGTTTACAACATCCGAAAGAATAGTTTACCGGTTATAGAGGTTAATTTCACGGGTGCTCAAGTTAGCAAAGATAAAAGATACTCTGAATAGTTACAATTTCTTTCGCTCTATTTCCATATTTTTTTCATCCCGCCAGTTTTATATAAATAAGCATACTTTTGTAACGCTATTTTTGTATAATAGAAATTTGTTATCTTATCTACAATGTTCGTTTGATCCTTTATATCCATGGAGGTAAAATTCCATTATGTGAAAAAGTAAAATCCAAAATCTTTGAACCACTTTATTATTATGTACATGAATATATTGGAAATTTGGAATATATTCTAGACCCAAAAAGTTACCATTAATTCCACTAGCAATTGACTGCAATAAATCAAAATCCACCAAATAGTATCAAACTCTAATATATTGCAAACCATTAGAATATCTAATGGAAATCTATTAATTATTTTAGAGAATTTCATATGTTACTTCCCAGAAACTTCAATTGCCCGAGATTTTTCTCAGGAATCAAAAATAAGGAAAAAGAATATATAATTTGTCTTTAGCCTGGCCAAAAAGGTGCGTAAAAATGATAGAGAATATACTCTGGCTCGCAGTAGGGTTAATGGTCACTTCATCCACCGTCCCCAAAACATTGAGGATTCGTAAACTTGTCGGAGGGATAGGATGGTGTACATTTTCCATTTATTGGAGTTATCAGCCTTTCCATTACCTCAAGGTCTTAGACTATGTAAATGTGCTCCTTTCAATAGTTGTTACTTTATTTTGCATATTTGTGGCATTTATTATGTTTCACGAGTACAGGGAAGGCCACCTCCATCTACTAAATAATGGAGAGATCCTGCACTCGAAATTTTCAACTCTGGATAGAGTTGATTTCCTAAATGTGACTTCGATGCTTACCAGTGCTTGTGCACTCGGAGCTCTAGTTTACTTTCCATTTGCAAATTTCCCCTACCTAAATACCTGGATTATAGGAGGAGTTACCTCTCAAGTAGTCTGGATTCTCCAGTATTTCGATATTCCTGCTTACATGAAAGACTGGAATATGATAACCCTTAATGGACATACAGTAGAGATCATTCTTGCCTGTACAGCAATTGAGAGCATTGCTCTCTTTATGGGACTTATAGGTGCAGTTAGAGCTCCCCTTAGTCGCCTGGCTACAGCCTTTACCATATCCGTACCTGTGATTTATGTGCTTAATCTTATAAGGGATATTTTTGTGGTAGTGGCTTATGGGGAACAATGGTTCGGTGCTAATAGCTTTATAATCGCGCATAATTACATCGCTAAGGCGGGTTCAGTAATTGCTCTTTTTGTAATTTCATACGCAGTGCTCCGAGTTTTGCCTGAACTGCTGGAAATGATTGATGGCCTTTGGGTCATACTTTCTGAAGAATTGAGATCCCTAGTGAAGCTACATGGGGAGGACTGAAGTCATGATTGCGAAGGGCTCAGAACCATGGATTTTTACGGCTGTATCCGTAACTTCACTGTTTGCAATCCTCTCCAGGGTGATGAACAGTTCTTCAATCAATCATGCTGTTCACATAGGAATAGCATTAACTTTCTTTGTGATTCTTTTTTTCAGAGATCCAGAAAGAAAAGTGGAAGTTTCGGACACTTATATGATTTCACCAGCAGATGGTACGGTTATAGACATCAGAGATCGAAAAATCTGTATTTTCATGTTTTTCCAGAATGTACATGTAAATAGAGCCCCAATTTCCGGAAAAATCAAGGAAATAACCTATAAAAAAGGTGGATATCTTCCTGCTTACCGTAAAGACTCTGAAAGAAACGAAAGAAACGAGTTCATTATCCATAGTAAATATGGAGATGTCAGCGTTATACAGATAGCCGGCGCAATTGCCCGCAGGATTGTCTCGTATTCAAGGGTGAACGATGTCATCGAGCAGGGACAACGCATAGGAATGATTCGTTTTGGATCAAGGGTCGACGTAACAATTCCGGAAGATTTTGACATCGTAGTAGGAAAAGGCGAGAGAGTACTTGCAGGCAAGACAGTTATAGCAAAAATAAAATACGATAGGGGCTTTGAATATGAACGTATTTAGAATGTTAAGACTTCCGGACTTTGTCTCTCTTTTGAACCTTATCTGCGGAATTAGCTCTATTTCAGTTAGCCATAATGGCTCTTTTGATCTTGCTTTGATCTTACTCCTACTTGCGGTAGTTGCAGATGGAGCTGATGGCTACATTGCTAGACGGTTCGAAGGAGGAGAACTGGGGGAAAATCTTGATTCTTTTGCTGATGCAGTTTCATTTGGGGTTGCCCCGGCTTTTCTTATATACATAGGATTCGGAGGAGAAGATCCTATTGTTGCGGTACTTTCTGTTTTTTACACTGTGTGTGGTGTGCTAAGGCTCGCACGTTTCAATTCATCAGTATCCTCCCAGAAAAACGGATTTGAAGGGCTTCCTATTACCGCAGGTTGTGTTATGCTGGTAACATATCTTTTGCTGGACAAATATTTTGTAAGGATAGATTTCCTTCTTGCTCTGACCCTTGCTCTTTCTCTTCTTATGGTAAGTAGCGTGAGCTATCCGAAGATCAGAAATATAAAGATCTTAGCCTTTATAGCTTCCATTTTCGGGATAATCATGCTTCTCTATTTTATTAATATGATAGAGTATATGCGGATTTTTTCTGTTTTGCCTTTTATCCTAATGCTAATTTATCTGTTATCCCCCTTTTTCAGGATTCCGTTGCTTAATAATTTTAATAGTAAAGAATATCGGGATAAAAAACTGGAAGCTGGAGAAAGAGAGGAGAAGCAATAAACCGGATTCATTTTGGCATGTTTACTCACAAATGCCAGCAGGGAGAGATTTATTTGATTCGAGAAAAGATAACTGATAGGGACAACGCACTCTTTGAAGCAGGAATAAAACTTGGAGCTCTATACCATCAATTTACAGGTTCACCTATTAATTTAAATAATGTTTCTAGTTTTGAACAGGCTATTCAGAAAAGTATTTCAGTCCAACCTTATGTAACCGAAATTTCTGTAGATATCGACCGAGAAATGCTGAAAAGCAAACTGGGAAACAAATTCGGCTATTCTGAACTTCAGGGTCCAATGCTTAGAGTAAAAATCACTGTAGAATATGGTTCTGTAAAAGCGAAAGTTGGGATGGAGTTTGACACAGAACTCAATTATCCGTTGATGAAAATTGAAGAAATTGAGGAATTAAGTGTGTGAAAACAAGAATTTAGAAGAAATAAATACTCGTTAATGAAAAAGTTAAAGTTTTTAGACCTCTGTTTTTATAGCTTTAAAAGACTTGACAACCTTTTTATTCTGTTCCAGGGTGCCAACTGTTATCCTGATAAAGGTTTCTCCCGCATCTCTAAAAGAATCGCAGGGGCGCACGATTATCCCTTTTTTCATTAGGTTTTCAGCCACTGCTTTTGCTTTCAAAGGAGCAACATCCACAAGTACGAAATTTGCCTGAGAAGGATAAACCTTGAAAGGAATTTTTTCTTTAAGATATTCTCTGCCCTCCCTTGTAATTTCTATGGTCTTTCTTATGTGTTCGACATCCAAAAGAGCAGCTATTCCTGCCTTTAAGGCCGGAAAGCTTACTGAGAATGGAGTTGCTGCTTTAACATACTCTTTTGCCAACCATTCAGGCAGAATTCCATAACCAAGGCGCAGGCCTGCAAGACCAAATACCTTGGAAAAGGTTCTACCCACAACAAGATTATCATACTCCTGTACAAGACCAACCAGATTTCTGTCTGCAAACTCTACATAAGCTTCGTCAACGAACACAAGGGCTTTGGTATTTTTGAGTATCTTTCTGAGGCTAGATTCTGGAAGAAGATTACCTGATGGATTGTTAGGGGAACAAAGGAAAATTATTTTTGTCCTGGAAGACTCGGCTTCCAGAACTTTCTGAGGATCTAGAGAAAAGTTTTGGTTCCGCCTGACAAATATCGGTTTTCCTCCGCATGCTCGAGCTACCAGTTCATAATAGGAAAAGGTAGGAATCGGAATTATGACCTCATCTCCTCTTTCGATCATGAGCCTACAAAGTCCATCAAGTAGCCCATCCATTCCAGGCCCTGATGCTACGATGTTCGAAACTGGAAAACCTGTATATTCCGAGAGAGCTTCTCTAAATTCCAGCGCATCTACAGATGGGTAAATATTTGCGCAAGGGGCTGCGTCTATCAGCGCCTGAACCGCTTTCGAAGAGGGGCCGAGGGGATTTTCATTAGAGCCTAGCTTGATAATCGAGGCCTTATCAAGCCTGTAGGCAGAAGCTATCTCTTCTATGGATTTTCCGGGAACATACTCTGCAATGTCAAATATTTCTTTTTTTATTAATTCAGGCCTGCTCAAGTACATCAACTACCGTACCAATCTGCTCTTTCGTAATTACTAGCGGAGGAACCAGACGAATCACTGAGTCTGATATACAATTTAAGAGTACGCCGTTCTCCCTTGCAAAATCTACAAATTTGCTGCAGGGATATTTTAGCTCAATTCCAATCATGAGTCCCTTCCCACGTACCTCTACGACATCTTTCCTTGCCATGCTCCTCAGTTTTCCCATAAAATAGGTTCCGTTTTCCTTCGAGAGCTTAACTAGTCCTTCTTCCTTAATTGCTTCAATCGAAGCAAGAGCTGCAGCACAGGCGAGAGGGCAGCCTCCGAAGGTAGAAGCATGCTGCCCGAGGCCGAAACCAATATCTCCCCTGGTAGTGATGGCACCCATTGGAAAGCCTCCTCCGATTGCTTTTGCCAGACTCATGATGTCAGGCTCAACTCCGAATTGCTCTTTACAAAACCAGGTGCCTGTCCTTCCAAAACCTGTCTGCACTTCGTCAAATATAAGAAGGGTTCCAGTTTCATCACATATTTCCCTCACATCCTTGAGGTATTCTGGCTTCGGTATATTTACTCCTCCTTCTCCCTGGATAGGCTCAAGGATAACTGCTGCAGTATTTTCCGAAATAGCCTGCCTGATGGCATTGGTATCTGAATATGGAACAAAGATAGTCTCAGAACTGACAGGAGGCGTAAATGGATCCCTATAAATATCCTTGTGCGTTACACTGAGTGACCCTATTGTTCTGCCGTGAAAAGAATGTTCAGCCGCTACAAAAGCACTTTTCCCAGAAACTAAGCGGGCCAATTTCATTGCGCCTTCCATAGCTTCAGCTCCTGAATTACAGAAAAAAACACGCTCCATACCTGTAACCGAAACCAGAGCTTCAGCAAGTTCAGCCTGGATTTCAGTATAATAAAGATTGGAGACATGAATCAGTTTCTCAGCCTGAGCCTGTATCGCCCTGACAACTCTCGGATGACAATGTCCAACATTGTTTACTGCAATTCCTGCAACACAGTCAATATACTCCTGTCCATAAATGTCCTGGACAAGTGCACCCTTCCCTTTTGAGAGTACAAGGGGCTGGCGCCCATAGGTTTGCATCACGTATTTTGAATCTTTTTCCATAACTAAATTACACATTGCCTGTAAGTTCTTAGGGCCCGTAATATCCTCTATCAAGTGAATTCCTTTCCTGAGATTTGTAAAGATAAAAAGATCTAAATTGACCTACGCTTATAAATAATAGCTAAATAACTCATAAAAATCATAGGTTGGTCGAAATACTCCTGCATTTATACGGAATTTCTATAAACCTCAGATTTTAATAAATTGCTTATATAGGTATTGAAAACAATCAGAAAAATTGGGATTTATCGAAATACTCCATAAATTAAAGTTAAAATCTCAAAATTTGAGCTTTTTTATCATCTTCTGGGTTTTTGATTGATTGAAGTCAATGCTAGTGGAATTAATGGTAAATTTTAGAGAGTCCAAAATAAATTAAAAATTTTCTATAATTTATATCTTGAAGTTTAATGGATTAACTTAAAGATATATATCAAGAGCTTGTATTAGAATCAATAGCTTAAACTATGGATGTTTAATGTAATACTATGTTTAAAGAATTATTGAGTGGTTCTGAAACACTGTAGCTGAGGTTTCGCAGATTGCTAGTTTAAATTTTACCTTCACTGAAGTTCACATATTCCCTACTTCCCTAAAAATGTTACTTTTCCCTCTGAAAAAATCTCCTCTACGCTTTCGTTTAATGAGATATGGAATTATCTGGTATGAGAATAAATACTGATTTGTAGAAAGATCACGGACAAAATCGAAGATTTCAGGGAGCAATCCACTTTAGTATCGCAACCATTTAATAATTTATTATCTAAATAAGCTCTGGGCACCTTTCTGGTTATTTGAAGCTATCCAAATATTAAGTTCCATAATTAAATTGTCATGATAATAGGACATTCATAGTAGGAAAAACCCAGCTTTTACAGGTCGGATTAAATCCGAATTGAATAAATTTTAGGGTTTTCTGGCTTCATGCTTTCTTCTAAACCTTCTTAGTCCTCCAATACGCCGAGTCTTTCCTAACACCTGAATTCTGGCAGACGTTTCTTTCCTGCCAGGCACAAATCTTTTTTTGTCTCTTGAACTTGTTTTAATGATTGAGTTTATCTCGATTAATTCCAGAGTTTTTAAGCACTCACCTTGAGGTTTGATTCTACTCTGCGCAATTATATCATTTTTAATCTCTTTTCCTAAAACATTAATTTCTGCAAGGACATTTGGTCTTTCTGCGGCTTCTCGCATGAAAGAGACTCCTGAAGGTGCCTTTATTATGCCGTCTACTATTGCATTTTCGTACAATAATACAGATTCGGCTTTTATACCACCGAAGACCCTACTGTTTTGGCCAAGATTTACATGACCCTTTGAAGAGATATTCCCATAAACAGTGCTGCTTTCTCCTATGCTGATATTTCCATCTGAATAAACGCTTCCCTTCAGAGTCAAATTTTTTCCTGCCTCGACTGCATGTGCCCTGATATCTCCTATTAAAAGGCAGCTACTCCCGATAACAACTTCTCCAGCGACTTCAATCGCTTCGAGAGAAATTTTTGCGCCGGCAGGGACGATCATTATCTTTTCACTAAGCTCTTTTCCTTCAATACCCTGAAAGTCTTCTGGATCTTCAAATAGTTCTTCTATGGCTTTCTCTATTTCCTCACCTTTTCCTAGGTGCATCATTTCTCTTATGTAAAGAAATATAAAAATAATTACAGGGACTGGATTCCTTACCATGATCCATCCTTTGACCTCGAATCCCCCTCTGATTTTAACTTCTTTTCCTACGTCCAGATCCCCTTCTACTACCAATTTCCCGTCAATAGTTACGAATTCTCCCAGATAGGCGTTTTTGCCGACCTCTACATTGCTCCCCAGTTTAGACCACATGTCAACTCTGATATCGGAACCTGCCAGTATATCCCCATAAACGTTAACTCCTTCTCCCATTATGACCATATCCCCGAGTATGCCATATTTAATGCTTGAGTGATTGCCAACAATAACGTCCCCATCAACTATAATCCTGTTTGCTTCGATTCTGGTGTTATCTGGAACCAAGAGGTTTTTTAGAATCTGATCTGGCTCTGGAATGTTTTTCACTCTCCTAAGGAACTATTATATGATTCTCTTATATACCGGACTTTCTGATATATGAATAGCAGAATATGATTTAATGACTGTCTTTTTAAATGTCCTTTATCTACTTTTTGGTCGTGGCAATAAGTTATTGAAAACAGTAAAACCAAAACTCTTTCCGCATTTAACCATAAATTAGAGGATACTCGTTTTTCAAATTTGATCAATAACTCAAGGACATGACCTACTTTTTTGATGATATTTATCAAAAATAACCGTCTACAATATATTCTTAGTCATTTTTTTCGTTTACTTAAAAAAATTAAAAAAATAAGTATAGTGTTTGTCTAACTATATGTTATCTAAAAGTTAAAAAACATTTATTTTCAGCATGAAAACTAACATGAAATTTTTCGAAGTACATACATAGATAAATGAAAGTACTTGCAGGTTAACAGGACTTTCATGCTAAACTAAGAATTATTTTTGTTATCATACACCCAATACTTCTTCAAAATTGGGGTAATTTTGATAAACCCTTAAATTTCATCATACGCTTATAAATTGCATATAAATTACTCGTGAAAAAGAAGAGATTTATTGAATTTCTCTTTGTTTTCTGAAGCTTGATGACTTTTTTCCGAAGCAACTCCTACCCTTACATCCACAGCTGCCCCGCTGTCAAGAGCTAAGATCTCTGCAGGGGAAAGAAGTAGTTGCCCTGTTGCGAGAAGTCTGTCAGCTTCATCTGTCAAAAGTACTTCTTCTCCGGCCCGGAGTTCCGGATCAATTTCAACCACATGTTTTATAAAAGCGGTTTTCCCTCTTTCCACAAAAAGAACAGCTTCTTCCAAAATAACGACCCTGAGTTTTTTTCCAGGCAAAAGCCTATGGATAACGGAAGCTCCTTCAATACTAAGGGTAAAAAAACCATCTCTTGCTCTTGCCGTAGCTATGCGGTTTCCCGAATAGAATACCTGCCGTACTCTTTTAGTTCGAGATAACTGAAATGTCACCCCATCAGGAAAAAGTTCTTTCCCAACATTTTTCCCAAACTGGTAATCCGCGATCATACGAACCTTTGTAAGTCTTTTTATATCGCAATTCATGAGAGAAGTAATTAAGATATGAACTTTAAAGCTGTTCCGGTTATTCCGTCCTTCGGATTCAGGTTGCAGGATTTTGGCTATAGAGGATTTCAATAAATCTCTTCTTTTTCACGAGTAATTTATATGCAATTTATAAGCATATGACTAAATTTAGAGGTTTATCGAAATCCTCTTAGTCATCACAGTAAAAATTAACACTTAATAATTTAGAAAAATGATACTTTTTGATACCTCTTAGTATTATAAAAATTTATCATTAGTTTCATTGGGAATTGGCTGAAACCAATCAAAAACCCATTAACTAATACAAAATCTCTCAATAATAAATTTTGGAGATCTAGATTAAATTAAAAATATTTGTGATGTTTTTTACAACGTAGGCTATTTTTGTCAAGGAGTTAGTCTAAAAAAGCAAAATTTCGCACAAGCGTTATATAGTCAAGGATAATTAACCGTATTACTTGTCTACCTGCAGATTAATTCTACAGGAACCCAAGTCAAGAACAAATTCAGTTCATCTTACGAGAAGTTAGCACAGTATAAGATGAAAAAGAGACAGGCTTAAAAATTAGAAAAGCCTTCTTGTACTACTTCATAGGACTAAATCCTCTGAAACTTTTTCCAGCAAATCCAGTATGACGTTTACATATATTTATGGAGCCTTATTTAAAGACATATTTTAGATGTATGGGAGAATCGCTATGAAACAGCAGGTAGAAGTAAAAGATCTTAAAGAAGGGAAATATGCAATAATCGACGACGAAGCTTGTATCATAAAGAGCATTTCGAAGTCCAAACCTGGGAAACATGGATCTGCAAAGGCCAGGATCGAAGCTATTGGTCTCTTTGACGGCCAGAAGCGATCCTATATAGGTTCAGTTTCAAACAAAATTTACGTACCGATTGTGGAAAGAAAGAGTGCGCAGATTATCTCAATTACCGGTAACATCGCCCAGCTTATGGACATGGGAGATTTTTCAACTTTTGAAATTATAATTCCTGATGAGTACAAGGACAAAGTCAAAGAGGGCGAAGAGATTTCATATATTACGGCTCTTGGCAAGATCAAACTCGATATAAGAGCATAAATTGTTGAATTCGGTGAAGACTCAGGTTAATATCCTGAGCCAATTTTTTAAGCAAAAAATTTTATATCAGGTTATAGTATGTTTTTACCTAATTCCTTTGTAGATGCTCTTGCAGACTATAAATCTGCATATTATGTTATCTTCGGCGTACCTTTCGACAATACCTCCTCCTTTCGGGCAGGCAGCCGCTGGGCTCCGGACGCCATACGGCATGTCTCTGCAAATTTTGAGAGCTATAACCCAACTTTCGACATCGACCTTGTGGACCTTCCTATTTATGATGCAGGAAACCTGGAAACTTCAGCCTCAGTTAATGAGACTTTGCAAAACCTTTATGAAGCCACAAAGAACATCCTGAGAGATGGAAAACTTCCCATTATGCTTGGAGGTGAGCATTCACTTACCTTTGCTATGGTAAAGGCATGTTCCGAATTCGCCGGAGAGGATTTAGGAGTCCTTATTCTGGATGCCCATTTCGACCTGAGAGAAGAGTATAGGGGATTCAAGCACAACCATGCTTGTGTGTCTAGAAATATTCTTAACCAGATTACGGAAAATATAGTCTTTATCGGAATCAGAAGCGGCCAGGAAGAAGAGTGGATTTTTGCAAGGGAAAATAACCTGAAATATTTCACAGCCGACGATGTAGAATACATAGGTGTGGTAGAAGTACTCAAAAAAGCTATTGAATGGCTTGACTGCAAACAGCTGTATTTTTCCCTTGATATGGATGCCATAGACCCGGCTTACGCCCCAGGTCTGGGTACCCCCGAACCTTTCGGAATGAATGCCCGGGATATCAGAACTGCAGTAAGAACTCTTGCTCCTTTTACAGTGGGTTTTGATATTGTAGAAATTGCCCCAGAATATGATTCCGGGCAAACTGCAATGCTGGGAGCAAAAGTTATGAGAGAATTCATAGCTGCACATGCAAAAAGTAGAATGAGCCTGTGAACTACCACTCAGCTGAGGAAGAAGTGGCTTCTTGACTCATTCCTTTCTCTTTAGAGAACAAGTCCCAAAGCACATTTTCC
>CAVXNY010000031.1:0-31602 GCA_963763235.1 uncultured Methanosarcinaceae archaeon | reverse complement strand
AACTCGTTCTTGCCCGAAAAGACAGCCCTCTTGTTATAGGACTTGGAAAAGAGGAAAACTTTGCAGCATCAGATGTAACTGCCTTTCTTAATTATACAAGAGATGTTATCTTCATAAATGACTTTGAGACAGTTGTTTTGACTCCTGGCAGTGTAGAGATTTTTGACAAAGAAGGAAAAATCCGCGAAAAGAAAATAGAAACTATAGAATGGGACTTTGAAGCTGCTGAAAAAGCCGGTTACGAACATTTCATGCTTAAAGAGATTCATGAGCAGGTAAGTGCAATTCACAATACACTCGCAGGCAAGGTCTCGGAACTTGAAGGGGAAATCTATCTCGAAGAACTGAACATGACTGATGATGAGATAAGGAAGCTCTCAAGAATCCAGATATTAGCATGTGGAACCTCCTGGCATGCAGGGATGCTTGGAAAATACCTTTTTGAGCAGTTGGCAGGAATTCACTGTGATATAGATATCTGCTCAGAATACAGGTACAGAAGCCCTGTTATGAATGATGGAACGTTGGCAATAGCTATCACTCAGTCAGGGGAAACTGCAGATACCCTTGCAGCTGTGCGGGAGATAATGTCTTACAATTGCCCTACCCTTGCAATCACCAACGTTGTAGGAAGTACTATTACAAGAGAAGCAAATAGTGTGCTATATACTAGAGCAGGGCCTGAGATAGGAGTTGCGGCAACCAAGACGTTCAGCACCCAAATTACAATTCTTTATTTGCTTGCCGTAAGATTTGCCCTCTCAAGGGGCAAGTTAAGTCCTGATTATGTTAAAAGATTCATTACGGCAATCAGGAAGGTTCCGGGGCAGATTCAACAAATTCTCAATCAGCAAGAATCAATGAAGGAATGTGCAGAGAACTTTGCTCATGTAAAAAGCTATTTCTTCCTTGGAAGGCACCTAAACTATCCAATTGCCCTTGAAGGAGCCCTTAAACTAAAAGAGATCTCATACGTGCATGCAGAGGGCTTTGCCGCTGGAGAGCTTAAGCACGGACCAATCGCCCTACTTGAAAAAGGAACACCTGTTGTCACAATTGCAACAAGAGGCCCTACGTACGAAAAGGTGCTGAGCAATATAAAAGAAGTAAAAGCAAGAGATGCGATAGTCATCGCAGTTGCCAATAATACGGATACCGAGATCGGAAAATATGCAGATATTGTGCTCACAGTTCCTCAGGGTGATGAATTGTTATCTCCCCTGCTGAATGTTGTGGTCCTCCAGCTGCTTGCTTACTATACAGCTCTTGCTCGAGGCTGCTCTATTGACAAACCGCGCAACCTTGCAAAAAGCGTCACTGTAGAATAATAAGAGGATTGGATATTTCAAAATTGAAAACAACGAAAATTCAGGGAGAATTATTTCAGGAAATTGCGGAGCGGGACATATGAAACTCTTTGGATCTTCAGGAATAAGAGGCATAGCAAACAAAGAAATCACGCCTGAACTTGCACTTAAAGTCGGGCTCGTACTGGGAAGTCGGAAAAAAACTGCTGTTATCGGGAGGGATCCAAGAGTTTCGGCGCCTATGATAGAGCATGCTCTTATTGCAGGACTTACTTCAGCAGGCTGTGATGCTACAGAAATCGGCCTTGTTACCACCCCAACCCTGGCATATGCAACAAGAGCTTACGAATGTGGTGTAATGGTTACAGCCTCACATAATCCATCTGAATATATAGGAATTAAACTTTGGAATCCTGATGGTATGGCTTTTGATTCGGCCCAGCAGGATGAGATCGAAAAAGCTATTGAAACAGAGGGTTTTACAAGGGTTCCCTGGAACCTGATAGGCAAATTCGAAGAAGATGGGAATGCTATTCGGGCCCATATGAATAAGATCAAAAAACTCGTCGGAAGTTCTAGTTTGAAAATAGTACTGGACTGTGGGTGTGGAGCAGGAGGAACGATTAGTCCTTATCTTCTTCAGGAATTGGGTTGTGAGGTAATAACCCTTAACGCTCAGCCTGATGGGCATTTCCCTGCAAGAAACCCGGAACCAAACGATGAAAACCTTTCTCTGCTCAAAAAAACGGTTTTGGATTTCGGAGCCGATCTGGGTATAGCGCATGACGGTGATGCAGATAGAATGATGGTAGTAGATGAGAAAGGTAATTTCGTGTCAGGAGACGAGCTGCTTACTATTTTCGGGTTCTATGAATGCGGAGGTAGCAAAGGGACCGTGGTCGTGCCTGTGGACACTTCCATGATGGTTGATGATTTCCTCAAAGATTCTAAAATCGTTAGGACAAAGGTTGGAGATGTTTATGTTGCAGAAGGCATAAAACAGTTCAACGCCACCTACGGAGGCGAACCTTCAGGAAGCTGGATTTTCCCGAAAATCTCCTACTGCCCGGATGGAGTTTATGCAGCCGCAAAGATTGTCGAGATTTTGAAGGAAAAGAAACTAAGCGAACTAAGGGAAGAACTCCCTTGTTATGCCACGAAAAGAGGGACTCTACCCTGTGAAAACGAAAAAAAGGCAGAGTTTATGGAAAGGGTAAAGGTGAAACTCGAGCCCCTGGGAGAAGTCCTTGATATAGATGGCATCCGCGTGAAAATGGAAAACGGTTGGGTACTTGTACGTCCCTCAGGCACAGAGGCAAAAGTGAGAATTACGGCTGAAGTCAGGGAAAATGTTGATGAGATTTTTGAAATGGCTGAAAATATAGTGAAGGAGGCGCTTAAATGAAGGCAGTCGTCCTTGTGGCAGGCAAAGGTACAAGGATGGAGCCTCTAACTTCTGAATGTCCTAAAGTAATGCTCCCAGTTGCGAATAAGCCAATTCTCGAACATATCATGAACTCAGCGGTAGAAGCAGGTATTGAAAGTTTTGTCTTCATTACAGGATATATGGAAAGGCAGATAAGGGAGTATTTTGGAGATGGAAGTAAATTTGGATTAAGCATAGATTACGTACAGCAGAAGGAGCAGTTAGGAACTGCAAATGCAATCGGTTATGCAAAGGGCTATGTTGAAGAGGCTTTTCTTGTACTTAATGGAGACATGCTAATCGGAAAGGAGGACTTAAAAAACTTGATTTCAAGGTCCGAAGAAGCTTTGATCTGTGTGAAGGAAGTGGAGAACCCGTCTGATTTTGGGGTGGTTGAGATAGAAAATAATAAAGTGATCAGGATAATTGAAAAACCTGTAAATCCTCCAACTAACCTTGCAAATGCTGGAATATATCTCTTCAGAGACTCAATATTTGATTTCATTGACAGAACCCATTCTTCAGTAAGAAATGAATTAGAGATTACAGATTCTATCCAGATGTTAATAGATAGTGGAGTGATTGTTGGTTACAGTCCTCTAGAGGGCAAGTGGATAGATATAGGATATCCATGGGACCTTCTGAAAGCAAATGAAAGCCTCCTGAAAGATCTTAAAAGCAGCTGTAAAGGAACAGTGGAACCGAATACAACCATAAAAGGCGAAGTTGTTATCGGAAAAGGCACTCTTATAAGGAGCTGTTCATATATCGAAGGACCTGTTGTAATAGGGGAAAACTGTGATATAGGTCCAAACTGCTTTATTCGTCCTTCCACAGCTATCGGGAAAAATGTCAGGGTCGGAAATGCAGTGGAAATAAAGAATTCGATTATTATGGAAGATACCCATGTAGGGCACCTGAGTTATGTAGGCGATAGTATAATCGGAAGGCGCTGTAATTTTGGAGCTGGCACGAAAGTTGCAAATCTCCGCCACGACGGGAAAAATATAAAAGTTAGACTTAAGGGCAAAATTCTCGATTCTGGTAGGAGAAAACTTGGTGTGATTATGGGAGATGATGTGCATACTGGTATTAATACAAGTATAAATACAGGCGTAATAATGGAGAAATGTAGATATACATACCCTGGTGAGATTATACAATATTAATCCAGGCATTAAAAATACTTAATAGTAAAAATATGGGTGCTTCCCCAAAAAGAAGATTTAAGGGGAATTTAAACCTCGTAACTCTTTTATGAGTATATAAATAGCACTGCTTTGGAGCTTGGCGTCACAATTAGGGTGAATCCTTTAGTTTACATCTTGAAATAGTCTTCAGCCATTCTTTTTGCAGTCTCTTCTAAAGGATTTTTTTTGAATCAAATATTTTTTCACTGTATATTCATCGATTTAACTTGTAAAATACAATAAAATATAGGAATTATTGAATTCCTCAATAACTTGTCTCATTTTTGGTTCGGATAAAATATATTAAAATCCTCTTTGAAAATCGAACTGCATCTTTTGTGTGCCAACCATGATAATAACTATCAGCTATTATTATTAACCCCACGAATATATTTCGTTATATATGGATGCATTGTTATGTTTTGAAAGAGATTTTATTCTCAAACATATTTATATTTAAGGCCAAGAAACTTTATTTTTCAACAAGCTTCATCTACGATAAACTGTTAAGCTGTAGACTGATAAATCTTCTATAACTCTAGTGGACCCAAATAATTTTTTAACCAATAATAATAGTTGAGCATTATTTGCTTTTTTGTAGTATGAACTAATGGTTGCCTTAGTAATAATGCGTATTAAAAAGTACCCCAGCTCATAATTAAACAAATGTACTTATCTTAAACATAGGAAAGTTGAATAATAGACATAGATACTATTTATTTATTTATTTATTTATTTATTTATTTATTTATTTATTTATTTATTTATTTATTCTTAAATCTAATATCTACTAAATGTAACTGCATTTTGTTTCTCGCTTATAAATGATGAAGAAGGGAATTGTAGGTCAGCTTCTATTATTTGATTTATGTTATTCCCAAAATACTCTAAACGAAGTCTCCAAATAGTTTTCCGTACTTCGGTGAGTTTACAGTAGACATTTCTCACAATGTAAACTTAATCATGGAAATATCAAAGATTTAATTATGTACTACCCAATTTTAAGGAAAGAAATTCTTAAAAAAAGCAAATTTACGAAATTATTGGGATGTACTTTACAAAACAAGATAAAATCAATCAAATACACTGTACCTGGAAATATCCAAAAACAAAGAACCGTTCAGAAATCAGTTTAGAAGTTATATTTCCTATTTATATATACATTCGGAGATACAACTACTTGTGTAAAACTATCAAGATATTTATTCAAACTTACTAGTTCCAACATGTAAATTGTTAATTCATAGCTGCTCAAAATTGGGGTCTAGTATGAGTGGCTGATGTAGATACTATTTGGTAAAGGGGGGCTTGATTTACCAATGACCAAAAATGTCATAGAAGTAAATAATCTTGAACATAAATACAATGACTTAAAAGCAGTAGATGATATAAGTTTCACAGTGAAAAAAGGAGAGATATTCTCATTTTTGGGTCCAAATGGAGCGGGTAAAAGTACAGTAATAAATATTCTAACCACACTTCGAAAAATCCAGAAGGGTGAGGCTAAAGTCAATGGTTATAATGTAGCAAAAGAATCCAAAGAAGTAAGAAGATCAATAGGAATTGTTTTTCAGATGATGTGCATTGATTATGAAATGACTGTGTTTGAGAACTTAGAATATCATGGCAAGATATACTCAATGCCAAAAAATGAGAGAAGAAACCGGATAAATGAACTTATTAAACTTACTGAACTGGAGGCTAAGAGGAATGTCTTGGCTAAAGACCTCAGCGGGGGTATGAAGCGAAGGCTTGAACTTGCAAGGGGATTAATGACAAAACCTTCTGTCCTCTTCCTTGACGAACCAACGGTAGGGTTTGACATTCAAACGAGAATGAGAATATGGGAGTATTTGAGAGAGGTTAAACGAGAAGGTACGACCATTTTCTTGACTACTCATTATATGGAAGAAGCTGATCAGCTCAGCGACAGGATCAGCATAATCGATCACGGAAAAATAATTGCAACAGGGAGTGTTTTAGATTTAAAAAATCAACTTGGTGAAGATCTTATATATTTAGAAACAAGTGATAATAAGACTGCTGCGCGGGTTTTAAAGACACTTGAATCGGTAAAAGGGGTAAACGAAGATACAAAATTCCTCAGAGTGATGCTTGGGGGAGATGTCACGCATATTTTACCAAAAATTATGGATAAGGCTAGACAAAATGGAATAGAGATCACAACAGTAAACATCAAAAAGCCATCAATGGATGATGTTTTTATACACTACACTGGTCATGGTTTAAGGGAAGGAGAAGCGGAGGAGCAGCATGAAGATATCAAAATTGCGGAGGTTTTGAAATGAACTTTGAATTCCGTGCTGTGTACTGGAGAGAAATGGTAAAGTTTTTCAGATTTAAATCAATGCTCTTCAGTTCCTTAATTCAACCTGTTATGTGGCTTGCATTTTTTGGGCTTGCAATGTCAAAGAGTTTTGATAAACTTACTTCCTTACTTCCAAGCACTCCAGGGATTCCAAATGTCGATTACCTTACCTACATGGGAGCTGGAATTATTGCAATGGATGTATTATTTAGCAGTCTTTTTGGGGGTACTTCTCTCCTATTTGATAAGAAATACAGTTTATTAAAAGAGACTCTCGCAAGTCCCACCCCACGAATAAATATTGTCATGGGCATTGGACTTTCGAGCATTACAAAGGCATTTATTCAGACGGGTATCATAATACTATTTGGGAAACTGATCGGGATGAATTTCTTTAAAGGATATGATATTACTCAAACTCTTGTCTCAGTCATAGGCATTTTTTTATTAGTGGGAATTTTTACCTTAGGATTTTTCTTCCTTTCAGGATCAATTGCTATTACAGTTGATCAGCCCGAAGGGATGCAGTCTATTCTAACTCTACTCAGCATGCCTCTATTCTTCATAAGCAATGCGCTATATCCAGTTGATTCTTTTCCTGAGGTTCTAAAGTTTCTGTCAATATTCAACCCTTTAACACTTCTTTCAAATGGAATCCGGTATTTTGCGCTAGGAACTAATTTTTCTGTTATGGGAGGCCATTATATTTATACGACAGCAGATATCGCTATGTCTTTCATGGGCCTCATATTCTTTGCTCTAGTAATGCTATCCATCGTACTCTGGAGATTTGATAAAGTAGATGTCTAACCACAGTAATTGATTTTGAGTATAGAACCTCTGAATATAATCTTGATACGCTTGATAAAGCCAAATAACTTATATTTAAATCGAAATTCATCATGCTTAAATAAGTAATAATCAAGCGTAAAGAACCTCATACTATAAGAGAAGAACAATAGCATTTTTGGGCAAAGTTGAAAACAAATCGTTTGATAAATTTTGATTGTAAGAAAAATATGCCGCTCAAAACAGTTTAAATCCTTTAAGAAATAATTGTGGTTCATCTAAAAGCATAAGATTTTGTTAAAGTATTCAGGATAGTTTTTAAAAACTAAGACATGTATACTGAGTCACAAATGTGCTTGATATGGATGAATCAAAGAAAAAAGATATGACAAACAAGTCCTGGAAAACTAAAGGATGCATAGAGGGATGAAACCGTTATGTAGTATTTAGAAATATCCTGCAAAAAGAGTTACGGAGAGTACGTGTAACGTTTCATTGATAGCTATTCTAAATCCCGAGTTACAAAGAATTAAAAATTGGATCCTTTGATTTGAAACAATAACATAAATTCACAAAATTGAAGAAATGGCTTATATTAGCCAACTAAGAATAACTCAAATTTATTGTAATATTGGAGAAGTTAGGGGAAAATGTGTAGAGCCTCTACTGCATAAGTCCTACATAATTATTCTCTTTCTTGGTTATCAATAATAAGTTTATATTATTCTAAAAACCACATATCAACATTCCATTCGTTTTATCTGCTTTTTTATAGAAGGAATTTGGAGTAGGAATTAAATAGTTTTTTGGCAATAAAGTATTTATTTCACAACAAAAGTGTAGTAAACATATCTAGCCTAGATTCGATATATATACATGAATATATAGTTTGTTTGCTCACTTAACACTATTATTCATTGAAAGCCAGATTAATTTTTAAGCTACTGTCATATTGAGAAAGTAGATGCATTCTGGTGTACATCTGCGGAAAGTGGATCCAGGATCGTAAGTCAAGCAATAATATATCTACTGAAGGATATTATTACGTCACATCCTTGGAAAATCTCTATATGTTTTTATTTATTCGCGATTTGGGGAGTTAAAATCTCTAAAAATCATTTGAACATTAAAGCAAATAACTAAACTAGTTCCTCAAGTCCTTGCCCCATCATCTTATCCCATAATTGTGATTATTCCGCTAATTATATTTGTTGCTTATCAACCTAGAATGTTTGAATCTCAACAATCTTTCCCTTTTGAATTTTCCTTTTTTCTATCCTGTTTCACCTTAGTATATGCTCGCCAGTTGTAATTAAATGTATATTGTGGTGGTAATTTTCCTTTCCAGAGCAATAATTGTTTTTTCAGACCCAATTGATTTCTTTTTACAATTAAAAAACTCTTTCAACTTGCTATTTCCCTTTCTTGCAGCTTCATAAGCAATCTGCTTTAGAATCGACTACTAAGTGGTGAAATACTGAATATCAGAGCATAAAACATTAAACATCTGAAGAGTATTGCGATTAACTTCTAATTTTCACAAGGTATGTGTATACAATTTGTAAGAAAATGAAATAAATTCAGGTTTATGAAATCCTCTAGAAGACATCATTTTTTACAAATTAAAATGTGCTTGATTTAAATACCCAAGTGAATAACTCCTATGAGTGATAAGATGAGTTATTTAATGGATAATATTTCACAGTTTGTCCATATATATTATCTCGATCCCATACGGACAGATTCAGGGTATAACCCTGTAAACACTTTCACCTGGGCAGTGGTACTTGGGATTTGCATATTTGGAGTTTTTAGACTTCTCGAGAAGTTGGAGGTAAAGATCACACCTCGCTTCATTGCCTCTGTCCTACCTTTCGTGCTTGCAGGCTCCTCATTGCGCGTTTTTGCAGATTCTCCTGCAGGTATAGTTCATCCACCATTAAGCTATCTGCTCATAACTCCCAATATTTACTTTATCGTCTTTGCGGTAACTATAAGCTGCCTCTGGTTTTCCATCCGGCTGCAGAAGGCAGGTTTGTTGAATGATTTTCATCTTATCTTTGCAGGCTTTGGACTTGGATGGTTTTTTGCAAATATGATTATCCTCCTACATTTCGAACACTTGGTAGCCACTTATGTCTCTTTGTTTGTAATTGGAACAGGAATAGGATTGACCTTTGCTTTCTACCTAGTTGCCCGTTGTTTCCAATCCTCGATATTTACCGACCCCCTTAACCTCTCAATCCTTCTGACTCAGCTGATGGACGCTTCTTCAACGTATTTAGGAGTAGACAAACTAGGCTACTATGAAAAACATGTTGTACCTACTTACCTTATCCAGCTTACTGGTACCGCATTGGTTATGTATCCATTGAAATTTATTATCTTTATTGGAGTTATTTACTTGCTCGAAACTCAGTTTGAGGATGACAAACAGTCCTCTAAAATGAAAATGCTTATCAAAATGACCCTTTTGATTCTTGGGCTTTCTCCTGCAACTAGGAATACTATCCGAATGATGCTGGGAATATGATGAATATATAGGTTTAAAGCTTTTTGTTGCTTTGAGTAGTAATTTACATACTTTCCTAAATGTGAGTATAGTATGTGTAATATTTTGGAGAAAACATTGTAGGAAATCATATTCATGATCTATATTTATTTCGTTAATACGCTTGTTTTTACACTAAAAAATTATCGTATTCACAGTAACTTAAGTTTTATAGCATCCACTAATTCCTAATGAAAATCTCCCATTTTTGGCTCAAGTTGATTTGACAAAACTTATGAAGATATAATATTTTATTATTTATCCCACTGAATAGACTCAATTTTTGCTACAATTAAGCTATTAATATCACTTATTTGGCAGTTTGATTATTATATTGAAAGGAGATTTTCTTACTTTGAACAATTCCGATTTGCTGTAGTTTCTGATGATATTCTTATTAGTTCACAATTTTTCCTCAACGTTTAATAAGAAAAAAATTTATCCAGACATCTTGGTAGGGTTTCAATAAACCCTGATTTTTTATTCATTTGCTTACAAATTGTATATTTGCCATTATTTGCACGAAGCGACGCTACTAAAGTCATTCCTTGGAATTGGTAGAAGATCACTTTCAATCATACTTATAACTTCATCAATTCAACTCTCTATCATAGATAGTTCATACTTAAGAGGTCGTGTCTCTTACAATTTTTCAAACATCATCCTGAATTGAAAAAAAGATATTGTTATAGGAGTCTATGGTCAAGCATAAAGTTTTATTGATCTGTTGGAAATGTGATCTTTGACACAATGAAAAAAGATATTCAGGAATTATAAGGGAAAGCGATAGTAGAGCTCCAATCATCTAGATTAAAGAAAATGGGGTCAAATAAGGATCGACCATTTATGAATTTAGAAAAATTGAGTGAATGATCCGAAGCATACACTATTCCTTAAGTCAATGGTGGCCGCAAATATTTTGATTTTTCTAAATGAAAAGAGAAAGTATTCAATAAAATTGAATTTTTAATAATTAGGGTGTATTAGCTGAAAGAATTTTTATTTTTGGTATTTTGAACTTAGATCTGTGGTTGCTTATTTAATAAAAATAGTAGGAGGTATTACCACATGGAACAAACATTAAGAACTTCTAGACAACTGTAGTTTACTTCATCAGATAAAGTTATTATATCAAATACATTATATAATTCAAAAGATACAGATAGTAAACTGGCTGTATCTATACTAGAAGTAGAGTCATTTTTCGTTGTCATAATCAACAGAGGATTTTGATAGACACCTAAATTTCGTCATCTTCTTATAAATAGAATATAAATAAGTCGTTAAAATCAGAGATTTATATAAATCCTCCTTTAATTATTCTTTTGAAATTATCCCTATTTGTAGAAATTGTTTTGTATCAGATGAAATTCGAAAATACTGCCAGATTATGTATTAAATCACAGGAGGTATTGGGATCAGAAACATACGCTCAGTTTTAAGTTCGGGAAGTGATCTTAAAAAGGATATTGAGAAGAATTTAGGACATAACGCAGAGAAAGATAAAGATACACATGCTTCATTATATCAAGAATCGCTTTCCATGTACAGAAAGTTTGGCGGTGTGCTTGAGATTACAAGTAAAGTACATCTTCGTACAAGTCATGATCTTAGTGTTATCTATACACCAGGAGTTGCCGAGCCCTGCAAGAAGATAAGCACAAATCCGGATCTGGCCTACATTTATACCATGAAGAAGAATACCGTTGCTATTGTCGCAGATGGGTCTTCAGTACTCGGACTTGGAAACATAGGACCTTATGCGTCTATGCCTGTTATGGAGGGAAAATCAGTTATTTTCAAAGAATTTGCTAACATTAACGCTTTTCCTATCTGTCTGGACACTCAGGATACTGAAGAGGTGATAACGGCTGTCAAATACCTTGCTCCCGTCTTCGGAGGCATTAACCTTGAAGATCAGCTCACCTCGTTGCTTCGAAATCGAAGCAAGACTTTGCGAAGAGCTTAATATTCCTGTTTTCCACGACGATCAGCATGGGACAGCTATTGTGGTTCTGGCCGGGCTTCTTAATGCCCTTAAAATTGTGCACAAAGATTTAGGAGATCTCAAAATAGTAATCTCCGGTATGGGGACTGCAGGTATTACAATTCCCAAATTCCTTATTCGGGCAGGAGCAGACCCTACAAAAATTCTTGCCTGTGACAGCAAAGGTCTATTATATGAGAGACGAGAAGAAGGCATGAACTTCTTAAAAAAAGAGATCTGTAGGCTTATAAATCCAAAAAAAGTAAAAGGTAACCTCGTAAATGCCCTCCATAACGCTGACCTTTTTATTGGAGTTTCTGTTGGTAATATCGTCACCTATGATATGGTTAGTTCGATGAAAAAAGATGCAATTGTAATGGCCATGGCAAACCCCATCCCTGAAATTATGCCAGATACTGCAAAAAGGGCAGGAGCCAGGATCGTTGCTACAGGAAGGTCTGACTTTCCCAATCAACTTAACAATTGTCTGAGTTTTCCGGGCATTTTCAAAGGTGCTCTTTGCACCTGTGCGAGAAAAATAACGTATGAGATGGAAATGGCTGCAGCCAGTGCTCTTGCCGGAGTCGTAACAATCAACGATCTTTGTGAGGACCATATTATCCCTGACGCCCTTGACAAGAATGTGGTACCTATAGTTGCAAAAGCAGTTGCAAGCGCTTCATTTTAAAGTTATGCTGCTAGAAGATGCCTTGAAGAAAATGCCTGATAGTACAGATTTTGGCTGGAAAAGCTATTTTTATCAGAATCTTTGAATGAACCTCTGAAAAGTTTAATGCGGAATGAAGCTCCTAACAGTTTTTAGTTCGCTGACAATCAATAATAATAATAATAATAATAATAATAATAATAATAATAATAATAATAATAATAATAATAATAATAATTTATATAAATTCCTGATATAATTATTCTATTGAAATATTCAGCCTGAGCAAAAAGATATCAATAATCATCTTATTAAGTTTTAATGAACAAATTTTAGTGGGCTGATTTTATTTAAATATCCGCTATTGAACATGTTTTTCCCATAAATCTGTAATCAGAAGTATCGTACTGCACCAAAATATATCTACTGCAATTTATTTTTGTTAATCGGAATATCCACGTTATATTTTACATATAATTTGTAGGTACCTGACTTAATGTTGGATGAGGCATAATTTCCATTATTATTGGTGTAGAAAATACTGTTTAATGAATTATGGATAATTTAGATAAACCCCTGATTACCATAAGTCATTTATGCACTATTTAAAAGCATATGAATAAATTTTGGGATTTATCAAAATTATCTCAAGTTCAATAATAAATGAGTGCACTTAGAACAAATATGAAGTTTCTCGAATAAAATACTTGAATAAATTAAAGTGTACTCTACTTACTCTTTTTTGGGCATAACTTCTCTGATTATTATTCAACAGTTTTTGCTCGAATTTTGGCTTTCAAAACTGTCGGAAAACTAATAAATGAATTACCATCGAAGACTCAAATAAAGTCATTTGAAGAAAATTCCATTTACCCCTGATTTAGCAACTATTTTTTACTCCAAATCCCCCTTTTGCTGTCGCTTTTCCCATCATGTCATGTTTTTCGCTCAAATCAAGAAATATTAATCCCGAGATTTTTAAGCCCATTAAGTTTTGCGATATTGATTAGCAGGGGTGTCAGCGACTCTATTGTGCTTGCTAGCTTAAGTGGACCTCCATCAAGGGGTTTTAGGCAGCCCATATTTCGTGTGAGTTCCATAACCAGTTTTTTCGCTTCGGCATCATCACTGCATACCAGTGCGTCATATATGGATTCACATTTGACAATGTCTTTCAATTTAGCTGAAGAAACATTATGGAAGGCTGCAACAACCTTCGTGGAGTCAGGAACCCTTTTCTGGATTGCAAGAGCTGCAGAACCCTCTGAAGGGGGTTTATACAAAAAAAGATTTCCTTCTTTTACCATTGGGACCACAGGAGTGATAACAATTTTGCCTTCAAGAGCCCTCCGGATTTCATCCAGAAGGGGCAAAACATAATCAAAACTGATTGTAAGAACTATTATTTCAGCTGCCTGTGCAGCTTCAATGTTCGTATTCCCTGTGATGGTTACTGTGGAAATATCAAATCCACAATTTTCAAGTTCTGATAAGGCTTTTTTTGCGGCTTCATTTGCAGTTTCTCTGGACCTGGATCCAATAATTACATCATTCTTTATACCTTCAGGCATTAGGTTTTGAAGGGCTAGTCTTAGCACCAATCCCTCCCCTATATTGCCGGTTCCTCCAAGGACAGCTATTTTTAGCTTTTCAGAATTCAATTTGAAAAAACCTCCAGTTTTCTATGTCCTCTCTTTTTATATATATATTCGAGAGTTAATATTATTCATGTAATTACTTATTAAGTTATAATAGTAATTTTACAATTTCAAGATTCTTATAAGCTATTTGAATATATCTAGACGAAAAGAAAGCTAAATTTGAGAAGAGTTCAATAAACATAAATTTTTGGCTGTTTGTTAATAAGGCTTATGAAAGCAATTTATTGAAATAGGGGAATTTATCGAAATCAGCTATCTTTAATATCCTGTAGAAATAATTATGGCATTATAAACCTGAGTTTTAAGTAAATTATACTTATTTGATGATCCCACTTTCCCAGAAGTACACAAAAATTCAATTTATTTTCTTAATACTGCAGTAGCTTAAGAATTAATCTAACTTTCAATGAGTAATAGTGAGCAAATAGACAAACAGATTTTACATTTGCATTCATCTGCGGAATTTAGGATGTATTAATTGCAAGTTAATTTGGTTAAGGCTTACATATTGTTTGTACCTTTGCCTAATTTCAATCAACACTATGAAAACAGAAAAGGTTAGCTTACTGATCTTGCATTGGGGGGACAAATGGATTCCGATGATTAGGAAACAGGCAGAAACATAGAGGTAATTATCTTTTAGGTGGTGAACTTTCTATTTAAGTTCTCTCCGATTTTCACATAAATTTACTCAATAAGCAACATCCCGATACATACAGTTTTCTCCGGCTTACAAAACTCAAGCGCAAGTCCGAAACCTTCCATTGTTTTCAGGAGATTTATCCCCACAGCTTCAGGTGCAAAACGTTTCATTTCTGGCTTTACACACTTTTCAAGGTTACATACCTCACATTCGTTACAGGGGCCAGGCCTCAGAAGATGGGCGAAGGTAAAGCCTTCCCTGAAAGCTTCCTGCTCAAGCTTGAACATTTTATGGAAAGAGTCCTTCCAAAGCTTTGACCATGCTTCATGAATATCGGAAACTTCTGCAGTATCGTGTTCATCTACCAGGAAAAGTGCACTGTTGTATTTCGCTATAACCTTCCTGAACTCATCGATTGACATAACATAAGGTAGGCAGCTCGCCCTTATTCCATAATCTTTGCAGCCGTAAGCGCACTTCAGAACAGTACGATTTTCAATCGGAATGTTCTTTGCATCCAGTAAATAAGATTTAAGCCCTATTTCTGAAGCCTCTTCAACAAGGTCCTTGTATTTTCCAAACATGAGAACCCTCTCAAAAAAATAATTTAGTTTCATTTTTTGTGTAACGATAAGACTTAAGTACTTGAAGTATAAAATCAAGTACATTAGATACTGTTGGTTAAAATTATATTTTAGACAGTTAACAGTTTAATGCTATTAATTTCTAATATTACTCTATAGATATTTTTAATAGTTCTAAGCAAATATTATTTCTCAACTATGTTTGAGTCTTTTTTGCTTTGACATTGGAGTAGGTGTTGGAGCGGGTGTAGGAGTTGAGGGACGAGTACCAATAAATTGCCCAAAAGCAGCTCCACTGGGTTATGAATATTTAGTTGTAGCTCTATGTCTATTTAATAATGGTGATCAAAAAATAACGATAAATCTAAGTGGTTAGAATTTGATTGCTGATGGGCTTAAGTATGAGTATAGTTCAAAGACATTTGATAGTTCGTTAGGCTATCAGGATATAGAAATTGTTAAAGGTGGGGATATTGAGACAAAAATAGTATACCTAGTAAAAGGACATTCAATCAATGCTCATTTACAATATAATGGACTATGTGGTATGGGTCCGAGCTTTAAACAAGTTAAACATTATGGAAATCAAAGTTTATCATGAATTGGAGAGGGAGTTACTGTTGACGATGCACACATCAACAGTATCTCATTTTACTTAAATGATTTTCGTAATCTGTTCTGCAAAACAGTATTAGATATTCTACTTTATAAATTTCTTTATTGTAGCTTTTCTTGCGATCTTCTTTCGATAGAACATAGATTTTATTCATGAACCGATGTTTTTGGCCTCTGTAATGCTTTTTTCCTTCAGGGCTTGCTTTATTGGAGGGGTAATAACGGGCTTTTCTTTGATCAACCCATCGGGTTTGTAGTAGAGTATCAGCAGCATTACTGTTCCAAAAAGGATATATTCAAGCCAGGTGGCTTCGAAAGGTAGATGGAATATACTCCTTATCTCAAATTTATATACAGTTAGGGAGATCTTTGTGAGAACAAAAAAGAGTACGCCCAGTGCTACGCCCTTATTATTTCCCCTACCTCCTAAAATAACCATGAGGAATGGGAAAAATGTCCATTCAACCCTGAAGAAAGTGGAAGCTATGACATTCATGCTGTAAAAGGAATACAGTGCTCCAGCTAGTGCTGCTATGCTCGAACCCAGAGCTGCAGTTTTCATTCTGAGCACAAGAATATCCTTGCCAAAAGCCCTAACGACTTCTTCGTTTTCCCTCATTGCCTTCAAAAGCCTGCCGTATGGTGAGGTGAGAATTTTATCTACAAAAATATAAACTATTAGCGCTGTACCAAAGCTGAGAAGTGTAACATAAATGACCCGCCACTCTCCTGGTATCCATGCTAATACATCAGGAACACTTACACCATAATAGCCCCCTATTATGGAGGTATTGTAATTTAAGATCTGATATAGAACCTCGCTTATTGCAAGCAACGCGATTGAAAGATACTCATTTTTTAGTTTTGCGCTAGGAAGGATGAAAAGAATACCCGCCATAGCGCCTATAAAAACAGCTAACAGGAAAGAGAGTACAAGAATGCACATTCCCAAAAGCGGATTATGGGAAATCATCGCATTCATGGTGCTCTTAACAATTCCGCTTGCTTCTACAATTTCTCCCTCTATACCCAAAAAGAGCATGAGAATATGATTCATAGCATACCCAACAGCCACGGCTCCGATAAGAACAGCCATAGCTCTACCGAAATTGGGAATGCCAGCGTAGCCATACTCCACATTCAGGCTGAGTGCAACTACGAGGTATATGGAGAACCATAGTACTACATCTAAGAAGAAGTATTCCAGCTCCACTTTTTATTCCTCCATATGCTCAGCCCTGCAATCCCCATGGGAGCGATTATTAAAGCTATCAGGAGCACAATAAGGGAAACCACTTTGCTATACACCAGAATACCAGATCCTAAAAAAGTTGATAGATAAAAAGTTACAAGCGATTCCGATATTCCTATAATATACCCTCCGGCCAAGGCACCGTAGATGCTACCCAAACCTCCCACGACGCTTGCTGCGAAGATGGAGACTATTATTATTGTTCCGGTTAAAGGTTCAATCTCCTGACGGAAAGGCAGCATGCTTCCCGCAGTCGCGGCTAAGGAGCCGGAGAGGAACCAGGAAAACAGGCGGGTATACTCTACATTCACCCCCATTATTTCAGCCAGAGTTGGATTTTCCATAGAAGCCCGCAAAGCTATGCCGAATTTCGTTCTGTAAAGTAGCAAAAACAAGGCTAGAAGTAGCAAGAAAATTATAAAACTTGAAATAACAAGTACTGCTTCTATACTATAGAGTTTGAAATCGATGGGCGTGAAAATGAACTTTGTCGTTGCCATTCGAGTGATGCTACTCAATGTTTCAGAGTATGCACCGAGTATGCCGATAAATATTATATCTACAGCAAGGGTGGCTATCATAAGCATGACCACCGTCGCCTCTTTTCGTATCAATGGTTTGAGAATCAATGCGTAGATCCCCACTCCAATCGCGCCTCCGAAAATGAAGGAAAAGGGCAGGGAGTAATAAGGATGCACCCCGAATACACGCCACAAAGTTAAGGAGAGATATGAACCGAATACAGTCATACTCCCTTGAGCAAAATTGGGTATGCCTGTTGTGATATAAGTGATCGTTAAACCGATGCTCAAAAGAACTAGAAGGTTGGAGTAAACAACTGCTCCTTCTAAAACGGCCATATTATCCCTCACACATTAAAGTATATATAATTGTCTTATAGTTTAGAAAATAAATATTTGCACTTCGTCAATCTTTTCTTTTATAGTAAATTCACAAATTAATTCATTTGTATTCGATTAAGGCATAAAGCACTAAAGGATGTTATTTTTATGCTAAATATCTACCATTCAAGTTGGAAAATAACTACACTTGGTATTCAAAGTTGCGCATAAGATTCATTAACCTATGACAAATGCAAATCAATTACACTTTTGAACAACATATCTGGCATATAACTTGATTTATAAAGTGAAAATATTTTTGTGCTTACCATGAAGATGAAAAAAAATTAGTTACGGAACTATAGATAAAGAAGGAAAAAGTATAACAAGTGAGGAGGTAAAGACTATGAGAAGATGGTTTAAGTTTGCTGCAGCAGTGATAGCTACAATACTCATCGCCGGATGTGTGCAGCCGGGAGAGAAAGCTCCTACGAAAGCTGAGATCGAGGTTCCACTTGGTGTACTGGTGGATCTTTCTGGACCGCTTACCACACATGGTGAGGACATTAAAAACACGGTTACAATTGCAGCTGAAGATATAAATAAAAAATTTGAAAAGGAGGGAAAACCGTATAGGATCAAGCTCTATGTTGAGGATACAAAAGCTGATCCAAAAATAGCCCTGGATAAGATAATGGCGTTGCAGACACAGGGCGTGAAGCTTATCGTTGGACCACAGAGCAGTGGTGAAGTAAAGAATATTATCGGGTATGTAGGGTCGAACAAGATAATTGTAGCTTCTCCCTCCTCAACTGCAGAAACGAAGTATCTAGGTGTGACTGCGCCAGATGAGAAGAAATGTGTATTCAGGTTCGTACCTACAGACTCTTTCCAGACTAAAGCTATAGCAAAACTTGCTCATGAACTGGGTGTTAAGGCAGTAGTTATAACTTACATTGGCAACGCTTGGGGCAAAGGTCTGGAGGAATTCGGTAAGGCGGAATTTCAAAAGCAAGGAATCGAGGTAAAGAATTCAGTAGAATATCCTGATCCTACACCTGCAGACTTCACACCATACATAGCCACGATTGAAGGAAATGTAAATGCTCTAATGAAAAACTACACCAAAGATCAGATTGCAGTTGTGGCTTTCAGCTACGAAGAAATTGCTACTATGCTTGCGCAGACGCAAGAAAACTCAGTGCTGCTAAACGTCAAGTGGATAGGGTGCGATGGAATAACGAAAAGCAGCAAGATTGTAGCTGATGTTCCTGGGGAAGCGAACAAGATTAAACTTTACAGCACAGTATCGGAAACAAGGGGTAGAAAAGAATTCGATGACCTGAACAGTACTTATCATCAGCGTATTGGCAGCTCGCCCATGAGCTATGGTTTGAATGCTTATGATACAACATGGATACTGGCTCTATCCTTTGCGCAGGTATACGACAAACAGGGTAAGTATAATGATGATGCTATGGCAGAGGCTGTGCCGAAAGTGGCGGGTGAATATAGTACGGGCGAGTACGGCATATATCCTGTGAGTGGCGAGGTGAAATTGAACGAATATAAAGATAGGATTGGCTTGGAGTATAGAATCTATGCTGTCTCTAACGGTAGCTGGAACGAATGTGGAGCATGGAAGTTTGGTACGAATGAAATAAATTGGAGTTGATGGGAGCTGGAACGAATATGTAGTATGGAAACGCACTCCGGACTTAATAAAGTCGAGTTAATAACTCAGAAACTCACAAAACGCTTTGGCGAACTTCAAGCTCTTGATGGGGTGAGTATAGAGATAAAAAGTTGTATAACGCTAATAATCGGGCCTAACGGCAGCGGTAAGACCACACTTATAAACACGGTTACCGGTTTCCTTAATGCGGATGAAGGTGAAGTTTTTTTTGGGGAGAAGAAGATAACAGATCTTCCCCCTCACGAGATTTTTAAACGTGGCATAGTAAGAACCTTCCAGATCCCCAAGCCACTTCTAAAACTTACAGTTATTGAGAATCTGCTTATAGTGGAAGCAAATTATGGGGAAAGCATAATTCAGAGCTTAGGTAGAAGCTGGCTTGCGAGAGAAGAGATGCTTGTAAAAAAAGCTTTTTCAGTTCTGGATTTCTTAGGTATAGAGCACATGTGGAATAAGTTTGCAATGAACCTGAGCGGAGGGCAGCTGAGGCTTCTTGAGATAGGCAGAGCGCTCATGTGCCAGACGAAGCTTATTATTATGGATGAGCCTATTGCAGGCATAGCCCCTGATTTGTCCCATGCTATCCTTAAGAAGCTCAGAAAACTTTCAGAGATCGGGATTTCTTTTCTCATAGTGGAGCATCGGCTAGATATAGTTCTTGAATACGTTGACCATATTTATGTCATGGCAGGAGGAAGAATTGTTGCTGAGGGTAGGAGTAAAGAGATATTAGAAAATCCGGAGGTTATAGAGGTGTATTTGGGTGCTCAAAGTTGAGAACTTTTTTGCAGGTTATAAGGAACTGCGCATCCTCTTTGATATAAATGCCACAGTGGAAAAAGGAAAGGTTACTACAATTGTAGGATCTAATGGCAGTGGAAAAAGTACGTTTTTAAAGTCTATTTTTGGCCTTGTTACCATCCAGTCGGGCAGAGTTCTTTATAAAAGTAAGGATATAACTCTAATTCCGCCACACAAAAAGACCATGATCGGCATAGCTTACCTTCCACAGGTAGAGAACATCTTTACTAATCTAACAGTTGAAGAAAACCTCAGAATGGCTGGCTATACTCTTAAAAATGAGGAATACAAGGAGCGTTTAAATTTAGTAAAAGAGGTATTTCCTGAGCTAAAAATGAAATTAAAACAAAATGGAAGTACATTAAGCGGTGGCGAGAGACAATTTCTTGCAATAGCCTCGGCTCTTATAAAAAAGGCAGAACTTCTCATGCTTGATGAACCCACAGCCATGCTGTCGCCGAGACTTGCAAGTGATACCTTCAAGAAAATTTTGGAAATAAAAGAAATGTTTGGACTTACAGTACTTATAGTTGAGCAGAACGTCAAAAAAGCACTGGAAATAAGCGATAATGCATGCATGCTGATGAATGGAAGGATCGTTTTCGAAGGCAAATCAGAAGAACTACTCAATCATGAAAAATTCGAAAGATTTTGCATAGGAATTTAACCTATTGGCTGTCGGCCGATATCAAGTGCCAATATCAATACGTTTTCTCATTCATTTTAGATCTAATAGACTTGAGACTTTTTGATATTTTCTGGCTTTTTGATTGATTGTATCCAATTGCCAGTCGAATTAATAGTAAGTTCCAGCGATCCCAGAACATTAGGACTTATTCCCGTTAGGTATAAATCAAATACAATAGACTTTGTGATTAAAAGTATTTTTTATACTGTTAAATGATTAATTTCATTGGATAATATGACTCAGCATCAAGAGTTTTCCTAAAAGATCATAGGGTATTTTGTCTATACATTAGGCTCCGCCATAAATTTGTACAAAAAAAATAGATTTAAAAAATGAAGCTAACTTATTTCGTAAATGAAATGTTTAACCTAAATAATTGACTGAAGACAATTTTGGCAAGAATTATAGATAAATTTTATCGGAAATCTCTTTAAGTAGGAGTATTGATCAAATCATAGAAGACCTTTATCCAAATATTCGTAAAAAATTCCTAAGATCAGAGAGATGCTACATTCTGAAGATTCACATCTATGTATAATTTGTTTGCCTATTTGCTCACTATTACTCATTGAAAGTTAGATTAATTCTTAAGCTACTGCAATATTGAGAAAATAAATTGAATTTTGGTGTACATCTACTGAAAATGGACTGCAAATTCAAAAACAAATTTTGCTATGTTTTATAAAAATCGAGTCTCAAGATGTGTAATTTTTCACATAATTATTTTTAGAGATCTGTTATTTTACAAAAAAAAATAGATCCATATAAAAAAATCTGTTATGTGGTGGATTTATTTTTTACACATTATCAAATCACGAACGAATTTGACTTTTGTCATCACGTTACATCTTGCGCACGAAGTCAAATTCGAGAATTTTGAAAAGGTGATTTAGGTATGTTTAGTCTCTAGTTTAATTATTTTCATATCACTAAAAATGGTTTTTGTTTTGAATTCTCTTCCTTAGAAAGGCTTTCAGTATATGTAATTCATATTTACTTCTTGTCTTTAATTTGTTTTTCAGTCCAAACGCACAATTCTTACAAGAGACTGAATCGGAACATTAGCTATCGTATCTGCACCTTTCTTATCAACCAGAACCACTACAACTCTTGGTTTTGCATCCATTTCTCTTAGCTGCTCAATAACTTCCATGGTGGTGGAACCAGTGGTGATAACGTCGTCCACGATTACACAGTTTTTACCTTCAACAGTACCGAAGTTTCGACTTATAGTTCCTTTATGGCCTGGCTGTACTGTGTCTTGTCCTTTACGTGAATGATAGATGACTAAGTCGGCCCCCAGTTCATTTGCCATCATACTTGCTAGGGGGATACCACTGGCAGCGACACCAACGACTGCGTCCACTTTAGTGTTTGTTTTTCCCAGTGTCTCAAGTACCATATCGCAGAGTGCAAGCGATATGTAGTGGAGCCTTGCAGCACTTTTCCCGATACTGCTCCAGTTTACAGAAATATCTCTCGGAGCGGGGGCAGATGCTTCTTTTTTTGAACGGGTTAAAAGCCAGGTGACGGTTTCTCTAGAAACATTGAGTTCATCGGCAATCTGACCCGTTACAAGGCCATTGCTCTGCAATTCCAAAGCTTTCTGAATTAAATCCTCTATATTTTTCATGCCTCCATTACCACCTGAAGTTTTTATCTGGCTGTATTTCCAACTCAGTTTTGCAGTTAATTCTACGCACAATTCTTACTTGGAATACTGCTCAAAAAATTAGGTTCAATATGCATTCTCTCAATTAAAACAGTATGAGACCATCAAGCTTTATATCTTTTTCTTCAAGCTTAAAATTAACTTTTTTCTCTTATTATCCTTTTCCTTTTTTTTTTAAGAGAAGAACCGCAGATATTACAGATATCCCCCTTATCAAAAGTTTTTTTGCAGCCAGTACACTTCTTTTGCCAGATAATAATGTCCTTAATTTTTTTCTGGGCAAGAGGTTTAATCTGAATCCCAAGTTGCAAAGCAACATTTTGGATTGCATAATCATCTGTAATCAGTACTCCCCTGTCCCTATACTCAAGAGCTTTTGCAAGAATTTCTAGGTCTGTTTTTGATAGTTCTTCTGAATCCCTGGTATGCTCAGCCTTTCTCTTAATCTCTTTTACCATCTCAGGTTCTGGCCATTCAACGCGTAAACCCCCTTCTTTTGCGAGATAATAATAAAGCACTGAGTCACTGCTTTTTAATTCATCCACAACAGAAGGGACGGTGATCATCAGCGAACTGTCTAAATTAGAGTTCCTCATTATAAAGACTGCTGAATCTACTATGTAATAGATCATTTTCCTTCTCTTTTATTTTTAAGTATATAATCCCTTGGCCCATATAATTGTATCAGCAGAGTTGCAGCTCTGTAGTATGCTGTCCTTCTAGCTTCGCTCGAGAGGATTAATTGAATGGCTATGAGTGCTCTGCTTAAGGGGTCTAGATTATATCTCAGACATCCACAAATTTCCACAAATGAGCAAATAAATTTATATGTATGTCCATATACAGAATGGTTGATCAAAAAGCAGCTCGATATATTTCGCTTTTGAACTTTTCTTTATTAATTTTTTTTATCCACCCCAACATTATGGGAAATTTGCTGTTAAATTTAACTTTCTGGTAATTCATATCCATAATTTACCAGCAATATAAAGATGGTACTGTAAATGTGCTCAATTTGAGTTATAGTGAACTACCCCTTAGCTAAAGACTTCAGGACTTCGTTTACTAGTACAACTATTTCGCAAGTATACCTAAGTATCCTTGGTCATTAATAGTGCCTTTTTTTCTAAGTTACCAGCAAAAAGCTGATAGCCTGTCCACAAGGCATTTTGCAATAGTACATAATAAAACTTAAATATCAAAAATCAGTAATTCTCAAGCACAGAGCTGACAATGTTTCTATAATTCCCTTTAAGGGAATACACATTATGATCCCCAGTGACATTTATGCTCAGGATTCCGAGCCTTGTATTCATGAGCCCGACCATGGCAGAAACTCCACGGTAGCTTACCTCGAAATTTCCTTTATCGAGAAAGTTATAAACTTCACCGGTGGTAAACTTATCTCCAGTCAGGAAGAGATTGAGCACAACCTTGCGTATCCCGTCTTCGTCCCTTCCGAGATACTTTATCAATCTCGCTCTTACCCTTTCTTCCGCAGTCTGCAGTTTCGTACACCTCAGTTAACGATATTTTGAGTTATAAATACCTTGTATTATACCATAGAAAATTTCAATAAATCTCTGAATTTTGTTATGTATATATAAATGGTTTATAAAATGACTCGTGAAAATTGAAGGTTTATCGAAATCCTCTATAATATCATAATTATGACTGCTAAATATATTATTACTCCCATGTAGAGTCGCTAAGGACCGAATACCCTATATCTTTATCGTTTATATATTTTAGGATTATTTCTTGAGATATTTATATTGGAGTTCAAAACTGATATGGCAGATAACTGTGAAAAATCAGTCTTCAAAACTCTAAAAATTATCAGCAATATTATTCATCTTGTAATTCCATCCAGGCCGTAAGCTTCATGAAATATCTTGCTGGAATAAAGACTATGGCTTTTAAAAACTCATTCAATTTTATTAACCAGAGTTTATATACAGGTTGATTGTAGTAAATATATTGTGAGTTGTAATGTTCATTAGATATTTAAATTTACCATGTCAGATTTCTCTGAAAAACATACCTCATTTATGGAAACAGAATAATATACTTATCTTGCTGGTTGATCTGGATAATTATAATGTTTTAAGTACTGAGTACCTTGATGAAACCGAAAAGGAAGAGATGGATATATTTAAAACGAGCTATTTTAAGAAGAGGTATATAGTTTCTAGAAAAGTTTTAAAATATATAATATGTTGCTTATTTAATGAACAATCCATCTCTACCATAAGTACATATAAAGATAAATATGGGAAGGTTCATGTGCGAGGTCATGAAGAGCTACATATATGCCTATCATATGCTGGGAACATTGCTTCCTTGGCAATATCAAAAATAAAAGTTGGAATTGATATCGAGCTCAAAAAATTGTTTTCTCCTAAAAAAATCTCGAGGTACTTGCACAAACCAATTTTAAGAACCAAAGATTCCGAAAGTGATCATGAGCTCTTAATTGTATGGACTCTCAAAGAAGCATATAGTAAGTTTTCGAATAAAAGTATGCTAGCCAATCTTAATAAAGAACTTGATCTTAGCAGTGTATGCCATTCAAGTTATATTTTGAATGAAAAATATATACTTTCTGTCATTACTTGTGTGGATTCACACGACCTAAATATAAGTTTTCTTCCTAAAATAGCATTTAATAACCTAAATTATACAAATTACATTAATTGATATAGTATCCGATTATAATAGGCAGATTCTGTATCAATGAACCATAAACAGAGTCCCAAAAATCACTTGTTGATTCACATGCAACAGCATCATATTTTTCTGATATAACCCAACTTTTTAGGGCTAAAATACCATAATCATCTCTAACGAAACTTTGCTGCTGTTTTTCACTGGATATTCAGAAAATAGTATGAATGAAAAAAAAACTTTTGTGAATATCCAAACTACAAGACTTGTTCACTACTTCTATCAATTTGAATCACCAATTAATTGGGCAGTTGAATTGCCTAAAATACCAATTTGACATCCGTAATCAAGTCACATTTGAGCCTTCTGTAGCAATCCACTGATTGATTTTTGGACTTTTTTGAAAACCAAAATTAGAACATACTTTCTACACAAAATAACGATGAAATTAATGTTCAAAAAAAAGTAAATTGTAGAATACTTCCATTAATTTGAGCCTTTTATTCGAAGAACTTCAGATTTAATTTTATAGAATATAGAATTTGAGATGAAAAATATTTGAGAGTGAGATTTTAAATTCCTTAAAGTAAACATCAAATAGGCTTTTATTATTGAAATTAATGATAGTACCCATTTTCCACAGATGTACACAAGAACACTATCCATTTTCTCAATATAATAATATCTTAAAAAATCAATCCAGCTTTCGATGGATATTAATGAGCAAATAGGAAAACAAAATCTACATCTGCGTTTATATTCAAAATATCAGATAGTAACAAAGTATTCTTGAGATTCACAAAAGTTTCCCTCTTACCACCATCAACTCTTCGAAAGAGACCTTTTTCTTCCCTACGATATCAGTCTTGAATCCCACATTTTTCATCTTTTTTTTAACGGCTTCCAACCCGGTAATTGAGGATATTAATACAAGAATTTTTCCCCCTGGCCTGGTGTAACCCCTTGCTTCATCCAGAAATCGGTACAGGGTCTCTCTCCCATTGATACCGCCGTCAAAAGCATAGTTCAACCACCCAGGAACCTTTTCTTCCTTAGACGTGGGAAGGTAGGGTGCATTAAAAAGGATAAGGTCAAAGCGATTTTCCGAGCTTTTGGATCTTATTCCTCTGAAAAGGTCTGTACGAATCAACTCCAAGCCATTTATTTTAGCACAACGAGCTGCATGGGGATTAATTTCTGTTGCAATTAGGCTAATATCCTTTAGGTTGGCAAGGAGTACAGCAGATACAAGGCCTGAACCTGCCCCGATTTCAAGGATACGCATTCCTTGGTCTGCTTCCTTAAGGGCTACATCGGCAAGTAAAAAAGAGTCTTCTGCTGGTTCATAGATAAGATTTGTATCCTCGAGCTTGACCCGAGCTTTTCCGTATTCTATTTCGACCATACATATCGGTTTTGAGAATTTTGTTTTATCTCTCTGGACTTACGTAGTTGAACTGGAAACAAACAGCATTAAAAATCGAAATATCTAAACTACTGATTTATTCATAAAGTATGCTGTGCTTGATTCTGGACCTTAAGTGCTTAAGTCTTATTTTTTGGTCTTCCATTTTTATCCGGTTGGTATTTAAAAACACCGAAATGTCAGTAATTCTCTTGATTTCCACTTTGAATCTACAATTAAACATCCAGTGTATGTGTAATATACCATTAATAAGAGTAGGATGAAATCTGGGGTTTATCGAACTTCTCAAAATATTTCCCAGCACTACTTTTAGTAGCAAAATTAAAGCTGCGATCAAAATGAGCAACCACAAAAGCGGCAAAAGTATCCGTATAAGAACGTACAGTATCAATGCTATAAAAATTAACTGGACCAGAGAGAGTCTCTTTTTCCCAATACACAGGAAGCGACGATCCAATCCACGAACCATTTATAAACCCTTCATACAGCGAGCCATTATAAAAACCCTCAATAATTATACCTTTTTTATTCCGTGTCTTGCAAAGCCTATACAGAAAGTGACTTAATTGTTTATAATTAAAATATAATAAAAGTACTGCAGCCTAAAGTACAAAAGATACAGTTTATATTGGGTCGCAAAATCTGACTGTTTCCAGTAACAGGTCTGCTGGGAATCGAACCCAGATTCAGAGCTTCGGAAGCTCCAGTGATATCCTCTACACCACAGACCTTCATTGTGAAAAAGTTTGAATAAGTTAACTGACAGACAAACTGCATTCAATTAGCTGGTTATAATGTTAAATGGCTTATAAATTTAATCCTTAATGGGATAATGTGTTTTCACGGAGCGCAGTTAAAAAAGAAAATCTTCCAGAAGCTTAGCCAGGGAATTCAACCAGTTACTAACATATGTTTCAGCCGTCCATAGCATGATTTATTCTTCCCATATCATCCCATACTTTTCATCAAATGCAATTTCATTAAGAGCTTTGCGTGTTGAAGTCCTATCCTTTGGAAACGGTTCTCCGATTGCGAGAGCTGACATCAGCTCAAGATTTGAAGGGCATTCAAGAATAGAATTTACTTTCTCTTTTTGATTCAGAATTTCTCCAAGCCAGACTCCACCAAGGCCCAATTCACAGCACGTAAGGAGCATATTCTGGATTGCAGCCCCGATAGCCTCTATATCCTTTGTCCTGTTGTAGGAATTTTCGGTGTCCATAAAAGTTGCAATAAGCAGGGGAGCCCCTGCTACGATACCGGAATAATTAGTGCATTCCGAGATTCTCTGAATAGTTTCCTGGTTCCGTATAACAATAAAGCGCCAGGGCTGATTGTTCAACCCGGAAGGAGCCCAGTGCCCTGCATTAAGTATTGTGTTGATATCTTCCTTGCTGACAGGTTTATCCATAAACTCCCGGACACTTCGTCTATTGAGGATAGTGTCAATGACTTTGCTTTCTTCCTTTTTTGGCATTATTTTCCCTTTGAAGTTACTTTTTTGTTTTCGGTTTATGAACTTTATGTTCAAAGAAGATCGATTGAGTATAATCAATCATCGTCAATTTTTTTGTTGAGCCAGGGGATACATTCCCGAACTTGCTTCCCAACAATTTCAAGCTGATGCTCCTTTTCCTGGCGTTCCATAGCTTTGAGCACAGGATGATTAACCATGCCTTCAAGAATGAATTCTTTGGCAAATTCGCCGTTCTGAATTCTTTCTAGCGCTTTGCACATAGCTTCGCGGGAATACCCATTGATTACCTTAGGACCGACTGTCATGCCCCCATATTCTGCAGTGTTGGAAACAGAGTGCCACATTCTCTCAAGCCCCCCTTCGTAGATGAGATCCACAATGAGCTTGACTTCATGGCAGGTCTCAAAATAAGCCATTTCAGGCTGATAGCCTGCTTCTACAAGCACTTCAAACGCTGTCTTGATAAGCGCTGAAAGCCCTCCGCAGAGATCCACCTGTTCCCCAAAAAGATCGGTTTCTGTTTCCTCACGAAATGTTGTCTCGTAAACGCCTGCCCTGGTTGCACCAATACCTTTGGCGTAGGAAAGAGCAAGATCCCTTGCTTTTCCAGTTGCGTCCTGGTAGACTGCAATAAGGCCCGGCACTCCGATACCTTCGGTGTAGGTCCTTCTTACGATATGACCTGGACCTTTGGGAGCAACCATGAACACATCCATATTTTTAGGGGGTACTATCTGGTTATAGTGGATGTTGAAGCCGTGGGCAAAAACCAGTGCATCCTCGGCTTTCAAGTTGGGCTCAATTTCGGAGTAGTAGACAAAAGCTTGCTTTTCATCCGGGAGAAGGATCATGATGACGTCTGCAGCTTTTGCAGCCTCAGCCACAGTCATTACCTTAAGTCCGTCACCTTCGGCTTTTACCCAGCTGGAACTGCCTTTTCTGAGTCCAACAATAACATTGAGGCCGGACTCTTGGAGGTTTCGTGCGTGAGCGTGACCTTGGCTTCCATAACCCATTACTGCGATGGTTTTATCTTTGAGTGCATCAAAAGTGGTTTCATTATCTTTAATTATCTTTGCCATTGCTTGATTCCTCTGAAAAATTATTTAGTTTTTGAGCAGAATTCCTCATATTATTTTGAGACATATTCGAGATAATTTCGATAAACCTCTAAATTTTGTCATATTCTTATAAATAGTATATTAATTACTCGTGATAATCAGAAGTTTATCGAAATCTTCTCTATATATTCAACTTTCCTGAAAATTAAATTGATTTAAACTGATTAAAAGTTTCTTTCTGTTGGTAAAGGCAGCATTTTGAAGCTTCAAGATGGTTCTGAAAACCCATGCCTACCATTAGTGAAGATTTTCAGGAAATTATAAGGCTTCAGACTGCCTTAATCTTTGAAAAATAATTATGCAGCTAACTCCTTTACTTGTTCTTGATATTTAATCTTTCTTTGAGCTGCGGATAAGGGCAATCTTACCTGTTCTAACCATTTCCTTGATCCCAAATTGGCGGAGGAGTTTTTCGATTGCCTGAACCTTACTTTCATCTCCAGTTACTTCAACAATCATTGACTTGGGTGCCACATCCACTATCCTTGCCCTGAATATATCTGCAATCTGTATAATCTCAGCTCTTGTATTCACATCAGCTGCAACTTTGATGAGAACAAGTTCCCTTTCTACAGTGTCCTCTCCTCCTATATCCGAAACTTTGATCACGTCTACTAGCTTATTCAGCTGCTTTGTAACCTGTTCAAGGACATGGTCATCTCCATGAACAACAATTGTTATTCTAGAAATATCGGAGTCTTCCGTAACCCCTACCGCTAGGCTGTCAATATTGTATCCGCGCCTGGAAAAAAGTGAAGCCACCCTGGAAAGAACCCCTGACTTATTTTCCACAAGAACTGCGAGCGTGTGTTTCATCAGCGTTCCACCTGGTCAAGTATCTCATTTATTGCAGCCCCTGCAGGCACCATAGGATAAACATTTGCCTCGCACTCAACTATCACATCCACAACAGCAGGCCTGTCTGACCTAACAGCTTCCTCAATTGCAGGCCCAACTTCTGATGGTCTTTCTGCGCGCAGTCCAAGGGCTCCGTAAGCTTCAGCCAGCTTCACAAAATCGACACTTCCTTTTATGAAAGTGCAGGAGTATCTTCTTTCATAGAAGAGTTCCTGCCACTGCCTGACCATGCCCAGATAACCATTATTCAGGATCACGACAACAACAGGAATTTCATTCTGAACCACAGTTGCAAGTTCCTGAGAGTTCATCTGAAAAGAACCGTCTCCTGAAATGTCAATAACAGTTTTTTCAGGCCTTCCAACTTTGGCCCCCATGGCTGCAGGAAATCCATAGCCCATTGTGCCCAGACCACCTGATGTAATGAAAGTGCGAGGCTGTCTGTAATTGAAGTACTGAGCTGCCCACATCTGGTGCTGCCCAACTTCCGTAACTATGATTGCGTCATTACAGATTTTGGATATTTGCTCGATAACAAACTGAGGCATCACAACATCTGGTGACATCTGCTTATAGGTAAGTGGATACTCCTTTTTCCACTTGTTTATCTTTTCAATCCAAGCTCCGGAATTGCAGCGCTTAACATATTTATTCAGGGACTTTAGTACCTGCTTTGCATCCCCGACAATTGGAATGTGAACCTTCACGTTTTTGGAAATCTCAGCAGGGTCAACATCAATATGAATAACTCTTGCATTGGGAGCAAAGGATTCAAGCTTTCCAGTCACACGGTCATCAAACCTTGCACCCACAGCAATGATAAGATCGGATTCCTGAACTGCATAGTTAGCGTATTTGCTTCCGTGCATTCCAAGCATCCCGACATATAGAGGATGGTCTGTTGGGATTGAACTTATTCCCATAAGTGTGGTCGTCACAGGAGCATTTATAGTTTCGGCCAACTCCACAAGTTCACAGCTGGAATTGGAAATGATCACCCCCCCACCTGCGTAAATTATGGGCATTGAGGAATTTAAAATTTCCTCAGCAGCGCGTTTGATTTGCTGAATATTTCCCTTGTAAGTGGGCTTATACCCTCTCAGTTCTACTTTTTCAGGATAATAAAAATCAATTTCCGTGTTCTGGATGTCCTTTGGAAGATCAATTAATACCGGACCAGGCCTTCCGGTATAAGCTATATGGAATGCTTCTTTTACGATCCTTGGGAGTTCTTTTGCATCCTGTACGAGATAGTTGTGTTTAGTAATGGGCTGGGTAATTCCAGTAATGTCTGCTTCCTGGAAAGCATCATTACCGATCATGGAAGTTGGAACCTGGCCTGTTAAGGCTACA
>CAVXNY010000030.1:0-26350 GCA_963763235.1 uncultured Methanosarcinaceae archaeon | reverse complement strand
AGATTGCGGGTGCCGGAACTATTCTAATTCTTGGATTTAGTATTGTAATTGCCGGTTCTCTTGATTATATATTAGTTGTTAAAGATGTGATTGCAACAGGCTTTATAATGATGATTTACATTGCCGGTGGTATGGCAATGCTGCACCCATTCAATTCAAACCTGGGACCTGATGAAATGCAGGACAGAAGCCTTTCACTCGCTATGGAAAAGGCGGGAATTGCAATGGTCCTCTCAGGCTTCGCATCCGTAGCAGGTTTGGGAGCAATCGCTGTAACAATGCTCATTGGAATCTTCATATGGTATAAAGGCTTCAACAAATACTACAGCTTTGTCAAAAGGGATGCATACAAAGTTTTAGATACCGGTATGCTGCCTACTGAGGAGGAACTGCAATGAGCATCGTTCGCATAGCTCCAGAGATACATCTAGTAATGGATACAGAATCAGGTACTGTTGCACAGGAACGGGAAGACATTATCCAATACAGTTTGGCTCCTGTCTATGAAAAACTGGACAAGCTGGATCTAATTGCAGAAGACCTCATAAATTCTCTTGCCCCGAGCAGGCCACTCCTTAATACATGGCCTGGACGTGAACACACGTCTTACACAGCTGGATTCTACACCAATGCTTGGTATGGGATAGTTGTGGGCTTTTTTTTCTTTGCGATGGTAGCCCTATATATATACCTGAGGATTGCAATGGGAGGCGCTTAAAATGGTAGAAAAGAAAGATGCTGCCCCAGGATGGCCCATACTGAAAGGTGAATATGAAGTTGGGGATCCCAAAAACCCAGTACTGGTAATTACCTGCGGTTCACACCTTCCTGGAAAGCCTATTCTTGATGCAGGTGCATCAATCACAGGATCGTGTAAAACGGAAAATCTTGGCATTGAAAAGGTCGTTGCTCACATTATATCAAACCCTAATATCAGATTCCTCCTTGTAACTGGTACAGAGGTTAAAGGGCACGTACTCGGACAGTCAATAATCGCCCTGCACGCAAACGGTGTGAAGGAAAACAGAATTGTAGGAGCTGTAGGTGCAATTCCGTATGTGGAAAATTTAGATGCGGATGCAATTGCTCGTTTCCAGCAACAAGTTCAGGTCATCAATTTGCTTGATACCGAAGATATGGGTGCAATTGCCTCCAAAATAAAGGAACTTGTCTCAAAAGACCCGGGAGCCTTTGATGGCGAACCTCTTATAATAAAGATCGCCGAGGGAGCAGGAGAAGAAGAAGAAGTATCTGGAGTAAGACCACTTGGTGCTGAAATTGCAATGGTCCGCAATAGGATGAAAGGAATTGATAGCAGCCTTATAGATATCGGAAACCTCAATAAGTACCACTCAGGTGTGAGTGCTGGAAAAATTGAAGGGTTCATGATAGGATTAACTTTTACCATCGCTTTGCTCGGATTTTTATTAGTAGGGAGGTAAAAGAATGGCAGAAACTGAATACGAAAAAGGAGTTCCGATGGTGACCACCCCTCAGATGGGTGCAATAGATTCGACTGTCGAAAGTATCCGGTATAGGGCCCAGTTAATCGCGAGAAACCAGAAATTGGATTCTGGGATAAATGCTACCGGGATCTTAGGGTTTGCAGCGGGATTCATATTTATATTTGTGATGATAATCGTAGTCCCGTTGTTGTTGTGGAGGTGAATACTATGAGTGATGGAAAAGCACCCGTAGTTATTGTAGATCAAACTGAGTTCAATGTGGTCATGAAGAAACTCGACAAGATTGATGAAAAGATCGAGTTCGTTGGCAGTGAAATTGCACAAAGAATTGGCAGAAAAATAGGAAGAGACATCGGAATTCTATACGGCAGCGTGATCGGCCTGCTGCTCTTCTTGATCTATATCTCGGTATCATCAATGTTCAGATTAATACATTAACAAATGAGGGATTAAAATGTTCAAATTTGATAGGAAACAGGAAGTTTTTGATCTAGGTGGAGTCAAATTCGGCGGTCAGCCAGGCGAATATCCAACTGTATTAGTAAGCACTATGTTCTACGGAAGACATAAGATCGTGTCAGACGAAGACAAGGGAATTTTTGATAAAGCAACTGCTGAAACGCTTTGGAATACGCAGGTAGCAATGAGCGATGCCACAGGGCTTCCCTATGCAAATCAGATCGTGGGTGAAACTCCAGAAGCAATTGTGAATTACATAAAGTGGTTCGTTGAAATCGATGACCACACTCCTTTTTTGATCGACTCCTCTGCCGGAGATGTAAGAGCTGCTGCTGCCAAATACTGTACTGAAATCGGCGTTGCACACAGGGCTGTACACAACTCGATCAATGCAAGCATTGAACAGAGCGAAATCGATGTCCTTACTGAAAGTGACGTGGAAGCAGCAATTGTGCTCGCCTTCAATGCAACAGACCCTACTGTAAAAGGAAAACTAGACATACTTGAAGTCGGCGGTTCCGGACAAACAAAGGGGATGATTCAGATTTCAAAGGAATGTGGTATCAAGACACCCTTAATAGATGTTGCAGCAATGCCTCTTGGCGCAGGTTCTGGAGCCACAATTCGTTCGATACCAACAATAAAAGCAAAGATAGGGCTACCCATTGGTGGAGGGTTCCATAATATGGCTTCTGCCTGGGATTGGCTCCGGAAGTTCAAGAAAACTCAGCCTGATCCAAAAGCTATCTACATGCCTACAGACATTGGTACCAACCTAGTAGCCCAGATTGCAGGTTCCGATTTTCTCCTCTATGGGCCTATTGAGAACGTCAACCAGATCTTTCCGGCTGTAGCAATGGTCGACATCATGCTTGGTGAAACCGCAAAAGAACTCGGTGTCGAGATCGCGGATCTGGCAAACCACCCGGTAACCAAACTGACGTAAAGAAAATAAGACTTACGCAGTTTGACTGAAGAAAGGAAGCATTAAGCACTTAATCATCTAAATCTCAATAAATATTGAGAAGCTTCATGTACTCATTTCAGCATTCAACTCGTAAGTCTTAGAAAATAAGAAATTAAAAATAATTTCATTATATTGGAGCAGAGAAAATTTTTCTTTGCTTTATTTTTTTATTTCAACTTTTATGGCAAATTCCTTCAGAATATTCTTTAGACAGAGAAATAATCTATTTCACGCTGCTATGAGAGAGCTCGTTTTGTTACTTTAAGAATTTTTTATTTTTTTTGTTTTTCTCCAGTTTTGAAAAACAATTCAACTTCATGTAAATTCATTGAACTATAGTAAATTAACTAATTAATTACACTTTTTAAAAAGATCATTATTTCAAAAGTAATTATTCAAACTTATGTAAATTATATAATATGTAAAAATGGAAAGAAAGTAAAAACTGTTCCCAGATCTTCTTTCTTTAATATTTACTGTGCTTTCCGCAAATTATATATAAGTTTAAGAATACTGAAGAAATGTTAGTACTTCCTAAAAATACATTTTTTAATATTATAAATTGTTAATTTGCACTGAATATATCAGGTTTTCCTCAGTTGGAAACTTCAATTTACTAATACACTGACCAAGTTATTTTTGCATTATGTTTGACAGTACAATTTTTAGTTGGAATTAAAACTCATATATTAGTCAAAAATAGGGTTACAAAATTTAAAACTTTAATCAAAATTATCACTAACTTGTCAGCTTCAAACCATACAAACAATAAAATAATTAATTATTGAGGTTTTGTACCATTATAGCACTTTTATTATCTAAATTTTCACACTGCATTTAATATTTTATATATTATCCATATGATCATCAAATTCAAAATCAAAAAACAAACAATAAGCCGATTACTATGTCATACCACATTTACTGATTTATCTCATTGCATACAATCTCATTATTATCTGAAATATAGGCTCTGTATTTGAATTCATCAATATATACCTCATTAATGTTTTTCGATTGATGAAACACACAAAAGAAATGAGTAACTTCAGGAAAGACACTCTTTACAGCTCCAATTATTGCTTTATAATCATCAGAAACTATCTCTTGAATTTTACATTCCATAAATCTGTTTATCATTCGTTTGAATAGCTGCATCAGAACCTCAATTATTGGTAATTTGTCAGTGATTCCAAAATCGAAAATTACCTTTTTTTGTGAAGATAATATCGATAGATAAATAGATATCACATTTTCTATCATTTTTTACTAAATCAATTTTCCTATCAGAGTTTTAAACTTGTTGTCCATACTTCCTTGATCCAATTACATCAAATATAGAATAGTCCGATTTATTCCTTACTAGCTTTCTTCGTTATAATCATAGCCAAATAATTCTCGCTGATTTTTGTATTTGATTCTATTTTTTTTGAGTATTAAGCCTAGGAGGAAAACTATCACTGCAATCTTTACTAAGATTAACTGAGCAAATTTCAGTGGACTTATGTTATTTAACCATCGGCAATTGATCATGTGTCTTATTTTTTCATCAAATAGTAATCCGAAGTATCCATCGCAGCAAAAAAGATATTTACAACTGATTTTGGTTAAGTTGAATAGTTATCTTTCAATGAAAAATAGTAGCCAAATAGATAAACAAATTATACATCTCTGTATATTGCAGAATGTCGGAATAATGTTCGTTATCACGGTTTTATCATCGAAGAAAAACTCTTTCATTCAGAAGCAAAATGATTCTGAAGCCGGCTGATTCCCTCACAAAAATATTTCTTCAAATAATAAATATTAAAGTCAGAAAAATCTGAGAAAAAATAAACTATAGAAGATTTAGATAAATCACTTATTTTCACAAGTCAGTTATATACAACATATAAGCATATGAAGAAATTTAGAGATTTATCGAAACTTTCTTCAGTCTCATGGAAGTTAGATGCTTATTTTCTTCGTTAGCAAAAGTCAATATTGTTTGCTATATTAGCTCCTCTTTCGAAAATGATCAAAACGCTTTTTTGAGCCTACTGTTAAACTGATTATAGAGTCCGAAAATGCTACAAGACCAGAACGTTGCATTCATCAATTATAAATCTAATAAGTTATGTTTATGGATATTTCCTGAGTTCACTAACTCAAACTATTATCTGTGAGGAATTTCGACAAACCTCTTATTTTTACTAATCATTTATACATATCTATAATCACATGAAAAAATATAGAGATTTATCTAAATCCTCTTACTTTACCAATTCTATTGATCTCTATGGGATCCATACTTAACAAGTTTAGATTTAGTTCCTTTGATAACTATATTTGTTTAGTCCAAATTTAGATCCGTTTTTTCGAGATTATAAACCAAAAATGGATTGCTCAGAATATTTAATGACTTAAGTGCAAACAATTACTTTAGGAACTATCATATTTTTAAAAAAATGGAATTGATTCTTGAGTTTACCATGAATAATGAATATATAGCTAATTGAAGCTTTAATGCACTAATTTTAATTTTTGCAGAGATCAAAAGAGATTAACAAAAAAGAAGGAAAAAACAAGTAATAAATATAAAAAAACAATATGAAAAATAGGAGCTAAAGTATAAGCTTAATTGAAGAAAAAGGCTATCGGAGAGAAAGTATAGTAAAAGAAATAGGACTAAAAATGTGGATGATAACAAATAATAACCACTCAGCTGACCAAAAATCAATCTGCTGACATCTATTTTGATGCAATAGATACTTTTGATTACTAACTGACTGGAAAATAAAAAAATATAATCATTAGCAGATAGTTAAATAAAAATTAGTCCCACCGAAATTTGCTCAGTTAATCTCAGTAAAAAGAGTTATCAGGATTGTATTTCCCAGACTAAATAATTGCAATAAATCAAAGAAAGAACACACAAATGAATAAAAAATGTACGTCCCGACTGAGACTTGAACTCAGGTCTAAGGCTCCGCAGGCCTCAAGGATATCCACTACCCTATCGGGACACGAGTGAGTATCACTGATAAGCATATACAAAGATATAAACCTTATTCCTAGAGAGCTAGCTGAATCTAAGTGTGTCTTTATGGCACCTTATAAAGCGGAAGAAAAAAATAATGATTTCACTGCATCAATATTGATAAAGATTAAATGCAAAACGTTCGTTTTTATAATTTATGTCGATGACCATAGGACTTGCAGGGAAACCTAATGCTGGAAAATCAACCTTTTTCAAAGCTGCTACCCTTGCAAACGTTGAAATTGCAAACTATCCTTTCACAACCATCAATGCCAACCATGGAGTTACTTATGTACGAGTAGAATGTCCCTGCAAAGACAAGGAAAAGACATGTGGACAATGTGTGGATGGGATGAGGTTAGTCCCAATTGATATAATTGATGTTGCCGGGCTTGTCCCGGATGCATGTAAAGGAAGAGGGCTTGGAAACACCTTTTTGGATGAACTTCGACAGGCTCAGGCAATTATCCATGTGGTAGATGCCTCCGGCGGTACAGACGCAGAAGGTAACCTTGTAGAAGTAGGAGACCACGATCCTCTTGAAGATGTGACCTTCCTAAATAGAGAAATTTCTATGTGGCTCTATGGCATTCTGGAAAGAAACTGGGTGAAGCTTGCCAGAAAAATCCATTCCGAAGGGCTTAAACTCGAAGTCGTAATTGCAGAACAACTCGCAGGAGCAGGAATAAAAGAATCCAGTGTAAGCTTAGCTTTGATAGAAACAGGACTTTCAAAGGTTGACCATGTCAAATGGAGTGAAGAAAATATGATCTATCTCTGCGACACAATGAGGAGGATCAGCAAACCCCTACTAATTGCAGCAAACAAAGCAGATATTGCTCCAAGCAAAAATCTGGAAAAAATAAAGGATCTTGATGACAGGATAGTAGTAACAACAAGTGCAGCGGCTGAGCTGGCACTCAACTCTGCAGCAAAAAACGGGATTATCAAGTATACTCCAGGGGACAAAACCTTCGATTTGCTTACGCATGATCTTACAAAAGCACAGAAAAAGGGGCTCGAAGCTATCCAAAAAGTTATTGATAGACTTGGCAGCACAGGTGTCCAGGAATGCATAAACAGGACTGTTTTTGAGCTTCTGGACCTTATAGTAGTATATCCAGTAGAAGACGAAGGAAAATGGTCAGACAAACGTGGGAATATTCTTCCTGATGCATATCTTATGAAAAAGGGCTCCACATGCCGCGATCTTGCTCACCAGATCCATACCGAAATAGGAAATAAATTTTTGTACGCGGTAGATGTGCGTACAAGGCTTAGATTAGGGGAGAAGCATGAACTGAAAAACGGAGATGTAATCAAGATCATATCCACTGCAAAATAAGGTAGCTTGCCTAATTTTTTGTAAAATCATAGATCCAAATAAGTCGTTGAGTAAGTTTTTATGTGAAAAACTTTGATCTCAGAAGAACTTAATAAAGAACAGTATGTAAAAATGTAACTCAAACGTACAACAAATTAACTACCCTACCAAAAAAATATTATGCAAGGTGTAAAAAACAAAGGAAACAAAAATAAATAATGGAGTGTTTAGATTTTCAGGGAGATATTTTCCAGATGGATATACTTTCTTTTGCCTATCCGTTCTACGAAAGATACCTGACCTGGCAAATAACCAGATCGTCCTTAAAGATCCCTAGACATGTGGCAATCATACTTAAGGAAACCGATCTTCTTGACCCGAAAGGGGTGGAGAGACTTATATCTGCAACTATTATTTTAAAAAAATTTAAGGTAGAGCTTGTGAGCATTTATGTTGAAATTCTTAAAACTGACACCTCATTGAAAATCGAAATCGCATCGAAGCTCAGAACCCAGTTGGAAGAAAGTTTTTCCGATCTTCCTGAAGGCACAGGTTATACAATTTATGGTCTTGAGGGAGAAGTAAAGAGCAAACTTCCCGGAAAGGATTTTTTTACATACGTGTCACTAGGATTCGGAGGAAGAGACGAAATCACCAGGGCTGTACTAACCATCCTTGAAGAAGTGAAGGCCGGAACAATCAAGCCTGAGGAGGTGGATGAAAAAATGCTCGAATCGCACCTCCTCGTCAAACAAGAACCAGATATAATGATCCGTTCAGGGGGACAAAAGCTCTCGGATTTCCTGGTATGGCAATCAGTATATTCGGAACTATTTTTCACAGATATTAACTGGAAAGATATGCGCAAACTTGACATTTTGAGGGTGATTAGGGATTTCCAAAAAAGACAGAGAAGGTATGGGAAGTGAGTTAACTGGTATTTGGAGAAAAGCCGATGAATTTCCGCTATGTAGTAATCGTGTGTCCTAAATGCAGACAAAATGCCCAGATAACAGATATTAGAAAAAAAAGTCTGAGATGCCACCGCTGCGGTATCATCCTGCAAGCCCGAAAACTGAAAGTATTTCACTCTTCCGAAGAATTGGATGAAGCAGTTGCTTTTAGGACTCGCTTGCAAGCCGAAATTTCCAGAAAAGAAAGTGAATTTTTTTTGCTGAGACCTTTTACAAAAGAGTACGAAATCTCAAAACCAGAAACTAAGAACAAAACAAAAGTAGTTAAAATGTCAGGAAATATGGATTCTGGAAGTATATTCCCTAAAAAGGACCCGAAAGCAATTTTTCTTAAACTTCTGGAAGATGCAGGTGGAAAAATAGAAATAGAAAAACTTCAGCAAAAAGCATTGGAAAAAGAGGTAAGTCCCGAAAAATTCAATATAATTCTTAGAACACTTCTGGAAGCAGGAGAAATCTATTCTCCGGAATCTGGAATAATAAAGCTCTTGTAACTTAAAGTGCTTCAACATACTATAATTCCTATTTATCTCTTTTTTTCGCGAAAATCCTGTCCAAATCTTTCTCGCTAATTTCTGTATTTGACCCCATTTTTTCTTTTCTAGTTAATTATTCTTTGATTTTAAAGATAGCTTTCGCTATTCTTAAAATACTCCTTTTATTTTCAATGTCACCAAAAGATAGTGATTATAACAAAAATCTTTACACAGCATCTTCAGATTCACTCTTTGGTAATAATGACAAACTTTTCCTGCTTTAGATATCTTTTTAAGCTTTGCATAAACGTGTCCCTATGCAGCTCTTTTTGAGCTGATCCTCTTGTTTCTTAATACATCACTCATTCAGAGGATATCTTTCACTACTTTTTTCATTGCTGTGTCATAATCTTTTGATTTTGCTGAAAAGTACCTCTATCTCTGTAAACTATTTCTTTTTTTTCTGATAAATCCATCTGAGAATAATGAATTTATGACTCGATTGTTTTGAATTTTCTGATCAGCTCACACATCTTTGTCTATTATACTATGAAGTTCATATCCAAAGTGTGACTTACACTTTTTTTATCTAGGTTAAATATCTGATTCTCCTTATTTTTGCTTCATTTTTTTGAGATTTATCAGCTTTTGTATGTCAAAACCTGAATGGATAAAAGTAGCGTCTTGAATCAGCCCCTTTTTTATTTTCAAACCAAAGCAATCAAGTTGGCTTTGCAACTTTCACTATATTTCTTTTTCTTTGGAGTTATCAATAATTTTCTTTCTAATACCAGACTTGGTTCGGTATGGTATGTGATCAGAAAAACCAAGAAATTTCCTGAAAGAAACTCGATTAATATATTGTTTTTCAAGTTCAAAGTAGTAAAGACTATGCAATTGCTGTAAAACAAGCATTTTAAATATAATAATGATATCAGCTTCAGATCTGCCTCAAAAAACCGTTTTATTAAAATATATAAGCTCAAAAATGAGATGAAAATATTTCCAATCAATTAATGAATCAATTTTCAGCAATTTTATCTACAACTTACTGAAGAGGTATGTGTTCTTCTTTAAGAACAAAATAAGTAAAAGTTTTCATAGTAAAATTAATGTTAAGAGATTAAAACTTTCCAATACTCAAATGCAAGAGACTACTTTACGTAGATCTATCCTCAAAAATAATATTTTCCACAATTTGTTTCCATCAAATTTATTATCTTTTTTAATTTCATTTATGTTTGCATTTGAGCTACCATTTTTGAGTCAATTTCCATTTTTACCTTCGTAATCCCCATATCAGGATTAAAGCTCATTTCAATCTTGGCTTTTGAGTTTGTTTTTTAATTTGGTCTGATACTGTTTCTACTGTTCGTTTCAACTCTTTTCTTGGCCTCCATCCTGCCACAAATAAACCACCAGATTTTAGACCATAATCATTGATAGTTCTTCAATTCTCTGAGATTTTTTTGGAATAAATCTCCGAGGTCCGGAAACTTTTGTCCATTGCAAATATCCATTTCCCATCTTACTCTGTTTCTTGTAGCTATACAGCATTTTTTTCCAGAATCAAGATTAAGGTCATTGCTTGCGAGTATAAACTTCCCATCATGCTCGTTTTCATTCAGTGTAATCTCTTCATTCCTGACTGCATTTGTATTTACAACACAGTGAACAATAATATATTCATTTTTCTTTGGCCTTCCAATCGTCCCTTTTCCACTTTTTGATATTTTGGAAATCTCCACTGTTTCCAGCAAACATAAGGATTAGCTTTCCTCCAGCTTTCTGTAGCTGCTTTGATGTCCTCTTCACAGACAAACTTTATTTCCTTTAGTTCTTTGAATTTTTTTTCGAGATTCCGAATCATTATTTAGACTTTCTTTTCAGAAGTAATATTTTTTTCTTTATCTAAGTGGAGTTAACAACTACCCATTTCTGTTCGATACAACCATATTCAACAATAGTTACTTCGAACGAATTCTGGGATTCTTTACCTGTTTGAACTCAATATCCGATGCAGCAAATTTGTTAGAAATCTGAGGAAGGTCAGTATTATTCACAAAAAAATCCCAATTAAATTCAAATTTCATTATTTTTAGTTACTTAACAATCTTGAAAACAACTCTTGTAAAAAAGATATTCTGGTCAATATGTATCTTTTAACAATTATGTCAAACGATTCCTATTACGTACATTATATTCTATTTGCTTTATATATTATAGGATTATATATCTTTATACTCATTGGTCGTTAAGATTTGAACATAACTATCTAAACAAAAATGAGTATATCCAAGCAGAGAAAATAAGTCGTGGGGGGTTACTGAAAATCACAACCCAAGGAATTGCTCCATATCGATAGAACAAAAGCATAGTGTGAGTTTTGTAAGATTTGATACAGTTTCGCAGATTTGTTGTAAATTGAAAGTAAAATTTCTGCATACTGTATATAATTCGGTCTTTAATAGGTGCGATTCCTCTAATCATAATCTTTTGAGCTTTGTGATTTTTCAAAAAAATCGGCACACTGCCAGATTTATCAATAACTAACTCCTACTAAAAAAATAGACCCATAAATGAGTATACCTTCCGCCTCCCTTCCGGAAAGGTAGAAAGCTGCCGGAAATTGATACAAAAAAATCTCTATTCCGGCAGCATTTTGAGCGAATAATTATTTTTATTCACTTCCTTCTGTATTAGTCTTATTAATCTTCTTCTGCCTCTTTTACTTCCACATCGCCTTCTTCTATTTCCTTATTCTCTGGTTTTTCTATACCTTCAGTTTCTTCTACATATTCAAGTATCTCTAAATCTTCGCTTTCATCCTCTGAGCCCTCTATCTTCCTTTCTGCTTCGCTAGCTTTAAGGTCAGTTAGCTTCAGCTGCTGCTCAGCATCTTCACTTTTTATTCTAGCCACACCTACGACTTTATCACCGGGCTTGAGATTCATGATTCTTACGCCCTGGGTGTTTCTACCCTGGACTGAGATATCTTTAGCCGGGATTCGGATTATGATTCCATCGGCGCTGGTGAACATAAGTTCGTCATATTCAGCTACAGATTTAACTTTCGAGACTGAACCATTCCTTGTGTTAGTGACTATTGTAATCACGCCTTTTCCACCGCGTCGGTAGGCTGGGTATTGAGAGTATTTGGTACGTTTACCAAAACCGTTTTCAGTTACCGTCAGGAGGGTTGTCGTTTCGTCAACAAGATCCATGCTGACAACTTCATCATCCTGACCATCAAGGGTCATGCCACGAACACCTCTAGCAGCTCTGCCCATAGGTCGGACGTGTTCTTCGAAGAAACGAATGGCTTTACCTTTTTTTGAGACCATTACCACTTCATTATTTCCGTCAGTCAGAAGAACTTTTACGAGCTCATCGCCCTCGTCCAGAGTAACTGCAATTATGCCAGCTTTCCAGGGGTTCCTGAAATCAGAAAGAGGTGTCTTCTTGATCGTGCCTGCTCTTGTCGCCATAAGAAGATATCGATCTTCAGCAAACTCTTTTACAGGAATCATGGCATTGACCATTTCTCCTTCCTGCAATTCCAAGAGGTTTACTATGGCTTTACCTCTGGACTGGCGGGAACCTTCAGGGATTTCATAGACTTTCTGCCAATAGAGCCTGCCCAGGTTAGTGAAGAAAAGGATATAGTTGTGTGTTGAGGAGATAAAGAGATTCTCCACGAAGTCCTCTTCCTTCATCTCCATGCCGATTATACCCCTTCCTCCACGCCGCTGCATCGAGTAAGTATCGAGAGGAATACGTTTTATATAGCCCTCATTTGTAATCGTGACCACGACATTTTCTTCATGTATCATGTCTTCATCCGTGACCTCAGCAGCAGCCGGTACAATTTTTGTCCTGCGCACATCTCCGTATTTTTCCTTGAGTTCCATAAGCTCGTTTTTAATTATTTCATACTTGATTTCGTCGCTTTCAAGAATCTTCATAAATTCAGCGATCAGTTTCTTGAGACCTTCCAGCTCCTCAATAATTTTACGGGTCTCAAGTCCAGTAAGGCGCTGTAGGCGCATTTCCAATATAGCTTTAGACTGGATTTCGTCAAGGGCAAAATTATCCATAAGAATCTGCTTTGCTATATCGGCGTTTGCTGAACCTTTAATCAGGGCAACTACTGCGTCTATGTTATCCAGGGCAATCCCCAGCCCCACCAGGATGTGAGCCCTCTCTTCACCTTTCTTGAGATCATAGAGCGTCCGCTTCTGGATGATTTCCATCCTATAGTCCAGATAGATTTTCAGAAGTTCCTTTAGATTCAGTTCCTTTGTCTTAATTCCATCCACAAGGGCCAGGTTGATTATTCCAAAACTAGTCTCCATCTGGGTGTGCTTGTAGAGCTGATTTAAGATAACCTTTGAGTTAGAGCCCCGGGAAATCTCGATAACAACCCTAATTCCGTCCCGGTCTGACTCGTCTCGCAGATCTGAAATTCCAACTATTATCTTATCTCGAGCGAGCTGAGCAATGTTTTCAATCATCCGAGCTTTATTTACCTGATATGGAAGCTCTGTTACAATAATCTGCTCCCGGTCTTTCTTCAATTCCTGAATTTCAGCGACCGCTCGAATCTTTACCGAGCCCCTTCCAGTCATGTACGCAGACTTTATGCCTGCTGTTCCCAGGATATGGGCACCAGTAGGGAAATCAGGACCCTTGATTGTGGTCATGAGTTCCATAATTGTTATTTCCGAGTTTTCGATAAGCATGAGGGTGCCGTCAATTACCTCTCTTATATTATGAGGGGCCATGTTTGTTGCCATACCCACTGCAATGCCCGTTGATCCATTTATGAGGAGGTTCGGAAGTTTTGAAGGGAGCACCTCAGGCTCTTCCATGGATCCATCATAGTTAGGCCTGAAGGGCACAGTTTCCTTCTCGAGATCTGTCAGCATCTCCTCTGCAATTTTGTCCATGCGAACTTCGGTATAACGCATGGCTGCAGCCTCATCCCCATCAATTGATCCGAAGTTCCCCTGCCCATCGATTAAGGGATAACGAAGAGAGAAAGGCTGAACCATCCTCACGATACTGTCATAAACTGCAGTGTCCCCATGAGGGTGATATTTACCTAGCACGTCACCTACCACACGAGCGGATTTCTTGTAGGGCTTGTCATGTGTGATCCCTGCCTCTTTCATGGCAAAAAGGATTCTACGGTGAACCGGTTTTAAACCATCACGGGCATCTGGAAGTGCCCTCCCGACTATCACACTCATTGCGTAGTTGATATATGAGCGTTTCATCTCATCGTCGATAAGGACAGCAGTAATCCCTGTCTTTTCGGAATATGGTCCTTCGTCTTCAGGGTCTTCCGGAGCAGGATAGGATACTGATATTTTTGATTTCTTTTCAGGATTTTTTTGTGCTAGAGCGGAGGTGATTTCCTCATTTTTCGACTCTTCGCTCTGGTCTTCCGGGTTAAGAGTAGCCTGATAAGATTTTTTCACTTCAGCTTCTGGTTCTATTCCGTTTTCGTATTTTGCCATTTTAGACACCTCAGATATCCAGATCTACAACCTCTTTCGAGTGAGTTTCTATGAATTTCCGGCGTGGCTCCACATCATCACCCATAAGAATTCTGAAAATTTCATCAGCCAGGATCACATCCTCAAGGGTCACCTGCAAAAGGGTCCGGGTCTCAGGGTTCATAGTGGTTTCCCATAGCTGTTCTGGGTTCATTTCTCCAAGCCCTTTGTAGCGCTGGATTGTAAGTCCTTTGTCCCCGAGTTCTTTCTTCTTTTTTTCTAGCGCCCTGTCCGAATGTATATAATACTCAGCTTTGCCTTTCTTTATACGATAGAGGGGAGGCTGGGCAATATACACATATCCAGCATCGATCAGGGGCTGCATGTAACGGAAAAAGAGTGTAAGAAGAAGAGTTCTGATGTGTTCTCCATCAACATCAGCATCGGTCATGAGAATGATCTTGTGATAGCGAGCATTCTCCAGAGTAAAATCCTCGCTGACACCAGTTCCAAAAGCAGTTATGAGGGAAATAATTTCATTGTTTTTCAGAATCTTTGCAAGTCTGGATTTTTCCACGTTAAGAATCTTTCCTCTGAGAGGTAAAATAGCTTGAAAACTCCTGTCTCTACCCTGTTTTGCTGAACCTCCTGCCGAGTTTCCTTCCACTATATAAATTTCGCAATTTGCAGGATTCTTTTCCGAGCAGTCCGCGAGTTTGCCTGGAAGGGTGCTAACTTCGAGAGAATTCTTTCTTCTAGTCAGTTCCCTTGCCTTTTTTGCAGCCTCTCTGGCTCTCTGTGCAAGGAGAGCTTTTTCAAGAATAATGGTTGCAACCTTTGGATTTTCTTCAAAGTATTCCGCAAGCCCATCAGTTACAAGAGAATCTACTATTCCTTTGATATCGCTGTTTCCAAGCCTTGTTTTGGTCTGCCCCTCAAACTGGGGTTCCATGAGCTTAACACTGATGATTGCAGTCAAACCTTCTCTTACGTCATCACCTGTGAGCTTAGCATCTTCTTTGGAAAGCTTATTAGCTTTAATATAGTCATTTGAAACCCTTGTCAGTGCAGTTTTGAAACCGATTATATGGGTTCCACCTTCACGGGTATTTATATTGTTTGCAAAGGAGTACACGTTCTCCGTATAACTATTCGTGTACTGCATAGCAATCTCTACTATCATATCATCTCTTTGACGCTCAAAGTAAATCGGTTTTTCATGGAGAGACTGTTTTTTCTTGTTTAGGTACTCCACGAATTCCACTATTCCCCCTTGATACGAGAAAATCTCTTCCTGCCCTTCTGAACTTCTGAAATCCTTCAGGATTATGGTAAGACCCCGGTTAAGAAAAGCAAGTTCTCTTAACCGGTTAGAGAGGATATCGTGATCGAACTCTGTGGTCTCGAAGATTTTAGTGTCTGGTTTAAAAGTAGTTTTAGTACCCCTAATGTCTGAAGTTCCTATTTCCTGGACATAAGCCTCAGGTTTTCCACGGATATAACGCTGAAAATACTTCTTGCCGTCTCTACTAACTTCTACTTCCAGCCATTCAGAAAGAGCATTGACAACAGAAACTCCTACTCCATGGAGTCCGCCGGATACTTTGTAGGTATTTTTGTCGAACTTTCCTCCGGCATGCAGAACGGTCATAACTACTTCAAGGGCTGATTTCTTGTGAAATGGATGAGGATCAATGGGAATACCTCTCCCATTATCCAGGACTGTCACACTCATGTCTGAGTTGATCGTAACTTCTACCCTAGTACAGAAGCCTGCAAGGGCTTCATCAATACTATTGTCTACTACTTCATAGACGAGGTGATGGAGTCCACGACCATCTGTGCTTCCTATGTACATGCTGGGACGTTTCCGGACAGCTTCCAGGCCTTCCAGAACCTGGATGTGCGAAGCATCATAAACCTGTTTATCACTCATTTTGGGTTATTCTCCATAAAAATATGATAATTATCTGAATTATGCAACATTTAGCTTTTTTTAAAAATTCGTGAGAAAATTTTTGTCAAAATAAATCTTAGAAAATAATATTAGTTATATAATCATTCAATTATTACCATATTGATTTTATACTTCCTACCATGTTTCTACCATAAACCGAATTCAATCTGCACTCATACATTTTAAGCCTTTAGATCCACTGAAAATTACATCAGATTCTTCGGTCTAAATTCTCTTGGAAAAGGTATTTTTACATAATTTTATATCCAAATTTGCGAATTTTATACTCATTTTTTAACACGTCTTTTGGTTAAATAAATATTTTCTGTTTCGATAAGCAAAAATTTGTATCGCCTAAGGTGTCAGAGCAAGACTTGCGGCATTGTAAAAGTTTTAGGACACATCTTTATATATCAAATCCCAGGTATTTTAGTTAACTGAATAAGTTATTTTTATTATATCAAGAAAATTATTAGTAAAGACTGAAGTTAGAAAGTAATGCTTAAATAAGGTTCCTGCTTAAAAAAGCAAAGTTCAGATAATTTATGGAATCAGTTTATAAAATATACAAAAAAAGAGCGGAATGCTAAAAGAGATATGGTCATAGTAGAGTACAGTAAAATTTTAAGTCCGAAGAGTAAAAAAGAGAAGTAAACTTTACTCACTCCTGAACTCCATTGCATATCAACTATTTGTGCCTACGGAATTACAAAACAAGATTCAGAACAAAAATTCATTTGTAGAATATTTTTTAAAAAAAACAATTGTTAAATTGAATCACGGATTTTAAGAGCTAATTTGAGATTCTCACAACATAGATGTATTTTTTTTCAGTAACTATAATAACATATTATATCTGAATAATTTTATTCGACATTTATATCTGGAATGGACCCCAATCACAAAATATTGGCACATTTACTTTGAGTGGAGCTAAACATATAAACCCTTTTTTTACCGCTATTATCAAAAATAGTTCAATTTTGATTCAATCAAAGTTGACACCCAAGCTATGTTTCAAGGTTCTAGCATCAATGTCTATACAAATGTTATTCACACACTCAATTCAAAGTATAGGTTCAAAAATACTTTGTGGAATTTAGTTACACAATCATCTAAAGAAAATCGACTTGTAGCCATCAAAAGAGATAAGAATCAAAATGAGTTTCAGAAATGTATTTCTCTACAGAAAAATTGGTTGACTCGATTAAATTTCCTGTTATTTGTTTCACTGTAATAAATATATAAGTATAAAATTATCTCCTGGTGGATGTAAAAAGGAAATGGAACAAATTCAAGGTAAAATTCGAGAAAATGGATAGAATTATACAGGGTATCTGAGCTAGTTGGTGAAGTATTAAACTTTTTAGAGTAAGAAGTTTCTCAAATTAATCTTAAGAATAAATATCTTGTATTTTTATTCCTCATTTAGCTATAACTATCTTTTTTAAGGAAAATATATTCTACAATGTTTATCTAGTTTCTAGATATTCATATATAAAAACATAAATGAATAAAATTTAAATCGGTTTATTTAAAAATAAAGAGATATAAATTAAATAATTTAGTATAGTTGATTACTGCGAGTATCGCACATACTCGAATTTAGAAATTTTAAAACATCAATCTTGTAGGCAACCCTCGTAGATGGTGGACGAGGCAATTACCGATACTGGAAAAATCATGCAAATCAATTCTATCGATTTTGATTATACAGTGCTTGAATTCACAGTTTCCGTCAATAATTTTTGAATATAATTTGGGGGTTATTCAAATTGAATAATGAACTATCGATAGGCAAAAAAATCCGATGCATAAGTAAAATAGAACAATATCAACCCGAGAGAGGCATAACTCCCCAGAACATCATAGTAGTTCTTCCTGCTTATAATGAAGAAGTCTCCATTGGAAGCATGGTCCTCCTGACCAGAATTCATGCAGACAACGTAATCGTTGTTGACGACGGTAGCTCAGACCGTACGGCTGACATTGCCAGAGAAGCTGGAGCCGAAGTAATTGTACATGAAACAAATATGGGAAAAGGGGGAGCTCTCAAAACCGGTTTTACAGTCGCAGCCAGTTTGGGGGTCGATGTAATTGTAACGATGGATTCAGACGGCCAGCACAACCCTGCTGACATTCCAAAGCTAGTAGCTCCAATTATTGAAGGAAATGCTGACATTGTAAATGGTAGCCGCTATTTAAACGGCCTGGACAAAAACACTCCTTTTTACCGCCGCGTTGGTCAGACCATTTTGGACAGGTTCACTAACATAAGCTCAGGCATCCATATTACCGATTCCCAGAGCGGTTTCCGCGCCTTTGCGGCCTCTACAATAGATATTTTTCGCTTCAACGCGCCGGGCATGGCTATAGAAAGCGAAATGCTCGCAGATGCCGGGAAAGCCGGCCTCCGCATAACAGAAGTCGAGATCGGCGTCCGTTATGACGTTGACTGTTCCACTAAACATCCGATTCATCACGGCCTTGAAGTCCTCGTCATGATCTTAAAGGACATGGAATTTGACAAGCCCCTTTTTTACTTCACAATCCCCGGTATCTCTCTTGGAGCAGGCGGTCTCTACATGGTTGCTCACTTCCTACAAAAATTTTCCATGGGAGAGGGTCTCAGTTTCGGGCTTGCAATGCTCATGATCTTACTGATTGCTGCAGGGAGTTTTATGGCTCTAACAGGCATAATGCTGCATTCAATGTCTGCGATCCTTAGGAGTATTAGGGCAGCTTAAATCGTACTAAGGGAAAGTTTTTTCTTGAAAACATTGTGGATTTCCATCTATACCTACATTCACATGATTTGCAGATTTTTCATTTTTGTTCATGAAATGTCAAAAAATGCCAGTTTATAAATTATAAGCGGATCCAAAAACTCAAAATTTGCTTACTTGAATTGTATATTTTGAGTGAATAATCTAGTTTTAGGATCATGAAAAAAATCTGAAAACTCTTAACCATTAGAAGCAGAATGGCTTTCAAGGTAAATTAAATAAAAAATAAAAATGAGCTGTTCTTTTTTCATTTCATCCATTTGCCAGCTTTGCAGCATCTATTCTTTCACCAAGAACATTTTCGCCATTGTTTTCAATAATTTTGCATTATACAAGAGGTGACTATAATAGAGTGTTTAGATAAAAATCCGAGCTTCAACAAATATCTATAGAATTACTACATTTATATGATAAACTTTATATATTTATCAAAACGCTTGAGATTAAATGGTTGATTTTTTCCTAAACATAGATAAGGATGAAAAAGTATAATTCAAAGGAAATATCCTACCTAAGGTTTATTTCCTTCTCTGCTGTTTCTTCTCGTACTCCTTTTCGAGTTCAAAAATCCCTTTAGTAGCCTCAAGTTCTTTCTCAATCCTGGAATAATGCAAAAGCACAAGACCAACACCAATGAGTAATAGCACAATTGTGGCTAAGAAAAATACAGGTGCAGATTTAGTATAATATTTTACCTGAATAACAACTTCTCTTTTACCCATTTTCGAAGAAATCCAAAGGAGATTTTGCCTTCCTTTTTCATCAAAAGTTACGTTGGAAGGTGTCGGTAGTGCTATCCCGAATACCCTGTTGCCAGTAACATACCCTGCTGGAAGAACCACACGGATAACCTCAGAATCAGGTTTCATGAATACAAAGCTCTGGATCCCTGAAATTTCATGTGTATAACCAATAAATCCTGTGACAGGTTCGTCGAATTCTAGGTGTATAACTTTCAGGTTCTGGCTAATTTCTTGAGTCAGATTATAACTGACAGACGAATTCTCAGTTTTGTGTGAAATTTCTCGTAAAGTATTGATATCTGCTACGATCTTATTTGAAGGATCCACAAGCAATACAAAATTTTCAATTGGTTTATCCTCTGAATTGCCGCCTAGAGTATCGGGAGGGTAAATATCAAATTTACTACAATTTATTACAATGTTTACAACCTGTACTTTTCTATGATCCTTTAGTATATAGTATGTGCTGGTATTTACAGGTGTTTGATTGATCCATGAATCCTGAAAAACCTCAAATTCATAGCTAGAGATATTGCCGGGCTGATCAAGGAAAATCTTCTTTTTTTCTTCGATACAACCTGATACCAAGACCACCATCAGGGCAAGGAATATAAAAATTAGTTTCGTTTTTATTTCCACAAAAATTCTCCCTTTAGCTTCAAGCGATCTTTTTCAGCCGGCGGCAATTTCTGTCTCCCCCAAGGTGAAGCCTTTTTAGGATCTGGAACATGTTAGCCTTTATCCTATGCTCTCTCTTCTTAATAAATAAAGCGGATAATCCAGTAGTTCCGAATCTTTAAGTTCCAAAGCCATTTCTACAACTCCGATGTATATTTAAAAAACTATTTTAATTTCATGAAGCAATTGATTCAACATCCAAAAATAATTCCACTCTTGAATATAAGTCTAAGGACTGAGGATCAACTTTCAATATTATGGCAATGTTGGATCAGAACAAAGATCATAACAAAGAATGCATCTGATTTGCAACAAATAAAAGTTAATATTATAGACAAATTTTGCACGAAAAAAAATCTTATGAGTGCAGAGAAAGATGGAATATAGAAACTGGATATAAGTAAACTATGAGCTTAAGAGACTAACATGTCTAAAATTATCCAATGCAAACACTCTCTTTTTTGCAATACAATATTCGAAACTACATCAAATCTGAACTCTATAATCATAATGGAAAAGGGAGACAAAAAAACTCCAATTTACTAAAGAAAGAATAGAAATCTGGCAGGTAAATTCAAAACTAGGTGCTGAGTTCCCCGGAAAAATTCAGAAATCTCTCCACCATAGGCCAGTCAATTTTCTTTATATACTTTGCCTGGGTCTTTGAAATATAAAGAACATTATTACCAATAAGTATCTTAAGGTCTGAAGATTTAGGTGAAACGTAATTAAGCGTAAGAAGTACTGGGCCCTCTGTAGAGGTGGAAAGCCTGAAATCCTGCCCGCTTTTTCTTATATAAGCTCTTACCTTCTCATCAATTGCAAACGATGGAATCATATTAGCACCATGCAAAATTTGTTCTGGGAAGATAAATAATTACAGGTTTTGAAACTTGGGTTATCCTTAATTAAGTGATTGATATTTTCATAATCAAGTTTCCATTGTGACTAAAATTTATGTTCCCATGCATCTAAGTACATATTTTCTGACTAACCTCATTGAAGTGCAGAACAAAAAGACCAAAAAAATAGTACGAGATGCATTTTGGTAAGAAAATCAATCAAACAATCGAAGAGAACAAAAATTGGAAAATGATAAAAATTCAACGATAAGATGAAGTTCTGACCTTTAAGAATCTCCAAGGCAGTTTTAAATTGGATGAAAGCAATTTAGAACAAAGATATTATGATGATGAGAGATAAGGGAAAAATTGTAATCTGGCCAATATACATTGACCAGATGAAGTCAAGGAGCAAGGGGAGAATAATCGCTCGGAAAAATTCGATAAAGGAGCCGCAGCTCAATGAGATAAACGAAGCAGCCAGAAAACTTGGCCTAAATCCTGAAATAGAGCCCGGAAAAGCCTACCCCAAGTCCTGGTGGGAAGTAAGCGGGAGAGTGCTTGTAGACGACAAAGGTCCTAAATCAATTATCACAAAACAGATAGCCTTATCCATAAAAAAGATGCGAGGCCAGAAGGACTCTACTAGAACTTGAAATTGAAAATCACTCGGAATTGAAGTTAATAATGACTTTTTCGGCGAAGTAAAGAATCAATTTAAGGAGTTCCCTTAAATTGAAATTTCAAATTAAATTTACTTTTACACATATAAAAACCAGTTTTACTCAAATTCAAATAATTTTGATCATTTTTACCTTACAAGTCTTGTTTCTACCATGTTTGTCCAAATTAATGCTTGCATGAATTCCATTACCATAATTTTTGTATACATTACTTAATTACTTACCACTATTTCCCAAACATGTGTACAAGAATTTTATCTATTTTCTTTTTTCTCAAATTAATACTTCCATGAACCCCACTATCATAATTTTTGTATAGATTACTTAATTATTTACCACAAACTTCCAAAGATACACATAACAATACCATATATTTCCTCAACATGACAGTTGATTAAAAATTTGACTGACCTCCAATAAATAATAGTGGACAGGTAGGTAGACAAATTAAACATCTATAAATATATATTAAATGTCTGTTTAAGTACATATTTCCTTGATTATTCGTTACATAATCTGAAAAAATTTTATTCAAGCAACAAAACTATGAGAAATCCGTATCAGAAAGAATTTCAATCCACACAAATAATAATAGAATCAGTATAACTATTCAACCTGGAGAAAAAAAGAGTATAGCTATCATTTTTTAAACAAATACAGAAGAGGCCTCATACTCATCATTTCCACAAAATAATGGATACGACCGAAAAAAAAGATATCGTGCAATGGAAATTTCTCAATCACACATTGATCTGTAAAAGATATATTTAGGAACTAAGGAGATTGGAACTACTGTTTCTGTAAAACACAGGTTTCTGTTACATATAATATATAAATATAGTTAGAAAAATATGGTTAATAATAATTCCCGGATAAATTCATGTTCCCAGTTTGCCAGAATTCCAGAAGATTCGAAGTCTCAGAAATACTGAACAAATAAATTGAATTAATACGAATAATCCTTTTTTTTCGTATTTTTCGTATTTCTCGTGTCATTCGAATTATTCATGTTGCCAGAATTATTCATATTCTTTGAGCTTTTTCCCTTTGATTTCTGGGCAAGTTCCACAAAGGGTTTTCTTCCTCTCTTTTTGTTTTTGAATATGTCAAGTAATGTTTCAGCCTGAGCAAAGGGTACTGTTACGAAAGAAAAATTTGGAAAAATCTCTGCATCCTTTATTTTCAGTTCGCTATCTCCTGTCTCCTCCTGTATGAACTCTCGTAACTTGTCCGGAGTCATGCCGTCGACTTTTCCCATGGCAATAAATAGCCTGGTTTTACCCTTTCTGTCGACATATGAACTGCCGGAAATCTCTGCATACATGCTTTCATCGAACTTTTCCTTGAAAGCATACTTAAGGACTGCAGCCAGGATTTTCTCTGCCGGATATTTATCGAGGAGTTTTTCACTCATTTCAAGGCAATCAATGTATTCTTCTGCTTTTATGGTTGATTCAAGTTCAGCCTTCACTCTTGCCCTTTTAGCTTTAATAACATCTTTTATTTCAGGCAATCGTCCTTTCTTCATATCGGACTTTGAGGTCTTTTTAATGTAGGTTAGCCGTCTATATTCCGTAGATGTAACAAAGGTAATAGCAGTTCCTTGCTTACCAGCTCTTCCTGTTCTTCCTATCCTGTGCACATAGGAATCAGGATCTTGGGGCAAGGAATAGTTGATAACATGGGTTAGCTCTATGATATCGATACCTCTCGCTGCAACATCAGTTGCTACCAGGATATTTATCTTCTGCTTCCTAAATTTGTTCAGGATTTTTTCCCGCTCCTGTTGTGAGAGGTCACCGTGTAGAGCATCGACTAAATAACCCCTGTCTCCTAAATTTTGAGCAAGCTTACTTGTATCAGTTTTTGTCCTGCAAAATATGAGCCCGTAAAATTCATCTTCAATGTCAATAATCCTGCAGAGGGCTTCAAATTTATCATTTTCCTGGACTTCGAAGTAGATTTGTTCGGTCAGGTCTGTGACAAGTTCCTCCTCAATGGAAATGTGCTCATAGTTTTTCATATACTTTTTGACGATCCCGAGGATCGCTTTTGGCATTGTAGCTGAAAAGAAAAGCATTCTTTTTTCAGGACCAGTTGCATTCAAAATTTCCTTTATAGCATCAATAAAACCCATATTTAGCATTTCATCGGCTTCATCCAGCACGAAATATGCAACATCTTTGAGGTTTAAGCTCTTTCGCTCAAGATGGTCGATGACTCTGCCAGGTGTTCCGACAACAATGTCAACCCCGCTTTTCAGTGCTCGAAGTTGCTGGGTCATAGACTGTCCACCATATATGGGGATGATATGCAGTTTTTTATCTCCTTTGAGGGAGTTTAGTTCCTCTGAAACCTGAATTGCCAATTCTCGGGTTGGTGTCAGGATTATTGCCTGTATTTTCCCAGATTTATCATGGATTTTTTCGATAATGGGAGCTCCAAAAGCTGTTGTTTTGCCTGTCCCTGTCTGTGCCTGCCCTATAATATCACATTCTCCGTTCAAAAAAAGCGGGATAACCTTTTCCTGAATTGGAGTTGGTTCTTCAAACCCTTTCTTTTTTAGAGCTTTCAAAGTGCTGTCTGAAAGCCCCAATGCCTTAAATTTTGCTAATTTTTCCATACACTCACTCTATTATTGACAATTATTTTCTGAAAATCTTGCAGATTGCAGACTTGCTACTATTATACTCTCTACAGCATACCCAGCACTTAATTTATGGAAAAGGATCACTTATTAAAACGGTACAGGAGACCAGCTAAATATAAGTAAACACGCCGTATAAATGGTTAATATCCCCGGGAATGCCAGAATGTGCCTGAGGACCAGGTAAAGAACCGGAATACATAAAACTTATACAGCAAAAATAAGATTTTCTTGGATAAGTTCCATATGCTTTTTTGAATTCATCCCTATGGTGCAGGCAAACTAAGTGATTATGCTGAATAACTTTTTATTTGGATAGTTATCCTGTAACTCCGTTTCATATATATAACTCTTTGCTGCATATCTAATGATAACATGTGAGACGAAGTTTACGATTATCCGGATAATGCTTGAGCCCAAAATATAAAATATTGGAAGGTAATGGGTGTTATTAGTACCAACTTAAAGGTGAAGTTTATAAGTAAACATTTTGATGGGAGGTGAAGTATCATAAATAGAGTTTCTGATTTGTCCGAACTTTTCCTAAATTTCTTAGCACCCTATATTCTCTGTATTGGTGTGACCCTCAAAAAATCAGCAAAATTTGTGTACTCACCCAGAAAACTATTGAATAGCGCACAGAGTTTTGCAAAGTGATATAATGTTCTGAAGTCAAGCTGGCTAGCTTTTTTGATCTGCATTTGTTTAATCTGTGCTTCATGTAGAAGGGCCTCAACATAAACTATGAAGTTCAGAAAATTATCATGGTCTTTGAGAACTTTTCCGATATGCTGAGTAAAATAAGTCACTTCTAAAGTTCCTTGATTATAAAAATTGGTTTCCTCGCCTTTGCTACAAAAATTTGGATCAATTTTAGATCATAAATTGCTTATTTTTTTCCTTCCGCCTTTTCATAATATTAACCCGTTCAGTGGGAATGAATATAAATTTAAGAGACCATTTAATATCTTCTGGGATCCAAAAATTTACCATTACTAGACTTTTTATTTATCTTCTGGGTTTCGGATTGATTGAAGTCATTTGCCAGGGAAATTAATGAAAATTTTAGCGACCGCAGAAAGTAAAATTAAAAAGCTGAGACTTTTTAATTTTACCTTCTGGAAATCGGTTCATTATCCGTTTGAATAGAAGTATCAAAGATTCAATTGCTGATAACCCGGAAGTTATCCCAAATCCAAAATGACCTTTTCTTTTGGTGTGATAAAGTAAGTAAAATGATATCACATTTTATTCCATTTTAGGATTTATGCAGTATCAGGGTTTGTAGATCATTTTCCCCTCATTTTATTCAAGGTTTATGATATAATTAAGCTGTATCGTTGTTGCCTTATATATACCATTCCTCAATTTTGTGAATTTTTGTATTATCTTCAGCCCAAAAAAATCTTGTTCCAGATTTTTTGTAACACCAGACTTAGAAAAGCTCTCAATGAGAAAATTATATGTGTTCTATTGACGTCTTTTTTCTTGTTTGAACCTTTTCCACACAACATAATGTTTTATTTTCCTACGATACTCTGCAATTTTTCAGGATTTATTAGCCAAATTTGTTTTCTTGGATCCATCCATATCCAGCACATTTATTCAAAGTATTTTCGTTTCTTCGTTTTTTTGAAACTATCCAAATTACTCTCACAAAATTCATAAGCTTTCAGATAAACCATAATTCCTTAATGAGGGATTCAGCTATTTCAAGCACAATTGTTTCCAGCAGCATATTTTTCACATTATTAATTACAAAAAATTTGATTTCAATATTGTTAAAAAATACCATTGTTTTTCTCGAATGGCTTTGTGATTTTTTACC
>CAVXNY010000029.1:0-8033 GCA_963763235.1 uncultured Methanosarcinaceae archaeon | reverse complement strand
GTCATTGACCTTTCCATGATTGGTATACCCATTCCAATTATCTTGTTGGAAAGTATACCTATTATAGCTCCGATGACACACGCGGTAATAACTGCAATAATGGGGCCTGCAACTCCTCCGATGGAAAGCCCAAAGAGAGTGGCAATTACTCCCATACCAAGGGCGAGCATACCAATTGACGGTACACCTGTACCAAGTCCGTAGCTAGCAACACGTCGGACTACATCAGCGCCCCAGACACTGGCACAGATTGCTCCAAGAGCTCCGAAGAATACAAAGACGTGGTTTATTGGGGCAAGGAAATAAGCGAGATATATTCCAGCGAGGCCGCCAACTAAACCAAGAGCTAACAATGTATTTGGAGGGTATTTATTTTTGGCATCTGACATTAGAGACCCACTCCAAGATTCCCAACTGCTACTACTGCTACAACAGCGCAGAGAATTGATGCAATGAAGGACGAAATAGCCGCCTTTGGCCATTTTTTGAATTTAGGATCATGGAATCCTTCAATGGTACCACCAATGTTGTAGGAAGGAATAACCGAGTTTATAAAGAAGAAACCTATTGTGAAAGTAGATACAACAGCTGAAAGGTTCAGATCGGTTACTGGGAGAGTTGATACTTTCATGAGGGCATAGTATACGAGAGCACCCCCAAGACCACCAAGGGCAGCTCCTATAGTTGCACTTACGAAACAGACTGTTGGAATCCCATGCCCTTCAGTACCTTGGGATACATAGAGGTCCTGTCTGTACTTGGTAATGGGGTCATACTTTACTTTAGCCGAAACTGGCATACAGCCCACCCCATAGGCATAGATCCAGGTAGCTACTATCATGGTTGCTGCCAACATGATCATTGAACCGACCGCTCCAGCACCTAAGACCAGAGGTAGATTTTGGTTTACAGCCATTACAGTTCCAGCAGCTATGATCCCAGCAATTCCGGCTCCAGCTGCAAGCATCACAGTACCTGTGCCGATACCTGTTGCCTGAGCCATTGCAGCGGGAGCACCACCCACAGGTATGAAGTGGACACTCTGGGAAATCAGCGTACCACCGATTACGATTGCTAAGATCCAGATAAGATTAGCTGTAATGAGTTCTATCACGCTGACACCTCTTCGGTCTTGTCTTCTTTGTAAGGCCCAAATTTTTCGCGGGTTTCCTTTTCGATGTGCCAGTTCCAAATACCTAAGACAACAACAATAATAAGACCTAGAATATTAGAAAGCCAGCCCTCTTTAAGCCCTCTTGCAGGGTCGAAAACAACTAGAACCCAGATTCCTAGGAACACGACCATCCCAAAAGCAACTCCTGTCATTGGTCCTCCGAACTTTGAGCAGAACCAGAGGTTATCTATCCCATTCCTGAGGCCTGATTCTCCTTTACGGACAATGTTTCCAGAGTTTGAAGCATTCAAACCAGAACCAAATTCAGTCATCTGGAACTGACGCTCTGCGCCTAAGTGGACGTCACCTGTAGCAGATCCGACTGAGCCTACTACAACTCCCCATAGAAAAGACAATAATACGAACGGGAATGGATGCGCTAGTGAATAGACCATTAGGTACGAGACTATCTCGACACAGAAAGTGGTCAAAAACGCAAAGGCCATGATCACGGGGGTGTGGGATCTTATCATATCCAGATATATGGGTTGTTTAAATCGTTTTTGGCTACCCTCTCTGCCCATGATTGCAGTTACTGAATAGCTTCCATGTACCATAGCTGCAATAAGGGCTCCTATAACCAGTGCAAAGAGAGGTGACATCCCAAAATGTTTTATTAATACAAGAGCTCCAGTAGCACCGATTGTGCACATCATTCCGTTGGAGACCGGTTCACCTGCAATAGCTTTATTATAAATTCGATGTACATAACCCATCTGGGGAGCTAACTGCACTTGTGAATTAGCATTACTCTGCGATCCTACATCGGATTCCAGGTCCTCTGAAGCACCTGCAATGGTAGCAGCGGCTCCAATAAGTGCGAGCACTCCCATGCTTATGAGTGGTTCCATTCATTTTCCTCCTTATGTTATTACATGTAATAAGCCGGATTGAAAAAACGCTGTATATTTTCTGAAGTTATTTGTCATTTTATGCAACGAAAAATAACGAATGACAAACATTGAATTTTTGATTAGAGAGGATCATTCATAAACCTTTCGAAATTTGGGTGTATTTAAACGATTTTTATCAACTAATTAATGCACAATTCGTTATTTATAAGGAGGTCATTCGGTTAAAATGAGCAAATTCACATTTATATATAAATAAATAAATTTAAATTTTATTAATATAATATAAAGATTCCGATTGTTATTCTGAATTATTATATTTATTTTCTAAAAAGTAAATTTAGTACTTTTATATAGATAGCTTTCTGGCATTGGTTTTTATATTAATTCTCGTTATAAATTATGCATTATGCTAATTTTCTTTAGTACTTCCAAATAAATAGAATGCGATTTTCTTATCCCCAATTTCTGCAGATGTAAACAACAAGGCTATCTATTTTCTCAATATGACATTAGATTGAAAATTAAGCTGCCCTTCAATAAATTAATAGTGTTCAAATGGCTAATGTACAGCTATGTACATTTGCGGAATGTCGGTGATATCATAAGATAACTTTATTATCTGATGATTACTAGAGTTAATAGAAAATTTGGCATCTACGTTGAATTTTCAATTTTCTAGACAAATTCTAGAATGTGCTACAGCAATCTGTATTATCAAATGCATGAAACTTTCAATCAAATTACAGCTCATTCGTACAAGGTGTTAACCCATGGCTAAAAAATCAGGCAACGGACTTCAGTCTTCTGCGGGCCTCATGCGCTACTATGAAGCTGACAAAAATGCAGTTCAAATTCAGCCCAGAGTAGTAATTATTGTCGGTGCAATTGTAGGCATAATAGTATTGTTTTTAGGTGCTATAAATCACAATTGGCCATAATTATCATTTTCCGGGCAGGTCTCTTTTGAACAGGCATAATTCAGGAAAATAAGATAGTAAAAGACTTTTCTTCGAAAACAATATTTTCTAAACCCATCGTTTTGCTTTTGGGTTTCTTCTTATATACCGGTGGATGTCTTCGGAATTCTGTAAAGTCATTTTAATTCTACCCAAGCCGTATCTCCATGGGAATTTTCGGTATCAAGTTCAGAATTTTATCTTTCTCATTGTGAAAAGCTGTATTTACAACTCAGAAAATCTGGAACAAGTATGCTCATGAATATCCATATATTTTTAAGTTGCTGTCCTTTGAAAATGAAGGAAACAAAATCAAGCTCTCTGGAAGATCCCTGCATATTTTTCTTCTCAGGTCATAGTTTAGCTCCTCGGAACTGGGGTCAATAGTAAGGCTAGCAGGATGACTTGGTTGTAGAACTTTCAAAATTGTGTTATACAATCCGGAATGTTGATCAGCGCAATTTTGCGGCATAAATGTTACATCAAATATTGAGTTTTTGGGCCTGCTTTCTGCATCGATGTTGGCACATTTTTTCACATGCACCGTTAAATATAACTATATTTTTATATATTTAAAGTGATGGAGCAAGTGAAGAGAGGCTTTATCAAGTCAGCAATATTTATGTAGGAAATATTTTTTGGAAAGGCATCTTGAATTTCCATTTTTAAAAGAAAACTCGTATATTGTTTAAATGTGTATTGAATATTCTAATGGTTTAGTCTCCTTCTCTTTTGAGACTAAATATTCATTTTCAAATATAATAGTTTGAATTTAAAATAATGATATTAGTTTAATATGAGCCTAGATATGTTTACCAAGTATGATATATTACAGGGTAATCATTAATTTCTAAGACAAAAACGTGTAGATTATGCATCAAGCCTTATTATTGGTTAATAATTGTTTGAGTCCAGATAAAGTTGCAGAAGGTTTTTCAATCTGTTGCTCAAGGGTTTATCTCTGGATAAAACTTTCTGAGAAAAAAGATTTGCTCCATCTTGAATAATAACCTTGGTCAAGTAGTAAATTATTTTTTAATAGGAGAGCAACTTTCTGAGTTAAGGAAAGAACTTGCATGGTTAATACCACCATATGATGGTCATTATCGTAATTGCAAACAAAAGACGAAATTTAATTATGCAAAGAAGAATTTAAGAGAATTCCGAGAAATCCAAGATTTCGTTATATACTTCTAAATAGGATATAAATGACTAATGAAAATAATAGGTTTATTGAAATCCTCTATTAATCCCAATAATTTGATTACATTGGAAATAAAAGGCGTATTTTAAGGATAGTGAAAGCTGTCTTTAAAATCAAAGGATATATGGACAAGAAAAGGGAAAATAAGGTCAAATGCAGAATTTAGTGAGAAAGATTTGGACAGGATTTCCACGAAAAAAATGATAAGAGGTAAATTGGAATCCTCAAAATTTTTTTGAATATTGTTATCTAATTTAAGTATAAATAAAAGGAAAAAAGGTAAAGAAAGATGTGAAAATCCTTTTTTGTGGTCTTTTGGGTTAAATGATCCCAAAGAAAGGTCAGTACGGTTTAGAAATAAATATTTGCTATTTTCGTTGAGTAATTGCTGAGACGGAAGTCAAGGGTTAGGGTAATAGTGAAGTGTATGGGGTAAATTGATGGGATAAAAGTGGGGATATATTTTAGCAAATCTACATTCCACAGAAGTACACAAATGTAGAATTTGTTAGCCTATTTAGCCCCTATTATTCATTGAAAGTTAGATTAATTTTTAAGCCTACTGTCATGATTGAGAAAATAGATGGCATTCAAGTTGTAAATCTGTGGAAAGTGGTCACTAAGTGCTTAATTTACAAATGCATATGTTAATTTTTTCTGTCTTTCCATGGTTTAAGAACCTGGAGTTAGTTTTTTATTTGCATCTATATGTTTTCGGAGTTATAGAGTCGGAAGTGATTTATTCAGGAGCATCATGTTGCTTGCAGTATCTCGGTTTTCTATTTTTAGCTTTGCTTATTTTGTTTCTTTCTATCGAAATTTACTCACAGGCACAGGTATTTTTAGAGGAGGAGGGGAATTATCCCAAAAACAAAGACATTTATGAAGCCATGAATCATCGCAACCAGGGGAAGGCTGCGTGTTTTGTAAAACAGGTAACCTACAAATATGCCTATAAAGGATGCGTACAGAACTTCACCCATGCTCCCATATCCTGTATGCATAAGTCCGAATAAAATACTTGTAATTATAAGCCCTGAACGATTACCAAGTGTTATCTGCAGCCGATTCTGAAGGATTGATCTGAAAATTATCTCTTCCACAAAGCCTACGAAAAAGATCATGACTATGCTGAGCATCAGGAGGTTAAAGGTTGAGAGATCTGAAATTAGATAGTTTGTCTTGATTATTAGATATTCTCCTCCTCCAAGAAGAAAGCCTAATAACATTGAAACTGGGGCATAGAACCATATTTTCTTGAAGGTCATTCCGAGCTGTGTGCGAGTAAGTTCTTGATTGGTTGCTGCAATACTTACAGGAATTGCCAGGATACCGTATGTGAAAATAAAGGAATAAAGCGTTTTCTCATAATAAACTGGCATTGAAAGGTTAACTAGGCGTATGATCGGCAGGAGAATAAGAGCTAGGTAGGTTTTCTGGATCTCCGTGTTTTTTACAAACATCATAGAAAAGGAGAGCCCTAGCAGGATCGCTGCATGTATTTCTAGGGCTTCTATCTTCATTCCCCAAAATATCAATATCTCTGCAAAGGCAATTGCTGCAGCTGGTATTCCTATATAATACCATCTATTTTTAATTTCAACTGGCTTCTCCTCAAAATTATTAAACATTTCCATTTTCAGACTCTCTTTGACACATTTATCCAGAGACGTAGATCTTTATAGGGTACTTTCTTTTCTGTTTCATTGAAAAGAAGGAATTCGAGCTTCTGATTCTTTCCTTCAATAAAAGGTGTAATCTTAAGGGGCTCTTCCATGGTCGTGTTATGGGCAAGTTTTATATTCTTCAGGTTTTTCTGAAAGGGTAGGGATTCGTTTCCAAGCCTGACTTCCATTGTGTAATTCATTGTTTTATACTCATTGTTTACTATCCCTATAATGTAGGTCCCGTTTTCACCCTGTACATACTCTGTTGTATAATTTTCAGCCATCCGTTGATGTCCGAGAATATAGAATTCTGTAAATGGCTCTCTTTCATGAGGTGTGAGGGTAACGTAAGCCAGAGTTCCGATCAAGACCAGGACAGAAATGGCTAGAAATGTCCTGAGGATCTTCTCAGTTTTTGATTCAGACTTTTTCACAATTTTAGTCAGTAGGGTAATAGCAGAAGCCCTGAAAGAAACTCCAAATATCCTGTCTTTGGGTAATTTTCTCCGTCTTGAGTACGCTACTCCAGACATGAGTAGAGTAAATACAGACAGGCTTGTAAGTATGGGAATTTCCCTAATTCCCCAGGGTGTAAAGTTAATTACAAGCCCGATTAGAGGTACTATTGCAACGCTTAGCCCAACTGAAAGAGCTATTCTTTCCATCCCTTCAAGTCCGGCTTCTTCTGGAAAAAGCACGGATATAAGAGCATATCCTGGAAGGAAAGTTAACAGGAATAAACCAAGAATAGTGCGGATGAAACTTTCGTTGAATGGAGAAACAAGTATGAAAATATCCGTAAGAATCACAAGGCCTGCTACAAACAGCAGGTCAGGTGGAAACTTCTGGTTTCCGGCCATATAAATCCTCATAAAGCGGTTTTTTCGTTACTTAGTTGTATAAAGTATCTTTCTCCTTTCCTGCTTGCTATATCAAATACTTTTCCTTTTTTTCGATCTTCCTGAAAGGAATTCTCAACCTTTTAATCCGTTCTTTATTCTCTTTTTAAAGAAATTTTTTCGCCTGAGTTTGAGAACTTTTTAATGTTAATTGAATACCATGAAAAATTCGTAACTATTCAACTTACAAAAAAATCAGTTCGTAAATATCTATTTTGATATAATAGATACTTCTAATTGCGGACTTATTAAATAATCAAAAAAATTATCGGTCGCGAATAGTTGGGTAAAATAAGCCCATCAAAATTTGCGAATTGAATTTTGATAGATATAGTTATTGATGTTGTTTTTCCCCGCTGAATAGTTACAAAAATTCGTTGGCGTTTTATATCACTTTTATTCTTTCCCCCATTACTCCCCTTTTTAAATAGCAAATAAAAGTTTTTATGTTATTATTCAGAATAACAGGTTTTTGAATGAACTGATTTATTTTTCGTTATCGGTTATCTGCTAAATTTTTTTCGTGTCCAAATGCTTATATAGCTAGTATATATTAAAGCAGATACATATATCTCTTGTACTAAACAAAAGTACTAATTTATATAGTACTCATGTTCTTCCTTTTTGCTAAAAGGGGTACAATAATCCTTAAAATTGATCCTGTAAATATGGGGGTAGAATATCTTTTGAAACCCTTTATAATTTATGGAGAGATGACTCTGGGAATAATATTTGCTAAGATTAGACTCATTATATACTCCTCTCTAATAAATTCCTTTATTCGAAATACTCTTAAGTCTCATAACCAAAGAGGTAGGTAATTATCAATGTCCATTACGATTGCAGCCATGCCTGCCTATAATGAAGCTCACGTTATTGCAGAAGTTATCAAGGGTTGCAAAAATTATGTCGACAGGGTAGTGGTTGTAGATGACGGAAGCACTGATAATACCGTCGATATTGCAGAATCCCTAGGTGCCTATGTAGTTCGTCATGAAAACAATATTGGATATGGTGCAGCCCTCAAGAACTGTTTTGAAGCTGCCCGCCATCTCGGTGCAAATGCTATGGTTATAATTGACTCTGACGGTCAGCATGACCCATCCGAGATTCCAAAGCTTCTGGAGCCTCTTAAAAATGGATTTGATCTGGTGATCGGCTCCAGGTTTGTCAACGGTAACGGTAAAAATGTCCCAATTTATCGTAAGTTTGGGATGAAGGTCCTTGATGTTGCGACCTATGTTGCAGGTGGCCTCAATGTTACTGATTCCCAGAGTGG
>CAVXNY010000028.1:0-17075 GCA_963763235.1 uncultured Methanosarcinaceae archaeon | reverse complement strand
TTATACAGGAGTAAAACTAGAAAGTTCTAACGGTTTTACTTTATCTATATCATCCAATCTTCAGTATCATCCTGATCCTAAATGGTACTACAATTTTGTTTATGACACTGAAAAACAACGAAAATGCAACTTCCAGGAAGATAATTTCAATCCCGGCTATTTTGAAAGCAAAATCAAAATGGGAACTTCAAGATTTTTCATTTCTGCTTCAACAGGAGATATTTCCTTTTTTTCTCTCGATAAAGTTGATGAACTTTATAGTAGGGAAACACATCGACATAAGCTTCTCACTTTTAATTCAAAAATTAATGAAACCTTTGCCCTCAAGCTTTTGAGGGCAACGGACTCTTTTATAATAAAAAAGACTTCCTCAGGTGAGAGTACAGTGATTGCGGGATATCACTGGTACGCTGATTGGGGGCGGGATACAATGATTTCTCTGCCTGGCCTACTTTTAGTTCCGCACCGCTTTGATGAAGCCAAGTATATTCTCCAAAACTTTTCCAGACATTGTAGAAAAGGCTTGATCCAGAATGCTTCCCTGACTCTTGGGGGAGAACCAATCTATAATACAGTGGATGCCTCTCTCTGGTTTATTCATGCTGTTGGACGCTATTTCGCATATACAAAGGATTTCCTGCTTCTAGCGGATCTCTGGAATACCATAGATAGTATTATTGATAATTACCTTAACGGCACAGACTTTGGAATTGGCATGGATTCTGATTATCTTATCCGTCAAGGGCCTCAACTAACTTGGATGGATGCCAAAATCGGAGAACTGGCAGTAACCCCAAGAGCAGGCAAAACCTGTGAAATCAATGCCCTATGGTATAATGCCCTGAAAACAGCCTCCAATCTAGGAACTCTTCTCGGCAAAGATATTTCTTCATACGAGGCTCTTGCAGCTGGAGCAGCTACGAACTTTGAAGATCTTTTCTGGAACTTGGAAACTAACTGCCTCTTCGACCTAGTATATAAGGAAAAAGGAGGAAAACAGGTTAAAGATTCTGCTATCCGGCCTAATCAGATCTTTGCTGTAGCGCTTCCTTACACTATGCTTTCTCCTGAGAAAGAAAAAGCTATTGTGGACAGAGTCGAAAAAGATCTTTTGACCCCCTTTGGGCTCAGAACTCTTTCGAGTGACCACCCATCTTATGTAGGACACTATAACGGAGATGCCGTAGCTAGAAATACAGCCTACCACAACGGGACAGTCTGGCCTTGGCTCCTAGGCGCCTATGTGAAGGCCTACAGGAAAGTACACAATTATTCGAAAAATAGTTTTGAAGAGATGCGGACTCTTCTACAGGGACTTGAGATACACCTTGAAATCGCAGGCATCGGGGCCATTTCCGAGGTATTTGACGGGGATTATCCTTACTCTCCAGGTGGCTGCATTTCCCAAGCCTGGAGCGTCGCAGAGATTTTAAGGGCATATGTAGAGGATGTACTTGGGATCAAACCTTGAAAGCTGAATTAAGATTAATGCTCCTTATTTTTAAAAATTAAATACTGAGTATTATAGAAAAAGCAAACATTTAATGGCTTAAGTAAAGTCTCTATAATCCCACAAAAAGGCAAATTGACTATACTCCCCGTATGCAACCAGGACCAAAAAATTAAGCAGATCTTTCAAAGCAGCAAATATTTAATTGTGATCCTGTTTTTCAAACCCGTTCTCAGGTATTATTGTAAAAAGATTGATTGGTGATGTAGGAGCAAATTCGAAAGAACCAATGAGTGAGCTGAAGGTGAGTTAAAGTAAGTTAAAGAAAGCGAGTTGTGAAAATAAACTATAGGAAATGAGCACTAGTAATCAAAATCATGTTTGCATTTGTTGATCAAAATTAAAAAAAGTACATTTCAAATGTTTGGAAAAAAATAGACTGACTATTTTGTGTTCATAGTCCCCAATAACTAATCCCAAAAACCATAATTTACGAAATTATAAACTTATAATTTTTTTATTCCAGAGTTCCAAGGCAAAGACTATTTAACAGCTTTATTTATATATTGCTCTAATCTCGTGTTTCTCAGCATATTCGTGATCTTGCTACTTTAAAATGAATATATAATATCCTATAAAGTAGTCTAAATTCAACCTTCTTAATCAATATTATAGAGGAGATGTTAGGCATAAAATCAATAATTCTCGCAGGTGGCTCAGGAGTGCGGCTTTGGCCTCTCAGCAGGGAAATGTATCCCAAACAATTTTTAAAATTGGGTAAATTTTCTCTTTTCCAGGAGACTGTGCTTCGCTGTCTTGAAATTTCCGATGTCTCGGAAATTTTTGTTGTGACCAATGAAGACCAAAATTTTTTCGTGATTGACCAAATTAAAGAAATCGGATATTCGATTCCTTCTGAAAATATCTTAATAGAGCCTGAAAGCAAGAATACACTTCCTGCAATCTTCTTCGGAATGAAAGAAATTGAGAAAAAATTTGGGAATTCCATAGTAGGAGTTTTTTCTTCAGATCATGTTCTTGACAGATCTGCGATGAAAATAATTTCTTCGGCTGAAAATCTGACTTCTGATTTTCTTGTTACCTTCGGAGTTGCTCCCATTTCCCCTCATACGGGATATGGCTATATTAAAACATCAGAATTTTGTGAACCGGGATATAAGGTTTCAGAATTCAGAGAAAAGCCAGATTTAGAAACTGCCAAGAAATATATTAAAGAAGGTTGTCTCTGGAATAGCGGAATGTTCCTTTTCAAGACTGACCTTTTCTTTGAAGAAGTTAAAAAACATGCACCATCTTTATTCGCTTGTTTTGAGAAATATGATAGCATTAATGAAATTTATAAAAATGTGGAGAAAATTTCCATTGATTATGGAATAATGGAAAAATCCGATCGAGTAGTAGTTGTAAAGCTAGACCAAAAATGGAGCGATCTTGGAAATTTTTCGGCAATTTATGATGAGCTCGAAAAAGACTCCTTAGGAAACGTTGTCTATGACTGTGATCCTTTGCTGCTTAATTCTTATGGAAACTTTATATATTCAAAATGCGGTAAGATTGTTTCACTCATCGATATTAAAGACATGATTATCGTAGATACCAGCGACGCTCTACTAATTTGCCCCAAATCTAGTAGCCAAAAGGTGAAGGAAATTGTCTCTGAGCTTAAGAACAAGAATGATGAGAGGGCATATATAGGCCAGACAGTATACCGGCCCTGGGGTTCTTACACCTTACTAGAAGAATATCAAGGGCATAAAATAAAGAACATTACTGTACTTCCTGATCAGAAGTTAAGTCTCCAACTTCATTATCATAGAAGTGAGCACTGGGTAGTTATAAAAGGTATGGCTTGTGTTGAAGTTAATAATCAGCAATTTTTCCTGAGGCCTGGAGAAAGTACTTTTATACGAGCCGGTGAAAAACACAGGTTGTCTAATCCTGGCAAGATACCTCTCGAGATTATTGAGGTGCAGTTCGGAGAACTTTTAGAAGAAGCGGATATTGTTAGGTTTGATGACGTGTATGGGAGGAACTGATGCGAAGCTCATGATCCGGCACCATTAGACTGAAAACATTTGTTTCGCATATTCTTCATAAGGAAGCTCCTGTTATTTATATTGCTGAGAAATCAACTATAAGTCCTAATTTATGTTGGATAATCGATATTGAACCTGAATAAATTATATTTGTAGGATGCTACAAGCAACAAATAATATTATACACTGGTATATATTATAAATAGGGTAAATATTCGAGTAGTCTTGTGGGTAACTACAATTTTTTTACTAATGAAGAAAGTGCGTGTATTTACCCAACTAACTATCTAAAAAAATTTAGATTAAATTATACACATTTAAGCATTAGGAAGTTTGAATCTTTCAAAAATAATTTTACCTAGTGGAAACTTTTACTGATTTTGCTCTTAAAAAATAATATAAAATTCTTATGTCAGTTGGAAACAAACTTGCTAAAATTTATTTCTTAATTGATTGAAAATCTTTTCGCATCATTTTCGAGCCCATATATTTTAACAAGACAGTCTTCTGAAGCAGACCTGAAGCTGAAGTAATCATTGTGTTTAAACTTATTTTTTTGCAGCAATGAAAATTATCACAAGAATAGAGAATCTTGTTACAAATAGCGAGAGATACAAAGATGAAAGAGGATATCAAAAGGCGAAGTTCAGAAGAGAAAGATTGATGAGACTGAGACATTCTCAGTTGATACACGTATAAAAATAATTAGTGAATAATCTCAATCATGGACAACGAGAATGGAGAATGAGTCCTTAGGAGCCAGTTTAGTCACCAACTTACATTTTAAATCAGGAATCAGATATCAATAAAGCTCTTGCAGTTGCTCCGCCACAATCTTCAATTTTCAGAGGCAAGCACAGGAAGAAATAAATCCCTACCTCCACTAAACTGAGCTCTAGGCATTCCACTATGTTTACGCTTTCTGAAAGGAGTATTCTGTGAGCAGGCAGAATTTTGGAATGAAAACTGTATATTGAAAAGCTGTCTATTCCAATAGTTTTGAACTTCTTTTCGACAATCCATGATGCTGCACTTTCGTCAAGATATATGGAGCCAATTTTTTCCCCACTATAGTCCTTATTTTGATAACTGATATCTTCGGAACCTTTTTGTTTATGAGAAGATTTTTTTGTTTTCAGAAGTAGAATTGAGATCTCTTAAGAAACCCCTTCACAATGGAAAGCTTTTTCAAGAATATCAGCGGTTAGTGAACCTTCCAGTGAAGAATAATCGAGAATTAAGGCCATTCCCATCAGGCTCTCCAATTTCAATTTATCAACATATATGCCATTGCTCAGGACATGAGAAGGAGCATCTACATGCGTACCCGTATGACTCCCAAAACTCAACCTAGATACTACACATCCTTTATTTTCAAGAGTACATATACTCTCAATTACAGGTTCTGGATCTCCTGGGAAGACTTTCGTAAAAGGAGAAATTGGAGTTGAAATGTCTATGACTTTTCTCTTCACCAGAAATTTTTCCACGATAAGCACCTTATTCCATATGGATGATGTATTTGTTCATGCACTCATCAGTACATTCCATGCATAGAGTGAATTTTTTCTGGTTGATTTTTGCAAGCTCGTTTTTCATAAGTTACGCTCACAGTACAGATATCCTTGTATTTTTCGTATCCTTTTCAGCCGAAAACAGAGATATATCAGATCTTTTCTGACAGCAATAAATCTTTGATACCTTATTATATGTTTCTGAGATATATGGTTTCTTTAATTAAACTTTCCTCATCCAGGTATAACCAAAAAAAAGCTGATTTTCCACTACCATTTAGTTGATTTTATTCCCGAAATACAATTAGTACCATTTTCAGTTTTTTTTGTTCCGCGCTTCAATTATGTTAGTTAGAGCATATCTGCTTCAGTGGATGAAGGGCAAACTTTCGTCACATTGGATATCTAATTATGAGAACATCAACCACTTAATGACAGAAAACCAACAAATCTTATATATAAAAAAAGAATATGGAGATTCAGTTATGGAAAAGCGCACTGAATACGAGACTGGCTCTTTTAGTAGTCACCTTTCCAAAGGCTGCAGGCTCTGCCAGGAGGGGGCAACAATGGTACTCTTTGTAACAGGCCTTTGCCCAAAAAGCTGTTTTTACTGCCCACTTTCCGACGAAAAACGTGGAAAAGATCTCGTTTTTGCAAACGAGAGACCCGTAAAAAGAGATGAAGATATACTTAAAGAAGCTGAGCTTATGGATGCCCTTGGGACTGGAATTACAGGTGGTGAACCACTTCTGAAAATAGGGGAAGTTCTACACTACATTCGAATTCTGAAGTCTTCTTTCGGACAGGATCACCATATCCACCTCTACACTTCTCTGAGTCCTGACAGACAGATGCTTAAAAAACTTGCCGACGCTGGCCTTGATGAAATTCGTTTACATCCACCACAAGCTATCTGGGGAGATCTAAAACACAGTCCTTATGCGGATAGCTTACAAAATGCAAAAAAACTGGGTATAGAAACTGGAATTGAGGTTCCTTCTATTGAAGGAACAGAAAAAGTTGCAGCTTTTGCAGAATATAAGGGAGTTTTCCTTAACCTGAATGAATTGGAGTTTTCCGACAGTAATTCAGAAGCTCTCCTAAAAAACGGTTTTTCCCTTGAATCAGATATATCCAACGCAGTTGCAGGTTCCGGTAAATATGCTGAAACTGCTCTCTCCATATGCAAAAGAGTACATTTTTGTTCTTCAACCCATAAGGATGCAGTCCAGCTGCGTAAAAGATTTCAGCGAATTGCAAAGAACATGGCAAGAGAATTCGATGAAATCACAGAGGACGGTACTCTGGTATATGGAATTATTGAATATATAGACTACAAAATTACAAAAAAAATCCTGGATGACATGGGGATTCCATTAGAATTGTTTGAAGTAAAAAAAGGGAGAATAGAAATAGCTTGGTGGGTTCTTGAAGAACTAAAGGAAGAGATCAAAGAAGAATTAAAATCACTTGGAGCCAAGCTTCTAATTATCGAAAGATATCCATTTGAAGATGGATTACTTGTAGAAATGACTCCTATTTAAGGATTATGTAACTGGAAAATAGAATGGTAAGAAAAATAATCAAAGTTACGGCTTTGTACCATTCTACAGCAACTAAGTATATTCACACCTCTGCGCTGTAGATCAAAAAATTATTCAAAATCAAATATATTTTAATTTATTTATATGATTCTTTTTTTCCATGGTTTCCCTGATGTTCGACATAGTTTTTAATTACATGGGAGATTGTTCCATAATCCATAGTTCTAATGTAACCTACATCATTCAAAAGTTTACAATCCAAAAGCTATATTTTAATCTCATATCCTTCTTTTAAGATTCTTATTGCTGTATACTTTGTAAATTTGCATTACTCTTAAAGGAAAATATTTTGGTTAAGAACCACCGGAAAGAAGTAAACAGTCATCATTAGTACATATTGTATCAAACTCAAAAAAGTACCTCTGACTAATTCAAAGCCAATATATTTAAAATATTTGATGATAGCATTATCTTAAATAAATTTTTTACTTATACTTAATACATAAAACCCGATTATATCTTATTTTCTTGAAACAATTATTTACATGAAGTAGTTCCATTTTTACAGTTCAAAGGTGGATTAAAATATAAAAAAGTTCTTTCTATTAGCGATTCTCGGGGAAGTTTTCAGCTCCATAGCAAGCTGCGGTGTATTCTACTAGAATGAACAAGGTGTTCTTCACCTTACTGTTTTTAAACATTGAAAGTATCTCATTTTAGATAGAAAGTTTATTCCAATTTTGGTTTACGAAAACTTCTGAAAATCAATAGTTGAATTACCATCATAGCTCAAAATGTGACTTTGATCATAGATACCAAATTATTTTTGGAACGGTTCTAAAAAACCAAATCTAGTACAACTTTCCTGCCAAAGGTAGTAATGAAATCAATAGTCAAAAAAGGTAAAGTGAAAAGTACTTTAATTTGTTTGTGCCTGTTATTCAAAGAATTTCATGTTCGTTTTGGGACCAACTCGCTCTTTAAGAGATAGCATAAATTAATCTTCTTATGTTTGGGCTACTGTAGCCATATATTCTTTGTTGCAATCATTACACACATAATGCATAAATGGTATTTTACTCAATTTTGTTGCACTGCAATGTGGACATACGCGCTTTTACGCTGTTTGTTCCCAAATTGCTTCTGTTATGGACATAATTGTCACTCCGATTTGTCTCTGGCAGGACTCGAACCTTCATTTTTTGCTTTTCCATACCCACAATCCGTGATATAAATTCATTGACGAAAGAGGGTATATTCTCAAAAATAGTGAAGTTTCCGAGAACCTCAAGTATTTTCATGTATTCTTTTGGTGAGAAAATCGGGTCAGAAACAACAAATTTCATGCAGTCATCCAAAAATGGTTTGTTTATTTCCAATAGGGTTTAATCCCACAGCGCTTATATACAGATACTAATTCATCATGAGTAAGCTTCCATGCTTCTTCGTCAAAACCTTCTGCCTTTTCTAGGATAGATTTGTCCAATCTTAGAATATAATCACCACGATTATACTCGAGAGATTCCCACGGGATAGCAAATAACTTGTTACCCATACCTAGCAAGCCGCCAAAAGAAAGTACAACGTATGCTATTCTGCCCTGTTCAGAGTCAATCATGACTTCTTCAATCTTTCCGAGGTTTTCCTCTTTGTCGTTGACAACCCTAGATCCCTTTATTTCAGTTGCCGGCACGAAAGTCATGTTCTTCGCAACTTGTGTTTCGTCCACTATTCCCATACACATCAACTCCGAATTTAAATTAAGGGAAATTTGAGAAAATTGTTTTAGAAAATTCTGGATATAAATTACTCATCCAAAGATCAAGTATTAAAATTCTTTCTTCAACTGCTTAAGGCCTAGATTATAACTATGCTTTGTAGAAGTTTCTGTCACCTGAAGAAAAACGTTATAATTGCAAGTACAATAAAAATTATGACAAGCCACTTCGCAATCTCCATAGAGAAACCCGCAATTCCCCGTGCGCCCAATATATACGCAACCAATGCGAATACTAAAAATATAACCGCAAATCCTATCAAATCCGCCATATTTTACTCTCCCTATTGTAACTAGACTTTGTCATATCAGACAGTTACTCCATTTATGGTCATCAATTTCACTATGAATTATATATTTAGAATATGAGATCTATGATGACATTTTTACTTCCACCTGTGACATAGTCAAGGTAATTTGACCAATGAATTTTATTAATTGGAGATATTAGCAGTTACATATTGATGAACAAAATCAAATTCAACAGATTTTGTGTTCAAATTCACTTTTGAAACAGTTTGAGATTTTTAAGCTTATAGATTTCTCAGTCCAATCTGTCAAGTCCTTTCGGAGCCCTAAATTTTTGATTTCTATTCAATTCAAAATCATCCTTTTTGGGATCACTGACAAGCCCTCTGGTCCCATAAACAGTGTTGTACCCATATGGAAGATAGGAGTGCTGTGTAATACCCAGATTATCAGTCAATAGCGTAAGATGATCAAGTTTTACTTCAAGTAACTTATTTGGAAGGAAAGTAACCATGTTTCGTATTTTGGGATAGGTGTTGTAGTTATATAAAGCCTTATGGAAGATATTAGTATATTCTTTACCAACGTTTTTCCACGTCATTTTTCTGCCAAAATAGTGTGCATTTTTACGTATAATATTACATTTTTCTGGATTTTCAATTAAGTATAAGAGAGATTTTTTAAAGCCGTCAACGTCTCCGAAATCTACAAGTAACCCACGGTTATCGGAAAGCATTTCCTGAGCATACCAGTAAGGAGTGGAGACTATTGCTTTCCCCATGCCTATAGCATAGGTCAGAGTGCCGCTTACTATCTGTTCTCTGGAAAGATAGGGAGATGCATAAATATCACTTGCAAGAATGTAATTGCAGAGTTCTTCTTTTTCAACAAATTTGTCATGGAATACTACATTATTCCCAATCTCAAGTTCGGAAACAATATCCTTAAGATATTGCCTGTATGCTTCTCCATATTTCTTTTTGATCATAGGATGCGTGGTACCCAGAATAATATAAACAAGGTCAGGATATTGCTTTATAACATCAGGGAGGGCCTTGAGTAGACTTTCGATACCTTTGTTTTGGCTCAGCAAGCCAAAAGTGAGGATAAGTGGAGAACCTTTGAGATTCAGCATCTTTTTATACTTCTCACAGTCGCTTAAAGGATAGTCCGGCATCCCATGGAAGATAACTTCGATTTTGTCTTCAGAAACTCCATAACCATCTTTTAGTATGTTGACTGCAGTCTGGCTCATTACAACAAGTTTTTCGGAATATATTACTAGCTTCTCAGTGGATACTCTATACTCAAGTTCAGGCTCCAGGATCACTGTGTGCATTGTTGTTATTACAGGCTTGCTTATTCCTGATAGAAGAGCGAAAATATAGTCTCCTGCGTCCCCCCCAAAAAGACCGAATTCATGTTGAAGACAGATAACGTCTGCATTGGAGTGATTTATAAAATCTGCAGCTCGGTAGTAATCTTCGAGCTTGTTCCTTTCAATTTTAAAAACAACTTCTTCTGAATAATTATAATTTTCAGAAGGATCGATCAAAGCAATAACTTCACAATGAATGTCTTTATTTCCCACAGAAACCGAATTTAAAAGATCAGAAGTAAATGTAGCAATCCCACATTCTTTTGGAATATAAGTCCCTATAAATAATACTCGTAATTTATTCAATTGATCCCTCCAAACTTATAGAAGTTAATTCTATTCCCCATTTAATCCCACATTTCAGCCTTATATTTTTTATAATAAATTTGGAACTGTGTATTTATCTTAAGACTTTTTGTTTATTTTTCAGTAACTTTTCATTGGCAGATCCACTGTATGAATATTGTATCATCAATTAATCATTAAGGACTAATTAAGTGGCCGGCTTCATTTTTGGAAGAATCGTTTACTGGTGAATTCTACTCACACATTCATTACACATTATCCGATTAAGATACAATTTGTAAAAAGTGTTACTTTTGCTGCATTTTTGTAAACCTATTTCTATAAACCTATATACGGATGCAGGGATAATTTCAGTAGTCATTTTAGCGTTTACATTATCGAAAAATAATTTAAAGAAAGCCCTAAAAGTTATGTTTCTTATCCCAACTCCAAAGGTATTGCCTGAATAACAATATTTCCTAAACAGCATCTTTCAGGTAATTCTTTTTTTATCTGCTAACTTTTATTTAATTAGATATTACCTACAAAATATGATATAAGTTTTCTTTATTTCTAATTTTTTATAAGAAAAAATATGTATGAACAAAAATTAGTTCCACAAATTTAATTATAAAGGCAAAAAACATTTTAATATTAAGTATGTAACATTTTATTATTTGGGATAATTTTCAAAATTTAGTACCAAGTCTATCCCTAAAACTATCTCGATTTTAATACACAATATTTAAAATAATAAAAAATCCAGAAAATAGTAAAACAGCTCAAATTAATATAAAGTATTTCGATAAACTACGAGAGTTAATCTATTGACTATAAAGGCTATATCAGTAATTTTTTGAACTCGCTGGTTTATCGAAATATTCCATAATGACTCACAGACACGATTAGAATTTGATATGAAATTAATCTGAATTGCTTTTTAGGGACTAAATTAGTACTAAATTTTGAAGATCCCAATAATAATAAAAAAACATTATCAATATTTATTTATTTATTTATTTATTTATTTATTTATTTATTTATTTATTTATTTATTTATTTATTTATTTTTTAACTTAAAAGAATTTTATGTAGGAGTAACTTTTGTTCAGAAACCATTTTTCATACAATTAACTTAAAATAACTACATCAACAAACCCAGGAATTGGTTTTGTGCAGATCATGCCAGGAAACAAGAGGCTAATACTTGCAACATCTTAAATTTTGCATATTTGGGACACAAAGCCACAGCTTTAATAATTCACCAAGATTGGAAAAAAATTTTAGAAAAGGGGAAGTACCATGAAAACAAGCATTCGGGATCAAGCAGAAGGTAAGCTCCACAAAGTGAAGGGAGAGATCAAGGAAACCGTCGGGGAACTCATCAATGATCCCCACTTGAAAGCCGAAGGTAATATTGAAAAGAAAGAGGGCAAGGCACAAGAAAAGGTAGGTAAAATCAAGAAGTTCCTGGGGAAGTAAAAAGAGCGGTATTAGGTTCCTTACCCGACCATCTTATTCCTTTTTCTGGAGACCTTTCCTTACAGTTTCCCGGTCAAAACCTATTTATTTGATGATTTCATCGGTACTTGAGTTTTGTGAAATCAACTCTCATATCAAAAAACATTTCCGCCTTTTTCGTATGATTTGCAATCTTCGAACTTTTACCAAGGACAGTGAACTGGTGAATTTTAATCCACCAAAAATTGGGAATCATTTATCGACTTGACAATATGAAAGCTGTTGAAATTTTTGTTGTAATTGGGAGCCTTTGCCACCTCTGAATTGGCTCCCAATGTTGTGATTCAACCCTGCGATTAAGAGACAAAGACGTCCTAATTCTTAATCGTTAACTTCTCCTATATGTTGTAGCTGTATATAACATGAACGAATCTCAAATTTCCTTTCTATTAAGTTATATAGCTTCAGTAATATATAGCTAACTTGCCCTATTATTGACTTATATGAGGATTATTCTCCTTGGTTCATAAAATTTATATCTATTTTTTGATTATGAGGCACATTTACTCCTAACATATCTATTTATACTCTTGATCCTTGAGATCCTAACAGATCTTGATCTTGCAGGGATATCCTTATCCTGTAGCCTAAAAAAAGATGAAGATTTCATTGCTGCAGTACCTGCTGCCACACAAGCGTATATCAGCAGACCGAAATTTGAAGGTGGATTTTATATATGTCTGATTCCAGGGTCCCGGATGGAATACACCTGTTCCAACTGCCATTTCGTCTGTCACCCTGATAAAGAAGTTCGAAAAGCACGATACAAGATGCTCATAGAAAGCGGAGTGGTCATACAGGAACCTGATGGACCCCGTAGAGTCGTATCTCCGGAAGAAGCAAAAGAGTATCTTAAATCCATGCCTCTGGAAAGAAGAAAACTGTATGAGTCTATTCCAGAGGAATCTCAGGTCTAAAAATAGGGGAAATTACTTCCCATAAGACAAAATTTAGATTTTCCTTTTTAAGGATAATCCCAATCTTTAAGGTTAAATCCTTTAGGACTTATGCGGTTGAACTGAGAATCAATGCCATTGGACTTTTAAATGTCTAAACTATAAATATAGTTCACAGTTTTTATTGTGCTTGATATTGTACCTCGGGTGCATAAGTTCACTCGATAATCAAATTAGTATGATGCAATTGGGCATTAGATTTTACTCATATATATATGCAAATCACTGAAAAAGAGCATATAACAGTGATTAGAGAGCCTCCAGACCGTTGGCTCCGGTAGGTGCGCGAACTGTAGCTACTTGTATGAGACTACCATCTTGATTAACCCGGAAAACATCAATGGTCTATCATCGAAATTTATCTATTAAAGAAGTCTCATAAATGAGAACATAATTTTTCTAGCTTGAATTTGTGAAGTCACCATTGGGATTAAATCATTGTGACTCCAATAAGATTCGGTTTAAATATGGATGAAACGGTTGAAATCTTACTTTTTGAGGACAATTTTGGAGATGCAAATCTGATTGAAGAGATGCTTGAGGAATTCTCCGACTTCCCATATGAACTTATAAACGTTAAAACACTGAACGAGGGTTTGAGTCTTCTTAAAGAATGTCTATTTGATGTAATATTGACAGATCTAGGCTTGCCAGATAGCGATGGTATCGACACTTTTCTTGATATTCATGCAAGGAATCCGAGAATTCCGATCATAATCTTTACTGCATCAGATAATAAAAAAATTGGGATTGATGCTGTAAAGAAAGGTGCTCAGGACTATTTGGTCAAAGGGCAAATCGACAGTAGATTATTGAAACGTTCTATCCAATATTCTATTGAACGCAAAAGGATAGAAGAAGTACTTGCAAATATCGAGATTGCTCGTAAAAAGGAAATTCATCACAGGATTAAGAATAACTTACAGGTAATATCTTCACTCCTTGATCTTCAAGCTGATAAATTCAAAAACAAAACGGAAGTGACGAGTTCAGAAATCATAGCTGCTTTAAGGGAAAGTCAGAATAGAGTAATATCTATGGCCTTTATCCATGAAGAATTATACAAAGGTGGAAAGATCGAAGATATAGATTTTTCAACATACATTAAGAAGCTGACTCAAAATCTTTTCCAGACTTACAGGCTCGTAAATACCATTATAAGATTAAATATGGATCTGGAAGATAACCTTTTCTTTGATATGGATACAGCAATCCCATTAGGGATGATTGTTAATGAACTTATTTCGAACTCCCTTAAACATGCATTTCCAGGCAGAGACAAAGGAGAAATTCAAATCAAATTATGCCGTGAAAAAACAGGGGAATATATACATCACAGAGAAGAAAGTAAAAATAAAAATTGTAATACTACCTTCATTTTGATCATTTCAGATGATGGGGTAGGTGTACCTGAAAACCTTGAGATTGAAGATATTGAAAGTCTAGGATTCCAGCTGGTAACTTCTCTTATGGACCAGTTAGATGGGGAACTTGAACTTAAAAGGAGCAATGGGACTGAATTCACTATGAAATTCACAGTAAAAGAAAAAAAACAAGAATAAATTAAGTTTGACCGCAATGTCTATTATATTTGATTTTGTACCTCAAGTGCGCAAGTCCTATTTTACTCAAAAACAAGTCGAATACAGAAATTAGTGGTGAAGATTTGGGCAGAGTTTCCACAAAAAATCAGAGGCAAATTTGATATTTGCCATTGCCTACAAGATTTCTGTTTTCAGAAATATCAACAAATTTCCATTCTGGATTAGACAAAAATCTTGATTAAAGCAGAAAAATAGTGAACTTTGGTTTCGCTCATAGTTTTTCCATTATAAATATCTATTCCATTTATGAATACCAACTAGATCTAGATGGAGCACCATTTCCCAGAATGCTGAAATTAGCTATCTCGAACTTCTCAATTTTAGAATTTATATCCCAAAAGCTGTCTGAGCAATTGTATTTTCAATTTCAATTCTTAGCTCATCTGGGATCCCCCTGATTCCAACATCCAGGAATCCGCGAACGATCATACCAACGGCTTCTTCTTCGGGAATCCCCCTGGCCATCAGGTACTCCACCTGATCTTTAGCAATTTTTCCTACGGCTGCTTCGTGAGTAAGCTCAATATCAGCTACATTTGCTTCAAGGATTGGGATTGCCAAGTGGCTTCCTTTGTCAGTAAGAACGAGTCCCTTGCATTCCAGATGTCCTTTAGCGCCATTTGCATTGCCTATCATCTCTCCCCTTGCAACGATTCTTCCGCCAATTGTGATCGTCCTTGAAACCAGTTCAGCTTTGGTTTCAGGAGCATTGAAGATCGCCCTGCTTCCAAGATCAAGCTCTGAACCTGGATGAGCAATTGCTATTGTATTGAGCCTGGCAACAGCTCCTCTTCCATCGAGCCTGACAGTCGGGTAGGTCTGCACAGAACGAACTGGCTTGAGGCAAATGTAATTGCTTATATAAGTTCCTCCTTCCTCCACATGAACTACTGTCCTGGGCCGGACTCCGATTTGCTCAGCCCAGTTGTGAATCATTGTGAAGCTCAGAGTAGCTCCTTTTTTCACGTACATCTCGGAAATTCCAAGATGTAGTCCTTCTTCTACTCCTTTTTTGGAGGTACAGCCTGTGATAATATCAAGACTTGCTTCTTCCTCAACGACTATAATATTATGCACTGTCTGAGATATCTTTTTGCTGCCCAGCATAAGGCAGGTCTGAACTGGCATAGAGGACTTCTTACCAGCAGGGACACGAACAAAATAACCGTCCGCATCTTCGAGATAGGTTTTTGAAGTGTATTTGTCAGTATCCACCTGCACGAGTTTCCAGGAGTAATCTTTCAGCCACTCATACTTTTCCATGGCTTTGTGAGTTGACATAAGCTCCACATTTTTATCTCTGAATGAAGAGTGTGAGATCGCATTGTCCAACATAAGGAAACTTCCAGATCTTCCTTCTTCGCTTGGTACTACCCCTACTTGTAGCAAAGTTTTTTTGCTTTCCTCGTCAAGTGTCTGGAGGTTTTCAATAGGTTTGCTAACCTTAGAACCTTCCTCATACTTTTCAAGCTCAAAGTCCTCGCCATAAACAGCCTTTTTATTGGCTGAGCTTTCAGCTCTCTTTTTCAGGTTCATATCATCAGTCTGCATTTTATACACTCCTCATACCCTTTATTTTTTATTTCTTCCAGCATTTTGAGAGGATTTCCGGAACACATAATTGTCCCATTGCAGAGGATATATCCTCTATCTGCTTTCACATAATCCAGTATCCGACCTGTGTGAGTAATAATAAGAGCAGATTTTCCCAGCTCACAACTTTCGCCTGGACAATTCAGACCTTCTTCAAGAAGGCTTTTTATTGTCATTCCAACCTGTTCTATGCTTACAAGGTCAACTCCAGATTCAGGTTCGTCCAGGAGATAGAAACTCGGATCCTGGGCTGCAAGCTGCAGAAGTTCGGAGCGTTTGATTTCTCCTCCTGAAAAACCCACATTTATATCTCTATCCAGAAAAGGCTTCATAGAAAGCTTTTCGGAAAGCTTTTCAGGATTTTTCTGCCCCTTGGATGCCACTCTTATAAGATCTTTCAGTTTAATCCCGGACATATCTGGAGGGCGTTGCATCATAATCCCAAGTCCACGACTGGCTCGCTCATCCACTGGCATGTCGTTAATTTTTTCTTCATTGAACAGAATCTGGCCTCTCACAACCTTGTACTCACTAAAGCCCATAATTGTTCTCATTAAAGCTGTTTTTCCAGCTCCGTTTGGCCCAAAAAGCACATTAGTATATCCTTTTTTGACTTCGAGGTTTATGTCATGAAGCAAAGTTTTTCCGTTGACTTCGACAGTCAGATCCTCTATTTTCAGCATCGACATTTTCTCCTTTACCCCATTTTTGATGCGGCTCCATTTTTATTTTCTTTCATATCTTCTGTATCTCAAGAAAATAATCATCCAAAATATCTTTTTATTCAAAAAGTATGAGGCTTTTATCATTTTATGGGTTTTTGATTTATTGCAATCAATTATTAGTGGAATTAATAGTAAATTTTGGCGATTCCAGAAGGAATTAAAAAATTTCAACCATATTGATAACGTAGAAAAATTGCAAAAATTGTACAATTCTAGATATTGCTTGAATTATGGTTTCTTGCCGATCTCTATTATTCCTCACTAATTTCTTTGTTCAATTTGGAAGACATTCTATTTCTAATTATACATTTTCCTCTGAATATATATGTCTCGTTTGAACCTTGGTATCAAAATGCAACAATATTCTGAAACAACTAATTTGAGTCTTATCCTTGAGTCATTGATCAAGATAGAAAATG
>CAVXNY010000027.1:0-10073 GCA_963763235.1 uncultured Methanosarcinaceae archaeon | reverse complement strand
CAGGGATTATGAGTTGATCAGAAGATTCAAAACGAAGATAGCACCACTTTATGATTCTCATGTAGATTCATCAGAAAAAAATGAATTGATTCACAGAGACAGAGGATGCTTTGGAACAAAATCAAAAGTTATAATTCAACACAGTGAAAATGGCAGTAAAAGAAAGTTCTTAGGTAATGGGTGATGTATTAAGAAACCAGAGGATCAGCTCAAAAAAAGCTAAAGCGGAACGAGTTTATGTATTAACTAAAAAGGTATTCAAAGCAGAGCAAGTTCTTGTCACTACTGTTCAAAGAGTAAGTCTGAAGATTTTGTATAGTTTTTTGTTATAATATCTATTATTTGGCTACATTGGAACTAAAAAGAGTATCATTAAGGGTAGCAGAAGTTTTATTTAAAATCAAAGAATGATAACCCAGAAAAGGAAACATAGGGTCAAAAACAAAAATTAGCGAGAAAGATTTGGATCGGAATCCCACAAAGGGAAAAATTGAAGGTAAATAAGAATCCTCATGAATTATTTCAAGTCATTGACAGTTACCAATTAATTTTCACAAAGCAGTAAGACTAATATCATAGCAAACCTATATAAGTAATTATTGTATCAAAATTCAAGCATTTTTGATAGAATTTTACTTAAAGGGGTTTTAATATGTTCTCACTGAATCAACAGAAAGCTATCGAACTTGGACAAACTGGAGAGAAAGCAATAAGACAACAAAATGACTACGATGCGCTTCAAGTTGTTGAATACCTTAGGGAATTCGGGGAAGAGTTACTCGGGGCAAATTTGGAGACTGATTTAAAGGAAGTCATAATTTCACTACGGAATATAGGCAACAAAGCTATCCAGAAAAGGATTGAGAATGTTGCATCCGTTGATGTGGAAACTCTTAAAACACTTGCTGAACTTACATTAGGAAAAAAATTATCAACTGCACTCTTGTCTTTTTCAAAAGCTTTACAGGAAGTAGGGAAAGGAGCGGCACAATTTCAGATGGTTGATACTGCAAAAAGTGCTGTTGAAACTCTTGAGATTATAGGGTCAGGTGCTGTTACAAATAGGATGGAGGTTGTAACTCTCTGGACGGCTCTTGCACTTGAAGAAATAGATTATATTGCAAGCAGACAGCAGCTTGAAGACTTAAGCAAAGCAGCAAAAGATGCAAGAGAAAGGATCATAAAATCCTCAGAAGCAGAAGGTTTCATTCCAAGAGAACAGATCGAAAAATACCCTCAACTTATTGCCCATAGTGTGAGTGAATTTGCAGAACTTCAGAATATTCAGCCTGTAGGTTATGCGGGTAGGCCTAATGAGGAATTCACAGAAGAAGAATTCCTTGAGAAGGAGGCAAGTGAGAGTGAAGAAGGAAAACCTGAGTATGAAACTTCTGAAAAGAAAAATAAGCCATAAATTGAGAAAAAGTATTGCTTTTAAATCACTAATATGACATTTTAATTTTTATGTTGAAAGGAGATTTTCATATTTAGAGGAGAAGTAATATGATGGGTATTTTGATAGATTCCTAAATTTTATCATATGCTTATATTAATAGTGTATAAATGGCTCGTGAAAAGAAGACGTTTATCGAAATTCTCTATAGTAAGCCAGCGACTTAATCACGCTTATAAAAAAGGGTAGATTGTATTGCAAATTTGCTGTAAATTCAAAGTCAAATTTTTATCTTTGCTTTTCTTATACTTGTTTGCTTTTTTCTTCCCACTGGGTTCATTTAAACATATTTTTTAGTCCAATGTGTTGTTCTCACACTACAGCTCTGTGAGATATTTCTGTTGCCAGAATCTTTCTCATCTGAACACTTTTTTACGAATATTTGTAGAAAGCTTTCTAGAATTTAGTCAAGAGTCTCACCTAGAGAAATTTATGGCAGTAATTGAGATACCATTTTTGTCAATATATTTCTGTCAGCACAGAATTTAGATTAAACATTTAAGGTATGAGAATAGAGTGAGTTTCATTTTTTGCATTTTCTGTTTTTTTCATAAGTTTATGTCGAAGCCGAACATAAGGCAGGAACGAAATTTTCTATGATTTTTTGGGAAAATCTGGATGGCTGAATCATTTTATCCAGTGCAAATTGTGCAATGACTTTTGAATTTATCTAATCTGTTTTTTGTGTTAAAAGCCCATATCTCGTACATTTCCAATTAGAACAGATAGATGCCTCATCAATGGACCATAAATAGAAATTCAAAAGTAAGTTGTTGATCCGCATGCAACAACGTTACATTTTTTTATATAATCCAATTTTCAAGGGCTAAAATTTCATCATCATTTCTCTCGAAAAGTTGCTAATGTTTTTCACCTGATATACTTCTAGTAGTAGCAATAGACAAAAATTTGTGAATGCCTAACCCACAAGATTTGGTTACTATTTTTGATAATTTAGATTACCAAATCGATTTGAGCAGTTGAATTGTCTTGACGGCAATTTGGCTCCCGTGATCTAAATCATAATTGAACCCTCGATGTCAATCAACTTATTAGTTCTATAATGGTTTTGGAAACCAAAATTAGAACAAACTTCCTTCCCAGATAGCGATAGGGTCAATAGCCAGAAATGAATAGAGAAGTAAGTACTTTAATTTTTTTGAGCCTGTAATTCGAAGAATTTAATGTTTGTTTAGGTTGTTCATAATTAAATTTTTTTGATAATAGCCATTCGAAACTACATAAAATCAAAAATATTGAAGTGCGATGATATAAATCATTTTAAATATTAAAGTTGAATATTTTTTTCTTTTTTAGCCCAACCTTTTGGATAAGTTCCGATTTTCATCATAACTCTAATAGGAGTAGCTGCAAGACCAAAAGATGATTTGAGGATCTCCTCTGTGCTCATCTCAGCTTTTGCCAGAGCTACGAGCTCATCTTTTTGGGTAAATAACGCGACAAGATCATCCTTCATAAGATTCGAATCTAGGCTTGTAATACCAGGAACAGCTAGAGAAGCTCCCGAACAGATTGCATCTACCGAACTGTCCCTCAAGGTTATCTTGGGGAGGTGAGAGACCGCCGATTCCATTGGCCTTATAACCCTCCGGATTTCGGATTCGTCCCCAGATTCCTTCCAGAAAACATATGCATCTTTCAGGTCCTGAAGGGTAACAAGCGTTTTCTCAGTAAAAGGCCCGGCTTTTGTTCTTCTGAGTTCTTGCATGTGTCCACCACAGCCTAAAGCAAGCCCTATATCGTGGCAGAGTTTCCTGATATAAGTTCCTGCCTCGCATCCTACGCGAAAGAGCACAGATCTTCCCTCAATTTCAATTATTTCAATATAATATATCGTTCTTATCCTGAGTATGCGCTTTACAGCGGATTTAATAGGAGGGACCTGGTAAATAGGACAAGAGAACTCCCCACATACTTTTCGAACAAGTTTTGGAGGCATTTCTCTGTGAAGTCTTAGAAGACAGACATACTCTTTTCCAGAAAGGCGAAGAGCTGAGACAGCTTTTGTAGCTTTTCCTAGAAGAGTAGGTAAAAGTCCGGTAACCTTGGGATCAAGAGAGCCTGCATGACCGGCTTTATCCACTTCAAGTATATCCTTTACCCAGGCTGCAACCTCGTGGCTTGTGGGCCCTCGGGGCTTATCAATGTTTACCACTCCTTTTTCTATATACTCCGGAATTGGGCGTTTTTCCGGATAACAGCCGTAACTAGGGTTTGTCCAGGCGCTGGATTTTCTGACTAAAGTTCTTTCAGTTTCTGATGGCAATTTGCTGACTTGTGACATTGTTTATCGAAAACTCCTGAACTATATCTATATATATATATCCAGTATAGCTTAATAATAAACTGCTAAGTTGGTAATATTTGAAAAAACGCATTTATAGACGTATGAACATCAGAGATGTATTATATTTATCTCTAGCATTGTAGTAGGGTTACAGTGACTATTTTCCTGTGTTTAGTATTGAGTGAATCGCAATTTTGTTTATCACAAGTTTCTTAAAGATTGAACATAATAATTAAAACTGAGACTTCATTTTTGAGCTTGAAAACTTAGTTAATTTATTAAACCTTAGAAAAATTAAAGGATAGAGCACTACATAAATCTTCATGCCTGCATATGCCTAATGTAGCAAAGCTTACTGGATACATTACTACCCCCTCAATGTAGACATCGGTTGTGAAAAACTTAAATATCCTGTACGACACATCTATATTTCAGGTAGAATAAACTATACGCTATATGAAAATCCAATATTTTGTAAAAATGGGGCTAAGAAATTACTGTGGCCCAACAAGGGAATCGATAGCAACTCTGAGGATATCCAAAATCTGATACTGGTTCCATTTTTCAGAATCAATAACAATATCGTAAATAGAGAGATCCCCAATGTCAATATTGTAATAATTTATATAGCGAAGAGCTTCGGATTTTTCCCTTAATACAGTTCTTTTGAACTCTTCATCAAAAGATACTGATTTTTCCCGTTTCTGAATACGTTTCACTCGGGTAGGTAATTGGGCCTTTATCCAGATTTTCAGCACATTCGGAACACCTGCAGCCATATGGCCTGCAAGCCGGCTTTCGAGAACTAGCTTGTCCTGACTTCGGATAATAGCCCTCTGATTTTTATCGATAGCCAGGTCAATTGAGGGATCTTTCTCGGCCATAGCTCCGAATTCTGCAATTGTCATTCCTTTCTCCTTAGCCATTTTCCTGAAAATTTCTCCAGAGGAAATTAATTCAAGCTCATAGTATTCGCTCAGAAGCCTTGATGTAGTTGTTGTCCCACTCCCTGGAAGCCCGCTTATCGTTATCTGCATCAGACCCCACCAATATTCAGCGCCTTTCTTATCAACTGGCTGACTCCAAGAGAAGAGATAAAGTACCAGTAAATCCAGTGCTGAAAAGGGCCAAAAGCATTAGAAGTAAGTAGCTGTTTACCCCAGAAGGGAAAAACGATGGTTGCAGATCCGTGACCACTTATGTAGTAATAAATCCACATTAAAAGAGGAATGGAGATGATACTTATATAAGCCATAGGCTTGAATTGCTGTTTGGACATCTTCATCTGGTCTTCCATCATATCCTTTCGTTGATCCTCAAGCTTTTTTAGCATGTAAGTGTTCTGGGAAAGCTGTGCCTCCCTGAATTCTTTCTGGAAAATTTTCATGCGTTCTTGGGTGTTCCTCATGAGATCCCAGTCGATTGTATACTTTTGGATTAGGGATGCATAAATAGCAGTAATAGCTGCCATTACTAAAAGGACTAGATGAAAATTCTCTTGTCCGACCAGGGCAAGTACGGGATTCATTAAAACCCCTACAGCTTCCCCAACAGTCTGCCTGAAATTCTGTCCAAGAATCATTATCCCGAACATAAGTGAAAAACCGAAAGCTAGCAGAAATCGATCGATCTGCTTTTTTAATGTTTCTGAAACCAAGTTGTCCTCACCATTAAATTCAATAATAATTAATTTTTATTCTTCCAACTACGGAAGAATCATAGTAGGTAAAAATTTGAAATGGATTAATTTTGAAAATGAATAAATCTTAACAAGTTTAACTTATTAATAAACCTGCTCAAATTCCAGGAACTGGTTTAGGATTTCATAAGTGGTCTTTTACATAGGTTTTTTTCTGATTAATGAGTTTCATATATATATAAGTTCTACTATTGTGAATGGTTAAGTACTTCACCAGCTGGCTCAGCTACTCAGTAAAATTCTACCCATTTTTAACGAGTTTTGCAGAAAAGTAATGTTGAACATCGATTTTTTTTCTTTACCAGTATTCCTCTCAAGTTCGAGTTATTAGAGGAATCTAAAACCTCTATCTTAAACTGCCCTCAAGCAAATTTTATTAGCTTTTTTTTGGATTTGATAAGGATAAGATAATTACTGTGCTACGTTATATCCCAAATTTTACCGATTTCATTAATTTATACTATATTTTTATTATATAAAAATTATTGTATTAACAGAATATATTTGTAAAACAATAAAAATGTCGCTATCAAATAGCATAAAATATAAAAATTATTCCGCTATCCAAAATTAGTTTCTGGATCTGGTTTGGAGGTGTCAAAAAAATGTAATTATCAGTCCATGCAAAACAGGTAAAAACGATCAACAGCTAACAATTAAGAAAATGAGTTCTAATAAAATTACCCACTAAACTTTTGATAAGATTGCTAATGATGTTGTTTTATTCAGGTTGAATAGTACTAATATAACTTTGAATCTTATGAAGTAAACAGAAGCATAAAGTCTATTTATGCGTAATATAATTTATGGTTCTGTCAAATTCGTGATCTCTATTTGATTGTATCACTTAAACTAAAATAATGTGATGTTTTCTTATATTCAACAGTACGTTTGTTGCCTATGTTGCCAAGAGTGCTTACTTCATTTGGGATTTGAAATAGTTTCTCTAAGTAGTTCCATAACACAAGTTCAAATTTATCAAAGTGAAACATATGATCTTCAATAATTTTTTAACTGTGCAGTTTTTTACTATCTTAGTTTGGCAGTGAAATTCCCATTTGGAATGAAGCCTCTTCTTTTTGTCAAAAAATTATTTGACAGCCTTAATAAATTGCATCAAAATTCTCTGATTTGTCACTTCCAAACCACATAGATTAAAAAAGTTTGTAGATATGGGAGTTTAGTTCCATTTAGTTTTTTTGTGATCTAATTTTTTATACAGTATTTTATATTTTTTCTCTTAGCCAATAATCTTTCAAATTAGGAATATTGATCAGGTATAAATGGAACAGGTTCAGAGATATTAGTTTGAAATTTAATTTTATAATTCCCTGTCAGATCTGGAGTAACCTTGCTGATTCCCAAAAAGCTTATTAAAGGCAGAGTTCTATAGCGTGAAACATATTTGCTCAGAAAGTTCCGAAATTTAGATAAAAAATTTTCTTACTTATAAATTTAACTAATTTAATAAAAGAGTTTATAGGAGAGTTGAGAATTATGACGATTCAGAAAGGCGATTTCATAGCATTAAACTACACAGGTAGGTTCGAAGATAACAGAGTTTTCGACACAACTGACGAAGAGCTTGCAAAAAAAGAAGGTATCTTTGACTCCCGCGGCCTTTATGGTGGAGATATCATTGTTGTCGGTGCAGGGCATACTATTGTGGGCCTCGATGAGAATTTCGAAGGAAAGGAAGTCGGTTACACGGGGAAAATTGTAATTTCCCCGGAAAAGGCTTTTGGGCCTAGCGACCCTAAACTCATCGAAACAATTTCTATTACGAAGCTTCAGGACAGAAAAGTCCATCCAGGTATGACTGTTAAGATTGACGGCAGGGAAGGTGTTGTCAGCAGAGTTATAGGTCGTAGGGTCACGGTGGATTTTAACAGCCCTCTTGCAGGCAAGACAGTTATCTATGAATACACCATTGAAAGAGTTATTGAGACTGAAACTGAACGAATAAAGGGTATGTTAGCTCTTTACACCGGAATGAGGGATATAGAAATCTCCATTGATGATGGGATTGCAAAGATCTATACACCCACAAGCTTGACCTTCAACCAACGCTGGCTCATGGCAAAGAATAGGATTGCATTCGAACTCTTCAAGTACGTTGGTTTCAAAGAGATTCAATTAATTGAAAAACTCACACCTGAATCTGTAGCCCAACCATCCCCCCAGACCAAAGATGAGGTCGAATCAAAAGCTGAATCCGAAGAACCCTCAGAACCAGAAGTATGATTTCATCTTGAGACTTAATAAAAAAAGAGAAGAGATCCTTCTCTTCGTAAATTATATATATAATAATCGGTGTCTCTGTATATCTTCCTGGGATATCAGGGTTATCTACATCATTTTCTTTCGATAAGCTGCAAGAACATATACTTTCAATTTGCTGAGGTGGCCCAGCGGACTAAGGCGCCGGTCTTGAAAACCGGTAGTGCTCACGCGCTACGGGAGTTCGAATCTCCCCCTCAGCGTAGTTTTAAAGAGTATTCCGATTCATCTCTAATTTTTTTCTTTGTGGGAATTCTGTCCAATTTTTTCTTACGAATTTCTGTATTTGACCCAATTTTTTCTTTTCTTGTTCATTATTCTTTGATTTTAAAGATAGCTTCCACTATCCTTAAAATACTTTTTTTATTCTCAATGTCATCAAATGATGAAGATTATAACAAAAAGCTATACACAACATCTTCAGATTTAATTTATTTCATTTGATCCAAAGCATTTGCTGATGAAAAGTCATGCTTTCCTCTAAAAAGGCAATACATACTGACGTCTCCAAACTTTTAGAGCTTTATAAATCTATTTCTGGTATCTCTTTCATTTTTTTAACTCTTGTAAATTTTGATTCTTTAACTTAACTGGAAAGAAAACCCATCATCACTAGAATATATTCAAAACTTGGGGAATAATAGTTGTTTCCCTCTTATTCTCTTTTTCTCAAGGATCCTAACCACAGGTTTCTCGAAATAAAAAAACATATTAACATCTATATCGCAACAAAAATTAAGCTTTACTTTTAAGTTCGGTCAATAATTCTGAATTTCCTCCATAAAATCCGTCCATTGTGATATGATCGAAAGGAATATCTTCGTCTATTCATTCTCGATAACCTCATGACCAATTTCATAATGGTTCGGAACCTTATCATCCCAGAAGAACCTTAGCCTTACAACAGCGTATATTATCACCGATCAATTTTTAGGAAAATATAATCGCTCATCAATCAAATTCTCCTCTATTTTGTAAAATATGAAGGAAGAAACAAACCTTACAATTATTCTTTTTTCCCAGGTTCGCAATCTTATTGAGAAGATCCTATAGAACTGTTTCCTGATTTTTTTTGTGTTGGATTTGTCGAATATAAGAGTACCGTTTTTGCTATAGTTTTAATGGCTTTTATTCGAACATATATGAGGAAATCCACTGAGTCAAAGATGTATTGATGAGAGAATAGTTTAATTATTTGTTGTTAGATTATTTACAACAATAAATTGCCATTTTTCTCATATATTTCCTACATGAAAAGATAGTCAAGGCATTAAGGTTATCAATATATTATGAAGCAGAAGAACAAATTTATGTTTGAAAATAAAATTCAAAATTGGTTTCAGAAATTTATTTTTCAACAGATAACTTGTTTGATTAGATGAAATTTCGTTTTATTTGCTTCATAAAAATAAACATGTAATTATAAAATTATATTCCGTGGTAGATGTTAAGGAAATATGACAAATTAAAGTTGAGAATGGATAGACTTTTCAATATCTTATGAGGTCGCAAAAATTCGTCATAATTTTCCGCATTCTACAGCGACAATATATCACAAAAACCAGAAGATATTACAAAATTTATAAAAGCGACTTCAATTTTTGATCACTGCTTCTATTTAAGGCGTATCAGACTATTTTTAATAATAAGAATACTTGAATTTTCATATGTTCTTTTTTGTTGCAGGAGTTAATGGTTCTCTTAACAATATCATGTTCAATAAACATATCTAAAGGTTATAATTATATTAATATTCTTATCTAACCTCTAATAATATTGTACCACTCGAGGTTACTTTATCAAAGTAGGCTTTTGTATATCTAGCCTCATAGCTCATAATTTTCAAGACATGCTCTTTCTTTCACAGTTAAAAAACGATAGTTTTCGGCCTTGAAGGAATATATTAGTGTTTTCAGGTTTTGGAGAGCTTTTTTTCCGGTATTAAATTTGCAGTCAAGGCGTATGGGTAGTTTGGACATGTCCACAAATTCCCATGGGTGAACAAAGATTAAAGGAGCTTTTGCGTGCTTGAGCAGCGGGAGAAATAAGGCTGGGGGAAGCCTTAAAAAAGAAGAGGTAATTGTAACAGGAATCCTGATTATTTTAGCTTCCACTCTACTTCTGGGAAACGGTGGTTTGTAGGCTGCAAGTGAGGAATCATACAGAAAACCTTTCTCTTCCAGAAGCTTAAGATATTTTTCCGGGAATTGAAGGTTCGGAGCTCTAAAGGATATCAGCCTTTTTTCAAAATGTCTCAGGACTTCTACAGCTTGATTAAGGGCAATTCTTGCTTCTTCTTTTTCCATTCGGTCAAAACGTGCATGTGTGTATCC
>CAVXNY010000026.1:0-30569 GCA_963763235.1 uncultured Methanosarcinaceae archaeon | reverse complement strand
AATGGAAATTATTGGGGAAACCATGATATCTTCTGCGGTCAAAAATACCTCTTTTATGTATCTGTAGGTTTTCTGGCCTCCAGGGGAAGATTTGCGGGCCATTTTGATATTTTTTGTGGAAAGCCCGCCTTCATTGTCAGTTAAGAGGTTTAAAGCAAGGCTTTTCCTGGAAATGATCCCGACAGATTTTCCTGTATCATCCTTAACGACTACTCTTTGGATCTCGTTTCTGTTCATTTCGTCGATTACATGGTTGATGGTATGATGTCTGTGAACAGAAATAACATCTTCAGTCATTAATTTAGAAACTTTTGTTTTCATTTCTTCAGTGTTTTCCGCAACATAGCGTACGAGATCTGTCCTGGTGACAATACCTACAATATTGTTCTTTACCACTGGAATGTTATGCACTCGGTTCTCAAGCATTAAGGCGGATGCTTGGGAAATGGAGGCTTCGGGGTAGATAGTAATGACAGATTCTGTCATCAACAGCTTTATAGGAATCTGGTCTATTGGCCTTCTCCTCCAGAGGGGTTCAGCTTGAGCCAGACGGTTGATAATGTCCGATTTAGTGGTGATTCCCACCATCTTGCCCTCATTCAGAACAAGCAACGTACTGATTCTATGCTTTAACATCAGTTTTCTTGCATGTGATACGGGCTCATCTGCGTTTATGACATACACAGGTGAACTCATGATGTCCGCCACATTCATGGAATACCTCCTTAATTTTTACGATATCTAAGTGTTGATAATTACAGTTTTTGAATCTGATGCGAAATTCATAATTTGTAACTATAAATGTTATAGTTTTAGGGGTAATAATGTATGCTTTTTGTTGGAGTAAAAACTAATTTGAGAAGTTTCTTATTTTTGAGAAGTTTCTTATTTAAAATTAGCTCCACTCCAAAATATTGAACACCCGAGCTACAGAATTGTTTCTTGATCTCTTCAGCAAGGAAATTTTTTCCTCTCTAAACTCCTGCAAAATTAAGCTCAAACTTTTTCTGGGTTTCAATTTAATTGCAGTTAACTTAGAGAATTCCGACAAATCTCCGATTTCAATAACTTACCTATATATGCTTTATAAGCAACCAGCCAAAAATTGGGGTTTATCGAAATCCTCTTAATTTAGCTTTGGATCGTTTGTTAAATATTCTGTTCAGAACTCAAAAGTTTCAGGAAATCACTCTCTGTAATTATGCCACGTAGCAATCCTTCTTCTAGTACTGGGAGTGAACCTATTTTTTCCTCGAGCATAATTCCCATCGCTTTTCCCATGTCTGTGCCAGAACTTGTCCATATCAGATCTTTCGAGACAATAGAACCCACAGGCTGGTCAAGGGCTTCATGAATATTTCCTGTTGTCAGTTTACTGAAAGCGTCTCCCCTCCCAAGGAAATGGACAATATCAGAGGCCGTAACTATTCCAGCAAAGATTCCATTCTTAACTACAGGGAGTCTCCGGAGCTTGTTCTCTACCATTAATTTTGCCGCATTTCCAATGGGTGTGTCAGTTGATACCATCTTTACGTTCTTGGTCATGTATTCATCAACAGTTTTATTTGTCACGAGCCCGCCCATAAGTTCTATTACATTCCTTTCGGTAAAGATGGCAACCACATGCATGTTACAGTTCACAATTGGCAGACCCCCTGTCCTTCTGTCAAGCATCACTGAAACAGCTTCTTTAAAGTCTGCCTGTTCGTGGAGATAGGCAATATCAGTTTCCATTATTTGCCGTATTTCCTCGTTTATTGCAGCCAGCAGATTACCCTTGAATCGTTTTTCAACGAGCAAATTTTTTTTACCGCCCCCTAGAAAATCGATAATATCTACGGAAGTAACGACTCCTTCCAGTCTCTGTGTTCCAGCATCTGTAATCGGAATGCGCCTGAATCTCTTTTCAGTCATAATCTTAATTGCTTCCATAATGGTTGCTGTGGGAGGAAGAGTCACTACCTTCCTTGTTGCTAAAGCTAGGATGCGCCCTTCATGTTCCGAAATGCGTGACTTAAACTCCAGTGGACCCATGTCCATTGTGCCCGTACTGCTTGCCATCTTCGGGTCGTTCCGCAGCACTCCCCTGTCCTCTTTGTTCAGTTTTCCCTTAATTTTGATTTTTTCGGCTGACGAAAATGTTGTATTTTTGTTCAATTGGACCACCGAGTTTGAGTTGTAGTTAATTGCTTTTTAAATATGCCTTTTTTCTTCCTGCCCACTTACAGGAATTTCCTTGGAATCTTAAGTTTATTTTTCAGTAAATCCATGTTTTCCCTGAAAAAAAACAAAACTTGATAATATTTTTTTTTTGAATCTTTCTGAAAGTTTTTCTTTATTTGTCAATTATATTTTTTTCATGACAACCTTTAATTTTATAATCTTTTTGTGTGAAAGTTTTTCTTTCAAAAAGCGGCTTTTGAAGGTTATTCAGTCCAGGCATTGACAATGGATTCAAGAAGATCCTGTCTATCAATGATTCCGGATATTTTTCCATTTCCATTTACTATAGTCACTCTTCCGATATCATAGTGAATGATCATCTTAATTGCGCTCTGGACTGAATCGCTCTCTGAAAGAGTGTATGTAGGAGTTGACATTACCTTTTTAACCTTTGGGCTGTCATTAAGGCTGCTTGCTCGCTCGTCTTCCAGCGACATTCGCACAGCTCCTGATTTGATTATATCTCTCCTGGTTATCATTCCAATAGGTTCTTCTCCATTTGAAACTACTGGAATGCCTGTATAATTTGTTTCGAGCATGTGCCCCCAAACTTTGCTAACCCTCTCCTCCGGAGAGCAGGTTTTGACTTTTTTTGTCATGATCGCTTCTATAGTTTCAGGAATGTTTCTTGGGATTTCCATATTTTTGAGAATGTCTACATCACTCAGAATCCCGACAACTGTATGTTCGTCAGTTGATATGACAACTGGACACCTGTTTTGTTTTGATTGTACGAGCAGCTTTGCAGCCTTCATGCCATCCATATCTGGAGTGACTGTCGGGGTCTGCCTGGCATATCCTTCCACAGTGACGTTCGAGCGAGTAGATGTGACTCGAAGAATGTCCTGATCGTTCAGCATTCCCACAAGCCTGTTCCCGTCGTCAACAACAACAATACCCCGAAGAAAGTGATCACGCATCAGCTGACGGGCGTGAGTTATGAAGTCCCCAACTTTGACACTTACAGGTTCACTTGACATCATTCTATCTACTTTCATTTTTTACCGCCCTGTATTACACTGAGATCTCATATTCATTGACTGAGAGCTAAATATATAATTCATTCGTAGTACTCTCCTTCTTCTTCTTGACATTTTCCACATAAGTACTTACCGTCTATGAATTTAAGATCAGATGAATACGTTTCACAGGATTCACATATTCCTGTACCGAACTCCTCTGAAAGCTCTTCAATTGAGGGAATAGAGAGTAGAGTCTCACGGTTCATATCAATAAGATCTTTGAGTATAGTATTGAGCCCAGGTGTTACCATCAAAATATCAGTAGTTGAGATCATGCCTATTATTGTATCCTTCTCCAAAACTGGCAGCCTTTTTATATTTGCTTTCAACATGATTTCGGAAGCTTCTACGACATTTTTTTTGGGTTCAATGGTCATCAGTGGGGTTGAGAAGATTTCGGTTGCCTTCACTTCACTTGGTCTCCTATCCTCTGCAACTATATTCTTCACAAGATCCCTTTCAGTTATTATCCCAATAGCTTTTCTGTTTTCAGTAATAATAACGCTTCCTGCTTCATAACTGACCATTTCCCTAGCAATAGATGGAATATCTGAGTTGATATCCATTACTATGACTGTTTTGTTCATGACTTCAGCAACTGAGACATCTTTTTCAATCTCTCTCTTGTGAATATCAGTACTTGCTTCTCTTTCAGGGTCATTTACCATTGACTGCCATCCCCTTTTAACTTCAGTATTTTAAAAACCGGCAATTTACAGTACCAAATCTTTTAAAATTTTCAGTTTCTTCTGGAAAATTTCTTGTGGAAGGTTTCCTGTAAAAAACAATCCAGATTGTTTTAGTTTTCCAATTCAATTAAGGTTTGCAACTATAATTTTTTAAAGAATATTTCGATAAACTCCTAACTTTCGTCATATGCTTCTAAAGGCCATATAAATTACTCGTGAAAATCAGAGATTTATCAAAATTCTCTAAAATTTGAATTCTGGTCAAAAATATTTTTTCGGAACGTATTTCTTTTCCTTTCCCCTATTTTTTTATAGTTTTTGGATGTGTGGATGTGTTTATGTACTTATTATTACATATATATACGAGTCAATGGTACATAATGATAACGGGATTTGGTGTGGAAGTACATGAGGGGATCTTCCTTATGCACTCGTCTAATTCTCTTTTTCTACAATTTAGATTATTCCACTAATTGTTTTAATCTGTCAGTAAACCAAAAAGTTTTCAATCTCAACAATCTCCTCTTCTGAATTTCTCCTTTTCATACCCTGTTTTATCTTCTTTATATCTCATCATTTGTAATAAGACACCATATAATTTTGGTAATTTTCCTTTCTAGATTAATAATTGCGTTTACATGATCAATTTACTTTTCTTTCGGTTAAAAAACTCTTTTAACTTGTTATTTTTCTTTCTTGATCTTGCTTGGGTGATCTGCGTTAAAATCCACATTGCTATCTTGATTTTATTTTTGTGATTCTCTCAATGTAAAATTTATCCGCAAATTGGTACACATTAGGAACAGCTCCAAGCTATTAAGCAAGCTGATATCCTGGGAAAAAATTTTTATAGTGCCTATTTCAGTGAGTTCTACTAATTATGTTCCGCGGTCTTCATGTGTTTTGATCAATTCTATATGTACCCTATTTTCAAGCAATACGTAAGCATCAAGCTGTTTTTGTAGCGATGTCCTTATAATCCAGAAAACGATGATTTTCTGCTAAAATTGATTGTGTGAAGAAAAATATATTGTTTGTCAGTGAAAATCGGCGTAGATTCCATGCAGCCATCTACAGACTAATTTCGCATCTATTATTCTTCTAAAACCGTCACTTAATGTGTGAGTAATCCTAACAGAAGAATTGCATTTAGGGTAAATTATAGATCTCTCAGAATATCATACTATAGGTTTATTTTATCTGAAGTATAATATATTTTAAATATATCAAATTATCTCATAATAAAACATAATGTGCATTACTTTTGAATTAAATTTATTTATTTTTTTTGGGATCAAATTTTTAAATCCTAATGAAGCTAGATAAAAAGGATTAATATTAATTATAACTGAGGTTAAAATTTACTTATGATAAGGTAAAGTGTATAAGTTTTTATAATGTGTTTGACTTATATGACTTAAGGAAAACCTGAAGGCTGGAGTATGATTGGATTAACAGAACTGCCAGTGAAGCACAACTTTATCTCGGAGTTATTAGGTGAAAGAGGAGATATTAACTCCATATCAAAAATCGTAAAGAGGGCTAGACATTACTTTAATAAATCATTGAGGACTTTACCAGCTTATGACCAGGAAAAACAAGGGTCTCTTGTTGAGTTTGTAGTGCCTGGTGGGTTAATAGAAATTGAAAGGTATTGGCTTCAAGAACCTTATACATTTGCATCTATTCTGGAAGACAGGAGAACGAAATACTACAAACTTATTGAACCTGCGCTTACAAAGTATGAGAAAAAACTTTTAGAAAGAATTTATGAAGATTTTCAAGATATCCTAGTTCTAAATTTCACAACTTCCAGATTCGAAAAAGATGCACTTCTGGTGGATAAAACTCTCTACCTTCTTGAACGTTATAGGGCTAAAATTTCGGCATCCGCGATTCAAAAGATAATATATTACCTCAGAAGAAACCTGCTAGGTTATGATAAAATTAATCCCCTCCTTTATGATCCTTATATAGAAGATATTTCATGCGATGGAGTAGAAATTCCCATTTATATTTATCATACCAAGTACTTCAATATCGAAAGTAATATTTCCTTCAAAGAGGATGAACTTGATTCCTTTGTAATCAGAATGTGCCAGTTGAATAATAAGCATATATCTGCAAGCCAGCCAATAATGGATGCGACAATTCAGGATGGTTCGAGGCTTCAGGCTATTTTAGGAAGAGAAATCACTCCCAGAGGCAGTTCTTTTACTATCCGTAAATTCAGGAAGGACCCCATAACTCCTATAGACCTGCTTGGTTTTAATACATGCTCCCTTGAAATGCTTATATATCTCTGGTTGGTCATCGAGAATGGCTACAATATTCTGTTTGCAGGAGGGACAGCTTCGGGAAAAACTTCGATGCTCAATGCCACATCTCTCTTTATGCCTTCCACAGCTAAGATAGTCTCTATCGAGGACACAAGGGAACTATTACTCTACCACAATAACTGGGTTTCCGAAATAACAAGGGAAAGTTTTGCTTCCGATGAGACGGGGGAAGTTTCCATGTATGATCTTTTGAGGGCTGCTCTCAGACAGCGTCCAGACTTTATCGTCGTGGGGGAAGTGAGGGGTAGTGAGGCACTTACTCTCTTCCAGGCAATGTCAACAGGGCATGCGACGAGTTCAACCATGCATGCAGGTGACGTGCAGACAGTTATAAATAGGCTCACACACGAGCCCATAAATGTGCCTCAAATGATGCTGCAGTCTCTGGATGTACTTTGTATACAGGAACAGATGTATATTGGAGAGAAAAGAGTTAGAAGAAGCAGAAGCTTTGTGGAAGTCCTTACTATCGACCCTGAGACTGGAGACCTTGGCATAAATGAGCTTTTTAGCTGGGAACCTTCAGAAGATTGTTTCATCAAGGTAGGAGATTCTCATATCATGCAGGATATAATGTATACCAGAGGATTTGATGCCAGTCAGTTGAGAAATGAGATGGAAAATCGGAGAAAAATACTGACATATATGTATGAAAATAAAATGAGAAGTTATATCCAGGTATCTCTTGTAGTCCAAGCATATCAGAGTTATCCGAAAATGATTATGGAGTCTGTAAAAAATGATATCCTAAAAAGTATGGTACAGAATATGATTACTTAAGAGGAGTATATGGATTATACTGTTGTGGATGAACTGGCATACGGAATTTTCGGGAATTTTTTTTACAAAAATGAAGAAAAATTTCTGGCTTTAAAGGTAAAAATACGAAAATCCCATATTTCCATGTCAGTAGACCAATATCTGGCATCTGCCTGCATGTATTCTATAATTGCAGGACTTATTGGCGGAATTTTCGGCGCATTTTTGGGGCTGAAAACCTTTGGGAATCCAATTTATCACCTTATCTATTTTTTGAACTCTACAAATGCTGGTTTTGTAGAAGGTCATCTATATTCACTTGGAATTTTAAACATCCTTTTATTGTTCTTTCTTAGTTTTTTGGTCGTTTTTGGCTTGGCATATATCTTTCCTTATTTTCAGGCAGATATCCGACAAGCTTGCATAGATAAATCTATGCTTTCGTCAGTAACTTACATGTATGCTCTAACCAAAGGAGGTGTATCGATTTATGACGTATTCAGATCCTTAAGCAGGTATACTCATATATTTGGTACAGCTGCAGAAGAAGTATCCTATATTGTGAGGGATATGGATTATTTGGGCAAAGACTTCATAAGTGCTCTTAATTCTGCCAAGGAACGTACCTCTTCAGAACTTTTCAAGGAGTTTATTGATGGATTAATTCTTGTTTCAAGCAACAAGGCCATAATAGAGTACATAAAAAGCAAATCTGAGCAATACCAGGATATGGTAGAGATGGCAAACAGAAACTTTTTAAGAAAGCTTGATGTTCTTGCCGAAGTTTATGTGACAGTGCTGGTTGCGGGTCCTCTTTTTATAATGACAACCCTTATTGTATTGCAGTTATTTCGGCCGGCTTCAGCCCAGATTCTTTACCTACTAATTTACGTTATTATACCTCTTGCGAATCTTTTATTCCTAGTGCTGCTGGATACAATAGGAGAACTCTCTATGGATACGAAGAAAGCTAATGTTTCTGGCTTCTCTATAGACCTCTCCGATATTCCAGAGATTAGCTCAGGGCTTAATGTAGAAGATGAGGAAAAGAGGAGTAAAAAGTTCTTGTTATATAGAAAACTTAATAATATCAAAGATTTGCTACTCAACCCATACAAAACTATTCGGGACGAGCCCATATACACATTTTTCATTGGAATTCCTCTTGGACTATATTATCTTACCCATATTCCAAAAAGTCTTACAGATGATTTCAATTCTAATTTCCACCTGGCTCTAAATTTTACCCATATTAGTGGTAGCAGCATCCAGCTGATCAGCGAAATTCAAAATTACTTCATTATCTTTATCACCATTGTCCTGATTCCATTTATTCTTTTTTATGAGATCAGAGCCTGGAGAATGCGTAAAATTGACGAGAAAATGCCTGATTTATTAAGGAACCTTTCCAATCTGAATGGCTCTGGAATTCTTTTTTCAAACTCTTTGAAATTAATGGCGGAATCCAAAATGGGCATTCTTACAAAGGAACTTAAAAAGCTAAAAGAAGATATGTCCTGGGGAACCTCAACTTCAAGAGTTCTTATGAAACTTGGAAATAACATCAAAACAGCTACTTCAAGCCGAGTTCTTCATACACTTATAAAAGCAAACGAGTCTACAAGTGATCTTAAAAATGTGCTTTTAGTTACCGCTGAACAGGTTAAAAGTGAAGAAGAGATGAAAAAAGAACGCTCTTCAGACATGGCTGTCTACGTTGTCACCATATATGTGGCTTTTTTTGTCTTCGTTTTCATAGTCTATATTCTGGTTTTATATTTTTTTCCTCAAAGTGTCTCTTTTACAAGGTCTTCTCAGGAAGTTTGGTATGCAGGAATAGGAAACGAATCCTTTAATATGAAGGAGTATACAATGCTCATGTTTCACTCAACCCTCATTCAGGCCTTCGTTTCCGGACTCGTTGCTGGGAAGATGGGACAGGGATCAGCATACATGGGCTTGAAACATAGTGTCAGCATGATAATGATCGCCTATGTAATTTTTATGCTATTCATTTGATCCTCAATACCTCAGCACAGACATTTGCACAATTACTATTTCTATTATATTAAATGATGATCTATAAATTGATGGCTACAAAACTAAATCAAATCGAAATGGAAGTTCAGGTCTTGAGGGGTATTACTAAAAACCATATGCATTAGAATCTATCCTGCATTTTACTCAAATATGTATTTATACTCATATTTTATGTTCGATCAATCAAAGTTGTGTGTCTCTCCTGCTGTAAGCAACGGGATATTTTCGTGCCACTGTCTGTGTATTAAAGAAATTATTCAAAATCAAATATTTTCATTTGCTTATAAGATTCTCCTTCTTCCCGATCTTCCTGATTTTCAACATAATTTAATTACATCGGAAGTTGTACAATCACTCAGAGTTCTAATGTAACATCATCATCTCCAGAGTTCACCATTCCATAACTGTTTTTAATCTCAGAGTATTCTTTAAAGGTTTTTCTTGGTGTGATACCTTTTATAATCTACATGCTATTGAAGGGTAATATTTAGGTTCAGCACCAACGAATAGATGTATATAATTACTATAATTACCTCCCCTCAAACTTAAAACAGTATCTTTTTCCAATTTAAAAGCATACGTATTTCAAATAGTTGATGATGTCATTGTCTTTGAGAATTTTTTACGATACTTCATACAAAAAAGGCATTTATATATCTTATTTCCTACTTTCTGCAGATTTACATAAGAATGTCATCTATTTTCTCAATATGACAGTATATTAAAAATTAATCTAACTTTCAATTAATAATAGTGGACAAATAGATAAATAAATTCTATATCTGTGTGCATCTGCAGAAAGTAGGTCATTTTTATACACAATGTTAGTATGAGTCGCTTATTTTTCATTGAAAAGTAGCTAAAATATAAATCAGTTAGTTAATAACGGTCCTCAGGAACGTTTTTATCCTTGCAACAGATTGCGGTTATTTGACTGATCTCCTAGACGGTCGCACAGTTACAGAAGGATGATATATTCTAAAAAAATATTTCTGCTATGAAAATATTTATATTATTTAGATAAATTCGAATTCTTTTTGAAATGATATTAATTTTATGGCAGGAAATTGTTCAAACCCCCTCATTTCCACTGGAGCGGTCAGTTTAAATTTATGTATTATGGAATTATATTCGAACATAGTATGCTTGTCATAAAAGAAAATATACAATAACAAACTAACTACTGAAAAAAAAGATGATAACAAAGAAAAAAATTTTAAAAAAAAAGTTAAATGTAAAAAAAAGCAAAATAGCAAAAACTTGAGGAAAAGTGTAGATTATTAAAGCATAATTACTCTACTTCGGTTACCAATGCTCAGCTCGATTTCCTCGTTCAGACCATATTTGGCATAACCATCAATGATCTGGATTTCGGAGTCTATATCGAGATCCTCGATCACATAAGCCTGATCCCCCCATAGGGTTAGTCTGATACTGCCTGTTTCATCCTTGATTTCAAGATTTGCAACCACACTATCGGTTCCATCTTCTCTTTCAAACTCCTTGAGTTCTCCCATTTCTGAGACTTTTCCTTGGACTGAATAACTTTCCCCGGGAATTATATCGGCAATCTTTGTGATTTTTTCCTTGTACTCAACCTTTTTTTCGGTCTTCTGGATGATTCCTCTTGATCCCAGGTTCAGTTCAATTTGCTGGTTGAAGGCATTTTCTCGAGAATAGGCATGGAGAACTTCTAAGGTCTCGTCAAAATCAACTTCATCAAGAAAATCTGTTTTTTCATCCCAGAGTGTAAGCCTGATTTTGCCTGTAGAATCGCCTAGAAGGAGATTTCCAACTCTTCCTACAGACCCGTCTTTTTTCTCGAAGGTTCGGATTTCTGCAATATCAAGTACTCTTCCAGAGATGTTAATATCATTCATATCAGCTTTTATGTCTATAATCTGATTAAATTGCTCTTCATACTCGACTTTTTTATCACTTTTCCTTATTATGCTACGGTTTCCGATCTGGAGTTCCACTTTTTGAGTAAAGGCATTTTCTCGAGCATAAGCATTGATTAACTCTACAGTATCTCCATATTCTATCTGGTTCAAAAACTCGGTTTTTTCGTCCCAGAGGGTTACTCTGAGTGTGCCTGTAGCATCGCCGAGCAGCAAGTTTCCTACCTTTCCGCTGTTACCATCCTTCTTTTGGAAGGTCCGGACTTCTGAAATTTCTAAAATTTTTCCTGTCAGGTTCAGGTCGCCCATGCCATCTTTGATGTCTTTTATATTTTGGCTGCTCACAGACACATCGATATCTTCCTCACTTTCGGTTAGGACGCCATTGTTTCCTACATTGACTTCCACTCCGGAATATCCTTGCTTTGCATAGCCACTGATCTGGAAGGTATTTCCTACTTTAATTTTTTCAGCTTTTATCAGATCTACCATATTATCCCAGAGATTTACCCGAATTTTACCGGTTTCGTCTCCAACAATCAGGTTCCCTACTCTACCTATAGTTCCATCGTTTCTGGTAAATTCTTTGGTATCTAAAATTGAGATGACTCTTGCAACAAAATTAACCAGCCCTCTTTCAGCTGTAATATTTTTAATTTTTACACTATCTCTACCTGCATCCGAAAATCCAAGTTCGTTGGCAACCAGCATGGCAGCCATAAGTTCATCGCAAAGTCCTCCCATATTCTCGACCTTTTCTTGGATGCGTTGCAGGAAATTTTCCCTACTTATTGCATGACTGAGCTTTTTGTAGATAGATTCGATATCTGTCATATTATCCCCTTTATTAGCAGGCTGAGTATTTATTATGGTAATATTAAGACATTTCAGATGAAGTTTCAGGTGAAGTCTCAGTTAATCGCTTTTCAAACTTTATATTTCTTCTAATGAATGTTAATAATAGTGATTGTGAATTAAATATTATCTTATAAGCCTTTACATATAGTTTTAAAATTTTCATTATTTCAATTTTTATTTTTATGGTTTTTAATCTTTGCCTTAGTAGTCATTCTACTGGCTGCGTATCAGCCTTGCCATTCAATCTCTTATGAATGTTCCAACTTGATGCTGTTCATTGAAATAAGTCCAGATACAGTACCTTGGAACTGCGAAATTGAGTTTCGACTGAAGGGCAAAACATACTGATCTATTTTAGGTACAATACTCAATTTGGTGTTTGAAGATGACAGCCTGACAAAAAGTACTTCAGATTTTGTGCTAGGGTATCAAGATGCTTTATTAAAGATTGCTGTATGCTAGATGAACGTATTTTTCGGCATAAAGTGAAAAGTATAATAAACTATTCTATGCTGATCTAGGAAACAAAAAAACACTATATATAAATAATTTTTAAAAAATAGAGTTTATTATAAAGAAGACTCATGAACCGTTTTCACATTCATGAAAAATGACAAAATTTAATCTCTTTTTTGTATCTTTTATATCTGATATGATCAATGAAGGCTGTTAAGATTTTGAGCCATTGGTTCCACTAGACAAAAAGTCATTCTTACTCTATATATAAATGCGTCTTAGAATGCATATCTGAAAAATTGTTCTCTATCAGGATTTTACATCAACCCATATTAGGAGTAAAAAATTATGGAGAAACGAAAAAAATAAGGTTTGTGGAGAGGACATTAACAAAAAATATCTTATAGCGATCATTCTTTCAGAGATGGAGCTAAAAATCACTGAGCGATTTGGGATGATGCTTGATTAAATTATGCAATTCAGGGAATAATTAATCTAGAACAACTGTGAACAGTATATGTAGAACCTAAAAGCATCCTTTGGGTTCCAATATATTATTGGGATGATAAAATAGATGTTAATAGTAGCTAATGCCTACAAAATCAAAAAGATGAATACGTGAATGATGAGCAGAATCAAAGACTTAAAGAGGATGTAAAAATTGTATTGTCTTCCTAGCATTGCATTTACATCATCTTCAGCAATCCCAGCAGATATTGGAGACTTCAGGACTTTGGAAATGGAAATAAGCTTGCTGCATGTTGCGGACTTAGTCTTGAGTATCACATTCATTGAATATTCTTGTTACTGGCAGCATAACGAAACAGGTATCAAAGCACATCAAAAGGATGCTTTTTTGGGTTGCAAATGCCGTATAAAGACCCAAAATTCAAGGTTGAAGATTTTTTAAGAATACAAGCTAAGGAGGGATCAAAAAACCACAGTTACACTCGAAAGAAAAGTTCTTTACATATTGAATAATTTGCTGATCAACAGGGAAATGTCTGAAGAAAATGGGAGTACAATATCAAAAATATCAAAATCTGTCAAATTTGATCGAACTCTCTCTCATATTCAGGTTGTTGAATAGGATATGATTGATACTCTCGTCAATGCCAGGTATATTGTAGATGTACTCACTGGAGGGGGTGCATATAGCACTCACGTTTCAGGCTGACCAACTTTTTCAGAGGAAACCTTATTTATAGTAAAGTTTTATTATGTACAGGATATTATGATTCGAAAATGCACTGTGCACGGCTATTTTAGAGGTAGCAGCTGTCTGCAGTGTAAACATCCTGGCAGATACTTGCTTGATGACAGCAGGGAGGAAAAGCTTGGTAGGTTTATATCAGGCACTCTCAGGCATTTTCCAAAATCTGTAGGCGTTGAAATGGACATGCGTGGCTGGGTAAATCTAAACTCTTTTTATGAAGTTATAGAGAAGCGGTACAACTGGATGAGGAAGGAATATCTTTATGCTCTTGTAGAATCAGATAGAAAGGGTCGTTATGAAATTCGTGATTCTAGAATCAGGGCACGTTATGGTCATTCTGTCAATATTGATCTGGATTATCCGGAAAGCAATTTACCATATTTATACTATGGTGTGAGCCCTGAGGAAATCGATGTTCTGCTGGAGAACGGAATTTTTCCAATAAAACAGCGCTATATTCACCTCAGCACTTCATATGAAAAGGCAAAAGAAGTAGCTCTTATTCATACTGAAAATCCATTGATACTTCAAATAGACGCTTTAAAAGCCCATGAAGATGGGATTTCCCTAAAGCTTGCAACAGATTACATAGCACTTGCAGAAAAGATCCCTCCAGAGTACCTTTTTGTCGTTGATGACTGATTTTTAAGTCTTTCCTGTAGATTCTTTTCGTATTTTATATTGAAATGATTTAGTCTCGAAACTCTTTTTTATTTTTCCATATTCTCACAACCAAAATAACCTAACTACGATTCTAAATTTTGCTTCTAATGGCAATATTTTCCCGAAAATATTTTTTAATAAGCTCAGTTATTCAAATTTCAAGGCTTAGTGAGGACTTCTATTGTCTATTGAATGAATTACTCAAAGATTTCCAATCAATTCAGGCATCAATTTCAGCAAGTTTGTCTCCAACTGATTGAAGAAGTTTGTGTTCTTCTTTAGGAGCAAAATCAGTAAAAGTTTTCATGAGTAAAAATTATGTTAAGAGATTTAAACCCTCCAATACTCAAATGTATGGGAGTTTATCGAAATTCTCTATAATATAGAATTCTCTAAAGGCAATCACTACAATAAAAATAAAATTAATGTGTATGGATTAAGTGCTATTCGGAACTACAGAAAATCGGAAGTACTACCTCTTTCAGCCACTTTTTTCTTCTCTCTTCTGTTTTTTTCTCCATCTTTACCCTCTTCTTTCAGTTCACAGATAATTTAAAAAAAGCCTATCTTTTCCTCTATTTTAAATTTCAAATCAAAAAAATTGTTCAGTGGTCTAGATATTTGTTTCAGTATGGAGATAAAGTTCTCCGATAGTGTAAAACTTTTCTCCTGCAATAGCCACATATCCTGAGAATTTGGATAAACTTCTTATTTTCATGAGTCATGTATGTGCATTTATAAGCATATGAAGAAATTTAGGGGTTTATCGAAATCCTCTTAAATTACAAATTTTTTTATTTTATGGGATATCTCAACTTCTAGATTTCACAAGTCATGTACTTTTTTAGTAATTAACTGAGCCTACAAATCCTGTTTTATAATAACTTTGGATTGGATGCTGTATCCAAAAATTTTCTTGAAATACTTTTTATGCTTCTCTACTTCCCATATCTCGAACTGGCACTCTCTCTTGGCATGTATTTCAAGCACAAGGCTGTCAGTAGAGGCAATGTAAAATCGAACATTAGAGATAATACCTGTATGGGAACGGTCAAGACTTTCTGCTATGCGGAGAAGGGCACTCAGGATTCGGATGCTTTTTATTGTATCTTTATTAAGCCCAGTGAGATTTGAGTGTTTTTTTTTTGGAATGTTTTTCCTGTGAAAATAAGCAAGATTTGCAATTATTTCGATTTCTTCAGGCTGAAAACCTGGAAGATTGCTCTCCCTTATTAGGTGATAAGCATGGGCCTGATGGGTGTCATATGAAATAAATGTCCCGATATCGTGCAGAGTTGACCCATACTCAAGAAGCTCCCTTTCTCCAGCCCTAAATTCATATATTCCTAGCGTCTGAATACTATCATATAGTTCAAGGGCCAGGTTAGTGACAATATGGGCATGTTCTTCATCGAAGTTGCAGGTGAGTCCAAGCTGCATAATACTGCGCTTTCTTACAGACAGCTGAGTAATCATGTAGGAAAATTCGCTTTTTGAAATGTAATCTACGAGTAGGCCTTCTCTTAATCCAAGTTTACTGACCATTATCTTGGAAAGTCCCAGCTCGCTCATCAAAGTCTCGATGATCGCAGCTCCTGAGATTATAATATCTGCTCTCTGCGAATTGATTCCAGGAAAGTTGCGTCGCTCTTCAAGGGATAAGGAGCACATATCTTTGACAATCTTCTTCAAGTCTTCATACTCTAGCTTTTCATAGCTTTCATAGGCTGTTTTGTGAAGGTAAACAAAAGCGATTCTGGCAAGATTTTCTATGGTTCCTGAGCTTCCAACAGCGCAGCATACTCTGTATTTGGAAAGCTCTTTTATTACATTTCCAGCCTGGCTTCGGACATGAAGCTTAATTTGTTCATACTGTTCTTCGGAAATAGGACCGGTTTCATCCGGGATGAACATATTTGTCAGACGAACGGCCCCAAGATTAAGGGAGTTAAGGAAATAATACTGCCTTTGGTCTCCGACAGACACTTCAGTACTCCCACCTCCGATGTCAATGAAAAGGGCCTTTGAATATCCGAGCCGGAGCCCGCTTGAAACCCCTAAGTAGATCAAACGGGCTTCTTCAGTTCCTGAAATCGTGCAAACCTCCAGGTTTGCCTCCGTTTTCAACATTTCGAGAAATTGAACCTTATTGCTCGCATCTCGAGTCGCCGATGTAGCCACTGCTACAACTTCTTCTGCCCTGTAAGCCCTTGCAAGTTCCATTAATTTTTTGCAGACAATAACTGAGCGTTCCATCGCCTTAGGTTGCAGAATCTTATCTATGAATTCCTTGTCACCAAGCCGAACGGTCTCCTTTTGCTTGGTCAGGGACTGGTAGGACCCATTTGGATTAATTCGAACCAGGAGGAGTCTGATAGAGTTAGTCCCGATATCTATAAACGCAACAACGCGGCCTTCAAAATTTTTATTAGGTTCCATTGACTACCACCTGAATGTCCTGTTTTTCGTTTTCATTGAAGGGGTCAAGAGACTCTAAAATCAGTTTCATAATATTCGTTCAGATTTTTACTCTATTTTAGATTTATTTTTTAGATTTATTTTCTCCTGGTTTTCTACTTTCTAATTATGTAAAATTGTAAGTTCAAAAAACTCTGCTCATCTGATGTTTTAAAAAGAGAAAGGTTGAGATAGAAAAAAATCTAAATTTCGGTTGCTTATACAGCTGCAAGAAAAGGGATATGTTCATTCCTCTGCTCCGAATATAAAGGAATAAGTCAAAATCAAATATGTTCATTTCCTTCATGATTCTTTTTCTTTTTTTTCCTTTTTTTCAATATAGTTTTTAAAGAAATCGGAAGTTATATCATCATCACAGTTCCAATGTAACCTCCATCACTTCACAGTTCACAATCAAATAACTGTTTTTAATCTCAAATTATTCTTTAAAAATTTTCCTTGCTCTGATACTTTTTCTAATCTGCATGAATCTTGAAATAAAAAATTTTGGTTCAGTATCAAACGAAAAGATGCGCATGATCATCATTACCGATTGAATCAAACTCAAAAAAGCATCTTTTACCAATTTCAAAGAATATAGGTCTCAAATAATTTATTATGTTATTGTCTAAAAGAAATTTTTTATGATAGTTTGTACAAAAAAATTATTTGATATCTTATTTTATATGCACAACGGTTTACATGCTGTAATTCTATTTTATATTACAAAGGTAGCTTAAGATATAAATCAGTTAGTTAATAAAGGATATCGGGGAAGTTTCCATCTTCAATGCAAGATTTGGGGTATTCGACTGGAATAAAAATGCTTGTATTATAAGTAAAAAGGGACCAGGAATAGAAAAAAAGTAATAAACTGGAAGGGAAAATATCGTTAACTCAACAATTAACTGAAATTTTCAAGGTATTGACTGTGGTTATTGTTGTTTATATGTGTAAATATTTCCGAAGTTGAATAAAAATTCCTCATTTTATAATACATGAGAAAATTTTGAGGATTTTGAATCATGCTGGAAAGAGGAAATGTTTTTGATACGGATTTAAGGTCATGAAACTTAAGCATCAGTGGGATCGACAAGCAAACAGATTTTGACAGGAAAACTGTAAGGCAATATTTCCAGGATTTTCGAAGTGAAATTTTAAACGAGAATTCGAAATGTAAGAAAATTCGTAGATTCATTGAAATTTTCAGGTCTTAAATTGAAAAGGGGTATCTAAAGCTTATGAAACTTTCTGTGATGGGGGTTCAGAATGGACAATTTCACTACTAAAAGCTTCACAATAACCTTCAGTACCCGAAACTGAATACGATTGAATAGCTTATGGGTAGTTGTCTTGGAATTTCTACAAGAGACAGCAAAAAAATAATGGAAGTTCTTTATTGTCTATTTATATTAAACTCACGAATTGATTATAATTTTCAAAAATATATATCTGTTTGAATATAATTATTCATATTTTAAGCAATCGGGCGTTGTATAACTACGGAAAACATGGAAGAAAGGACGTAAAGGATTAAACTTTCCTTTTTTCCATGCTTTCCTTCGTTCAACTTTGCATTCATGATTAATGGAAATTGTATGCGCTTGAAAATAAATAGTTTTTCGAAGTTTTTGAAGTGTAAATTTTTACTATGAGATTATAAATAAGCAAAAATAGACAACAGGAGCTATTTTTTTTCAGTCTTTCTGAGGAATCAGATCCCAGCTTTTACTATTCTCAAGCATCCACAACTGAGAATCCAGTTCTTCTTCTTCAGGCTTTGGGTGAATCATTTCAGTCCTACCATTAGGAAGCAACAGACGGGCTTTTACGTTATCTTTCAGTTGAATACCAAGTATAACATCTCTTACGATAGGAATGTATGCAGTTGATATGGGGAAGAGAATTTCTACTCTGTTGTCCAGATTACGCGGCATTAGATCAGCACTGCCCATAAAAATTTCTTCTTTTCCCCCGTTCCTGAAATAGTACGCTCTGGAGTGTTCAAGGAAGCGGCCAACTATTGATGTAACTCTTATTTTTTCACTGAGTCCATATATACCGGGTCTGAGGCAGCAGATTCCTCTGATAAGAAGGTCTACCTTTACTCCGATGCGAGAAGCTCTGTAAAGTTCCCGGATACACTGATCATCCACTAGAGAATTCATCTTGAAGATCATGTGCCCATTTCCATACTTTTCATGCATGTCGATCTCGCGCCGGATGCGCTCAAGAATTTGGTGCCTGAGGTCCTGAGGTGCAACAAGGAGCTTGATATAATGATCTTTTTTCGAATAACCTGTAAGAGCATTAAAAAGGTCAGAAATATCCTTACCTATAAATGAATCACTTGTCAGATAGCCGAAGTCGGTATAGAGTTTTCCTGTGACAGCGTTATAGTTTCCTGTACCCATGTGCACATAATATTTGATTCCTTCTTTTTCGATCCTGACTACTAGACACATCTTAGCATGAGTCTTGCGCCCAGGGAAACCATAAGCAACGTGAACGCCTTTACGCTCAAGTTCTTTTGCCCACCCTATGTTGTTCTCCTCGTCAAAGCGGGCTTTAAGTTCCACTAGAACTGCAACTTGTTTTTTTCTGTCTGCAGCTTTCATCAGAGCCTGAATGATCCTGGAGTTGTCATCCACCCTGTATAATGTCATTTTGATTGTAACAACATCTGGATCATCGGCAGCTTTTTCCACGAAATCAATTACCGATTCGAAACTATCATAGGGGTGATAGAGGAGAACATCTCTCTTTTTAAGGACCGCAAAAATATTTTTCTTATCAATCAATTGAGGATGTTTCCTTGATTCGAAGGGCTTGTATTTGAGCTCAGGGCGGTTGATCTGCGCAAGGTTATTGAGACTTGAAAGGCCCAGAGGGGCTGCAGATTTGAACATGAGAGATGCAGTCAGGACCAGGTTCTTAAGAAGGATATCATAGACTTTAGGGGGCATTGTATAGTCAATTTCAAGTCGAACAGCTGGCCCAAAGTAATTTATCCCAATCCTCTGCTTTACAGCAGTCAAAAGATCTTTATCCCCATCTTCATCGAATCCGAGGTCTGCATCTCGTGTGATTCTGAATGGATAAGCTCCTAGGATGTGCTGCCCAGGAAACAGAATGTCAAGATTTGCAGCAATGAGCTGTTCAATCCACACAAAACGACCGGTTTTAAAATTCTCAAAACTTGAAGTTGTTTCTTCACCACCATCTTCAGGAACTAAAATCATCCTCTTGAACATTGGAGGTATTTTGACCCTGGCAAAACGTTCTCCGTAGTCCGGATCATCAATAAGTACTGCCAGGTTAAGGCTCAGGTTAGAGATGTGTGGAAAAGGGTGTCCTGAATCGAAGCCTAGAGGGGTAAGTAAAGGGAAAATGTTTTTTTCAAAGTAATCTCTGAGCCATTCTCTATCCTTTTCAGGCAGTTCAAAGTAGTTTAAAAATTTAATCCCATTTTCTCTAAGAGCGGGCTCAAGCACCTCATTCCAGCAACTGTCATTGATAGGCAGCTGCCTAATAAGTTCTTCCCGGATGATATGAAGCTGCTGTTGAGCGAGCTCAACATTTAAATTTTCTTTTACTCTTTCTGCTATTCTCTTGTGAACTCCTGAAACCCTGACCATAAAAAACTCGTCGAGGTTGCTCCCGAAGATGGAAAGAAATTTGACCCTCTCAAGTAGTGGATTACGCTTGTTGAAAGCCTCTTCTAACACCCTGTAATTGAACTGAAGCCAGCTATATTCGCGATCCGTATACAGACAGGGATCACTGAGGTCAGACATGCTGGAAACTTCTACCCGATTCCCTTCAAAATCATTCATAACTAACCTATCAAAATCTGCACACTGAATGGGGAAGTTACGCTCCATTGCTATCACGCGTAATCTGGGTTTTGTACTTCTTCAGATTTATTTTCTAAAATGATAGAAATCTGATAAGATTTCTTTGTGTTCGATAATTAAATTTTAGTGCTGATAATCACTCGATTTTACGGTTAAAGAGAAGAATAGCCCCCAAATCCACTTTAACAACCGTGGATAATTATTTTTAAAAAAATTTCCTAAATTGCAATCGATCCTTTTATCTAACCAAAGTCTCAGTTTCTTGCATAAGTTAAGGGGTATCTTCTTAATTTAAGATTGGCCATGCAGTGGCACTAACAACTATATAACTTTTTTGCTATATACTTTATCAAAACCCTATGGACATAGATTGATAATCACAACTATATAGACTTTTGGATCTAAAAATTGTAAGATTTTCTGGAACATGCATTGACACTCCTGGACTACCAATCAGCTGAAGATTCAGTAACTTCTTAGTTCATTCCTTTCTCTTTTGAGAACAAGTCCCTAAAAACATCCTCCGCATTCCAAGGGTATCAAATTCCAATTAGATTTTGATCAGTGAGAGCGAATTTTTGTGATGTTAATTGCAGCATCAATGTCTCTTTCATGTTTTGTCTTGCAATCAGGACACTTCCATTTTCTATCTTTTAGTGTTAGCTCAGAGTTATGGTATCCTCAAATATGAAAGAGTTTAGATAATGGTCAAATTTACCTATCATAAGAATGGTTTTTCCTGATCATTCTGATTTATATTCTGAGTTCATCAAGTGCCCGTTTTCAAATAAAAATGTTTTCAAATACATCTAATGTAAATATGTTTACACACAGATATTACTGGTTATAAGAGTTTAAAATATAGGGGATATAAAAAAATGTATAAAGTGTTCTATATCATAGATGAAATATCCAATTTTGAGAATTGATCTTTCGTTTTTATGGAATTTGGAAATATTTTTGGACAAATAAGAACTATATAATAGTATAATTGTGTCAATCTGCATGATGAGAGATAACAAAATATATTTGTACTTGGAAATATAATATCCATTCTACTCTGTTTAAGTTATTGAAATAAGTTTAGAAATAAGAGTCAAAGACTGAAAACCCAGGCAATTCGCCTGAGAGGACGTCGTGTGAGAAGTCATGAAAAACATGTTAAAAACTACAATTTTGCTTGCTGCTCTTACAGGTCTCATGGTTCTGATAGGAGATTACTTTGGTGGTAGGGGTGGAATGATCATTGCATTACTATTTGCAATAATCATCAATTTCGGAAGCTACTGGTACAGCGATAAGATAGTACTCAAGATGTATAGGGCAAGAGAGGTCTCCCCTGCAGAGTCCCCAAACCTGCACAGGATCGTCGATGGACTAGCTATGAAGGCACAACTGCCAAAACCCAAAGTATATATAGTAGATTCTGGGATGCCAAATGCATTTGCAACAGGTAGGGATCCAAAGAATGCAGCTGTAGCCGTTACGACTGGTATTCTTAACCTACTCTCTTATGAAGAGATCGAAGGCGTGCTGGCACATGAACTTGCACACGTAATGAACAGAGATACACTAATCAGTTCAGTGGCTGCAACAATTGCGGGTGTCATAACGATGATGGCTAGCATGGCACAGTGGGCTGCGATTTTCGGTGGCCTTGGTGGCAGGAATGATGATAAGGGGGGAATAGTAAGTTTTATCGCGATGATATTCCTGGCACCGCTTGCTGCAACCTTGATCCAGCTAGCAATCTCAAGGTCAAGAGAATATGCAGCTGATTCTGAAGGAGCTCGAATTTGTCGGAAACCCTGGGTACTTGCCGATGCTCTGGAAAAGTTAGAATATGGGAACTCCAACTACAAGCCAAAAATCTCAGATGTGCAGCCAAAGGAAAGCAGTGCACACATGTTTATTGTTAATCCCCTCAAGGGAGGAATTATCCAATCTCTTTTCAGCACCCACCCTCTAACCGAAGATAGGGTCAAACGCCTGAGGGCAATGAGGTTCTGAGAAGATTTATCAGGAATCAACTCCTTTTTTATTTTTAGTTTTTTATTTAGTTTCGTTTTATTTTATTTTTTAGTCGCGTCTGTAAGCTGTTGATCAATTCTATAAAACGAGCGCTTTTCCTACATTTTATTAAATTGTGGAGAGTTATATGGTCATTTTTTGAGTAATGTACAGACACAACCTATTTTTTTCTAGATTTTTTTCTCTTATTTAAAATATTATTAAATAAACAAACTCCTTACTTGACTAATTTTTACTTTTCAATAAAAACTACCTTCATATACCTTTGTATGCGGTGAACACACCTCCATATGTCCTCTGTCTTCCCCTTGTTCATCCGATCATTGAAAGTTTGATATGTTATGCCAGCAGCTTCGGCAGAAATAACATATAGAAGCCCCAATGTAACATTTTCACCGATTATCAAATGAGGACCTAAGGTAATAGATTAAAAAAGTTCAGATTTGATATTTTTGGATTTCTCAATAAGGAATGGCTGAGATAAAAGTTGAGGGTTAAGGTATTAGTGGAGTGTTTGAGGCAAATGGCTGGTGTAAAAGTGGAGGAAATATTTTAGCAGAGTATAAAGTGTGAGCTTTGAGATCAATTCGGCAAAATTTCCTAATTAGTTATGTGCTAATTATAATTATTAATTATATTCAAATTGATATGTGAATGATAACTTATTTCAGGTCTGAAGATAGATAATTAGATATGAGTAGAGAGGTTAATGAGGAAAATGATCCTGAATTTGTAGCTCGACTTGCCGATTGCCTAGGATTTGATAAGGAGAAGGTCCATAACCTTTTTGAGAAAAATTATCTTTCCTGGAACTGGGGAAAATATGAGCATTTGCTCCGTTTCGACAAGGAAATTTCCCATATCGAGAGGGGAACAGTTCTTTATGAGAAGGGCAATTCTTTCGAGATAATCATGGGCTTTCCAAAGATCCGGAGAGCTATGGTACTGGATCCTACTATTAAAAGACACTTTATCGGTCTTGAGAAGATAGCCTTAGAAGAAAAAATGAATGGATACAATGTCCGGATAGCAACTGCAAATGGGGAGATAATTGCAATTACCCGGAGTGGATATATTTGCCCTTATACAACCCAAAAAGCGAAAGAGAAATTGAATCTGAATTTTTTTGACGATTTCCCTGAACTTGTACTGTACGGGGAAATGATAGGCCCTGATAATCCCTATATCTCAAAAGATATCTATAACGTCGAATCTGTAGGGTTTTATATTTTCGACATTCGGGAGAAAAACAGTGGTAAACCTCTTACGATATACAAAAAGCAAAAAATTCTGGAAAAATATGGTTTTTTCCAGGTAAGATTTTTTGGGGAAATTCTCCTGGAAAATGTCCCCAGAGAAATCGAAAAAATCATCCTGGAACTTGGGGAAAAAGAGCATGAAGGTGTCGTAATAAAAGATCCTGAAATGGTTCTTTCTCAATTGAAATATACTTCTTCCCAGAGTAATTGCTCGGATCTCAGGCATGCCTTTAAATTCTACAATGATACTGGCAGAGATTATATGCTCTCCCGCATTGTCAGAGAAGGTTTTCAAACAGTAGAGTGGAAAGAAAATGAGGAAGAGTTCAAAAAACGCTGTATGCGGTTAGGGGAGAGCATACTGAGCCCACTGAGAGACTCAATTAGGGGTGTAAAGGATGGCCAGAGGCTCTACGAAGAGGCAAAGATCCGGGTGAGAGACTTAAAAACTGTAAAAGATTTCGAAGATTATCTTAAAAGACTTGGGGTCAATGTTATTTTTGAAGAGCCTCAAGCTGTCGAAGAAGAGTATTTGATAAAAATTAAAAAAATAAACAAAAGTACAAGCGATAAAACCCAGGCGATCTTGCAGGGGGAGCTCTGGTAACCATCCCAGAATGCAATTCAGGTTTTGAATCTTACGAACTCTTTTTGAGAAAGGTTCGGAAAGAAATATATTACTTCAGTCTAATACCCTGCAGCTTGCTACGGTGATGGAAACTTCCCTGTAAAAAATAATTAGCTAACTAATTTATATTTTAAGCTATCTTTGCACTATAAAATGGAACAAGTCATGTCAATAATTAAGTCTATAAAATAATGTATTACGTGATTTTGTATAGAATTATCGTAAAAATTTCTTTTAGACGAGGGATATTTCCTTTATATCCAGGTCGGTGGCGCGAGCAGATACCGTTGCTTTCAGCGGGGTAAACAACCAAAATTTTAATTTCAAAAAGAAAATTCTTTTGGCTGTTTTATTGTGTATTAATTACCTTACTGACTTGGTTCTCCTTCCATATAGAAAAAATATGAGAAAAATGAGATTTATTGTTGTAAATATTCTAACAACCAATCATTAAGCTATTTCTCACCAATTTCCCTTGTTCTTCAGCAGATCTCCTCAAATCTATTCAACTTCTCGTAAGTATTGCAAGAACTTGAAAAAAGAATACTTGTCAGGTTGGTGTCTTCTTTGCATATGTTAGAAAAGAGTTAACTATTCAACTATCCAAAATCATTGGTAGATATCTATTTTTATTCAATAGATACTTCTGATTACTACTTGATGGAAAAGAAAAGCGTGACCAATACTTTAATAGTTAACTGAAATCAGCCTACGAAATTTGCTTATTGAATCTTAGTGGATGACTATTATATTGTTTTTTTCAGGTTGAATTGTTACAAAAAGAGAAGATTATGTTGATTGATGAGTGATTATATCTTCCACTAAAATGATAAATGGCAATGTAAGCTGTTTAAAGGCTCAGGTTCCTTTTGGGAAATAATGGTCCGAGCCGAGTAAGAACTTGGTCTTGAAATGATTGACAATGCAATGGAAGAAGGTATTTCTTTCTCTGATGTTACAATGGATGGATTCTATGAAGGAAATACAGAATTATTAACAGTACTTGAAAATCGAGGCTTAATTTTTGTTGCAGATACAGCTGTCAATAAGTTTGTTTATGCCGAAAAACCTGCGATTTGAATGCCTGAGAAAAAGGAAACAAGAGGAAGACGATCTACAATTCAAAAATTTCTGAATATGTTTCCGATATGTATGGATTTTCTTTTCATTTCAGTAGAAAGATCTAAATTTAACAGAGTTCGAAAAACTGAAAGAAGGTATAAAAAATATATTTTAAACATATAATAGTCTGGAGACTTCATGATAGCTTACCTTTTGAGGAGTCATTATGGCTTATCATCAGCAAAGACTCAGGATCAAATGAAATAGAATACTCATTATGTGATGCTTCTGAGGATGCTTCATTTGATAATCTTTTAAAAATGCAGAGTTCAAGGTATTGGATTGAGAGATCATTTCAAAGTAGAATACGTGGTGAAAAATTGGAATTCATGGCACTATAATATGGCATTGATAATGCTTATGATACTTATTTTACTGTCATAACACATAAAATTCAACAAAATGTATATCTGCTCAAAGAAGGATTCCTGAAATTAGAAGATGGAATTTATGTCTTACAGATTCCGGAATTGCTATGCACTACTCTATGTGTTGAATAAATATTTTTCAATTTCTATTCTGTTCTATATATCTAAAGATGTAATATATGTATTCTATCCCTTACCTACATCCTGATTTTTAAAGGTGTATTTTGCTAAAAAGCGATAAGTTTTTATGTTTATCTATCAATGGCGTTATGACCAAACTTTTCGATATTCTATGGAAGTTTCAAAAACGGCATATCTGATTTCCAGGACATATCGAGTAATAATAGGAGAGTGAAAAAAATGCCAGCTATAGTTAATGCAGATGAATGTTCTGGATGTGGAAGCTGCGTTGATGAGTGTCCCTCTGAAGCAATTACCCTCGATGAAGAAAAAGGTTGTGCAGTTGTCAACCAGGATGAATGTGTAGAGTGCGGTGCATGCGAAGAGGCATGTCCTAGCCAGGCAATCAAGGTAGAAGAGTAAAATGATAATTAACTTGGAATAATTTTTTTTATCCCATTTTTTTTCTTTTTCTCTTTTATCAGATAATTTCTTCTCTCGTTGGAGGGAGCTTTATAGATGGTAGCAATTAAAGCGGGGATTTTAGGCGCTACAGGCGCTGTTGGGCAGAGATTTGTAGAAGCACTGGCAAATCATCCATGGTTTGAGATTACAGCTCTTGCAGCGTCAGAAAGAAGCGCCGGCAAAAAATACAAAGAAGCAGCAGGCTGGAAATTAGATACAGCTATGCCGGAAAGCGTTGAAAATATTGAAGTCTCTCCTGTAAACCCAAAAGCTGTAAATGCGGATGTGGTTTTTTCTGCACTTCCTGCAGATCTTGCTCTCACCGTCGAGCCAGAGTTTGCAAAAGCCGGATTTGCAGTGGCAAGCAATGCATCATCTTTCAGGATGGAAGCGGATTTTCCCCTTGTGATCCCCGAAGTAAATCCAGAACATCTGGGGCTTCTAGAAGTCCAGCAGGATACACAGGGATGGGATGGATATATTATCACAAACCCCAATTGCTCTACTATAGTCATGGCCCTGACCTTAAAACCTCTGATGAAATTTGGACTTGATACCATACAGGTAGCTACAATGCAAGCAATATCTGGGGCGGGTTTTTTCGGGGTTTCCGCAATGTCAATCTACGATAACGTAATCCCCTACATCGGGAGCGAAGAACAGAAAATGGAGACTGAAACATTGAAACTCCTTGGTGAGTTTGATGGCTCAGCGGTCGTGCCTGCAGATATAAAAGTCAGTGCTTCCTGCCACAGAGTTCCAGTTGTCGATGGGCATACAGAAGCTATATGGGCCGGGATGATAGACAAACCAGCGCCTGAAGAAGTAAGGGAAGCTTTCCTGAAATTCGACCCTAAGATGGGAGAACTTCCGTCAGAACCAAAAAAAGTCCTCATCGTAAGAGATGAAATAGACAGACCTCAGCCACGCCTCGACCGCAATATGGGAAAAGGTATGAGTGTATCAGTGGGTCGGATAAGAGAAGGAATCCGCTACATTGCAATGGGACATAATACCATCCGCGGAGCCGCAGGAGCAAGTGTTCTGAATGCAGAACTACTGCATTCTATGGGCAAACTCTGAATATTATATAGAGTAAAAAAAGAAGTTAAAATCCTCAATATTTAAATTTTTAATTTTTCACTTTACTTTTCTTGAATTTTTTTCAATTATCCGGAATTTTCTGGTATCAAAACAGCACAATTTTTTTGTTTATTACGCCTCAATAATTCTAGAAAAAAAGATTCCTTGCAGTCTCCTCTGCCTTTCGAATTACTTCTTTTACAGGAACACCACTAGTTTTCGCGATTTTCTTACAATCCTCAAACTCAGCAGAGATATTGAGTAAAATCCCTTCCGAGTCCCTGGCAATCTTGACAGCAGCTTCATATAATTGCCCTTTGACCTCAAATTTAATAACTTCAATTTTTCGGACAGCAATGAGCCTGTGCCTGGTTGGGACGACCCTTATTCCTAGAGAACCTGTTTCGGTAATTATTTTTCTGGCAAGTTTTGCAGTGTCCTCAGGCTTTGCAATAACCTTGATAACGTGAGCAGGTCGGCCTTTTTTCATGATTGCCGGGATAATCACAATATCTTTTGCCCCCATATCGAGCAGCTCCTCGAACAGGTTACCCAGAATTTCTCCGCTCACATCGTCAGCATTGGTTTCGAGCATCTCAATTGCATCCTGGATTAGGCAGGAATCAAGTTCAGATAGCACGCCCTGAAGCACATTGGGACTATCTAAATTGAAATCTCCGGCCCCATAGCCTATTAAAATCACCCTGCCCTGAGGAAAAGCTTCAACAGGCATTGCAAAATGGGCTAGTATAGCAGCACCTGTAGGAGTAAGAAGTTCTTTTTTTTCACTACCTCCTCTGAAATAGAGTTTTCCTCTTCTTAGAAGTTCAAGTGTAGCGGGGGCTGGCACAGGCAGAGTCCCATGTGCGCATTCCATCGTTCCGCTGCCAACATTGATAGGGGTGCAATAAATAGAATCGCAGTTGAGGGCATGGATAGCTACCGAAGACCCGATTACATCGGCAAGGACATCACTCTGTCCCATCTCATGGAAATGAAGTTTCTCAAGGTCAGGCTGTCCGTGGACTGAAGCTTCAGCTTCTGCCATTCTCAAAAGGATATCCATAGCATTTGCCTCCACTAGCCAGGGCAATTTTGCAGCCTTTACAATATCCAAGAGTTCTGGATATGTGCGAACGGACTCTTTTTCAGGTACATTTATCCGGACGTCTAGAGCTTTTATTCCATTTTTTATAACTTCTTTAATATATAACGATACTGGTATGGAGGCTTCTATCAGTTCTTTGACTGCTTTTCTGTCAGCCCCGAGATCGATAGCGCACCCAAGGATCATGTCCCCTGATGCCCCTGAAAAAGGATTGAATACAAGTGATTTCATAAATGCTACTTCCTGAACTTTGGTTTCAATTTATTCGCCATTAACTGCCTTTTTTTCTGCCTTTCCTTTTTTTATCGTTTACCAGCAGCTGCAACCATGTTTGCGATTCTAGCTGCGTAAGCTCCTGCAACGAAACCTGCGTCAATATTCACGACTGCAATGGTAGAACAGGATTGAAGCATTGCCAGCAGGGCAGCTTTTCCCTCACCTCCAGCCCCATAACCTATAGATACTGGAAGCCCGATCACAGGTACATCGATAAGTCCAGAAATTATTGTTGGAAGTGTTCCTTCCCTTCCAGCTGCAACAACGATTGCTCCCAACATCATGGCTTTTAGTTTCTGGATCTCAGGAATGAGTCTGTGAATTCCTGCAATTCCTACATCATATACAGTGATAGTTTCGCAGCCCATCTCTGAGGCAACGACCCGTGCCTCCTCCGCAACTGGGATGTCTGCTGTACCTGCTGATATAATTCCTACAATTCCACCTGTGTTAGGAATGGGAGTACCGTCATGGATAACAACTGTACGAGCTCGACTATTCCACTCAATGTTATCCTGATTAAATGCTGCCCTTAAAGCTTCAAGATGCTTTGCAGAGACACGGGTAATAAGGGCTCTTCTGCTTTCTGCAACCATGACTCTTGTAATCTCCACCAAGTCCTCAGGTTCCTTGCAGTCGGCAAGGATAGCTTCGACTATTCCTGTCCTGGTTTTTCGATGGGAATCAAGTTTTGCAATGTCTGCATATGAGACAAAACCCAGACCACGGGTCTGCTGTTCTGCAGTCTTAATGTCCATTTTCCCTTCTTTAACAGCCCTTAGTATGTCAGTAAGATCCATGTACAACTCTTCATCTAAAAATTTACCTGCTTCAGGCAATAGTTAACTTAAACAATATCTGCCTTGAGAAGTTATTTATCATTTTGGGTGTCTTTAGGATTTCTGTTTATATGGGATTTTTGGTGACTTAAGAAGAGACGTCTAGCGATACATTTAAAAATCAGAATTAATGTGTAGATATCATCATGCTCATTGTACTCTCATTAGGCGGTTCAATTCTCGCAAAAAACCTTGACGCAAATCATTATTTAGAATATGCAGTAATTCTTCGAAACCTCTCAAAAAAACATAATATAATTGTAATAACCGGTGGTGGAGAAGCAGCCAGGAGTTACATTGGTGCTGCGCGGATTATGGGGGCCGATGAAGTAACCTGTGACTATATAGGCATTGAGATTACTCGCCTAAACGCACGACTGCTTATTGCAGCTATCGGATCAAATGCCTATCCGAAGATCCCAACAAACTATATTGAAGCTGCAGAGGCCATACATTCCGGGAAAATAGTGGTCATGGGAGGAGTTACCCCTGGCCAAACTACAGATGCTGTTGCTGCAATCCTTGCAGAGTACTTGCAGGCAGACCTGCTTACAATTGCAACTTCTATTGATGGAATTTATTCCTCAGATCCTAAATGTGACCCAACTGCAGTAAAATACGATAAAATCTCTCCCAAAAAACTCGTAAATATAGTTATGGCAATCGAAATGAAAGCAGGCTCCAAGTCCCCTGTAGATCCTGTAGCTGCAAAGATTCTCGAACGTTGCAAGCTCGATGCACTTGTTATGGATGCTAGGGACCCTGCCATGCTTGGAGAAGTTCTTGATGA
>CAVXNY010000025.1:0-39914 GCA_963763235.1 uncultured Methanosarcinaceae archaeon | reverse complement strand
AATTAGAGAGTGTTTTTTATATCATGAGGATATTGGTGTTATGTTTTTACAGAAATATTCCCTGAGATATTTCTGTAAAAACCATCCATCTGATTATTTTAACTTAAGTTAATGTGATTATCCTTTTGGTTCAAAACTTCTATTTAAAAAATTGTCGAGGAAACTTACCCATGAAGTATATAGTAGTTACCGGTGGAGTGATGAGCGGGCTTGGAAAAGGTATTACCATCGCATCCATCGGCAGGAACCTTAAAAATAAAGGTTATAAAGTTACGGCTATAAAGATCGACCCTTACATCAATATTGATGCAGGTACCATGAGCCCCTATCAGCACGGGGAAGTCTTTGTGCTTAAGGACGGAGGTGAAGTTGACCTAGACCTCGGAAATTACGAGCGTTTCCTTGACACTGAACTTACCAGGGACCACAATCTTACCACAGGTAAAATTTACCAGGAAGTAATTTCCAAAGAGAGAAGGGGAGACTATCTAGGGAAAACCGTTCAGATCATCCCTCATATTACAAACGAGATTAAGAGCAGAATACGAAAGGTTGCAGCCAGGAGTGGAGCTGATATCTGCCTCGTGGAAATTGGAGGTACTGTAGGGGATATTGAGAGCATGCCCTTCCTTGAGGCTGCCCGTCTGATGCACAGGGAAGAGCCTCCTGAAAATATTGTGTTTACTCATGTAACCCTGATAGTGGAAGACTTACAGGGTGAGCAGAAGACAAAACCTTCCCAACATTCAGTAAAGGAACTCAGAGCGCTTGGTTTGAGCCCTGAAGTGATCGTTGCAAGGTCGAAGTCTCCTCTCCAGGAAAGTGCCAAGGAAAAAATCGCCCTTTTTTGTGACGTGCCTCAGGAACTGGTTATTAGTGCCTATGATGCCAATGATATCTATGAAGTACCTCTTTTCATTGAAGAACAGGGACTAACCACCCAGCTTATGAAACACCTGAAACTTGAGTCTAGCGCAGAGAACTATGAATGGAGAGATATGGTCACAAGGATGAAGTCCACTACTGAAGAGGTCAAATTGGCAATTGTCGGAAAATATACCAACCTTGAAGATTCTTACCTTAGCATCCTTGAAGCTGTCAAGCATGGAGGCGTTGAAAGTGGGTGCAGGGTTGAGGTCAATATGGTTGAATCCGAAACCTTGGAAGAGGACTCTGATGCGGTTCAAAAGCTCTCTCTGTTTGATGGAATTCTTATACCTGGTGGTTTTGGCGAGCGTGGGACTGAAGGCAAGATGCTGGCAATCAAATTTGCAAGGGAAAACGATATTCCTTTCCTTGGGATCTGCCTGGGCATGCAGCTTGCAGTTATTGAGTTTGCAAGAAATGTAGTTAACCTGAGAAAAGCAAACAGTACGGAGTTTGATGAAGACACCCCCTATCCAGTGATTGATATTCTTCCGGAACAGACAGGTATTGCGGAGATGGGAGGTACTATGCGCCTAGGTGACTACGAAGCTTTCCTCAAAGAAGGCTCTACTGCCGCAAAGCTTTACGGAAGCAATTACATTGTCGAGCGCCATCGCCATAGATACGAGGTTAATCCAGAGTTTGTGGACAAGCTGGAATCTTTTGGAATTTTATTTTCCGGCAAAAACAAAAATAGAATGGAGATTGGCGAGATCCCTGGCAAGCGTTTCTTCTTTGCTTCTCAGTTCCATCCTGAGTTCAGATCGAGACCAGGCAGGCCGTCTCCCCCGTTCAATGGCTTTGTCAAAGCCATGTGCAAGTACAGGAAAGAAAGAGAGGGGGATAATTTAGGTTAAATAAAAAAATTATCATTCCCTTTTGAAAATTTTTGCCTCAAAATTCACCTAAACATTTTTCAAATTTTTTCAGCCGGCATCTTGCTAATGTACACAGATGTAGAATTTGTTTGCTTTATTTGACCGTTATTATTCATTGAAAGCTAGATTAATTTTTAAGCTACTGTCACATTGAGAAAATAGATGGCATTCTTGTGTACATCTGGATAAAGTGGGTTTCATGTTCTATTCAAGTGATATATAAAAATTATTTAATGTAACTAAGTCATTGATTATGGAGGATTTGGATAAACCCCAATTTTTGGTTGGTTGTGTATAATGTATCTGTAAGCAATTTTTCGAAATAGTATATTTATAGGATTTCTTTATGAAAAAAATAATCCAACTTATTGTGTAAATACAAACAGCTTGCTGTTCTATCTTCAGAATTCCGTAGTATCATTGATCTAATAACTTTACTCGATAAAACAAACTATAGCTATCAAGAGGTTTTTAATATTCTATTCTATGCTGCATATCTCCTACCAGTTCCCTTGAATCTGCAACAAACTATCTGGGTCAAATAAAGAAATTAGCGAGAAATATTTGGACAGGATTCCCGCGGAAAAAAATTAGAGGTGAATCTGAATACTCTATATTTAGAGCTTACTATAGTATAGGATGGAAACGGGGCCAAAAAAAGGACAAAAAGGCTGAAAAAAAGAGAGTAATCTACATTTAAAAAAGGGCAAATGCTTTTATACCTGCTTTATTTCAAAAGATTGAAACAAAATTTCTGGGTAAATTCCACCGCTTGAGATTGTTTTTTTGCTATTAAGGTCGTTTACAGTAAGTCTGGCAGGCGCAAAAATATCTTCATTAACCTTCAAAAAGTCAAAATCTGCTTCTTTGAAGGTCTGATATAAAAGTTTTCCAAAATTATGGGAATTTGTGGAAGGCACCTTCTTTACTAGTTCTTCAAGTTCGGCCAGTTCTCCGTTAAAGCACACTGTATAGTTTGTTTCGCCGCAGTAAATCACACAGTCATTGCTTGAACCCATGCACTGAACATCGTTCCCTACGACTGGAGCAATGGGGGCAACGCCATATCCGCTCTTAATGCAATTGATGTCAAAGCCGATTGACTTGAATTTGTGGATTCCAGTTTCCAAGACACGGGCCGAGATTTGGACAGAGCCGGCAATAGAGGCTGTAGGAGCAACTGCAATCATCACGTTTTCAGGGTCCACGCTGCACTGCTTTGCAATGTACTCTACAACTCTTTCGTCAGGTAGCTTATTGGATTCTATAAACAGAACTGCAGCTTGGAAGTCATCTTCATATCCGATATCTTCATAGAGTTCTCTGGGTCTTAAGGCGAGTGCACGCGCAGGCCCCGAAACCATTCCGTTGTACTCTCCTACAGAGATCCTCCACCCTGCGTACTGGGAAGCCATACAGGCAATCACCGGATTGTCAGTTGCTATCTGAATGGCAGGCCACTTGAGACCTTTCAGATCAAAGGTGGTATATTGTAGATCAGCAAGATCAGCCAGGCAGAGTCTTGTGAGGTACAGCCCTGCTTCATATCCACCATCTTCTTTAACTCCGCAGTCAATAACTGTAGCCCCATTTTTGAGCTTTATAACTTCGGTGTTTAGGTCTTCGCTCCAGTCGAGCATCTCTTCAATGACATATGATCCCATTTCGTTGACGCTTATCAAGGTACCACCTTTCTGGCTCTGGATGAAAAGAAATAATACTCTTAGTCAGGAAATTCTTTTTTAGCTGACTTTTCATCGTGAAGAAGTTTTTATATAGGGTAGCCAGTTGCTTCTAAATCAAGAATAATTCATAATTATAGTCGAGTATCAATCCAAAAATACGATTATTAATAGAGAATATTTGATAAGATGGAGTTTTTGTCAATCACACAGGGTTAATGACAATATTATTTATATATAATGGTGTAGATGATGAGATTATTTCCGGAATTCTACATACTGATTATTTTCTGTAATTTTTGATCTCCAATAGAAAAGATCCAAAATATAAATACGATTGTATTATTTTAATCTCATTATAAAGATACGGTCATTTCTTCTAACTATGCCCTCGACAGCAAGGCCTACGTCGTCTCCTTTTTCAGCCCTTTTGAGGTATTTACCCTGCTTTTTGAGGGATTTTACTTGCTGCTTCAAATAGGTTGTGCTTCCCTCAATAATTATTTCGTCTCCGATTTGTATACCTTCTTCGAGAAGCTTTACTGCTGCAGCCATCTGTTTTGGATAATAGTTCACAACCACTCCCACAGCCAGACGTTTCTTTCTGGAAGCATTCATATCTTTTCCAGAAGAAAAATTATCAAAACCTGGAGCTCCAAAGTAAAAGCCTGTAGAAAAACCCCTATTATAAACAGAGGCAAGTTCTAGTTTCCAGACCTCTACTTTTTCCAGATTATAATTTCCGTCTCTGAAAGCTTCGATAGCTTCCTTATAGCAACGGGAGACAACTTCAAGATAACCTGGATCTCGCAACCGTCCTTCAACCTTAAAGGAATTTATTCCGGCATTAATCAGTTCTGGAACGTGCTCTATCATGCAGAGGTCTTTTGAACTGAGAAGGTATTTTCCCAGGCTCTCTGCAACAAATCCATTTTCTCCATGAAGCTCCCATTTCCATCGGCATGGCTGGGTGCACTCTCCACAGTTTCCGGATTTCCCAAGCGCGTAAGCTGATAAATGGCACCAGCCCGAAATTGCCATGCACATTGCACCATGGACAAAAGTTTCGATCTCTACTTCGGTTTTTTGAATTATTTTCGTTATCTCTTTAATAGAAAGTTCTCTTGAAAGTATGACGCGTTCTGCCCCCAGAGTTCTGTAAAATTCTGCAGTTTCGTGGTTCATAACATTCGCTTGCGTGGAGACATGGACTTTAAGCCCTGTGTCTCGTGCTTTCAGAATCACAGCCATGTCCCAGGCGATGATAGCATCTACCCCTATCCTTGCAGCTGTAGTTACTACTTCCGATACATCCCCAAGACTATCCTCGTTTACTGTCGAATTTACAGCAAGATAAGCTTTTAGTCCTCTAGCCTTTACTTCGCAAACAAAATTTCCCAAGTTTTCCAGCGTAATCTCCTTTGCTCTTGCTCTCAAGTTGAGTCTGTCGATTGAAAAATAGACAGCGTCAGCATAGAGAGAACAGGCTTCCAAACCTGCAAGGTTCCTGATACCCACGACTAGTTCAGGTTTTGAATTTTTACACATGAATACAAAAAATACCACAACTTTCATTTAAAAATATCTTATCGTTTCACACAATATTACAAATAAGGTAAGTAATGTCAACTTTCTTCATTGAGTCTATTTATATAAGGGTTGACAGTAACATTTATATAAGTTAAAAGCATTTTCCAAAATGGGGACTAAGGCATATTAAAATAAGGACTTCCTATACATAAACCAACATTCTGCAGATAGACATGGATAATTTATTTGTGTGCCTATTTGCCCATTTTAGTAACAGGGAGTTAGATTAATTTTCAATATTTATAGCGTAGATGGCATTCTTGTAACATATGCAGAAAATTGGAATTAAAAAACTAAAAAAATAAAATATTGATATAGGAATATAAATGGGGGGATTAAATGGAGTACGAACTCGAAGAAGTCGAGAGAGATTATATAGAATTCAGAAAAGAAATGGGAGAGGAATAATACAGACAGAGTGAAAACAGGATATTTAAAAATGGAATGTGGTTCTTCCAAGAATGAAATTAACAACTATATTAATATCAAAAATATACAGTTTTATTTCTTTGGTTGAAAGGATATCCATGCTCTGTTGTCTCATTTTTTTTCAATTTATGCCAACATAATCCATATTATAAACGAGTGAGCTATTTATATCATAGAGAATTTTGATATAGCACAAATTTGCATCACATGCTTATATATAATATATAAATGATTCGTGAAAATTATGGATTTATCTAAATCCTCTCAAATATTTCAAATTTACAACCTTTGAAATTTTTATAAGGTACTATTCTGAGTTTGATTCAGTCGGTAATCATCGTGATCATATATATCTTTTATTTGGTGCTGAACCAAAATATTATCCTTCAATAGTGATGTAGATTATAAAAATTATCACAGAAAGAAAGATCTTTAAAAAAATACTTTGAGATCAAAAACAGTAATGGGATTGTGATTTTTGGAGTGATATCGGTTCCATTGGAACTGTTGTTGATGGTGCAACTCCCAATGAAATTAAATACTATATTTAAAATCAAGGAAACCAGGGAAAAGTGAAGCATATCAGCAAATTAAAGTATTTTATTTTGGATAATTTCCTTCATATCCATAAATGTGGAGCAGAAATACCCATTTTCTTGCAGTAGGTTGCGCCACATAAACTTTAATTTGTGCCTGTGATTCAAACAATTCATGTTCGTTTTTAAGTTACTGTCACATTAATAAAATAGTAATACCCTTGTTTACATCTGAATAAGTTAAAATAATAAAAAGTCTCAGAATTAGGGATTAAGCTAATACTTGTGTGGAAGAGATGGCCTCAGAAAACTGGATAATTGCGAAATTATTCCATAAATAATCGAGATTAGGATGTGAGTTCAAAACATTTAAAGAATTTATTTAATATTATAACAGAAGACCCCAAATAACCTTGAAACTTTAAGAACGTGAATCATCAGAAAGTATTTTTTGGGATATATTGATATTAAAAGCAAAATTTAGACTTGATATTAAGTTATTTGGTTTATAGAATATTGGAAAATTAAAAAAGTTTTGAGTCGAAATTATTTAGAATAATACATTTTTGAACTGTATATGGAGTTGAGAATGGAATGTCATGCCATTCAGACTTTCGTAAAATTTGCAATTGGATAGAAACTTCTCATATCAAGAAACAACAATTGGAATAAAATTCATTCAAACTCCACAACTCAGAAGAAGACTTTCAAAACCACAAGTCTAAAAATGCTGAATCTTTTTTAAAAAAATAGAAATTGGATCCAAAACCCAAAACCAGCAAACTATTATATACATAGCCACAAACCTGTACTGTTATTTTCATCGGATTTGAGTTTCTAAACAGTTATATTTTTTAATGTATTCAAAAAGGTGTGATAATGCCTCATATAATGGAATTAATGGGAAAAACAAGAGTAGTTGTAAAGGATGGTAAAGTTATTGAAGTTGGACAGCCTGAGGTAGAATGGTGTCCTATCTTTGCCAAGGTACGTGGGATCCAGAAGATTACCTCTGAAGAAGTAAGGAAAAACGTGGAATTTAGGATTAGTGACTTCGGGATGTTCACGGACAGGCGACAGCTGGAGCTTGAGGATTTTGTGGGATTCGGAGCTTCCGAGGTTATGATGACAGGTCTTCGCAGAGGTCTTCTTGATATGACTGTAACTGCTTGCGATGGAGCTGGAACTGTCATTTCCAAGAACCCTACTCTTGTCCAAGGAATGGGGGGTAGGATGTCTGGGCTTATCGAGACTGAACCTATCGAAAGTGTCATCAAAGGCATCACTGAACGCGACGGAATTGTACTTGATCCATCAACTGCAAAAATCGATCCAGTTGCAGGAGTGAAAAAGGCGGCCGAAATAGGCTACAAAAATATTGCAGTAACTGTGACTTCCGCCGAAGTTGCAAAAGGATTACGGAAAATTGAAGCTGAACTTGGACTTAACCTGATAATAATTGGTGTGCATGCCACAAGTATTAGCAAGGAAGAGGCTCTTACACTTCTGAAAAATGTGGATATTACGACAAGTTGCGCCTCAAAAAATGTTAGAGAGCTTGCAAGGCCTTTAGCTCAGGTGGGGACTGCCGTTCCGCTCTTTGCCCTCACTCAGAAAGGGAAGGAACTTGTGATCGAAAGGGCTAAAGAAGTTCGGAATCCTATCTTGATTAATACAATGCCTCTACCAACCTTGCCTGAAATAAAACAACCACGGGAGCTGAAATAAAAAAATTCAAAGCCGTTGTCATATGAATTTTGATTTTTTCTCCAAGTAGAAAGCCGAAGCTTTTGGATCTTACATTTTAAGTTATGGAACTAAATGGAACTTTTTTAAAGATTAAAGATTTAAGTTAAAAATTTTGCTAGTGCTTCTTCAATCAAAGTTTCTTTGGTGCAACCTACTGCAAGAAAATGGGTATTTCTGCTCCACATTTATGGATATGAAGGAAATTATCCAAAATAAAATACTTTAATTTGCTGATATGCTTCACTTTTCCCTGGTTTCCTTGATTTTAAATATAGTATTTAATTTCATTGGGAGTTGTACCATCAACAACAGTTCCAATGGAACCGATATCGCTCCAAAAATCACAATCTGATTACTGTTTTTGATCTCAAAGTATTTTTTTAAAGATCTTTCTTTCTGTGATAATTTTTATAATCTGCATCACTATTGAAGGATAATATTTTGGTTCAACACCAAATAAAAGATATATATGATCACGATGATTACCGACTGAATCAAACTCAGAATAGTACCTTATAAAAATTTCAAAGTAGATAGATTTCAAATAATTATTTTTATCATTATCCAATTTTTTTAAATATTTCATACAAAAAAAACATGTGATATCTTATTTCATGTACAATTATTGCATGCCGTATTTAAATTTATATAGTACAAAAGTAGATTAAAATATAACTATGTTAGTTAATAACAACTCTCACGGCATTGTATATTCCCACAGAATGCTGCGGGGTATTCGACTAATAAAATGAGTACTTTAAGGATAGTGGAAAATATCTTTAAAATCGAATAAAATGAACAAGAAAAGAATTCTGTCAATAGAGAAATTAGCGGTAAAGGTTTTGAATAGGATTTCCGCGAAAAAAATGAGATGTAGATCGAGATCTTCTATAATCATCACTAAAAATAATTATGCTCTATCAATAAATGAACTATGGAAACAAAGGAAATATGGAAGAAAGGAAACAAAGACCCAACATTTTTACCTTTTTCCCTTGTTTTTCGTTGCTAGAGCCAGATTGAATTTTTGTTCTGCTAATATAGAACATGAAGTTAGCTAGCTCACTCAAAATCTGATCCTATACCAGTGTGATACTCAACTCTTAACAATATAATGAGTGATTTGACTATAAATATTAGAATATGCATGTTTTATCAACCTACCATTTTGCTCGTTTATTCAAAGCTTATTACTATTAAGAATCTAGTATTCTATCTGTTTTATATTATTTGTGAATATATTTGTAATTGTACTTTATAGCAACTAAATATGCTTCTCTTCAAACAAAAATAAGTAACCTGGATAATTTCTCTAAATAGTTGCTATGAAGGAATGATTATTGGAGGTGGATAAAAGGTTTTATTCGGGAATTACATACAATATAACCTTAAAAAATTCACATTCTCAAATATGTAAAAAGAATGTTAAATAAAGTCAAATCAATGGGGGGTAGATATGATGTTTGGATTCTACGAGCCTGCTTACCATTGGGACGGTTGTGGCGGCTGAGATAGTTGTTGCTACTATTGAATAATCGGGTAACAACACCGCTTTTAAATGCAGAATTACAAGTGATATATTCTTAGATTTTATAAACAACATTATGTTTTAATTAATAAATTTTATAGCACTTATGCGGTTGAACTAAGAAACAACAAGCAGCCTGAGACTTTAACTATCTAAATAAAAATATTTCTAAAAGATATTGCAGTGCTTTCAATGCTTCGTTTTTATCTCGAGCGCATAAGTCCTAATCACGAGTAGATAAGTAACAATGCAATATTAACAAATAGATTTTATAAAATTAAACTATGTTTTTTACATCTGCCAATGGAGAGTAGATCAAAAAATAAATGGACAAAAGATCGGGAAATAAGCTCTCCTAAATCCGCATCTAGTTTCAATTTGAACAATATAAAAAGGTGAAATTGTTGAAACAATCAGTTAATAGAATAAAAAAGGTACTGCCTATTTTGCTGGTGGGATTCCTTGTAGTATCTTTGACAGCTGTATCAGTGACAGCATACCTATATAATGGGGATCCTTTAGCTGTTACAGTTCCATCAGGTGTTGCAGTTCCTTCAGGTGTTGCAGTTCCGTCAAATGTTACAGTTCCATCAGGTGTTGCAGTTCCGTCAAATGTTACAGTTCCATCAGGTGTTGCAGTTCCGTCAAATGTTACAGTTCCATCAGGTGTTGCAGTTCCGTCAAATGTTACAGTTCCATCAGGTGTTGCAGTTCCTTCAGGTGTTGCAGTTCCTTCAGGTGTTGCAGTTCCTTCAGGTGTTGCAGTTCCATCAGCGGTTGCAATTCCTTCAGGTGTTGCAGTTCCTTCAGGTGTTGCAGTTCCTTCAGGTGTTGCAGTTCCATCAGCGGTTGCAATTCCTTCAGGTGTTGCAGTTCCGTCAGCGGTTGCAATTCCATCAGCTTTCTCTGATCCGTCAGCGGTTGCAATTCCATCAGCTGTCTCGAATCCGTCAGCAGTTGCAATTCCATCAGCTTTCTCTGATCCATCAGCGGTTGCAATTCCATCAGCTTTCTCTGATCCGTCAGCGGTTGCAATTCCATCAGCTGTCTCGAATCCGTCAGCAGTTGCAATTCCATCAGCTTTCTCTGATCCGTCAGCGGTTGCAATTCCATCAGCTTTCTCTGATCTATCAGCGGTTGCAATTCCATCAGCTGTCTCGAATCCGTCAGCAGTTGCAATTCCATCAGCTTTCTCTGATCCATCAGCGGTTGCAATTCCATCAGCTTTCTCGGATCTATCAGCGGTTGCAATTCCATCAGCTTTCTCGGATCCATCAGCGGTTGCAATTACAGGCCCCGTACCAATGCCAGGCGCGGTAGCGTTACCAGGAGCTGTACCAATGCCAGGTGCAGTAACATTACCAGGCCCTGTAGCATTACCAGGTTCTGTAGCATTACCAGGTGCAGTAGCATTACCAGGTTCTGTAGCATTACCAGGTTCTGTAGCATTACCAGGTGCAGTAGCATTACCAGGTGCAGTAACATTACCAGGTTCTGTAGCATTACCAGGTGCTGTAGCATTACCAGGTGCAGTAGCATTACCAGGTGCAGTAGCATTACCAGGTGCAGTAGCATTACCAGGTGCAGTAGCATTACCAGGCCCTGTACCAGCCCCTTGGATATGAGTGTTTCACCTCATAAGTATAGAAATGCTATTGCTAATAATAACAAGAACTGTAAAAGATAATAACTGTAGATAAAGCATAGGTGAGGGCCTTACTGCTTCTGTAATACTATGTAAAACTACTCAAAAAGTCACTAACTATTTTCATAAAGCTAGGAGTAAGACCCTTAACTTAATTAATAAAAGTTGTGGCGGTACTCTAAGTATAAAATAATTGTATAAAATAATTAATCCAAAATGGTTATATCAAGTATGCGTTTGCTCAAGAATGGAATGCTGTCAAAAAAAGTTTTATTGAATTCCTGAGATTACTAGGAAAACCCCTCGCATATGGGTGAATTTATTGAGAGTGTTGTGAATTGTTAATATATTTAATTTTGATATTATTTGGAAACTTTTTTAGATTTGCTTGCAAAGTTGATTATTTTTGCTATCGCTTCTTCAAAACTCGATTTTAGATCATATTCCCATATACGCAAGATACTCCATCCTTTTTTAGTGTAGTATCATTGACTTTATTGTTTCGATTCTTTTTTCTTTCAATTTTCTTGCTCCAATATTCGGTATTCGTTTTGGAATTTCGTCATGTAAAGGACAAACGTGCCAAAAACAGGAATCGATAAATATTCCAATTTTATATTTTTTAATTGAAATATCGTGAGTTCCCCAAAAATCCGGAACATTTTTTCTAGATCTTAGTCCTCTTTTCCACAATTCATTGGTAACAATACTCCAGTTTTGTTGGACTTCGCTGAACGCATTACTTTACTTCGCTTCTCTTTAGAAAATACGTCTTTCATATCTTTTAACAATTTATGTACTTTTTCTAAGTTTAAATGTCTAATTCACACTACAATTTGGGCAAATCTCAATTAGTTCGTTTATATTTATGATGAAAAGTATTTAGGTATAGTTAGCTGTAATAGGAATCGATGATTTATGATTTTTGACAAACCCAGCTGGTGGGCTGAAGCATTCCCCGTCTTTTATATTGGAATTGTTGCACTCAATTTGATATCATTTAGTCCAATGGATTCCTTATTTGCCTGTTCATTTTGCTTGTGTGAATTCGAGTACTAAGAATCGATCTTGCTTTTATTCCAAACAACTCCTTTATTCAAGAAAGTCAATCAGCATCTGAGTACTCGGACATTCGATATTTAAACATAAAAAAACAAATATGTGCTCCAGTATTATTATTCATTAAAGCCTTCATGTATATACCTGCATTCATACTTGCACTCCTAATTAAGAAATCATCCTTCTCACATGGTGGTCTTTTGTCCTTGAAAATTAACCCCAATAACTTTATCTGGTCTATTGTAAATCTTTTGCGAAAGGCGGAAATCGAGCTTCCTGAAGATGTCAAAAGTGCACTCATAAGAGCTGAAACCATAGAAGAAAATCAGGTTGCAAAATCCCAGCTTCAAGCAATCCTGAAAAACGTTGAGCTTGCAAAAAATCATGGGATTCCCATGTGCCAAGACACGGGCATCATGATCTTTTTTGTGGAATTGGGGACAGAATTTCATCCTGGCTTTGATCTGGAGGCTGCAATTAGAGAAGCAGTCATCCTTGCAACAGCTGAAATTCCTCTGCGTCCCAATGCCGTAAATCCACTGACACGTAAGAACAGCGGAGATAATACAGGGATCGGAATCCCGGATATTAACTGGAAACTTGTTCCTGGAAATCAGTTAAAAATTACCGCAGCCCCGAAAGGGGCAGGTTCGGAAAATATGAGTGCTTTGCATATGTTTAACCCTAAGGAAATCGAAAACATCCCAAATTTCGTGCTTGAAACCGTAGTAAATGCAGGTGGAATGCCCTGTCCACCCCTTACGATAGGTGTGGGGATAGGAGGTTCTTTTGATGCAGCAGCCAGGCTTGCAAAAGAAGCTCTTTTAGAGCCTCTAGATACCCCAATGAACAGTTTGGAGGGAGAAATACTTGAAGCTGTAAATGCTCTCGGGATCGGTTGTATGGGCCTTGGAGGCAGCACAACAGCCCTTGCGGTGCGCGTGAAAACCGCATACTGCCATACGGCTTCTCTTCCGGTTGCAATAAACATTCAGTGCTGGGCTAATAGGCATGCTTCAGTCGTTTTCGGAGGAGAGGAATAATGGAATATCACCTGCAAACCCCACTGAAGAAAGGAGATATCAAAAAACTCAATGCAGGAGATCTAGTCTATATTTCCGGAGAGGTACTGACAGCACGGGATGAAGCACACTCCCGAATTCTAGAAATGGACAAAAAAGGGGAAAAACTTCCTTTTTCCCTTGAAGGAGCAGTTATTTACCACTGTGGTCCACTTATGCAACAGACTGAAAACGGATGGAAAGTAATATCTGCAGGCCCTACAACAAGCGACAGAATGTCTAAAATGACTCATTCGCTTCTGAAAGCACATGAAGTTCGGGTGATCATAGGAAAAGGCGGGATGGAGTGTATTGCCTCAGAATTAAAAAACAGATGTGTTTACCTGGCCTACACTGGTGGATGTGCAGCTCTTGCCTCAAAGTTGATTCAAGAAGTAAAAACCGTTCACTGGTTTGATCTTGGAATGCCTGAAGCAGTCTGGGTGTTCAGGGTCAAGGAATTTGGACCTCTCATCGTAGGAATTGATTCAAATGGCAACGATATTTTTGGAAAAGTTAGAGGGAGAGCTGAAAAAGTGCTTGAAAATCTGAGGCGATAAAAAAGAGATTTTTTTGCTTTTCGTTAACCTTTATTTAAATCCTTTATTACCTTAATTTGGCATGAAAGTACAAGAGGCTATCTGCCTTACACACTCATTTCAATAAAATAACCCCACCGAAATTTGCTCATTGAATCTGAGGAAAGAGGGTTATATATACTTTTTGTCCAGGCTAATGGTTACTATAAAATTTCCATTTAGAATTACTTTTTGTCCTGAAGTCCTTTTCTTAAACTATTTTTTCCTTCCTTTGATTCGTGCTTTTCAATTACCTGATTGTATAATTCAAGGGTCTTTTTAGCTATCGTTTTCCAGTTATATTTATGTTTGAGAAGATCATATCCTTTTTCTCCCATTTTGTTACGGCCAAGCCCTTCAATAACATAATTAAGACCCCATGCAATGGATGAAGGTTCTCTATGAGCGATAACGCCTGTCTTGAAATTATCCACAAGGGCTACTGCATCGCTTGCAACTACCGGTTTCTTTGCATCCCAGGCTTCAAGCACAACAATTCCGAAGGGCTCATTCCTGCTCGGTACACACACAAGATCACAGGCATTAAACCACTCTATTACAGTATTATCCGGGGCATATCCGAGGAAGTTACAAGAATTGCCAATGCCAAGTTTTTGAGCCTGATATTCACAGTGAGCACGCATCTCCCCTTCTCCTATAAGTACAAACTTGGCATTCTTCTTTTTGAGAACCTTTGCAGCAGCTTCTACAAGCAGGTCAGGCCCTTTCTGATATGCCATCCTTCCAGTGAAGAGTACAACTGGGAGACATGGATGAATGCCATAATGCTTTTTTACTTCCCCGGGATCGATTTTTCTTTTTATTTTTCCGATATTTATTCCGTTAGGAATCTCCCATAGCTTATAATCAGGAATTGTGTAAATTTGCCGAATTTCTTCTTTCAATATGGTCGAGGTCGTGATCACAGCAGAAGATTCATAGCCGCCAAGCCACTCCCTATGAGATATTTCCTTTGCTTCCCACCAGTCTCCGTGACGATTTCCATTGCGTCCCCATTCAGTACTGTGAAAAGTCATCACAAAAGGCAACCTAAACTGGGCTTTAATCCTGCATAGGACATTTACGGGATGCCAGTCATGCCCTTGTAAGATGTCAAATTCACCTACTTTTTCTCTTACATCCAGGAATCGACAGTACATATTGTCGCACATCCTGTTCATTTGTTCCACTAATCTTCCATTTTGATCACATGCAACTCTATGATAGTGGACCCCATTAATCACTTCATCGCTGTTTCCATGGCCTCGTGTAAACAAATGGACATCATGCCCTTCTACTGCTAAAGCATCTGAGAGTTCAGATACATGGGGTGCAATACCTCCTACACGTATCGAATACAAACTTTCCCAAGAAAATATTCCTATTCGAATTTTTGTCATAGATCTACTAACTCCTTTTTGTCAAAATGAGGGCTAAGGAAATAAATAATGGAAAATGAGGATTTTTCCATTGTCTGTTGAATATTAATACTCCCCAGGTTTAAAATAATAATCAATATTACTCTGCACAAAAGTCAGCCGGTTAATGAAGAAGTCGGATCAAAAATATCCTACAGTAGTCCCTTTCCAGCCCCCAAAACCTTCAATTGACCATAAGTAGGTAGGTGTCTAACCCTTAATTAATATCTGTAAACGTAGTTTTTGCATTACTTATCGAGTCCTATAATACAGTAATTAACCTTATATTTACTTCTAGATAAATATATCTGTGAATTTTCCTAATGTTTTGGACTCGGTAATAAGATATTTTTCTTTCGAGCTCCTCTTATGGAACATATTTCTCAGATATTATTAATTCTTCAGGTATGATATTTTCCCTAAGGTAGTAGGTGATCCACTTTCCGTAGAATTGTATTGATAAAAGTAATGTATTTTGCTAAGTTCTGCAGGGATGGAAAACTTCGAAAGCATCCGAAGATTCAGGTGATATTCAGGAGTTCCGAAGAGCTGAACAAGATATGGTTAAAAGGCGAATTCCCAAAGACTTTTCCGTAACTTCTGAGAATAGATCTTCGAATATCACCAACGGGACAAAAAAGTTTTTCCATTGAAATTCCAAATAAAGCTTTAAATGTTTCCTTGGAAATAGTTATACTTTACATAGTCTTATTGAGGAATAAAAAGCAAAAGCTATATATTCTTTTTTCCCGAAAAATGAGCGATTAGAAGCTTTTGTTTCATCAATAATTGCACAGTGTAGACATTATCTTTTTCTTTGATAGTTCTAAGTTCCTTTCACAGGGTAGAAAAATAAATGGTAGGGCAAGGAGATAGCTTTGATGACTATTTGTGGAAGTTTCTGCGATTCTCCCGGAGTTCTTGACCGGAAAGATAGATATCTATCTACCCTGCAGTTTGCTTAGGGATATAAACTTCCCTGAGAACTGTTATTAACTAACGGATTTATATTTAAGTTACCTTTGCACTATGAAATAGAACTATGTCATTCAAAACCATTTGTCTATAAAAATCAAATATCATATTGTTTTTTTGTATAAAGTATCGTAAAAAATGTATTTTAGACAATGACATCATTAACTATTTGAAATCTATATATTCTGAAATTGGTAAAAGATACTTTTTTTGAGTTTGATTCATGTTACTTATAGTAATATAGATAAATTTGGGATGTTTGTTCATTTCAATTTCTAAAAATTGGAGCTTTAAGAGCAAAATAAGCTTAATAGTAAGAATCATAGTTGGATTGTAGTAAGTAAAGTTAAATATTTATTGCGCAAGTTAGTGACACATTGGTTTAGCTATCGGTAATTATCTAAAAATCAAAATATTTTTTTGAGTTCACTGTCTAATGCCTACGCCCCTAGAAATCTGGGTGGTAAATTCTAATTGATTCTGTATTTCACGATCATAATGCAGGTTACTTACTGCTTCAGATATGGATACCCTATTTCATAATCGTGATATACAATATGGTTAATTCCTTCGGTATCGATTTTTTGAACTTTTCACAACTTCAAGCCATTTAATTATATTCTGTGTCAAAATTTCCATGTCATCGAAAGCAAGAATCCAAGTCTGTCGTTGAGTCGCTACTTTCATTTAATGGAAATAGAAATCCAACTATTTTTATCTACGTTACAATTGATGATTTTTTTCTGTTTTATTGTGTTTGGAGTGGTTTTTTTGTTTATGTTTATCAAAGAAGCTTTAGCTTTGGAACCATTCAATTTATCCTTTTGAATATTACCACCTATAAACTGCCCGAAGGCACCGGGATATGATCCTATAGTTACATTAGTTTTAACCCTGTTTGTGGTCGTGTTAATCACAGAGACATTGCTTGGAGCATTGTAACTGCCACCGCTCACACATATACATTTTTTCCATCTGGTGTGACTGCAACTCCTTCAGGAGATTTTACAGGGATCGTGGCTTTAACTTTGTTGGTTTTAGTGTTAATTACTGAGACAGTGTTGCTGTCTTCATTCGTCACATATACATTTTTTCCATCTGGTGTGACTGCAACTCCATAAGGAGACTCCCCTACAAGCAATTGGCTATAACCTTATTGTTGCTGTGTCAATTACAGATACGTCTCCAGGATCGTCGTGGGAGTTCGTTACATATATCTTTGTTCCCGATGGATTGACTGCAACTCCCTTAGGAAATAATCCTACCTGTACGCTGGCATAGATAGTGTTATTGGCCGCATCAATTACAAATACCTGGTAGCAGTCATAGCACGCCACGTAAACTTTTTTCCCATCCGGACTGACTGCAATTCCATAAGGCTCAGCTCCCACTGGTACCGTGGCTGTAACCTTATTTGTTGCTGTGTCAATTACAGCGACATTTCTGCCCCCAAGGTCAGTGTTGGCCCCCTCATTGTTTGCCACATAAACTTTTTTTCCATTTGGACTGACTGCAATTCCATAAGGCTCCCTTCCTACAGGCACCGTGGCTGTAACCTTATTTTTTGCTGTGTCAATTACAGAGACAGTGCCATCGGCTAGATTAGCCACATAAACTTTTTTTCCATCGGGTGCGACTGCAACTCCATAAGGCTCATCTCCTACAGGCACCGTAGCTGTAACTTTATTTGTTGCTGTGTCAATTACAGAGACACTCTCGCTTTTCCAGTTCGTGATGTATGCAAATGGCGCAGCGCCTGCTATACTTGTCAACATTAAAATCATAGCTGCTGACACTAAGGCTATTGAATATAGTTTATATTTATCGATCATGTATTTCACTCATATTTAAATAAATCAATAATTATAAGTAAAAAAGAAAAGATATATAGAAATTTGATTTGGTAAATAGTCTAAATATATCTAAAAATAATCAAGTATTGTTATAAATATTTAATGACTATACAAAAGCAAATGGTAAATTTAAAAGGGTATATGTAGAAAATCAGTTATTTAATGCAGATATTTTTATAAAATCGGGGTGTTATTCCCCAAATTTGACTAAAAATAACCTATAATTTAGGCTAAAAATGAAAGTGCGGGATATGCATTAATAGGCTCATTGTAGGGTTCTTATTGGGTGAAAATGGGAAAAAACCAATAATATCCACCAAAAAATCGATTAGGGAGTCGCTAAAGTGGTTTATTTGAGCTTTAAATCCTAGGAAAAGTAATATAATCACTATTTTAATTAATATATAAATATACTTTTTAAGTAGAAAAGTTTACTTTGTAGAGTGATGTATTATTCATTTGTGTTTTCGTATTTATTTTTAAGCATTAATATATGAACAAATATCGAGAGATTGAAAATGAACGAAGCTAAATATGATAAAGCAAGTCGAAAGCGTATAATCATAACGGTTTTAGGAATCACTGCATTGGCGCTTTTAATGCTAGTGGGTATAGCTGGCGCGGCACAATCTACAAATGTTTGGGCCCATAAAGGAAGCGAGCTAATGAGCTCAGAAAAGTACAATGAATCCATAAAAGCATATGACAAAGCAATTGAGATTAACCCGCAGGACTCAGATGCTTGGTACAAAAAAGGAAACATTCTAAGCAAATTAGGAAAATATGATGGAGCAATAAAAGCCTATGAGAAAGCAATTGAAATTAATCCGCAGAATTCGAATGCTTGGAACAATAAAGGAGTAACTTTAGCGAAATTAGGTGATTCCAACGAAGCAGTAAAAGCATATGACAAAGCAATTGAAACTAACCCAAAAAATGCAGATGCTTGGAACAACAAAGGAGATGCTCTAGGCCAATTAAATCAACCCAGTAAAGCAATAAAAGCATATGACAAAGCAATTGAAATTAACCCGCTCGATTCAGAAGCTTGGTACAATAAAGCAGTTACTCTAAATAGATTAAATAAATCCGATGAAGCAATAAAAGCATATGATAAAGTAATTGGCATTAACCCGCAAAATTCAAAAGCTTGGTACAATAAAGGAGTTGTTCTTGATAATTTAAACAAGTATGATGAAGCAATAACGGCATATGACAAAGCAAGTGAAATTGACCCACATAATTCTGCAGTTTGGTACAATAAAGCAGTTACTTTAAGTAAATTAGGTGATTCCGATGAAGCAATAAAAGCATATGCTAGAGCAATTGAAATTAACCCCTATGAATCAGAAGCTTGGAGATGATGAAGCCATAATAGCATATGACAAAGTAATTGAAATTAACCAGTAGAATTAAAAAGCTTTAGACAATAAAAGTATTTTATCTAAACAAAAGAAATCCAATTTGTAGATTGAATAGTTACTTAATTTTCATTTATTTTTTATCCTTCGATAAATAGGATCTTTTTTAGCTCTTTTAAATTCCATCCATCTATCCCCGGTCTACTTATTTTGAGTATATATTTATCCAAACTCAAAGTTGCAACCGTTATACATCCTTTAAAAAAATAATATGCAAAAGATCTTATAAATTTTTATATTATCTATATACAAAATTTTGATAAACTTATTAATTTCGTCATGCTCTATATCTTAATAAACATCTGGAAGCTGAAGAATGAAAAACGCAAGCTTTCTCAGTGATGAAAATTTAATTATTGAAACATCAAAACTGTAATATTGATTACCATTAGGTGTTACCTAAGTTCTTCTTTAAAGAGCCATGAGAGTCGCATGCAACTTTTTTTAGGGATGAACGTTGTATTAAATTATGAAAATTGTGAAAATCACTAAAAATAGCAGAACATTACATAATTAATATAAAAAGGTTGTTTGTTTTTATAATTTTAGATGTAAGAATAATTTTTGTTCATATACATTTTTTCTTTGCAAAAATTAGAAATAACTTAGATCGATATTACATTTATAGTTTATATCTGATTATGTATAATATATCTACTTATATATAATTAAACCACGAGAGAGAGGATAAATAAGAAAGAATTGCCTGGGTAATAATTTTTAGTAAATATCAATGATTATAGAAAATTTCGATAAACCTCCGATTTCAACAAATTGCTGATATAAGCATATAAACGACAACAAAAAAGTGGGGTTTATCTTTTAATTCTCTATACAATATATTTATGTAATTAATACAATATATTTATGTAATTAGGATCATGAACATAACCCCTTGAACTTTCTTCCAATTATTTTTTAGTTGTATTCGAATATTGAGTTTCCACGGAGAATACAATCTCCAATAAAACTCGAGATCCAAGCTCTCTTGCACCATTCAATAGATTATCTTTGAAGGATTATGGCAATTTTCAAAATCAAGTGATTTTGTAATTCTCTGTTTATCACTAGATTTTGGCATCGTGTCTCTCAGAGGCAACGAAGATAAAAACGAATTATTATATCTTAGGACTCACGCAGTTGAACTGAAAATCAATAGCATTAAAAGTCCTAAATTTATTACAAAAAAGCTAAGGCTAAAATGGGGAATAAAATTAAATTCTATAAGTTTGGAGGGATCAATTGAATAAATTGCGAGTATTATTTATAGGGACTTATATCCCAAAAGAATGTGGGATTGCTACATTTACTTCTGATCTTTTAAATTCGGTTTCTGTGGGTAATAAAGACATTCATTGTGAAGTTATTGCTTTGATCGATCCTTCTGAAAATTATAATTATTCAGAAGAAGTTGTTTTTAAAATTGAAAGGAACAAGCTCGAAGATTACTACCGAGCTGCAGATTTTATAAATCATTCCGAAGCAGACGTTATCTGTCTTCAACATGAATTCGGTCTTTTTGGGGGGGACGCAGGAGATTACATTTTCACTCTTCTATCAGGAATAAGCAAACCTGTAATAACAACAATGCACACAGTGATCCTTGAGCCTGAACTTGAGTATAGGGTATCCACTGAAAAGCTAGTAAGGTATTCCGAAAAACTTGTTGTAATGAGCCAGACTGCAGTCAACATACTAAAAGATGTTTATGGAGTTTCCGAAGACAAAATCGAAGTTATCTTCCACGGGATGCCGGACTATCCTTTCAGCGACTGCGGTGAATATAAAAAGATGCTGAATCTCAAAGGGTCTCCACTTATCCTCACTTTTGGCTTGCTGAGCCAAAACAAAGGTATCGAAAGTCTGCTCAAGGCCCTCCCTGGTGTTATAAGTCAATATCCGGACCTTGTTTATATTATTCTGGGTGCCACGCATCCTATGATCAAAAAGAAACATGGAGAAGCATACAGGCAATATCTTAAGGATATTGTTTCCGAACTTAAGATTGAGAATAATGTAGTATTCCATGACAAATTTGTTGAAAAAGAAGAACTCTGCAATTACATTCTTGCAAGTGATATTTATGCATCTCCCTATCTTTCCAGAGAACAGGTAGTAAGCGGCACTCTGACCTATGCCATAGGCATGGGGAAAGCAATAGTCTCCACTCCTTACTGGTATGCCCAGGAAATGCTTTCCGATAACCGTGGGTTACTTGTAGATTTCGGATACGTTGACGGCTTTAAAAAATCTATCTTATACTTAATTGAAAATCCAGAAAAATGTAATATTATACGTAAAAATGCATACTATTTTGGCAGAAAAATGACGTGGAAAAACGTTGGTAAAGAATATACTACTATCTTCCATAAGGCTTCACATAACTACAACACCTATCCCAAAATACGAGACAGATTTAGTTTCCTTCCAAATAAGCTGCCTGAAGTAAAACTTGACCATCTTAAGCTATTGACTGATAATGTGGGCATTATACAGCACACAGATATTGATGTACCTGCTCTCCGTTATGGGTATAGCACTGATGATGTTGGCAGGGCTCTTGTTGCTCTGACACAATTAATTAATAGTGAAGAAAAAACAGAAGATATCTTGAAGTCAATTACAACATACATGAGCTTTCTTGAACATGCACAGACAGATATGGGCCATTTTCATAACTTCATGAGCTATAAAGGAAAATTTTTAGATGAAAAAGGCAGTGAAGATACTCTTGGACGTGCGATCTATGGGCTTGGTCATGTAATCAGCTGTCCTCACCTTCCAAAAAACATGCTCACACTCGCACGTATCCTTGTCAGCAGATCAAAACAGGAAATGGGAAATCTACGCTATCCGAGGGCAAAAGCCTACACAATATGCGGCTTGTATGAGATGCTCAAAAAAAGAGTGGAGGCAGATGAATCTGAGTCTCTATTCAACTCATGCAAGGATGCTGTCAAGTACATAGACTCTTTTGTGGAGAAAAACACTATTGAATCCATTTTTGTCAAGCATGCCGATTCTCTAGTTGACTTATATGAGACTAATCATGAAGAAAACTGGAACTGGTTTGAACCCACAGTTACCTACAGCAATGCAAAATTAAGTGAATCTCTTTTACTTGCATATGATTATACTAAAGACAAAACTTACAAAAAAATTGGCCTTGCTACGTTGGATTTCCTTACTGAGATCCAATGGAGAGACGAGTTTTTTGATCTGGTTGGAAATCATGGTTGGTATTCTTTCAATGGAGAAAAACCACTTTTTGACCAGCAACCTATAGAGGCAGGTTACCTAACTCAGGCTTATGTTTCTGCTTATGAGATTGTGCATAAAAGGAAATATCTGGAACTCGCAAAATATTCCTTTGAATATTTATTAGGTAGAAACCGCTTGCAAACTGTTATGTACAATTACTCAACAGGTTCAGTATGCGATGGGCTCACCAGCAGTGGCATGAACTGCAATCAAGGTGCAGAATCAGTAATTTGCTACTTTATGGCTTTGAACGTTTTAAAGAAACATGAAAATAAAGCATTTAGTACACGATTGAAACTCAGAGTCAATGATGAAGCAGATGCTTGGGCTCTGCAGAAAGTAAAAAATACATCATTAGCAAATCAGACGGACTGAGGAATATAACATGAGCTGGGAAGACCACGGAGAACTATTCCAAAGGTATAAGAAAAATCCTATACTTACCGTTGAAGATTGGCCGTATCAGGCCAATTCAGTATTTAATCCTGCAGCAGCTATAGTTAATGGGATAACTCTATTAATGGTGCGTGTTGAAGATCACAGGGGTTTTTCTCATTTTACGGTAGCTAGGAGTAAGAATGGAATTGACGGCTGGGAGATTGACAGCAAACCTACCTTTGTTCCAGATCCTATAAACTACCCTGAAGAGATATATGGCATTGAAGATGCGCGTATAACTTATATCGATGAAATGGGAAAATGGGTTGTAGCATATACGGCTTGGTCGGATTCTGGTCCCCTACCAGCTATTGCCTTTACAGAAGATTTCTGTAATTTTGATCGAGTAGGAGCTGCCCTGCCTCCTGAAAATAAAGATGCTGCTGTGTTTCCTGTAAGGATTGATGGTAAGTGGGCAATGTTACATCGACCGGTATCTAGTATGATGAGTTCGAAGGCGAATATATGGATATCCTTTTCTCCAGATATGAAGTACTGGGGAGACCACGAGGTTCTTCTGTATGCTCGGGAAGGTGGATGGTGGGATGCTAACAAGATAGGTTTATCTCCACAACCTATTCGCACATCTGACGGATGGTTAATTATGTACCATGGAGTACGCCAGACAACATCTAAAGCAAGTTATCGACTTGGATTGGCTCTTCTTGATCCTGAAAATCCCAGGAAAGTGCTTCACAGATCTGAAGGATGGGTTTTCGGGCCTCGTGAAATGTATGAACGCAGTGGGGATGTTAATGATGTTGTTTTCCCTTGCGGATGGGTCTTAGTAGATGATGAAATCCGTATTTATTATGGAAGTGCGGATGTATCAGTATCAATGGCCAGTGCAAAAATGAAAGATATCTTGGAGTATATACATGGGTGCCCTGAGACACAATGCCCTGATGAATACTGCAGATGGTTTGAAGAAAACAGGGATCTTTCTAATGATCCAAAAAAAGGCGATGTTAAATTAAAATAAAAATCAAAACTATTCCGCTTGGGAAAAAATATATCACTAACACTATTATTTCAGATTTAATTGGCAAGTTTTTTTGAGCTCATTTTCTTTGATTGTTGGTTAATGATTGTTTTTTAGTTTTGAATGAGTTGTCAATTACACATTTTGACAACTCAATTAGTCTATCATTAAATAGTTGCTGTTTTCAAGATTATTAATGAGTTATATGTCAAAAATCAGTCTATTGATATTATTTTTGAGTTATAATAATCCTATATTAGCTTGATGTTATTTCCAGAATACTCTTAATGCCCTTTTTCAGCCGTTTTTGTGCAGGATTTCAGTGAGGTTATTTAAAGCAGATCTGCTTAAGTGCATAAAAATACAGACATTTTTTTTCATTGGGAACTTAATCTTGAAAATATTAAATACTTAAGGCGGATTTCCAAAATATAAGTTATAAATAGGTATGTGAGTAAATTAGGGGGTATTATTATAAAAATTAGAATGTTATCTCCAATTGCCTGGAGCAGCTACCTAAAGATTATGGCTCATGGGAATCTCTGGTATCTTTATTAACCGAAGGGCTGGTAATAAGTGGGAATCGATGTTACATTATTTGCGACAGCTAGTTCTCCCACTTCAGCTAAACTTCATGAAGAATGCCTTAGACCCTATGAGGAAGATAATAGTACCAGACCGGATCTCTCACAATCTTCTCATCATTATAAGAGTCTCTTTTAACCTATCTTGGCGTTTTAATTATGTGAAGAATTTAATCAAAAATTTAATTAGGATATTCGTATTAGCCTTGTAACTTCATAACCTACATTCTGCAGATGTACACAGATGTAGAATTTGTTTACCAATTTGCCTATTATTATCCAAAAGTTAGATTATAGAGGATTTCGATAAACCACTAAATTTTGTCTCATGCTTATAAAAGGTATATGAATGACTCGTGAAAATAAGAGATTTATCGAAATACTCTATATTTTAAGCTACTATCATATTGAGAAAATCTATAATCATGTTTTATATACTTCTGCGGTAAATGGGAGCAAATAAACTATCAAACTTATTTTTATTCTTTACTTCCCTCATTCTAATTAGACCATTTGGTTCTACTGCACGAATTTAATTGAATAAATTTATTTAGTAAAATAGTTTAAAAATACTGCATGACTTAAATTAAATAATATCATTTAATAGTTTCGTAATTATTTTAAATTGTACTAACAAATGCTTCTGAGCAAGAAGTGATCCTATATGGAATGTATTAAAATTTAATAACTGTTAAATATTAATAATGTTTGTATTATAGTAGGTGTCGTCTACAGCGGATTAGTCAGAGACAGCATTAACTATAATATGGATACAGAACCCTTAATTTGTTACTTTGTATCTTTAAGTTTTTTAAATAAAGCTGAAAACAGAGTATCAGTACATTATCGCAATCCAGAGTAGTGATGAAGCAGAGACTAGGGCTCTGCAGAGATAGTAGAGTATGTTATTAATAATCAGATGAAATTAGGAAGATAACATGATATTAAAAGATCACAAAGAGATGTTCCAAAGAGATGAGATAAATTCTACACTTATCTTTGAAGATTTGGCGCATCATGTCCACTCAGTAGAGGAAGATAATATGATATGGAAAGGGCATGGGGAGCTGTTCCAAAGGTGTAAGAAAAATCCTATACTTACAGTTGAAGATTGGCCGTATCAGGCTCATTCAGTATTTAATCCTGCAGCAGCTATAGTTAACGGTATAACTCTATTAATGGTGCGTGTTGAAGATTACAGAGGTTTTTCTCATTTTACGGTAGCCAGGAGTAAGAATGGAATTGACGGCTGGGAGATTGACAGTAAACCTACCTTTGTTCCAGATCCTATAAACTACCCTGAAGAGATATACGGCATTGAAGATGCGCGTATAACTTACATCGATGAGATGGGGAAATGGGCTGTAGCATATACGGCTTTTTCGGATTCTGGCCCGTTAACAGCTCTTGCCTTTACAGAAGATTTTTGTAATTTTGATCGGGTAGGAGCTACCCTACCTCCTGAAAATAAAGATGCTGCTGTTTTTCCTGTAAGGATTGATGGTAAGTGGGCAATGTTACATCGGCCTGTATCTTGTATGCAGGGCTCTAAGGCAAATATCTGGATATCCTTTTCTCCAGATATGAAGTACTGGGGAGAACACGAGGTTCTTCTGTATGCTCGGGAAGGCGGATGGTGGGATGCCAACAAAATTGGTCTATCTCCACAACCTATTCGCACATCTGATGGATGGTTAATTATGTACCATGGAGTACGCCAGACAACATCTAAAGCAAGTTATCGACTTGGATTGGCTCTTCTTGATCCTGAAAATCCCAGGAAAGTGCTTCACAGATCTGAAGGATGGGTTTTCGGGCCTCGTGAAATGTATGAACGCAGTGGGGATGTTAATGATGTTGTTTTCCCTTGCGGATGGGTCTTAGTAGATGACGAAATCCGTATTTATTATGGAAGTGCGGATGTATCAGTATCAATGGCCAGTGCAAAAATGAAAGATATCTTGGAGTATATACATGGGTGCCCTGAGACACAATGCCCTGATGAATACTGCAGGTGGTTTGAAGAAAACAGGGATCTTTCTAATGACCCAAAAAAAGGCGATGTTAAATTAAAATAAAAATCAAACGTATGTTGTCCAGAAAAATGAATTGATGTCTATCAGAAAAGCTGCATACTTTGATCTCAGTATTATTATTTTCTGCACGGTATGGTTTTTTTGGTTATCTGTGTGCCGGTAAGCTAAAAAAATAGTGCATTTGACAAAGTGTAAAGAGTTTTGATAAACTCTTACACATTTTGAGATTTTTTTAATATTTTCTAGAATCATAAAAATTTACCATTAATTTAGCTAGCAATTGACTGCAATTATTCAAAAAAATCAGAAAATTATAAAAAGTCTCTTAATTTAAAATAACTACAGGGACAAAAATAAGAATCTCTAAGCATGTACATCATCAGTACATCAAAAGAGAATAGAATTTACAACATAATATACTTTTAAAAATAAAATGGAAGAGCATATTCAATGGGAAACAAGCATTTAACAGAAGAACAAAAATAAATTAGCTATTTTGGTAGTATTTCGTGTAGTAATTTCAATGACAGCTACTGTAGTAAGCGCTGTAAATGAAAGACATGAACATCAAGGGGATACAATCAAGGCGAACATCACTTCCATAATTGACAAGACCACCATCATCATCACCATCATGACCATTACTACAATGATGTTTACTATCCGGAAATATAAGCACAACCCGTATTAGAAGCACAACCCGTTGTATTGAAATGAGGGATCCATTGACGAGAAATGGCGAAATATTGGAAGCAAAATCACTGGATAGATCAATGTGAGCTTCCACCTACATTTCTTACTTTTATTTCTTAACCATGACAACAGCAGTGAATGACTGAAGCCTTATAGTTATCAATGATGTATCAAAAAAGTAGATCTTATAAGCTACAGGAAAGAGATGCCTGCAACCCGGTAGACGATCTGGAGAGTTCCATGACAGTGTTCACTTACAGACACATAACTACACTAAAATATTTTATTTCAGGATTTATGCCATAATGCATTTATGGATCATGATTTGTGAGCTGAGCATGATATAATATATATGTTTTTGTACATACAATATAAAGCAATAATTTTAACTAATTAGTCTCAAATATATATAGTCCTGATCCCACGAACTATAATAGCAACTTTTTGGGATGAAAGATTGCTATTCTACGGATATTCAGATATATTAACGTAAATAAGATAGTAACCATATTAAGAAGTTTTTTAGACTGAAAGTAAAAAGATGGAGAACTTTATTAGAAATTTGTTACGTTAGATTTCGGTACCGAAAAATTAACTTTCTGATTCAGTTAATTCATGTTTTTATTTTTGTTTAAAAGTACGATACCATTATTTTTTTCTAAAACTGTCTTTTCGGATTTCGATTTAGTTTAATTAGTTCCAAGTGTTCCATGAGATCCATATGTTCTATGAGTCCCATAAGCTCCATGAGTAATCGATCATCAATGTTCTCTTATTCTGGATTGAACTTCGGAAATTCAGAGATTTTAGCACAAAACTATATATCGATGAAACAATAAACCCTGTTTTTCTGTGATGGAGACAAAGAGTATGGAGCCGTTTAGAATTTAAATAATTTTCGATAGCTTTCAAAATCAGAGTGTACCGAAAGTTCTTGGTGTTATAGAAAAAGAGAATCTGAAAACATTTCACCTAAAGTAAGAATATGAACCTCGAAGAACTATTTAATCCATACTAACATCGTTAAAATTTTCAATACAGGGAAGGTAGACGGAAAAAGATCAAGATATGTCTTTTTTGGAGATGATGCTAAAGATCAAGACTTTAAAGATGAATTAGCTACATTTATTTTTTAGGGGAATAAGTTTTGGTAAAAGGCGAGACTTTTTATTATTTTCTGGTTTTTTTTTTGATTGATTGCAGTCAATTGCTAGCGAAATTAATGGTAATTTTGATGACACCAGAAGATATTAAAAAGTCTCATATTTTGAGACGTATAGTTACATCAAAAACTTAGTAAAAGATTAATTTGGTATCGATTATTGCTTATAGTCCTTACATAATAATTGACTATTCTAAAACTTCGAAAAATGTATTTATTGTCAAATGTATACATCTTTTCAATAACCACACATTCAAAATTGAAAGAAGAAATGCATGGGACACACTAAAAGGAAAGAGGAGGTTTATACCATACTTTTTTTCTTCAATGGATAATTTTTATTGGATGATATATTTCCTGCGGGGAAAAAAGTGAGGTGCCTTAGTAAAAAATTTTTATAAATTGTTAACTGAGGACATAAGGTTCTAGGTGAGATAAAATTCAGATTTGATATGTTTGTAATATTCATTGAGGAAGGACTGAAACGAAAGTTAAGAGTTCGGGCAGTGATAGAATGTATTAGGTAAATGGATGGAATAAAAGTGGAAGCGAGATTTTTAGCAAAATGTGGAATATTGGGGATTTTAAAAAAAACAAATTTTTAGTGGATTTCGATAATCTCTGATTTTCACGAATTATGATATTATTATTTAGAATCATATGACGAAATTTAGGCGTTTATCAAAATTCTCTTTAAGTCAATCAAGAATAATCCAAGTTTCTATCATTTTACTCCCTATATCAGGGTCGAGTTGCATGGCTTTCATGTACTGTTTTTTAGCTTCTTCAAAGCGCCTCATTTTTCTCATAAGAAGACCATAACTATAGTGAATAGGAGGATAATACGGGTTCAGGTCAAGAGCTTTCCTATATTCGTCTTCGGCTTCTGATAAGCGCCCCATCTCCAAAAGTAGGTTTCCATAGCTATAATGCCCTTCTGCACTTTCAGGATCCAAACTGAGAGCTTTATTATATTCCGTTTCAGCTTCGTGCCTTCTTCCAAAGCGGGCCAAAAGGTTCGCATAATTGGAATGAATTTTTGCATCATTTTGATCAAGGGTAAGGGCTTCCAAATAATGTGCCTCTGCTTCCGAAAATCTGCCTTCTCTTGCGAGAAGATTTCCGTAATTGAAGAGAGTTCGTCTTTGCCTAGGGTTCAGGTCAAGAGCTTTTCTGTACTCAATTTCGGCTTCTGAATTACGTCCTAAAAAATAGAGCAAAGCCCCACAGTTGTGATGTAGGCTTGAGTCTTCAGGATCTAGTTCCAGTGAAAGTTTATATTCTTTTTCGGCATCTCTAACTCTTCCGATTTTAAAAAGCAGGTTTGCGTACCCACCTCTGGCAGGGACATAATTAGGATTAACATTAAGTGCTCTGGCGTAGTATTCTTCGGCTTCTTTCGTGTAGCCATATTCGGCTAAGAGATAAGCATATCCGGTATTTGCTTTTAAATGTGTTGAAAAGGTTTTAAGTATCGTTTTATATTCCTTTTCAGCTTCCTGGATCTTTTTGAGTTCAAACAAAAGCTCTGCATATGCACATCTGACATCTGCATTATCAGGTGTTTCTTTTAGAATTTCTAGATAGCTTGCTTCAGTTTCAAGGGAAAAACCCATAACATGTGCTGCAGTGCCCATCGCAACACAAGCTTCTTCACGGATCCTACCACAAGCCTTTGAAAAGCAAGCCTTTGCAAAAACGTATTCTTCCATAAACATCTTCTGCCTTTTACAAGCATTAGAAATCTCAAGCAAGAGTTCGGGAGAAATAGACAGCTCTTCCGCATGTTCAATAGCTAAAGCGACTGCACAGCGGAGATTTCTTTTATCTGATCCTATTATCCCAATTATTTTATGTACAAAATCATCAATTGCATCGAAGTCCATATATTAGACACCTCTGGAAGTAAAGTTCCTCTCTATTGGATAAGTGAAGCTATCAGTATAATATGCTGGGTATATTTTACATTTTAATACAATATATTAGTGCTTTGGTATTGCATGAAATATCAAGTATAACAGTAGTGCTTTGATATTTTCATTATAGATTGAATATAATATTATAGTTGTCCTATAACAGTTTGTTTCTTCATATCCAAAATTTGGTGAGCCACTTTTTCGTATGACAATGTTCTTTTAATAAAACAAATTTTGCAGAATGAAAAAATATTGTTTGTGGCAAAAAATGTTGAGAATCTCCAATGCACTAAACTAACATTAAAAAATATCTTGATAACCCCGAAATTTCGTCATATGCTTAATAAATAATAATATCATAATTTTTGAAAATCAAGGGTTTATCGAAATGCTCTAAAATGACTCAAAATAAGAAACTTTATACCAGTTCGGCCTTTATAATTTTAACTTCAGTTTTAGGGCTATCTTGACGGTCAGTTTTCACCTTTCCAATAGCATCCACAACTTCCATGCCGGCTATTACCTTCCCGAAAACAGGGTGCATTTTGTCGAGATAGTTATTGTCCACAAGGTTGATAAAGAACTGACTACCTCCCGTATTTGGGCCTGCATTTGCCATGGAGATAGTTCCCCTATAGTTATGGTTATGCTTTGTGAATTCGTCTGGGATTTCATATCCTGGACCTCCCATACCAGTTCCTGTGGGATCGCCGCTTTGAATCATAAATTTATCGATGATCCTATGGAAAATAACTCCATCATAGAATCCTTTGTCCACGAGTTTTGCAAAATTTTCTACCGTTATTGGCATGTCTTCAGAAAACTCAATTGTTATGTCACCCATATTTGTATGCAGAACTACTTTCTTTCCCTTCCACACAGCCATTTCTAATCCTCTACAATTTTCTGATGTGATTTTTAGCATATCTTTCTTTTTGTTGGAATCCTATACATTATATGTTCACCTAGCATGTAAATGCATCGCCAGCCGAATTTAGCTTCGCTATCAAAAAGTCAGATTAGCTCGCTTAGCTCTTTCGAGCGAAATAAATTATGAAAATTAAATCCTTTTAGTCCCAATTTCACTTACCTATTTTCAGGATTTTCATAGGTCTTCGAATGGGAATATGTTCCTCTTTAAATATTTTTTAAGTTGCTGGGCAAACGCAATCTCTTGTGACTCTTTTTGATCTAGTTTTCTTGTTCCTTTAATGTATCCATTATTCCTAGAGGATGTTATTTTATTGCTCTTCTCATTTTGCGCCATAAAATTTTCTATTTTACTCCCAATTTTTATCATTGCTCATTGAAAGTTAGATTAATTTTTAAGCTACTTTCATATCGAGAATAATAGCTGGCATTCTTGTGTATAGATGTGCGAAGTGGGATCAAAATTCAACTTGAGGATCGAATCCAAAGTCGAACTCCTAAATTTATTTAGTTTTTTATGTTTCAATTATACCAGCATTGAGATTCTATTTTTTAACGTCTCAAAAGCTCCAGTAAAATTCGACTTATCTGTATTCCATAAACACGAAATTCGAGAATTTGTGCTTTGTCCTTTGGATCTGAGTTCGATTCTTTTTTCAATCTTTCCCATCCTAATCTGGTATGTACCTGATGGCATTTAGGAAATGTCCATAGTTTGAATCCAATTTTCACTAGACTCAGCTCTGATTGTATGGAATTCGGTAAGCGTAATGTACACAATCGAAGAAGTTCCGCTGACATTGCCGAAGATATGAACATCGTAATTCAAGGGTGGGAAATAGGTGCGAGTTATGGTCGCGATTCCTCCAGAACCTTCTGACTGAAAGTTGAGCCATATGATATTTTTTATCCCAAGTGGAAATCCTGTACTCCATAAGTCTTAACAGTAAAACGATCTGTACCTTCTGGGATTTTTATACCATCAACAAAGAGCTGACATCTACCCTCGGAAACAGGGGCACTTTTTTCAAAAGTAATCTGAGCATTTATATTTTCTCCCGGCGATGTAGTGCTATTCCTTGTCACTAGATCTCAGGGCATTGGTTTTGATGGGGAAATATCCTTTATAATCAATGCTTCTGCTGGAGAAATAAGCAATCCAAATGAAAGAAATGTAGATAGCAAACAAAATATAAGCTTTTTACGTCTTACTATTACAAATTTACATGTCTTATTTAAACCCCTGTCTAATTTGGAGTTAAATAATAGCTCCAAGTTTGTAACAGATGATCGCTGCAAGACAAAAAAGTAGTGGTGTGATTGCCAGATTAAAAGAACTGTTAAGATATGTATTCCATGCTTCAGATGATAACAGAACCTCTTTTAAAGAAAGAAGTATTATAAGCCCCAAAATTACTGAAGTACCATAAGGAATTATAGCATTATAAGATATGATAGTTAGTAACATAAAGACTCCAACATGTGATGAAATATCTCCAACTAATCGATACTATAGTTTAGTATAAATAACTTTTCGACATGTATATTAAATTTTAAACTGGTATGAATTCTTTTATTAAAGATTTAATTTCAATAAAGATACTTATCTAACTATAGTCTAATTACAGTTCTAATAAGAAAGTTTTTAAACAAATAGGATTCTTTTAACATGAAAGCATGTGACTAAATTGGTTACTTAAGTACTCTTTCTCTATCCTCTTTTTCCATAATTGCGATCATTTCACTAATTAGGTTTATACATTTATCAACCTAGAATATCTCAGTCTCAAGAATCTTCTTTTTTTGAGTTTCTTCCTTTTGATATCTGTTTCATCTTTGTAGATCTTGTCATTTGAATTCATATGTCGTATTATTGTATCAATTTTTCTTTTCAGTGCAATTAATTGTCTTGCATGTCCAATTTATTTCTTCTTATGATTAAAACACTATTTCAACTTGCTACTTTTCTTTCCTGCTGATGCCGGAGTAATTTGAGTTAGGCTCCACATTGCTTCCTTTGATTCATTTGTTACAAATGTACAGTTGTAAAATTTATTACTAGATAAATATCCATCCGGAATCATTCCAAGCTAAGGAGCAAGCTTATCTCCTAAGGAAAATTCTTTTTATTGCCTATTTCAACAATTAAAGTTGTTGCACCAATTTTCCCAATATCCTGGACCGATATTATAAATTTTATCCAAAATTTAAGTTTCATAAGTATAAATTATACATTCCTTTTTCCAAACTTTCGATTTCATCGACAAGATGGTTCATAAGATTTAGAAATGTCTGAAGCCTAAATCCAGCACTTTGAGATATTTTTATTTCCTAAGTCTCTCTTATATGATAACTTCTTTTACGAACATTTGGCGAAGGGCTTTCGAGAGAGAATTTCGATAAACCTCTGATTTTCATGAGTCATTTATATACTATTCATAAGCATATAAATAAATATAGGAGTTTATCTAAATTCTCTAGATATTATTTAAGAAAATTTCAATAAAACCCTAAATTTTGTCATAGTCGTATAAATGGTATATAAATGACTCCTGAAACTCAGAGGTTTATCGAAATTCTCTTAAATCAGCTATAAGAATAATTATTTCACATTATTTCCTTTTTACCTGAGGGTTCATTTTGAGAGTTAAAAAAGCACTTATTCCGGCAGCTGGTCTTGGAACCAGATTCCTGCCCGCCACCAAGTCAATGCCGAAGGAAATGCTTCCAATCATTGACACTCCTGTGATACAGTATGTTGTAGAGGAAGCTATTGATTCCGGAATCAAAGATATCATAATTATTACAGGTCGGGGTAAAAGAGCAATCGAAGATTATTTCGACGATTCTCCTGAGCTTGAGATGTATCTCACAAAAAAAAATGACACTGAACTCCTCAAACTGGTCAGGGACGTTTCTTCACTTGTGGATATCCATTATATCCGTCAGAAAGAACCAAATGGGCTTGGAGATGCAGTCCTCAGAGCAGAAAAACATATTGGAAATGAGCCTTTTGCTGTGCTTCTAGGGGATGATATCATTGTGAATGACAAACCCTGCACCGCCCAACTCATTGAGAATTTCGAAAAATATGGAAAATCTATTATTGCAGTCGAAGAAGTTTCTTATGAAAAACTGAGCAGTTATGGGATTATAAAAGGAAAACCTATTGACGATTCACTTTATGTACTTGAAGATATTATCGAAAAACCTTCTCCAGGAGCTGCTTTTTCAAATATAGGGGCAGTTGGTCGTTATGTCTTCACCCCTGAAATCTTTGATTGTATAAGGAGTGCAGGAACAGGGTTCAAAAGCGAAATTCAACTTACAGATGGAATCAGACTCCTAAATAAATCTCAGATTATATATGCTTGCAAGTTCAAAGGAACACGATTCGATACCGGAGACAGACTAGGATACATAAAGGCAATAGTAAATTTTGCCCTTAAAAACGAAAATCTGAAAGAAAACGTAATTGAGTACCTGAAAGAAATCCTAGAAATGGAAAAGGAAAAGAAATTATAATTACGTATTAAGATAGTCAAATATCTTTCATTCTGAAATCGGTTAGATTTATTTAATTTTTGCACATTGTATATCTATTTATTCACTTAGATGATCTTTATAGTGATACACAGGATAATAATTCTATTTTAAATCTCGTACTTTATCCATAGGGTAAATATTTATATCTGTAGACTCTGACCTTCCACAAATTTCTGACAACTTTGTTCATTTTTTTATCAAGATATCAATATGCAAAGTACAGAATCTTGATTCGGATTTTCTGATGTTTGCTACAATACATTCTTTTGATACTCACTGAGTCTTTTCTACATTTGTGATGAAATTGAAATTGAAAAAGTGATTGATTAAGTGATACCCAAATTTGGGCAGCAAAAATTAGCCCATTCTACAGTAGTAAAAGAAATGCTTCTCAATTATCTTTGTTTCACTGGCATCAGCCTATACATATATTTTCAGTATTTTGAAACCCACCCAATTGAAAGACTGGTTGATCCTGGAATGTACATATACTCTTAATGATACTGTTTATGGACGAATCCTTGACTAGGTTCATGGAGAAAACCTTACTACTTTTCATGAAATTTGCCTTGAAAATGATGGAAATTGTCAACATCAAGACTCAACTTCTTCATTGTAGCACCACAGATTTTATCATTTTTAGAGACTACAAAAATATCGATGGCAAATCTCTATTGAAATTACATCAGAAGGATGTTGATAAACCCCTAGATTTTATAATATATTTATAATGACATCTAACTAAATTGTGGAAAATCATAAGTTTATTGAAATCTTCTATGGCCATGCAACAGACATTAAAGATAAATATCAGCGTTTTGAGTTTAAAATAATCACAAATCAGATGCTATTCAACTATTTTCAGGGGCTTAATCCTTCAATGCATCAGACAAAGAAACTATATAATGGGAGTTATAAAAATACTTCAGGAATATATAAAGTCCAATGATGGTATTTTCTAAATAGTTGATATCGGTCTATATCCCGAAAAAAACATTAAATCAATAAGAAAAGACATGAAATTGAGAACTCGTATCTCTTAACACTCCATATTTCAAAAAAATTTGTTGGCATTTGATATTGGATTCAAATCGAAAAAGGATCCGAGATATCCATTTTATGAACAATTGTTAAATACGGCGGTATCAAACAAAAAAGGGTAGCTACTCAACTCCACAGATATGCAGAAAAAAGGGTATTAATTCTGAAAAGAAACTCAAGAGAATATTATGGAATCTTAGAAAGATCTCAATGAACTAAGAATATAAAATTTGCCTGTGAAAAGGATTCCAAAACATCTACAGATCCGGTATGAAATAGGATTCAGAAACTGTCAAATAAAAAATAAATCCATTAATAAATAGAATTACTAGCTGAAAAACCAACTAACTGACAAAATTATTGAATAAAATTAGATGATTGAATAAATAAATCAAAGTTGTGGTGGGGCACCCAGCTGCAAGTCATGTAGTCGGTTCACGCCACTGCTCAGAATATAAAAAGGAGTCAGTCAGAAACAAATATTTTCATTTGCTTCATATGATTCTTTTTCTTCTTGGTTTCTCTGACTTTCAACACCGTTTTTAATTTAATCTGAAGTTGTGCAATTAACAACAGTTCCAATGTCCTCCACCAATCGAAAGTTCACCATACAAAAGATTTTTTTAATCTCAGAATATTATTTAAATATTTTTCTTGCTGTGATACATTTTATAATCTGCATGACTCTTGCAGAATAATATTTTGGTTCAGCACAAACTAAAAGATGTACATGATCCCATCATTACTGATTGAATCAAACTCAAAACAGTACCTTATATCAATTTCAAAGTAGATATATTTCAAATAGTTGATTATGTCATTGTATATAATAAATTATTTTTGATACCTCATACAAAAAATATTGTAATATCTTACTTTCTAGATGCAATGGTTTGCAAGATATAGTTCCAGTTCATAATGCAAAAATAGTTAAAAATATAGTTGTGGAGTATTCGACTGGAATAAGTGTGATAAATTAGTTATCCAAAGTTAATCCCATAAATTAATCCCCCAAACGAAGTGGGAAGTATCTTTCACTCCCAAAGTGAAATTCAGGGACCACAGCGCTGAAAATTTATCAAAAAAATGACTTCCGAGTGGGTTAATTGACACTATTGGATTTCAGCTGTAGCTTCAAGGATTTCCTGGGCAATCTGGATGAGCCTGAACCATGTATTAATAGCTGAGCGAAGGGAGACTGGATCTTCGGCTTTCATTCTCAGTACCAGATTATTTGCGTCCTCAAGAAACAGGCATATTTCAGATCTTCCTGAAAAATGATCATTAAGCTCGGGCAGAACAACCATATAAATCAGTTCTGCAGTTTCGGTTTCAAAAGTAAATTCTGCGAAAAGTTTCAGGAAATTCCTCCTTGTAAAATTTGTTTCTCAAAATGAACCCAAAAAATAATGGTTTCGAGGTTAGTATTTTTTAAAACCTTTGATACTAAGACTAAATAGGCATTTTCCGCTACCCATAAAATAAATCTCCTTCCCTTCTATAACTATCAAAATGGAATGAGAAAGAAATTTATCTATTTTATCGCTTTCAATCCTTTTGAATTGAAAAAAAAACTCAAAAGCTTCCGCAATCTCTCCCTGGCCTATGAGCATGGGCTTAATATCTGAAAACCGATAAGAATCGATTATCTGAGAATACCAGTCCACAAATCTAAGAGAAAAAAGAAGCTTTCTGCTTCCATCATAAAAGCTGAGTTCCCCAGGATTTCCATGGTACTCCCCTATGACTATGAGAGGCCCACTCTGCGTGAACTCCATAAGTTCCTGCATGCCAATTTTTCCACGCGTTATGCGTCTACAGGCTATAAACCTCGAAAGCAACTTGCAAAGCAACCGGGTCTTTCCAGAAGGTTTTCGAGAAGAGGTAATTAACATACTCTTTCTGATAAGGTAAGAGTATTTTTTACTTTCGCTCTGTTATAAAACTATTTTTATCTGAACTAATCTAATATTTCACTAGTTCGTGATCTTTGATTTCAAAAGCAGATATCATTCTTTAGCCTCATTTAAATTTGATAGACAACAAAGTACATCTTTTTCCAACAAATGATAATCACATAAATTTGTGGATGCCCACTTCCAGAAGATGTGACAAAAATACCAGCTGCTTTCTCAATATGGCGGTAGCTTAAAAATAAACATGAAATTCTTCGAATAACAGGCTCAAATAAATGAAAGTATAACCCCCTTATTTTTTTAAATTTTAATCCATCGTTATTTTGGCTAGGAAGTTCGTTCGAATTTTGGTTCTCAAAACAGTCTAAATAATCCTCAATGAATAGACAGTGGATGCCAAAATTCGTTTTGATTACGGTTGTTAAATTGGCTTTTTAAGCAATTTCATTGCCTAAAAAATGGATTGATCTAAAATGATCGAAAGAGTAAACAGTCTTGTGGTTCATACATTCACAAACGTTCTCCCATTGCTAATATCCTCAGTATATACAATAAAAAGCAGCATCAATTTTTAGCTAGAGATTATGGATTTTTAGCCCCTAAAAGTTGGGTCATATCAGAAAAATACTACGTTTCTATATCTGAATTAACAGGTAATTTTTTTGTTTCCATTTTATGATTCATCGATAAAGCATCTTCCGGCTATAGTTAAAGATGTACAATATATGGAGGCATTTACGCACAAAAAACAGATAAAATCTATCCGGAAGTCATTGAAAAAATTACACTCAACAACATGATTCAGGTATCAGGATTTTTTCCCAAAAGATCATAAAGAATTTCATTTATACATTTGGACTTGCCATGAACTTGTACCAAAAAAATCTATATCAAAACTGAAGCTCACTATATTCTCGCATCTAAAATGTTTAATTTAATGATGTACTGACAGATATTTTTGGCAAAAACGGTATAGTAATTATTTCAGGAATCTTTTTCTGGAAAGCCGTTAACCAAATCATAGAAAACCTTTCCCCAAAATGTTCGTGATAAAGGTATTCTGATAAGATGGATCATAGACTGAAAAATATCTCAAATCGCTGCATTCAAGCTTCAAATATGTCTGAAATCTATGACCCATCTTACCAATGAAATCGAAGGTTTGGAGAAATAAAGTTTTAATTATTTTCATGAAAAGTACAGACTGGAAATTAGTATTTTAATTTCAGTTCATTGTATTGGATAAATTGGTACAACACTTTAATTGCTGAAATAGACAATTTCAAGGACTTTTTTTCAGGAGATAAGTTTGTTTCATTGCTTGGAGTAGTTTCAAATTTCACTTATTTGAGGATAAATTTTACAACTATATAACCACAAAACGAGTATAAGAGGCATCAAAGTGGATTCGAAAGCAGATTGCTCAGGCAGCGGCAAAAACGAAAAATAGCAAGTTGAAATAGTGTTTTAATCGTAAGAAGAAATCAATTGGATATGAAAGACAATTGATTGCACTGGAAAGAAAAATTGACACAATAATATGATATATTATTGCAAATGACAATATCTATAAAGATGAAACAGGATATCAAAAGGGAGAAACTCAAAAGAGGTAGATTGTTGAGATTGAGACATTCTATGTTGATAAATAAATGAACATAATTAGTGAAATGATCGCAATTATGGAAACAGAGGATGGCGAGAATATGTGTGGAAGTTACTTCATATACCTTCATGCTAATTTATTTATTGTCCGGTATATATCTCCCATCTAATCATGAAATGCAGAGTTAAAAGAAGGAAAGTATTGAAAAATTGAAAGAAAGGTGAAAGCTTTTTTTGTGTTTCTTTTTTCCCGTGTTTATTCAAAGCCAAATGACTTAAATATAAACTTTTATATATAAAACTATATATGTATAATTAATATCATTATTGTTACTATTACTATATTAGTATACTATAGGAATTCCCTCGGAAGTTTACTGAGAGGATTTCGGTAAATCTCTGATTTTCACGAGTCATTATATATACCATTTATACGCCTATGACAAAATTTAAGGTTTATCAAAATTTTCTTTGG
>CAVXNY010000024.1:0-128702 GCA_963763235.1 uncultured Methanosarcinaceae archaeon | reverse complement strand
ATGTTTTCCCACCATTAAATATTTATCATCTAGTTCTAAGTTTCATTGATCAGTCAATCCAGCTGTAGTGACTGTGATAACAGCTTCGCCTTCAGGCAGGTTGGGCGAGTCAACCAGACGTACGATTCTTTTTTCTCCTTTGGATTTTCTTAGGTAAAGTCTGAAGGTTGCAGTGTGACCCACAATATGCCCTCCAATGGGTCTTGTGGGATCGCCAAAGAATGTATCGGGCTTCGACATCACCTGGTTTGTTACAACTACACAGGCATTGAATAAGTCACCAAAACGAAGCAGGCCATGCATGTGCTTATTGAGTTTCTGTTGTCTGTCAGCAAGGGTTCCCCTCCCAACATATTCAGCCCTGAAATGAGCCATAAGTGAGTCGACGATTAACAGACGGGTAGGTTTGCCAATTTCCTTGAGCTCGTTTGCTAAATCTGTTGCGGAATCTACAAGAAGTATCTGGTGATTGGAATTATATGCTCTAGCAACATGAATATTCTGAAGGAACTCTTCAGGATCAAGTTCTATGCCGTACTTCTCGGAAATCCCTTTCACCATTTGGGTTATTCTTTCAGGCCTGAATGTATTTTCAGTATCTATTATGATGACAGAACCACTGAGGCCACCGTGTTCTCTGTCCATCTGAACGTTCACCGCTAGCTGGTGAGCCAACTGGGTTTTTCCGGAACCGAATTCTCCATACAATTCGGTGATAGCCTGAGTTTCTATTCCCCCACCCATCATTTCATCAAATTCCGTACAACCTGTGGTCAGCTTGCCTACCATTTTTCTCCTTTCAAGCACTAAGTCCCCGGTCTCAAAACCTCCGATATCAGCAGCCTGTCTGGCAGCATTGATGATTTTTGCAGCAGTTGATTCTCCGATTTCGACTGTTGTTGCAAGTTCAGATGGTGAAGCTACAGCCACTGCTTCAATTGTGTTAAATCCGGCTTCTTTTAGTTTTTCTGCAGTTGCGGGGCCAACTCCAGGCAATTCTTCGAGTGACATTTCGCTCATTACAAATCCTCCTAGATGCACATGTTTAGATAAGGTGCATAACGGTTGTTTCACTTCGTTTTGCATGTATATATAACTAGAGGAGCCAGAGTGAAAGTATTAATGGAAGGAATGGAGGGGCTGTGAAAAGCAGTGGAATGCCGAAAAACCTGACAAAAAGAAATAACCTACTCTATAATATACACGAGAATACCATTCATTTTCTCAATTTGACAGTAGCTTCAAAATTAATCCAACTTTTAATAAATAACGTTGGACAAATAGGCAAACAAATACCTATGTGCACATATGCAGGATGTCGGGAGTAAAATAAGATGTCATATTTTTATACTCGCAATTTCAAGAGGAAGAAATAAGTGGCTCGTGCCTTATTTTTTTGTTAAATAATAACCCCCAATAAGTTATTAAGGGGAGCAACTCCAAATCATAAGACTTCATCATGCACAGTACTCAAAAATTTAACTTTAAAATAAAAGCAAATTCATTAATACTACGAAAAAAGAATATCTTCAAAAAATCGTAACAAAAACCAAAACTTCTTTTTACTTAGTGGATTATCACACATCATGCCAAAGGTCGCAGTAGGCGGTACATTTCAGTATCTTCATGATGGACATGCCAAATTAATTAGAAAAGCATTTGAGATAGCAGGGGATGGAAAAGTTCATATCGGGCTTACCTCCGACGAAATGCTGCAAAAAATACACACTATCGAGAATTATGAAAGTCGTAGGGATCAACTGCTGCAATATTTAATGGGGATGGGATTCCCTGAAGACACATACAAAGTTACAAAGCTGAATGATCCCTACGGCCCCAGTCTAGAAGAGGATTTTGATTATATAATTGTCTCTCCTGAAACTTATCCAGTTGCCCTTAAAATCAACCTTATAAGAGAACAAAATAAAAAAGAACCTCTGAAAATTGTATACGTTGAATATGTAATGGCTGAAGATGGAATTCCTATTTCTTCAACAAGAATTGCACAAGGAGAAATTGATAGGCACGGCAGACTAGTAAAAAAAACAGAATCTTAAAAAATTTCAATATATGATTAGAATCCATAATTAGTTACCCCCATTTCCATAGATGTACACAAAAATTCAGCTATTATTCCATTATGACAGTAGCTCCAAAATTAATCCAATTTCCAATGAATTCGAGTGGGTAAATCAGCAAACAAATTCTACAAATGTGTACATTGATGGAATGTCGACTGTTTGTTACTACCCAGATTTCAAGAGCTAGGTAAGGGACTCTTTCATGTAATCTTCGAGGTTTGAGATGTTAAGAATTTCTTCATTGATTAAACATTTGCCGTCTTTCTTGATAATAAAATTATCAGTTGGCTTACAAATCGCCAGCGGTTTCTATAAGTTGTGATAGCCAAACCATTTCTTGTATGCTTACTTTAAAGTCCCACAAAATATAAATTTTTCACAAAAGGATTAGCAGCAAGAATAGATCTGGGGAAACAGATATATTCTATTAGGAAGTGTATAGAATGTTCTTGCTTTGTGTTTATATTTATTTGAAAGAATTACATAAACAAAGGCACTTATTTTTACTCATTTGTTAAAGTAAGGGTTGAATTTTCAATAATTAATATGTGTTCTGCTTTCAAGGTTTCATAACCATTTTGATTTGAAAAATTCATGGTTTCTCTGCTTCCAAAGCCCGTTTAAAGCGTTTTGTAACGTCTTCTGGACTAAGGGGAATATTTGGGGCTTTTGTGTTTCCTGGCTTAAGGATTACATGGATGAATGAAAGCTCTTGAATAGCCCGAAACCTCCTGAAGACCTCTATTAATCCTTCCCTATTGTTTACTTTAGCAGTATTTTGGATTCCGCATGCTTTTGCAAAAATTTCTAGGTCAATATAGCGCATAGCACATGTTTCCTGTGAACCTGTAGACCCGTATGAGCCATTATCAAGACAAATAATTATCAAGTTTTTAGTGGCTTCTTTTGCAACCTCAAGAAGGGCATTAGGATTCATCAACAAGCTTCCATCCCCATCAAAAACCACTACTATCCTTTCGGTGCGGAGTGCAAGGCCAAGACCAATCGAGGAAACAAGACCCATCGAACCAAACATATAAAAATTGAGATCTCGGTCTTTGTAGGCATAAAGTTCCTTACAGGGGATTCCGAGATTTGTTACTGTAATTTCATAATCAAGTTGAGAGGCAACTGCGCAAATCGCCTCATTCCTGAGCATCAATGGCTTGAGATTTTCCATCTTAAGGTTAAACCCGCATATTCTTTCCATAACCTTTGATTTATCTGGAATGCTGGCAACTTCCCAGGTACAGCAGCCAGAAGCTTCCCATACTTTAGGTGAGATCAGAGCAATGTGAGGCCTTAAATTTTCAAAGGCGTCTTTAATTACATTTTCAAGGAGAGAGATCTGTTCAGCATCTTCAATTATTGTGTATTCCAGTTCTGCTCCTTTGAGAATGGCTGGAAGATGGACCCCAAGAGGAACTTGCGCTTCAATATATTCTCCATAAACTCCACGCCAGCTTGTAAGCACAGGTAATGGAATTTTGCATATTACATTTAAGGATTCTAGAGCATTAATCATATTCCCAAGTCCTGTGCTTTGAATCAGCATCATGGGTCTACCACCTGCAAGGTAAGCCCCGGCACAAATACCCACACCATTTTCTTCCCTAGTCAACCTGATTTCTGGAAAATTTTCCGAAACTAGAGGAAGCAGGTTCTTGATTCGGTCACAGGGCAAAGTTGCAGCAAGGTCAATACCTTCTTTTTTCATAATTGCTATAACTTCTTCTTCGGGACTTGCCATGCACATACCTCTTCACTTTCGTTTTTATCCTATAATCCTTAATTATATAGTGCTTGTTCTATAGTTCTCCACACTCAAATATTTAGATATTCTAAGGGGACATCTGGGTTTTTGGCATGAGCTACCGGTGAGATCTGAAAAAGTGTGAAGTCTTCTTTTAGCCGCATGTACCCCCCACCTGCAATATTTAAGAGAATGATATCTGCCGTCCCAACATTTCCGGTTTTTACAGCTTTTAGCAGGGAAGCTGCAGCAACCGCAGATGGGGGCAGTATGTCAATCCCCTCCAACGATTCGAAAAGGACCTTAGCCTCAAGGGCTTCTTCTCTGGTAATTGCGTACATCACCCCATCAGTATCGACAAGTGCATCGTAGAGTCCTCCTTTTATGCCATAAGGAGGAGTCCGATTTGTAAGGACCGATGCATAAGTTTCCTCTATCTGTTTCTTAGCATTCTTCATATCAATTTCAGGAATGATTTCCCTTCTTTTTGCCTGCCAGGCATTGTAGATGGGTACAAAAGGAAGGTTCTGAGCAAGCTGTAATTTCGGAAGTTTCAGCCCGAATCGCCCGTCGGCCCTTAAGCGCAAGGAGGCTTCCCATGCTGAAATACCCCCTGTACCGCTCCCTACTGCCTGAAAATAGTGATCAGGCATTTTTCCTAGGGTTACTGCTGCATCCAGCATCACAGTGCCCATCCCATCTCTTCGGGCGATATTTCTGGCTCCGCCTTCGAAAATCAACCCAGGAAGTTTTGCAACTCTTACTGCAAGGTTGATAGCGTCAGTGTAGTCGTTCCCTGGGCTCATATCGATCAAATGAACGGATTCAATCGGTTCTTCGGGAAGCCACAAATGTGAAATTCCTGAATCTGGAACTACTATGTAGGCGTCTATCCCTGTTAGGACCGAGACATGAGCAAAGGCCCTACCCGTATTTCCGGCAGAAGCAAGGACTATAGCTTTTCCACCGCTTTCTTTTAGAAACTGCATGGTAGGGTAGGCTTCAAGTTCTTTGAAACTACAGGTCTTGATAAAAGACCCTCTTTCGGGCCAGTATCCGCTGAATCCTATGTAAAGGTTTAAGAGCCCGAGTTCCCTGGCAAAAGCTTCACTTTTGTAGGTAGTGGGGCCTGCATCCGTAGTGAGTTCTTCCTGAATCGGAAGCCAGGAATGAAACCTTCCCATACCTGGCTGCTTTCGTAGATCCAGCCTTTTTTCAAAATATTCCGCCCGCAAGATGGAGTCATCGTTCTCACAGTTGAGCCTGTACTGATGACCATATTCTTTTCCGCACTTCAGACATTTTATTTTGAATTTTCCCATTGCTATCAAAGCAAATTGGGTTTCTCTTGTTAAATATATATTCCTGAAATATGAATAAAATCAAATCAATAGGTTTTTAAAAAAGAATTCAGCTGCTAAACAATCAAATTGAGCTTTAATAAATATATTTTTAACTTTTGCTGAGAGCACAGAGTACTAAAAAAGGAAAAGGTAGTTTTGGAAAAAAGATGCTTACAGAATTATTTGGAAATTAATCAATATAAATGAATACACCACTTTCCGTAGATATACATAAGAATTCAATCTATTTTCTCGATATGACAGTAGCTTAAAAATTAATCTAACTTTCACTGAATAATAGTGGGCAAATGTGCAAAAAAATTCTATATCTTTATAAATGGGGGGAATGGCGGAGCATTAAGAGAGTTGAGAAATATAGGTTTTTTTCTGTAATATATTCAAATCATGGATCAAGTTTGGATATTCATTCTTTTTAAAAGGAAAAAAATGTTTATAGAGGGATAAGATCAAAATAAAATTAAAGAGACCGTTTATATAAATTTCAGCTCATAGCAACTAAAATTCTAAAATTGAGTGCCTCAAATATTTAATATTCTTTACATATAGATGGTTTTATCAGTAGTTCAGAGCATACCCTAAAAACTAGAAAATGACTAAATTTTTCTTTATACTTCTTGATATTTGAGTCCTACTTAGCAAGTTTAGTGAGCGAAAACTCAAAGGAATCTTCGCTTTTACATTTACTTTCTAAAAGATGGGTTTTTCCTAATATAAGCCGTGATTGATTAAAATTTCAATATTCTTTAACTTGTCCACGCATCTGAAAGCGCTTCAGTTTGTTTCAATACTAATTCCACAGAATCTGAATCCTTAGCCTTAACATGATCTGACAATAAGGTACTTGTGTTTAAACGTACACGCTCAAAGCAAGACCTAAATTTAAGCCCCCTTAATTGTATAAGCTGCCCAATAGTAGGGTTGATGGGAAGGCTTCTTGTTAGGGAATTTATCGGCCATTTTAAGGTAATTTTCTCTGTATTGTTCTATTTTCTCCCTGCTCTTACCCTCCCACTTATCCGATTGATAGCATTTCTCCACATAATCTGCCACCTGGACAGACAAAAGGTCTCTGGTTCAGAGTTGAGCTTCCTCAATGCCAAGGGAATATCCATTTTTCTAACAACGTAATTGCAACAGAACCGCTCAATCAGTATGGCTGTGAAGATATCCGGAACCGACCAGAAACTGCTTATCACGCATGGAACACCAGCAGCATAAAAACTGCAGGTAATCCTACGAACTCATCGGCTCTACGACTCCCCTCAACAGGGCGCATCACGCTCACCCCCAATTGACCCTCGGCTTGAAGCGATTGTGCAATGAAATCATGCAACGCTGTTTCGAATAGTTCTTCAAACCCATGCTTGACCGTACGTTTAGTGAAAACGGAGGCGTGCTCTGTTGACTTTTCTAATAAACCCTTGTCATTCATAATGTTTTCTGAATTTGCATGAACTTAATTGGTCTGATATTATGGAAGCTTGAGTATCTCTGGTAAAGCGAGCACAAATTCTTCAATAAACTCGAGCCATGTTCGGGGATCTAATGCAGCTGCCCTCAATAGCAGTGTGAATGGGGATATCCGCCATAGACAGCCACAGGCGACCATGGTGGGCTGACTGGCAATGGTGGCGGTGCGAGCCGTTCGAACTCCCCGGTTCCATATACTACCTTGCCTCCAACCAGGGTGAGTACTGATTCGATCTGCTTTACCTCTTCCTCCGGAATCGTGAAATAATCTGCAGATAAGACTGCAAAGTCGGCAAATTTCCCCACGTCTAGCTTTCCCTTCCTGTCAGCCTCATTTGAGAACCAGGCGCTTCCCTGACTATAAAGCCTAAGCGCCGATATGCGCTCGATTCGACCTGACTCCGAGAAGCTTTGTGCACCTCCGACTGACTTGCCAGTGATGAGCCAATACAGCGAAAGCCACGGATTGTAGCTTGATACTCTCGTCGCATCTGTTCCTGCACTTACTGGGACATCCATATCCATCATTCTGTGCACTGGCGGTGCCTGAGTAACTGTCTCTTTTCCATATCTGGCGACGAAGTGTTCGCATTGGAACGCCATACGGTTTTGGACAGCTATGCTCCCATTTAAGTTGCGAACACGTTGAATGTTATGCTCAGAGATCGTTTCAGCATGGTCGAAGAACCAGTGGATCCCATTGAACGTGGTCTCGTCGTTCACTTCTTCGAAGACGTTCATGAAACGGGTGATTGACTCATCGTAGGTTGCATGGATACGGAAAGGCCAACGGTTCCTGACAAGGAGTTCCACCACATCCTTCAGCTCATTCTCCATCGTGTTCGCCAGCTCAGGGCGGAGTTCAGCAAAATTTTCAAAATCGGCTGCGGAGAAGACTAACATTTCTCCTGCATCGTTCATCCTGTATAAATCATCACCTTGACCCGGTTTCGTCATATTCACCCAGATCGCAAAGTCCTCTAGCTCATGTTTAGTACGTTGAGTGAACAGATTGTAGGCTACTCGGACAGTAAGCAGACCTCGCTTTGCAAGATCGCCTATGACGGTGTAATCCTCAGGAAAGTTCTGGAAGCCACAGCCTGCATCTATGACACTAGTGATCCCAAATCGATTGAGCTCCCGCAAAAATTGTCGGGTGGAATTTAATTGATCGCTATAGCTGAGCTTAGGTCCTTTGGCAAGTGTTGAGTACAGAATGTTCGCGTTCAGCTTAGCGAAAATAAGACATGTGGATTGCCTTCTTCGTCACGCTCAATCACACCGCCCGGAGGATCTGGCGTATCTCGATTGTAGCCTACGTCTGCCACTCCCAACCGATTGAGCATGGCACTTTGGTACAAGATGCAGGACGAAAGCCGGATTGTCAGGCACAGCTTCGTTGATCTCTTCCAGCGTCGGCATCCGCGCTCAGCGAATCGGAATTCAGACCAACCTCCCACAACGCGAACCCACTCTTTCGGAGGCGTCCGTTTGGCCTGGTCGCACAACCTCTGGAGAGCCTCAGCCAAAGTCGGCACGCCATCCCATCGAAGCTCCACGTTGTAATTGAGCCCTGCACGAACTACGTGAACGTGCGAGTCGTTAAGGCCAGGGACGACTGTTCTCCCATGCACATCAATAACTCTGGTGTCTGGCCAATTTTCCTTCGTATCCCCTTCATCACCGACAGTGATGATATGACCATCACGAATGGCTACAGATGAAACAAACCTGTTGCGTTTGTCCAGTATGGCAATTCGGCCATTTGTGATAATTACATCAGCTTTAGTGCCTTCACTTGTCTTCCTTCCAGATTTATTACTCATATTACTCATGCTCAGATCTCTATTAATGATCTTGGCTCTGAAATACCTGATAAAAAGGGCCCTTGGATGAACCAGTGTGCAATTCTATAAACTGGCATTTATCAGTATCAAGCAAGTTTAACGAGGTTAAAACATCTTCGACTCTCACACTTTTTTAAAACACAGGTACCAGTCTTTGTACTCGTATCCTTCGTCTAATCGCTTGTCCATCTCATCTGCGGTCTTCGGCGGGGCCACGATAACTTTGTCGCCCGGCTGGCAGGCGTCGATACCTTGTATTTGTCGGTCGTCTGGAGCGCTTTTACGAGCCTGATGATCTCGGGCATGAACCGCCCATTTTGCAGCGGGTAGTAAATCATCGCCCGCATGATCCCCTTGTCATCTATGAAGAATACGCATCTGACTGCCGTAATCGAGTTTTGAGCCTGGTGGATCATGCCGTACTTCTTTGTCACTTTCATGTTCAGATCAGCAATCCATATGCTCGCCTAATCTTTGCCACACGCACAATGTTCTCGACCAGTGACGATCCATCGAAGCTATCGTGATTATCTGAATTGGTTGGTAGTCAATTATTATAAGCGCAGCATTTTTCGGGGTGAGCAGATGATCATTCATCTGATCACTTATTTGTCGGCTTTCATTTGTGCATCTCCTTCTCTAGCTGTTGTATTAGAATTCTTTTGCCTTCATGGGCAGTAATCTCTAAACCCTCAAGTGAGATATTGCCTCCTTCAATAACTATAGCATCCGAATCCGGACCTAATGCATGAATGCCCTTATGCACTTTCAGACTGTCAATACTCCCCTGTACAATTAACGTAACAACTCCTTGCCCAGTGGTACATAGTGCGCCACCGACGCTTAACTCGCCGACGTGACCGTTTTTCAGCACATTCAAGCGTATGCCTTGAGTTTTAGTACTTTACCTTTTACCAGGCTTTCCCCTTCGCCGCCATATGTCGCCACGTTGTCCTGAATACTCAGGCGCTGCAAATCGCGGCTGATCTGAATACCAACGCTCCCATTGCCGTGTGTAGTAATGCTGCGGAACGAGGCCTCTTGCAAACTGCCGTCGTAGAGATTAAAACCACGTGCCCCTCTGCCAAAGGTTTCAATGGGTGCTTCGACTTGCAAACTGCCAATTTCATTAAACTGCACGAATCCAATGCCACTCGTCCCTCGTGACACGATGGGTGCGCGGGCAATCCACTCACATACGTTGCCCCAGTTATCGAGCACCATATATTTGGCCCGTAAGTCGTAACAGCTCCGATATTCTCGACACGTTCCACCCATGCACCATAAAGTACGAACACTCCTCCGCTGATCAAATCAGGCGTATTCTCGGGGATATTGCCATCGGTGTGAATTTCGCCAGTCTTGAGACATGTCACCTGCACACGCACCCCTTTTGATGTGCATCCGGCTTTCCCTGGCCACCAACAAAAACACCGCTGCCACGCACCGGAGCTTCGGCACTGCCTGCAGAAATATTTAGAAGTTCAGCACTGATAGTTACGTCGTCAGTGTGCGTGTTCCACAAGGTGAAAGCACCCTGCATAACGCCCACTCCATATGCATAAGGTCGCTCGGCGCGCCCGCGCAAATCAGCGTATTCAATATGAAGATTCTCGACGTGCACATGGCCGCCACCTCTTGCCGCGCCGCCGACTAATGAAGCTACTTGCCCGGTCGTTCTGACGTTGTGAAGCGTGAGCGTGCCTAAATCAGTTAAACCCATGTAGTTCAAAATAGCACGTTCAACCTCACTCGTATGGATCGTGATGTAGGAGAGAGTGTTATTGCGGCTCAACTGTACACCACTCGCACCAAAATGCAATGTTCCGCCAGTCAATGTCTGTCCCGGTTGAAGGGCAAGCATCGGCATTCCACGAATCTCGCCTTCGACAGTAATGTGCGCGTAGCCATGCTTTACTGCATTCTGAAGCTCATCTGCATTTGTAACAATTCGAGTTTGAAGCTCCATAGAGTTCTCCTCGTAGACTTAGAGGCTATTCGAAAAGTCATTCATTGGCAGTTGTAAAAAAATATGAGGTTTATCGAAATTCTCTGCATTATTACTACAATACTCATGCATCCGACCGATCCTCCCTCCCTCTTTCACTCTTTATCTGTTCCCTTTAAACTGCAATATATTTTTATCCACTAGTTTTTAAAATTAATTATACCAAAAATAATCTTTAAATAAAAATTACTTCCCAATGAAATGTTTTAACATCAAAAAATAATTTTATATTAATTATGTTTTTATTATTTTCGGAGATCTTCAAAAATCCAACATTAAGATTTTTTTCCCAAAAACAGAAATGCAGATTAATCTTAGATGAAATTCTAGATTTTAAAGATCTGATAAAAGTTATTATCAAAACCCTATGATTAAACTAATAATTTTTAATAATGTAGTTATATCCTTGGGTCATTGAACAAATCTTAAAAATGATTATAATTTCTATTTCAGTGAAATTGTTAAAGAAAACGCTATATAGCCTCCTTCAAAATACTCAAAATAACACAACTACTGTGTTATAACGTTATTTTATGAGGAATTTTAGATGAACTGGCCTGCTAAGAGAACAATTTCAGAACCCACACGTTGGGATCCATTTGAAGAGATTCGGAAGACACAAGAACGCTTGAACCTGCTGTTTGAGGACTTCATGCCTAGGGAAAAATGGGGAGGTGGGAATGTATTTACCCCTGCCATCGACATCAAGGAAGAAGAAAACAAGCTTTTGGTCACTACCGACTTACCAGGAATCAATAAAGAGGATATTGAGATAAATCTTAAAGAAGACATGCTTGAGATAAGTGCAAAGAGCGGGAAGGAAAAAGAAACCGAAGAGGAAGGATATATTCGTAAGGAAAGAGAATATACTCACTTTTACCGAGTTGTCCATCTGCCCACTAGTGTTAAAGAGGAGGGAAGCACTGCTAAAATTGAAAATGGTGTCCTGACGATAACACTTCCGAAAATGGAGCTAAAAGAGCCAGCAAAAAAAATACAGATTGAATAATCTCCGAGAGCTGAATGGATAATTTTCGATATAATAGGATGTTTATTTATGAAAGGAAATGATAAGATTATTGAACATTTAAACGCTCGTTTGGCCGATGAACTAACTGCTATCAATCAGTACATTGTCCATGCCGAGATGTGTGAAAACTGGAATTACAAGCAACTGGAAGAGATGATCCAGAAGCGAGCCATCGCCGAGATGAGGCACGCGGAGAAACTGATCGCACGCATCCTTTTCCTTGAAGGGAAGCCAATCGTCAGCAAGCTGAACCGAATAATAATTGGCGGCCAAGTACCAAATATGCATGAGCATGACCATGGAGCCGAAGAAACGGCCATCCGAGGTTACAACGAAAGTATCCATCTAGCAGCTGAGGTGGGAGATAATAACACCAAAGTGCTTCTGGAATCAATCCTGACGGAAGAAGAGGAACACATCGACTGGATCGAAGCCCAACTCGATCAGATCAAACAGATGGGTGTCGAGAACTATCTGGCGGAGCAGATTTATTGAGGGAATGCTTGCTATATCTAACGCACTTTTGAGGATGGATCATTAAGTATTTATCTATGAAAACTCCCTGATAACGAGCAAAAAATGGATTTATCGTCAAGTACATACATTTTTCTACTAAATTTAAATGCAAAGTTGAACCAAGGAAAGAATAGAAAATAAGAATGTAAGGGAATGAGAGAACCACTTTTCTGTGTCTCTCCGTTTTTTTCATGGTTATAGAGAAGATTCAGATTTACCTCTGATTTTTTCTTTGCGGGAATGCTGGCCAAATCTTTCTAGCTAATTTCTTTATTTGATACGATTTTTTCTTTCCCTGTTCATCATTCTTTAATTTTAAAGATAGCTACCGCTATCCTTAAAACACTCCTCTTATTTTCAATGTCCTTAATTGATAGAGATTATAACAAAAAACTGTACATAATATATTCAGATTCACTCTTTGAATAGTAGTGATAAGAACTTTTCCTGCTTTGAATATCCATTTAGTCACTGCATAAACTCGTTCCTCTGTAACTTTTTTTGTACATATCCTCTTGTTTTTTAATATATCCCTTATTTCCAGTGATGTTCTTTTACTTCTCTTTCGATTGTTGAATCAAAAGGTTTTGATTTTGCTCCAGAGTATCCTCTGTCTCGGTAAACCACTTCATTTATTTCTGATAAATCTACATGAAAATCATGAAATGATGCAGTCTTTGCCTTGAACCTTCTGATTAGGTCATAATCCCTCTCTATTATACCATGAAATTTGTATCCAAAGGGTGACTTACTTGCCTTTTTTGTCCAGATTACGTCTTTGCTCCTCCTTTTTTGCTTCTTTTTTGAGGTTTATTCGCTTTAGCAGACAGATCTGAATGGATAAAAGTAGCATCCTGAATCATTCTTTTTTTTATTTTCAAACCAAGGCAATGAATTTGACTTTGCAACTATCCCCATATTTCTTCTTCTATGCAGTTATCAATAATTCTCTTTCTTAATGACCAGGCTGTGATACCGTCTAGTATATATTCGGGAAAATCAAGAAGTTTCTTTAAACAAATTCGATCAAACATTGTCTCTCAATTTCAAAGTCAGAAAGAACATGCCATTGCTGTAAAAAAAGTATTTTAAACATAATAATGATATCATCTTCAGGTCTTTCTCAGAAAACTATTTTGCTAAAATATATGGACTCAAAAATGATACAAAGAGGTTTCCAATAAATTAAGAATCAATTTCAACAAGTTTGTCTCCATTTGACTGAAGACGTTTGTAGTCTTCTTTACGAGCAAAATCTGTAAGAGTTTTCATAAGTAGAAATTATTGTCAAGAGATTTAAAATCTCCAATGATTAAACGCATAGGAATTTATCGAAATTATCTAAAATATGTACAAATATGAAAAAAAGTATAGTGATAATATTTTCGAATATATATTTTGAAATTTCTCATTCATTAAAATACATGTAAAGATAGTTTGCAGTTATCTGGAAAATCAGGATGAAAATCACCAACACTATTACATCCATAAGCGGGAGAAATAACGATTTATCGGTATACGCATACTCGATCAGATCATTTCCATATGTAAGTGGTGATATAAGTGCGATTTTCTGACCTATCTGAGGCATAGAAGATATCGGGACAAAAACACCCGAGATAAAGATGAGCGGTAGCCTTACTGTATTAAGCATAGACATGACCTCACCCACATTCTCTGTAGGATATGCAGCAAACAGTGTCCCAAGCGTAGCAAAACAGAATGCTGTGAGGATCATGGAAATCACAAGAACAGTTGCATGTACAATAGTTGTATTGAAGATGATCACACCAATGGCAAGAGGAAAACATGCTATGCCGAGACTATAAAAAAATCCACTCAGGCTCTCACCCGATACCAGCGAATACAGTGTAATAGGTGCCGAGAGCAAGCGTTCAAAAGTCTTTACCCGCCTTTCGATAGGTATTGAAACCGGTTCTATTGATGAAGCCGAAAACAGGAGAGTAATCGAGATCAGCCCCGGGATCAGGGTGCCTGGTGAGGTGTTCTTTCCAATGGCAAAGGCTAAGAACATAAAAAGTGGAAAAAAGATGCCGGAAACGATGATATTTGATTTGAGGTAGTAGATCCGCATGTCTTTTTTGGCAATTGCCCAAGCAGCAGATATCCCACATGAAAGATGCTTTATCCATCTCGCATGATTAATCGATTGCATGGATACCATCACCTGCACGCTGCAGACCAGTCAACTTTACAAATACATCCTCGAGGCTAGGGCCAAGAGTAGTGATACTGATAATTTTAAGATTATGCGTGTGAGCATAAGATACTAAGGCATCAATAACTTCAGCTGGATCCTCAGTATAGAGCTTAAACTTGTCACCTTCCTTTTGTGCGTTATTAACCATTGAGAGACGGCTGAACTCCCCCAGGTGATCTGCAGAATTATGGTTAAAAGATACCTCAATCGACTGTGAACCTTTGAACGTCTTTTTCAGAGATTCCGGTGCATCGATTGCAATGATATTCCCTTTATTGATGATAGCCACTCGATCACACATGACATTTGCTTCCTCAATATTGTGCGTCGTTAAAAAAACAGTGACTCCATTGAGAATGAGGTCCGATATCACTTCACGAATGATGAGGTTACTCTGTACATCGAGCCCTGAGGTTGGTTCATCAAGGAACAGCAGACGTGGGCTGTTGACCAGCCCCATTGCAAGGGTCAGACGTCTTTTCATCCCCTTTGAAAAACCGTGCGCTTTGTCATTGCGACGTTCGTATAATTCGAACTTCTTGAGCAATTCTGTAGCTTTTTTTTCTCTCTCTTTTCGTCCTACATGATAGAGTTCAGCGGAGAACATCATGTTCTGCCATGCAGTCAGATCATCGTAAACGTTGGAATTTTCGGATACAATCCCCATGGATTGCCGTGCATTAATGGTATCATGCTCAATGTCATGGCCAAAAATGGTTGCTGTTCCAGAAGTTGGTCTTGATACTCCGGTCAAAATACGAATGGTAGTAGTTTTACCGGCACCATTGGGACCCAAAAAACCAAAGGTTTCTCCTTCGCCAACTGAGAAACTAATATCATTGACCGCGGTGAGAGAGCCGAATTTTTTGATGAGATGAGAGACTTTAATTGCTTGCATATGTGTATCAACTCAAGTACATTTTTTAGTACTTAAATCAATTGGTATAGAGAGGATTTTGATAAACCCCATAATTTCGTCACATGCATATAATTTTATATAAATTACTCGTGAAAATCCGAGGTAAATCGAAATCCTCTTTATTTTGAAATATTTCATCGAAGAAGCTAAATGAAAATCATTGGAATCAATGCAAGTCCAAAGGGCAATGCAAGTAACACCTTGAAACTGGTAAATTCTGTCCTCAAAGATGCTGGATCTGAAGGTGCAGAAACTGAGCTTATAGATCTCTATAAAATGAATCTCGAATATTGTATTGGATGTGGAGCCTGTTATGCTACAGGCAAATGTTCTTTATTTGATGATTTTGTGGAGATATTTGGAAGATTATGGACGCTGATGGAGGTGCTTTTGGGGCTCTGAACTACATTACCTCTGTTCAGCTCTAATGAAGACCTTTTCGATAGCCTTTTATATGCTATTCACTGCCAGATGGTGACCGCAAAATGCGGGTACTCTATATGCACAGCAGGGGAAGTGGCGATGATGAGGTTTTGAGATACATGAAATGAATAGCGTTCTCGTAAATCTTGGCGTTACAGTTTTGGAAGCATTGGAGTTGTAATTGGGAGAGATAACTCTGCACTTGAGAATTATCTAGGGCCTGCGCAAGACCACGGGAAGAAGTTTATAAAGTCAATCCGCGGAGAAATCAAATATACCGATCAGGATGAAATACATCGTCATCGTACAGAATATTTTTGCCAGCTGGCAGAATTCAATAAGGAGCGCTTTGTCCATGATTATGATTGGTATGTCCAGAAAGGATTGATAAAATAAAAATTTAGCCTTATGGGCTCTGGCCCAAAATCTAGTGAATTTTGGATTTATGGACTGAAAAACTAAGTTGCAGAGAGAATTGTTGTTCAATCAAACAGCCATGACGATTAAGGACGCTTCCAGGCTAATTTCATTTATGGATATCAAAAAGAAATGAAAGAACCCCGATTTTCAGGGCATATAATGGGAACTATATTTATTCGATCGTTTCTATTTTCTCTTTCTTGACAAAGGGCTTGTTGATTTTTTCTGGCATCCAGCTAGGCTTATTTTTTGGGGCTTCGACGATTTGCTTCCATGCTTTGAAAACATGTACTTTCTTTGTTCCGCGTTCCCTGAGGCGGATAAGCTCAGGTTTTGACTTTGTCCCTTTACCCCGGTTTGCAGCTTTCAGAGCAGCTTGTCGAGGCTGTTTTCCAGTGAAAATTCCCTGTTCGTTGCCATCTTTGTCTCGTAAAACAAAATTTCGCATGTTGGATATTAAGATCACCTCATAAATTATTTGCTAAACACTGTTTAAGTCTTTAGATATATAAACTTTTTCTGCGAATGTTTCCGATAGTATTTGGTTTATGAGAAATTTCCATTATATCATGAAGGATATATAAATTATATTTGTCATATTGTTGGCAAAATGTGGGATGATAGAAACGCTAAGACAACGGGGTAAAAGTCCCACTGTAACTGTGTTGTGTGACAATTGTTATGAAGGATATCCCACTTTAAAAACACAAACCTAAACAGCCGAATAACGATTTCAAGTAATAAAATTAATGCAGATTTATATACCCTTATAGATTAAATATCGTTCAGATAAGAGCCGCAACTTTATAAAGCAATATTATGAAAACAACAACATTATCCTGAGAATTCTTTTAAAATTTGATTCGCGAGATTACCTGTACTGTTAAAGACAATTGTATGCGCATATATTAATATATTTTTTATCCTGTGTGATTTAATTACATGAATCAGTTCAAAAATATTGTTCTTTTACTTCCACTTCAAAATCCGATCAATTCTAAGCCTTCACAATAAATTTTCTGTTTCACTTTCTTTTTGGTTCCTATATTCAATGAATTACGATGAGTTCAAAAATGGAAAAACTATCCAATCCGAAAAATATAACTGGACTTTCAGAAAAAGAGGCCACTGAAATACTTAAAAAGCAAGGCTATAACGAGTTGCCATCACAAAAAAACCAGAGCCTGTTTTCCATCTTACTGAATGTTCTTAAAGAACCTATGTTGATTCTTCTTTTAGGCGCAGGTCTGATTTATCTGTTCCTTGGTGAAGTAAAAGATGCTCTGATATTACTAACGTTTGTGTTTGTGGTCGTCGGCATAACATTTAACCAGGAACGAAAGACAGAGAGAGCATTAGAGGCTTTAAAAAACCTCTCAAGCCCAAGGGCTCTTGTGATAAGAGACGGGGAGCAAAAAAGAATTCCAGGCCGCGAAGTAGTTAAAGATGACATTCTGATTTTAAGAGAAGGAGATCGTATCCCTGCAGATGCAGTTGTGCTTTCCTGTACGAATCTTCTGGTAGACGAATCTCTGCTTACAGGTGAGTCTCTTGCAGTAAAGAAATCCGAATCTAGTGACTTAATTCAGTCTTTGCAGTTTAGGCAACCCGGAGGAGATGATATGCCGTTTGTATATTCCGGGACGCTAGTGATTCAAGGACAAGGAGCAGCTCAGGTAATTGCAACAGGGATACACACTGAAATTGGCAAGATTGGAAAGGCTCTGGGAACGATTGCCGAAGAAGACTCTTTACTCAAGAAAGAGACCGTCCTAATTGTAAAGAATTTTGCTATTCTAGGAGGAATATTATGTGCTCTTGTAGTGATAGTCTATGGGCTAACCAGAGGAGATTGGTTACATGGCCTGCTGGCAGGACTGAGTTTGAGCATGTCTATTCTCCCGGAAGAATTTTCAGTAATTTTGCTTATATTCCTGAGTATGGGCGCATGGCGCATGTCCAAAAGAAATGTTTTGGTACGGCGCATGCCTGCTATCGAGACTCTTGGCTCTTCGACAGTATTGTGCGTGGATAAAACAGGGACTTTAACACTTAACAAGATGATTTTAAGTACTATATATTTAGGAAATGAATATTTAGAGATCGATAAAAATGGGTGCTTAGTTGAGAAGTTCCATGAGCTACTTGAATTCGGCTATTTAGCAAGCCAGCAGGATCCCTTTGATCCGCTGGAGATGGAGATTAAAAAAAATACTAAAAAATTCCTTATAGACTATGAAAATATACACAACGAATGGAAACTTATTCGAGAATATCCGCTCTCAAAAAACTTACTTGCAATATCAAATGTATGGGAATCTAGTGACAAGAGTAAATATGTTATTGCTACAAAAGGCGCTCCAGAAACTATTTTTGAGTTATGCCATCTCAATGAGACAGAGAAAGAAAAAATGCTGGCCCAGGTTCAGAAGATGGCAGACAAGGGATTAAGGCTCCTAGGGGTGGCTAAAGCCTGTTTTCCGGAGGATTCATTGCCTGAAAAACAGCATGATTTTGAATTTGAATTTATAGGATTGCTTGGCTTTATCGATCCGGTCAGACCATCGATCGCTCAATCAGTAAAGGAATGCTATACAGCCGGAATACGAGTCATTATGATTACAGGGGATTATCCAGGCACAGCCCAGCATATCGCAAGACAGATCGGTTTAGAAGATCCGGAGAAGTATGTTACAGGTCCAGAGCTTTCCAAAATGAGTGAAAATAAGCTTGCAGAGAAAATAAAAACAACAAATATTTTCGCCAGAGTTGTGCCTGAACAAAAACTGGTAATTGTAAATGCCTTAAAATTAAATGGTGAAATAGTCGCGATGACAGGGGATGGAGTTAACGATGCGCCTGCCTTGAAATCTGCTCATATTGGAATTGCAATGGGAGAAAGAGGCACAGATGTGGCTCGCGAGGCATCAGCAATTGTCCTCCTGAATGACGATTTCTTTTCCATAGTTGCAGCTGTCAGATTAGGTAGAAGGATTTTCGATAACATCAAGAAGGCAGTAGGCTATACATTCTCAGTCCATATGCCTATTGCAGGGCTTGCAGTGTTCCCCATACTGTTTAATTTACCTCTTGTCCTTTTGCCTGTACATATAGCTTTTTTGGAATTGATAATTGACCCGGCCTGCTCGATGGTCTTTGAGGCTGAGCCTGAAGAGAAAAATATTATGAATAGACCACCACGAAATTTGCAAGAAAGGTTGTTCGGAAGGAAAAATCTTACTCTTAGTCTATTGCAGGGCACAAGCATGCTTGTAGGAGTAATTATCATTTTCCTGTACGCATTTATATATGGGCAAGGGTGAAGTCGAAGCACGCACACTTGCATTCACTACTCTAGTAATTGCCAATCTTACTTTAATTGTGGCAAATCTTTCCTGGTCACAGAGCATAATCAAAACGTTGAATTCAGAAAACAAAGCATTAAGATACATGCTCGTAGGAGCGTTGTCAGGCCTTTTTCTTGTTCTTTATGCACCAGCTTTAAGAAGTCTATTTCGCTTCTCATTGCTGCATGTTGACGACTTGCTGATCGTATTTGCTACGGGAATTTTGAGCATTGTGTGGCTTAGATTACTCAAGAGCAAAATAATAGACAATATTTGATAACTATCCTATTACTAACTTTCTGCATATGTACACAAAAATGCTATCCCTCGTCCAAACATAGCAATAACTTAAAAAATTATCTAATGTTTAATGAATACGGCATTTGAATTAGCTTATTATGAAAGAAAAAGCTCAGATTATTGTAAACCTATAGAGTGGAGTCGCAAATCATGAGCATTAACAACAGTTAGGTACCGGCCAGAATTTTAGTATATATCACTCTTGTTGTTATTCTGACTGTCGGAATGAGGGAGATCGCTACCATACTTACAACCATTCTTTTTTCTATTTTTGCTGCACTGATTTTTACCCCTCATATCCGCTGGCTCAAACGAAAGGGAATTCCTGGTGGACTGAGTGTCCTTCTAGTGATTCTTTTATTCACTTTTATTGTCGCAGTCTTAGGAGTAGTGGTTTTAGAAGCCGCAATCCAATTTGAGAACCAGATCCCAATCTATCAAACTCGGTTGATGGAGTTTATAGATGTTCTCACACATTATATCCCCTCACAAGAAGAGTTTTCTGCGAATTCGATTTTACGTGGTATTGCATCAACTATGATCTCTCTTATGTCAAATATTATTCAGGGGTTTTTGAATGCTGGGACAACAGCTGGAATTATAATCCTTACGACAGCATTCTTGTTAATAGATGCCGCCAATACTCCTGAAAAAATAAATTCAGAAATTGAAACGCAATCCAAACTACAAATGAGGATGAGTAAATTTGACAAGAATCTAGTAGGTTTTCTGATCATAAGAACAGAAACAAATCTTATCACAGCCATCGGAATTGTTATCGTTTTCCTTATAGGAAGAATATACTTTGCGATCCTCTGGGGAGTTCTTATATTTCTACTTAGCTACATCCCTTTCATTGGTCTCTTTCTAGCTCCTATTCCGCCTCAATGCTTACGCTTTTTAAGTATGGACCTGTAGGTGCTCTTGCCGGTATTGTCGTGATCTTGGTTATCAATATGCTTGCAGAAAATGTCATATTCCCTTCACTTGCAGGAAAAGGCCTGAAATTATCTCCAGGAATCTTGTTTCTGTCTCTTATCTATTGGGATTATGTGCTTGGAACTGCAGGTGCACTGCTTTTCATACCGCTCACGGTGATTTTGAAGATTGTACTTGAGAGTTTTGATGAAACAAAATGGCTAGCTAGATTTATGGGTCCGACCGGAGACATACAGGATGGTGAAAAAACGGAGAGCAAGGAGAAAATAAGATGCTGAGCTTATAACTGCATAAGTCCTAATCCATTTGTATTTTTGTAGTTGTTTTCCAACATTAATATCTAAACCAAAATCAATAGGCTGGAAAATGAAAAAAGTGACATATTATAAAGCAAGTAGTGGCTTGTAATACCCATTCCAACAAACAGGGTGCTGGGGGGTAAAATCGGGGGCAAGCTCGTATATTCCCTGTACCTGATCAGGGTCGAATTTTTTTGCTCTTCCGGAAATATATCCAATCAAAAGGACAAAGAAAACAGGTACTACGATCGCAAAGATTTCGGTAATGGCGTTCATGTTGATCATACCCCTGAATTTGTTTCTGCTGTCTTCGTCTAGAGCGGTTGCGTGAGTTTTCCCAGCTTTTCAGTCAGTACCATATTTTGTGCGTAATCCACAGGGCAAGCGATGACCGAGATCGTGTTATCCATCAAGGCGCGCTGCAGCATGGGAAGGAGGTCTTCTGTTCGTTTTATGGCGTACCCTTTAGCGCCGTAGCTTTCAGCTAACTTGACGAAGTCTGGGTTTCCGAAGTCGACGTGCGAGTGGTGCCCTAGCTCAATATCCATTTTCCACTTGATCAGGCCGTAGCTCCCATCCACCCATACCAGCACGACAACATGTATTTTTTCGCGCACTGCTGTCTCTAGTTCCTGCGAGTTCATGAGAAACCCGGCGTCTCCCACGGCCGCGAGAACTTTTCGCTCAGGGAAGGCAAGTTTCGCACTGATTGCACCCGGAAACGCAAAGGCCATGGTTGAGAGACCGTTGGAAATAAGGCACGTGTTTGGCCGGTACGTGGGGTAAAGACGGGCCATCCACATCTTGACCGCACCTGTGTCAACGAGTACGATATCTTCCTCACCCAATGCAGTTCTGATATCTGCGATGATTCTCTGGGGCTTGAGAGGATATGAGTTATCTTCTCTTCCCCTCTCCAACTCTTCCCATATAAGGCGAGTGATCTTGGTATCTATTGAGCTCAACCACGGTGTCGCATTAACTTCTTGAGACAAGGCGTCGAGGGACTCCGAAATACTGCCTTCGATACCGACCATAACGTGATAGTGAGCGTCGACTCCTGCTGGATAACGATGAATATGAATAATCTGCTTATCCCCTTTTGGATTGATTCTCACAGGATCAAATTCCTGCAGATCGTAGCCGACGCATATAACTACGTCAGCTTGGTCGAAGCCAAAATTGACGTAGTCATGGAGCATAAATCCTGCAGCGCCCAGAGAATTAGGATGATTGTCTGGAAAGACGCCTTTGCCCATAAAGGTCGTCGCCACCGATATCCTGAGTCGCTCTGAGAAATGGATTAGCGATTCACTGGCATGATCACGTACTGCGCCGTGCCCTGCCAGCACAATTGGTTTTTTTGCAGCCCCTAAGACTTTGGCAGCTCTTGCTATCTGAGTGGCGGATGGAGAGGAATCGTGAACGATATTAATCTCGAGCGGGTGGTATCCTTCGGGGGCTTGCAAGCTTTCGACATCCTGTGGGAAGGCTAGATACACGGCTCCAGGTCGCTCGGTCTGAGCCTGCTTGAAGGCACTTCGCACCATTTCTGGTATCGCCTCTGCGGATTGGATCAGGGCGGCCCACTTTGTGAGCGGTTTGAACATGCTTACCAGGTCAACGATTTGGTGAGATTCTTTGTAGATGCGATTCAGACCCACCTGTGCGCTGATTGCGACGAGTGGCACGCTGTCTGTATTGGCATCAGCCGTGCCGAGCGCGAGATTGATTGCTCCCGGTCCGAGCGTAGCGATGCACACTCCTGGATGACCGGTGAGACGGCCATAAATATCGGCCATGAAAGAAGCGGCCTGCTCATGACGGACAAGTATGAAGCGAATTGACGATCCGTTAAATGCATCTACCATGTGGATATTTTCCTCTCCGGGTATACCAAAGATGTATTTAACACCCTCGTTTTCCAAACACCGCACAAAAAATTGTGCGGCATTCATGGGGAGCTTGATACCATTCTTTCCCCCTAAAGTCTCTTCACTATGTTCCATGAGATTCAACCCTCCTACTTATACATAGTTTGGTGCAAGGTATCCGGCGAGAAAACATCGGATCGACCTAGACATTGATGCTAACTCGGTAAACAGCGGCACACCTTCCATGATCTGATTGAGTTCCTCGAGCTCAGTTCGCTGAGTCGGTCTGTTGTTTATAGTCGATCCATGAGTAGCAATTGCACAGAACGCAACTAGCGATTTGGGATTGTCGACACGGCTTGTTAAGATGATCGGAACCTTAGCGCCAAGTACGACTCTGGCCAGCCGTTCATTCTAGAGGCATTCAATTTGTTTCGCCAGCATGTTCCAGATTCGAGTCAAGTACGATCATGGTGTCAGCTTTTCCATATTATGGGTTTTTGCCTCCAACCATTGTACTTTCATATCCATTCTCATTACTCCAACTTTCCTTTTCTGTTCTTCAGTCAGAAATGCCTAAAACTAAGGTATTGTGCCAGCATGCATAATTGAATTTTCTTCGTACATGTTTAACTACCCCTTTCATGTATGTTCACAAAACAAAATTTTAGATCATGTCTTTGAATCAATGATCAAATATGGAAAAGAAGTATAATCTCCCATTTTGGGATAATGTAGAGTGAATCTTGCATTCACGATTTTCAACAATATCTAAACATGGGCAATTCTGTCTCATGAACAATTTTATTTATTTAACAAAGTTTCATCGTAAAAAAATGCATCCTTTTAATATCTTTTTAGTATCAATATATATAGAGAATTTCAATGGACTCTAATTTTTGCTTCAGCTAATACTTTGTGAATCGATATTAACAGTAGTTTTAAATCACCATTTACTTAGGACCATTAAAAATATTTGTATAGATCTATTCAGAAGTGTCGATGGTGACACGTTGTAAAAATAATAATTAAGCTACAGTATCTAAGTATCCATTCCAATTGTGTATTGCTTATTGAAATTATAGTAGGTTCTAGACTTTTGGGATAACACTCCATCTCCACCCCCTACAGTATGCTTTTTTTGATAATTCCATGGAATAACACATATGCAACTAAAGGAAAAAAAAGTCGCAAAACGCCTTAAAATGATTTATTTTTGATTTAACTAGTCTAAACCAACTTTGATGCCTAAGTAAACTAAACATTATATGAAGTCTTCGTTGGCTAACAACTCGCTAAAACCGTTGTAAGTTTCGTCGGGAAAAATTACTTATCTGTTTGACAAACTGTTATTAGTATTTAATTTTATAACGTTTTTTACTAATATTGATTATCTTCTAAAAAAGGCTTCTAAATAGGATTCTCTCTTGGGTAGAAATGCGGCATTCAGACACTTTATAGTTATGTGAGAAAAGAATAGATGAATTTTATTTTTGCTTCATGGAAGAATAAAAGACAATTAATATTAAATTGTTATTGACTTTAAAACTTTTGGTAGGCAAGTAATTTTTATTAAAAAACAAATTTTTGTATAATTAATTTAAAAACTAAGTATGTAGTCTATACATTGTAGTGTAAAGCGAATTCTTATGGAAGTTGATAAATGGTTAAAAGTCATGCTCTAATACAGATAGGTTCAGTAGAGCATTCGAAAGCAGCTGATGATTATGTAACAAATTTAATTAATATATTAATCCAGACGCACAAGTTAGAAAATTGATGAAGGCTAAGAGCTGGCAAATGTCAAACATTAATCTTAAAACAACAACAGAGGAAGTATTTTCTAGTGTCACAAATAGTAGTTTAGTAATAATTACATATTTTGATTCCAGAAATCAGGCTGAGAAAGGATTGATCATATATATTGCAAATTTTACTTCTAAATGTAATTATGAATCATATTATCCAGCTGGAAATGGTGGCCTCAATTTCTTGACAGCAGAATTATTAGACCTTCATGGTCATCCTATATACTCTGAGCAGCTTAGTCAGATTGCGTGATATATTGTGCAGATTATAATAGTCGTAGGGTCTTCAGTACCGGTTACCCACTAAACTTATTTGATAATGTAAATCAGCCATTGGTAAATTATTCTGAAATTGCTTTACAAAAATGCTAATCTCGAAAGGCTAAACTTTCTGGAACTAATTTAAAGAAGCTTATCTTGAAGAAGCTGACCTTAGAGATGTTCATCATTTAACATTTGACAAACTTTTTAAAATGAAAACACTTCATAATGTGCAATAGGATGAAGACGCTACATATCCAAAAATTAACGCTTTCTTAAAAAGTGTAGTGGCTGAGCAAGATATAATATTGTTGCATGAGATCGCTGGCCATTGCTTAACTACATATTGTTCATTTCAAAAGGCATTCATGCTTCAAGGCTCTGGATCCAATGGAAAAAGTGTATCCCTTGCATTATTAGGATCTCTTGTGGGTAGAGAAAATATATTATCTGAAAGCTTGCATAAGTTGGAAAAAGATAATTATCGAACTGCCAAATTATATGGACAAAGAGTAGATATTTGCGGTGATATTCCTGACTATAAGATTGCTCTAAAATATACTATAGAGAATTTAGATAAACTCAACTGGTTGGTTGATCTATATTTTTAAAAATTATTCATCTTATACCTACATTTAGAAAATAACTTAAAATTATCCACTCAAAAAAGCGTAGGGCCAAATAGCTCCGTTTTGGTGTTCTTGAATTACCTATTTTTCAAAAACCTATCCTAAAGTTTTCTGCATTTGAAACAATTTGGGTTTAATGCTCCAGCTTTATATATTCCTCCATTTAGGTTCTAATATATCCTAGACTTCTAGCGGCAAAACAGTTTGTAACCTAATTGCTTCTCGCCAACGCGCCCATAGAACAGCCAATCCGACAATACCAACCACACCTTCGGCGAGGAGCACATATAAGCCCGAGCCAAAATTGAAAGTAATTAACTGAGGCAGCCAGTCCCAAATTGCATGCAGAAAAGAAACGAGTAGATAAGCACCAATGACTTGAAGATCAATGCGGAATCGGCCATTCCTGCTTTCTCGAAATAGCACGCTGGATAAAATCGCCGTCCAGGTACCGTTTCCCAATGGAGAAAGAAGACCACGGATCAAAGTTACTATTACTGTTGTCGAGATGCTTCCATTGCTCGTTAAGAAGGCGGTAAAAGCGTAACCGCTGCTTTCAAGGGCCGCAAACCCCATCCCAGAAGCTGCGCCCAATATCAAACCGTCCATTTCCAAGTCCTGCTTCAAATGACGTGTAATCACCAGTACTCCTAGGATTTTGGCAAATTCTTCTATGAACCCTACTTTTATAACCGAGATCAGATCCAGGTGATGGATAAAAAATGGCTCCAGAAGAGAAGCGGCAATGACCCCTAGAAGTCCACCATACAAGAAAGTCATGGAGACCGTCGGCAATGTCAGTTGGCTAAAATGCCTGTGTTCATAAAAGAAAGCTACATAGGCAATTGGAACCATAAAGCTGCCAACCATCACAAGGATTGGGAACAGATTGGAATTACCTGTGATTAGCAAAGCCGCCAGTAAGATAATGTAGAAATCTATTGCAGTGGCTAAAACTTTAAGCCAGGCATTTTGTCGGACTATAGGTACTGGTGGCTGATTTTCCGTCGCACTATCCATATTTTTCTCTTAATGCAATCCGTTTATTTATTTTGATAAGTTTGATTTTTTTCTATATGTTTCTCAAACTGTGGGGAATTGTCTATATGTTTAGTGATTGGCTCGCTCTCTGATTGGTACAACAATACTGAGTAATTTGATCGAGTTAGCGCAGGTCTTCTGAGATAGCTGAATATTGGCTGCCGACGCTGTGTGCATCAAATGTTGCATGAGTAACCAACAATAGTGAACTGCCCATGTGATCCTCTGTCAATCTACTATGTCTGTGAATCTGCAATAAAAATATCGTGTAGAGTTTAGCCATCAAATAGTCGATCAATTGATCTCTCAACAATTCATTGGATTAATATTGATCCCTTAGCAATTCGATTTCGCCATGTCGATAATTTTGTAATAACCAGAGACCATAAATGGAAAGCACTAGAGAGAAAGGAAGTAATGCCAGATCCCAAATGGAATTTGTCAGAAATGCTAGGCAATCCCACAACCAATGAATTATGATTACCGGAATAATTGTGTTTAGACGAATTCGCAAAGCTGCAGTCCAGATACCAAACGTACCTCAAAAAAAGCATGACATATGCTCGCTCTAAAATCTCCGGTGATTAAGCTGTTTAATATATGGACTGAACCAAAAATAATCGTGGTGATCCATACTGCACGCCAGATCCCGAATGATGATGACGCACCATAGAACAATATGCCACGAAACATCAATTCCTCGCTGATTCCTACCATCAATGTATTGATGATTACAATCATAAGAACCCTGATTGATGGTAGATTCGTATATAATACAATCATTAGCATGAATAGAAGCGATAGGGCTGGTGGCCACAATAAACGTAAATCTCGTAAATTATTTGGGCTTTTCAACCCAACTTTAGGCCACCATCCCAAATAAGTAATAACTCCAGTCAAAAAGATAATTTCAACTAGTTCTCCAAATATAATCTGTTTTTCAACTAATTTTTCAAGTTTAATGTGATGCCCCTTAATTTGTAGAAGTCCTTCTACCACTCTGAAACTTAGCCAAACTATAAATATTACAAGTGAAATATGCCAAGATTTTCGTGATACATTCATTTTTGTTTTCTCCAAAAAGAGACGTACACCATTAGCATCATGATATTTGAGTCCTTAGTATCGAATTCAAATCGTGAATTGATATTGTTTTTAGCTTCTTCCTTATGTAGTTTGTCTGTCCTGTACAAGAGGTGAAGAATATGTTCCATCAACGGCATCAAGCCCTAGAAACCTTTGTAGGAGACCCCTAGTCTAGGTTTATCTATAACATTGATTAGCCTTAGATAAGTGAAGATCCTATGTTGAGGAAAAAGTAGTCAAATGTGATATTCTGTCCTACAGCGCGTTAAGTTGATGGAGATGTTTTTTTGACTATTAAACACATTATATGTTGCTATTGATGCAGCCGAAGTCACCACTGTCACAAAAAAAGGTGAATAAGCATCAATTAAGATAAGACACAGCGTTTTTTGTGTCCAAACTATGCATCAATGAAAACAATAACCCCTGTTTTTCAATGAAAGAAAAGGATGGAGAACAGTCATTTTCACAAAACTTCCAATACATCACTATTTATTTAGAATCGATAGCAAAGGAATTTATTGAATTTTGCTATGTTTTTATACTTTTTTGCATTTACTGGGCATGTAATCGGCAGAAACTTGTATATTCCTATAAGTTATGGAATAATCGAGTTATCAAAAACATAGGTAAAAATCTGGCTATTCACTAATTTGTGTGGGTTGGAAATAATTTCCTGATCGAAAAAGAAGTAGCTAAAATCTCAAGCTAGAAAGCCGGCAAAAGAAATCACCCTTGTAGTCTCTGGTATGACTTGTTAAGGCTGTGCCTTGAATATTGAGAAGATTCGAAAGAAAAAAGAAGGTGTAGACTCGGTAGCTGTCAATCTTGAACTCGGAAGGGTAAAAGTTAGTTTTGAGCCTTCTCTTGTCTCTCAGATGAAATTAAAGAAGTCATTGAATCTATAGAGTATCATGTAGATACAGATAAGGTAACTCCCAATCTTCAGGGTATGAGTTGTGCATCCTGTACTGCAAACATTGAAAAAGTTCTTAATAAAACGAACGGTGTGATTTCAGCTTCAGCAAACTTTCCACTTGAAAAGGCAGTTGTAGAATTTGATTCTTTTATTTTAAATATTAATAAACTATAATATCTTAACAAAATTAAAATCAGGGACACTGGGATATGCAGGCTGGAGAGAAGGGCATGGACATTGATAGTTCTAAAATTCAAATAAATGGGCCTTCTCCTCACTACAAAAATTATAACTCCGAAGGGGAAATATCAAGAAATTCTCATGAATTTCACGAAAAAAGTGGGCATAAGCCTGCTGGAAATACGCTACATCAGGATCATGTGGAAGATCAAGAACCACTTGTTGGCGATAAACCAGTTCATGAGCATAATGGAGAGAGGGAATATCAGAATCATAAACAGTATGAAGAGATGAAAATTGGGCAGCATAAAGAAAATAAACATTCAGCCCACGAGCAACATGAAGAAGTGAAACATCAGGGCCACGAGCAGCACGAAGAGATAAAACATGAGCAGCATGAAGGAATGAAACATGAGGGTCATGGGTTGTCTAGAGGGAAAGATCATGGTGATCATCATGCTCATATGCTTGCAGATTTCAGAAAAAGATTTTTAGTTTCTTCTATATTGACCTTTCCGGTTTTGCTATTTTCTCCTACGATCCAGAGTTTTTTCGGCTTTGAGCTTCGTTTTCCTGTCGCGGATTCCCTCACCCTTTTGTTTTCCTCGGCCGTTTATTTCTACGGCGGCTACCCTTTTATCAAGGGGATAAAAGAAGAACTTTCTGAGAAGTCTCCTGGAATGATGACTCTGATAGCGATTGCAATAAGTGTGGCCTATTTTTACAGCTCTGCTGTGGTTTTCTGGCTTCAAGGAGAGGTGTTTTCTGGGAACTGGTGACCCTTATCGATGTAATGCTTCTTGGGCACTGGTTAGAGATGCGTTCGGTAATGGGGGCTTCAAGAGCCCTTGAAGAACTTGTCAAGATTATGCCGTTGGTTGCTCACCTGAAAAAAGATGGTGAAATTATTGACGTGGGTGTTGACCAGCTAAAAATTGGGGATAAGGTTCTGGTCAAGCCTGGGGAAAAAGTTCCGGTAGACGGGACTGTTGTAGAAGGAACAAGCGGCATCAATGAATCAATGCTCACAGGAGAGTCAAAACCTGTCATAAAAAAGCCGGAAAATGATGTTATAGGCGGTTCTATTAATGGAGAAGCAGCTTTTGTGATGAAGGTAGAAAAAACTGAGAAAGATACGTACCTGAACCAGGTTGTTGAACTCGTTAGAAAAGCCCAGGAAAGCAAATCAAAAACCCAGGATCTGGCAAACAGGGCTGCAATGTATCTTACAATTATAGCTCTGACTGTGGGAACTCTCACTTTCATTTTCTGGATTTTCTTTGGCAAGGATCTTGTCTTTGCTCTTGAAAGGGCAGTTACTGTAATGGTTATTACCTGTCCGCATGCCCTTGGGTTAGCCATTCCTCTGGTGGATGCAGTTTCAACATCTATTGCTGCAAAATCAGGGCTTCTTATCAGGAACAGACAGGCCTTTGAGAAAGCCCGCAATATTCAGGCTCTCATTTTTGACAAAACAGGTACACTCACTGAAGGAAGGTTTGGAGTCACGGATATAGTTTCTCTTTCAGGAGAAGAAAACAAAAGGATATTGAGCCTAGCGGCTTCTCTGGAAGCTAGTTCAGAACATCCTATTGCAGCAGGTATTCTGGAAAGCGCTAGGGAAAAGGATTGAAAATCCAATCAGTGGAAGAATTCAGTTCGATACCAGAAAAGGATGTAAAAGGCTCGGTGGAAGGAAATCAGTTCCTTGTTGTGAGTCAGGGTTACCTTGAAGAAAAGGGAATTGTCCTGAAAAGAGAAAAAATTGAAGAAATGAAAGAACAGGGAAAAACGGTTGTATTCCTGCTTGAAAGTGAGAAGGTACTTGGGGCTCTTGGACTTGCTGATATTATCCGGAAGGAATCCAGGGAAGCAATCTCAAAACTCAAAAGCATGGGAATAAAGTGTCTCATGCTGACAGGAGATAACCGCTATGTTGCTGCCTGGGTAGCCAGAGAACTGGAGCTTGATAATTACTTCGCAGAAGTTCTTCCTCATGAAAAAGCAGAAACTGTCAAAGAGGTCCAAAAGAAATATATCACAGGTATGGTTGGAGATGGAATCAATGATGCTCCAGCACTGGCTCAAGCGGATGTTGGGATTGCTATTGGAGCAGGTACGGATGTCGCAATCGAAACCGCTGATATAGTGCTGGTTAAAAATGATCCAAGAGATGTTATGAATATCATCAGGCTTTCTAAGAAGACTTACTCTAAGATGTATCAGAACCTTATCTGGGCAACTTGGTACAATGGTTTTGCAATTCCTCTTGCTACAGGGGTGCTCTATGTATATGGAGCTTTACTAAGTCCTGCAATAGGTGCAGTTTTTATGAGTCTGAGTACCGTGATCGTAGCCATAAATGCAAGAACTTTGAAGATGGAATGATTTGATGCTGAGAAGAATTCGCGATCTGAATTTTGAAGCTGAATTTTATTATTATTAGGACTTAAGCACTTTGATGCAAATGCAAGCCCTTTATAATTTAAATTGAGGTTATTTAAATGGCCAAAAGAATGCCAGTTATTTTTTTGGGACACGGAAATCCAATGAATGCATTACAGATTAATGACTTTACGAAAGCATGGGCATATATAGGAACTAAAATTCCATGGCCTAAAGCTGTGCTGTCCATTTCTGCTCACTGGTATATTCCGCAAATAGCTGTAACTACAATGACCGCACCTAGGACTATCCATGATTTTGACGGATTTCCGCAGAATTTGTATCAGGTCACTTATCCTGCTCCTGGAGATCCAGTCCTAGCAAATCGCATTCGATATTTGCTTTCTCAGCACTCAATAGATTTGGATGATCAATGGGGTTTGGATCATGGAACACGGTCAGTTCTCTGTCATATTTATCCTAAAGCTAACATCCCAGTTGTGCAGCTTAGCATTGATAGGACAAAGTCGGCAGCGTTTCATTATGAAATTGGCAAGAAGCTTGTTACACTGCGAAAAGAAGGAGTCCTTATCATTGGAAGTGGTAACCTTGTGCATAATTTAAGTGCCTACGATTGGAGTAGGCATCTTGCTGAGCCCTTTGATTGGGCTGTTCGGTTTGAAGAACAGTTAAAAGAATTACTCCTGGCTGAAGATGATGATCCACTTATCAATTATAAGACTCTCGGAAATGATGCAATGCTTTCCATTCCCACACCGGATCATTATTTACCTTTACTCTATGTCATAGCTTGCCGAAAAGAAGGTGAGAAGCTCAGTTTTCCAGTTGAGAGAATTGAAGGAGGGTCGATTTCAATGCTTTCAGTTCAAATTGGCTAGAAATAATTGGCTGCTAGGCAATGTTTAGGTAAACATGTTCTCAAATTTAGCTGAGATTAAGAAAATGCATAGTTTTTGCTATAAAACCCATGCTTAAATACAACTGATAAATCTGTTTTTTGCAGGAAAAAATGTGCTAGATAATTATATTTTACAGAATTTTGATACCAAACTTACAAAATCCTAGATTCAGTAAATAGTTGTTAAATCTAAGAGCAAAAATGATTCAAAATTTTAATAATTAAGACCAATAATAGATACTTTTTTTCAAATTTCAAACAAATTAATATTTTGGAAAACTGTTGGAATATGGCAATTTATCGTGATTTCTCACTTAGCCAAAGACAAATTAAATTTCTTAATAGAACAAAATCAAAATTTGTACTGATATTTGTTTATTGGCGTAATTCTATGTTGATGTAAGTATGTGGAGCATAATTTATGGGGTATCTTATACTTGTTAGGCATGGAGCACCATGTTTTAAGCCTGAAGACAGGTTTGTTGGCTGGATTGATATTCCTCTTAGTAGGGAAGGGATTGAAGAAGCTCTTGATTGCGCGGTTAAACTTGGAAATATAGAATTGGATCTTGCTTTTGGCTCAAACCTTGTTCGGACACCGAAAACTCTTTTTATCATACTGTCTGGGCAGAAAAAAACAGGGATTCGTATCCATGAAAAGGCAGATGATAAAAGCAAAGTAGGTGAAATTAAATGGTATTCATACTCGGAAAAACTTAATAATAATTTAATCACAGTATTCTGTACAGCTGCTTTAAACGAACGTTATTATGGTAAGCTTCAGGGCGGGAAAAAACGAAAGATGGAAAAAAAGTATGGAGCAGAAAGGATTGTCTCTGGAGCTGGAATTTTGAAATAGGTCCGCCTAATGGGAAAGCCTCAACGTTGTCTATGAGCGTGCTGTGTCCTATTTCGTGCAAAGAGTTATGCCTGCAGTAAAAGATGGGAAAAATGTGATAGTTTGCGCCCATCAGGGTAGTTTGAGAGCTCTAGTCAAATATACAGAAGATAGTCCTGACAAGGATATAATGGACGTCAACTTCTCCACAGGTGAACTAGTAAGATATCAGCTATCAGAAGGCAGGCTGGTAAAGGAAAACACTGCCCAACCGGAACCTTCAACACTTGATGCAACCTGAGTAAATTGCTTTTTAAACCTTTCAAAATTTCTGTAGCCTTCTTTGATCACTTCAGCCAATTCGTCGACTGCATATTTAAGTCCTCAGCTCATTACAAAGCAATGAGGACTCTTAACTTTATTAACTTGACATCGTTGAATTAACCCATTCTCGCAGATGCTGCAATTTATTTCAGTCGAATCATTCATATTTTTAGGCAAAGTGCTTGTACCATCCTGAGAGATTTTCTCTATTCTCTACTGAAAATCACAACTTATTCAAAAGAGAAAATTCTGTCTTCCTTTTGTTTTTTGTTAGCAGGCTTGGATGATTTACTTTCGTTCTCAGCATGCTTGTATTCTTGTTCAGCAGTCATCATGTCTTCTTCTTGCTTATTTCTTGTCAGTTCGCGCAACGTGGGCGGTGGGATTAAAAAACTACCTTTTTTAGTCATCGTATCATCTCACTTAACTACTTCTCTTTTGACATTCTCTTCAAAACATACTGACAAGTACATTCTCTTTCTCCTTTTAAAAGCTTCTTTCAGTTTCAATGATGGCGATGTGAACGTATGCTTACACGGGTTGTATCGATGTATATAAAAATTTTTTATTAGTTAGGTACTTAAACTTTAGTATTTTGGACGGCAATAACGCAAATGATCAATCAATTTAAAATCACCGTATCGCCTTTGCTATCGATGAGACTTTTAATATATTCTGGGATCACCAAAATTTGCCATCAATTCCAATGGCAATTGACTGCAATTAATCAAAAACCCAGAAAATAATAAAAAATCTCAAAAAGTACAATCTTTTTCTTAAACATATCTATAATTTTAGTTCTAAATTGAAAAATTTTGATTATGTATTGAATTTCTGTGAAATTTGCCCTATAGTTTATGCATAGTTTTTGTGATAAAATCTATGAATTTCCTAAATGCCATCAGTAAGAAGAAAATATTGTTGATCTCTGACTCATGGAGCTTCTGGAACTCTTGGAGCTTATGGGACTCCTAGAACATCTGGAGCTCATGGAACACTTGGAACTAATTAGCCCAAACAACCATCATAAATAAAATATTTTGGAAAAAATAATTATACAGTGTTCTAACCAAAATTAAGAATATAAATAAACTGAATTAAAAACTCATTTTTTCAATATCATAGTCTCAATTAATAAATTTCTAATAAATTTCTCAATCTTTTTATTTTCAATAAAAAACAATTTTTTAATATGTTTTACTATGCCATTTACATTTATATATCTGGATATCAGTGGATATGAATAAACTAAATCAGAATACCAAATTTTCGATATAATAGTCTCACTTAATACATTTTTAACGTATTTAGAGATCTTTTGACTTTTTTTGCGTATACTTGCGGAAGGTTGGATCATTTTAAGTTAAGTACAACTTTCTTGTTAAGAACTTCTTTTATTTCTTCAGTGTGGAGAAGCTCAAAAAGTTCAATGGATTTTTAACGTTGCAAATTCCGATGCTATTATATTTCTTCCAAGAAAGGATATAACTGAGGATTTTACATGATAACGATTGATTATAAGAAAATAATGATCGCAACCGACGGCTCTGACTGCTCCAACCTAGCTATTGAGAACGGAATAGAGCTTGCTCGATTAAGTGGGGGAACAGTTTATGCAGTCTATGTGATGTCAACAGCCTACTCATTTGATATGGATGGTGGTGCCTATTCTTCTGTGGGTACAAATCCCTATTGGGCATCGATACGTAAAGCCTTGAAAAATCAAGGACAACAGGCTGTAGATTATATAAAGGGTTTAGGAGAGGCGAAAGGAATAAACGTAAAATCTATCCTGCTTGAAGGCAATCCGTCGGACGAGTTGATCCGGTATGCCGATGAAGAAAAAATGGATATTGTCATTATGGGCACTCTCGGAAAGACAGGATTAGACAGGATACTTCTGGGCAGTGTTGCAGGAAATTTAGTCCGCCACTCGAAAGTTCCCGTCATGGTTGTAGGAAAAAAAGCATGTGCTTTAGGACTGACTTAAAGTAAACTATAGAATATTTCAATTCATCTCTGCGTTTAATAATTTATTTAGACAATATATCGAAATGTATGTAAATCTTGAAGACTTTGGGAAATAATAAAAAATTCTTGTTAATATTTACTTGTTTTTTGATTGTGAAAAATCTTATGCAGGATTATTTTTCATTTAGAAACTATTTTTCGTATAACTTAAAATAACTACGGTGACAAGAATAAACGTCTCTAAACATGTACATCATCAGTACATAATAAGAGACTTGAATCACAATAGTATCTATTTTTAAAAATAAATCGGATGTGCATCTTTAATGGGGAAACAAGCATTTGACAGAAGAAAAAATATACTAGCTATTTTGGTAGTATTTCTTGTAATAATTTCAATGACAGCCACGGCAGTAAGCGCCGCAGATGAAATAAAACACCATCAATCAGGTGAACAACACAAAAGCAAAAAACACTCCGGTGAACACCACAACGGCGGGAAACACCCAAGTAAACAACACAAAGACGGAAAACACTCAGGTGAACAACAGAAAGGTGAAAAATACTCCAGTGAACAATACCAAAACGGACAATACCCAGGTAGACAAAATCAAGGCGAAAAATTCTCAAGTGGACTATTAACAGGTGAACAAAACCTAGGCGGAAAATTTCCAAGTGAACAATACCTAAGAGAAAGATTCCCAGGTGGACTATTCACAGGTGAACAATACCTAAACGGACAATACACAGGTGGACAATACACAGGTGGACAATACACAGGTAAACACTACACAGGTAAACAAAACCAAGGCGAAAGATATCCAGAGAGAGCAAGACCCGCTGTAGGAACACCCGGTTTAGCAACACCCGCAACACCCGGCTTAATAACCGATGCGACATATGGACCTTCAGCACCCGCAACACCCAGTTCAAAAACTCCGGTGGACAAAAACAAGGCGGACAATTTGATGTAACTCACTGATCACCTTGTATATCATATTGATTTACTGGGATAACTAACAAATTGGCTTATATATTCTACAAATCGTCTCATATAATCAACTGATACTCCAAAGTAACATCTATCTCTTTAAGATAAGTAGATTAATAGTCCAGTTTAATCAATTAATCGCATTTGCGGTGTGAAATAAAGACAAATTTTGGAGACAAAATCGCTGAGAAGGCCGGAGTGGATCTCCACATCATTTTTTAATTTTTATTTTTAACTTTATCATCCCAAAATAATATTGCTTCAAATGTGAGTTCATTTATTGCTACAGTGGATTACTCTGTAGTAAATAAAGGCTATACTTCTGACTTTAATAGAGTAATAATGTGTATATTTACTGTATATGCTCGACAATATATCTAAGTTATATAGTTGAATTGAAAAATCAATGGATTAAATCTTTAATTTTCTAAAATCAAAGTTTAATCGACAAATTATATTGAACTTGATTTTATACGCAAATGTGTAAGAACAACATATTGGACTAAAAAATATGTTTAAATGAACCCAGTGAGAAGAAAAAAGCAAAGAAGTATATGAGAAGCAAAGATAAAAATTTACCCTTCAATGTGTGAGTGTTGTCCAGCTAGGTCAAAGGCGCCAGACTTAAGATTCGTTTATGAAGGTATTCGTGGGTTCGAGTCTTCACCCCTCGCACTAAATTTTGATCTTTTAACTTCAAGTTTTCAGCTATCTCTACAGTTCTTTTTGTAAAGGTGTCACAAGGTTTTTTAACCGACTATATCGATATGCTAGGATCGCCCAGCCAGGTCAAAAGCGATAGTTGAGTTTCTAGTCTCGTAGGAGTTCGTGCGTTCAAATCATACCTCTCGCACTAAGAGCCTATCCGAAAAGTCATTAATGATATGTTGTAAAGCATCCAGACAGGGAGCGGGAAATATACATAAACTTTATGAGCTCATTAGAAGCTCATGGTGAAGTTTAAATCACAGTGCTAATTTGGCATTAACTTATTCAAAATTATGCTTTAGACGAATTATAAGACTACATTTTTATAATTTATTTTTATACCTTAAATTATCTTCAAAATATCAAGATGATATTCAAAGTTTAATCCAGGAAAATAGCAGGCAAAATATTAAGCTGCTTCTGGGCAGTGCAGACAAAAGAAGGGGCTGATTGATATTTTGCTAAATTAGGCTACAATTAAGCCAGCATATAAAATGAAAAATAAAGTATATCCGTGAAAATAGGTTGAATATCAGGGCCCTTTATCAGCATAAGGCACTATAATTAAGTACAGAAGTGTATGCATGCTGTTGTTAAATTGGAAAAATGCAGATGTTTTACTTTAAAATCTATGCATCAGTGTAAACAATAGAGACAAGAGCTTTATCAGTAAAACTACTAGCTCTACATCCTACTTTTCGCAGTGAAGAAAAAAATATAGAGCCAATCATATTTTACAGAACTTTAGCATGAATACAAAGATAAAATAATTTTATACGTTAAAGACACTAATCATGCATCATTATAACGAAAATATGTGAGGCAATTTGAAGATGGATATCCCTTCTGTATTATTGCTCGTTATTCTGTTACTATGGGAAATTGTCTGGAAAGGTATCGCACTCTGGAAAGCGGCAAGGGAAGACCAGAAGTACTGGTTTATTGCTATACTAATATTGAATACCGTAGGTGTTTTGCCTATTATTTATATATTTTTTATCAAGGACGGGAAAAGGGCTTATAATAAAAGCGATGCTCAGTTAAATGCAACTGGTTTGGTACCTAGACCAATTACATATAATCCAGCAACAGGAACAGAATTAAGTGCAAGTCAGCAACAACAATTGACTGCTACTTTAACCCAACTGATAATATTAATTATACTCAAGTATATGCAACTGCTTCAATCAATGTAACACAGGCAACTCCTACAATTAGCTGGAAAAACCCTGCTGATATAGTCTATGGAACACCATTGAGCAGTATTCAACTAGACGCATCTACTTCAGTAACTGGGACTTTGTCTATACTCCAACAGCAAGAACGGTACTAAGTGTAGGTACGCATACTTTATATTTTGATTTCACGCCCAATGATCTGTAAATTATACTATAATATCAGCGAATGTTAAAATCGATGTACTGACTCCTGCGCAGAAAATCAATCAAATGATTAATTTTGTACAAGGTATAACCACTTCTGGTGAGCTTGATGAAGGATCATCCTATGAATTAATAGCTATACTCAACGCTGCAGATACAAATCTGGATAGAATAGAACGTGATCCAAGTGTGGGAAATCCATTTGCAGAACCTACTGAACTTAGATATTTTATCAGCCAGGTAAAATATAAAATAGATAGGGAGTACTTTCGCCGACGAATGGGCAGACACTGATTGATGCAGCAAATGATATAATGGATTCTTTAAGCAGTCAAGTTCAGTAGGAAGAGATTATTTGAAAGGAATATGCAACACGCCTTAAAACATAAATTGTTCAGTCTGTTAGCACAATGAGTTAAACAGTTAGGGAAAAATACTAAAGAAACTTGCTATGGTTAGATAAGGAACGAGTTATTAACTATTTTTATTTTTTTAATTATAATTCGACCCATTTTTACTAGAAGATCTACTTATTTTCTTATTTTATTCTGTGCTGGAACCTGTACAAGAGCAACTGTCTTGGCCAGGATACCCAGATGGGCATATTTCCACTTCTCTTGCCACTGCAGCTATAAATGGATCGATCAAAGCAGTCTGGATTGTACCTGGTAAAGGGACGAACTCTAAGCCTGGCAGATCTTCAGAGTGCTGTATTATATATGTACTCAGCAAGGGTGGTTACTCTATCTTCCTGTGAGACAGGGATCATTGATATTGTAAAAGGTATGCTGATGAGTTCGTTGGATTGCCTGCAAGTTTTTTACTTGCAGGTGTTCCATTTAGGGTAAGCAGGCTCTGGTCGGTTCCGGATATATCCACAACCATACTAATGGAGCAGTTACTCCAATCATATTGTTAGTGGACTGGATATTCCCTTGGCATTGCAGAAAGCTCAGCTCTGGTCAGAGACTTTACTTCAATGCAAGTGGCGGATTACATAGAAAAATGCTACTGTTCGGGTGATTGGGAATGCAAGAGAAAGGAGTTCATAGAACAGTATAGGGAAAGCTACGCTAAAATGGCAGGAGGATTTTCAGACAAGAAGCCTTACCAGCATTCATATTATTGGGCAGCGTTCATAGTTCACGGAGCATAAAATTATGGTTGGGTCTGATAGTGCACATATTTTGGTGCTAGATTTTTTTGTCTTCTTGACGTATTTGCACCACAGAATAACTATCAGAAGTTTTAATCATTCATTTAAAGAATCATTTGTATTAAATTAAATCACCTTTTATATCAAAATCCATCGTTTTGTTTCAACCAGCATATTATGAATAAATAATAACAGTATTTTGAAATCAGTATCTTTTAGAACTATTAAGAATATTTTTATAGATCTATTCATTTTAAAGAATGAGATGTATAATGGAATGAAAGTTATAGGTATTGTAGGAAGTCCCCGTAAAAATGGAAACACAAACACTCTTGTCCAGCAGGTCCTTGAAGGAGCGATCGAAACTGGGGCAGAGACTAGGACTTTTCTCCTCAACGAAATGAAGTACAGTGGCTGTCAGGCCTGTGACTACTGTAAGTCCCATGAGAAGTGCAAACTTGAAGATGACCTTGCAGAGCTTTTCGAAGAATTAGCAGAAGCTGATGGCGTTATTTTCGGGGCTCCTATTTATTTTGGTCAGTTTTCAGGTCAGATGAAGCTCTTCCTGGACCGCTGCTATTCTCTCGTAAATCCAGATCATTCTACCCGCCTTCCATGTGGAAAAAAAGCTATAATTGTGGTAGCCCAGGGTATGCCTGATCCTGTAGCATATAAAGGGGTCTATGAAGAATTCGGAGGCAAAATTTCTCGCTTTATGGGAATGGCTGTAAAGGATACTCTTGTTGCAGCTGGATACCATACTCCAGGAGAAGTAAAGAATGATGCAGAGCTTATGAAGAAAGCAAAGAATGCAGGCCTGAACCTGTTCAAGTAATGGCAAAGTGAAAAATGGTTAGAAGGAACCTGCGAGATGTTTCCTCACTTAGATCTTTCTGAAATGGATAAGGGAAGTCTAAACATGGATACTCTTGAAGCAATTTACGCTAGGAGAAGCATTCGAAAATACACCAAAAAATTATGTTATTGGGAGCTTGTTGTTGAATTGCTCCAGGCTGCAGTGAGCGCTCAATCTACAGTTAATACCAGCCCTGGGTCTTCATAGTTACCGATGAGCAAAAATTGCTTGAGGAGATTCCCACATTCAGTCCATATGCAAGCATGTGCATTGAAGCTCCCCTTAAAATTCTTGTCTGCGGGGATACGACTCTGGAAAAAGTTCCTGGATACTAGCTGCAGGACTGTACGGCAGCAACCCAGAATCTACTACTTGCAGCTAATGCTTTGGGACTTGGAGCAGTCTGGACAGAAATCTATCCCATTAAGGATAGAATTGAAGGGTTTAGGAAAGCTTTTGAGCTACCTGATAACCTAATCCCTCCGGCTCTTGTACCCATAGGCTATCCTACCCAGAAACCAGAGCCTACGGATCGATACAGAGAAGAGAAGGTTTACTACAACAGATACGGTCAAAAAAGAATAAAGCTTTAGAAATCTGCAAAATTAAAAATTTGTACTCCATCAGAAAACAATGGCAAATAGAGTATCTTGGGATCTTTGATCCGTATGTGATGAACAAGTTAGTTATGTACTTTCTTTCCAAGTGAGAAAAAATCGGGCAGATTTTTATCCTTGGTCAACAAAAGTATCTATCTCCTTTTTCAGCATTTGGCTGAGAATTTTCCCATCTAATGTGCCCCTATATTCCTTCATAACAATACCCATTAGGGGGCCAAGAGCTGAAGAGCCTTTATCCTTGATGAAATCTCCTTTTTCTCGTACCATTTTTTTGATGAAATTTTCAACTTTTTCAGGATCGAAGGTACTAAGTCCGAGCTTTGGGATAACTTCCTGCGTGGTCAATTCAGGTTCTTTTGCAAGGGCAGTCAAAAGGTCCTGAATAGCTTCTTTAGCTATTTCCTGCTTTGAAATGGCTGTAAAAAGTCCTTTGAAGTGATCATCTCTAAGTTTATCTGTCTCAACGCCATTCCTCCTAATTTCCGGGACTATTCCCACAAGAGTCCGGGCAATCAGGGTTGAATTTACGTTAGAGTCCTTGTTGTAGATTCCAATTAAATTTTCAAATAGGGGGAGATATCTTGAATAAACTATTTTTTCTGCAAGCTCTTTATTCAGACCGCTGTCTGAAACAAAACGTTTTGCTCTATCTGTCAAGAGTTCTGGGATCTCAATTGAATCGAAGTACTCCTGAGATATTTTTATTTGAGGAACATCAGTTTCAGGATACATTCTTCCAGCGCCTGGAAGAGGACGCATATAAGCAGTGTTTCCATCTGGAAGGGCTTTTCGGGTTTCTTCTGGGATTCCTTCAATGACTTCTCTGGCCCTTGTAATAACTGACTCAATTGCAAGCCTAGCTTTTTTGGACTCTTCAGCAACTAGTATTATGACGTCATCTTTGCATGCAACGATCGCCTTTCTTACAGCATGAACTTCTTTTTCAGTTATTCCATAATTAGGAAGTTCATCAGTGTGGAAAATGCCTCCTACACCTGCAGTCTTAGCCCGATCTGAAAGTTCGGTACCGAGCCTTCTTCCGGGCTGAATTTCTCTGCCTATGAGCCCATTGAATTTTCTTAGAAGAGCAGCCAGAATGGCGCCTTTCTTAATAAATTTTTGCATGACTTTAGACTTTGTTTCTATGAACAACTCTGTTACATCATATATATCCTCACAGACAAAGGCCTTTCTTTCCAGGAGTTCCTGCCGGATTAAAAGAAGGTTCACCTGTCTTTCAACTTCTCTGTGAACGATATCTTCTATCAGATCAAGGGATTGTACTCCTTTTATTTCTACTCTTGCGCCTTTTGCAATTGAGATATTTACATCCTGCCTGATTGTGCCCAGCCCTCTCTTTACTTTTCCAGTTGATCGGAGAATCATTCCAATCTGCTCGGCAACTTGTCTTGCATGGCTAGGGGACTTGATATCCGGCGCAGTTGCAATTTCCACCAAGGGAATTCCTAACCTATCTAGGGAATATACGATTGAGTCCTCTATTTCCTCTATTTTCTGGGCAGCTTCCTCTTCTATGCAGAGACTTTCAATTCCGCAGAGACCTTCCGATGTTTCAATATACCCGTTGTTTGCCAAAAAAGCGGTCCTCTGAAAACCGCTAGTATTTGACCCATCCACAACGATTTTCCTCATGACATGCATCTGGTCTACAGGCTTCATATGGAAAAGCTTTGCAACCCCAAGGGAAATATCCAGGGCTTCCTTATTGAGTTCCCTAGGAGGTTCTTCATCGTTTTCTATGAGGCAGGTTGTGTCATAAGCTTTATAAATGAACTTTCTCCTTATTTTGGTCTGCTCTACAGCAGCTCTGTCCTTTTCTCCCATCTCGCTTTCTGTAGCTCTGAGATACCTGAAAAACTCAAAGTCCGAATCCCCTACGTACCTTATCACAGTCGGACATCTGCAAAAGAGTTTCTCCTTTGAATCAATCTGTTGGTGAATTTCAAGCCCGGCTTTCAGTCCAAGTTCATTATAATCGTATTTTTCCATATTTTCACCCGAATCTGAGCAGTAGGCTCCTCAGTATTCCGTTAATTTACTTCAATTCTCCTTAAATTTTCCTTAAAGCTTAGTTCTTTTTGTTCTTCCTTCGTTTTTAAGTCATCGGCTCATTACTTCGTTTTTGTTGGAAAATGGCAAGGAAAATGTTAACTTCAATAAAATAATTATGGAGGATTGTGATAAACTTATAATTTTCACGAGCCATACATAAGCCATTTGTAAGGATACTACGAAATATGGAGTTTATCGAAATCCTCCACAATTGATAATTATATGCACATGTCTTATCAAAAATTAACTCCCCTCATAAAAACTGGTCTAAAATTAGTTTTCCTTTTTCACTGTCCAGTTTTGAGTAACCTGCAGATATTTTCTACTTCAGTTCTGAGATCATCCTGGGAGATTCCATATATGCCTGCAAGATGCATGGCACCACCTGCACCTGCACCTTCCTTGATTGTGCCTGTCTCGTACCTTTGAAGTCCCTTTAATGAGGACTTTCCAAAACCTGGATCAGCGACATAAACCATAGGTACGCCAAGAATTCTGGTAAGTTCAATAAAATTTGCGGATTTATCTTCTACTACGTAACGGGTAGTAGCGATTGCAAGTTTTCCAGTATTAAAATCCAAGTGTTTTATCAGGGCGTAAACAGCCGCCATTTGAGTTCCACCAGCAAGGATAATGCTTATTTCTGTACCCTGAAATCCTGCCACAAGACCGATGACAGTGGGCATCATTGGGTCTCCCATACATGCAATAGCTTTCATGGGATCGTTTTTCAGACAGCCAAATGTAAGGCCTGATGATTTCATGCCTTTCTCAACAACCTGTTTCTTGATCTCAACTGGGTTTTCCTCTGAGCTGCTGCTAACATTTCCTTTATATCCTAAAGCCATCAGAACTCCCATTGCAGTTGTTGTGCCCCCTGGGATACTTTCTCCGATAATTACATAATCTACCTGATTTCGAAGTCTTCTGGATAGGAATTTTGCCCTTTCAAAGATTTCTTGTACATCCCTTACTACAATCTGCTTTCGTATATCTTCTCCGGGCTTCGCTTTCATGTCTATGCATGGGACATAGGGAGTTACAATGAGGCCAGAATTAATGAAATTGTATGGAACGCTTGTAAGCTCCAGTGCCGAACGCGTTATAATTGCGGGGGTGGGAGTGCCGTAAGGAGGAGTCATAGGGAGTACTGGTACACTTATAATGTTTCCAGTTTCTATAAGTTCCGCATCACCTGCTGGTGTAAAGTCTGTAAGTTCAGCCGTCTTCCCTGCGGCCGAAATCTTCGGGATATGCGCGGTTTTAGTATTTGAAAGAACGCATAAAAAAATCGGTTTTTGGGGTTTTTTGGTTACTTCCGGTTCTATCCAGGCCATATCTATCTCCTCACGGGATAAAATGCAGATTAATCCCAAGAATATTTATCCAGGGGTTGGATTTCGTAGAAATTATTGATTTTTATAGTTACAAATTCTGAAATAAATATACCTTCTCTGAAATCCATTAGAATTCTCCAACTTACTATTTAGTATTTATCCGCAAATGAACATAGAGAGTTTCGATATATTTTTGATTTTCACGAGTCTTTACATAGACCAGTTATACGCATATGACGAAATTTAGGAATTTATCGAAATTCTATATAATATCACAAAAATTACAAAATAGTTCAATCTAGACTATAAATAATTTAACATCATAATTCTACAATATTGAATTTTCTAGAGATTACTACAAAAAATGGAATTAGGATGTATGACTGGAGTTTTTATGGAATATTGAGAACAAAAATTGTAACCTAATAACCTAATAATAGTATCCATTCATAACTATTAAACATCGGAACTTTTGCGCATATTTGCAGGTTTATAAAATGGAGACATGGCTCTCAGCTTTTCTACAGTTTCAGGCAGTATTTTGAGAACGTAATCGATATCTTCATCCGAGTTTGCATCCCCCAGGGTCAGGCGAAGAGATCCCTGAGCTATTTCCAGTGGCAAACCTATTGCCTTTAGCACGTGCGAGGATTCAAGAGATCCGGAAGAGCAGGCACTGCCTGTGGAACTGCAGATGCCCATCTCATCAAGCATCAGAAGCAAGGACTCCCCTTCAATGTATTCAAAACTGAAGTTGAGGTTCCCAGGAAGACGCTTTTCTGGATGCCCATTCAACCTGCAGCTGGAAATCTCCAGGATTCCAGACAACAGACGATCCCTCATTTTTTTAATCTTTTCATTGTGATCTTCAATATTTACCGTTGCAAGGTCGATTGCCTTTCCCATACCTACTATGCCTGCTACATTCTCAGTCCCAGCTCTCTTTCCTCGCTCCTGTCCGCCTCCATGAATGTGATTATCTATCTCAGTCCCTTCCCTGAGATAAAGGGCTCCAATTCCTTTTGGTCCGTAGAACTTATGAGAGGATAATGAGAGCATGTCCACGTTTCTATGCTTATGTTTCATCTCAAGGGGTACAGTCCCAATGACCTGCACGGCGTCGTTATGGAATAAAATATCATGCTCCTTTGCAATCGCACCTATTTCTTGAATCGGTTCTATAGTTCCAATTTCATTATTTGCATACATGACCGAGATAAGGATAGTATCTTCCCTGATTGCAGCTTCCACCTTTTCAGGGTCGACAAGCCCATAATTATCCACTGGTAGGTAGGTAACGTCAAAACCCTGTGTTACCAAATATTCACAGGAATAAAGCATTGCATGATGTTCTATTGTAGTAGTGATTATATGCTTCCCTTTCTTTCGCCTGGAAAAGGCAGTTCCCTTAACAGCCCAATTATCGGATTCAGTTCCTCCTGAAGTGAAATATATCTCTTCAGGTTTAGCCCCTAGGGCTTTTGCGAGCTGCTCGCGGGCTTTTTCAACCGCCTCTTTTCCCTCTCTACCTATTGAATACATTGAAGAAGGATTTCCAAAACGTTCTTTTAAGAAAGGTAGCATAGATTCAGCCACCTCAGATTTTGTGAAAGTTGTGGCTGCGTGGTCCATATAAACAAAGCGCTTTTCTTTCATCAGAACACCCTATGAAGTTAAGAGATTTCGTAATATGAATCTATTGTGCAACTCTCTTTTTCCGGAGTCATTTTTCAATATAGTTTACAAATTCGTATTTAATCTCAAATTTATGTCCAAAATCCATAATGATATCATCTGAAGTTTATGTCACCTTCATATGCAACTTATCTTTTTCTATCTTGTTCCTCGTTGCTCCTTTCGATAGTTTCATATGGATTTTCTAAATTTGAGTTATGATCGCGGGAATTCATAATTATCAGTAAGAAGATCGGAGTTATTGGGGGAATGCCCTTATACTATTATTGTAGTACCTCATTTATTATTTACAATTATAAAAAACATAGATATTTTTGAATGTAAATATTCATATTTAATTCATCTAGCTTTGTATAACTGCAGAAAGCATGAAAAAAAGGAAGTAGAGGAAATAATTTTCCTTTTCTTTCCGCTTTTTTTCCGTACTTTACTTCTTTCAACTTTACATTTAGGATTAGCAGAGAGATACATCTACTTAATGATAAATACATTTATCTAAGTTTTTTAAATATTAATTTTTGTAGTGAGGCCTCCAATACAAAGAACCCTTGCAGGAAGTTATTCCAGGCATGAAACTTCAATAGCTTGGAACACTAAAGGAGCTGCTCTTGATGATTTAAATAAATCAGATGAAGCAATACAAACATATAACAAAGCAATTGAAATTGACCATACCTATTCAGATGCTTGGTACAATAGTGTATTTTCTGATTTTCTCATCAATAATAAGGGTCAATCAATTCTTAATTGAAAAAAAAGCCATCTAGCTTGATTCATTGTGTAAAGAAACCACAAAAAAGACGATAACTTTAAAGGACTATTGACAAACGAACAGTTTAAGGGACTTATTAAATAAAAAGGTGTTTTTTATTTACGTTTAATACGCTCGAAATTCTATAGTCACAAAAAAGATTGAAAATATGGGAAAACTTTTTATTGATTCCTTTTTTTGTATTTTCTTTGCTTTCTTTCCAAATTTAAAACCAGTAAGAAAATTTTGAGACTTCATAAATCCATTTTCCTCATTTGATAAAATAGTAATTAATATAGTATTGATACATACATAGTTTCTTTATGCCAAAATCTATGTATTTCCTCATTTTTCAGCTGAAGTAATCGTATATTTTTACCTGATTGTTCAGAAATAAGTAGTCTTAATTAAAATATGTGTTACTGTAAAATCCCAAAAGTTGCATATTTATCTCGCGAAGGATAAAAATAAATGAAAATTAAGCAACTATTCAACCTACAAATCGGTTTTATTTAATCTATTTAGATTAAGTTCCTTTATTGTACCAATCGTTTGTTATCAATTTTATTCTATTTAGATAAATTACTTTTTTTGTGCCAAGCTTTTGATTTGTGGGTTAATTTCGGTCGCTTTCATAAACGCTTCTATTGCTTCATCGAATTTGCGTAATTTAGCTAGAGCAAGTCCTTTATTGTACCAAGCATCTGGATTCTTCGGGTTAATTTCAATTGCTTTGTTATATGCTTTTATTGCTTCATCGGATTTATTTAGTTTATTTAGAGTAAGTGCTTTATTGTACCAAACCTCTGAATTCCGCGGATTAATTTCAATTGCTTTGTCATATGCTTTTATTGCTTCATCGTATTTGCCTAAGTTCCCTAAAGCTACACCTTTACCATCCCAAGCCTCTGAATCCTGCGGGTTAATTTCAATTGCTTTGTCATATGCTTTTATGGCTTCAGCTAACTGGCCTAATTTAGATAAAGTTGCTCCTTTATTGTTCCAAGCATTTGAATTCTGCGGGTCGATTTCAAGTGCTTTCTCATATGCTTCTATGGCTTCATCGTATTTGCCTAATCTGCTTAGAACATTCCCTTTTTTGTACCAAGCTGATGAATCCTGTGGGTTACTTTCAATAGCTTTCTCATAGGCTTTTACTGCTTCATCTAATTTGCCTAATTTAGCCAGAGCCAGTCCTTTATTGTACCAAGCCGAGGAATCATGTGGGTTACTTTTAATTGCTTTGTCATACGCTTTTATGGCTTCATTATACTTTTCTGAGCTCATTAGCTCGCTTCCTTTATGGAACCAAACATTTGAAGATTGCGCTGCGCCTGCTATACCCACCTGGATTAAAAGTACCAGTGCAGTAATTCCTAAAATCGTTATGAATGTATGCTTTCTACTTGTTTTATCACATTTAGTTTCGTTCATTTTAATCCTCATGATGTGGATTTGAATATTAATAACGGGATTTGTATACGCTTTTATGGCTTAATCTAACTTGCTTGATTTGCTTAGAACATTTCATTTATTGTACCCAGATTCTGAAATCTGCGGATTAATTTCAATTGTTTTGTCAAATGCTGTATTGCTTAATCTGATTTTGTTCTTCTTGATTACAATTTGATCCCACCGGCTATTGGACAAAACACATGGAGGGCTTGCCATGTGATTGGTGGGATTGTGGGCTGAGATGCAGAGTTCCTTGCAGGGGAGAACCTCATTGAAGGAGAATCTCTTGCATGCATCCTTACCTTTGTTTTTGATCATAAATACGTTTTAATGTTATTTAAAACTAACAACTTCATTAGTTTATAAAATGAGTTAAATACGTTACAACATTCAGAATCAGATTGATGAATATTTTCCATAGCTTGAGTGATCTTCGAGTTTTCCAATTAATAACATTGGTAAAAGAGTTGAAATTCAAAATCATAAACACAAATTGTTTTCAATAGTTTTAGTTTCAATAATTATAATTTTAATGTTGGTAAGTATCGCATGTGCATCTCCTTATACATATATTCCAAACTATGGTAGCAACGTTGTTTTTGTAATTGACACAGCAACAAACCAAGTTACCACCTCAGTAAATGTCGGACCATGGCTTTATGGAGTTGCAATCACCCATAATGGAACAAAGGTATGTTTTTGAACCGGAATAGCAACTTAATCCCTGTAATTAACACAAAAATAACACTGTTACATCCCAGTTCCTGTAGTAAGCAGTACTGATGGAGCTGCACGATCAGTAATATTTTTACTTTAATTTAAGTGATTTATATTCTATTTTTTATAAAACAAATTCTCTGATTTTATCAGTTTTAAATGAAAAGCAAACCATTTTGCCAGTCAGTGATTCCTTTGATAGAGTTCTTGTTTCATCGACCTCACTTTTTTTTGCCCATGTGCCTGTAAACTCAATCATTCCAATACATATGGAACATACTAAATGCGACCGATTACATACTTATTAAATGCAAAAAAAGGTATTAAAATTCCTTCGATGCTCTAAATGAGCAGGGTTTATCCCAATTTCCCCCTACTACCCTTATTTCTTGGAAAACCAATAAACTTAGCGACTCCAGAAACGATTTTGTGGTGGCTAGCATACTTCCTACTGCCATCCATGAGAACTTGCCTTGAGCCTATCAGTTTTTTATTAATTGTTTATATTTAAGATAATAAGATAGTGGACCCAAATCTAAAGAGTGAGCATCCTATCTATAATCGGGGAAATGAAACTACATTTGATATTAGACTTGTAAACAGAAAATTGTTGAAAAAGAGAATGGATAGTGTACTTGAGGAACCAGTTTAGTCACTGACTTCATGTTAAATCAATCTGACTTTACGTGAATAATAGTGGGCAGGTAGGCAATAAATTCGATATATTTAGAATGTAGATGTTACATCTTTCGATGTCATTAAAAATATATTGAAAATCAGGGTAATCTGGAAGGAAAAGAGAGTATAAGGGATGGAAAATATTTGATTTTGAATAATTTCTTTATGCAGAAGGTGGCGTTAAAATATCCAGTTGCTTACAGCGGAGTAACATCGAAATTGTGATTCTCTCATTCATATTTTTTAACTCCTTTTTTTTGATAATGTTCTGACACATAGGAGAACCATATTTTTATAAACGATGTTTATTTTTCCTCTTGAAGATATGCGTCAAGTACTCAAGAGGGATTTAAGTGCATAAAATTGTACAGGATGGGAAAATAAATTGTGATGACGTAGAAACCGCATGACCAAAGTGAGAGCAATTTTCATTTTATGGCAGTGTTTTTTGAAATAAGCTATATATATAAAAAATATTAATATTGTTCAAATTTATAAGTAATTTTCCAGGTTTTTTATCTCAAACGTATAAGTTTATACCATTCTTATCAAAGGTTCTTCTAATGCAATTACTTTTCAGTTATACTCTGGCTATGTTGGTTACAATAGGTTTATATAACTTTCATTCCTATTAATTTTTAGAAGTTTATTTTATAAGTTTTTCCAACAGTATTATTCTCATTTGGATCATAATCCTTTAAGATAGATAAATTAATTCTGGGAGTTAAATTAAGAGGTAATTTTAAATGAGTGACGAAATGCTTATCAAAAAATGCTTAAACATACAAAAAAATAAGCGAGATCTAAGGGCAGCCTCTAAAGTAATAACTATAATACTTCCAGCTTGCGATAAAGAAGAGTCCATTGGAAGTCTCGTTTTGCTCACTAGACTTTATGCTGACAAGGTGATTGTTGTTGATGACGGGAGTGCCGATCGGACAGCAGAGGTTGCCAAAAAAGCCGGAGCCAATGTTATTGTTCATGGGGATAGGAAAGGAAAACGTGAAGCTCTTAAGACCGGCTTTAAAGCAGCTTCAGACACTGGGGCTGACATTATTGTAACCATGAATTCAAATTGGCAGCACAACCCTGCTGACATTCTCATGCTTGTTGAACCGATTATTGAAGGCGAAGCTGAAATGGTTACCATCAGCCGCTGTCCAAGTAGTCTGAACAAAAACTCTTCTATATATCGCCATATAGATCAGACTCTTCAGGATACTACTGCTCAAATCAATTCAGACCTTAAGATAACCGATCAATATAGTGGTTTTCGTGCCTTTTCAGCCTCTTTAAAAAATATTTTCCGCTTTGATTCTCAGGACATAGCTATAGAGAGCGAAATGCTCGCAGATGCAGGAAAAGCTGGCATCTGCATAAAAGAAGTCGAAATATGTGGCTGTCATGATTTAGAAGGTCCTGTCAGAGATCCAATTAAGTGCATTCTTGGATTCTTGAAAACTGTCGTAGAGGATATAGAGACCAATAAATTATTGTATTACAATTCAGTACCAGGTTTTGCTCTTGCAACATGCAGCTTCTACATGGCCTTCAAGTTTCTAGAAGCTTATTTTCTCGGCATAGACAGTTTTAGGGTTGGTCCAATGTTCCTGATGAGTTTTTTGGCTATTTTAGGGATATATATGACCTTAAGAGGAATTATTATGCATTCTTTAGTAGGAATGGGCATGCAAGCTGAATCAGCTCAATAATGTATTTTTGTAACCGTGATCTTTTGCAACTATCATCTCCAACAAAATAGAGAAACATAAGTAATAGCCAAAAATAGGCTAATCCAGTACTTCACTAATTGGCTCCAATACTCAGTAAAATTCCACCCATTTTTTACGATTACTTTTGGGATTTCCTATGCTTTTTGTAACTTCTGCAAAATAGTTCTTACTTTTGCTTCCAGTTGCTTCTTCTATAAAGATTCCGAGAAATAAAAACGATTAATGCTACTTATTTTGACAATCCCTAGTCGATATATATCTTTTTAGGCATATATCTATTAAATTTTGTTCCTATCAAATTTTTTAATTATTACCTCATCACTTCTATTCAGTTTTATGGAATTGAGATACTTCAGTCTCTCTTTTTGCAAAAGTTCAATCCAGTTTTCTTTATTAGCTCCTTGTCAAAAATGATACGTGAGTCTTTTTAGAGTCCATTTTTCACCTAATACTAATAATAAGTATCGGAAAAAATGCTGCAAATCAAGAACTTTATCTCTATTAGCTGTAACTCCAATAGGTATTTTTATTGGTCTCTTGAGTCCGTTCACTCCAAATCTTATCAGTAATTTATCAGGTATATGATCTCTATGTGTCTATACTTGCTAAGTTTAGATTTAGTGTATTGAATAACTATACTTGTTCAGTTCAAATTTGGAACAATTTCCTCATGATCTTGAACAGAAAACAAATTGCTCAGATATCCAATATTTCTTTTGCCAATGGGATTTCAAGAGTCATGTAAAGGGTTCTTTTATATAATTTTTCAAGTTTTAAGACGCTATAATTTCTTCCGATTTAGCCATTTGTCAGCTATCTGATACAATAATTATCTGTAGCTTAGAGCTCACAGACCTATCGACAAATTATTGAGATCCAAACCCTTTCTTTCCTGCTTGCTAAAAATCTCACAAAAATTAAGTTTTTCATAAAAGGCTTGAATAGCAAGAATCATTTTGATAGGAACGCATATATTTTTATTAGTAATTGAAGAGAATTTTTTACTTATTTTGTTTTTGCATTAATTGGACGAAATAAACAAAAAAAGGTATACTTATTTCTACTCAAATGTCAAATCAGGTAGAAAAAGGGGATTCACATATAGAATAATGAAAAATGTGATGCATTTAATGAATTTATTTTATATAGTACTTCAAAAAACTCCGAAAATACCTGAACAATTATGACAATCCTTTATGCAACTATCTTGAAATATATATTTTTTTGGTAAGTAATAGGAATCCCTATACACAAGCATTTTATTACCAAAAAATATATAAGGTTTATAGGACATAAAATAGTGTTGAACAGTATGAAAAAAATTAGTATTAAATAAGGGGGTATAAGTTGATAACTCCTAATTTCTTGCTTTTTTTGTTGATCTTCAGGATCTAATTTTAGGAAAAATAGTATATATTACCCAAATATATTTAAGCTGGAAGAACAAAGTGATATTTTGGTGGTAATATTGGGAGACATTATTAAACACGCAAACGTCCCCAGAAAAATATTTGAACCGAAAAGCGAAATAGTAAAAGCTGGTATGTACAAAGACGAGCAAGAAGTCTTACAGTGGCTTTTGCAGAAACAGGCTGAGCAAAAAATTCATTACTATGGCAAAAAAATAGCCGAAATGAAGCAAAAATACGATATGGATTTTTCGGCTTTTGAGAACCGAGTCTACTTGGGGGCGGTGGAAGAAGAATTTGAAGAATTAGATGATCTTACACTTTGGGAAGGTTATGTCAAAGCATACAAATACTGGAAACAGTATTTGCAACTATAAATATCTATTTTTTCCCTTTTCATAATCTTCACATTGGCTTAAAATTTCAGAGAATTTCGATGAACTTCTATGCATTTGAGCATTGGAGAGTTTAAATCTTTTAACAATAATTTTTACTCGTGAAAATTCTTACTTATTTGGGTCTTTATAAACAATAAAAATATTTTTAGTCAGTTTGAGACAAATTTACTAAAATTGATTAGTTAATTGATTGGAAATCTTTTCGTATCATTCTTGAGTCTAAATATTAACAAAACCGTTTTCTGAAGCAGAACTGAAGCAGATGTCATAATTATGTATAAAATGCTTATTATACAGCAATAGCATGATCTTTAGACTTTGAACTCGAGAAACAAAGTAATTATCGAATTTATTTAGGAAAATTTCTTTGTTTTATTGAGTACAATCAGAAAGTACCACCGTCTGATCATTCAGGAAAGGAATTATTGATAACTACAAAGAAGAAGAAACATGGGGACAGTTGCAAAGCAAGCTTAATTGCCTTGGCCTGAAAACAAAAAAGGGAATAATTAAGGCAGCTATACGTTTACTCATTCAGATGTTGGACATACAAAAGCTATAAACCTCGAGAAGATGAAGCAAAAATAAGAAGAAGCATAGATTGAACCTAGACAAAAAAATGGTGATAATTCACACTTTTGTATAAATTTCATACCATAATAGAAAGGGATTATGAACTGATCAGAAGATTAAAAACAACAATTGTATAGCTTCATGATTCCAAAGTAGATTTATCAGAAAAAAATGAACTGGTTTATATAGACAGAGGATACTTTGGAGCAAAATCAAAAGTTTATGATGCGACAATGAAACGAGCAGTAAAAGAACATCCTTTGGAATAATGATATATATTAAAGAAAAAAAGAACCAGCTCAAGAAGAGCTCCAGGGGAACGAGTTTATGCAGCAACTAAACAGATATTCAAAGCAGAATAATTTGTTGCCACTATTGTTTAAAAAATAGTCTGAAGATGTTGTATGTAGCTTTTTGTTATAATCTCTATCAGTTGGTGAGATTGAAAATAAAAAGAATATTTTAAGGATGGTGGAAACTACCTTTCAAATCAAAGAATAATAAATCGGAAAAGAAAAAATTGGGTCAAATGCAGAAATTAGCGGAAAAATTTTGGACAGGATTCCTTCGAGAAAAAAATTATAGATGAATCGGAGTCTCTATACTTAGCTTCTATGGCCTACTCTAGTTAACAGGCTCCAAAATTGTGATAGCAATAAGTTTGTTCAATTAGCTTTATTCAGTTATAAATAACTTTTTTTTTAGCTTCCCGATATTCACGCCCATTAGAGGTTCCTGATCAGCACCAATGTGTTCTTTCCAAAATCAGTTGAATCGGCGAGATAAGATCCCTGGATTAATTTCTGTTGAAGGTCTCGTCTCAATTCGTAGTCTGAGTAGTGATCCATTTGATCTTCTACCATTGATCTCTAAAATAGAAAATAGATTCAACCTAACATATTTAATTCGAAATCTTTTCAGGGGAAATACCTGTTTTCTCTTACCGATATCCATTTATACTACATATTTAATTACAATAGTTGAAGGTGTGCCATACAAAGAGGAAAAGTACCACCAAAAAACATAGCATTCTCTGCGGGGCCGTAGGGTAGCTTGGTCCATCCTGCAAGACTGGGGGTCTTGCGACTTGAGTTCGAATCTCAACGGCCCCATCAAAATTTTAATTTAGTTGTTAGATATTCTTCATGGGCTCACATTTGTTACAAGTACTACAAGAGGATTATTGATTAATCCCTATATTTCATCATATGCTATAGTAGTGCATAAGTGATGCGTTGAAATTATGTAAGATTTCGATGAACTCTAATTTTCACGAGTGTATATTCGCCATATATAAGCACGAAGTATTGGAGTCTATCGAATCCTCTATAATTTTATCTCTGTTTTATTGGTAAGTTATATTTCCCAGATCATTTCATCGCTTTGAGCTACCCTAAAACACACCAAAAGAACAGCAGCAATAAGAAAAAAATTAACGAATAAATTTTAGTTTTACGAATTTTTTGACTACATATCTCTAACCTAGGCTATTTAAATTCTGATTTGGGCTTCACCCAAGATTTCTTAATGTGATATTTTATTGCTTTAACTGTCAAGTGAAAAGTATGCAAAAACTACCGCCTTTCGAATATTGAACTGCCTCCGATAGAGAGTTACTTGGATGTGATTTCAATAAAATACTGAATGTTTCGCTATCTTGGTGTTTTTTGTATTTCTCCTGTTGTAGGATTTATATTTTGGTTAGTTCTCTTGCCTGGAATGTCTTTTTTTCGTAAAGCCCATTAAAAAATTACTGCATCATATTCATGTTTGACTTTTTTGTCATAGAAACTGACAATAAGCTAAAGATTTTTATTTCGTGGGAAACTAATAAATACTTTTGGAACTGAACTGATTGATTAAGCGAATATCTATTGAGGCACTTATTTACTGAGGTACCTTACTGCAATATTGCCTGCTAGATATTACACTTACTAAAATCTATGAAGGTATGCATTATGGCAATGTCGAAAAAAGATATGGATAAGAAAAAGAGCGCTAAGAAGGAAAAAGTTGAAGAGCTGGAAAAAATGGCTTCTTCAGGTAGCAAAGACGCAAAAAAGAAACTTGCAAAGGAAATGAAGAGAAAATAATTAATGATGAATATTTCTGTTCTTCATGGCTTATGAGAAGATAGAGAGTCATTCGCTCTGATCCGATCAAATTGTTATTTGATAAGGTGTAAGAGGATGTATGGATCTGATTTAGTACTGTATTCGGAGATATAAAGACTGTCTTTCTTCTCGGTCAAAGGGTATTTATTTTTTATCTAAATTGTTAAATTTTTATGCAACTTAAACTAAATAATTGTTCAATATTATTGTACAATAATTATAACACATAGATCAAATCTCAAAACTTTAAGAGGATGAAAAAGATTCAGAAGAAAACTTGCTGAAGAGCAAACTGTATTAAAAAACTCCAAAAATATAATAATATACTTATATGTTTTACTCTAGTAGAATACCCAGTAACTGGTTGAGGGAATAAAAACTTTCCTGAAAACCATACCTTCTTATTTCATATTCTAGAGTAATTTTTATGGATCTCTATATTTTGTAGGAATTGGTGCCAGGCTGTTGACTAAATTTATCGGCTTAATTCCTTCTATTAATTTCTTACCATACATTTCGTAAACATCCACTGTTATTGTGTCTGTAGTAGGGTTTTGGCTTATAACATTATTTGGGATAGTAATCGATATATTTTGTCCGTCTTGAAAGGTTATATTAGTTTGCAAAACATTTTGAATAGGTCCTTAATAGTGCAAAGCTCGATTTAATGCTTAAGTAACATAAAAAATGTTATAAAGTACAGAAATGTATTTAGTATATTTTGATGCCAGTTAAGTATATATTAACTAACTGCTCTATGATACCTGGTTGGTTTGTCAGAAATTGGACAACAGATTTGAAACAGTGTGACAAAATTTAAAATGTGGCACCCGGACTTACACTACCACCTGCCATAACACTGTTACTGGTGCTACTTTTACCATTGCTGTGGATAACATAACTGCTGTACTTGCCAATGTGGCTACAAGTCGGACTATTAACAGAATAGTCATTGCCTTTTTAAATTTCATTTTTTTCATCTAATTTAATTATATAGCCAAAGCTATGGTTTTTTTGATTTATTTTCTTGGCCTTCGGGCTGAAAAGTTCAAAGACCGAAAAGGTATAAAGGACTCAGAGGTCCGAGAAATTTTAGGGAAATCGACAGTGTATCGAAAGTTCTGTAAAATACGACTGAATCTTAATCCTTTCCTTTCACTGTAAAAAACTCAAAAATAGTTTTCTTCAGGCTTCGTGTACATCCAAATTATAACTTTTCAACTTTTTCCCTCTTATGTTTTCTCTGAGCAAATCGAGAACTTCCTCATCTGTGACATCGTACCATTTCGAATAAGCCTCAGCGACAGCCCTGAAGTATCGAGGAATTTCAAGCACTACAAGTTCATCTACTTTATTTACTATCTCTTCTGCGACCTTCCTTCCGGCTATAGGTAATGCGACCACAATTTTTCTAGTTTTCCTATTTTTGCAGAGTTCAATGGCTGCTCGCATCGCAGAACCTATTGTTATGCCGTCATCGATTAGTATCACAGTTCTTCCTTTCATATAGGGTAGGGAATTTCCTCCACTGAAAGCTTTTATACGTTTATCGATCTCTGCAATGATTAGGGAAAAATCCATGTTCAATATCCTTGCAACCTGTAATCCCACTTCCACTCCCCCACGTGGAACAGCAAGAATAAGAGGGTTTTCTGCCTTGTACTTTTCAAGAGCCTTGGCAAGTTTTTCTCCTGCATCTTTACGGTTTTTGAACATATTCCACCTTACCTTCAATAATTGCTCCACTTTTGTCAGTGCCCATCTAGGTGTTCACCGAATATTCGTTTAGGCTTGAGTGCTGTATTCTTTTGCTATGCTTACTACAAGTATCTGTCACTGAAATTATTACGAGAAATGCTACCAAAACAACCAGTGTATTTTTTTCCTTCTGTCAAATGCTTATTTCCCCATTAAATGCGCATTTTCAATTTATTTTTAGAAGTATATCATGTTATAAATTTTATTGTCTTTTTATGTACTGATGATGTACATTCCTAGAGATGTTTATTTTTGTCACCATAGTTAATTTGAATCAATTAGATGAAAATTAGTTTCTAAATAGAATTTATTTTTTCATAAAATATTTTACTCCCACCTAGTGTCCAAATTAGCACTAAATTTTTTATAATCCACATTTCATCGGCAGGAGCACATCGGAACAGTATATAGTTAATTAATCACGAGTTTATCTTTTTAATAGCAAACATAGCTAAAGAAAATCCAATGAAAATATAAATGAACAAATATACTTTTTTATTGGGCACAATACTATTACTCTGCAAATGTTATAAAATATATGGAAAGATTGATTACTATATATTTCTGAATATATTTTAGAATCGATGCTTAAGATATTTTTTACATATTTGCATATGTTTTAAAGTAAAATCTGCGTATATTATCGACGCCAACTTATTATACGGTTTACTACACTATCAATTGCCATTGCACCAATGACAACGGATGCAGGAACAAAGACACATTTTCCCTGCTAATATACATACCCAATTCCAGTTATCCAAAGATTGTTTTTTTCTATTTTATACCACATTTCTGTTTTATTTGAATCACTCGATTTATTTGATTAGAATACCCCGCAGCTTGCGGGGGATGGATACTTCCCCGGTAAACGTTGTTAAAATAACTGATTTATATCCTTAATCATTTTTGTACTGTAGATGGAATTAAGACATGTAAACCTTTGTGTTTACAAAATTAGATATCGCAGAATTTTTTTTGGATGAAATACCGGAAAAAATTTGAGACAATGATTTACAGCGCTGGAGTGAACATGCCCAGTTGCTTTCAGCAAGATGCACCAGCGCAGTTTTGATGAGAGAGTCTTACTTAGGTGACTATAAAAGAGGTTTATTGCTTAGGTAATCCTACCAAAATTGTACAAAAAAATAACTCGTGATATTTAAGCACACTAGGATTGAGACTCTTAACTTCATAGAAATTATATACTTGGTTAAATACAAAATCAAATTCAATAGGTGTTGTTATTTAATCTAATATTTTAGACAGTTTAAGACATACGGCTTATTACGTTTTCAGTTCAACCGTATAAGTCCTATATTTTTTGTTATCAATGATATGGTTACCTGTCACCTCCATCTCTGTAACGATCCCTGCCGTCTCCACTACCGATTCCTGAATTGTTCTTAGAGTTACTCTATTTAGTGGTTCCTGAATCTAGTTTCTTTTGCTTGTCATTTTTGTTGGTAGTTCCAGGGGCTGCGTTTACTACTGCAACTGTTATTGAAATTACAAAAAGGATTACTATTAAAATACTCAATATCTTTTTTGTCTTATCAAATGTTTGTTTTCCCATTTATTATACACCTATTTTTACTCAAATGGGTACAATTTTAAGGCTGCTTGATTTTAAATATCCGATCAGCAGAAGTATTAAATCATCAGTTTACCAATTTATCATCTAAATTTATCTCTTTAAAGGATGTGGTGTTGTAAATTCTATTATCATTTTATGTGCTGATGCTTTACATGCCTAATGATGTTTATTTTTGTCACCGCAATTATTTTAATTTAATGATATGAAAAATTGTTTCTGAACAAAAGCTACTCCTACATAAAATTAATTTGAGCAAAGAATAATTGAATAGTAAGAATGTTTTTTATTTTGGGATTTTCAAAATTTAGTACTAAGTTAGTCCCAAAAAAGCAATATCAATTACCTTAAGGAATGTTACTATTGCCCTGGAAATTAGGTGACCAATCCCCTTAAATTATCCATGGAGATAATATCTACCAAAATGAAGTTAAGAACCATAAAATATTATTTGTTTAGTTAGTGAAATGATCAACCTGATGCTTTAAAGCTTATTTTTTCTTATTTTTCTATTTATAATGGTTGTTGGCTAATTAGTTTCAAGTTTACCATGAGCTCCAGAAGCTCCATGAGTCATAGAGCAGTAACCTTTTCTTATTTCGTGTGGAACTTAGGAAATTCAGAGATTTTAGCACAAAATATATGCATATTCTCAGTGTCAACTTTCCATTACAATTTTTTGCACTATTACCCTAACTCACAAGCTTAAGAGTATATCGAAAAGCAGACTCATTTGATTTTAAACAAACAAATTCTTTTTCAGTCTAATTTGCTCTATTGTTTCTCTCTCTGGTTTGTATATTTATTCCAAATAGTCTCTGCCTACTTAATTTAGTTACTTAAAGCATGATTATATTACTTGCTGCATTAAGAGGTGTCTACTCGTTTAGTGGATTACTCTATCAGTGTACATTTCAAACTGGGAAATTTAAGAAATTCATAGATTGAGTTGTCGGGTCGGTTATCGATGTTGCTCCACATCCATATGCTCTGTCATCTCCACATCCACAGGTTCTGTCATCATGGTTATAGGGCTTTAAGCCTACGATATTTACAAGCATTAAAATCATAGCTACTGAAACTAGGGCTATTTTATACAATTTATGTTTATTTATCATGTATTTTCACCCTTTTAGATATGCTTTACCTGTAGTTTGAATCCATTATTTATAACATAAATACTGGAAAAAAGGAGCAGATAGTAAATGTTATTATATTTTTAAATATATCTAGATGATAAAATCCATTATTCGTAATATAAATAAAGAAGAAAAATAGGAGAAGATCGATAAGAATATATTTATATATATTTGTATTGGTGTATGTGCATATTAATACTTACAACTAGATGTAAGCACAAAATAACTCTATTTAGATCTATCTTTTAATAATTATTTATTTTATAAATTATAATTTTAGTTGTATAGGATTTTCAAATTTAAGTCGCTCTACTTTTTCCATAACAAAAACTACATAAAAAAGGATGCTGAACCAACAGTTGAAGAAAATCGGCTCACTAATCTTTGTCAATTGGGTATCGTGAATGATAACTATTGATGCTGTTTTACCAAAACTGAATCGTTAAGCATACTATTTCACTGGATTGAGCTTTGGGTGTGGACAACTTTCTTATGCATAGGTTTTTGCCACAAAATCTATGTATTAGTAAAAACACTAAAGACAAAAATTATGTAAGTATAATCATTGACTCGGCATCCGGTTATATTTTACAGAACTTACGGTACACTACCATTAAGATTGCAATGTCACCTTAACATTAACAGCTTAATTAATTACTTACAAATGAATATTATTTATACATTATAAGATTAATGTTAATTATTTATTTATTTATTTATTTATTTATTATATATATTATACATATTTCTCATTAATATAACAACAGTATGGTAGAGTTATCTAAGGTGGCAAAAAAAATTCTAAAAAGTATGACTCAAACAGCCTAGTGGCAATGAGTTTTTTGCGTCTATATTCTCAAACTTGAAGGGGAGTTGAATGAATGAAAACCTGAGAAATTTCGGGCGAAAGAAAGCTGAAGAAGCAGTTTTTCGAGATATAGAGGATTGGAAATATACCTTTGATGCTGTGCCAGACCTGATTGCCATATTAGACACTGAATTTCGAATTGTTCGTGCAAACAACTCCATGGCAGCAAGTTTGGGGATGACACCAAAGGAGTGTATTAGATTGACTTGCTATCGGATTGTCCATGGAATGGATGAGCCTCCCTTTTTTTGCCCGCACAGGCAGTTGCTTAATGATTCGCTTGAACACACTGTAGAGATTTGTGAGGATTTTTTTGGTGGTTATTTCATAGTAAGCGTCTCACCACTGCATGATTCAAAGGGAAAACTCACTGGGTGCATTCATGTTGCCCGTAATATCACCGAGCGCAAAGAAGCAGAGATAACTTTAAAAAAGGCACATGATGATTTAGAAAAACTAGTTAAAGAGCGAACAAAGCAGCTTGAAAAAGCTTATAGCTCGTTAAAAGAAAGTGAAAAAGGTCTTGCTGAAGCTCAAAAAATGTCTCATATTGGGAATTGGGAATTGGATCTTATAACTGATAAAGTATATTGGTCTGATGAATTGTATCGTATTTTTAGACTTGGTCCACGAGAATTAGCTCCAACTTACAATGAATATTTAAGTTATGTGCACCCCAAAGATCGAGACTATGTGGATAATGTCTTTAAGAAATCTATAAATGGAAACCTCTGTAGTATTGATCATAGAATTATCTTAGCTAATGGGGAAGAACGCACAGTCCATTTACAATCTGAAGCTATTTTTGATGAAAAAAAGATCCCTATTAGATTGAAAGGAATAGTTCAGGATATTACTGAACGTAAAAAAGCTGAAGAGAAAATTCAGAGCTTAGCGAATGTTGTAGAATCATCAAATTATGCCATTATTACTATGTCTCTTGATGGTATTATTACTAGCTGGAATAAGGGTGCAGAGCAGATTTATGGTTATTCATCGGAAGAAATTATAGGAAAAAGTGTATCAATACCCGCACCAGATAATCTCAAAGATGAAACAAAAAAGTTAATTGAAAAGGTTAAGCTAGGAGAAAATATCCAGTACTACAGAACTTCAAGGTTAAAAAAATGGTAAGTTAATATATGTTTCAATAGCTCTTTCTCCGGTTTTTGATGCATCTAGAGAGCTTGTGGCTATCTCAGCTATTGTTAGAAATATTACACTGCATATTGAGAGCGAAAAATCCCAAGTGAAAGCTGAAAAAGCTAAAAAGAAAGAAATCCACCATAGAATCAAAAACAATTTGCAAGTGATATCTTCTCTACTTGATCTTCAGGCTGAGAAGTTTAAAAATAGAGAGTTTATTAAGGATTCGGAAGTTCTGGAAGCTTTCAGAGAAAGCCAAGATAGAGTGATATCTATGGCTCTTATTCACGAGGAATTATACAAAGGTGAAGGATTCGAAACTCTAGATTTTTCGACATACATTCGAGAATTGGTTGAAAACCTTTTCCAGACTTACATACTAAATAGCAAAAATATACACCTGCACATAGATATGGAAGAAAATATATTCTTAGATATGGATACTGCTATTCCTTTGGGAATAATTGTCAATGAACTAGTTTCAAACTCATTCAAACATGCATTTATAGGGAAAGATAAAGGGAGAATGTATATCAATCTTCGTAGAGAAAATAACGGAGAGCGTATAAATAGCAGGAAAGAAAGAAAATATGAAGGCTGTAAAAGTGCCAGTTTTATTTTGAAAATTTCCGATGATGGGATAGGTATACCTAAAAGTATCGATTTAGAAAATCCGAACAGTCTTGGCATACAGTTGGTAACCACCCTAGTAGATCAATTAGATGGAGAACTTGAGCTGAAAAGGAGTAATGAGACGGAATTCACTATTAGATTCACAGTAACAGAAAAAAGAAGCAACAACTAGTATAAGACACATAGTTTTTAACACAAAAACTATGCATAAATGAAACTCTAAAAACAGAACTTTATTAACATAACAATTAACTCAGCATCATGCTTTTTTGGAGTGAAAAAACGTACACAGAGTTAATTAAATTTAACAGAACCTTAGGTACACTATCTACCAATATAATATCATATCTTAGATATATCTAAAAATAATTACTAGGACGGAGTATAATCCGTGTCTATTCGAGATCGGATAATTGTCAAAAGACCCTATGGAAATCTTTTGATGTTATTTGAGTGGATGATCAGAGCAATTACCACAAACTGATGCCAACAGAGATAAAATGAAAATCTAACCTCCTTTTGCATCCACATCCATTTTTGCCATCTTTTTTATCTCTCCACGTGACTGCCATCACAGAGCGGTTTGTTCTGTGATTTCCCACATCTACATAGAGTGACCCGATTCAGTATCTCGGACTGTTTGTCATCAGCAGACTCTATCTAGATGCTGCCGCGTACCCAGAGAGGACCGTGCTCACCGTGGTGAGGCCACTCCTCAATGACAATAGACTTCTCAAGTTCAGGCTCAATAACTATTCCTGTGGCATTATCAATGATTACTAACCTACCTGAAGGACAGCTGCATGCTTCTTCAATAGCAATATCTCGTGCTTCTGGGTTTTCGGATTGTTGAACAAGGTTCCATATTCTTCCTGCCCGTGTGCAGAATCCCGCGTGTACACAGAGATGCTTATTGTAATTCAGGGTCAGCACAGAGCCAGGGAAAACATTCACGCCTTCACTATAGGGTTCATAGTCCCCTGACTCGGTTCCATCAAAGTGAATCTTTGCATGTGTTCCGTCACAGAAAGGTTTGTTCCCTGAATGGCCACATCGGCATAGAGCATACTGTTCCTTAAGGGGGTATTTCTTGAATTCACGCCATATTAGGCGGTTACCATCTTCGTCTTTGCAAATCTCCGAAGTAATAAGGGGAACTCTACCGGTCACCATATATGGACCATTCATAAGCACAGTAATTTTCATGGAGTTATTCGATATATTTGATTTTTTTCTCATTTCTTCCTTCATAATTATCTTGCAACCTCCTCTATGTTTCAACCTCACTGTTATTATTAGATGCCATAAAAAACTAGCATCAGATATAGAAATTCCCTCCGGTTTAAAAGAACCAGGGGCAAGGGAAAAAAATCTCGAAATTCTGGCTTTGAATACCATGCAGGAAGTTTGCCGTCTAACAAACCCTAGATAATTCTCAAAAGAATATATTATCGAGATTTATAAATAAGCTATGCAATCGGAATGAGCATTTTAACTAAAAATTCAACAGAGAGCCGGAGAATAAGCCGATATTTTGTTGTGTAGGTTCAGCCTCTTACCTCTAGGGAATCTGCATTCCTATATAACGATACCGACGATACTCTAGGAAAAACCGACGAAGATGTCGGTAGTTTGAGCAGGGCGACTGTATCGTCGGGACAGAAGAGACATTTCTGGAACATGCGGAAACTTCCAAAATAACATTTAGAAAGTAAAAATTGGAACTGGATAAATTAATGTACTGCAGATAATAACAGTACATTAATTGAGAAATCAACTTTCGGATCAAGTGCGTATGTTGCATGTTAATATAAAGAGTAAAGTAACACTCTTGTAGTACTACCTATCTGATTTTTAGTTTTTTATATCCCAATTGTGCAGAACCCACAGAAAATATTGAGAATTTCGATAACCTACTATTTCAACAAATTGCTAATATATGCTTTATCTTCAATCAGCCAAAAATTGGGGATTTATCAGAATGGCAACCGATTATTCGTCTGGCTATCATGGAAGGTTTAATAAACAATTCCTTAGTAAATTACAGAGGCTAAATAAACAGCAGGAATATTCCTTTATGGTTCCAAAAGACTATTACGATGTCATCGTTGTTGGTGCAGGCCCGGCAGGCTCTACTGCTGCTTTTTATGCGGCAAAAAATGGGGCATCTGTCCTTCTTCTTGATAAAAAAAAGGAATTAGGAAGTCCTATTCAGTGTGCAGGCTTTCTTCCAGATGCCTCGGAAATTCAGGCCCTCCTTCCTGACGCAAGACTGCCAAATTCCCTGAAAAAATATCCTTATTCCTGCGTACTCCAGCGTATAAATACTCAGCGTATCCTCTCTCCAAATTGCAGTGTTAAAGAATTCGCCGTCAGGGGTGTTGTTCTCGATAGGCGCAGATATGATCAATTTCTAGCTGAGCAGGCCGCAAAGGAAGGGGTTGAACTGGTGATCAAAACACGTGCTACACAGGTGGAAGGCACAACTGTAGAAACAAAAGGAATTTATGGGAAACACGTTATCAGAGCAAAGGCGATAATTGGAGCCGATGGTCCTAACTCTCTGGTTGCAAAGTCAAAAGGTCTCTCTTTCAAGCCCGGAGAAAGGGAAACATCTGTGGCTCTGGAATATCAGGTAAGGAATGTGGATATAGACCCCGATTCTCTTGAGATGTATTTTGGGAACAATTTCGTTCCCGGAGGCTACGCCTGGATTTTCCCCGAGGGCGAAGATAGGGCCAATGTAGGGCTAGGAATCCGAATCAGAATGACTGGGAAAGGGGTATCTGCAAAAGAGTACCTAAATCGTTTCATTCAGGATCACCCTATCGCCAGCCAAAAGCTGAAAAATGGTATCTTTCTGAGCGTTATTGCAGGTATAATTCCGGTCGACGGGGCTCCGAAGAGAACTGCAACCGAAGACTCGCTGATTGTAGGGGATGCAGCAGGGCAGATTATTGCAACAAACGGGGGTGGAATCCCTACTGCTATGATCGCCGGAAAAGTGGCAGGTGAAACTGCAGCAAAATTTACTGCAGGGAGATGTCGGCTTGAAGAATACGACCACCAATGGAGGACTCAGATTGGAAATGCAATTGAGACTTCAGTACATATCAGGCGGTTCATGGATGGAATCATGAAGTCCGATGCCCTCATGAATGCAGCTTTAAAGCTCATTTCTCCTGATCAAATGAAGGTCATGCAGTGTGGGAAACTTCCTGAGCCTGTGAAACTAGGGTTGCAGGCTATTAATAGGAGAAGTAGATGAATACTCGTCTTCCGCCAAAATTCAGCTATTAGGAGTTTTCTCATCTGTTATTTTTTCCTCCTCTTCACCAAGATTTTCTGCTGTCTTGATCTTTCTTAATTCTGTCTCTGCATCTTCTTTGTTATACTTTGCTTCCAAGTAGCTGGGCTTTATTTCAAGAGCTTTATCAAAAGAGTTAATTGCATCCTCGTACTTTTTCAGGATAACAAACTCAAGTCCTCTAAGGTTCCAAGCCCCAGCAAAACCAGGTTTCAATTCAAGAACCTTATCAAAGTACTTTATCTTTTTTTCAGGATCATTTTCATCTACTGCAATACCGTACCATTCCTCGATGGTTTTTCCCTCGATTTTTTTTTTAAATAACTTGTCCAGGAAACTCAAAAATATCACACCTTTTTAGGAGATTGATCCGGAAGGTAGAAATAGATAATTATACCAGCAGCTAAAATGACTGTAACGTATTTTCACTCAATTGGCATTGTCTAATGTTATTAGGAATCTTTTTGATCTTCCTAGTTTTTCTCCAGTTTTGAAAAAAACAATGGAATTTCGGCTCTGTAGAAATCGTCTAAGTTGTGCATTTCCCCATATTTTTATAAGCATTGTGGTATAAAATACCCTTATATTTTCCCACAAAAAAATGAAGACACACAATATTGAAATCGAATAAGTACATTAAATTTGTTGATATCAGCACTAAAACTATTCAGTCTTCCAGAATGGACATTTATTCCTGCAAATATTCCAAACATATTTATACCCAGAATCAATTTCTTGTTCTGGTTTTATTGAAGGAATATATCAGCAAAGATTATCGTGATTTTGTAGAACTTATTGATTTAAGGAACAATATAAAAGAAAAACTCGATATTAATAGACCCGACGTTTCACTACCTTTAAAAATTTGTATCCAGAATTCCATCTTCTCTGTTTAACCTTCTTTTGTCAAAAACTCTAAAGTTGTTTTACTCACATGGGGAAATGATCTCTATTACGGCAATTGGTGCAACGGAATTTACAAGTTCCTATACAAGTTATTATTATTCCCGCAGAAATGGATGCTACGAAGGAGCTTCTTGAAAACTTCAATATCAGTCGACATAGATAAAAAGGTAGTTTAAGGATAGAAAATTAGTCAAAAAAATATCATAAAATCAAACATGCAAATGCTTTGATAAAACAAACAAATCGGATAAGAAAATCTCAATGTTATGTAATGGATAAAGAATATGATTCAGAAAAAATCCATTCCCTAATTAGAGAAGAAATAAGACCAGACTCAATCATACCTGTAAGGAGAAGAAAGCGAACTAAAATTTTGGGAAAATACAGAAGACAACTACCCTTAATCTTTGATAAGATTAAATACGATCAAAGGAGTATAGCGGAGACAACGTTTTCTGTTGTCAAAAGAAGTTTGGAGAAGTACTTCGGGCAAAAAAGTTCAATAATCGAGTCAAATAAGTAAAACTTAAACTGGTAGCCTATAACGTAAATAAAAAGATAGTGAAAATAATTTGCATTAAATTCAGGATTTCTGCAGAGCCTCGAAGTCCTCTATATATTGTTCAGCTTAATAATTTAGGAGAATTTCCTTGAATGGCACAAACATTGCATTGGGCATTTTTTTACTGTACTGGTTCTTTGTCTCCGTTCTTGACAGAAAGGGTACTCTTGAGAAGTATAACATAAGCACTTTCGGATCACTTCCCATTCTTATGATCAGAACAACTAAGGGTCTGAAAATGTTGGATGTATTGGCTCGTCCTAAGCTTTACTGGAGAACCTTTGCAAACCTTGGAATCTTGATAATGTTTGCAGGAATGCTTTCAATGTTCCTTATCATCGTTTTCTCGGACCTCGCGCTTTATTCTTCCTTCCTGAATGGAAATGTGCCAGAACCTGGAAAGTACAATTCCCCAAAAAATATTTTTTTGATCCCTGGGGTAAACGAATTCATTCCCTTCACATGGGGAATCATTGCTCTAATAGTCGCCCTTGTTGTGCATGAGTTCTCCCATGCGATTCTTTGCAGGGTTGAAGGCATAAGGGTTAAATCAATGGGAATCCTGTTTGCTCTGGTTCCAGTTGGGGGTTTTGCGGAACCTGATGATGAACAGCTTTTCGGAAAGAAGGAGAAAGTAAAAAAAGAACTTCCTCTCACAGCTACTATTGAGGAAATCGAGGAATGGGAGCAGAAAGGGAATAAATGGGGTGAATTGGAAGAGAATGAAGGATTTGAGGCTAAAAAAACCTATTTAATGGCTGAAAAGACAGTCACAAGGACTCAAAGAGCGCGGATTCTTTCAAGTGGGGTTATGGCCAATTTTACGGTGGCTTTTATCGCTTTTCTCCTTTTCTTCGGGCCTGTGCTTGGGGCAATTGCTCCTTTGAGTGACGCCATGGTTTTAAAAGTAAATGAAAGCTCCCCAGCTAGTCTTGCAGGGATTCAGAAAGGTGTTATAATCACACAGGTTGATGATACGTATATCACTACATCTTTAGACCTTATGACATATCTTGAAAAGGTCAAACCCGGGGTTCCTGTGCGCATTCATGCCAAAAAAGACGGTATTAGTTCTGTGTACTATTTAAATACAGTTTCAGTTCCAAGAAACTACTTTAATGGAGTGCTAGTAGGAGAGGTTGTTAAAGAAAGTCCAGCAGAAGCTGCAGGAATTGAGACCGGAATGGTAATGGTTCGGATCAATGACGCTAAAATGTACAGTATTGCGAGTTTCTTAGACTTCATGAAGACAACTAAGGCAAATCAGACCTTAAAGGTTGAACTGATACCTCCTGAAAACTATACGGGCAACATCAATAAAAATGGTACTATTGTTTTTGATGTGAAACTATCTTCTAATTCCTTTGAAGGTAAACCCGGCTTCCTTGGAGTTCGCTACGGGAATAAAGCGATTATAGAGTGCCCTATCCTTGGAATTTCTTTGTGGATGCCACAGGCAAAGTCATATCTTGAAGCCTTAAAACAAATTCCTTCCTTACTCGCAGTGCCTACAGGCTGGATTATCCTTTTTGGACTTCCTATTTATGGATTTGCAGGTGAAGGATTTCGTGGATTTTCAGGCGTTGTCATGCAATTTTATCATCCTGTGGGCTGGGCAGAACCTTTAGGGATTAGTATTTTCTGGGTCGCAAATACGTTGCTATGGGTTGGTTGGCTGAACTTCTATATAGGACTTTTTAACTGTCTACCTACAGTACCCCTGGATGGAGGATATGTATTTAAAGATTTTATTTATTCTTTTATATATAGGCTTACAATGAGTGAAGCAATGTCGGAAAAGATATCAAGCTCTGTAACATCAGGGTTTTCTATATTGATCCTGTTCTCCTTAATGTTCATGATATTCGGGCCTTTTATTGGACAGTGGATCTGATCGGCGTCGAGGCTGCTTAATTAACCATCAATCTGCATGAAGGCTGAGGGCTTTAGACTCGCTCTCTTTCCAGTTTTTTATTCAGCTAGTTAAATATTTTTAATTTTTACTTTTTTAGGGATTTTAGTCGTTAACTTGAATCTTGATCAAATTTGGAAAATGATTATACTTCTATTTTTAGGGAAGTTTAGAGAGGGAGTTTAATGTATACTATTTTCAACACTTAAAGCCATAACCTATTTCTCAGGTTCTTTTTTTGCGTTGCGTTTTAGTGAAATTATTAACAAAACGTCATATAGATTCCTTCAATATATCCAAAGTAACAAAACTACTGTATTGTAACTCTCGAAAATTGCGATAAAATCCTATACAGTTGAGTAATGGAGAGTTTAAATTTCTTAAAATCAATTTTTATTCACGAGAAATCTCAATGATTTTGCTCTTAAAGAAAAATAAAACTTCCTTCAGCTAGTTGTTGATATACTTGCTGAAATTGATTCCTGAATTGATTGAACATATTTTAGCATTATTTTTGAGTTCATATATTTGAATAAAAAAGTTTCCTGAGCCATACCTGAAGCAGACATAATCATTATGTTTAAAATGCTTTTTTTGCATCAATTGCATGGTCTTTCAGACTTTGAACTTGTGAAACAATGTATTAATCGAATTTTTTCCATGGAATTTCTTGGATTTCCTAAGTACATACCAGACAGTACCACAGTCTTGTATTTGAAAAAAGAATTATTTATAACTGCAAAAAAGAATAAAATATGGAAATAATTGCAAAACCAACTTTATTGACTTGGTTTGAAAAATAACAAAGGGAATGACTCAGAATTCTACTTTTATCCGTTCCGATCCTGAACATGCAAAAGCGGATAAACCTCGACAAAATGTATCAAAAAAAGAATCATAGATGGGACCTGGATATAAAAAAAGTGATAAGTCACATTTTGATACAAACTTCATGGCATAATATGCAGGGATTATGAGCTGATACTCTTGTTTCTTAATATATCACTCATTTCCAGAAGATTTTCGTTTACTTTCTTTTCATTGTGCATCATAAATTTTTGATTTTGTTGCAAGTATCCTTTATCTCTGTAAACTACATCATTTTTTTCCTGATGACTACACTCCAATAATGAAGTGACGAAGTTTTTTTAATTTTCTGATTAGTTCATAATCTCTGTCTGTTATTCGATGACGTTTGTATAAAAATGTGTTAATGGTAACCAGAGACAGTGTCTTATTTTAAGTTTTCTTTAAACTCTTCTATGAAAATGCAGTTGTCACAATACATCTATTTTTGAGTAGTTATCTCTATTCTTTGCTCAAGTCTCTGTTATATAACACATAGTGTGGGGAAAGGTTAAAAAATTGGCCTTTACCATATAGATAGTATTATATGTAGCAAGTTAATTTAATTACCATTTAGAATTGTTCTAATATTCGTACATCCCCTTTCAAGCAGTTTATAGATTTGGTTTTATAAATGTAAATAATTTATGCGACGACTATAGATTGTTTGGAAGTTGTTTCTATTGATTCTCGGTTCAACTACGTAATCTTTCTGTTTGACAGCTTGAATTAACTTTAGTGGTTGATGTCAAATTAAGCGTTAAGTTGTGAGCTATATATTGATGATACTTACATAAAATTTAAAAAATCCAGCAAAATGATTAAAAATTGAGTGAAGGCTGAAATAATAATGCAAGATATTGGAACATATATTAAGAAATTAAAGACTTCAATCATTGGAGCACCGCGTAATCCATTAGATTCGAATATATTTCATAAAATTTCTTTGATATCACTTTTTGCGTGGGTTGGTTTAGGATCTGATGCTATGTCTTCCTCATCATATGGTCCTCCGGAAGCATATTTGGCATTGGGAGGACATATTTATCTTGCCATATTTGTTGCGATGGGCATTATATTGACAATCTTTGTAATTAGTACGAGTTATTCTCAAATAGTTGAGTTATTTCCTACGGGAGGTGGTGGATATTTAGTTGCAAGCAAATTGCTATCGCCATCTCTTGGAATGCTTTCTGGTTGTGCCCTCCTGATAGATTACGTACTTACAATTTCTATTTCAATAGCAAGCGGTGTAGAAGCCGTACTAAGCTTCCTACCGATAAGTTGGCAAATAACTAAATTGGGGTTCGCTTTTTCTGTGATTATAGTACTTATCGTATTGAATTTGAGAGGGATAAAGGAATCAGTTATAGCTTTAATACCAATATTTGCATTATTTGCAATTACCCATGTTATCTTAATAATATATGCGTTTTCTACCCATCTAACGACCGTACCAACAGTGATGAATAATACCGTTACCGATGTCCACGACGTAACATATGGAATAGGGATTACAGGACTGCTTTTTATTATTCTACATTCATATAGTATGGGAGCTGGAACATATACTGGAATTGAGGCCGTAAGTAATGCAGTACCAGTAATGAGAGAACCGAAAGTGAAAACCGCAAAGAGAACCATGCGTCTTATGGCGATTTCACTGGCATTCATGGCAGCAGGACTGATGTTTGCTTATGTACTTTACAATGTCGCCCATGAACCTGGTAAAACTTTGAATGCCACCCTATTTGAGAATGTGACTAAGTCTTGGGGAACTCTGGGTAACTATTTTGTAATAGCAACTCTCCTCTCAGAAGCAGGACTATTGTTTGTAGCGGCACAGACTGGATTTATAGATGGTCCCCGGGTCCTGGCAAATATGGCTCTAGACAGATGGGTTCCGACTAAGTTCGCAACGCTAAGTGATAGATTTGTGACTCAAAATGGTATATTGATAATGGGCATTTCAGCGTTAACTATGGTCTTCCTTACCCAGGGATCAGTTGAACGCTTGGTAGTCCTTTACAGTATCGCAGTTTTCATAACTTTTTTCCTATCCCAAGCCGGAATGGTCCGCCATTGGTGGGAATCTAAAACGGAGGTCAAAGACTGGTGGAAAAAATTTCTCATCAACGGTATGGGATTGGTAATGACTGTTTTGATATTAATCTCAGTGATACTGGTTAAGTTCCATGAAGGCGGATGGGTGACATTGCTTATTATCGCAGTCTTTGCTGGAGTTGTTCTTATTATAAGACACCATTATGACTATGCTTCAGGGCTTATTAAAGAGCTGAATGCCACAATCATCAATTATACAGAATTTGCGGATATAATTAAAAATGATGCGCCTGATAAAGTTAACATGCAAAATAAGACTGCCGTATTGCTTGTAAACGGTTTTAATGGTTTGGGTATACATACACTGTACAATATATTCAAATTATTTGGTGGAATCTACAAAAATTTTGTATTTGTTCAAATTGGAGTAATTGATGCTGGGGTGTTTAAAGGAGCAGAAGAAATTAAAGGACTTCAGGCCGAGGTAAATAAGGATATAGAGAAATATGTGGGATTAATTTCATCATATGGTTATTATGCGGAAAGTTATACTTCAATAGGTACTGATGTTGTTGATGAAATTACAAAGCTGGCACCAGTTATCTTAACGAAGTTTCCTAATTCGGTATTCTTTGGTGGACAGATTGTCTTTCCGAATGAATCTTTACTCTCAAGATGGCTACATAATTATACTGTCTTTTCATCACAGAGAAAGCTATATTCGGCAGGCATTCCTTTTGTAGTTTTGCCAATCAAGGTGTAGAATGAATCTTGAAGACTGAAGTTACGTACTTGAGAATCAAAATTAAGTACAATAAAAACTTTGTTTCCAATTTAGAACTCAGAAGTTAGAAGGTTTAAATGCTATTGATTTTTCAATTTGGCTATATAAGTCCTAAATTTTAGTTGTCACATGGAATGATTCTGCTAAAATAGGAGTTGTTATATATATCTAAAAAATTTACGTGATAATAAAAAAGGAAAAATATTAAGTGGATTTCTGAAACTAATATATAGACTATGAAAAGAATAAAAATATTATGAAATATTTCGGGTCACGTCAGTGAGTTATTTATCAATTCTGAAAAAAACAAATATTACCAAAATATTTGAGGGAAATGCAAAGAGATTCTCGTGCTCACTGTTTTCAGTAACTTTTGGACACGACCTAAAAGGTAAGATTGAAAAAATTAATGTAGCTTTGAAGGAAGACTCGAAAATTAGGAATCTTCTCACCTATTGAGCAAGACTGGCAGAATTAAAGAACCATGATGAAAAATTGAAGAAGGAACTTAATAAAACTAGTCTGGATAGATTAAACTTTGGAGACATTCTTTTCTATAATGACAAAATATTATAAACTATATGTTCTCTTTTATAAAAATACATTAAGCCCCTTACTTTTTAGAGTATGTATTTTTGCTCTAGCTGTAGCAAGGATATTAAGAATAACAATTTTCTTTCGATATCAACCCGATCAAATAAAAAATAGATATGCTTTTCATATCGATTATAGAAAAACAATAGCATAAGGTTTAAATTTACTTTTATAGGTCAATATGCATGTTTTTTACAAGGAAACACTCAAAAGAGAGCGTTGATTCTCAGGATCTCTGTTGAAAGTTTAAGAAGTGGGTAGACTAATTACATTTCATTCGTCTTCATTTGTATCCGGTTAAGGGATATGTCAACTTAAAATGGATACTTCAATAATCTATTAATCTTAATTTACATTTATGGATTTACAAAAAAACAGAAAAAGTAACACATTTCTTATAGATTATATCTTTACAGAATCTAAATGAAATTAATAAAAATACAGAAGATTTTGAATTTCCCTCGAATTCTTTTCTTTGCAGGAATCCGGTATAATGGATAACATTTTAATTTGTTTCAGTCAGTTTTTGAGAAATAGAGCGCTTGGCTCTCGATTACTAGATATATGAACTAAAAAGTATCTTCAAAGAAAATCACAAAACAATATAATGGAGACACTGCATAATTTTATACTTTAGAAATCTACGAATTAAATTATCTAGAGGAGGTTAAAAAATGAGATCAAGATGTATTGATGAAATTTTTTCTTATGAACTATTGAGAAAAAATAAAAAATTATATGAATGTTTATTCTGAACTTTATAAAATAGGAAATACTGTAGGTTATATCATTGTTATTATAGCTGCAACTAATTTATTTAAAAATTATAGCTATAATTCTCTCAATAAAAATCAACACTTCATATTATGAAAAAAATGTATTTTATGGTCAAATATCAAAATTTCTTTACCAATCTTAAACTTAGATATAAATTGTGTAGAGCACGGAAAATACTGAAGAAAAGAAATATTGGAACAATTTTTCCTTGTCTTTTCCTCATTTTTATGGTTATAGAATTTCTAGTGGCTTAAGTGTAAGTAATTGTGTTTGAAATTATAATTTATTTAACGAAGTGAAATTTATTCATTCGTTTACTATACTTATATATATTATATCAACACTCAATTATCGATGACGTTCATGGAGCCCATCATTCCTGAAGCTGAGCGTTCTCAAGAACCTCTTGATACTGATAAAATAATTTATCACCCGGATATGTTAAGGGCCAACGACTGGATTCTGAAAGAGTATAAAGCCCCTTTCAAAAAGCTATGTATTTTAGTTCCCTGCTCAAAAAAAAAACCCTATCATGAAAGTCCCTCTCACAAAAAGTTCGATCGAATAATCTTCGAGACCGCAAAACTTGAGGATGTGCATATTGTCACCTTTGGAACTTGCGGTATTACTCCCAGGGAACTTGATACGCAATATCCTTTCATGCATTACAGTTTCATGATGGGAAAATGTAATGTCGTGCGGATTAAGAGAGATTTTATAAAAGTGGAGAGCGAAAGGATTGCCGCTTATCTTGAAAAAACGAGAAAAAACTACATGCACAGGATAGCTTACTGTATCGGAGATTTCCGGACTGCAATGGAAAAAGCCTTGAAAATGGTCGACATAGAAGTAAATGTAGTTCCCAGGGAGACTACAATTCAGAAAATGCTTCAACCCTCGAAATCCTTCATTTTTAATAGTCTCTCCTCTAAAGAGTACCTGCAGGATCTTTCAGATTCAATTACAGACGCTCTCAAGCTGCCCAGAAGGACAGTAGGTATTAAGGAAGATCTTTCAGTCGATGATACGGACTGGTACGTCATCTAATGGAAAAGCTGTATTCCTTTATTATCCTTCTCAAATGTCCATAAAAAGAAGAAAGGTCTATTGTAAGAAGATAGCCACTCAATCAAGCGTCTTCTATTTCTAAATTTTTTCCCACAGAAAGCATTAGTTCTCCATAAAGTAACTTTTCCAGTGTTTCAGCGACATACTTCCTTTGCTGATATTTCTGAATATCCTCATGCATCCTAAGGTCGGAATCTACCTGAACTCTCAAGAGAGCAAAATGAAAAGCGTTTTCATTTTTTATATTTGCGTTGTAGAAGGTATCTAGTAGATAAGGTAGTTTGAGTGGATCCTCTATAACTTCACTTAAAAGAAGCATCTCTTCTGGAATATCTTCACAATTTAGAGAGATATCTTTTTTTCCTGTTATAAGTTGCAAGTTTTTTTCGGAGTACTTTTTCTCAAGGATTACAATCTCGCCAATTATGCTTCTCACCTCATGTAAAAATTAAATTTCAGGTCTCTTATGAAAAGCTATTCTACATTCTTGGATAAAATTTTATGAACGATGGACATTTCGGGTAAAAAGGAATGGAAAGATATTATAACAGCATTCCTTTAACAATAAAGTAGAAAGTATCGTCTTCTTCAAGGCAATTAACCATGAGAGTTTCGCCGCTTTTTCATTCACACAGTCGCTTTCATCTTCATGGATTATTTCAACCAGAGGATCATCAACACTTACAATGGGGATGTTTCAGCTCTTTAGTTACCCCCGATAACGTTCATTCAGTCCACGTATCCCAGGTTCTGGGAGTATAACACTAGTGATTCCCTGGAACTCCAACTCCACATCATCGGTAATGTCTAATAGGCTTTTGATTATGCTTTAGGAATTTTCCATATTAAGGGATATTTTTTCGAGTATTTTTATTTTGTCATTTTTTTTGTCCAGCATACAGCCCTATCTCACATGTAGAATTTTTTTTCGGCATAAATGCTATAATCCAATTCCAGATATCCCACAATTGCAGAAATAAGTGAAGAAAAATAATGCGATAGCTTTTTTTTCTCCGATTGTTGATATGGGCCATTGGAATTACCTAATACCTCTATGAGGATCCTATAAGTGAATTTCAGCATAATTTGAGTATACTTTTTCCCTATATGTGTCCTAAAGTCTATTTTATGGACCATCTTCACAGCATTAGGGTATTGTACTGTGGGCAATTGGTTAGCAGCTGAGCCGTCTTCGACCACAAAACCGATCTTGATTTCTGAAGCCCATCTTTTGGATCGCTTCGAAGCAAAGGTGCACAGTAGTTTAATCTTGTACGTTTTCATAATGGCCATTTGTTATTTCCAGTCCTTTTTGCATTAAGAAACCTGTTTCCGCCTTCCACAAGGTTTGCGAGCTCATGTTTATAGAGGACTGCAGCATCTCCCTCTACTACCTTATAGATTGTGGATATGCCTTCCAATTATTTGGAAGATATTTTTTATTCTATTCTGGCTTTTATATTTCAACTCAAAATCATGTACAATAATCAAATTTATGGTGGCACACCCCACTGAAAGCAACTAGATATGTTAGAGCAACTGCTCTGAATTGAAAGGAATTATTCAAATTCCATAGCTTTATTTGCTTATGTGCTTCTTTTTCTTCCTGATTCCACTGATTTTCAACATAGTCTTTAATGACATCGAAAGTTGTACCATCACCCACAGATCCAATGTAATCTCCTTCATGCCATAATTCCATTTTATAGTATAAAAGTAGCCTAAAGTATAACTCAAATGTTAATAACGGTTCTCGTTGAATTTTACATCCCTGCAACAAGCTACTGTGTGTTTGACTGAGGTAAAATTATTTATGAATTATTTGACGAAATTTAATCTAGTCAGAAATAGGGTGCTTTGCTCCCAATTAATAGGATATCAGCTCAAAAATATAACACAAAAAATCACAAAACGTATAGTGAGAATTCACATAATTTATACTTCAGAATTCTACAATATTGAATTTTCTAGGAGTGGTTGCAAAAAAATGGGATTAAGATATATGGATGAAGTTTTTTTGTGAACTATTTGATAAAAATTGGAAATTAATAAAAGTTATCATTCAAACTACAGCAAATTGAAACTATTGAGACTGTTTGCATTTTTCTACGAATAAGATGAACATATAATAGTGAAAAGAAAATAAAGGAGGAAGAAGTGAAGAAAGTGTAGGCAGATGAAAGTAAAGAAAAAATCGAAGAAAAAAGACAAAAAGTATCACTTTTTAGATACCTCTTATTATTATCAGAGTACTTTACTCATGATACTTAGAGCTTTTTCAATAGATTTCATTGAAGCTGAATAAGAAATTCTCATATAGCCGTCACCATCGCTTCCGAAGGCTATCCCTGGAACGACTATAACACCGTTCGAAATCAATTTAGAGACAACTGTTGCAGAATCTGAAATTTTTGGGAAGGCATAGAAAGCTCCTTTTGGAAAAGTACACTCCATCCCGAGTTCATTTATTCCCTTCACAAGAACATCTCTTCGCTTTCGGAATTCTTCTCTCATTGCATTGACTGAATCTTTGGGTCCGACCACTGCAGCATAAGCAGCTTTCTGAGCTACTGAGTTGGCGCATGCCTGCATATACTGGTGTACTTTGAGCATCTGGCCGATATACTCAGCTCTGCCTGCAACATACCCTAGTCTCCAGCCAGTCATAGCATAGCTCTTCGAGGTAGCGTTTACAGTAATTACATTGTCCGAGTAGCTGGCAGGGCTTACATGCTCTCCTTCGTAGATAAAGTACTCATAGACCTCGTCGGAGATGATAGTTATATTGTGGTCCTCTGCAATCTCTGCAAGGGCCTTGATATCTTCCCTGCTTGCTACCGCACCCGTGGGGTTTGAAGGAGAATTGTGGATCAGAACTCTGGTTTTCGGTGTAATTTTTTCAAGCACTGTGTCAGGATTCATAGTAAAGTCTTCTTCTAGAGGGATGCTTGTTGCCTTACCATTTAGGATCTCTGTAAGTGCATTATATGAAACGAATCCTGGATTTGCGATAAGTACTTCATCCCCTGGGTTGAGGAGGGCTGCAAGGGTAATGGAAAGAGCTTCCGATGCTCCAGAAGTGACAATAATTTCTTGTGGGGAAACAAAAAAGTCATTTTCTTCCTTGAATTTTAAGCTCAGAGCCTCTCTAAGTTCCGGAATTCCAGCTCCTACTGTATAACCCGTAAATCCCTCGTTTATGGCTTTTATTGCCGCTGCCTTAATATGCTCAGGGGTATCAAAATCCGGCTGTCCTAGCCCAAGGTTAATGGAGCTCGATCCTGCAGCTTCAAAAATTTTTCTAATTCCAGAAGTGTCTATTCTTGCTACATTTTCTGAAAACTTTATCTCCTTCAAACTGAACTCTCCTGTATCCCTCAATTAACGACTTCTGAAATATCCCCTCTTTTTCTACAGATCTTCAGACTCTATTCGATGTTCGTGTGCCTTGATTTAAGTTCGGCTTCCGAAGCGCCGGTTAGCATAATCAGCTGGCTAACCACAGAGTCCAAGAAAACAAGTGCAGTAATTTCAAAAGTAGTTCCCAAAGGTGGCATTTTTTTGTAGTCACCCCGCATGTGTCTTTCAAGGTAGCCGGCTTCATCAGGGTCATTTTTAGTTTTGCTTGGAATGATCACAGCAATATCGGAAATTCTACCCAGTGTAGAATCTTTTTTAGATGTAATCGTTATAAGGGTTGAGCCGATATCTTTTGCTAATTTTCCAAGGTCAGCTATAGTACGGGTTTCCCCAGATCCAGAAATAGCAATCACGACATCCTGCGGCAAAACAGCAGGAGTTGTGGTTTCACCGACCACATACACACTAAATCCAAGATGCATAAGCCGCATCGCAAATGCTTTGGCAACAAGTCCCGATCTTCCGGCTCCCATTACGAAAACTTGATTACCATCAAATGTTTTTTGGAGCATCGCCTTTATGGCTTCCCTATCCAGTTTATCAATTACCTCTTTTAGGTTTTCTATGATCAGTCTCATTGACGATAATACTTCTTCGCAATCATTTACCTTAATTTTTTTCATATTAGTTCTCCAAAGAACATTGGGTTAAAAACTTGATTTATATAAGAATAATTTGATTAGAGTTTTTTTACCTGTCTGCGTCAATACTTGTCTATCACTCCTGAAACTCTTTTTCTATAACCTGTTCATTTTTATGTAAATTAATATGTACTTTCAGCCAACTTTCGGAAGCTGTACACAAGAATTTCATATATTTTTTCCAATATGACAGTAACTTATAAATTATCTAACTATTGATGAAAATAATGGGCAAATAGGCAAACAAATGCTAGATCTGCGTGGATCCGCGGAATTTTTGTTCCAAGGAAATTCCCTGGAATTTTCTTTTCATCTAATGGCATGCCAACAAGTTTCCTTTTTATCGATTTGTTTGTGATTCAGTTTTATAATTTATACATTTCATCTCCCAGTTCTCTATATTATTTCTTAATTCTTGGTAGAGCCTCTGAATATCACAGTCACTACCATTCCAGTAAAAATCCTGACGTACGTCTCCCTTTTGGAGTTCTTCAAGTATAAATTTAGACATATGGAAGAGAGCCTTTTTATTGGAAAAAGGAATACTATAGTTCACGCGATAACCCCCGGCTGTTTTTCCGTAAGACACCAATATGTACCCCTTACTTTCATATTCCGTGATATCATCAAAATTACAGATTGTCTCAAATTCATGAATTGCAGATTGGTCTATTTTCGAAATTCCAATGAGTATCTGGGCTATGATGTAATCAGGAACCTTTCTTCCAAACCATACAGCGATTTTCCCGTAGGTACAAACTATGTTGACATCATTCCTGCCCATTTCAAAGGAGCTTAGGGACTGAGGAGAGGATATTTTTGCTTCCATGTCTTGGGTCTTTTGGGCACACATCGCTTCCACTTCGTTCATTTACTTATAGAGACAAGTGCGCTGATAAGGTTACTATCCTTTTGAAGAGTTTTTAGCTGGTTTGCAGGACCTATTACTGTGAGTCTCCGATTGCTTTGTTTTTTGAAAAACTTTCCTAGCAGCGAATTGTCTGAATGCGCAGGGTAACTTTGCATTTCAATGCCTGAAAAAACATCTGGCTGGATTGCTGACATTGTCATCTCTATTAGCTTTGCTTCCTCCATAGGGTTCAGGCCTTTTTCAAGCACCAGGATTTTACCTTTTCGCACTTCATCAATTATGTATCGGACTTTCTCCATCGAAGCCATCTGAGAGATTCTGGCCTCAGATATAAGATCAAGTTGAATTCCCTTCATATTGATCACCCGAACTGCTTCGCTAGAGCTTCGTAAAACGAATCCATCCCTACTCCTTCAAGTGCCGAAACTGGTACCATGGGATGTTGTGGGAAAGCTTCCTTAATGTTTGCAGGGTCAGCATCAGGAAGGTCTACTTTGTTTGCTACGATCAAAAGCGGAAGGTTCCTTGCTTCCATGTTTCCTATTACCGTTACATTGACCTGTGTATAAGGATTTGCAGTAGAATCCATAACCAGTATGACGCCGTCTAGGTCATCGAGCCATTTGACAGCTTCAATTACACCTTCTGTTGCTTCTTTAGATCTTTTCTTTGATTCAGAGTCACTCATTCCTTGTTCCATGAAATCGTGAAAATCTATTTTCGTGGCAATCCCAGGTGTGTCCACTATATCAAGACTGATAGTGTACCCGTTAGCTTCGATAGTGATTCCATTCTTTCTCTTTGCATGCCTGGTTTCATGGGCGATATGAGAAACAGAGCCCATAGTTTCTTCTGTCCCGACCCAGTCCTTAAGGATCCGATTGCTAAGAGTTGTCTTACCGGCATTAGGGGGACCATAAATTCCTATACATGCTCCTTTTCTCTTGAACAGTTTATTGAACATTTTTGAAAAGCTGACCTTAAATCGTTTTAACATATTCATGGCTTCCCTCCTTTGGGAAAGCATAAAACCTAAGGATTTCTCGGATTGCTTTCCTGTGTGGGTTGATGTTTAAAGTGACTTTCTTGTTTAATTAATCCAAGCATAAAACTATTTCCATTTGTTACTTTGAAGGAATCAGAGAACTTTGAAATACTTCATTCTCCTTTCTGGGACACCAGAATATAAATAGTAAACTTCATGTCCTTTCTATAGTAAAATAGAAAGTTTCTCCGTGAAAATACCACTAAAATGTATAAGATTAATTTTTATCGCCTGATTCCCTTATCCGATTCAATAGAAACGTTTGATCATATTTAGTAAAAGGTTTTTTTATAATCTCTCTTTTCAGATCTTCACTAAATATATTCATTTGTTTTAAATTTTTTATATTCTGATGTTCTGTACTTTCCTTTATATTCTTTCCTATTTTGATACAATCCGATAGGTATAGCGTAGCATATCGATTTTTCCCACCTGACATACAAAAAAAGATAACTAGATGTGTTTCAGGGTAATTTCACCTAGAGTTTTTATTTATATATCATCTAGAACTTAAGACAAATACTGTAAAATAAAAAAATTAATATTCAACCTTTAACCTTCTGTAAAACTCATGAGTAAATGAGTGAAATTTTACTGGATATCTGAGCCAGTTGGTAAAGTGCTTTATTTGGTTGATGTTATTTCTTAATGCGCTTATATTATTTTCCGGACTTTTATGTCCCAAACCTTCAGTGAGGTCAGCTGAACAAATAAGCTTTCATATGTGATAACACAAACTTTCATTACACTGGAGACTTAATTATGAAAACATCAGCCACTTAATGACGGAAGACCGACGAAGGAAAAGGAATGAAATTAAAAAATATTAGAGCTGTACATAATGTGCAACTTCACCTAAGTCTTCCTCTATTCTAAGTAGCTGATTATATTTTGCAGTTCTTTCACCACGAGCAGGAGCCCCGGTTTTTATCATTTCTGCCCCAATGGCAACTGCAAGATCCGAAATGGTTGTGTCTTCGGTTTCAGCGGAACGATGGCTCACGATTACTGTATAGCCGTTTCTGGAGGCCATGCTTGCAGCATCAAAAGACTCCGAAAGTGTTCCGATCTGGTTAATTTTCAAAAGAAGTGCATTTGCTGCTCCCATATCTACACCTTTGGAGAGTCTCTCGATATTCGTAACAAAGAGATCGTCCCCAACAATGATCGTATCCCACAGTTCATTGGTTAGAGCTCCAAAGTCCTCGAAGGCTTCCTCAAAAAACGGATCTTCGATAGAAAGGATTGGGTAAGAGTTAACAAGTTCAACATAGTAATCTAGCAATTCTTGAGCAGTAAGTTTTTTTCCGTCGATGGTATAAAATCCACCTTCATAGAATTCGGATGCTGCTGCATCGATTCCTATGGTGACTTCAGATTCAGTATAGCCTGCTTCCTCAATAGCCTGCACAAGAGAATCTAGGGCTTCAGTAGATTCACTCATTTTAGGAGCATACCCACCCTCATAGCCTACGTTTGTAGAAGATCTGCCATATTTTTTACCCAGTGACTTCCCAAGAACGTGGTAAATCTCTACCCCTATCTGAAGAGCTTCGTAGAAGGTCTCTGCACCTTTGGGTTGAATCATAAATTCTTGGATTGCAAGCTCGTTGCCCGCGTGTTTGCCTCCATTGAGGACGTTCATTATGGGTATTGGCAGAGTAAAAGCATTCGAACCCCCTAAATAACGGTAAAGAGGTATATCAAGAGAGTCTGCAGCTGCTTTTGCGACAGCCATAGAGACACCAAGAATCGAATTCGCTCCCATACTTGATTTGTTATCGGTTTCGTCCAGTTCGATCATCAACTCATCGATTTCTCGCTGATTTCGCACATCGAGCCCAAGCAATTCTTTCTGGATGATAGTGTTCACATTCTTCACTGCGGTTAGAACTCCTTTTCCTTCGTACCTATTGGGGTCTGCATCCCGCAGTTCAAGGGCTTCATTGGTACCAGTGGAAGCCCCTGAAGGGACACTGGCTCTACCAAATCCCTTCGGTGTGAATACATCAACTTCAATAGTGGGATTTCCCCTTGAATCCAGGATCTCCCGAGCATGTATCTTTTGGATTTTATATTCTCCAGAATCCTGCTGTAGACCGATATACGACATAATTTCACCCTTTAATTTCTGATTTATCATTATACATATATTTTGTTATTTGAAGCTTAATATTTGACTCAGCTTAACCATTACATGTTCGAATTGTATTTAATTCTTTATCCGGTACAAAAATAATAATTTTAATTAAGTTTTAAGCTTGTTTTTTAAGTAGATCTATTTTGACATCCATAGATTACATTTGAAATTCTAATTCTGAAAACACCTTTAGTTAAGGAATCCAATATTCGTACCTTACAAATTTGAGAAGTATTGGTTTTTGGAGTATTTATGAATATTTCCTCATTAAATAATTATATTTGCTGTAGTTCTGAATGGTTATTTTTATTCATCCTCAATTTATCGTAACTATCAGGAGACATTGTGAGTAACTACACAATTTTTCCTCGAAATGAGAAAAAATAGAATGTAAAATGAATTATTTTTATCTATGGTGAAACATAAAGAAATTCTTGCTCTGTTTCTTCAAAACCTGAATTTATTAATTATATTGGGAGTTTTGAATCTCAAATTAAATTATTCACTGAACGATTAATCTTATATTAATTGTGTTTAAATCAAAACAGTCGTAACAGTAACAAACCTATGTTTGCTGATTTTTTTATCAAAGAGAAATCCAATCCCAAGAGTCGCTGCTAAAAGGGCGGCAAGAAAATAGAGGTCAAGAAGATCATCCAGGAACGATTCTTGAAATGGTTAATTATTCTAATTGGATTAACACTCTTTGAACTCCTCTGAAGAATTCGGACACTCTATTGAGAATTTTGAAGTTGGACCCTATGAGAAAAGACGATGTTTTGATATTTCAATTATAAATATTATTGTTACAGAAAATCGAAGTCGATGGAGATCTTTATTTATCATGGAATCTCAAATAAAACTTTTTTTCCTGAATTAGTGAGATCTCCAGATGGGCCGAATTATTCTGGCTTCAGCAATCTACTGTCAAAACTACTAGTTTATCCAGCATGAGAGGATTTCTGAGTATTTTAATTCTGCTGTGAGGATAAGAATATGTTATGCTATCATAATTAGAGCAGAAAGAGGATGTTTCAGAAATTTAGAGAAATTTGAAAATATGATTAGTGAGATGTTAACAACTTTTAATGTCATCTATGTGATGAAATAGGGATGATAATCAATAAACTAGAATTCTAGATTTAGATACTTACAATTACAAATCAAATGTTATTTTTTCCCATCCAAGAAGAGAATTTAAAGCAATGGGAGCGATGGGAATTTTTCAAAAGTTTAAAGGAATACCAGTTCATGATGGATTGAAAATCATAGAGTAATTATGAATGTGCTCAAGCTCTTTGCATTGCTCATCTTCAAAGAGTCCTTGATAGGATTGAAGAAAATTAGAAACAGCAATAAGATCAAGATATGAATGAGTTTTTAACAGAAGATGAAAAGGTACACTTTTGAGCAAATTAAAGCTTTTGAAAAAAGGTTTGATCCCGTAGTCATGAAATGAATTAAAGAAAATCTGCCTTCTCTAAACCATCCTCAAAAAAAGAAAGCACGTTACAAATTCAAAAAAAGTAAAGAATATAGTTGATAGATGTTGATACAATATAAAAAAACCCTGGATTTCTTACAGATCTGAGAGTTCTATTTGGAAATAACCAGGCAGAAAAGGATCATAATGACGAAATTACAGCATAAAATATAAGGAACTTTCAGAAACACACAGAAGTGGTAGCTTTCTGCAGAATTAGAGCCTCCATTTCTACAATCCCACTTCCCTCAGATGTACACAAAAATGCCATTTATTTTCTCGATAGAACATTAAATTAAAAATTAATCTAACTTTCAATGAATTAATAGTGGGAAAATAGGCACCCAAATTCTACATTTGTGTACATCTGCTGAATGTCGGTTAGTTTATCTTGAGTATCATTTTAATTTCATCGGCTCTCCGCAACATTTTATGTCGCCGTTACAACATGCTTTTGTATAGCATCTATCATCCCCGCAAGCATTTACTACCTTAAGTTCGAACCCGCATCCTTCACAAGAAAGTCGCTGATCTTCTTTTAGTTCACTGCAGTTCACTTTATATCACCTCAAGATGTTTAATATAAAAAGTATGTAATCTGGATTCAAATCTTTTTCGAAACAATGATTCTGAAGATTGTTCAGAATTTTTACTTTTTTGTGCAGGTTGAAAATGATTTTCCAGTTGAAAAGTGATCCTCACTACAAAGAGATAAATTGATTATGAGTGTGATTTTTCCACATAAAATATTTTCAAATTATATGTGTGTTACATTCATATTAAAAATGACTGTAAATTTCCCACTTAAAAAAGCGAAGAGCCCTTTATTTTAATTCTCTTATGCTTATGCTCAGACACCACTTACAGATTTATGGCGTTGATCAAGACAGGAATTTTGATATCCTTTGCTCTCTCAATCACCAATTTGTATCCTTTTCGCTTCAAAACAAAAAGTGAAAATCGCAGTTGTACCTGGAAAAGGAGCTTTACAAGCTACTTGATATATTTCGAAGAGCAAATGACGACGAGATTCTAATTTGTTATAAGGTCATGGGCTCTTTCCTTGTCGATACCCGTAGCATGCGCGAAATTACTTTAAATTCAATTAAGATTTCTGTTTCGAGTTATCTTGGTTTTTTATGGTTTTGAAATTAGTTAGTCATTGCTGACTTTTTGCAATCAAATTCTGAAGCTGTTACGATTTATTCTACAGGATCGATAATCGTAGCTTTAGGGTAGAACAATACCCTGCCGGTTATTAGGCTCTCAGTTATTCCGAATTCTGGTCATGTTTTGGACCAGAATAATATCCTAACACTTCTGGCTGATTAGGAATAGAATAACTTTTGGATAAGCTTCTAAATTTTTCTTTTTAGGATTTATTCGATTCTTAAAATATTTTGCGGTTCACAAAATGAGGGTAGGTCGAAGTCACTAGATTAATTTTCCAAAAAAGCTTAAATATCGTAGTCCTCTAAAGATTCATTGATAACAGAAATTCAAAGAAAAAAGATATGGTATAAAATTACCAAATTAGTTCCGATTTGTTGTAGTTAGGGATGACTAATCTTATTCGTTTTCAACTTTTCCTCCAGAATTCACAAGAAAAAAAAATATTCATATATCTTAATTCTATTTTTTTGCAACCACTCCTAGAAAATTCAATATTGTAGCCTGACTTTGATAGTTGAGTAAAAATAAGTACTTTTTTGTGTTTTATTTATTCGGGCAAATACAAACAAAAAAAGTACTTATTTTTACTCAACTATCAAAGTCAAATTTTAAAAATGCCTCAAAGATTAAAAGTACTAATCCCAAGTTCAGAATTTCGAGCGTAGTGAAAATAATTGAAAGTTATTTAAATACTGAATCTCACTTTTAGGCTTTTAAAAGACTGAAAGCCCAAAATTTCCTTAAAAAATTAGGACTCCTCAAGTACTCAGGATATTTTGCAAGGATTTTATATCCATTCATTTACATCCAATCCAAATAATCCCTCATTACATCTTATAAAGAAGCATCAGGATCTTCTGATCCTGGCAATTATAAAAGAGAAGTAACAAATCTATCCAGGGTATCCAGGAAGGATTTGATAAATCGCTTTCTTTTTCTTTTCACAGAATATGATTTTTCCTTGAAATATGTATTCTCGAGCACAAGAGTGTCTGCCTCACAAAATTCGGCTGCATCAGTCACAGGACTTGTTTCCTTTAAGCCGAAATCTATTGTAGAGAGCAAACTCTCTCACAATCCTGATCCCAAGTCGATTCCAGAAGCTCAGAGGATATGGCTGCTATGTAGAGGCAAAATCCATTTTTATTGGTTATTAAAGTCTCAAAGAATTTTTTTGATCAGCCGAGAAAGTTGCTGAAATCTTCAGGCCAAAAGTTGATGCACCCCACAGTGAGAGGGAGGTACGAGTTTGGGGGTATCGCTCTAAAGAAAGCTGAAAAACTCTCAGTCATTGAGCTAGTGTAGACCTCAGGGTTATTTATGCACATCAGATTAGAGCAAGCCCAGCAGTGGTCAATGTTTGAGTGTCACGGATAATATTCTCGATTCTCAATAGTTTTTAGCTGTTTCGACTGCATCGCTACAGGAAATCTGCCAGTTCTTGATCTTTTTTACACTTATATTTATAATTTTTGCAAGCTCAAAGGCGTCAGCCTTTATCAGGGCTTCTACGCTTTTTATTCCTGCTTCCTCGAGTTTCTCTGCAGTAACTTTACCCACGCCTTCAATGTCCTTAATTGTCTTCGGCCTATCCTTTTTAGGCTGCATAGCTTGTTCTTCCTGCTGTGTCTTCTGCCATTCAATGAAATTACACTGTGGACAGCCCAGGTCCCAAGCACGCTTTCCTGTGTTAATTACGCGTACATGGTGCATCCTGTGTATCTCGCAAAACCTATCTGTAACAATAATTTGCCCGCTCTTTGGGAGGGGGAGAGAAAATGTACAGTTTGGGTAGTTGCTACAGCCTATGAAACGACTCCCCCTCTTTGAACGGCGGATCATGAGTTCGCTTCCGCATAAGGAGCAATTACCTATAATCTTGTCTTCCCTCAAGCCTGCTTGAAGGGATTCTACGATCTTATCCCGGTTTTTATCAAGTTCAAAAAATACATGTTTCAGCATCTCCCGAGATTCTTCAATTACAGTAATTTCTTTGATCCTGCCCTCTGCAATCTTATCCATATTTTCTTCGAGTAACTTCGTCATATCTGGTTTTGTGATTGTAGGGGAGTATTTTTCAAGGGTATCCACTACTGCAAAAGAGGTATTTGTGGGCTGCACGGGATTTCCGTGGATATATGCCCTTGAATAAAGTTTGCTGATTATCTCATGCCTTGTTGCCTTTGTCCCAAGTCCCAGCTCTTCCATGATGTTTATAAGCCTTCCCTGCCCGTAACGGCCAGGAGGTTGGGTTTCTTTATCTAGAATCTCTTTTTTCATTACTTTCAGAAATTCCCCTTCCTGGAGTTCTGGAAAAACCCTGTCTTCAGGAACATTGTAAGGATAGTACCATCTCCAGCCAGGTTCAATCAGGCATGCTCCTTTTGTCCTGAATTCTTCATCATCGATATCAATTCTCAAACTCATGGTTTCCCATTCACTTGGTCCAGCAAATGTTGCAAAAAAGCGCCTAACCACCAGTTCATAAACGTTCCATTCTTCCTCTTTCAGGTCAGCCTCTTTTGCAAGGGAAGCAGGATAAATAGGAGGGTGGTCAGTAGTTTCCTTTTTCCCTTTCATAGGAATAAGTTCAATTTTCTTAAGCAGGGCATTTGCATACTTTCCAAAAGATCCATCTTTGAAAATTTTGATCTGTGTCCTTAGATCCAGAGTATCGGGATAAACAGTATTATCTGTCCTGGGATATGAGATGTAACCATTAGTATAGAGAGATTCGGCTATGCGCATAGCTTTTACAGGGCTGAGTCCAATTGAGTTTGCAGCATTGATAAACCCTGTGGTGTTAAAAGGAATGGGAGCTTGGTCAATTTTTTTCCCTTTTTCAATCTGTGTTAATTTTGCTTTTTTCCCAAGTTTCTTGAACACTTTAGCTGCCTCCTTTTTATCCAGGAAGCGACGGGTTGAATGCTGGGCAGAAAAAATTTCCCCTTTGGTGCATTCAAATTCTGCATGGATTTCCCAGTAAGGAATAGGAATAAACAGATTCCTCTCCTTTTCCTTATCAACTATAAGAGATAGGGTAGGAGACTGTACTCTCCCCACGGAAAGGAACATTTTCCCAAGCCTGCCTGCAGCAAGGGAGATATAACGAGTAAGGGCTGCTCCCCATACAAGATCAATAACCTGTCTAGAGTGACCAGCATCAGCGAGATTGAAATCAAGATATGTAGGGCTTGAAAATGAAGCCACTATTGCTTTAGGGGTTATCGCACTGTAACGGACCCGATCAAAAGGCACATCCGGATTTACTTTTTTTATGATATTGAGGGCTTCGGCTCCGATCAGTTCTCCTTCTCGGTCGTAGTCAGTGGCGATTGTAACTCTACTTGCCTCTTTTCCCAAAGTTCTAAGAGCTGTTAAAATTTTCTGGTTAATAGGAGTTGTTATGATTTTGGCGTCTATAAGGACTTTGGCATCGACTTTCTGCCAGTTGTTATATTCACTTGGAAAATCGATGCCTACAATATGGCCCGAAAGCCCTATAACTAGTATCTCTTGCTTGTCCTCATCAGATCCGATCTCATACCTGTATACGTCCACTCCGCTGACTCTATCCTTCGTTGGGCTTTTTGGAGCCAGAATCGCAGCTATCCTCCTTGCTGCTATGTTTTTCTCCGTTACAATAAGATGCATTTAGATCTCCGTTGCAATAAGGTGCATTATAGAACTCCGATAAAAGTTTTTTAAATTTGATGGAGGAATACCAGTGTACTTCGAATTCCTACCAGCTTAATTCTTAACCTGACTTTTATTCCTTGAAGTTTCTTTTTACGATATAAATTTTTGGATCAAATTCAAAGATAAACTGTCATCCGTAATTAAAATTAGATCCAAGTATCTTCAGTCTGTCCTTTTACCTCTCTTGATAAAAACCTCTAGAGGATCCCAATAAACATCCGATTTTCACGAGATATTTGTATGCTATTTATAAGTATAATGACAAAATTAAGGAATTCGTCTAAATCCTCTCTACTCAGATTCCTTTAAGCTTATTTCATAATCGTTCAATCAACCTGGGAACAAGTTATATGGCTTCTTGAGGGCCTTTATGCTCTATTAGCGCTTTCTATCTACTACCTAATTCAAGCATGATCAAAGGTTTTCCAACATTCAGGCTAGGAACATCTTCAAGGAGTCCAATAATCCCATTAACACAATTAACATATTGAGAACTTGCTATAAGAGCTTCTGTGGAGTATAACCTATTCCACTGAATACCAGCGAAAATTTCGATAAATTACGGTGCATTTGAGTATCGGATATTTTAAATCTCTTACCAATAATCTTTACTCATGAAAAATCTTACTTATTTGTTATTAAAGAAAAATAAAAACATCTCCAGTCAATTGGAGAAAAACTTGCTGAGATTGATTTCTTAATTGATTGGAAATCTGTTTGTATCATTTTTTAATCCATATATTTTAACAAAACAGTTTCCTCAGGTAGACCTGAAGCTGAACTAATAATTATTTTTAAAGTGATAGTTTTACAGATGTAGAATGGTCTTTCCAGCTTTGAATTTAAGAAACAATGAATTGCTTAAATTTCTTTCAGAAAATATCTTGGTTTTCCTGAGTACATACCCGACAGTACAACAGTCTGGTCATTCAGAAAAAGAATTATTTGTAACTGGAAAGAAGAAATATGGTGACAGTTGAAAAGCTAACTGAATTACCTTGATTTGAAAATTAAAAAGAAATGATTCAGGACTTTATTTTTATTATTCAGATCCTGGAATGCAAAAGCGGATAAACCTCGAGAAATGAAGCAAAAAAAAGGAGAATCAAAGACGGAATCAGAATAAAAAGGGTGATAAGTTATATTTTGGATATAAACTATACAGCATAATATACAGGAATTATGAGCTGATCAGAAGATTCAAAACAGCAAATGTATCACTACATGATTCTAAGGTAGAATTATCAGAAAAAATCGAGTCAAATATGGAAATTAGTGATAAAGATTTGAATAGGATTCACACGAAGTAAAAAAATTATGATAAATCGGAATTTTCTTGATATATTTAGAGAGGATCCCAGCAAACCTATGATTTTCATGAGTCATTTATGCAATATTTATAGATTTCCTCAAATTTGCACAGATACAGAATTTGTTTGCCTATTTTGCTCACTACACTATTCATTGAGAGTTAGATCAATTTTTGAGCTACTTTCGTATCTAGCCAACAGATGGCATTCTTGCGTACATCTGTGGAAAGGGGGAGCTATAAGCATATGACTAAATGTAGGATTCCACCGCAACCCTCTCGAGGTTATAGATCTATTATTAAGAAAAAGTTGTTATTTTATAATTTATGGATCTCATGGAATATATGAATCTTATAGTATATCTTAACTAATCCATATAAATCAAAATCATAAATTTAAATTTATTTCTTTTTTGGCACCGTCTATTTTTTCATAGGACCTTGAAAATTCTTTTTTATAAGCAGTTTTCCACTCTTCTACAATTTTAGGAGGGATATTTTGGTTATACTTTATACGGACTCCCTTTGAATAGATATCCCAAAATATATTCATCAAAGTTTCAATGAGGAGTTGTTGCCTTTTTTCAGTTTCTGGCATGCAGCCTAGAATAAGTCTTGTTGTATCATCCCATTCAAGATAAAGATCTATAAGTTCCTCGAAATCTTTTTCGGGGAATTTAAATAGGAGTTTATTTAAAAAAAATTCTAACTGCTTCTTTCTTGAACAAAACAGTGTGCTCTTAGATTCTACTGCGCTGATGTATTCTTGAAAAAGGGTGTTAAATTGATAAGGAGAATTCAAATTATATGATGCTTTTTTTGCCTTTAATCCATATTCATTCTGGTATCTAAAGTCTTCACACAGATATCGTATGGCACGAGCAATAATAGACTTATCCTTGCTTTCAATATTATAATTATTTCTTGCGGGGTGAGGTAGCATTATGAACTCTTTAACTTCATACTGATTTCTAAAGTTAGGGATTATATTCTCTAAAAGTCTTGTTTCTGAGTAATAACCAAATTTGTAACAGTAGGAAGGATATTTGATATCAATTCCTTGTTTTTTAAGCCTTATATCAAGTATGCCCATAAGTTTAAAAAAATGCAATTTTTTCATTATGGGTTTACTTTCCGGATTAAAATTTTTTAAAAGATAATCTATAGAATATACGAGTAGCTGATCGTTTTTCTGATCAGAAAAAATTTGTGCCATTTTACCAAGAGTATTCTACGACATTTAATATTAAAAAAGATTCCGTTATTATAATTATTTATTTTAAGGCAGCATCGCAAATTTGCTCTAAATTCCAAGAAAATGGCTACGTTTTTTTGATTTGTAGCTATAGAGGCTTTAAATAAAATATATGTATAGTCTCAGCCTAAATTTCCCATTACAACTTTTTTGTGTTGAAAGAAATAGAGTGCCTAATCAATTCGGTCTATATAGGACTGTGGTTATGGGTCGGAGCTTTAAGCAAATTAAGAATTATGAAAATCAAAGTTTATAATGAATTGGTTTGGAAACTACTATTGATGTTGAACATCACCAAAGGTATCTATTTTCGTCGAAAAAAATTACGTATCTATTCGACAAACTGTTATTAGTACTAAACTCCATAAATTTTTTACTAGCGCTGATCGTCTTCTAAATAAGGCTTCTAAATAGGATATCTCTCTTTGGCAGAAATGCGGTATTCAGACACTTTATAGTTTTGTGAGAACAAAATATATATGAATTTTATTTTTGTTTCATGGAAGAGTAAAAGATAATTAACGTTGAATTGTTATTCGATTTTAAAACTTTTTATAGGCAAGTAATTTTTATCAAAAACATATTTTTGTATAATTAATTTAAAAACTAACTCGTTAGTCTATACATTGTAGTGTATTTTGTAGTGTTGAAAATTTGCTGTAAATTGGGAGTCATATTTTGCAGATGGAATCTAATTAGGTTTTCTGATATGAGATTCTCTTTTTTTATTTTTAAAGTTTATGTCATAACTTTCCAGATTATTAAGATATATATTTCTTAATTGCACAGAAATGTATTTAGTATATTTTGATGCCAATTAAGGGTAAATAAATAACTCACTAAATAAATATTTGGTTGATGTACCCGGAATTGGAATTCTCACTAGATACGCCGGCGGTACAGATTCCACCATCCACTGCTTACTGCTGCAGCTGTCACTGATAGTAAGAAACCAATTACTAGCAAAAGAATAATTGTCTTTTTGATTTCCATAAAAAGGATTTCGATAAACTCCAGTTTTCATTTAATTGCTTGTATAGTCCATATAAGCAGTTTGTTGAAATCAGAAATTTATTGAAATTCTACCTATTTTTGCTCTTCGATGCATATTTTTTTGTGGTAAAACATTCGCATCCGACTTTTACAAAAATGTATAATTTTTTATTTGGAAATTACACATGAATTGTATCGAAATCACATATTTCCCAAAACTGTTTTTTCGCTGTCTAATTTAGTACACTTTTTTGATGTGAGGATAGCACCAAGCTCATACTACATTTTTATCGATTTCATTGTACTAGTATACTGTTCAGCAACAAGATCCGTTATGGACATTTCCGCAACAAGGGAAAAAGCAAAATGTTAGATCCTGACGACTTAACAAATACTAAAAAAACATTATTAATATTTTATTGTTTTTTGATTGCAAAAAATTTTATGCTGGATTTTTTTGTTTATAAACTAAATTTTATAGAATTAATTTGAAATAATTAAAAAGATAATTGAATATTGTAGTGTAGACACCAGTACGCACCACAAATCAAAAGGATTGGGAAGTAACCGGTAGGCATGTGGATAAAGAATTATTTGGAAGATATTGATTTTATTTTGAATTAAATATACTTGTGTAAGTATATATTATAGTAAAGAATTACTTGGAAGATGCTATCTTATTTCGAATTAAATATATTTGGGCAAATATATATTCAAATTAATGTATTTGAGCCTGCAGTAAACACAACTTTTCCAGATTTCTCTATATCTTCTTTAACACGCTTGAATTAGTAGCATGTTTAATTTTCTACAAAATTTACTCTCTATCCCTGAGTCTTTTTTATGATTACTGTTTGTTTAAAATCAATTATGCATGCTTTTTTCTACACTTTTAAATTTGTGAGTGTAGGTACTATTTAATAAAATAGTAATGGAAAGTTTACGTTGAAAATATACGTATGTTTTACTTTAAAAACTATATATAAATGGAAAAATCATAACCTTTTTATTATTCTTTTGGCTTTTAAATTGATTAAAGTTGATTGCTAGTTGAATTAATGGCAAATTTTGGCAATCATAGAAAATACTAAAAAAATCTCAAAAATAATGAAAGAATTTTTGGTGAGCATAACTGTTGGCTCAGCATCCTTATTATATAGTGAATAAAGAGAATAAAGAATCGATCCGATTTTACAGAACTTTCGGTACACTATCATAAAAACTAAATGAAAATTAAGTAACTATTAAACCTACAAATCTGATTTATTTAATCTGTTTAGATAAAGTTTCTTTATTATACCAAGCTTTGAATCATGCAGATCAATTTCAATCGCTTTGTCAAATGCTTTCATTGCTTCATCGGGCTTGCCTAATTTAACTAAAGCATCTCCTTTGCCATCTCGAGCTATTAAATTCTGCGGGTTAATTTCAATTGCTTTGTCAAATGCTGTTAGTGCTTCATCGGATTTATTTAGGTCAGGCAAAGCATTTCCTTTATAAAACCAAGCATCTGAATCCTGCGTCGCGCCTGCGATACTATCTAGGATCAAAAAAGATCCAAACAACGTTGAGAAATAATATTTGCTTAGAACTATTAAGAATATTTTTATAGACTTATTAAATCTAGCTCTGAGCGCTAGATTTTTTTTCTCGATTAAATTTTATTAAGTAATTCAGGATTAATCTAAATGGAATATTATATAATTTTTCAAGTCAGTCTGTTACTAGGTTAATCATGCCAAGATTGATTACAAGTTTTGTAGTTAAAGAAATGCATGGTTATTTTTGCTGTATCTTTCTTTAAGACTAAATTGCCTTGATTTTTCATTTCATATTAATATAATCTTTATTCCATAAACAAAAATTTGAGAAACCAATTTTTTTAAATCATTTTAAGCTACCTCAAATAACAATATACTTTAAAATGTATCAAAATAGATGATTAATTATGGATCCGACATTATTATCAAATCTCAAAAATATCTGCTATCAAGAAATAATAGCTAGACGCTTGTGCACAAAGAAACAGATAAACAAGTAAACAAATAAACAAGTAAATAAGGAAATTGTTTAAATAGAATTCAAGATTTCAGGGAATCACTTATGAATTCTACAGGTCATGGGTATATTCCCCTTTACATCTATCATGCCGGGCAATGTGACCCAAAAAAGTGCACAGGAAGAAAAATGGCTCGCTTTGACCTTGCTCGCCTGTATAATCGGGTCTCAAGGATGCCCAGATCAGCGATTATGCTAGACCCAATTGCAGAAAAGGCTCTGTCACCTGCCGATTTTTCCATAAAAGGAATTGTCGTACTTGACTGTTCCTGGGAAAAAGTGGAAAGTATTTTCCCAGAACTTAGGAAGCTGAACTTGGAGCACAGGGCTCTTCCGTACCTACTTGCGGGCAATCCTGTGAACTTTGGAAGGCCCTTCAAACTTAACTCTGCAGAGGCTTTAGCAGCGGCTCTTTATATTTTAGGATGCAAAGAGCAGGCTGAAAAAGTCCTGTCCAAATTTAGCTGGGGGCACAGTTTTCTTGAGTTGAATAAGGAACCTCTTGAAGAATATTCAACTGCGAAAAACAGTACTGAAATTGTGGAAATCCAGAGACATTACATCTAAAGATCCTCAAAATCCTTCACGATGGAAGACGAAAACGCTTCACTATGAAAACAAGGCTCTTTTTGTAGATGCTGGGATAATGAATGATAGTTGCTGCAAGATCCTTGGGATGAGATTCTCATATAGTGAAGACTTTTTTCTGGGAAGATCTTTTTGATGACATGAAAGAAAGAGGTTTAAAATAGATGTCAAGTTAATCAGTTCGTACATGCACAAAAGGATACAGAAAGCGGTCAGAGAGTCTTTTTTGGATTAACCTGGCAGAAGTATTATTTACATCTGATAAGACAAGTTCCCAAGAAGGTACATAAAAGAAGCAAAAAGAAGTTTTTGAGAGGTTAAAAGAAGCATTAATAGATCATCATAAATGCATTTTAGATATTAAATTTAATAACTTGTCCGCATATGCTGTTTTCTTGGACCAATGAAAAGTCAACTATCATCCAACAATTTGGTGTAACAGCTACTCATATCCACAATCTTAATCCCAATTATCTTTCATATTATAAACTGTTTTTTTGACTATTATCCTCAATTGATCCATTTCTATCTTTGGTAAACCTAGACTTTTCATTTTGTTTAATATCCGAATTCCTTTTTCTCTTGATAGTATATTTTTATGGCTAATTCAATTATAATCCCATCAGTATAAAGTGCATTAAAAGAAATATTTGCATGATCGCAAAAGTTCTGCTGCAACTATATAAGGATAGGTTATTCTTGTCATCTACTCACTATGTACAGCCACATACAAGGTTGCACGCCCTGTAATGAAATGGTATTCAAAGATTCATTGGGACAAGTCACATTAGCAAACTTGGTTCTGGTTCACACTTCCCTACTAAGTAAGGACATATTGCGCTTGATATATAATCTATATCAAATTTTATATAACGATCAGAAAAATATTATGTGTGTCTTAGGTGTAGGGAAAAAATTTTAATCCACTGAGAAAATAAAGTATCTTAATCAAGTTAAGAAAAGTATCAGTATCTGGTACTATCTACACTCACTCTTATTTATATGTTTCGATGAATCTGCTCTATTATTATTTTATTCAAATTCAATTTACAAGGGAATTTATAAATTAAGGAATATTTCGATAAACTCCTAAATTTTGTCACTTAAAGGCATATAAATAATTCTTGGAAATCAGAGGTTTATCGAAATCCTCTAAGGTATCCATCATTCAAAAGTTTACACACATTTTCATAAAAAGCGACGTTATTTTTTTGATTGCCCTGCGAGCCTATTAATTACTCAAATATACTTATTCGTGGCAGAAATACTATATAGTGCAACTTCCAAACTCTTTGGTTATATGCAAAATCTGGAAATTCCCCCCCTAATAATTAGCCACCAAACTTTTTTTCAAAACTCCTTCGATTTAGTTCCCAGGATGTCCTTTTCCCCCTACCTGGAAGGGAATGATATTATATTTATTTCTGGCCTTCTACATGCAGGCAAAACGTCTCTTCTTAGACAAATTGCCAGTAACCTACAGGGCTCAAAAATCTATATTGATTTTGAAGACATCAAGATTCAGGAAGTAGGATCCGAAAGTTTTCAGGTCATTGAAAAAATTGCAACTGAAATTCACGAAAAAAAATCCTTGAGAAATGAAGCAGAACAGATTTATTATTTCCTCGACGAAATACATAATATCCCAGGATGGGAAAGCTGGGTTGATAGACTTAACAGGCAAGGAGCAAAAATTTTCATAACATCTTCTTGTTCAGGTTTAAAAGAGCAGGAATTTTCTACAAGGTTTAAAGGCAGAAGTAAAATCATAAGGCTTTTTCCATTCTCATTTAAAGAATATATTCTCTTGAGAGGTACCACAATACCAGGGTTTAAATTTCTTACACCTTCTCAAAACGATGAAATGTTGTGCATGTTTTTACAATATTTTGAAAATGGTGGCTTCCCTGCTGTGATCAGAAATAACGATTTTCACCTCTGTCGAGAATATTTTGAAGAAATCCTGCAAAAAAAGGCGGTAAAAGCTTGTGATACTCAGGTCATAAGTGGATTAAAAAAGCTTTCTATATTCTTGATATCAAACGTGGCTTCAGAATGCCGTTTGGAAACTTTGAAAAAAGCATGTGGGATTGAGGACGAGGAAATTATATGTACCTGTCTGGATTATCTGGAAGATAATTTTTTGCTGTATCGTATCCAGAAACTCATGCCCCCTCATAAAAGCAGCTTGGAAATGGCTGTTAAGTATAAATTTTATGTATCTGATACTGGTTTCTTTAAAGCAGTGTGCCCAAATTACCCAGACAACCTTGGGCTAAGATTTGAGAACCTTGTGTATCTCGAATTGCTCAGGCAGGGAAAACAGATATTTTATTTAAGGAATATGAATGAATGTGATTTCCTCATTAAGGAAAAAGATAGCGGAAAAATTTCAGCTGCAATCCAGACCTCGATTCATTTAGGAAGTCAGGTAGTCAGAGAAAGAGCAGTTCTCGGACTTATGGAAGCTATGGAAGATAATGGGCTTGAAGAAGGACTAATTTTAACTATGGACGACGAAGAAGTCCTGTTCATAGGAGGCAAGGATGAGAAGAAAAAAATAATGGTTAAATCGGTATGGAAGTGGATGCTGGAATAATTGGTCCCAGTTCCAGCACTCTACCAACTGGCTCATATACTCAGTAAAATTCCGCTTATTTTTCAAAATTTTTGCAGGAAAGCAAAATTTAATATTAACTTCCTTTATTTCATAATATTCTTCTCAAATCTAGTTAATGGAGGAGTAAAATATCTTCAGTTATAAATTACTATGAAATACGTAGTATCAGCTTATTCTGAAATGTAATCATATATGACGTCGGCTGTTAAGCAAAAACAGTGCCTTTTTCTGTGCTATTTGGTCCAATGAACACAAGCACAAAAAAGGAGTATTACCTACTATTCTTATCAAGGATATATACACCCTACCGGATCGATGCTTACTGTTTAATCATTTTATAAAAAATTGAATTTCATGAGATATAATAAAATCTATGTGTTTTGTACTAATTTGAGTCAAAAATGCTCTCAATTTCTGACTGAGTTAGAGATAATACAGAGATTTTAAAACAAAAAAACTGTGTATCAGGGAAAAACGAAAAACAGAAAATTTGTCAATAAAAATATTAGCTCTGAAATCTATTTTTTGTGATGAAGTAAAGTGATACAGAGCCAATTAGAATTTACAGATGTTAGATACGTTGTCTTGAAAGTGGAGTGGGTTTTAAAACTTTAATGCGTTATAGGTCTCTATACCCACTGGTTAGTGTGAGGGTTCAGCACACAGTCACAGTTTGGGCAGTAATGGCCACGGTAGAGTGGTGAATCCTTGCATCTATTGATTAATAAATTTGGATAAATCCATTTTCGAACCCAAAGATTCTTAGTCTTTATTGGTTTCAGTATCTACTGCCACTCCTTTTGTGACTATCATCTGCCCATTTTCAGTATCTACTGCTACACCTTTTGCAGCTTTTACCTGTCCAGTTTCATGATCCTTAGCCACTATTTTCTTCTCTGTAACCACAACAGGTTCTGCGCTTACAGCTACAGCTGTCACTGATACTCCAAAAAGAACTGCCATCAAAATAGCTAGTACCTTTTTCATTTTACTAGATGATTGTTTCAACATTTATTTTACTCCTTTATTATCGAGATTAATAATTTTTAGATAATGAGTTTTATTAAGGTATTTTGTTTGTTGATAACTATTCAACCTACTAAAAATAAGTTGATAGATATCTGTTTTGATGCAATAGTTATTTTTTATCGAACTTATTTGCCTTGTTGCATAATTTCCTTGACCTTTTGAACATCAGCTATAGCAGTTTTCTTTAACGAGATCATCTTTTCCAGATCACTTATTTTTATTTCCATCAACTTTATTATCATATCCATTCTCATTACTGCAACTTTCTTTTTCTGTTCTACTGCCAGAAGTTCCCACATCTCAACCATTGCAGTCTACATTATTGGACCCTTTCCTACCATTGAATGTTCTTCGCACATGTTTTAATATCTCCTTTCATAGATAATATTCTTTAAAAAGCAAGTATTCTTTAAAAAGTAAGGTTTATTAAGAGAAAAAAATGAACTCTGTATTTAAATAGCCTTAGCAGAAGAGTTTGTTTTTACGACTGGTTCAGCTGTCTTTTCTGCGTTAATGTCATCAGCTTTAGGTAATACTTTCGGATCTGACTTTATCATACTATATATCTCCTTATAATTAATTATATATTATGTAGTTTAATTATAGTAATTGCCTTTACACTATAGATATGTCCAAACATATGAATATTGATGTATTTTTATAAAATCGTTGAGGAGTTTAAATACTAAATTTAAAAATAAGGTCACAAGTATCTAGAAGTTTTAATTATGTCCATTATATACCTAGACCGCTTAAGTGTAGGTGAAGGTATATTTGAATCGCTGAGTCTTGTGAATTGTAAAATGACAAGTGAGATATAGTGTAGCCAGGTAAAAGGTGAATTCTTTGATGTGTGATATGTCTGTCATATTTTTATCTCTCTTGAGTAAAGTGAAAGGATTTATGCGGTTGAATGGAGAAATAAATAACTTCAAACCTTATACTGTCTAAAAAGCGGATTTGATTACAATATCTATTTTCCAGTAAAAAACAGGATTTATCGTGGCTACTAATGCATAGGTTTTATAGCAAAAACTGTGCATTTAAAAACAGGTTTTGTAAGCTTACTAATTGACTTTGGATTCTGTTTTGTGGTGGAGAAAAAGGAGCAGAATCTCATGGTTTATGGCACTCATTATCATTCAAAGCCTGCGCATCCAGAAAAACATTCCTAGTAAGATTGTCCAAAAATGTACCGCTAATCTATGCCTGTACCCACAAGATGTACTGCTTACTTCACCTTGATTTTGCCATTGGGCTTGTAAATAGAAACCTCCGCATCTTCGAGGGGCATCATTCCCTTCTTTTTAAGCTGATTGATAGTATATGCAAAAGTAAAAATTTTTTAGTTTTATCGTTTGATTAATCTGATCGTATTCAGCTCCATTACATAACCAGTTATAGACCATATCAATATACAATCCATATTTGATTTGGATTTACGACAGAGAAATTCCGAGGGTGAATTATTCAGTGCTACCCATGGGCACCCCCCAAACAACCCGTTTAATAGCAAGATAATAATAAAAGGATACAACAAAGAAATGTTAGTAGTATAGTTATACATTGTACTAAGAGAAACTTTAAAGTTTGATATCAAATGAAAATACTAGGAAATTACCTTATCAAAGAAATTTATGGTGCGAATAGCTTCTTACTTGCATCTAGCACACCATAAATTAAATTGCTATATACTGTAATCAGTCAAATATCATTTAGCATACTATCATATTTACCCTAGCATATGATGTATATCAGAAAGCAACATCAAAACCTAGTTTTGTGCTTATTGAATATTAGAGAAATTTGTAGTAACAGGGTGATGAAAATGAAGTGTTCAAAATGTGAATCAGTGATTGATGAAGATGCTATAATTTGTTCCAATTGTGGATCAAAGCTTTCCAATCCAGTAGAGGATACTTCAGGATTCAGTGATCTGGATGATCATAACGGAGTCAGAAAAAAGTCACAACCAAAAGCTCACACGAAGTTCTTCTATGGCAAAGCTAGGTATACACACGAAGTGAGCAAGCTTGTCGATAGATTTCTTATCTCACATGACTTGGAAACACAAATAATCGAAAATAACAACGAAATTATTGTTCAAGGCAAAAAGAAGTCTAATATTATCATACAGGTATTAGGTATGGATCAATCTGTAACTGTAGGTATTTCAGTTGAAGGTAATGATATTCAAATAACAATGGGGCACGCTAAATGGATTGACAAGGCAGTTGGCGAACTATCGGTTTGTTGCTTTTCGCACCGATTCTAATAACCGCCGGATGGGGGCCTTACCAACAAAAGAAGTTATTTTCTGATACTGAGAAAGAAATCGAAAGATTCCTTTCGTCAAAGGTGTGAAATGAATATGATGGATGATTTGTCTAATTTGCACCTCACTGTATTACACGGATTACGCTCTGAAGAATATGAACACCCGCTTGATCGCCAAACTCTTAACGCCTTAGAGGGAACTCCAGGTCTCGAGACGTTGATTCGAAAATAAATCAATATGGTATCTAAAAAATTTTTAAAGTACGGTATACTGGTAGTAACATAAAAGTTACTTCACATGTGTTTCCAGAAGTTTACAATACTCTATTATCTGTCTGCCAAACCATCAACCTTAATCCAATTCCAGATTTATATATCCAAGAAGGTGGGGAAATTAATGCATTTGCAGTTGGATCTGAAAAACCAATTATTGTGCTGAACGAAGGAACAATTGAGAAACTAAATCCTATTGAATTAACCTTCATTATCGGACATGAGGTAGGACACATTAAGAGCCAGCATATGGTTTACCAATTACTTGCAAAATTAATTTTACCTATAATTGGAGATATAATCGAAAGTGCGACTTTAGGAATTGGTAATATTTTCACTACTCCAATACAAATTGCTTTACTATCATGGTCACGCAAATCGGAGTTCTCATCCGATCGAGCTGGTCTATTGGCTTGCCAAGACATCAATGCAGCCATAACAGCATTCATGAAAAAGGCAGGGGTTCCAAAATCACATTACCATGATCTAGACCCAAAAACCTTTATCGATCAAGCAAAAAAATTTGAAGGATATGATGAAGATAAATTAGATAAGGTAGCAAAAATGGTAAGTGTTCTTGGAAGTACACATCCCTGGACTGCCATGAGATGTGCTGAACTCAATACTTGGATTGAGTCAGGTTCTTATAAAGAATTGATCACTAAACACAACAAACCCATTTTACAACAAACTAAATTCTGCCCAAATCCAGATTGTGGGAGACCAGTTAAGAATGATGTTAATTTCTGTCTTTTTTGCTGATTCGAAATTAATGCAAAAACATAATTTGAATGTTGATTTGACTTCATAAAGAACAGAAGGTTAAACATTAAGCTGCTTCCTGAAAATCTAAATTAGCCCCACCAAGGTTAGCCCACTCAAGATTAGCTCTTCTAAGGTCAGCTCCTTCAAAGTTAACTCTTTTAAGGTCAGTCACTCTAAGGTTAGCCCACTCAAGGTTAGCCTTTTCAAGATTAGCCCACTCAAGATTAGCCCACTCAAGATTGGCCCTTTCAAGGTTAGCCCTTTTAAGGTCAGCTCCTTCAAGATTGGCTTTTTTAAGGTTAGGCTACTCAAGGTTAGCCCACTCAAGTTTAGATCCCACAAGATGAGCCCCCTCTAGGTTAGCTCCCTTAAGCTTAGCTTCCTCGAGGTGAGCATTTTCAAGATTAGCCCAGTCAAGACTAGCACTTTCAAGGTTAGCGCCCTCAAGATAAGCCTTTTCAAGGTTAGCCCCTTCGAGGTTAGCTTCTATAAGGTTAGCTTCTATAAGGTTAGCTTCTATAAGGTCAGCTCCTTAAAGATTAGTTCCTCGAAGGTATTTTCTCTCTGAAATATCCATTTGCAATTATCGGCTTTGAACTAAAATAAGCATTACGATGATAGGAAGATATCTTCTGCTTTGTCCCCTCTGCTGACATCTGCATTGGCTGCGCTGAACCAATCATCGTGAAAGGAGCAATTGCAGCAATATTGGTTCCCATCAGGATAAAAATACCAGCTGACCAAGCTCTTCCGCCCTCAGGTACATATCCGATAACATGAAGTGTTGTATTCCCTATTATTTTTATGATTGCCTGTGTTTCTTCCAGCTCTCCCCTAAGTGTGTCAGGCTAATTACAAGAGCCGAAAAGCCTTCATTTTCAGCTTTTGCTATTGCATTAGCTATGAGATCATCTAAAGCCGGGTGATTACTGCTTAAATTTAAACTCGAGCACCTTATTGTCGTATCCTGTTTCAACTAAGGATATAGATGCCGTAGAATCAGTATTGAAGCAAGCTGAAGTGCTTTCAAGTGTGTAGACAAGTTGAAGAATAGTGAAACTTTAATCAATCATGGCTTATATTAGGAAAATGTGAAGATTCCTTTGAGTCTTCGATCACTAAACTTTATAACCAGGACTCAAATAGTCATAAATGGTAGCTGTAAACAATATATGTATTTATGATAATTGCATGTAAACGATGTAGATGGAATTAGGGTAAAAATTCTAGAGAAGTTTGCTTTGGGTAGAGAAAATCAAGGGTCATCAACTATATAATATTTTGATTCTAACATGATTTATTTTTAATAGGATGTTCTTCCCTGCTTATTTGAGTCAGTAGTATAATTGTATCCGGAATTACCAAAACTTCCAGAACTGCTTTTTTTCCTATGGAGCTTCAACTGCTTTTAGATTAAATAAGAGCCTGCAGGTGCATCATATAATTATTATGCATGTTTGTTATATTTTCAAGCTCTTTCTGCAGGGTACCTATATGCTTATCTTTCTCTTCTATTTGCTTGTCTTTTTCTTCTAGCTTAGCTTGAACCTTGGAATATTCTAGTTTATCTAGGGTATCTCGTAAGACACTTTGTAATCAACTTATTTCATCCTGGAAGTTTTGTCTTACGTTTTGTCTTATACCTAAAGTCTCTTGTTGCATATGACTTAGTAATTTTTCAAGTGCTTTCGTAATACAACTTGTCTTTTCCTTAAATTGATTTCTCGCAATTGCTTCAAGCATAGAATCAAGTAGGCTACCATTTTATTGACATGTCTGAAATATTTCATCGGAAGGTAATTTTTAATCAGATAGTATTTTTCGTATAAATAATTTTAATAATTATAAGTGTAATTTTCTATCTATATATAAATAAGGGGGTATTTTTTGTATATGCATGTGAATGCACATAATGTCATACAACCTTCACCTTGTTATCTAGAAGCAAAAGATTGTATAGATCAAAATACCTTTTTTTTAAACATACAAGATAAATACTATATATATTTTAGCATTACTATCACAGACCTCATGATTTTAAAACGCTTTAAAGAGAACTCTTAAAATATATTAGAATTTCTGTGCATGATTCTGTGTGTTGAGTAAATTTTTTTAATGCCTTCACTTTGTAAGCGAGAAGATATTACAGATTTTTTTTCAACATTTCAATTAACATTTTATATTTTTAACAAAATGTTGAAAAATTTGAAATCTATAATTATAGGAAGTGAAATGCATGAGATTTATATCTGTGAACCCAAAAGTAGCTCTTATGGGAGCTAGCTGCGTAAAAGAAATCAGTAAACTTTTTTAAGGTAAGGAGCTTTCGTCCTTTTAAGTTATCATTCTGAGAAGCCACAGTATATTAATTTACGAGAAAAACAACTTTTAATCCTACTTTTTTTTGTATCGCAAGTGCAATATAGTCAAGGTAATAAAATTGATATTGTATTTTACTAAGTAGAATATAATTTTGAAATAGAATTTTACAAAAAATATCTATGGACTGTTTTTTTGAATCCATTGAATAGTAATAATTATTTTTTGATTTAACTTTTTTTGAGATGTATCTTACTCAATATTAATATCGACTTTGAGAGTTGTATCGCGATGTTCACTCCACTTAAAATATATAACTAATAAATTATGCTCCATCTCATAATCAGGAATAAGAGCTGGTTTGCCTTTTTTAATTCCAAAGTCCTCTCCACAAGGCTTTCCTTGTGCCTCTGGTTTGTCTTTGTCGTAGAACTTAATATCCCATGTCCCATCATCTGGTAATAAAATTGTTAAATTACCTTTAATTGTTTTCTCACGACCTATATCTTTACTATATATCCCTTCTCCATTGTGGGATGGTATCTGTTCAGTATGTTCCATTATAACTTCTCCTCTAATTTGATTTTAAACCCGGTTTCTTAGTTTCTAGGTTTTTGACTGGTCACAATAATTGCTAGTGAAATTTTTAGCAAATATTGGTAAACGTTTGTATTTGTTTAATTATTATAAAACATATACAACTATTTGTGTATGGATTATACAGAATTTCGATAAACCTCTTATTTTAGCAAATTATTTATATAGGTGTATATAAGCAACCATCACAAAATTGGGATTTATTGAACTTCTCAATAGAATTAGTTTCTTAATATATTTTAAATTATTTTTAAAAAAATAGTTCATCAATAAAAATTGCTTCCCAACAGAAGGTTTTCATATTGACAACAATTAAATATAAATCACGTATTATAAATTTTCGGGATAATATTCACTCTGCATGAAATTTTTAAACTCGAAAAATAATCTAAAAACGCTTTTTATTTATAATACATTGATGGCAGCAGCATCGAACGCTGCACCGTATCATGACCTCGACCTTTTGGGCCACGTCTATTGGCATCACTAATGACTATTGGCATCACTATCATCATGATGACTGATGGGTGTGAGGTCCTTATCAACAAGAATGGAGAGGGAGCTTTTAATGGTAATAATGACGAAAACTGCAAAAATTAAACAAAGTAACTAAAATGTATATATGGATCTTATTGCTTATGTAATCCTCAACATTGTACAAAAAAGTCACGATGGATACTTTATTAAAATAAAAGTAAGACCCATAACTTTAATAATTTCATAGTGTACCATAAGTTTTGTAAAATCTGATTGTCTCTGTATTTTTTTCTTTCACTGTAAAAAAGCAGATGTTGAGCCAATGGTTATGCTAACAAAGTTATGCTTCTATTTTTTCATTGATGCATAGTTTTTGTGTCAAAATCTATGTGCATCACTTACCACGAAGAATCAAACCGACTTATGCGGCTCATACGCTCAATTAATGAGCCCAGTGGTACCCACACATTCATGGCGTATGAAGCCCCATCGATCTTGTTGAATTCTTTCATCAATGTGTGATTAATGGTATGGAGGAATAATTTTGGCTCCTCCTGGCCGGATTACTTTATCAGATTTATAGTTTAGGACTTATGTACTTGAGGTACAAACTTGAGTACAATAAACACCGTGGTTTAAATTTGCTTCTAGTTTATTGCAATTGATTTTTCAATTCAACTGCACAAGGCTATATCTATATCTATGGTTTGTTAGAGGTTTCTGTCACCTGAAGAAAAACGTGAGAATTGCAAGTACAATAAAAATTATGACAAGCCACTTCGCAATCTCCATAGAGAAACCCGCAATTCCCCGTGCGCCCAATATAAACGCAACCAGTGCTAATATTAAAAATGTAATCGCAAGTCCTATCAAATCCGCCATATTTTACTCTTCCTATTGTAACTAGACTTTGTCATATCAGACAGTTACTCCATTTATGATCATCGATTTCACTATGAATAGTATATTTGGCATATGAGATCCAATGATGACATTTTTACCTCATACTGTGACATAGTCAAGGTAATTTGACCAATGAATTTTATTAATTGAAGGTTTAGCAGTTACGTACTTGAAGTACAAACTAAAATCAATAGATTTTGTTTTCAAATTCACTTTTAAGACAGTTTGAGGTTTGAAGCTTATCTATTTCTCAGTTCAACCGCGTATAATCCTATATATATCTTCGAATTCTATTATCTCGAATTTGACGCAATTGTTAATATTGCAATGTGTAAAAGATCTTCATGCTTCTGTTTTCTTCGTAATATTCAAAGTTATATCTTGTTTTTTGGACTATGTAGAAATCCTTTGAAATGACGAATATCCATTAATTTGAGCTGAACGGTCTGATACATTTTTACTTATTTATTTTCAGCCTCATGAAGCTGATTTAGTTTGGTTTTCTGTAATGTCGTTTTTTACAATTTCGTTGTTGGTATAGAGATTGGGACGTGGGCGCGAGTTCCTGAAAATAGTAAGCATAATAATCTCTTAACATTATCCAAAAAAGGGTAATGTGCTTGGTTTTCAGATTTCATCAATGACCCAACTCCACTACCCAAGCCTCCTTACTTGCAGGTATCCAAAAGGCCTCTCTTTTTACCTCCCCTATTTTCAGAGGGGTGTATGGGCTCAACTATACCTTCTTCTATTTCTTCTTTTTTTGGTTCTGCCTTCTTTTCTATCCGGGCCATCTTCTTTGATTCTGTCTCTCCTGACCTCTCTTTTTCTGTCTGCTCTAAAACCTCTGTCTGCCAGTAAGGCTTGCACCCGTAGAAAGTATAAATATTGGCTAGCCACTCACGAGTTGAATTGGCGAGCTGCTCACAAGTTACAGGCCAGTCGTCCTTATCAAAACCTTCTGCTTTTCCCAGGGTTTCCTTGCTAACGTTAAGGACGAAAGCGTGCTCATGCGGTCTCACTGTAAGAGCTTCCCAGGGCACAGCAAACAGTTTATTTCCAAGACCCAGGAACCCGCCAAAAGAGAGTACTGCATATGCTACTCTGCCATTTTCTAGATCAATCATTAGGTCTTCAATCTTTCCCAGATGTTCTTTAGCCGTATTGACGACTTTGTCTCCGTTTATCGTTCTTGCTGTAAAAAATAAAGGAATATTTGCAGTTGCCATAGTTTTAACTCCTGATACTTAGCTCTATATATGTTAGGATTTACGCACTTGATAATTAAAATCAAGTACATAAGACAGTGTGGTCAAATTCACTATTTTGATAGTTTGAGGTTTTTAAGCTTATTGATTTCTCAGTCCAATTGATCAAGTCCTTTCGGATACCTATATTTTTGATTTATTTCAAGTTAAAATCACCTTTTTTTGGATCACTGGAAAACCCTCTGACCCCATATCAGTGTTGTACCCATGATGGAGAACCGATACATCCAGATAGGTGTGCTGTATAATGGCCACATTATCATTCGATAGCTTAAGGTGATCAACTTTTACTTCAGGCAACTTATTTGGAAGGAAATTAACGATGTTTGGTATTTTGGGATAGGTAGTGTAGTTGTTTAAAGCTTCATGGAAGACAGTCGTATATTCTTTACCTACGTTTCCCCATATCATTTTTCTGCCAAAATCATATGCATTTTGACGCATAATATTACACTTTTCTGGATTTTCAATTAAGTATAAAAGAGATTTTTTAAAGCCTTCAGTGTCTCCAAAATCTACAAGCAACCCGAGATTATCGGAAAGCATTTCCTCAGCATACCAATAAGGAGTGGAGACTATTGCTTTCCCCATGCCTATGGCATAGGTCAGAGTGCCGCTTACTATCTGTTCTCTGGAAAGATAGGGAGATGCATAAATATCACTTGCAAGAATATAATTGCAGAGTTCTTCTTTTTCAACAAACTTATCATGGAATACTACATTATTCTCAATCTCAAGTTCGGAAACAATGTTTTTAAGATATTGCCTGTATGCTTCTCCATATTTTTTTTTGATCATAGGATGCGTGGCGCCCAGAATAAGGTAAACAAGGTCAGGATGTTGATTTATAACATCAGGAAGGGCTTTGAGCAGACTTTCGATACCTTTGTTTTGGCTCAGCAAGCCGAAAGTGAGGATAAGTGGAGACCCTTTGAGATTCAGCATCTTTTTATACGTACTGCAGTCGCTAAACGGATAGTCCGGCATCCCATGGAAGATAACTTGGATTTTGTCTTTAGAAACTCCATAACTATCTTTTAGTATGTTAACTGCAGTCTGGCTCATTACAACAAGCTTGTCGGAATACCTTGCGAGCTTTTCAGTGGATACTCGATACTCATCAAGTTCAGGCTCCAGGATCACAGTGTGCATTGTTGTTATTACAGGCTTGCTTATTCTTGATAGAAGAGTGAAAATGAAATCTCCTGCGTCCCCCCCAAAAAGACCGAATTCATGTTGAAGACAGATAACGTCTGCATCGGAATGATTTATAAAATATGCAGCTCGGTAATAATCTTCGAGCTTGTCCCTTTCAATTTGAAAAACAACTTCTTCTGAATAATTATAATTTTCAGAAGGATCGATCAAAGCAATAACTTCACAATGAATGTCATGATTTCCTACAGAAACCGAATTTAAAAGATCAGATGTAAATGTAGCAATCCCACATTCTTTTGGGATATAAGTTCCTATAAATAATACTCGCAATTGTCTATTCAATTGATCCCTCCAAACTTATAGAATTGTAATTTTACTCCCCATTTTAGCCTTAGATTTTTTATAATAAATTTAGAACTATGTTTTTATTTTAATATCGTTTAATAGTTCACTAGTAAGTTCTACCCACACATTCATCACACATTATCCGATTAAGATACAATTTGTAAAAAATGTGTTACTTTTGCTGCATTTTTTATAAACCTATATCTGTAAACATATATCCGGATGGGGGGATAATTTCAGTAGTCCTTTTAACGTTAACAGTATTCCTCATTCGGAAACAACTGAAAAATGATTGGAAGAAAGCCGGAAAGTTATGTTCTTTATCCCAACCCAAAGGTATATTGGCTGAACAACAATATTTCCTGAATAACATCTTCCGGGCAATTCTTTCTTTTTATCTGCTAGTTCATAATTTATTAGATATAAGCTACAGAAAGTAATTACGTATTAAACTTTATTTCTAATTTTTTCTATGAAAAAATGTTTATGAAAAAAAATTAGTTTGACATATCTAATTATAGAGGCAAACAACATTTTAATATTAATTATGTAATCTTTCATTATTTTTGGTAATTTTTATAATTTATTACTAAGTCCATCCTTAAAATGATCTCTACTTTAACCCTCGATGTTTAAAATGATAAAAAATCCAGAAAATAATAAAAAATCTCAAATTAATAGAGAGTATTTCGATAAACCCTAATTTTTGGCTTGTTGTTTATAAAGCATATCTAAGTAATGTGTTGAAATCGGTGGTTTATCGAAATTCTCTATAAAGACTCAGGATACGATCAAAATTTTATATGAAATTAATCTGCATTGCTTTTTAGGGACTAAATTAGTACTAAATTTTGAGGATCCTAAAAATAATAAAAAAACATAATTAATATCAAATTATTGCTTGGTTTTAAAACATTTTATTAGGAAATAAGTTTTATTCAGAAACTATTTTTTTATAATTAATTTAAAATAACTAACAAGCTTAGTAAGTATTGTAGTGCACCATAAACTTGTTGGTGTAATAATAATAGATATCAACCAACTAATTTTTGGTAGCTTGAATAGTTACCAAAACAAATTCCATCATAATTATTAATTTTAACAAAAAAAGAGTGAAATGAATGTTGAAATAATCATCTAGTATAATGAAAGAGGTACTGGCTATTTTTCTTGCAGTCCTTTTTGTAGTGTCTTTGACAGCAGTAGCAGTTAGGCAAGTGATGGTGGCAGTGGTCATGGTAGCAGCGAAGATTATGCCGGAGGCCCCAGTGAAGATCATGCAGGCCCAGGAAATTATCCGGTGAAACTTTAAATGAGTATCAATGCTAATTGATACTTTAAATGAAATACTGGGAATTTAATACTGAAAATATCGATTAAGTAATAGAAGACGACCATGCATAGTTTTTGTAATAAACCCTATGCATCTTTATCCATTCCCTGCTTTTCTTCCTGTTTTTCCATTATGATTTTCAGAAGGCGTGGTATAACGTTAATGATTTTATACTCACGCAGTGCTGGAGTTGTAAAAATAAAATTACATTTTTCACAGCAATAGTCTCCATGTTTTTTAGGTTTTATAATATGAACAGATAAACACATCGGACAGCACTTTCGTTTTCTGACATGTTCATCCTGTATCATTTTATCGTATTCCATCTGTTAATTGCTTCTTGGTCTCACTAATCTCGATATCATTAAAGACAAGTCCTTGATAGGGTTTCATACTAGTTAAATTGCCAAGTCCTTGCCTTAAATATACAGTAGATTCAAGCATATCCACCTTAATGAACTATCTTTCTAAATTTTTCATTGAGGTATTTGCAGAGATTCCATAAGGATGTAAACCTGCTGTTACTGCCCATTCTCTTAAATCTTTGTTCCAATTTGTTTCAACAGGCGATTTTTGTGCGGAGAAGAAGTCCTTTATTATGTAATCAAACATAATTGGGTGCTACTGGAACCAGCGTATTATATTAACATAAAAACGCAAGCAAAAGCCACTTTGGAGTTTATTGCATGAAAACATCATTTGTGTATTAATATACAAGTAAATATTTGGAAATAATTTTTTGTTTACTGATAAACAGAAATAGTATACGAAAAATGAACCTATAGCTTTTGTAGATAATTAAATATCATAAACTTCATAGGTCTGTAATAGGCATTAGTAAAATTTCTATATATTTATGACCTTGTTTTTAAATCTAATATTTAGGCTCTATAACTAAATTAAAAACCACATTGATACTCATAAGTACTTATAGCTTGCAATATACATATACATATATGTATATATATATATGTATAGGTATATTGCACAGGCAATTACTATAAACCTGCATTATATATCATATATGCTCAAGTAATGGAAAGAAAATAAATGCCAGGATTCACCTGGAAAACATACAAAGAGAATAGAATTTACAACATTATATACTTCTAAAAATAAATTGGGAGTGGGTATTTAATGAGAAAACAAATATTTAACAGAACAAAAAAGATATTGAGTATTTTACTGGTAGTTTTTTGTAGCATCATTACATCTACGGCAGTAAGCGCTGCACCCTATCACCACCATCACCAAGGGTACGGGGATGGTTACGGGTACGGGGACAGTTATTACCAACCCGTTGTCATGCAACCTGTTGAAGTGGTCACGACTCCGGCATTTGTTGCTATGGGACATTACCCCTATGTGGGCCAGGAACACTACCACAATGACATCCACCATGAACACAGATAAGCTAGCAAGAAAATGAATTAATAAAAACTGCAAAAAAACTGTAAAAAAGATGAAAAATAGGTAACTATTCAGGTAGCCTTTGCAAGGCTACAAATTTTCTTTTTTCGGGGAAATATTGCATATAAATTGATTCCTATTTTGTTTCATTATTATGGTTAAACGTGAAGAGATTCTTATTATCTATGAAGTTGGTCCTGAAGCCGTAATTTCTGTAATACAGAGACTTGATAACATCGTAGAAGAGAAAGCTATTCGGATTGCTGCACGCGAAGAACATGGAAAGGTTTAGGAATATCGCTTAAATTAAAACGTAACGGCAGTGTACCAAAAGTTCTGTAAATTCTTTTTCTTTGCCACAAAAAAACAGAATTTTATCGTTTTTACTAATGTATAGATTTTGCTATAAAACCTGTGCATCCGGGGAATCGAAAAATCCTGTTTTGTAATGAAAAAAAAGATGGGGATCAGTCATTTTTACAGAACTTTCGGTACACTGCCTAATTTGTTTTGGGACCAGCTCACCAAATTAATTAAATCGATTGCCAAAAATTTCTCCATAAGATTATAGTTAAACTAATATTGATGCGTTGTTATCCTACCTTAGGATAATTAACTGTCAAAAAATTAGAGTTAACTACAAATGGATACCCTGCATTTACCCATTCTGTGATACCGCCTTGTATGTTATTGACTCTTTTATAACCAGAATCGACCAGTATTTGGCATGCAACGGAACCTCTTTTCCCACTCAAGCAATAGACAAGCATTTCTGTATCTTTGTTTTTGGGCAAATCTTTATTATTTTTGATATGCCACGCCAACAACTTTTCATCGGGTAAATTAACAGGATCATGAGATGGCACATTTCTTAATGGTATCAATTTTGCTCCTTCAATATGTGTGTAGTTGTATTCTGCAGGAGTACGAACATCCAGAATGAATACTTTCTAGCTTGAACAAATGCGTTTTTTATTACCATTTTATAAGCTTCATTGACAGTTACATTCCGGTATTCAGGAGAATTATCTTGATTGTTATTTTCTGCTCCTATAACGATAAGTGAGAACATTGGAAGTAGAATAAGAATTGCAGCTAAATATGGTAAATGTTCTTTATTCAATTAGATTACTCCATTTATTCAATTTTCAATATTTTAAACTCTATAGATTCTTAGTTATGCCCATGAGTTATTATAGTGATTATATAGTAGATTACTATAAACCCCGAAATTTGGTATATGTTATAAATAATATATAAATTATTCATTAAAATCATCGGTTTATTGAAATTCTCTTTATTACTACTGTAGGTATTGAAAAATAATTCTTACCATTGAAAAATTTCCCTACTATACCTTTAAATATCAAAAATCCAATGCACTGACACATATATTACAATAAAATATAATCAACTCCAAATAGATCTTATAGCATTCACAGCTCACGATCATTTCTTCAAAGGAGATTCACTGAAAGGAGTATTTCTATGTTAAACCCTGATAAATTTATTCCAAAAGCAGTTGAAGAAATCAGCCAGGAAATAAAAGGTAATAGAGCAATTATTGCACTCTCAGGCGGCGTGGACAGTTCTGTTTGTGCGGAGCTGGCTTACAGGGCTATCGGGGAAAGGCTGCAGCCGATCTATATTGACACAGGGCTCATGAGAGCAGGAGAAACAGAAAGGATAAAGCACATCTTCTCACACATGAATCTGGATATTGTGTATGCAAAGGATAGATTCCTTGAAGCCTTGAAAAATGTCACTGATCCTGAAGAAAAAAGGAATGTTATAGGCGAGACTTTCATCCGAGTGTTTGAAGAAGAAGCGAGGAAATTAGCAGCTGATTATCTGATTCAGGGCACGATTTACCCTGATAGGATCGAGTCAGAAGGCGGTATCAAGTCCCATCACAATGTTGGAGGACTGCCTAACGTAATGGACTTCAAGAAGATCGTTGAGCCTATAAAAGACCTTTACAAAGATGAGGTAAGGAAAGTTGCCTGGGCGCTCCAGCTGCCTGAAGAAATTTGTGAAAGAATGCCTTTCCCTGGTCCAGGTTTGGCTATACGGATTCTAGGAGAAGTTACAGAGGAGAAACTTGAGGTAGTAAGGGAAGCCAATCTTATAGTAGAAGAGGAACTTCTTGACAGGTTCTGCCCCTGGCAAACATTCGCTGCAGTGATTGGTAAAGGAACAGGAGTAAAAGGAGATATTCGAGCTTACGGCTGGATCGTTGCTGTAAGGGCTGTTGGGTCAAGAGATGGAATGACTGCAGAAGCTTTAGAACTTTCCTGGGATGCGCTCAAGCACCTAGAGGCCAGGATAACTTCCGAGATTCCGAGAGTGGTCAGGGTAGTCTACGATATCACACCCAAGCCGCCTGCCACAATCGAGTTCGAATGATATATAGAATGCCGAGAAAAAAGTGTACAATAAATGAAACTGGAAAACAGATTATAAATCTAGTTCTGCAAGATTACAGAAAGCAATTAAGTGAGTTTTTTGCCCATGAGCCTGAATAAAGCAGTAATGAAAATCCGGGAGAGAATTAAAATAAAGGCCTCTCCTACAAATGAACCAGCAGCAAGTTGGACAGGAATCGACATTGTAAACGGTATTCAAATAAAAACTCTCACTATAATTTTTAAAAGCGCAGGCTGCAGCTGGGGAAAAGCTGGAGGTTGTACTATGTGTGGTTATGTTTACGACTGCGCAAGTGAGCCGCCAACCCTCGAAGATTACAAAACCCAACTCTCTCGAGCGATAAAAAAAGCTGACACATTTTCAGAGTTCATGGTCAAAATCTTCACATCAGGTAGTTTCCTTGATGAACAGGAAGTCCCTCGTGAAGCAAGAGATGTAATTCTCAAAACTCTCGCAGATGATCCCAGGGTTATCAAGGTGCTTATCGAAACCCGGCCTAACTTTGTAACCGAAGAGAACGTTTCATACTGTATTAAGATTCTGGAAAATAAACCATTCGAGCTAGCATTTGGACTGGAAACAAGCTCTGACAGAATTCGCAGAGATTCAATTAACAAGGGATTTAGTTTCAGAGACTTTGTTTGTGCAGCAAAAATTTCAAAGACACATGGTGCAACCGTAAAAGCTTATCTGATGCTAAAACCTCCTTTCCTTTCCGAACTTCAGGCCTTAGAAGATATGGTTCGTTCCATAGATGACGCAGCCCCCTATACTGACACAATCTCTATTAACCTCTGCAACGTCCAGAAAGGCACCCTCGTTGAAGCTCTCTGGGAAAAAGGCCAATATCGTCCTCCATGGCTCTGGAGCATCGTAGAAATCCTGGTAAAGGCGAAAGCTGCCCACCCGGATCTCATACTTATGTCCGACCCGGTAGGTGCAGGCTCAAAACGTGGCCCTCACAACTGTAAAATATGTAGCTCAGATATCGCAGACTCGCTCAGAATTTTCTCACTTACCCAGAATCCAGCAGACCTGAGTAAAACAAATTGTGAATGCAAAGAACTCTGGAAAAAAGTCCTCGAACTCGAGGATTATACCTACGGGACACCCATTTTAGAATAATGATGAAAACTACATTCTGCAAATGTAAACATATGTCTAATTTGTTTGCCTATCTGCCCACTATTATTCATTGAAGGTTAGATTAATTTTTAAGCTACTGCCATATTGAAAAAATATATTCCCTTTTTACGTCATCGACGGAAAATAGGATTTTGGGTAAATTCACGAATTAGTTCCAATTCTAAAAGATTAATGAAATAAATGATTTATCGAAATCCTTTCTAATTTGGGCCTATAGAAAGGGATTGAAAGATAAAGTAGGCATAAAACCAATGGAATAATGGAGAAAATTAAGCCACGAGCATGAGTGACAGGTTTACATGTCTGAGGTCAAAACCAAAAATGCAATATAAGATCCATATCATTAGCAAGCAAACCAGTATAGAATACATGTTTAAAGTAGGATTCCTCGCTCAGATGCGAGCATCTCCAACACCTGCATCCGTATTTTGATGAACTCATCCTTTGGTGTGCCGGAAGGATATTTCTTTGCATTGTTAAATTCCCTTATAAGCTCCTTGTTGTTTAGTTTCTTCATACGATTCTGATACGAAGTACGATATTTATTGCTATCTATATCGGATTCTTTTGTTATAATATACATCACCTTATCTGAGATAGATGCAATTACTAATAGCTTTATTTTTGACAAAATATATTTATTTGTGATTATGCTATCAGATCACATTTTCCCATCATAACAAAACAAATATAAAACATTGTAATAAGCCTTTAAAAAGGAAATTGAAATTATTTCTTTTTTAAATGCAAAATAATTTGATTTTTATATATATTTTGAGTGGGAGAACAATGGTACAATATCTAACCTAGAAAACTGGGCTCAGTAACTATTAAAAATTTCATTAAGTTTTGAGGACATTTAATACTTTTTTTATATCAATCCATTTTAACAACTTTTCATGATAAAGTTTTCAGCTATTGAATATTCAATTCTACCATCTAAATGATCTCTTAATCCTCTACGAGTTCTATGGCATTTGTAGGACAGACCTGTACGCACTGCTCGCACTCGGTACAGTCTTCAGGGCGTGCTACTAATGCCCTTTTTCCTTCTATTGATTCTTCCGCATCAAACACGTCCGCAGGGCAGACACCATAGCATTCTAGTAAACCTACACATTTATTATAATCAATTCTTGGATGCACTATTTTCACCACTTTTTAGAATTTTGATTTAGCCTTCAACAGGTATTTTAACATCTGTATTACAAACTTCCACAAACTGCTTGCACTCTATGCAATTTTCCTGGTAAGCCACACTGCCTTTTTTGTCCTATCAATCTTTCAATATCAAAGATTTCTACAAAGCGAGATTCATGGCAAACAAGTGTCCTTTATGCCTATTATAATCAATTCCTGGAGACATTTCTCACCTATCTTTCAAGATCCCCATGAGCTTAAATACCTCAAATTATGGTGCTGGTATAAGTTAGTATGTTACTGTTCAGATATTCATTCGATTCTGACATTCACATTCCGGTATCTTCGCTATAAGTTACTGGCACATCCAGTAGGACATGCGCTATTGAATTAATAAATATAGAACTTATGAACTTAAGTATCAAAATAAAGCACAATAGATATTTTAGTCAATTCATTATTCAGACAGTTGAACTGCATAGATTCTAAAATAAATAGACTATAAACCTAAAACTGCCAAAATTACAATATTTATGGTCAGTTCTATTAATGATTTATTTTGCTCCTCAAGCACGTAAGTCCTAATGATAGGAGAAATATCTACAATCTTGCAAGAGGACAGAATCAGGTTGCTCTACCATTATTGCAAAAATACATTATTGTATTTGCGTGCTCCAGACAATTCTCTTCCCAGACAGAGCAGGTTTTACAAATGCAATCCCTGTTAGGGTCTAGGTCGCTGCAGGTAGCAGTACCTGATGAACAGTAGACTCCAGGTACCTTGTACGGCTCTGGAACTTCATCTTTTCCTAAACTTTTCATTTCATTTTTTAAGTTCCCAATTTTATCCAATGTGCATACACTGTCAAGTTGGACAGGACACTGTGGACACATGCATCTTTCGATATTTGTTACATTATAAGGAACCTTTACTTCTCCAGAAGTATCCATTTCACTCATTTGACTCCCTCTAAGATTTATCTTTATTTAGACTTACTTCGTAATAGATGTGAAACTCTTTATCTGTTCACTTTAAGCTGCAAAGTACAATTATCTCCTTCGTTATTTTAAATTAATTATACAAAAAGTAGTTTCTGAATAAAATTTGCTTTCCCATAAAATGTTTTAAATCAAACAACAGTTTTATATTAATTATGTTTTTATTACTCCAGAGGATCTTCATAAATTAAACATTGATCTTTTTTCTAAAAAAGCAGTCCAGATTCATCTAGAATCATATGCTAGATTTTAAAGGCCTGGTATGAGCAATGATCAATAAATAAGATTAGAATAAATATTTTTAAATTTAGAGTCGTATCCTTGTATTATTGAACAAATTTGAAAAATAATTACAGCCAAAATTTTTGGGGAACCATAGAGAGTCTAATGAACACAGTTATCAACAACTCATGGACACAATCCACATTCTATTGTATGTGAAATCAATTAGAAAAACGTATAGAAGCTTATTTTTTGTAATCTTTAAACACTTTTTTTACTGATATTAATAATTCCATCAACTATTCTCTAAAAAGTAGAACTCTCCATAATCTAGATGGCTTATTTTCTGGCTCTCTGTTGAACGTTTAGGGTATGGGTAGACTAATCACAGTATATATATTTTGAGAGTTCCTAAGATAGGCTTAAAAAGAATTCATTTCGGTTCTTCAAAAAGGGTAGGATACTTCTCTTTTAATGGTATGAGAAGCTCGTTGTCTAATTTTGCATTAGAAAGTGTTCTCGCTTTAGAAAGCTGAAAAAGTGATAAATTCTTAGCTCCTTCAAGGGTACTTACTACAAGATAAGCCCCTTCAAAATTAGTCCCTTCAAGGTTAGCCTCTTTAAGGTTAGCTTCTTGAAGGTCAGCCCCATGGAAGTTAGCTCCCTGAAGGTTAGCCTCTTTAAGGTTAGCTTCTTGAAGGTCAGCCCTATGGAAGTTAGCTCCCTGAAGGTTAGCCTTTGAAGATCAGCTCCATAAAGATAAGCCCCCTGAAGATTAGCTCCTTCAAGGTTAGCTCCTTGAAGATTAACCCCCATAAGATCAGCCCCTTGAAGGTCAGCTTCTTGTAAGTCTCTTCTCTCGGAAATATTCATTTACAATTATCGGCTTTAAACTTAAATAAGCATTAGTATACTAGGAAGATATCATCTGCTCTTCAGGATTTAGTTTTTAAAATTGTATCCATTTTTATAGTTTGGTTCTATAAAGCATACACGAAATAATAGCTACGTTCTTGAGATAAAACAGTGCTACTTTCCAGATTTCATGCTTAATTTTTATGAATTTCTTGCTCTTCGAGATACAAAATAGCAATGTTTAGGTTTTAAGTTGTTGTATGGATTTTAGAAAAAGCTATGTATTTTTTTCGAATTCAGGTAAAATAATTTCTGCTAAAACTGAGAAAATACATAGATCTATTACAAAACCGGTATATTTTATATTAGTGGAACTTACGCACTTGAGGATCAAATCAAATACAATAAACCCTATGGTTTTGAATTCGGATTTTGGACAGTTAATGTTTGATGCTATTGATTTTTCAATTCATTCTTAAGTCATCAGTTAAGGAATAAATCAGCTTTCTTAAGCGCGATTTTAGATTATTCTTTTTATTAAAGTAAAGTATTGTAATCATAGGATCTCAAATTAGCTCTTGAAATCCCAAATCTAATTTGATGCTCGTTTCTTTTAAACATTCATTGCCTAACTGTAGCATCGGAACATATCGACTCGTTCGGCAGCCTATTCGCTCATTTGGTCAGCGATCCGGCAACTTCGTGTAGATAAATAGCACTGGTTCATTGTTCTGGGCATTTCTTTTCTCCACTTCTGGCCAAGTTTATATTCCTGCAAAGATAAAGAAAAATCTATTTTTTCTCGATGATCCCACAGATAACCCTCACGCCACTGTTTCCAGAAGGGTTTGTCATCTCATCATCAGGATTAGCATGGATAACCAGTGAAGTGCCGTTGGCAGTGAATAGAGTGGTCGGCCCTGGTGACAATGTCACAAGGGTGGTGGTTATATTCATATGTCCCATACCATCCTCGCCCACTTCTAGGTTGGGCAAGTCACCTGCATGGGGGCCTTTCGGGTTGTTGAGCCCATGCTCTTTGCTCAAAGGGTTGTAGTGTTCGCCGGCCGAGATGAACGACGGTCCAGTGCAGTTTCCTTTATTATGGATGTGGATGCCGTGCAAACCCGGCGTCAGGCCGCTCGCGTTGACGTTGATGCGGACCAGGCCACTAGCGTCCTCGGTAAAGGTCGCTAGCCCCACGGTATTGCCCTTCGCATCCTTCAAGGTAGATATCCATGTGTGGAGCCTTCATAGGCATAGATCGTAGTTGCAGCCATCAGCATCGCCGAGAGAGTCATTAGTAATAACAATCCAGCTTTCATCAGCTTATTCCTCAAAAATTTTTCTACAAATTAGTAATCAGAATTATCTATTGCATCAAAATGGATATCAGCCAACTGATTTTTTGCAAACTAAATAGTTACAAAGAAACCTATATTTATATTATAACCTGAACAAAATTGAGCCATTATCCAAAATTATTTTATTTTTCAGTTGCTCTGGCACGCTCTTCCGCGGTCATGTTAGCAAGGCACTCAACTTCCTTTATGTCGAGACTGAGACCCTTCGCTACACGGCTTCCATAGTCTGGATCAGCTTTGAAGAATAGAGCGGTTTGCCTAAGCTGTATACGTTTCTGGGCAGATGAAAGATGGGATACAATATTTCCTATCAAGTGCTCACTGTCCTGATCTGTCATGACGTCACGGTACAGATTGCCTGGCTGTACAAAGTCATCGTTTGGGTATCTATAAGGCGTACGGGCTGCGAGTCCCGAGACTTCGAGGGGGTTCTAGAAAACTAGGATCTGGAACAGGACCACCAAAACCATTTGGCCAGTAATTGGGCCCGCTGCCACCATTGGCATCAACACGTATGAATCCGTCACGCTGATAATTATTTTCAGGCGAGTGCTTTGGCGCATTCGCAGGGATCAGGTGATAATTGGGACCAAGACGGTGAATATGAGTGTCGTGATAAGAAAAAACCCTTGCTTGCAGCATCTTGTCTGGAGAAATGCCAATGCCTGGCACAAGGTTTGAAGTATTGAAAGCTGCCTGCTCCACTTCAGCAAAGTAATTTGTTGGATTCCGGTTTAATACAAGCTTACCTATCTTTATAGGCGGAAAATCTCCATGTGGCCATACCTTAGTAATATCCCAAATATCAAAACGATAATTTTCAGCCTGTTCCGGAGTCATTATCTGCATTTCTAGAGTCCAGGAAGGGCAGTCTCCTCTTTTAATAGCCTCATATAGATCCCTCTTAGCGTGGTCTGGATCCGTTCCACTTAATCTCTCCGCTTCCTCACGAGTCAGGTTCTTTATACCCTGATCAGTCTTGAAATGATACTGCACCCAGAAATATTCACCTTTATCATTGTACCACTTGTATGTATGACTTGAATAACCATTCATGTTCCTGAAGGTAGCAGGAATACCCCTGTCTGAAAAAAGGATAGTTACCTGATGAATTGATTCTGGAGTTAAGGAAAGAAAATCCCAGAACATGTCCGGATCTTTGCAGTTCGTAGCAGGATTACGCTTTTGTGTGTGGATAAAATCAGGAAACTTCAAGGGGTCGCGAATGAAAAACACTGGGGTGTTATTACCTACTAGGTCATAGTTTCCATCTTCAGTGTAAAACTTCAAAGCAAACCCACGTGGATCACGAGCAGCGTCAGCAGTACCACGTTCTCCACCGACTGTGGAAAACCGAGCAAAAACCTCAGTACGCTTACCGATTTCAGAAAGGAACTTTGCTTTGGTGTATTTGGTCACATCAGCGGTTATTTCAAAGTAACCACCGGCTCCTGCACCTTTAGCATGTACCCGCGCTCAGGACGCTCAGGAATACGTTCACGATCGAAATGACTAAGTTTATCAAGCAGATGAATATCCTGCATAAGAACAGGGCCACGTTCTCCGGCTGTAAGGCTGTTTTGATCATCACCCACAGGGATTCCAAATCCAGTAGTTAACACCTTGGAAGATTTTTGTTCACTCATTTATATTTCACTCCTTTCAATCCTTTAGTTACTTACCAATACCGAAAACGGCTTTAAGTTTAAATTCATCTTTATGAGAAAGAGATGTGCGTATTATCGTTGCTTTGAACTTTTTTAATCTATCTAGGACCTTATCTTCAGTCCACTTCGCTATTAACAGAAACAAAGCAAACATTCCTATCAAAATACCCCAAAATGCACCGCCAACCATGCCTGTACCCATAAGATGTACTGCTGGTTTCACCTTGATTTTGCTATCAAGCTTACCAATAACAACCGTTGCATCGCCGAAGGTCATCAATTGATCCTTTCCAAGCTGATGGATAGTATCACATATCTCATATGCATCATTTTCACTCTGAAACGCAAAAACGGTTGACTCACTCATTTTAGTCGATCTCCTTTTGATTTTTGATCCATGGAAAAATAAAGGCCTTTATATTTTCGGAGTTGATTGATTGCAGTCAATTGCCATTGGAATTAATGGTAAATTTTAATAATCCTAGAAGCTGTTAAAAATACTTTTACCCCACAAGCCATTCAATATATACGCAAATCAGTGTTTTTACCGGCCATCAATTATTTTCTATTTATTAGCTTCAAAATACAATGTACAATTACTTCCATATTTACTTTAAATTAATTGTACAAAAAATAGTTTCTTAATAAAACTTACTGCCCCATAAAATGTTTTAGAATCAAACAACATTTTAATATTAGTTATGTTTTATTATACAAGGAAATCTTCACAAATTTAACATTTATCTTTTCCTAAAAAACAACACCGAGGAATTTTATATAATATTCGTTATTCAGTAGTACCCAATTAGCTGGTTGATACTATCAGGATTAAGTTTCCAATCAGAAATTATGTATTCTATGCATTGGAGCAGGGCTACTATAACCACCAAATTGAAGAACAGAAAAATCAGAATACTATTGAAAAAAATTACATCTAAGAGGATAATGAAAAGAAAAAGAAATATGAAAATAGTTACAAAGCCAACTTATTGCCTTAGTTTGAAAATAAAAAAATTTGATTAAGAACTCTATTTTTATCCATTCCGATCCTGGCTATGCAAAAGCGGGAGAACCGCCAGAAAATGAAGCAAAAATAAGAAGAAGCAATACTGAACCTAGGCAAAAAAGAGTGCTAAGTCACACAATTGAAAATAAAAGTAGTATTTTAGGGATGGCATAAACTATCTTTAAAATCAAAAAATATTAACCAGCAAAAAAATAGGGTCAAATACAGAAATGTGCGAAAATTTGGATAGGATTCCAGCAGTGAAAAAAATTGGAGATAAATTGGAATCCTACTTAGTATGAATTTTATTTGTTTCATTTTAACATTTTTGAGATTTAATTTTACATACATGCTAAATATCTAAACCATCATCCATATAATCTGTAAAATATAATATTAAAAATTCATCTAAATTTGAAAAAATGAAGATCTAAAGACAGAAAATTATCTGTCAAATTAAATCATAAAAAATGAATCAAAAAATTGTTAAAAAATATCCCTTTTTCATTTCTCTAAAATATGAAAATTTCATTCCAAAATAAAAATTAAACCGTTAAATTATGGATGGTAAATAGAACTGGGAAATGGAACTAGAAATTAGGAAAATTGAACCGAAAAATAAGTCAGAATAGCAAAAATAATAGAAAGGTTATAAGGTAAACTCTTTGAGTTATTCTTTCAAACCCTTCAAAAGAAATTCACGTGCCGTTTTTGCGTCTGCTGTGCCTTTTGTTTTTTTCATAACCTGCCCTACAAGAAAGTTCAGGGACTTTTCTGCACCACCTAGATAGTCCTGTACTGCACCCGTGTTTTCAGCTATCGTTTCGGCAACAACCTTACTTACGAGATCATCTTCAGCTTTGGATAGCCCTTTCTCTTCTATAATCTGGGATGGAGATTTTTCTCCCTTGCTATCAAGGATGCTACGGATGACCTCAACCGCAGATCTGTCACTGATTTTACCTTCGGCAAAAAGGGGAACCAGTTCTACCATATCGGAGACCTTAAAGGAAGTCTCTATTTCCGTGCCTTTTGTATTGATGAAGACGATCTTCTTTCCATTGTAAGAGGAAATTGCAAGGTCACGGTAATTTAACTCACCGAGTAAAACATCGGCAGTCCAGGTAGCTGCAATTTTCGGATCCAAACCTTTTGCACATATACTTTCGTAGAAGTCGGCGAGCATTATCTTGGACGTGAGGGCTCTTGCATGCATATCAGTGATACAGTACTCTTCTATGAAACGCGCACGTTTGGCATCTGGAAGTTCAGGAAGCGTTTCCCTGACTGAAGGAATCCAGCCAGCCACGCGCGTGGGCATAAGGTCAGGCTCGCGGAAGTAGCGATAGTCTTCTGCTTCTTCTTTTGTTCTCAAGGAAATTGTCACGCCTCGCCCCTCATCGAAATGGCGAGTCTCCTGAGTGATTTTTCCTCCATGGCGGATTACGTTCTTCTGGCGCATGATCTCGTATAGAAGGGCTCTTTCAACTCCTTTATGGGAGGATATATTTTTGATTTCAACGCGAGTGCCCCAGTAAACAGAAACGTTTGCATCCACACGCATTGCCCCTTCCAGATTTCCATCAAAAACATCCAGATATTCAAGGATGTTCCTGAACTTGTCAAGGAACCGTCTGGCTTCCTTGGGGGTGCGCATATCGGGCTCTGTGACGATTTCAATCAAGGACATTCCTGATCTATTGTAGTTTATAAGGACTCCTTTGGACTTTTCAATGCTTCCCAAGTGAACAAGCTTGCCAGGGTCTTCTTCCATATGAGCTCTGGTGATCCCAATTACATGCTCCCCATCTTCTCCTTCGATCACAACTTTTCCCTTGCTTACAATGGGAAAGTCGTACTGTGTGACCTGAAAACCTTTTGGAAGATCTGGGTAGAAATAGTTCTTCCTGTGGAACTGGGTCTCTTCAGCAATTTCTCCTTCAAGAGCAAGTCCTACCTTAATTGCTGCTTCGACTGCTTTTTTGTTCAGGACAGGAAGCGTTCCTGGCAAGCCAAGGCAAATAGGGCAGGTATGAGTATTCGGAGCTGCATTGTGATAATCAGAAGAACAGCCACAGAACATTTTGGTCTTAAGCTTGTTTAGCTGGACATGAATTTCTAGACCAATTCTGATACCGTCAGGGTTTTCGTAGACCATTTATGCCACCTCCAAGGGTCTCTTTGTGTGGTAATCAGTATTCTGCTCAAACGTGTACGCAGCTCTTAGGACAGTCAGCTCTTCAAAGGGCTTCCCTATTATCTGAAGCCCAATTGGAAGACCATCAGTGAAGCCGCAAGATATGGAAACGGATGGTACACCTGCAAGATTTATCGGGCAGGTATTCACATCTGAAAGGTAGAGGGTTAGAGGATCTTCAATTTTCTCCCCGATCTTGAAAGCAGGATTCGGCATAGTCGGAGCCATTAGAAGGTCAATTTTTGCAAGAGCTTTATCAAAATCCTGTTTTACAAGTGTTCTGACCTTCAAAGCTTTTAAATAATATTTATCGTGATAGCCCGCAGAAAGAGCATAGGTCCCTAGAAGAATTCTTCTCTTCACCTCCGTACCAAAGCCCTCAGCTCTTGTCTTTGAAACCATAGCATTCCAATTTTCACCGCTCTTTCTAAATCCATAGCGTGTCCCATCAAAACGGGCAAGGTTTGAGGATGCCTCACTCATTGCAATAATATAGTATGAAGCAAGAGCATACTTTATATTGGGCATTGAAACCTCTTCCCAGGTCGCTCCAAGACTTTCATATTTGTGTATAGAATTCCATACCGACTTTTCAACATCTGGGTGAATACCTTCTCCAAAAAACTCTTTTGGAATCCCTATCTTCAGCCCTTTTACATCGTCAACCAAAGCTTTCTGATATGCTATTTTTCTGTCAATTGAAGTGGAATCTCTTCGGTCATAGCCTGCAATAACATCCATAAGAATTGCAATATCTGCCACGTTGTTCGCAAGAGGCCCTACCTGTTCGAGGGAATTTGCGTAAGCAACCACTCCATACCTGGAAACTACCCCATAGGTTGGTTTAAGCCCAACAACGCCGCAGAAAGCTGCCGGGCAGCGTACAGATCCACCAGTATCAGAACCAAGTGCAAAAGGTGCTTCCCCTGCTGCAACAACAGCTGCACTGCCTCCAGAAGATCCACCAGATACCCTTTCAAGGTCCCAGGGATTTGCAGTAGGCCCAAAATAGCTAGTTTCCGTAGAGGAGCCCATTGCAAATTCATCCATATTTGTTTTTCCAAGGATTATTGCGCCTGCAACAAGAAGCTTTTCTACAACATGGGCATTGAATGGTGGGATATAGCCCTCAAGGATCCTCGAGCCACAACTATTTGGTAGCCCTCTTACGGAAATATTATCCTTTATTGCGATTGGCACACCTGCAAGAAGACCATCTTGCCCTTTATTATCTATTTTTTTTGCCTGCTCAATAGCTTTTTCAGAAACTGTTATATAACCATTAATTTTACTCTTTCTTATTGCTTCGAGGTAGCTGGATATTACTTCTTCGGCTGAGCTTTCTTCGATTTGCTCTTTAACCTGTGCAACACTCATCCACTTTGCCATCAAAACTTCTCCTCAGCCGATTTTTGGAACCCTGAAAGTCCCATCCTGTTTATATTCAGTATTTGAGAGAACAATTTCCTGCGGGAGGCACTCTTCTATAACATCCTCCCTGAACACATTATAAATCTCAGCTACATGATAAGTGGGAATTATATTTTCGGTTGGCAATTCATCAAGCTGTCCGAAGTATTCCAATACTGAGTTAAGTTTTTCCATGAATTCGACCTTTTCCTGCTCATTGATGTCAATACGAGCAAGCCAACCAATATGTTCTACATCTTCTTTTGTGATCATAAAATTCCTCAAAAACAGAGTGATCTTGAATAGAATGTCATTGGTACTGCATAATAGAAACAGGTTAATGAATAAATATATATTCATATCCCAAATTGAGCTACCCAAGTTTCGCTTCAGGAATACTATGTACTTTTCACTCAATTAACTCGTTCAAGAGGACTATTAATAACACTGTGAACAAACTTCGATTAGTCCAACTAAAAAATAGTGGCAAATGCCCTTCTTCTTTTATTTATACCTCTCAAGAGAACGATTTATTTAATTGAAGTTTCAAGTCTTCTGTCTCAACCGAATTTCGCTTCTGCATCAAGATGTGCTTTTACTCGCTCAAAAGAACTCTTTTATCTATTTAGAGTTTAGGCCTTCAATACTCTGTCGAAGTCGTACATCTGGACCTCAGTCATTTTTGCCAGGGAGAATACTTTTTCAAATTAGTCATCCGTAAAGTGCTGAGCTTTGATTTACCAGTTGTCTACAGCTTTATTGAACCTTTAGTATCATAAGACTAATCGGGGGAAGATTGGAAGCCTCTTGAGCTGCCAACTGCATCAAATAATATACCCGATTTTAAAGCTATCAGATAAGTGCAGAAATTGTAAGAAGAACCCCTGTAGTCGTTAAAATCACTAATCTTGAAGACATGTTCTTTTCCGTCTTTCAGGATAACTTCGAACCTTACTTTTAGGATTTTAATGCTATGTTAATTTTCGAGTTTATCCCATACCTTTCCATCAATGCTCTAATTCCCTCATTATTGAAGTATTTCAT
>CAVXNY010000023.1:0-15983 GCA_963763235.1 uncultured Methanosarcinaceae archaeon | reverse complement strand
CTGAAATCTGGAAATATTCCAAGATTGATGAGGTCTGTATTTACGAATAAAGCAGGTGCATCAAGGATTTTTAATATTTCTCAAATTTTAAGAGTATGATTACAAGCTTAGATTTTTCGTACTTGTATATGGGTCCGTAGTGGGAAACTCAGATCCATCTGGACCTGCAGGTAATAGAACGCAGGAATGAGAGAGGTTTTGCATATGATCGACAAGAAAAATTTGCGGACTCCTATAGTCTGCGTGATGGGGCACGTAGATCACGGAAAAACTACTCTCCTGGACAAGATAAGGGGTACTACAATTGTTAGTGGAGAAGCAGGGGCTATCACCCAACACATTGGTGCAACTGAAGTTAAGATCGGAGTAATTGCAGATAAACTTGGGGATCCAAAGCTTATAAACCACTTTTTAGTACCTGGCTTGCTTTTTATTGATACACCTGGACATCATGCCTTTACAACTCTTAGGAGCAGAGGAGGAGCTCTTGCCGATCTTGCGATTGTTGTAGTGGATATAAATGAGGGTTTCAAGCCCCAAACATACGAAAGCTTGCAAATCTTAAAACGATTCAAGACACCTTTTGTCGTCGTTGCCAACAAGATAGATAGAATAAGGGGTTGGGTCTCACAAAAAGACCTGCCTTTTGCTGTTGCTTTCAAAAAACAATTTGAAGATGTCCAGTCTAGACTGGAAACAAAACTTTATGAATTAGTTGGTGAACTATACAACCAAGGTTTTGCATCTGAGCGCTATGATCGGGTCACGAACTTCCAGAAAACTCTAGGTATAGTGCCTATAAGTGCTATTACAGGAGAAGGAATTCCTGATGTCCTGATGGTACTCATCGGATTGGCTCAGAAGTTCCTTGAAGCAAACCTGCAGTACAGCTCCAAGAGCCCTGGAGTCGGGACAGTTCTTGAGGTTAAGGAAGAAAAGGGTCTGGGTATAACACTTGATATTATCCTATACGATGGCATGTTGAAAAAAGGAGATACTATTATTATAGGAAGCCTAGGGGAACCGATCAATACAAAAGTAAGGGCTCTCTTGAAGCCCAGGGAACTCCACGAGATACGCTACGAAAGCAAGTTCCAGCAGGTGAATACGGTCACTGCTGCAGCTGGTGTAAAGATATCGGCTCCAGATCTCGAAGGTGCTATTGCTGGTGCTCCCATAAGGGTTGCTACGGAAGAAACCCTTGAGGAAATTATAGCTCAGGTAAAGTCTGAGATTGATGAAGTCAGGATTGATACAGGTTCTGCTGGAATAATGATCAAAGCCGATACTATAGGTTCACTTGAAGCCCTTGCCCACGAGTTCCAGAAAGATAAAGTTCCAATAAGGAAAGCTGAGGTCGGAGACATCTCACACAGGGATGCCGTTGGTGCTTCTACAGTTGAAGATCCACTCTATTCGGTAATTATTGGTTTCAATGTCAAAATTCACTCTGATGCCAAAGATTTCCTGCAGGAAAGTAGTAATGTGAAGATATTTATTAACGATGTAATCTACCGTCTGATTGAGGATTACCATAAGTATGTAAAAGAACAGCAAGAAATGTCAGAAAAAAAGATTTTCGAAACTATTATTCGCCCGGGAAAATTTAAAATTCTTCCAGGATGCGTGTTTCGTCAGAGCAAACCCGCAGTTGTAGGGGTAAGAGTACTTGGTGGAGTTGTGCGAACTAACGTAGATATTATTCTCGAAAATGGGAACGTTGTGGGTAAGATCAAGGGGCTCCAGGCAGAAGGGGAAAATATTCCTTCTGCAAGGGTAGGCAAGGAAGTTGCAATGGCAATTGACGGTGCAACCGTGGGTAGACAGATCAAGGAAGAAGACGTGCTCTACATTAATGTGCCTGAGAAGCATGCCAAAGTTCTCGAACAAGATATCTATGAGTCCCTCTCAACCGATGAAAAGGAAACTCTTGATATTTTACTTGGACTCAAAAGAAAAGATAATCCATTTTGGGGAAAATGAAGGATATTGAAGATAAATAGGCTAAGTCAGGATCTTTAAGAATTTAGATAAAAATTCAGGTGGGGATTCTGGTAGATAAAATAAGGTAAGGCAAAGTAATTATTGCAGATAAAACTGATATTAGAGGATTGATTACATGGCAAATTTTAGAGTCGTAATTTCTGACCCAAAAGAAGCTCGTGCTTATCAGCTGAACATAAAAGACGCTGAAGCAAATGCATTAATCGGAAAGTCAATTGGTGAAGTTGTTGAAGGTACCATCTTCGGTCTGGCCGGATACAAAGTCAAGATAACTGGTGGCTGCGATGGCAGTGGTTTTGTTATGAGACCGGATCTTCCGGGTCCCAGAAGGCAGAAAGTTTTGTTGGCAGTAGGTGTAGGTTACACCCCTAAACTCCCTGGACAACGCAGGAGAAAAATGATGCGTGGTAAGGAAATTGCCCCTGACATCGTTCAGATCAACGCCAAAGTTGTTGAATACGGAAACAAATCCATTAAAGCACTTTTAGGACTCGAAACCACAGAAGGAGCAAAAGCAGAGTAATTCCAAGCTCAGTCTGCGGACGAGTCTTAAAAATACTTAATTCCTTTTTTACCAATTCTTTTTTGAGTATTTGATAGTCACAGTTAATTGTTCAATTTTACTCCGGTGAAACATTAATGATATTCTCTCATCTATTCAACCACTAGCCCTGGAGCAGGGGAGTCCCATGGAGTTGAGTAAAAAATAAGACTCCGCCTCATTGGAGGAATTGAAGTTGAGGTGGGCCAACCTAAAGAAAGCAACTGGGCATGTTCGCACCATGCTCTGGATAGCAAGGAATTATTCAAAATCAAATCTTTTCATTTACTTATATACGTTTTTTCGTTCTGGTTTCACGTATTTTTTCCAACACAGTTAATTAAATATAGATTTCTACAGTCACCCAAGTTCTAATGTAACCTCCACAGATTGTAATTCTACAAATTTTTTGAATCTTAGAGCTATTTTTAAAAATTTTCATGCTGTTATATTTTTTATAAACTGCAAAACTCTTGGAGGATAAGATTTTGGTCTAGCCCAAACAAAGATTTACATGACAACCGCTGGCACCTATTGTATCAAACTCAAAACAGTACCTTTTACCAACTTCAAAGTATATATGTTTCAAATAGTTGATGATATCATTGTCTACAATAAATTCTTTACGACACTTTATACATAAAATGATGTGATATCTAATTTCATAGGCTCAATAGTTTGTGTTAAATAGTTACATATTACATTCCGAAAATAGCTTGAAACAAATAAGCTAGTTAATAGAGGTTTTCTTGGAAGTTCTCATTCACTATGCAAGCTATAGAGTATTCGACTGGAGAAGAGTATCACATATTCAACCACCTAGTATGTCAACTAGAAAAAAATGGATAAAAAAATAATGTGGGTTAGAAATTTTCGGAAATATAATCTGCCATTGACTCAAAAATACGTAAACCATCATCTGAGCCTAGAATTAATTCGGAAGCTCTTTCAGGATGGGGCATTAAACCGAGAATGTTTCGTAAATTACTTACTATTCCTGCAATATTTTCTAGAGAACCGTTAGGATTAGATTCATCTGTTACTTCCCCATCTTCATCTGCATAACGGAAAACTACCTGGTCGTTTTCGTCAAGTTCTGATAGCGTTTCCTCGTCGGTATAAAATTTCCCTTCCATATGGGCAATAGGCATCCTTAAAAGTTCACCTTTTCTGAACCTAGAGGTAAACGGAGTATTGACGGTCTCTACTCTGATGTTGGTCCAGTGGCATCTAAATTTTGGGTATTCATTAGTAGTAAGAGCCCCTTCAAGAAGTCTTGCTTCTGTGAGAACCTGAAAACCATTACAAATCCCAAGAACAGGCTTTCCTTCTGCTGCAAGTTTTTTTACCGAATCCATAATTGGAGTACGGGCTGCAATTGCTCCTGCTCTCAGATAGTCTCCATAAGAAAAGCCACCAGGGATAATGACTCCGTCAAAGCCTATTAGTTTTTCCTGTTTGTACCAGACAGTCTCGGCATCAACACCCACGACATCTTTAAGAACATGTAGTACATCAAGGTCACAGTTTGTGCCTCCGAACTGAATAATAGCAACCTTCATCTTTTTCCCTCAATTTTCAGCATTTCGAAGCTTTTAGCTTTGCTAGATGTTTCAATCCTTTTGCTGAGTAGCTCTTATTTAAGTTCCTGGAGCTGGATTGTGTAGTTGTGAATAATCGGATTCGCAATAAGCTTCTGGCACATCTCTTCAACCTTGTACTGTGCGATGTCTAAAGATTCGGCTTCGATTACGATCTCATATAGCTTTGCGGTCTTTACACTGCTGACATCATAGCCAAGGTGTCCAAGAGCCCTTTTTGCTGTAGTGGCTTCAGGGTCAAGCATACCTACCTTCAGTTCAATTATAACTTTTGCCTGGTACTGCATTTATAAGCCTCAATTTATAATCTTGCAACTAAACTGATATCATCCGCTTTTTGGCGGCTTTACGTAGAATCAAATAAACGTTAAGATTAAATGATTATCAGCTGAATTACAACCATTAGAATAACCATTAGAAGATGATTAAAAACGTTGCGTATATTGGAGAATACAGATAAAAAGTTTTCTTAATTATCAAGCTTTAATAATTGCTAAAATCCATAATGATCACTCTTAAAAGCATCTGCATCAGAATGTCAGTACCAGATATGGTCGTCTATAACTTGTTTAGAGAAATCTGGATACTTAAATTGTTAGTTGAAAATATTTTTAAATCATGGCGAATAAAATTATCAGTTTTACAAGGTATCGCTGTGGTTAGATATCTAATTAAGCTACACGCTAACAAAAAATGATAAATAGTCGACAGTTAAATAAAATCAACCCACATATATTTGCTCATTAAACAGCAGTAAAGATGTGGAATGATAGTTTTTTTCTCAGCTTAGAGTTACACCTATCCCACAATTAGGTCCATCTTGCTTAATAATTTTGAATTTTTTGATAGGAAATATGGATGCATTATCAATGAAAAATACTAAAAAATTACAATGAGTGCATCTACTCGAAACTTATTTTTGAACATTTACTTTCTTAAAACGAAGGTAAATCAGTAATAATCCAACAAAACAACCAAAGATTATATATCTTATATATTTTTTTACATTTATCATTTTCACACACTCGATATTTGTATATATAGATATCACTACTATAAACACATTTACAAGCTTACAAGTTTTTCATCGAAGAACTATTCGTAACTTTGATATTCAGGGGACAAGCACCTGAGGCCTCGTTGACTTTATTAAAGATATAATTTTCTATAATTGATATAAAAGATATATGGCGTTATATTTTTAAACTTCCCAATATATACTGATATTGATCACATAGTGATCTCATTGCATCATCTACTATTTTGAGATTTGGAGAAGGTGCTAGATATTGTTCACTTGTATTCATATCTTCCAGTAAATAGTTTTACTTATCCTATTCAAAAAAGCTTCAGATGCAGAATTTTTGCGAAACACTGTAAGAGGTTCGTTACTCAAAAAAAATAGCCTGTTTGTCTACACTTATTTATGAGGAAACTTCATTCTGAGAACAGCTACTTTGAACCCTATAATGTCCGGCGCCATTTCTACGAATCAGTAGAACATCGTCACTACTGCTCAGCTGAAGACGAAGTAGCTTCTTGGTTCATTCCTTTCTCTTCTGAGAACAAGTCCCAAAGCCCATCCCCCGCATTCTACGGGTGTCAGATACGAATTAGATTTTGATCAATGAGAGAGAATTTTTTGATGTTAATCGCAGCATTAATATCTCTACCATGTCTTGTCTTATAATCAGGATATTTTCATTTTCTATCTTTTAGTGCTAGCTCAGATTTATGGTATTCACAAGAAAGACATATTTTAGATGATGGCTCAAATTTAAGAAGCAGATCTAAATTTCCTTTAATTAAACCCTTTCAAATATATCCGCACTTCTCAAGCCATGTGAGAGACTTTATCCACTCCCCTTTTGGTTCCCTTGAAGTGCCTACGACAAGCCGCTTCATATTCCCAACTTCTTCAACGATGCCACTAGCTTCGATAATTTCTGTAGGAAGAGCTTGCCCAGCATATGTATGAGTATAGGAAATCACATGGTCGATTTCACTGTGCCTTATCTTATAATAAGCTGGGCTGTCGAAAGCAAAGTCAGCATTTGTTACTTCGGCTTCAATTTTCATTTTAACTGTATCCTTCCCGCGGAGAAGAGGTTCTTTAATCTGATCCCACTCCCTCACAAACAGTAAATCGAAGTAGGTGCCTTCAATCATTCCACGGTTTCCTTTTCTTGATTCGTGCAGCATGAATTCTTCAAATGAAATATCCGGAACCCTCTTCCTGTAGATCCTCTGCCACATCTCCTCATCGAGTTCTTCAATTGAGCCTTCCTGCTGTTTTGCACTTGTTATAGTATCCCTTGCCCTGAGCCATAAAGGTCCATAGACGACGAAATCGATATCTGAATTTTCATTTTGTAAGCCCAAGAGCATTGAACCCGTAACTCCCATGCTTGTTCTGGGAATTCCAGACATGTCAAGAATCTTTACAATTTCCCTTACCCGACTGTCTGAATTTATAAGTTTAGGAATAATGTTATAAGGATGAAGCACTATTTTTACCTCGGATTCTGGAACTACATGAACATCCTGCACCCATTCAGGTCTGTACTTTCTCATAAATTCAAAAGCCGGACCAAAATCATATTTTCGGTATCTCTTTCCGTTTAACTCCCGTTCTCCATTTTCGTCCGGAACATAACGAAGTGTGGATCTTATTCCATCATTACAAAAGTAGTCGGAAACCGAAAAAAGCCAGTCGTCTTTTGTGATAAGAAAATCCCTCAGGCGTGTTTTAATCATTCATACCCTTCCAGAAACTTAAAGGTATATCACATATTTTTGAGAGTATTAAGGATAGCTTTTTATAAATATTATAATAAATAACGACAAATATATTGTATTATTCATTTATGTAGTTACCATATATTATTTTTTGGGCAAATAATACATACATGAAGTAAAATATACATTGAGAAATAATCTGAATTTGCCACATTTCTTTTCTGCAGCAACAGAATGAGTAATTTTATATGTATAAATTTATTTTAGTGAAGCAATTATAGAAACTTTTATCGAATCAACTACTTTCTCTGTAGGAAAATATTTTCTGCCACTCATTTATTGTATTATTTAGAGAGTACTGAGGGTCACAAAAACCCTATCATTTAGCTCGGGAATTAAGTGAACCCTCACATCCTTTGTTTTCCTTTGCCACTCTAAGTATTCGCTTATTTGTCAGATAAGTTAGTTTTTGAACCATATTTAGAGGTGACGCTATCCACTTCTTACAGAGATGTGATACGCATTGGAATTAAATAGCTTTAGCAATGGCTATAGTCAGTTCACATATCACATATTGTTGATACTTAAGTATCGATACAACATAGAGCCGATTTACCTCTAATTTTTTTCCTTGTGGATATCCTATCCAGATCTTTCTCATTGATTTTTGTATTTGACATATTTTTTTCTTTTCTGGTTCATTATTCTTTAATTTTAAAGATATCTCCTATATCCTTAAAATATTCCTTTTATTTCCAATGTCGTCATTTGATAGAGACTATAGCAAAGCGCTGTATGCAACATCTTTAGAATCGCTCTTTGTACCTTAGTGATAAGAAATTTTTCTGTTTCTAACACCTTCTTTGTTACTGCATAAACTCTTCCATAGGTAGCTTTTTTTGAACTGATTCTCTTGTTTCTTAATATATTACTCCTTGCTATAGAATGTTCTTTTACTACTCTTTTAATTGTTACATCATAGACTTTTGATTTCGCTCCAAAGTATCCTCAGTCTCTGTAAGCCACTTAATTTTTTTCTGATAAATAATCAACCCGAGAATAACGAAGTTATGAAGCTGTTATTTTAAATCTTCTGATCAGCTCATAATCCTTGTATATTATGTTTTCTTGTGAACTATTGAAGAAAAATTAGAACTGAATAAGAACAATAATTCTGAACTACAGAAAATACGAACTCTGAACTAACCTTTAAGTTTTTATGAATTAAAAAAGTATATATTGTATTCACCAGAATCTTCTTATACCAACAAATTTCAACAATGCCTAAGATTATGGGCATCCAGTCCAGGTGCATAATATGGAAAATTTTCTACTTGATATGATACTGCTCTCCGAGAAAAGACAGAAAGTGATTCTCCTTTTGCTAGAAGGGCCAATGACTATAGAGACTATTAAAAAAATTCTTAATGCCAGTGCGACATCTATCCAGCCGCAGATAAAAATGCTCAAACAACACCACCTTGTAGTCCAAGAAAATAATTTTTATAAACTAAGCGAAATAGGAAAAATAGTGGCTGTGAAAATGGAACCTCTGCTAAATACCCTTTCTTTTCTGGAAAAAAATATAAATTACTGGTTTGAAAGGGATCTGACCGAGATTCCAACATATCTCCTCAGCCGAATCAAGGAGCTTGGGCACTTAACAATAACCGAACCTCAACCAGACAACATGTTTGAGTTGAACGCAGAGTACGTCAAAAATGCTAAAAAGGCAAAGAAGCTGGAAGCTACAATTTCTTACTTTCACCCTTTATTTCCTTCTTTGTACCTTGAAATTGCCGAAAAGGGAGCATTTGTATCTCTTATTCTTCAAGAATCGATCCTAAAAAAATGGACTGAAGATCACAAAAAACAAATGGAGAAATTTATAAAAATGGAAAATACTAAACTTTTTGTTGGCACTCATGATGGAAAGGTGCCGGCTATCACAGCTGCAGATAACTTCATGACAATGGTCCTCTTCCCGAAAGAAGCTGCTTTCGACCGGAAGTATATATTCAGCTTTGAACAAGATGCTCTGGCCTGGGGAAAAGAATTGTATGATCATTATGAGCGGCTCTCTGTAAGGATTTATGATATCAAGAAATGCCAAGAATAAAATAAATTGAAACTGAAAGTGCTCCTGTAAACTACCATATTGCTCCCGAATCTTGATTTTACCCGTCGCATAAGTTTCATACCAGTCAGGAGGTATGGATAATTTATCTTAAAGGATTTTTCTCTGTGTTTCAAGAAATTCAGATTTTTCCCCTTAAGCCCGCTGAGCTCAGAACTTTGTTTTCACTGTTTTATCCAGTTATTTTAACCAGCTTTAGTATTAAAAGGAGAAGATCAAGAATGAGCTAAAATTAGCGTATATAACTTCCAGTAGTTCCTTTTAGCTGTAATGTCGAATGAACGCTCTTATTCGTTTCCAATTTTTACTCAAAGATTCACAAGAAAAAATTCATCCATTATCTTGATTTAACTTTTTTTGTAATAGCTTATCGAAAATTCAATATTGTGGATTTACAAAGTAGAAATTATGAATAATATCCACTAAAATATGTTGAAATTTTTTGATTATATTTTTGAGTTTATATGTATTAAATACCGTAAGAAGCATCTGATTTCCTTCCTAAATAAAATCGATAAGTAATTACAGTACTTCGCTAAATCGTAACCTATGATTGCAAAAGCAAATTTATTCCATTTATCCTCATTAAAAGCTGATGGTCAACATAGATGTATCTGTTCAAGTAGATATAATATCAAAGATATACTTAAGATACATATCCCTGATTTTGTTCGGCATTTATGCCTGGGATTAGCCACATATCACAGAACGTTGGCGTATGTACTTTGAACCAGTTAAATGCATAAACCCTTTTGTTCATATATGTTCAAAATATTTCAATTAACATTCGATCAAATCTGCCTCTTAAGCTCTTTTTCAAGGTTCTATCAATCCTGAATATCCAAAGGTTCTCAATACATACAATTCAGAGTACAGGTTCAAAGATATACTGTGAAAGATCGCTACATCGTCATCTGAAAAAAATCTACTTCGATATATTAAAATAAGTAAATCAATCAATTTTCGAAGAACAAATCAAAAATTTAAAGAAAAATAAATAAGTATTGTTTTCATGTTGATTTCACAAATGATCCAGGTTATGGTGAAAAAATTGAAGATCATGGCATAAGTAGGAAATGAAAAGTATCAAAGAACTACTTCGGCTCATAGCAACGAATTATCAATAATGGAAAACGAAAATTACAATTGCAATTTGATCTAAGCTCCCTGTTTCATCCCTGGTTGATTCCATAATTACATTCATAAATATTATTAAGCAACTTGAAGCAAAAGTTAAAGTCCAGTGCATTGATTGGAATTCTACGCAGGTGTAGCGATAAGATACCTCAGTCAATGAAGATCTCATTTATTATTCAGTTAAGGTGCAGGTGAATAGATGAAGGAACTACTAAAAATATAGAGTTCCTATTTTTTGATTATAGAAAACTTCGATAAACTCCACGCATCAGAGCATTGAGGAGCTTAAATATCTCAACATTAATTATTTCTCATGAAAGACCTTACTGATTTTATTCCAATTTCGTATCCGAAATTCCATATCTGTAACAGATCTATAATTCGTTTGTCGGTTTGCTCACTATGAATCATTCAAAGTTGGATCAATTTTTAAGCTACTGTCATATGAAAAAATCGGTGGTACTGTGTGTATATTTATGAGAAATAGGATAAATTGAAGAGAATAATTTTTTTGTCTAAAGTCAAGCAAGGATTTGGCATCTTTGAGGGCATTGAAAATATCTCGAGAAAAAAATCCCATTGAGAAAGCATTTAACTCTTTGAGAAAGAGTTTCAAATTAAGGCATTAAGATTATGATCAGGAATAGCATTTATGTAGCTATTCTTTTGAGCCTTATTGTTCAATTATTCATAGCACTAATGATATACGAATTCAAGGAGATCAAACATAGGTACGCAAAATTTATAAAAAAAGCTTGATGAACCTTGTACTTGTAATCAATTTCATGAAAAATAAACTAAAAAAGTATATTTTTCTAAATTTGACGATATTGATGATTCAATTGTAACAAAAATGATGAAAATCTCGTATAACATACTATAAAATTTTGTATATTTATAAGTTTTTTCAGATCAACTTATGCTTCAAATAGGACTGATTTTCATTAGGAATGAGTTATCACTATAAAAATTAGATTAGAAGATAGTGCATTTAGGAACTGAAGCATTAAAAAATGATCGGAATTTAACTCTGCTTAGTGTATCAATCATTAAATTATTGATCATCTAAATAATTTATGTATCACTTTATGTTGCTTAGAATCTATCCAAGTACTCTATGTATGTTCTATAATTCAATTATTCGATTATCTTGACACTAGTATTTTCATAGTTATAGTGAAGATCACAGCAAAAAATTCAATTTGTGAATTGTACATCCACCTAAAAGCTAGATACTGAGAGATGATTCGGATGCACATAATGGACTTGGGCTAGAATTTCACGTCAAAAAGTCAGAACTCAAAACCTTTAATCATTCTGAAAAAACTCCGAGAATTTGAAAAGATATCAAAATCTTCAAAAAATAACTCACAAATATCCTGAAACTCATGTATGTAACAAAAAAGAAAAACAATCAAATTTTTTGGAAAATCAGTCATTCAGACCGAAATGTTTCCATGCATCTTCGATATGCATGGAGTGAATTCCAAGTTTTTTGGCAGGTAGTATCTCGTTTTCATAAGAATCACCTATAGACATCACACATTTGGGCTCGAGTTCGAGTCCCATCTTCTTGAGTGCAGTCATAAAAAGCCTGAGGTCAGGTTTTTGGTACCCTACATCAGACGAAAAGATTACAAAGTCAAAATAATCGTAAAGCCCGAAAAATCGTAGTTCTAGCTCGGAAAAAACCCTCTGTCCATTCGAGATTATGCATTTGGGAACGTTTATACAATGCTCTATTAATTTTATGCTCTGAGGAAAGGGACGGAGTTTCCGGATGGAAGCTGCCCTAAAGACCCTCGAGGTCTCAACTCCTAATTTATTCTCATCAATCTTCCAGACCGAATTTTCCCTGCAGATCTCGGCAAAGATTTCTTCCACCTTTACTTCAGGATAAATTTCCTCAGAATGCTCCATTCTATTCCGGACTTTAAACATATAAGTGTCCCATAATTTATTCGGTTCTATTTTTATACCTTGGTAAGCAAGCCATCGACTTACAAAATTGTAAGTTTCAAAAGAGTGTTCATCAGTGTGAATATCTATAAGGGTCTGATAACAGTCAAAAATAACTCCTTTTATCTGACAACTTTCAAATATGTGTACATCCTTTATAGCAGGATCGCTCGGAAATACTACCTTATTCTCACTTGCATCAGACTCGTAGTTTTCAGAGATACTCTTACCCCCTATTTCTACTTTAGTTATTTTCTTTGATCTTGAAAATATTTATTATTTTTTGAATTTTGATTGATTCAGCTGCTTGCAAGGAATTAATAGCAAATCCTGGCAATAAAATAAGATATAAAAAAATCTCGTAACCTTTAATTAATCGCCTTTAAACACTCCAGTGCTTCTTTGATTAGATAATTTCTGTAGTTGCTCTGATGGAGCCGCGCAGAACGAAGTAATCCTATACTCATAAAAAAAGGCAAAACCCCTGTAATTCGGAAGAAGTCCTTTTCATCCTTGCTATATTCCCATAAAAAGTTTCCTATGTAAGGTTCGGCTCTCCATCCTCCACCTTTATGCAGTTCGAATTCATTTTTAAGTTCCGCACTAAGAATTCCGAGATCTCTAACAGGATGGGCCTGTGACCAGGAACTTTCAAAATCAAGCGCATAAGGTTCATCTTTACAGAATATATAATTTGAAGGAGTTGAATCCCTATGAATCATGCAGCCATGCGACCTGTCAAGCCATGAGCTATACCACCATTTCCCAAGCAACATATTAAAATGTTCTCTTGTGTCATGTTTCAGTTCCAGATGGTTCAATACTTCATGATAATTTCTAAACTCATTTTCCTTATTGTAAGAAGACAGAGTGTTCTCGTGAAGTCTCTTGAGCATATGGCCAACTGAAGTAAGCCGTTCATAGAGTCCTTTTTCATGCTTAATGTACCAACGTAGGGACTTCCCCGGTATGTGCTCAGTTACGAGGACACAATTAAACTTTTTATTGATTGCAAGAGGCTTTGCAACATTTATTGTGATACCTGCTTTTTTCAGGTTTCTGTATTCATTCATCATGCCTTTATAAGGGTTATAATCTCTCATCCTTCCAGTGGGCTCGGAAAAAAATTTTGCCATTACGCTTAAATGTTCTCCTTTGAATTGGTACCTACATACTGTATGGGAGGAATCATACTTAAAGACATCAACTAAACATCTTTTATTCCGGAGGCAGTGCCCAACAACTTCTTCAACAAGCCAGTCTCTGAAAGGATCCCCAGGGCTTAAAGTATTAACATGGCGAGATCCCATCTCATACTACCCCTATTTTCCAGAAACACTCACACAATCGTATCTTTTGCCCAACATTCATATATTTCCATTCTGAGACTTTCAATTCTTATAAAAGATCTTATTTCTCCTTTGATTGCATAATACTGATAGCAGTACAACTATATATTGGATATATTATATTTTTATTGGTGCATAACTGTGTGAACTGTATTAAATTATTTTTAATCCAGGTCCATTTATATAATTCTTATTATTACATCCTCTCTTTTGCGAGTATTCTTTTTTAACGTGAGTCGCTGATTTCCACTCTTATAATCCAGTTTGCTTATTGATAACCACATTTGCTTCTGCCTATAAGCTGAGGAGGAAAATGCATCTATGGAGTAGATTTACATCATTAAGTCTGTGTGCAAGGCTAATGTCGTATTTTAACAGATAATCCAGATCAAGAGTGTGGAATATCCGTCAGCACTGAAAAAAATGACAGTTATGTCATTTTCAAGATTTTCTGTTTTGTTTCAGTGAATACCAAGCAGCTTGTTTGGAAAATGGAAACTTCCTGGAGAACCGTGGTTAACTAACTGATTTGCATTTTAAGCTACCTTAGTAATATGAAATGGAACTTCAGCGTGCAAATCATTGTATCTATATGGTAAGATATCGAATGGTTTTTGAATAAAGTATCGTAAAAATATATCACTTTAAAAGTGCTGAGATGACGAATACCATGGTAATTAAGTTAGGTATGAAGTGAACTTTCGCCCTTTTTGGTTTAACCCTCTAAATCATTACTCCTTTGTGAAGTTAGTTTGTTTTTGGCACCATTTTCAGAAGTAGCACTCCCACCCTGACAGAGATCTGATACTCACTGGGATTAAAGAACGTTAGCCATGGTTATGGTTCAATCATTATAGAGGATTTCAATATACCTCTGATTTCAAGAGTCATTTATATACAATTTACAATCATATGATATAAATTAGGAATTTATTTAAATCCTCTATGGCCTAGTATGAAAATAGAAAAAGCAAAACAGATGAATAAAAATTTCAATATATTATAAATTTGCTTGAAATTGAGTCGAAAAATCTGCAAACATGAGTTAATTTGACAATGTCAAGTTAATTACAACTCTAAAAAAATGCAGTTTTCGATTTGAATATTCACATTTAAGTCGTTTGATGTTGTATAAATACAGAAAAAGTGAATAAAAGGAAGTACTGCAGAAGCTTCCCATTTTCTTCCATTTTTTTCCATGCTTTTCTTCGTTCAACTTTGCGTTTTATGATTAACGGAGATATATACGTAATTGAAGACAAACCCATTTTTCAAAGGTTTTTAAGTGTAAATTTTTACTAAGAGGGATATAGTTGTATACAAATAAAGAATGCTAACAAAGTTAGCGATGTAATAAGTTGGCGACTTAATTATAGTGTAAGTAAAGATAAACTATTGAGTAATCTAACCAAAAAATATGATTATAGAGTATAATGCACTAATGTGAACTAAAATAGCCACTCAAATCGATAAAGGCTCATAGTATATAGGGACCTTGGAAAAATCAAAAATGTTACTCCGCCATCTGATAAAATGTGCTAATTTGATTGAAACATTTTTATTCTATACTTCTTTGAATTCAACCTCAATGGGTTTGCTTTTTGCATCTTCGATAGTTATAAGGGCATAGGAACCCTTGCAGGCCTCTCCAGGATTTACCACCATGGTCGCTCCAATATTTTCAATACCTTTTGCCTCATGGATGTGCCCACAGACTATCAGGTCAACTCTGTCAACAAATTTTAGGATTGCTGTGCTGCCTACATGTCCCAAGGGAAGCTCGTCCCTGGCTCCGTGAGGAGGAGCATGAGTCAGAAGCACTATCGGCCCATGATCTTCTGTATTTTCGGCGGAGTAAATAATTCCTTCCAGGACTCTTTCTATCTCTTCTTCAGAAAGTTCGAAGGGAGTATTGAAAGGCGTGAAGTTTGAGCCTCCGAGTCCTATAAACCGGATCTTCCCGATCTGTTCAAGTTTACCATGCATATTTATAGCTTTTGAGGTATCAAGTGCTTTAAGAATACTCTTCTGGTCGCAGTTCCCTGGGATTGCAAGCACAGGCTTATCAAACATTTCTATCAATTCTTTGACCTTCACATCAGGTCCAAAGTGAGTAAGGTCTCCGGCAATCATAGCAATGTCAAAATCCCCAGCTGTTTCCATTATTTTCTCTATCTTCGAATAATCCCCGTGGGGATCAGAAATGGCTAGTATCTTCATCCGTATCCCGTCCGTATAAGTAGTATCGCAACTTTGCTCTAAATTTGAAATCGAGTTTTTATTTATTGTGTATAATTTGGTTCTTTATATGTGGAATTCTTCTACTCAATAACTTATTGAGAGTTGTGATTTTACAGAAAATAAGGAATTCAGTCTTATTATACGCAATCTCACTCCCAAGTTTTTAACTCAATGTTTTTAGCTCATAATAATCTTTGCTTGCTTTGAACATCATACATCTTTTATATTCCCTACGTAAATATAGTGCCTATGCGAGATATCGTTATCATAGGGCA
>CAVXNY010000022.1:0-71297 GCA_963763235.1 uncultured Methanosarcinaceae archaeon | reverse complement strand
TTCACTGATTTTGTAAAAAAGTCAGATTTTTTGCAACGGAACCTAAAGGATTAATAAATGTAAAAAAGATATATAGGTAATAGATAAATAAGATTCCAAATTATTTCTACTATCCAATTAACTGCAATTGAATAAAATTGAGGTTTATACATATGATTCCAATTAATAAAAAGGATGTAATCGTACCTTTAGATATCCCAAAATCAATGCGCGAAACATACATTAAAAATTATATGGAGATTACAAAGGGCAGTGGAAGACTCATGCTTTTTGCCGGAGACCAGAAAGTAGAACATCTAAACGATGACTTTTATGGAGAAGGAGTGCCTGAAGATGATGCTGATCCAGAACACCTCTTTAAGATAGCATCCCAGGCAAAAATAGGAGTTTTTGCAGCTCAGCTTGGGCTAATTGCACGCTATGGTATGGATTACAAAGACGTGCCATATCTCGTGAAAGTAAATTCAAAGACTAATCTTGTAGAGACTTCCCAGGCAGATCCTTTTAGCAATCTCTGGTACGATGTAGATCAAGTGGTTGAGTTTCAGGAAAACAGTGAGCTCAATACCCTTGGCATAGGTTATACCATTTACCTTGGCAGTGAGTTCGAAGCCGAAATGTTTGCGCAGGCTGCCCAGATAATTTACGATGCCCACAAACACGGAATGGTCTCAGTACTCTGGATCTATCCGCGCGGTACTGCCGTAAAAGATGAAAAAGATCCGCACCTGATCTCAGGGGCAACAGGAGTAGGAGCTTGTCTTGGAACGGACTTTGTAAAAGTCAATTACCCAACAAATAAAGGAGAACAATCTGCCGAAATTTTCAAGGAAGCTATCATGGCAGCTGGACGTACCAAAGTCATTTGTGCGGGTGGTACCAGTGATAAACCTGAGACTTTCCTGAGAAAGCTTCATGATCAAATACATATATCTGGAGCTATGGGAAACGCAACCGGAAGAAATATTCACCAAAAAACTCTTGACGAAGCTGTACGCATGTGTAATGCTGTCTATGCCATAACTGTTGAAGACACAAGCTTCGAAGAGGCCCTTAAGATCTATAAAGGGAAATAAGAGAGGCTGCAAAATATATGGCAAAAATCTGTAAACTGATAGTGATATTTACTAACTAGAAGATGCCTATTTCCGGAGTCCTTATTAAGAAGGAAATTATAATTTAGAACTTCCAAAATGGCATAAATTAAAGGTTGAATACTAAAGGCCGTATCAATATGCAGATTCCAAACCATAAGACAAAGATAGTTTGCACAATAGGTCCAGCTTCATCTTCTGAGAAAATAATCAGGGAACTTGTGCTTGCAGGCATGAATGTGGCAAGGATTAACTTTTCTCATGGGGACTTCGAAAGTCATAAAGAGGTAATCCAGAGAGTCCGCAAAGTCGCCAAAGATCTTGACAGAATAGTTGCAATTCTTGCCGATCTACCAGGCCCAAAGATTCGTATAGGCAAACTGGAGAAAGAACCGCTTATGCTTCATAAAGGAAACTTTGTGACCCTTACAGTTGACGAGTCTTCTGTAAATTCGGAACGTATCCCTGTAAGCTATAAGCAACTTCCGGAAAGTGTAGCTCCTGGAAATCTTATTTACTTAAGTGATGGATTTATCCAGCTTCTTTGTCTTGAAATCTCGGGAAAAGACGTTCTTTGCGAGGTCCTCATTGGAGGGCAGCTTTATTCTCATAAAGGGCTGAATCTTCCAGGAGCAAAGATTTTCCTTGATCCTGTGACGGAAAAAGATTTAAAAATTCTTGAGTTCGGCTTGAATGAAGAAATTGACACTTTCAGTATCTCCTTTATAGAAGATGCCGGAGATATCAAGAAAGTTCGAAGTTTTGCTGCGGAAAGAGGAAAATCTGTATATATTGTCGCTAAAATAGAGCGCAGACGAGCTGTAGATAATATTGAGGAAATTCTTGTGGAAACCGATGCCCTTATGATTGCCAGAGGAGATTTGGGCGTTGAAATTCCCATCCAGGAAATCCCCTCAGTCCAGAAAGAACTTATCCAGAGTGCTAAACTTCTTGGAATTCCTGTAATTACAGCCACTCAAATGCTGGCTTCAATGAGTGATAACGTGAGACCTACCCGAGCAGAGGTGACAGATGTCGCCAATGCAATTCTTGATGGGACAGATGCTGTCATGCTTTCGGAAGAAACAGCTGTTGGCAACTATCCTGTAGAAGCAGTTGATATGATGGTAAAAATTGCAGAAACCACCGAAAACTGGCGCTGTCGGACAAAATGGGGTCTTGATACAATGATCAAGGGTATTACAGCCAGGGAAATGTCAGTGGATGAGGTAATTACTCTCCAGGTTCATGAAGCTCTGCAGAAACTGCCTGTTGAAGTCATTTTGTCCCCTACAAGAAGCGGAGCAACTCCTCGCAGGATTTCACGCTTCAAGCCTGAAATCTGGATCCTCGCATTCAGTCGTTTCCCAGAAACCTGCTGGTTTTCTTTCCTTATCGTATGGCGTTTATCCGGTTTTTGTTAAGAAAGTAATTGAAAACTGGGAAGTAGAAACCACTAAAAGAGCTAAAGAACTGGGATTTGCAAATAGTGGTGATATTGTAGTTTTTACCCAGGGTCCTTCTTCAGGAAAACCCGGAGGTACAAACATGCTTAAGATTCTTTCTCTTGACTAAACTCAAAAGCAGCCTAACTTAAATACCATAAATTCCAGTTTAAAATCATTTTCTTGTTTGATATTTGTTTCCGATCGATGAAAATGGTAGAAAACCTTCCTTTGCCACATATGTATATATCAAAAGCGTGTTTTCTACTGTTAAAAAAATCCATCTTATGTTATGAGGTTTCATTAATGAAAAGAAATGGACCAGCAACAAAAAATAAGAAATATCTGGCTATTCTCTTGGTTGTTATTATGGTTTTCTCAGCCTTTGTTATCTTTTTTGGTAACAGCTTAAAAACAGGTAGCAACAATGATTTTTCCACTAAAGCAGTTGAAGATAAAAGCTCTACAATCCCCTTTTCCCAAATCCCCGGCAAACATATAAATCATCAATTTAATTCTATTGTTGATGGGTTGAACATGTCTCCTGAAGGGATAATGAGTGCAATTTATATTGACTTCCAAAAATCAAAAGGAACTCCTTTAGAGACTCTTTTTAAAAGTAAAGATCTGAAAGACTTTTATGGTGTAGATGTTACAAGATGCTACCGTGCAAATTACGCTAACGGAAATGGGTTCGAATTAAACCAAATTCCAGAGCAGAAGATTTTGCTGCCCTGGGGTTCAGTTCCATATCATGAATACAATCTTCTTCTGAAGACAAACAACACCTACAATCTATTGAGTGTAGTCGGAAACCCTGTGATCAGTGGCTCTCGCCAGAGCGTTAAAGATGTAATAGATATAATGGAGAAAAACAAAACATCTACCTGCGAATATGACCAGATTTTGAGCCAGGCGGAACCTGTGAATGTGATCATTGAGGAAGTAGTAACAAAAAACAATGTTACGAATATCCCCGCCGAACAGTATTATATGGATCTCAAAAAACTGGATAATGGCAGTTATATGCAGACGCTAATGTTCCTCAATTCTGAGCCCAAGGTAACCAAAAATATAGCAGCTCTCAAGGCAAGCTCGAGCGAACGCGGAGTAACCTATAATGTAATTAACTCAGGAAACATTATTAAACTGAAGATAAGCTCTGATTTTGCAAGCCTGAACAATGAAACAAAGTTGCTTTCATTGTAAGAAGGCAGTTTTTTCCCATCTTCAGTTTTTTTATTTTTTGTCAGTACCCCAAATTTTACTTTCTTTCATTTTGGTCTACCATTTTAATAATTAGGGGGTGAAAGCCGCAAATTTCCAAACTATTAATCTTTTTTAAACCTTAAATTTATCATCTTCTGAGATTTTCAAAATTTAACATTGTGTTTTTACGGAAAATAACAATTCCGACACATTTTTATATAAGTTTATTAATCTTAAAATTCTGATACGGATCATTGTAGAGATTATATATGTATATAATAAACTTTTAAATTTCCTGTCGCATCTTGATTCATAGATCAATTCTTAAAAATGATTATAACTCTCCATATTTGGAAAATTTTGAACAAACATGTATTTATATTTCTCAATAACTCATGAAAAGGACTCTTTTACCCCCAGTCCTTTCTGTTACAAACATCAGTGGCATTTGAGCTAATTTTTTTCTTCGGTTACTGTACAGATCGGTAACTCTTCTAAAAACACAATCAAAAAAATGGAATTTTTGACTAATCTTCTAGAATACTAGATGCAAATATCTTCAGCTACTATAATATGAAATCTAATAAAAAAAGGCAAGTCTGGCACTTCGACTTATGATTTAATCTTCATTTTGAATTTGTTAGTTTGTCATCTGTTTCTTTATTCAGTTTCTCCAAACTAACACCAAATTTTGGTAGTACCAGGATGTATTAAAAAGTCTCCAATTTTTAGCAACAAATATTGGTTACAAAATAATTTATATAATTATATCATAAATAATGCAATAAAAACTAAAAGGTGAAAATCAAGTGACTAACGATGAATATATGCTAATTCTTGGAGCAAACGTGTACGCAGATCCAGTATATACAGTGTCATATCAGGCAAATAAGAATACTGGAGACAAGATACACTTGGTTACTTTGGAAAATTGCAGCAACGGTTTGATTTTGACAACCGAAATCCGAGATGAAAAATCAGATCTCATCGCAAAAATCAACGATAACGAGTTAATTCAAGTTGATGAAAAATTTGATGTACAGGGAGAAATCGAGAAAGGAAATGGCCTTACACTGACAAGAAAAAATGATGGTACTGTTATTTTCAATGTTAGGATTACAGAAGATGGATATATTATCGTGAATGGAATTTTTTATGCCGGAGGCAAGAAAATCCATATAACTGATAGTGAAGTGACAATAGACGATGTGCCCCGACAGACTATAAATGGCGTGAATATGCATGATTCCATTTTTATTGGAACTTCCGATATTATGATAACTGATAGTGGGATTCGGATTCCTTCCTGTGTAAACCAGGCAGATAACAATTGCGAGCCATAAATTGATAGTAATCGCACATATGGAATCTTTGTATGTAAATTCAATACTCACTCATGTTTCTTCAGTTGAGTGAGTCGTGTACCATTAGCTGATTAATATTTTCATTTGATAATTTACTTTACTTAAATTTCGATAAATTTCACGAAGGCGACTCATACAATTACTTGTAACTTTGATGACATAATCTATGGAGTGCATTAAACAGCAGCCTGCTAGATAATCACTGAACTTTAAACTTTTTCACAGTTAGAAACTTACATAACATTGGAGTGCTTTCAAAACAGTGGGTAGACACTGATTGATACAGCAAATATATGATTAATGCTCTAAGTAATCAAGTTAGGTAAATAGAGATTATTTGAATTCAGTCGTAGCAAAGCTTAAATTTTGATAGGGACATTTTGAAAATGAATATAATCAAATGTATTGAAGTTGTGAAAATTTCATAAAATCGACACAATGAGTAGCTATATTGTGTATCACGATTATAAGGTAGGGTCTCCACATCTAAAACTTGGGCATATTGCATTATAATCGTGAAATACAGAGTCAATTAGAATTTACCGACCAGATCTCTAGGGATGTAGGACATCAAACGGCTAACTCAAAAAAATATTTTAATCCTTAGATAATGAACGGTAGATAAACCCGTGTGTCAGTCACTTGCGCAATAAATATTTACCTTTACTTCTACAATCGAGCTATAATTTTTGCTATTAAACTGGTTTTTTAGGATTTAAAGCTCAAATAGCTTTTTTTGATCATCTAAAAGAGTACGCATTCACCTTTTTCGTCAAAATTAATTCTCGAATAAATACCAATTTTAGATATAAATTGACAAATAAATCCCAAAATTAATTTGATTTATTCATTAAAAATGCCAAATAATATCGAATTAAATCGATTAATTAGCATAAAAAAGCTGTAATTAGCTAAAAATCATCAAATAAACTGCTACTTCCGAACATTCCACAGAAACCATTTTGTTCTCTGTTATGGTCTCTATCATAACCAAGCTCCTTACTAAGTTCTCTTCCATGCTCATCAAAGCCACCACAAAATCTACCAAACATCCGGTCTAAACCACTTATCCCACCATGTCTCCCATTCATTTTCAGCTTTTGCTATTGCATTAGCTATGATATCATCTGAAGCCGGGGTGATAGCTCTTGAAATTTTAAGCACAAGCGCCTTATTATCAGATCCTGTTCCAGCTGAGGATGCAGAAGCTGTAGGATTATTATTGAAACAAGCTGAATTTTTTTCCCAAATATGTGGACAAATTAATGAATATTTAAACTTGAAAGAACCATGGTTTACATTAGGTAAAACTCAGCTGTTGGAAGTGAGATCTAAAAGCGAAAATTCCGTTGAGTTTTCGTTAATAAGTTCGCTAACTAGGGATTAAATCTCCATAATTATTATAGAACAAAATATGAAATATGAGTGCTTTGAACAAAAAGTTGGATGTTCCTGCAGGGAATTTTTCTACAGGCTCATGTCCTTTTATCGATATCAATAAACCATTTCAGAAACTTATCAATGGCCATTCGACGGTGTGAAACCTTGTTCTTCTCGTCATATCTCAGTTCCCCGAAAGTAATGCCCTGATGCTCAAAAATTGGATCGTACCCAAACCCTCCTATTCCTCGCTCTTCATGCGCTATCTTCCCTTTCACAATGCCTGAAAAAACAAGAGGCTCTTTCCCAGGTTCGCAGTACCCGATTACTGTCTTAAAGTAAGCTGTTCTATCTTCTTCTTTTTCCATTAGTTTGAGCACTTTCAGGTTTCCTAGTTTATCTTCCACAAAGCGAGAATATGGGCCTGGAAAGCCATTTAAGACTTTTATGAATATTCCGGAATCATCAACCATTACAGGCATGTTCATTTTATTCGCAGCATGTTGCGCTCCATAGGCTGCAATAGGTTCAAGTTCGTCTTCCTGAAGTTCAGGATAGCCGTTTTTGTCCTGAATCACTTCAATTCCAAAAATATTGAGGATGTCCCTTACCTCTACAAACTTATCCTCATTTCCCGTAACAAAAACGATCTTATGCATAGCGAGCTCTCTTTTTAATCTCTCCAACTCGCTTGAGTACATCCTCTGAATCTATAAAAGTACTTTGGTACCCTTTTTTGAATGCTTCGACAAGAGCTTTGTGGCCGCTGTGTGTGCTCTCAAAGGTCTGAAAAAGCACATGGACATCCACCCCTCTGGCTTCTAGGCCTTTATCGAAATAAGCGAGTCCGAAGTCCAGAAGATAAAGCTTCTTACCTGCAAGCATGAGATTTGAGGTGGTTAGGTCTCCGTGTACTATACCTGAACTATGAAGTTTTCCGATAAGTTTTCCCACGTTTTTGGATATTTCAGGGTTGATCAGGTATTTTATGGGAACTCCTTCTATATACTGCATTTTGAGCTTGAAATCTTCTACATCATAGATGATAGGTGTCGAAATCCCACAGCTTCGGGCTTCAGACATTAATTTAGCTTCGGTACGGTTTCTTTCCTTCCTAATAATTTCGTCGATCTCTTTATACCTGTAAACCTTCGGAATCCTTTCTTTAACAAGCACTTTTCTTCCTTCAGGTTCTTCTTCCAGATATACAATAGCTTCAGCTCCGTTTTCTAGCATTTCTCCTGGGGGAATTCTGAAGAAAGCTTCAGAAGAAATTTCAGGGATTTTTTTCATTTCTTCTTCTCTAATCCATTTAACATTTACATCGTCAGTCCTGAAACTCGGATTTACACGGGAGTTTTCAAGTGTGAGAGTATTTCCTGAATTATACATCAGAAGACCTGTATATGCAATCATGGTTCCATTATCTCCCATGAAACATTTTTCTGGCACATAAAATTTTGCGCCTCTGGCCTTGCACATTTCGTTTAACATCTCCCGAAGCCTTAAATTTGCTCCTACTCCCCCTGCCAGAAGCACTTCTTTTTTTCCTGTATGAGCAAGAGCGCGCTCCACAACTTCCACAACCATTGCGAAAGCAGTTTCCTGATAAGAATAGCAAACATCTTCAAGGGGAGTTGTTTTTAGGGCTTCACTGGAAGCCGTTGAGAGCCCGGAGAAGGAAAGGTCCATTCCTTTTACAACATAAGGGAGAGGAATATACTTTTTTGCGTTTTTTGCGTATGCCTCAATCTTTGGCCCTCCAGGATGCTGCAAGCCAGCTCCTCGCGCAAATTTATCAAGGGCATTCCCAAGTCCTATATCCAAAGTCTCTCCAAAAATTCTATACCTTCCTCCAATATAGGAGATAACCTGCGAATTGGCTCCGCTTACATAGAGAATAACAGGATCTTTTGTCAGCGTTTTCCAGATACCTATTTCTATGTGGGCAATGCAGTGGTTAACCCCTATCAAGGGAACTCCAAGGGAAAGGGAAAGCATTCTAGCTGCTGTTGCAACCGTTCTCAAGCAGGGCCCAAGTCCAGGTCCTTGTGAAAAAGCTATTCCGTCAATGTACGAAGGCTCGACTCCTTTTTCTTTTGCCTTTGTAAGGAGTCTTTTGATTACACTGGCTGCATATTTTGCATGGTGCTGAGCGGCTTCTCGGGGGTGTATTCCACCGATTTCGGGCTTATACGTCTCTGTAACCTCAACAATAATCTCGGTTTCGTTTACGATTGCTGCACTAAGGTTCCAGGCAGTGCCTTCGATTCCAAGAATAAAAGTGTTTTTCAAGGCTTATGGTCTCCTTTAAGTCCTTTTCCTCAGCTTTTTGTCGCTGCCTTCGATAATACTGGATAAAACTTATATACATTTGCTTTTCTGACATCCATTGAAAAAAATTTGATTTTTTTTCACGGCTTTAAAATTTCCAAATTCTTGCACACTTTCTTCTGTGGGTTCTGGAAAAAACAGGCTTTTTCAATTTTTTTCTTAAATTTCTCAAAAAGAAAGTAGGGATATCAAAATTTTTAGATGGAGGAGTAGAAACTTCTATTATGTTTTATTTTAGATGTGATAATCATTTGTTTTCCTGACCCTCGATATACTTTTTACAACATCAAGGGTTACAGAATCAATTGTAGATATGAACTTAGATAAAGTCAATAATGTAGGTAGCCTCTTTTTAAGTTCGGGAAATTATAATCTTAATTGCTTCGATGTATAACCTTTTATTTTTGATACTACTGAATAAACTACTATTTTTGTATCTACATTTAATAGCAAATGACATGAACCGGGATTATCTCCATATCAAGAATTTCATTACCAAATTCTTCTTGTTTTTCTAAGATAAGTTCTTTGATTCTTATAGTTATCTTGTATGTAAATAATGATTTTTTTATTTTGGACAGAAGATTACATATACTGACAACTGTACGCTAAATGTTCCTTATTTTAAAATTTTTTGAGAATGTACCTCAAGCTCAATTTCCCATATCTCCATTTTTTATAAATGAGTTCATTCTAAAACCCAACGTTTACTTCTCAAACTGAATTTCTGGTTCAAAAAGTCAACATTTTTCGTAAATATCGCATAAGCTAAACAAATAATAATACTTTGAAAGACAGTTAACTTCATTAATATTTATAATAAGTTTCTTTTTATCTGTATATTGCTAAAAATTTTAGGCATCAAGTAATCATAAAATCCAGTTATAAGATTTTCTTTTTCAGGTAATTTACCATTATTTTAGAGACTTCCAATTTCATAATACTTTTCAAAATACTTCAGTTTAAAGAGCAACTCATGAAATTAAGGCTTTAATAATTCGAGTTTTCCATATTTAGTTCAGAGAGTTCTAGGTTTGCAGCTGTCTCTACGGTCTTTAAGAGAACCTGTTTCCTTACTACATTTTGGATCTGAGTGGAGTAGATCTTCTTCTTCCATTAAAGGTTTAAAAACCAGTTAATTAGATGACTAATCTCACCTTCCTGATATGCAAGATCATCTTTTATAGATTAGCCAATATTGATAATTGACTCTGCATATTTTTATGGTGAGATAAAAAGGATACAGAGCCGATCAGATTTTACAGAATTTGAGCTATACTACCAAAGTAAACATATCAAAATTAGATGTTAAATTTGAAAAATAGCAATATTTTACGACAATTGTTGTTTCTTAGTAAAGTATGGTATTTGTTGATAATCTTATGATGTTATTCAGAAATAATTAAAAACTATAATTAATATCAATTTGCAGTTAATTTCTAAATTGTTTCATGCTGAAATAAGCTTTATTCATACGCTTTTGTAAAAACAGTCTTAGTATTAAATTGTTATTTAATGTTAAAATATCTTATAGGAGAATAAATTTTATTCAGAAACTATTTTTTGTATAATTAATTTAAAATAACTAACAAACGAATGATATAATTCAGAGTACAATCTCGGCTTATTTGTATTCTATTAACGAATTGTACGCAAAACTTCGAATATCATGTATAGTGATTTTTGAAAAACATGTAATAAAGAAAAGGGGCCTAGAATATATGACCAATATTAAAGTAAACGTTAGATGGATAGATGGCTATTATGAATCATTCGAATGTACAGAAGTTAGATATGGTTTAGATCTACTATGGATGATGTTGGTTGACAACAAAAACCGGCATATTCCACTTCGAAATGTACGTTGGTTTTCAGTTACACCGGTAAGCCGTGAGACAACATGAAGGTCTGTTAATTTTTCGTCTGCTATATTAAGTGTTCTTTTTGACTAAGAAAAATATTAGTAGGAAATAGTTTAGTAACCTTGTCCAGCACTTCCTTTTTCGTTTGTCTGATATTCTGGCCTTCTAACACTTGATAGAGTTCATCAATATCATATTTAAGGAAGTGAACTATTTCTTCGGAACTTAGAAACTTACTCCCTTGCCTTTCTTGTACATCATTTTTCAAGTGCTCTACAAGTAAATGTGCTCTCATTTCAGTTTTAGTTGTCAATATTGGAACCGGTTTTGGAATAAATTCTCTTTGTATAGGTTCTGTGACATTATCAATCCATTCAGCGAGTAAAGTAGATGTCTGGGTTTGTTAGTTCATGTTCTTCGTCATCAAGGTCTGAATAATCATTAAGTCCCACTCTATTCTCGACAGCTGCGAGCCTTTTTAAAATACATAAATCAGAAGTAGCAAGTACATTTGCTACTATATTCTTAATATAGTTCAAAAAATAGGTTGAACATCTGGGTCCTTTATCAGCATAAGGCACTAGAACTAAGTACAGAATTGTATGCATGCTGTCGCTGAATTGGATAAATACAGAAGTTTTAATTTAAAAACTATGCATGAAAAGAGCTCGTATAAATATCAACTACTAAACAAGAAACTTAAATTATGTTATAAATTAAATTATAATACAATATGATAACCCAAATCATATAGCAGGAATTTATAATATATATTTCAATAAAAAAATAAAATTTATTGTTATTTATCTTTATAATTATTTTATTAGCATATAGATATCTCTTAAATCTGATATTGAGTAATTCGGTATTTCAATATCAAGCATATTACCTGATTGTGGTGATGCTTTGATTTCTAAATTTCTCCTGTAAAAAAGTACACTCCAACAACCAGCTAAATTAGCAGCTACAATATCACTGACTCTATCGCCTACTACTAAAGTATCTTTCGGTTGAATATTCATTTGATGACACATTTTGAGTATTTGATCTGCGTGTGGTTTTGAAATTTTGCTTTCGTCAGGTTCTATAATTACATTTCCTTGATTAAAATATCTATTTAACTTAGTTTCTTCCAATTTTTTTTGTTGCCTACTTTTTGGGCCATTACTTACAAGCCCTATCTTAATACCCATTTCTATAAGTTTCATAAGTATTTCTTCTACTCCGATCACAAGTTGGATGTTTAAAAAAAAGACTGTATGCAAAATATCCTCAGCCTTTTTTACTCGAATTTGAACTGAATCAGAGATTCCACCTTCTATCGCAAGCACTGTTAAGGCAACTCGCCACTCATCGGAGCCAAAGAACCAACTCAATCGTTGCCATTTACCGAGTAATACAAACCTATCTTGGACACTAGGATTTTCACCGAATAGAGCACCTATAGCTGCATCCCGTCCTAATAAAGTCGCTTCTCTAGTCGTGATTAAAGTATCATCCAAATCGAAGATAACTAACTTATGTTTATATTCACATTTTTCTTTGTTATCCTTGGTTATCAAATTTAAATCTGAATTTTGCTCTTTATAAATTATCATCATGTTCACTAGAAAGGATCATTATTTCTTATTCGCTTTGATCTTTAATTTGTTCACTAAATTGGCAGATATTATGGTAAAAAACATAATTTGATTATCAATAAAATGTTTTCCATATAGGTTATCTAACTTAAACTTAAAATGATTCATCCGTTGACACCCAATTGTCCTATTTGTGTATCTAAATTCGGGACAAAAAATAACCAAACTTTACTCGTATTTGATTTACTAAAATTGAATGAAAACTTGTACAAAAGCTATATTGACGAATTTTTTTGATATAACTAACATTTTTAAGTCTTCGCCAACTATCTATTGCACGAGAGCCGTCATTAGATGCAATCTCAATATCACTATTTGAAGGTGAATTTAACACAAAAGACTTAGGCTCACAAAGCAATACGCTAAGATCATCTATTTTATCATTGGATAATTAACGTTAGGTAAACGTATGTATAGGTAACTTGCGCAATAGATTTTTATCATTTTTCGCTTTCATCAAACAAAAATTATTACGATTGTATTTTTTTGTATGGGACTTAAAGCTTAAATCAATTATATTGATCTTCAAAACAGTACAAATTACCAAGTTCCGTCAAAATTAATTCTCAAAAAATTGCCAAATTTGGGCATAAATTGACCAATAAACCCCAAAATTAATTTGATATATTCATTAAAATGCGAAATGATGCCGAATTAAATATATTAATTCGCATAAAAATTCTAAGATTAATGAAAAATCATAAAATTTATTTCTGTGGTCTACAAATCCACGGAAACAGTCATTATCCATGTAATAGTCTCTACACGATATCTGACATAGTCACGACGGTCACCAAAACAATATACTAAATATGCGATCCAAAACCCTTAGCCCACACATTCCACATAAACCATTTTAGAGCCTCTAAGATTGATATTCCAGGGCTGCATTCCCAAATATTGCTATCGAATGAGAACCTTACTTCGAGCCTATGAGTGGCTTATTTCCTTACTATATTTACGACTATAATGTTTATGCACCTATCATTATTAGCTCATAATATGTAGAATAACTAAGTTAGGTGATTTATGAGATGATTAGTTTCCTTATTTTGCTTACATTACATGCAATAGGTTTTTGCGTAACTGCTGTCACTGTTATATTATGGGATTTTGTTATCGTATTATTACCTATGAATTTATTACTTAAGTGACACTGTGTAATTTCCTGTTGCTGAATAATGATGCTTTGGGTTCTGGCTTGTTGAACATGTTCTGTCTCCAAAGTCCTAATACCATGAAATTGGTGATCCTGTATTTTTGTCAGTGAACACAACATCAAGTGGTACAGTTCAGAAGGTAGAGCTTGCACAAAAATCGGCAACATTTGATATATTCCCAGTGTCTGTGAAAGCCTTGATGCACACATTCGTATTTGAGTAACCTGAATCTGTTGTTATATCTGTCCAAGCATTTCCATTTGAACTGACAAAACTCTCCCCAGAATTTGCTTTTGCTTTACTACTATATCCCGAGATCGGTGTTTCTACTGCAATCGGGTAATTGTATTTAGAGTTTGTAAGTTTCAAGACTACCGAAAATTTATGGTCAGCTTTGAGTTGAATTCCAGAACTCAGATTAACTGTGTGGTAGCCTGACATGGAGATTATCCCACTCTGAGTAAGAACCGGATCAGCTTGACTAATGGGTGTGGAACGTGTGTTAGTGTAAATGTATATTTTGTAGTTGCAGTTTAAGTCTGTTGTATAGAAACTTACTGCTTCGAGGACTTCGTTAGATTTTGCAGTAAAGATGTTTGCACACCAACCAGTTTGGCTGCCATATCCAAAGTTACCTGTCCATCCGAGAGGGTCGTACTGGTATATGTATTTATAATCACTAGTATTTTCAGCCGTGAAAACCCCATTATTCGAGCTTCCTATAGAGGAATCATAATAGGAAACATAGAAATATCCATTATCACCCCAATTTGAACCCCAGCTATTTTTCACGATAAATGCTCCATTTCCTGGCGGAACCTGGGAGAAATTGTTCTTATCAAAAGAGTCATCCCAGCCCACAATAGCCACTGCATGGTTCGGGCTTGAGGTCCCTTTATAGTAATAGTTGTGCTTGGTTGAGGAATAATAAGTAGGGTTATAGTATAATGTGGTCCATACAGCTCCATAGTTTTGAACTGCTGATTTTATTTCTGCATTGCCCAGAGAACCGTGCCTACCTGGAAGGAAAAGTACATTTTGTACATGTTTCTGTAAAGGAAGGCCGAGTTCGCTGGGTGAATAGGTTGATAAATCACGATAAGGATCATTGCTTCCAGAGATAGGCCCATTCCAGCGAGTCAGGTAAGCAGCTGACATAAACATGTTTCCACCTTCGTTTAAATCAAACCCTTCCGTATAAGCAGGAGAAAGCAAGTTTTTTAAATTATTTTCAGAGAAGTCCCAATGTTCTATCGGCATTAAGTATGATTCCAGAGACGCATAGGTTGCGAACGCCCAACAATTCCCTGCATTACCCTGATCTTTCACATGTGTAATTCTGTTTAGTTCCCTCAGGTCATAGTGAGTTGGAACAGATGTATTTGCTCCAGAAATACTACCACCAAGCAGAAGATGGCGATGAGTGCTTAGATGACGAAGGTCCACAGGTGCCGGTATAAAACCAGTTCTATATTCATCTCGGTTGGAATAAAAAGTCTCTGGATTAGAAACTATGTTCATCTGATATTTGACAAACTCAGGGTTTTCTGGTGCAAATTCAAGCTTTGGAGAAAACTCAGTATGGTTTTCGATATTTTTCTTAATTTCAAATGATTTGTTAGCGCCTAAAAATCCTGTATCTGCTATTGCTATCGATGAGCCTATAACTAAAAATAAAATAAATATCCCACTAATCATTAGCGTTCTTGTTTTCAAATTTACAATCTTTTTTATATCAAAGTATTTTTTCATTTTTATTACCCCCTTCTTTTATACTTTCTTCTTGTCTGTGAGTTATGGATCGAATTTAAAAAAAGAGCATAAATACTATGTGTAAAAAAACGTAATAAGACTTTTTTATTCACTTTTTTAATAAATTAATTAGTATCCATAACCCCCCTCTAACTTGATTCACTCCCGGATTTTTATATTTTGCAAACAGTGATAACAACCTATTACAACTGTTAGATATTTTCGTTTGAGGAGACCAATTTCAATAATATTATTTATTCTTAATTTAATATACACCAACTGTCGTATAGAGATTGATGCTAATATTGTGATAAATATGACTGATTATATTTAGCTATATTAGACTATAAACTTATTATAACTGCATATTAATCTGAATAGTTGTATTAAAAATTAATTTCTTACATTGCTCATTTTGTATTGCATAAGTCCGAATTAGTTGGAATAAATAATAGATGGCATTGAACCTTAAACTGTCTAAAACCGAAGTTTAAACCACAATGTCCACTATACTTGATTTCTATGTTAAGTGTGTAAGTCCCATTTGAGCAAGCAAATTAGGATAATCAAGGTTTAAAGGCATTTAATTTAGAAAGTAGAAGGTAAAATTCTTTCCAATATGAACCAGATTAATTTCTTAGCTTACGACAGTGTCATAAGAATCATTAAACAGGCAAAAATGGCAGGTTTGGGAAGCTGTTTCCCCTCTGGTGAAATTGGTGATTCTTTCCTTGGAGCACCTATTTAGATAGGAAAGTTCAGAATTACGATTTTGCGAGGAATTAGCGAAATATGCGCTCTTGAAGAGAACGAAATTAAAATTGAAACGAAACCTGTTTCTACAATTATAGAGTACAAAACGATGTCAGAAATATGAGGCAAGCACGTGTTTAGCCTTACTGTAATCTACGACCATGTAGCGAATCAGGATTTTGCAGGTAGTTCGGGATTTGCGGTCATTGTTGAAACAGACCGCGAACTCCTTCTTTTCGACACTGGATGGAATGGAACTCTTCTTCTAAAACATATGAAGAGACTTAATATTGATCCGAAAGATATAAATAGACTTGTTCTTTCTCACCAGCATTGGGATCATATAGGCGGCCTTCCTGAGATTCTTCAGGCAAATCCAGAATTAAGGTCTATGTGCCTGCGTCCTTTTCTAAGAACCTGAAAACAGAAATTGAAAACAGAGATAATCTCATTGGAGTAAAAGAATCTATTGAAATATCAAAGGGTGTTAGGAGTACAGGGGAACTTGGAGATAAAATCAAAGAACAGGCCCTAATTCTGGATACTAAAAACGGATGTTACGTGCTTACAGGTTGCGCTCATCTGGGCCTTGCCATAATCATGGATAATGCTCTAGTTTATGGGAATATTAAGGGAATTGTTGGAGGGTTGCCCGATAGTAGGGAGTTTGAGATACTACAGAGCTTAAAATCATAGCAGTAGGGCCCTGTACTGCTCACAAAGAAAAACTAAAAGAGATATTTCCTTCGGAATTCATTGAAATCAAAGTTGGTTTATGCCAGGATTTGAGATGAATAAACATTAAATCAAAAGTTCGATTTTTGCCCTTTATATGTTTTTGCACTAATATTTTGGTGGTCCTATATTATTTGGTTGATATTATTTCCGAAACTCCCCTTAATGCCGTCTCCCAGCCTTTTTTGTTTCGCACTTAGGTGCGGCTAGAACGAAATATCAAATTTTAACTTAAAAGTATGCTTTCAAGCAAGACAAAGCATAAACAAAAAGAAAAAGAAATGGAAAGCCTGTTCTTCAATATAACTGTGCTCGCTTTGCGCCGGAACCGGTGGGAAGTCAGAAAAGAGAGCAAATTTGCCAAAATGAAGAAACTATGTTAAATTCTTCAACTTTTATCCCGCTTATTTTTCTTCTAGGGTTTTTTCTACAGCATTCACAACATACTCAAAGTTCTTCTGCCATTCCGTGCTGTGTTCCAGCAGTCCTCGGACAACTGTGCCCTTATCTTCCATTTCTGCGACTTTTGGCTCTATAGGAAGCCTGGCAAGGATTGGGATGTTGAAATCTTTTGAAGCTTTTTCGACACCTCCAGTTCCGAAGACTTCTATGTACTTGCCGCAGTGAGGGCAGATCAGCCCATGCATGTTATCGACAAGCCCTATAACAGGCACATTAAGCTTCTCAGAAAATTTGATTGATTTTCGGACGCTAATAAGAGCTACGTTCTGAGGAGTTGTAACAAGTACTGAACCGTCACAATAAGGAATGAGATGGGCAACACTCAAGGGTTCATCGCCTGTTCCCGGAGGCAAATCTATAATCAGGAAATCAAGTTTTCCCCAGATAACATCTTCCAGGAACTGTTTGATCGCACCCATTTTTGCAGGCCCCCTCCATATGATGGGGGAATCTTTATTTTCGAGCAGAAAACCGACAGACATCACCGAAAGATTGGGAAGAACCTGAATTGGAAGTATACCTTCTTCATTAACACTTAGCTTTTCAGATTCTAACCCGAAAATTGTGGGAATAGTCGGGCCGTGAATATCACAGTCCAGAAGTCCCACTTTATATCCACGCAGGGTCAGCTCAGTAGCTAGATTTGCAGCAATTGTGCTTTTCCCTACTCCCCCTTTCCCGCTCATTATCATAATTTTACGTTTGATGCGCCTGAGGTTGACTACAATTTTTGGCTCATCGGGCTTTTTTGATAAGCTTTCCAGTGATTGAACTTGGTCGGTCATTTTTTATCGCCTGTTAAAAATTTCTGCTTTTTTCCAGTATATATCTCTTTAAAGCGCAGCATCTTCAATAATGTCAGCACTTTAAGACTTGATCATAGTTGATGCCCTGTATTTTATTGTTTTCTCCATGATAGAAAGAGCTACTTCAATTCTGGCAGCTTTCAGATCTTCCCAGAAAGATTTCTTTGATATCTCTATCCATTGCAGCTCATCCTTCCTGTCTCAGTTCTTCGAAGTCCACAAGCCTCAGGGCTTCAATATCTTCTACTTTGAGGGATATTTTGTAAAATCTTCGGGGAATGAGTAGTTATAAAAGTTTGAACCTAGCTGAAAAAAACTCTAATTCTTCTAAGACTACACAGACCCAACTAAATAAATCACTTTGAAAACTCTTCATTTTTCTTACGTATTTCAAGCCAATGCATAACTTTAGGCCAGAGAGATAGTGAAATTATCATTGTAATTACAAAAACAAAAATTGAACCTGCAATCATATCTACTTGAGTATAAGCCGCTCCTCCCCTGATGACATTGGTTGAAATAGCCCCTAAAAGAAAAAAAATTACAAGCAATATTGACGTAACAATGCTTGCTAAAAGCACTAACCTAGACCTATTACTCTCGTATACTGATTTTACCATAGAACTCACCGTCAATATCTAAAATTTCAAAATTCTTCAAATGTAAAATTTAAATTTATTCTCAGGGAATAGACTTATACATCAAAAAATTTTGCCAGCAGTTATTCTAATACTTTTTTTCTGCTCTTCTTTCAAATATATGTCAAACAAGCTTTAGATGAACTAATTTTAAAATTATTTTCATAATTTATTTAATTCTGCTTCGTTTCATTAGCAGGGAATTGGTCGTTACCGAAACTGAACTAAGTGCCATGAAAGCGGCAGCAAGTTCAGGTGTAATCAAAATCCTGTGAAAGAAGGGATAAAGAATTCCTGCTGCAATAGGGATGCCTATCGTATTGTACCCAAAAGCCCAAAGTAAGTTCTGCTTGATCTTGTTTATGGTAAGCCGACTCAATTTAAGAGCTGCAACTACATCTCTCGGATCATTTTTTATAAGCACTATTTTTGCGGACTCCATTGCCACATCCGTGCCTGCTCCCATAGCAATTCCCACATCGGACTGGATCAGGGCAGGAGCATCATTAATTCCGTCACCTACCATTCCTACAAGCTTGCCCTCATTCTGAAGCTTCTTTATTTCGTTTGCTTTATCCTCGGGCAGCACCTCGGCAAGCAATCTGGAAATCCCCACCTCTGCTGCAATTGCACCGGCTGTAACTGCATTGTCACCAGTTATCATAACTACCTCGATACCCATTTTTTTCAGGGTTTCAACTGTCTCTTTAGAGTTTTCCTTCAGAATGTCAGCAACTGCAACAAGGCCTATAATTTCTTTTCCGGAAGCCACAAACACTGCGGTTTTTCCGTTTTCTTCGAAACTTCGCATTTTGGCTTCAAGTTCATTAAATGAGATCCTATTTTCTTCCATAAGTTTACGAGTACCGAGCAAGATTCTTTTTTCTTCAAAATAGGCTTCTATTCCTTTCCCTGGGACGGAACGGAACCTTTCTACTTTTCCAAGCCTAATTCCTCTTTCCTCAGCTCCTTTTACAACAGCTTCCCCTAAAGGATGTTCCGACCCTCTTTCAGCTGTTGCTGCAATAAAAAGGACTTCTTTTTCCTCATGGCCCGGGGCTGTAAACAAATCTGTAAGTCTTGGAGTACCTTCAGTAAGGGTTCCTGTTTTGTCAAAAACGATAGTATCAAGCTTATGCGCCCTTTCAAGGGCTTCACCGCCTTTTATAAGGATTCCATTCTCTGCGCCTTTGCCGGTGCCAACCATTATGGCGGCAGGGGTTGCAAGCCCAACGGCACATGGACAGGAGATTATCAGAACTGTAATGGCGATAAGCAGAGAAAAGAGAAATGGACTAGTTCTTCCAAGAGATGCCGATACCCCTACCCCGTAGCGCCAGTATCCTATGAAAAACCAAAAGAAAAAAGCCAGAAGGGCAATAATATGCACACTTACTATGAAATTGCCTGCAAAAACGTCTGCAACTCTCTGGATGGGGGCTTTGGTTGTCTGAGCAGTTTCCACAAGCCTGATTATCTGGGCAAGAGCAGTGTCAGCCCCAACCTTTGTTGCTCTGAACCTGAAAGATCCTGTCTTGTTTAGGGTAGCTCCGATAACCACATCTTCCGGATTTTTCTCCACTGGGATACTTTCTCCTGTGAGCATGGATTCGTCTACTGACGAACTTCCCTCTGCCACAATCCCATCAACCGGGATCTTTTCTCCGGGTCTGACTACAACAATGTCGCTTACTACCACTTCTTCAACAGGAACTTCCTTTTCCACGCCGTTAACGAGAATCCTGGAAGTCTTTGCTCTGAGTCCCATAAGTTTCCGAATAGCTTCAGACGTCCTGCCTCTTGCCTTTGCTTCGATGTACCTTCCAAAGATAATAAAAATGATTAGAAAAACTACAGTGTCATAGTAAAGACTATTATACCCCGGCCCCAAATCGAGGAAAGTTGCAGCCACACTGATTAGGTAAGCCGATCCGGTTCCTGCAGCAATCAGCAGGTTCATGTCAGTTACGCCATATTTGAAGCCCTTGAAAGTCCCGACAAAAAACTGCCTTCCAGGGAAAAGAAGGACAAGAGTAGACAGTATAAAAAGGACGATATGATTGGAAAGAAAGCCAGGCACAAAAGATAGGAAGGAAAACATCATGCTCATGTTTCCAAGGCCAATTGGAATTCCCAGCACAAGGGCTATGATCAGGTTATTTCTCTGCCTCTGGATTTCAGCATCCCGTGACATTTGCTCTCTATCTTCATACTCTACTGTTTCAGTCCTGATCGCTGCCCCATATCCGATTCCCTGAACTGAAGCAATTATCTCCCTGATAGAAATTCGGGCCGAATCGAATTCTATAACTGCTTTTTCAAGCAGGAAATTTACTGAAGCTGAAATGACGCCTTCTGTTTTATTAAGAACCTTCTCAATGTTTGCAGCACAGGATGCGCAAGTCATACCCTGAAGATCGAGAGTTACCATGTCCTTCTCTACCTTATACCCAATGGATTCGATAGCTTTCTCAATTTCCCCTGGAGAGATAAGGGAAGGATCAAAACGGACTTTTGCCCTTCCTAATTCCAGATTGACAGCTACTGAGTCCACTCCTTCCTTTTTCTTCAACACTTTCTCAATGTTCAGAGCACAGGCTGAGCATGTCATGCCTGAAACTCCAAGGGTAATTTCTTTTTTGTCCATTTTTTGACTTGAGGTGCTGAGAGTTTCCTTTTCTGGAAGCCTGCATTCCTGTGTCGTTAGGGGGCAGGCTTGAAATCTTCCTTCCAGTTCTCCTAAAGCTATATTAACAGTTTCTGAGCCTGCGCTTGTTACACCTGCAGCAGTTAAGGTTCCTGCTTCGATATTTGCCTGTGCCTCTCCGGTTCCTTCTTCAGTTTCTTCTTCAACCTCTGTTGAGTAGCCAGCCTTTCGGATAGCTTCTTTTATATCATCCATACTAACTTTTTGAGGGCTAAAACTAACAGTAGCACGTTCAACTTCCAGATTTACCCCAACTGACTCCACCCCATCAAGCAAAGATACAGCATCCTCTACTCTTTTCTGGCAGTGACCACAAGTCATGCCGTAGACTCCTATATTTATTTCCATCGGAATATGCCGCCCATACTAGTTTCGTTATGATTTTGTAACCCCCTTTATAAGCAGGGTTATCCGTATGACGTGAGCTTCAGTTATCTGGCTGTCATATAATACATTCACTATCCTATCAGAAATAGTTATGTTTACTCTGGCCCCCCTCTTTTGATAGAGTTAACGAGCTTTGTGGCCCGTCCTTGTGGTAACAGACCATATCATCTACTATGAATGTCGTATCTTCTATGGGTTCACACACACCGCACCAGCTGTTTTTTCAAACCGGCGCTTCACCCATCGTAATAAAAATCTCTACCTTTTGGTATGTATTTCTTTGAAACTGATGCGCAAAATCCGTATCATTACACGGGCTCATACCCGACTTCCTTAACCGCAGCCTTGATTTTTTTGAGGTTTGCCTTCCTTTCGTCGTATTCAACAATTACATGCTTATTCCGAAGATTTACCTCTACTTTCCGTACACCTTCTATAGCTTCAACTGCTTTTTTAACCCTCATCTCACAGTGTCCGCAGGACATTCCTTCGACTTTTATTGTTTCTTGAATTATGATTTTGCCCTCCAATACATATTTGTTCAGATTACTTTATCAAATAAATTTATTGTCTACTGTATAGAATAATAATTCAAATAGAATATTTGATTAACTATAGGTTTCATTTATAATTTTGGAGAATATATTTATGAAAATTTTGCATAGCTTCTATGAAGGCCTTTTTTGATAGGCTTAATACAAACAGAGCACGAACATAATCGAAAAAGAATAGCACTATATATTGTAGGGATCTATAGAGTATAATACGAAGATTAATATGGGGGTTTTTCCGATGGATTTCAAAAAATTGTTTCTGGAAGAAAATGTAGGTGGCTTTGATCTCTTGTTTCGAACTGCGTTTGGAGTGCTTGCAATCATTGCTTTGGCAACAGGTTTTGTGAAAACTTCTCCTTGGAAATGGTTTGTTACCCTGATAGCTTTCACAGGGCTCTACAGTTCTATCCTGAGACACTGCACTCTCTACTCCCTATTTAAGATTAAGACTTCAAAAAATAATTAAAGATATATTTTAAGGACTTTAAAATTTGTCCTGATGAGGGATATTGTGGAAGATGCTCATTTTTCTTCAATTCGTTGTTCATTTTTACAAAAAATTGCCGGAATAAGATTTAAATATATTTAATACTTTTTTAGAATAAAAATATTTGATTCTTTTGTATCTTTGTTTTTAATAGTGTCTATCTCCAAACAAATGTTGTTTCATTTTTACGATTATAATTCAGGATACCCACTTCTTCAGATGTGGATTCCCTATCTTATAGTCGTACATATAAACAAGTGATAGACTATGGATAGGCTCATGGGAAGGTTCTCATCCGAGAACAATAAGAAAATATGCTATTCACCAAAAATAGATCCGAGAGTCGCTAAATTTATTGAGTTTTTCAGACATCGAACTTGATTATTCCGTTGAAATCAGAATAAGAGTGTTCTCTAAAAGAAATATGTTCCTTGTAATTTATATTTTATTCAAGTTTTTTCAGATGGAAGGTATCTCGAATCGCACCTATAAATCATTTTTTAGTGGATGAATATTTCATGAAACTTCCCTATGGAGCCGAAGTCAGAATAAAACTACAGAACGTTTTGATTAAAGTTCCATCTAGAAACTTTGATAACTCGATCCCAAAATAATACGAAATATAGATGATAAACAAAAACAAATAAATATGAATGAAATTTTTCGGAAAATGTGATTAATAATTAAAAAAAAATCACTTAATCACTTTTCAATCAGGCTGCTAACATTGTGATGTGCACTTTTCGTGGCAAGGTAGACAGTCCATGGAAAGATCCATGCAAGATCCGTATCCACAATCACATCCGCATCCACAATCACATCCACAGTCACCATGACAGCCATTACCATGTGCGCTTGCTGCTACTGCTGTCAACGATGCTACAAAAAGGACTGCCAGCAAAATAGCACATACCTTTTTCATTTTACTAGATGATTGTTCCATAATTTAGTTCACTCCTTTACTTTATTTTTAATCTACACTATTGAAACAGAGTAAAAGCAACATTGAACTCCAAACAATCTATATTACAATAGTTATGATGAAATTAAGTGCTTTTTTCTCCTCAGTGCGTAATTCCCAATTATTTTACTCTTTCCTAGTGTCCAAATTAACACTAAATTCTCTATAATCCACGTTTCATTGGTAGGTACACCGCAGAAACATCACATAGTCAACTAGTTCCTAATCTAGAGCTGTTAAGAATAGATATAACTATTAAAAATACAAAATGTGTATTTATAAAGAAAAGCGTTATATTATTGGACTATATGACTATAACTCCACAAGTGTTATGAATTAAAGGGAATGATTGATTACTATATATTTGTGAATATATTTTTGAACCTATACTTCAGATACTTTTTCCATATTTGCACATGCTTTGCAAGAAAAGCAGTGCCTGAAAAGTGAATTCAAGACCTGGATATCAAAAATTGGAACAATCAATTTAATCCTGTCCTAGTAAATTCAGAATAGGAGATATGAAATCGCTATGCCTGCGATGACCACCCATAAAATCTCGGCTCCAAGGATCAATGCGATAAACGTGCTTGCCAAGAGAATTATGGTGGTAATATCCCATGAGATGCCTAATGAGACCGGATTGCTACACTGATGAGGAGACCTACAAATGAGAAAAGGATTCCACTAATAATCCAATGAACATAAGGAGAGTTACGTATCTCATCAAAATACGGCGCCAATCCAATGACTATCAAGAATGAAGGGGCAAATATCCCGAATGTTGCTACGATCGCTCCTGGGAGACCATATATAAGATATCCAACAAAGGTTGCGGTAATCACAATCGGCCCAGGGGTTACCTGACTAAGTGCGATACCGTTGAGGAACGTAGAGGAATCGAGCCAGTGATGTACATTAACGATCTCATTGAACATAAGAGGAACCGAGGTGAATCCGCCTCCAAATGCAAAAATGTCAATTTTAATCATCATTAAAGCATGATCAAAAAATTACGCTGAAAGAAATATAGTAGAAGAAGTATCCCTACTGTGAAGGCAATGAGCCCGATGAATGAATAAGAAGTCTTATGGGAAGTCATAATTTCTGTGGAATGAGATACTGGTGCTTCGTCACGAACAAATAAGAAGCCGAGCAGTCCTGCGAGCAAAATGACAAAAACTGGGTTCACACTGAAGAGAAACAGCCCGGCAGCTATCATCGAGATCATACCATGGAGCCACTGCTTAAGCGATGAATGGCCAAATGAGATGGCTGTATTTACAATAATAGCTATTGTAATCACTTGTAGTCCCCGAAAAAATGCAAGACTCGCGGGGTGTGTTGCGTTCTGAAAATAAAATGATGATAAAATGATCATAATGACAAATGCAGGTAGCCCAAATCCAATGAAAGATGCCATAGCACCAGCCCAACCCTGAATTTTTAATCCTACGTAAGCAGAGGTTTGCATTGCAGACGCACCCGGTATCATCTGGCAAAATGAGACTCCATCACGAAACGATTCTTCATCGATCCAGTGCTCTCGGTCAACAGTCAATCGTTTTATGTATGCAACCATAGCCGGACCACCGAAAGCAGTGATACCGAGACGAAGAAATGAGAAAAAAATCTTAATCAAGGAGGGTTTTTTATATTGTTGAAGCTGATGGGGAATTGGTATCTATGCATAACTTATACCGTTATTGAGGATAAATAAGTAGTTTAAAGTCTGTCTGGAGCATCAATATGTTCAGACAGATTTTTCAGCTTTTCTTTATGAAAAATGTTGTGGATATTCACTCATGAGTTACAAATAAAATAAAACACTTGCATTTCGCACAATAAAATGAGTAATTTAGGGTTTTTTCTTTAGTCCCTCTATCCTTCTTTCAATTATATTAATCTGGACTTGCATTCGCTGTCTGTTAGCCTCAAGTATTTTAATTTCATCCTCAATTGTAAGATTGCTTAAACAACCGCAAGTACCCGAACAATTGCAAGACTGATTTTGAATTGGTGCACACATTGTTAATTTCATCTCTTCTTCCGAGTTTATATAATACAATATATTTTATCGTATTAATACTATTAAGTTTATAATGATCAAGTAACCGTGGAATAATGAAGTGGCCATAAAAAAGGCTAGTAACCTAATTTGTTTGTGCCCTCTCAAGGGAATTATCACAACTATATCCCAAAAATGGGCCTCCCTCATTATCAGTATCCTTGGGTACTACGATAGTTTGCGGTTCAATGATCTCATGAGTATTCTTGAGGGTATAAGTCCCAAATCACTTACGGATCTGTTAAAATAACTCCTGAAAGTGAGCCTGATCCAACGGGAAGCATTTTCTGAGACACCTCCCCGCGTTGAATATTTTTTGACAGACGATGGAAAACAGCTTTGTGAAGCAATTATCCCTTTGATACAATGGGCATAGAAGCGGGATAATCTACATCAGAAAATGTGTAATTCCACTTGCCAAAGTACAAGTTGTCCTTCAAAGCGGACTGTACGACAGAAGAACCAGTAATTACTTAATGAACTAAACCCAAAACTCAAAATGAGCTTATTTGATCTTGTATTTTGAGTGACCAATCAAGTTTCTGATCAAAAAATTAATCCTGAAAAATTTTAATGGTAAAGAATGAAATGGGTTTTGAGATCAGCTCGAAAATAGCGAGATATTATGGGTAGTATAGAAATCTTTGAAAAGCACGCACAAGAGTACGACGAATGGTTTGAAGAGAACAAAGCGGTCTATAAATCAGAGATTCTGGCCTTAAAAGATCTCATCCCCAAAGAAGGCACAGGTTTAGAGATTGGGGTTGGAACGGGAAGATTCGCCACTCTACTGGGCATCAAGATTGGAGTAGAGCCTGCAAAATCGATGGCAGACATGGCGCGAAAAAGAGGCATCGCCGTTCATGAAGCAAGGGCTGAAGCGCTTCCTTTTGATGATGAATTCTTTGATTTCGTGCTGATGGTAACCACTCTATGTTTCCTGGAAAATCCACTTCAAGCTCTGGAAGAGATTAAGAGAGTTCTTAAGCCAGGGGGCTATATTGTTATTGGGATAATCGACCGGAATAGTCCTCTTGGTAAAGATTATGAAAGAAAAAAGATGACAAGTATGTTCTATAAATATGCGAATTTTCACTCTTCAGATCAGGTTTTGAATTGGCTAACAAGCTTGAATTTTGGTCATCTCATCGTCCATCAGACTGTCTTCAAAAGTCCGAGACAAATTGATGCTGCAGAACCCTTTAAAGAGGGTCATGGAAAGGGAGCTTTTGTAGCCATCGCTGCAAAAAAAGAGTTTGAATGTGAGAAAATTGGGTATATTTAGTGAGTCTACTCATTATCTGGCTCTTCGCTAGGTTCACCATGCTCACGAAGAAGGGGCTAACCTTGAAAGATCCCTTCTTGAAAGAGCTAATCTTTTTATGGCAGATCTTGAAGGATCTAGCTTTGACGGAGCTATCCTTGATGGAGCGAACCTTGATGGAGCTGACCTTACAGGAGCTTTCAATTTATCAATAGACCAACTATATAAAGTGAAAACACTTTATGCTACAATATTAGACGAAGCGCTCCTCATATCCCTAAAAAAATACCCTACCCGTTTTGAAAAACTTGATAAATGACCTGGTATCACCAAATAACGAATCTGATAAACTTGCGAAGATGAAAAATATCACAGTACTCGAAAGTCCCTATGTCTTTGGACTTGAACACCTTCTGAAGATATAATAATAAAATACAAAGAAAGATCGAAAAAAAAGAAAAACAAATTAAAGACTAAAAATAGGTACTAAGAGCCTTAAAGAAGAGGTAACTTGAAAAGCTAATATCTAAGGGGTAAAATATATGAAAAGTGCATATCAAGATGTAGTAGACGAAGTAAGGACCCTTAAAGGAATTGAAGAAGCCATAGCTCTGGCAATTGAGAGAGAAAGAGAAGCAAGAGAGTTTTATCTTTATAAATCTACTTTAATGGAAAATCCAAAATTTAAGGAGCTCTATGAGTATCTTGCAAATGAAGAATTAAAGCATCTCGGCTGCCTCGAAAAATGCCGTGACACAAAAGAACTGCCAGTAGTCAGGACAAAAGTACATAGTGATCAGTCTTTAACCTCTGAGTTCAATCCAGCTCAAACAAAAGGGGGTGAAATCACTCTTGGAGATACAGGTATTCTTCTTGCAGCTATGAGGCATGAGAGAAAAAATGAGGATTTCTATTCAGAACTGGCAAAACAAGTCGAAGACAATGCTCAGAGAAGTTTCTTCGAAATGCTGTCAAGATACGAAAGAGCACACTACGAGTTGATTGATGGTTACCTGGATTATGTTACCGGTTTCCGGATGCAGACCTGATAAAACAAGGAATCATGAGTAATATGAATACAAAAGGAGAAACTAGTGAAATTATTGAGCTTTCTAGGAGTGTCTATTGGGTAGGAGCAATCAATTGTAATGGTAGGGATTTTCACGGGTTTACTACTCCCGGAGGAACAACTTAACAATTCCTACCTAGTAATTGGGGAAACGACTGCCCTTATAGATACCGTAAAAACTTTCTTTGCAGGAGAGATGCTCAGACATATTAGCCAGATAATCAATCCTTCAAACCTCGACTATATAATAATAAACCATATGGAACCTGATCACTCTGGTTCCCTGGCATAACTTAAAAAGCAAACTAATGCAAAAATCCTCATTACAAAAAGAGGTGTCGACATCCTTAACGGTTACTTCAGTGGGGCAGGGAGCGAAAAATTGGATGTTCAAACTGTTCAGACCAGCGACCATCTAGACCTTGGAGGTAAGACTCTTATTTATATGGAAGTTTCTATGCTCCATTGGCCTGATAGCATGGCGACTTTCCTGAAAGAAGATAGAATTCTATTCTCAAATGACGGTTTTGGGCAGCATATAGCCACTTCAAAAAGGTACGATTTCAAAGGAGTGATTTTATCCCGGATGCAGCTGAGTGTTATGCAATATACTCATGCTTTTCCATATGGCACTCCTCCGTTATTTCGGGGTCCTGGATGAGTAGGGAATGGAACCTTTACAGATAGCTCCTTCTCATGGAATTATATGGAAGCAGAACCTTAACAAAATCCTTGAATCATACAGAACCTGGGCTGATGGAGAGTAAAGGAAAAAGTACTTGTTATGTATGATACGATGTGGGGCAGCACAGAAATAATGGCAAACGAGATTGCAGAAGCAGTTCAGGTTGCAGGAGTTGAAATAAAACGTCACAACCTACGGAAAAATGCCAGGAACCTTATCATAAAAGAGATTCTTGATGCAGCCGTATTTGCAGTAGGTTCACCAGCTCTTAATAATGGGCTCTTTCCAACTGTTGGTGATTTTCTGATATATCTCAAAGGTCTACGCCCGCAGAAGAAGACAGTTTTGGCATTTGGGTCATACCTTTCATCACCTTTAAAAAAGCAGTAGATGGACACATATCTTCTGTTTGAATACATCTGATTAAGCCAACTTTCATAAGATATTCTCCATTACGTTTTTTACAAATAGCAAGCGATTATTATGGGGTAGAAGCTCAAGGGTGATTAGAAGGATTAAGTGTTTCATGAGCTCCATATGCTCTATGAGTCCCATAAGCTCCAAGAGTTCCAGAAGCTCCATGAGTCAGGGATCAACAATGTTTTCTTATTACTGATGGCATTTAGGAAATTCATAGATTTTATTATAAAAACTGTGCATCAATGAAACGATAAAAACATAACTTTGTTAACATAGCAATTGACTCAGCATCCTGCTTTCTTGCAGTGAAAAAAGGGACACAGAACTTACCATATTTTATAGAACTTTAGCAAGGTTGTCTAAATATGCATTAATCAAGTTGGAAAATAGGCATCCTTGGCATTCTAAATAGTACATATAACTCTTTAGCCTATAATAGGTGGATTTAGTTAATATGAAATCTTTCCCAAAAAAAGTAAAATTTTAGCCTTTGAAAGGCTACTTGAATAGTTATGGAAACGCGCGATTTCAGATAATTTGTACAGCGCCTAAATTCCATTATCGTTCTTCTGTTGAACTTATTTTTATTACTTGAGCATTTCCTTAATTTTTTGCATATTAGCTATAGCTTCTTTTTTTATCGCGATCATCTTTTCCATACCGCTTATTTTCATTTCTAAAATTTTCATTATTTTTTCAATTCTCATTACTGCAACTTTCTTTTTTTGTTCTTCAGTCAGAAGTTCCCACGTCTCTGTCATTATCGTTTCCATTATTGGTCCCTTTCCTGCCATAGAATGTTCTTCGCACATATTTAAATATCTCCTTATATCTCCTTATATATATCAGAATATATACAGTCTAGTTCAAATCTTATTTGAAATATATATCATATAGATTTAAAGGTGGGAAGAATTGTTTCTACTGTCTGTCCAAATACAATCACTTTGAATATATATCGTTCCAGGTATATTTAACTCGAAATAAGACCAACATCTTCCAAGTAATTCTTTATCCACATGCCTACCGGTTACTTCCCAATCCTTTTGATTTGTGGTGTTTACTGGTGTCTACACTACGATATCCAATTATCTGCATGGTTATTTTAAATTAATTCTATGAAAATTTGATTCTAAACAAAAAATAATCCCGCATAAGATTTTTCAGGATCAAAAAATAAATATCATTAATAGAAAATTATTTTTTGTTTTAAAATATGTTATCGGAAAATAAAACCGTGATATAGTTAATCAGATAATTTTATTCAGGGAAAGCTAAAAGCATACAATAATCAATTAGCAAAATATTTATCTGCAATCAAAATGGTAACTGAATTTTTGGTCGTGAGAAGATTAGCTTGGACTGGAATGAAGCATACAAGGGTACACCACGATGGGATATCGGTTATCCCCAGTCAGTCTTCAAAGCTCTTATAAGGGACGGAGAAATTAAGCCTGGGAGAGCTCTGGATATCGGATGTGGCCGGGGTGATAATGCAATAATGTTAGCCATAAATGGGTGTGATGTCACAGGCATAGACATTGTTGAAGATGCTATCACCGATGCAAAAGCAAAGTCTATAAAGCATCATGTTAAGGTAAATTTTGTAGTCGGAAATGTGTTACAGCTGGACCGACTCTTCATGGAGGCTGAATTCGATATTGTTATGGATTCTGGTTTGTTTCATGTGATGACTGATGAGGAAAGGCCAGTTTTTGCACGGCAGATACATAGAATGCTAAAACCAGGCGGCAAATATTTCATGCTGAGTTATTCCGATAAAGAGCCCGAAGGCTATGGACCCAGGAGGATTTCAAAAGCTGAAATAGAGCGCACTTTCACGCCACTTTTCAATATTATATATATAAAAGACTCAGCTTTCGATTCTAGAGTCGGACCGAGTAGCATTAAAGCTTACCTTGTGTTAGCTATTAGGAGTTAATTAGATTGAGCTAGAGATTTGATGCCCCTTATTTGAAGCTCCATAAAATCTGGGATAGGCTTTCCATTGGCAGTCAGGATGCATGAGATATATCTTTTGCCATATTGAATTTCGTTGATAATGGTTGAAGGCAACAAGGCACTTGAAAGTTATGTAAAAATGACTGTTCTATATCCTTTGATTTCATCACAAAATCGGATTTCTGATTTCATCGATACATAGGTTTTATAGCAAATATATGCATTTAAATATCAGTTTTGTAAGCCTACTCATTGGCTCAGGATCTGTTTTTGTGATGGGGAAACTGAAACAAGAATAGCATATCTTGTGAAAGGACATCTTATCTATGCACATTTAAAATACGATCGCATTTTTGGTCCTACTCTGAGCATATAAATCATTATCCAAAAGGTCATCACCACCATCTAATAGTTCATCACCACCGCCCACGTGCCCCCTACTCCATGGCCATTATTAGTCTAACTGTGACTGGATGTGGAACCCTTACACTAATCAGTGGATATGGACCTGCTAACCAATGACTAAGGAAACCTGTTCTCCATAGCTTTTAATGACAATTTCATGAGATAACTTCAGGGAAATTACATCAACTAACTGGCAGAAAGATTACACCTCACCCCTCAGGTGTGCAAGCCTATATCGTCAGTTACTTGTAAGTTTATTTATCCGGGACTTGCGCCTGGATTACATGGCTTGCAAAGACCACAAAATCACTTAATGCTAAAATTGATGGTAAATTTTGACGAACTCAGAAGAGGGTATAAATTCTCGTATATATATATATTGTAGCATATAACAGGTACTAGTGACTTGTTACTCTCTGTTACTCTCATTTTCACAAAAAGTAATAAGTGGGATATATGACACAAATTCGAATAGGAATGTTTAGCTGGGAAAGTTTGCATTCGATACGTGTAGGAGGAGTGTCACCCCATGTATCTGAACTCTCTGAAGCTCTTGCTGCTGAGGGACATGAGGTTCATCTCTTTACACGAAGCTGTGAAGACAAAGATGAAATTATCAGTGGTGTCCACTATCATGGAGTTGCCTGTGATCAATATGGAGGGATAGTGGAACAAATGAACCCAATGTGCGACAGTATGTACTGTCGGTTTCTGGATGTAAGAGAAAAGATGGGTGAGTTTGACGTTATACATGGGCACGATTGACATCCAGTAAATGTCCTCTGCAGGATAAAAGCTCAGTTAGAGCTGCCCTTTGTGCTGACTTTTCACAGCACCGAATGGGGGCGTAATGGAAATATTTATGGGGACTGGTGGGAAGCAAAGGAAATATCTCATAGGGAGTGGCTCGGAGGGTACGAATGCTCTGATGTGATCACGACCGCGACAATATTGAAGAAAGAAATTCAGCAAATTTACAAAATTCCCGATTACAAATTCTGGGAGATTCCTAATGGCATAAATGTAGGAAAAATAAACAGAAAAATGGATCCAGGAAACGTAAAAAGGCGCTATGGCATCCATCAATGTCTTCCAGTTGTGCTTTTCATGGGAAGGATGGCGTATCAGAAAGGACCTGATTTGTTGGTTGAAGCCGCGGCAAGAGTCCTGAAGAAAAATAATGCACAGTTTGTAATTATCGGAGAGGGGGGATGCGCTCTCACTGTGAATATCAAGCTCAGAAGCTTGAAATTGGTAATTCCTGCAATTTTCTTGGATATGCTCCGGATGATACTGTAATAGACTGGTTTAATTCCTGTGACCTTGTATGTGTACCTAGCAGGAATGAGCCCTTCGGAATTGTTGTTCTTGAAGCCTGGGACGCAAGGAAGCCGGTAGTTGCAAGCGATGCAGTAGCACTTGTGGAGAACTTCAAAACAGGCATTATTACTTATAAAGAGCCTTCTTCTATTGCCTGGGGACTCAATTATGTCCTTGAAGGACTTGGCCGTAACAGAATGGGGAAAAACGGGTATGATCTTCTCAAAAAGAAATATAACTGGAAAACAATAGCTGAAAAGACCTTTGAAGTATATGAAAAAGTAATTGAAAAGCAAGATCCTGTAATGAAATCCGAGATAAGAACAAACTCCAATGAAGAGGTTGATGGGAGAAATAAGTCTGAAGTAAAATTTAATAATTGATTTGATTCGGTGTTTTTCTGATATCTCCAAGTACATACTTTTTTCTACTAAACTTAAATGCAAAGTTGGACTACGGAAAGCACAGAAAACAAGATAGTAAGATGATCATAGAACCTTTTTTCATATGTCACAATTTTTACCATGGTTATGTTTTTAAATAACTCATTCCCCTGACCGAAGATTTCACAGAACTAAAAAATATACATTATTGTTTTAGCTGAGTTAAGATTTTCTAAAAAGCAAAAATAACTGGTCATAAGGTATCTAATTCAATATCAGCAACACCATATTCTGAAATACAGAGCATGTAAGCCCTGTTAACTATCTCAAGCATATTCTGGTCTATCCGCTCTATTCTTATTCCGCAAGCAAGGGAAAGGTACTCAGCAAGATCAAAGACCCTTATTTTTTCATCTTTTCCAGCCTCAATGAGGTTCTGCATACAACCCCCGCAATTCGTGATGATTGTATCACATCCCAGCTTTTCTGCAGCTCTGAATCTTTCCGATGCCATGGCAAGGGACTCGGAAGGATAGTTGACTCTTACTCCACCTCCAAAACCGCAACAAGTTGAGTCTTTAGGAGTTTTATTGGCAAGTTTGGTACCCTGAATTTTTTCAAGCACATTTCTTGCTTCGTGATATACTCTCATTCCCCGGGCCAAGTGGCAGGGATCATGATAAAAAACTCTGTGATTAAGAGCGGCCTCAGGACTAAGCTTACCGTTTCTTAACAAAAGGTCTAGATACTGGGAAACTTGCATTACCTGGAAATCAAGTTTTCCAAACATCCTTGGATATATGTCCTTAAAAGCTTTGAAACATCCTGGACAGGCAGTTATAAAAATTTTTGCTCCTCTTTTTCGGACTTCCTTGATATTTTGCAGCCCATTCTTGTGGATAGGGCTAGGATCACCAGCACCTGCAGATACAGCTCCACAACAGTACTCAATCCCACTCAAAACGGTGTAATCGACCCCTGCTTTCTCCAAAAGAGCAACTGCAGCTTTTGCCATGCTGGTATTGATGTAGGTACCCGCGCACCCGGAGAAATAAACTACAGAACCGAGACTATCTTTGTACACGGGAATTTCATTCATTTCAGCGATTTTTTTGAAGATGTTATTTTGAGCATTCGGATTCACTATGGTCTGCCTATCCGTAAGACCGTTTTCATTTACCCACTTTTGTCTGGCAGGAGAAATAAGTGGCTTGATTCCAAGTCCTTCAGGACAGGCGCAGGTACAAAGCCCGCAGGTCAGACAGCGAAGAAGAGAGCCGGAATCAATGTCTGAATTCCCTTCTAAATACTTGCAGAGTTTTTCAATCAATTTGGGATCATTATATCGAGGGCAGACTTCAATGCATTGTCCGCAATATGTACATTTTGCCCTGTATTTTTTTAAGATATCCATTTTCAACTCCATATCTTCTTAGGACTTGTGTACTTGGAGTACAAACTTAAACACAATAAACACTGTGGTTTAAATTTTCCATTTTAAACAATTAAAGATTTAATGCTATTGACGTTTAATGCTATTGATTTTTCAGTTCAACTGAATAAATCCTATATTATTAAGGATTCTCATTACAATGCATACATTGTGCCGACGGTATTGAGCAGGAATTGTTCAGGCATCCCCTATGCAAACTCGTTTATCGCTTTCCAGCCTGTACAGTGCATTGGTACAATGTAATCAAGCTTGATTTTTTTTCATTTTGTCGATTGTAGACTAAATTCTGTGGTCAAAAAACTGCCTATCAGGTGAAAGCCTCCTAGAATTGCATGAACCTTATCTGTCCTTGTAATTTTCTTAGCGTACTCGACTGTATTGATAATTCCTGCATGAGCACAACTGCTAATAACAAACAAACTCTTTGTTCTTCAGTTTTATTATCAATCCCTGATCATCCTGAAAGGATCAATAGTCCAGTTTCCATCGATTTTTGCTTCAGCTCAGAAGGGTCCCTTTTCAAATGCTGTTGTTCGTTCCACCTTTCCTGTAGTATGGATAAGGCTATTTGCAATCGGTAAAGCTCTTTTTGACTTTATGGGAACAGCTCCTGCTTCTATCAAAATACCTTCATTGAGTGAAGGCATTGTGACAGAATGGCCAATAGAGGGATTATTCGTGTGGCGTTCCAGAAACGCGTCAGGATGAATATCAAAAGGGACTCCTTTATCTCGCTCTTTACCTATGAGTTTCAAGAGCTCGAAAAGTCCAAGAAAATGATCTGAATGGCCATGGCTCAGGATAACAGCTTTTATTCTGCCAAGATCAGCTTTCAAAAGCGCTGCATTATTAAAAAGGCAGGTTTGAGTGACTGCTGCATCCATAAGTACTATATGTGCCTCAGAGCCAACCCCAACTTTAATTAGGCATGAAAGTCCGTGTTCGGCGAGGAGTATTTGAGGAAAGGATAATTGCGGTCGTCTACATACATCAGTATTTTCTGTTACTAACCTATGCGTGTAATTATCAATTCGGATTGTTACTTCCAACTTGTTGGCTTCCCGAATACTCAGCTCATCCATGTAAAAACTTGGTTTTATCTGGAGTGTAAATTTTTCTAGATATTTATATGAGGTATGTAAGCCTTAATGATAGCAATCCTTATAATTTTAGAGTCATTTTAAGTTTTCTGGTTCGTCTTAAATTTTGAAAGAATAATGGAATTCTATTCATATTTATTAAGTTACTTCCCACATTTTGGAAAAGTTGATCCACTCACATTTTGATTTTTTTATACAGATTTGCAATCTTTACTAAAATTATTCACAGCCCTTGCCAATTCCATTCGAAATCGAAAGAAACCTGAAATCGGTGAAGTTTATTGCACCTGATTTCAGTAAGCGCGCTCCTTGCAAATTCCCTAAAGAAAGCTTTTATTCTTCCAAAGCCAATTTAATGGCATGTTCGGAGAAATTGGAATCGTGAGAAACGAGGCTGATGAAACTTCCCTGCAAATTCTTGTACTTTTCAGGGACAGTATCAGTGAGATCCAACTTAAAGAACCTGAATCCATATCCTCTTACTTCAAGTCTGAATACTCCCATTACCTGGTGGTACATACTCCTCTTAGCATTCAGTATCCTGACAATAAGGAAGATTGGAACCTGCGCTTTTGCGGGAATGTTGGAGTTTCATTGGTGGAGCTGGTTGTAGCTGAAACCGAGAGCGCTTATGTAAGAGGCCTGATGGCAACTAACGGGTCAAAAATTTATGCAATCCTTCCTTTTATATCAATAGATGAGGAAAAAGCAAAGAAAGCAAGCTTCCCTGAAGATCGAATGGCCAATGTGCGGGCACAGGTACTTCCTGCCGTGCTTCCATATATAAGAGGATCAAAAATCCTAGATATAGGTAGTGGTTTTGGAAGTCTCACTCTAGAAATTGCAAGAAATAATCCGAATTCAAAGGTTTATGGAATCGATCTGCATGATTCCCTCACAAACCAGGCGCATATGAACGCAGAAATCCTTGATATGCAGAACGTGGAGTTCCGGACAGGCAGCGCCTATGCTTTGCCTTTTGATGGGAATTCAGTGGATGCTGCTACATGCTTTTTCATGCTTCACCACCTTAAGGATATCAAATTTGCTCTGTTCGAAATCAAGAGAGTACTTAAAAAAGGCGGGTTATTAACCACAGTTGAGCCCCTTGACCATCAACATCACCATGGACCTCCACTTTCGGAAGCTGCATTGAAAGAACTTTTTGAAGATGTAGGTTTTCATGTGGAAACTGAAAATCCGGAAGGAGCAGTTGTTCTCAAGGCCACAAAAAAAGAATAAAAAAGAGGATAAAATAACGAAAAACGATAAGTAAAAAATGGGTCGAAAGACTTTTTGGCACAGAATCCGGCTCTTAATTTATTTCAATCCATCTCTACAATTTAGTTTTTCCTACGCTAGAATATAAATCAACATTGAGCTGGCGCTCTAATTGTAATGCATGCATCTTTGGTTAAGTGTGGAATCGCGATAAGTTGCACCGATTTCGCAAAGATTCTCAAAAATACCAATTGATGCAAAGTTGAGATAGAGTATCGATTTTAGTGTTCGTTTTCGAAATTCAGGACTTATTTTTGCTCCTAAATCGATAACATACAGACAAGAAAATTCCTGAATCGCTGATCAATGAATTATAAGGTAGTCATTCAAAATTAAATATTTTCATTTGCTTATATGCTCTTTTTTCTTCCTATTTTCCCTGATTTCCAACATAATTTTTGATAATGTCAGAAATTGTTCCATCTACAACTGTTCCAATGTATCCTCCATCACTACATAAATCCCCGCCATCAAGCTGTTTTTAATCGAAGTGTATTCTTTTAAAATTTATCTTGCTTTAATGCTTTTTATAATCTGAAAAATTTTGAAGGAGAATACTTTGGCTCAGCACCAACGAAAAGGTGGATATGATCATCATCAGTACCAATTGCATTAAACTTAAAACAGTACCTTTCACCAATTTCAAAGAAACGTTTTTCAAAAAGCTGATCATTTATGTATCTAAAATGAGGGTTTTACGATATTTCAAAATCGACTATACATTCTTCGAACTAAAATTATAATTGCTAATTTATTCATAATAAGTTTATATCACGTTTTGTGGAACAGTTGGAGGGAAAAAGTTGAGAAACATTGCTATAGAAGAGTTGAAAGCTTCAGAAGTATACCGTCAAAAAGTTGAGGTTGTTGAAAGAAAGGGACTGGGACATCCAGACTATATTTGTGATGCTATTATGGAACAAATTTCAGTAAACCTGAGTCAATAATACCTTGACACTTTCGGAACCATCTTGCATCATAACACAGACAAAGGAATGCTCGTTGCAGGAGAAGTAGAAGGAAAATTTGGAGGAGGCAGGGTAATAAGTCCCATGAAGCTGATTTTCGGGGACAGGGCAACCTTTGAAGCACAGGGTATTGAAATCGATGTTCCTAGTCTTGCCATTAACACAGCAAAGGAATGGTTCTTGAATAATCTCCGTTTTGTGGATCTTAATAATCTCTTTTATCAGGTGGAGCTTAAGAGAGGCTCTGCAGAGTTAACGGATATTTTTACAAGGGGAGGAGAATTTCTTGGGGCAAACGATACCTCCGCAGCAGTTGGATATGCTCCTTTAAGCACAACTGAAAAGCTTGTGTTTGAATGCGAACGCTACCTGAATTCAAGAAAATTTAAAAAACAGTATCCAGAATCAGGAGAAGATATCAAAATTATGGGGCTCAGACAAAAGGATGATGTTCATTTGACTGTGGCAATGCCGCTTGTAGATAGATTTGTCGAATCTGAAGGCGATTATTTTAAAAAGAAAATAGAACTGCATGAGCAAATAGAGAAGTTTGCTGCAGGGTTTGTAGAGAAGGAAAGGACGGAATTCGAAGCCTGTGTGCACTTAAAACCGACTGCTTCCTTAAATACTCTGGATATTCCGGACAGAGGAGTGAAGGGAATCTACACTACTGTAACGGGCACGTCCGCAGAAGATGCGGACTGTGGACAGGTAAGGCGTGGAAATCGCGTAAACGGGATAATTCCCTTAAATCGTCCTGTCAGCAGTGAAGCTGCTGCAGGGAAAAATCCAGTAAGCCATATCGGAAAAATCTACAATCTTCTTTCCCACAGGATTGCTGCTAGGATCTACAAGGAAGTATCCAATATCTCCGAGGTTTATGTCTGGCTTTTGAGTGAAATCGGAACTCCAATTGACCAGCCCCAGATTGCAAATGCACAATTGATAGTGAAAAATGGATCTTTAACCGATGTAGATAAGGAAGCAGCTGAGATAATTGAAAAAGAACTCGAGAATATACATGCTTTTTCAATGGAACTAGCTGCAGGGAAGGTACCGATATGCTGAAGGTGCGATTCTAAAACTATAGAAAATTTCGATAAATCTCAGATTTCAACAAATTGCTTATTTCAATCGAATATCACGCAGCTTGCTGCGGGGTATGCTAGAGCAGTTTTGATTTTGAAATCGTTGTTACATTGCTTTTAGTTGTCGAATTTATATATATTTTAATCATATCCTCAGAACAACAACATTTTAACTTGCGAAACAGCTCTTCTAAAAAAAAACTTTTAACCTGAATTTTGACACAAGCCCAAAGAAGCTACAATGTAAGGTAGAAAATAACTATCTAAAGACAAGGATGCATAGTTTTTGCTACAAAACATATACATACGAAAAAGAGAGAAAATAAAAAAGTAATTGATATTTCTGCACTTGCATTAATGGTTTTGTTAGACACTAATACAATTTTCTCAGCAGTTATTACTCTCATCAGTAAAGAAAGGAAGAAGAAGATGCAGTAACTAGGAACTTTGATTTCTATTACTAGCAGTTATATAAGCTGGCTTTGTGAGTGTATTGTTACCTTTGGGCCCCCATACTTCAATGTAACATCATAAACTCCAGGCTTGCCAAACGTATGGACAGTTGTTACATTTGCAGTGCTATGGGTAATAGCTCCTGTTTCTTCATTCTTAAATTGCCATTGCCAATTCGTGAAGTCCACGATAACGCTACCATTAAAATATACATGTAAAGGTATATTCCCACTCATAACATTAATAAAAAAGTAATAAGCATATGTAGCCCTAAATAAACATATTATGAAATGAAATTGAAACTAAGTGACTTTCGTTTAAAAATTTTCTTGCCTGCATAATATTGATTTCGGAGCAAAAATTAGTCACAAATTTAGAATATCAAAATTAAATATATCATGGAGTGTGGATCAGTAATCATATATACATTAGGTCAGGTGATTTGTAATATGAAAAACCTTAAACTGACATCCAGTTATGCCATTGATCTGAAAAAAGATCCAATTGTATCTAATTAGCTTTTGTCGATTGACGCAAGTGTCAACACTCAGCGTAATTACCTTCAAGCTATAAAAGCATTTTGTGAATTCACAGAAAATTATGAGAAGCCATAGTATATTAACTTTCGAGAAAAACAGCTTTTAATCCTACTTTGTTTTTGTATCGCAAGTGCAAGACAGGTTGGAAGCAATGAGTTCAAACTTCAAATTCTTGAAAATCCTGTTTGTTCCACCCTACTTGTCTGCCAGTAAGGCTCGTATCCATAGTGATTATATATTTTAAATAGCTCCTCATGAGTTAGAGGCAATTTATCCTTATCAAAGCCTTCAGCTTTTTTTAGGACTTCCTTATCGATATTAAGAGTGATTATCAATGTGTGCTCGTAGAGCTTCAATTCAATGGCCTGCCAAGGAATAGCAAACAATTTATTGCCCATACCGAGGAACCCACCAAAAGAAAGCACTGCATATGATATTCTATCATTTTCCAAATCAATCATTAGGTCTTCGATCTTACCTAGACCCTCTTTAGCCATATTAACAACTTCGTGTCCTTTGAGCATGCTTACTGACAAAAAGTTTGGATGAGTCATATTTCCAACTCCCTAAACAATATATTTTCAATTTAGTTACAACCTTTTAATTATTCATCAGCACCAAAACTGTCTCTAAGTTTTAGTTCATCTCCAGCCAAGGCATCCAGGAAAACATTCCTATTTTTGATTTGTTCGCTTTAAGCTACAATACACAATTAAATCCGTATTTATTTTAAATTAATCATATGAAAAATAGTTTTTGTATTAAAATCTCTTAATTTCCTAAGTTCCATTCGAAATAAGAAAAGGTTGGATACTAATCACTTTTACAGAAATTTCAGTACACTTCCCGATTAATATTAGTTCAACACTAAAACAATGAAACTACCTGCAGTCATCATATTTCAAAAAAAATAGTAAGTGTGTATTTCATTAAATTAATTACTTTTTCTACTGTAACAATAGACATTGCTTACTTGATCATTTGTTCTTCAAGTTTCGACTTTAATTCTCCAGCCCTAATTATTTTTTGAGTTCTTGATCCTTTTAAATAGAGCGTATGAAAATTATGATAAATAAAGCTGTTATAATAGCAAGTATGACAAAAATTATTATTAACCACTTTGCAATTTCCATTGAGAAACCTGCAATTCCCGTTGCACCCAATAAATATGCAATGAATGCTACTATTAAAAAAAATACTGCAAGACCTATCAAATTAGGCATAATTTAACCTCCAAGTCATAATTAATTGATAATTAATTGATTCCGCGTTCTTTGCCGCTGCTGTTAATGCTCTACAGATAGAGCTGCTAGCAAATTAGCTATATATCTTTTTTGTTCTGTTAAGTTTTATTTATTTTCGAATCTGTCCATACACCATATTTTTGTTCAATTTTCCTATATTTAAACAGTGCAAGATTCAGTGGAAATATAACTAAGAAATATTTATTCATTACAGAGAATTCCAAATTTTTGGTTGATTGTCTATAAAAAGGATACCACCAATTTGTTTAAACCGGTGGTTTATTGAAATTTTTTATAATTACTGAATATTCTCACATCAGTAATTATTCATTGGTTTACTTAGCTTTTTAAATTAATTATACAAAAAATAGTTTTTGAACAAAATTTTTTTCTCTATTAAATGTTTTAAAATTGGACAATTAAAGTCAAATTTATGACATTGCTAAGAATAATGAATCAGAAGAAACCAACTATTGACTTATACCCTTTTCTTTGCTACAAAAAAAACAATTTATCTTTTTATTAATGCACAAGTTTTGTGCTAAAATCTCTGAATTTCCTAAGTTCCATACGAAATAAGAAAAAATCGCTTTGCTATGACTCATGGAGCTTATGGAACTCATAGAACATCTGGAGCGCATGGAACACTTGGAACTAATTGACAAAAATAACATTATAAATAGAACTATAAGGAAAAAATAATTATATAGATCTAGTAGCATACCGAAAGTTCTGTAAATTCTAACTGATCCTGTACACCCTTTGTCTTCATTGCAATGAACGAAATTTATCGACTTTCCTGATGCATATGTTTTAATGTAAAACATGGGTATATTCCAAACGTTAACCTTCCATCAACGTTTTTTGCATTCGTTTATCTAACTCACAAGCTTAGGAGTATATAGAAACTATGCCAATTTAATGTTAAACAATATTTATTTATTTAAGTCTAATTTGACTTTTTTATGGGTCTGGCACCAAATTGAACTAAAGATTTATATTTTTTTTATTCAGAAGCGCTGATGAACTTTGGAAGAAATTAAATAGATATTCCCCAAAAATAAGTGAATATGTCCATGTTATCAATTATCGGTTCATCTATCTTCAATAGTTAGCAGGTTCATCCCCTGGTTCGTATAATGTTTCCCTATCTAGTCACAGTTTTGGTAGTAATGGCCACGGTAGTATTGGTGAATCCTTGCATCTATTGATTAATAAATTCGGAGAAATCTATTCAAACCCGAAGACACTTTCATTATCCAAGCTATTTGCTGTAACTTTGCCGCTTTTGCTTCACCAATCTATTATCATATATTTATCAGTTTTTAGTTATTCATTTCCAAGAAACTTCATGACCATCTTTCTATCAGCCTGATCAGAACCAGTTTCTCTATTAATGACCATTCCTTTCGCAGCTTTTATCTCTCCAGTTTTTTTATTAATGACCATTCCTTTCGCAGCTTTTATCTCTTCAGTTTTTTTATTAGTGGCTACCCCTTTCGCAGCTTTTATCTATCCAGTTTCACTATCCATAGCCACTCTTTTCTTCTCTTTAACCACACCAGGTTCTGCGCTTACTGCTGCAGCTGTCACTGATACTACAAAAAAACTACCCGCAAACTAGCCAGTACTTTTTTAATTCTACTGGATGATTGTTTCAACATTTGTTTCACTCCTTTTTTATTAAGTTAGATATAATTTTAATCCGGTTAGGACAGTACGCAGTTAAATTGAAAAACATACTATTGACAAAAAAAATTGATGATAGCCAGTGCATGCCGCTGTCCATGTATGCTTTGGCTGCTACTGATGTCAACGATACTGCAAAAAGAACTGAAAGCAATACAGCAATATCATTTGCTCTTATTTCTAAAATTTGTATTTACCATCTTCGATCTTCATAGCCCTTATTTTTCCACAGCTACATCTTTACCATCGTCTGTCTTCATTGCCACTACTTGTTTTATAGCTATAACTTTACCATCGTCGGTCTTCATAGCCACTACTTTTTTCATAGCTATTATTTTACCTTCGTCGGTCTTTATAGCCACTACTTTTCCCATAGCTATAGCGTTACCACTTTCTGTTTCCATCGCTGCTACTTTTCCCATAGCTATTTCTTTGCCATCGTCGGTCGTCATAGCCACTACTTTTCCCATAGCTATATCTTTATATCGTCGGTCTTCATAGCTACTACTTTTTTCATAGCTATTTCGTTGGCAGCGATCATATTGTTATCCATTCTGCTACTTGTAGTAATATTTTAAGATGTTTCGTTATTTCGTTAAACATTGTCGTGTTCTTACTAATTTCGCTCTCCGTGGATGTCTTTTCTGCACTTACTGTTGCGATTGTTACGGACATTAAAAAACAAACTGCTAGCAAAATACCAAGTGTCTTTTTCATTTGTTTTAACATCTTTTCATCACCTTTTTATTCATCTAATGAATTATTTATTTATACTTCAATCAAAATTATTTAAAATAATTTATAAGAAAAATAATTTCTAAACAAAAAAATCTTTCACCACGGAATATTTTGACATTGAACTATAATTATATATAAGTTATGTATTATTATAATTTGTGAATAATACTCCCTTTTTCATTACTCATTTTTCCATAAAATACTTTAAAATCTAACATCAATTATTATTAACCTAATACTTATATTTTAAATAGAATATAATTTAACCACTCTAACTAGTGAGGGTCTCCTAATATAAGATGCACAGTTTTTGTAACAAAATCTCGGAACTTCCGAAGTTCCATCCAGAATAAGAAAACATTGCAGATCTATTACCCATGGAGCTTATGTAACTCATAGAACATATGGAGCTCATGGAACACTTGGAACTAATTTAACTAAACCACGATCCTAAATAGAAAAATAAAAAAAAATAATTATATAGTATTCTAAACAAAATTGAAAATATAAATGAACTGAATCATAAACTCAATTTTTCAATATCTTAGTCTCATTTAATAAATTTCTAACAAATTTTTCCATCTTTTTAATTTCAATAAAAAATAACTTTTTAATATGCTTTACCGTGGATACTACAAAGAAGACTGCCAGTAGAATAGATAATACCGTTTTTATTCCACCAACTAGTTGTTTCAACATTCAATCGCTCCTTTTTTTATTAAGGGTTTCCACAATTTTTAGGACTTATACAATTTATCTACGCTTTTATTTTAAATTAATTATACAAAAAATAGTTTCTAAACGAAAAATAATCCCATATCAAATTTTTCACAATCAAAAAACAAATAGATATTAAAAATTATCTTTTATTATTTGTGAAGTCGTCAGGATCTAATATTATTCTTTTTCTAGAGAAGAAAACCTTACTTTGAGCCTAGTAGCCTATCCATTGTTTATATTTACAACTATCAAATAGAGAAGGTAGTGTACTGAAAGTTCTGTAAAAACTACTGCTCACCATCCTTTTTTTCATTACAAAATACGATTTCGCGGTTACACTGATACATAAGTTTTATAGCAAAAACATATGCAACATTAAAAGGATAAACTGGTTTTTGTGGTAAAGGCGGTACTTAGTCAATTCAAAATTTATAGAACTTAGATAGACTGTCATTGGATTAATTAGTTTGTGAGTTCTCTTTTGAAATAAAGCTCTATAGGCTTTATAAACAATCCGGGAATAGAAAAAGGCCATAATAAGGGAAAAAGGAAATAATGAGGGAAAAGAACTGGTAAAAATGACAATGATTGAAGCTCTTGAAAAGCTCGCAGAACTCAACAGTTATGATGAGATCCTTGTGCAGACCAACGCAGGAGAACTAAAAGCAATTGATTTTGCTATTGATGATATTAGGAGCTACGCAGATAACGAGGATGAAATTTTTGATCTGGAAGTCACGAGACCATAAGGGAATTTGATAAAAATGGATATATGAAACGTGGAGGTCTTTGTATAGAGTAGTGAGAGAGGAGCAATAATGCCTCGCCCATCAAAAACCAAAGAATGGCCCAACAATAACAAAATTGCAATCTACCTAAAAGATAAAGACACTATTCAATATTTCGAAACTGATGAGAAAGGAAAAGTCCGCACCAAAAAAAGAGCCTGGGCAAGACACGAAGCGACTGTTATTCTTGGAGCACCAAATGTATTTAATGATCGAGTAGAAGTTGAGGAAGGGGTTCTTGTATTTGAGTGTGAAATTTTCGAGAATGGGGACATGTCACCTGTCGGATATCCTAATAAAAATGTTACTGTAATAGTTCATCTTTAATTTCTTTCTTTATTTGTTAATAAACTACTTATAGTAAAACAACACGTGGTATATTGCAGTAACATAATAGGAGCGCAACAAAATGAGGATGAGAACAGCACAGAAACAAAATATAGCAGTTCAACCGCGTAAATCCTATTTGATTTTGAGATGACTTTCAAAGTCCAAGTTAAGTTTCTTATTTTTATGCCACATTGAATCAAAGGAGTGTTCGATGGAGACAAAATTGACTGGTAACAAAAGCAAGATTTGCTCTCCGCAGGGCGATGAACATAAAATATCTATTCCCGAGTTCCTTCAAAGATTAGAAGTTGACGAAAGCGGGCTTAGTGAACAGGTAGCTGTAGAAAGGCTTCAGGAATGTGAACCCAATGTTCTTGAAGAGACAGGAAAGGAGAGTATATTAAAGAGATACTTCAGGCAATTTAGGAATTTTTTTCCATTTTGCTGATTACATGAGCTATTCTGTCCTTTATTGCCGAATATCTTGATCCGGGAAAGGGGAATATTGATATAGGAATTGCTATTGCCGGAGTCGTTTTCCTTAACAGCACTTTCACATTTGTGCAGGAATACCAGGCAGTAAAAACAATTGAAAGCTTCAGGCAGCTTCTTCCACCTCATGCAAGAGTTCTGAGAGATGGAAATACAAAAAATGTTCTGACGTCAGAACTCGTGGTAGGAGAAGTTATTCTTCTAGAAAAGGGGGATAAAGTTCCTGCAGATGGACGTTTGATTGAGACCAACTCTCTAAAAGTGGACAATTCTCCCCTGACGGGAGAATCAGAACCTCAACTGCGTTCTCTTGAGTGTACACGTGTGGATATGCTTCAGTGCCGGACATGGTCTTTTCCGGGACGCTAGTACAAAGCGGGAATGGGAAAGCCGTCGTCTTCGGAACAGGACAGAACACCCAGATTGGAAACCTTGCAATACTCACAGAACAAATTTCGAGCGTAGACACTCCCATCCGGAGAGAACTCAACCACTTCATAAAAATCATCGCTGCAATTGCGATTTTTATGGGAGTAACCTTCTTCATTCTCGCGTTTCTTCTTCATGATACCTTTCTTGCAAGCCTCATCTTTGCGATCGGAATTATCGTTGCAAATGTGCCTGAAGGGCTTTTGCCCACAGTAACTCTTGCCCTTATCCTGGCTTCCCGGCGAATGGCTTCGCGGAATGCCCTTACAAAGAACCTTGAATCCGTAGAAACTCTGGGCTCGACTACTGTCATCTGTACTGACAAAACCGGAACTCTTACCCAGAACAGGATGGCAGTAAATTCTCTAATCGTCGGTTTTGAGAGTCTCGTACCTAAAATACCTTCGGTTCTCGAAAAAATAGTTTCAGAGCAGGAGGTAGAAGAAAGTACAAAACAAGGCATTGCAGGAAAAGTTATGGGTTCAGGAGTAAAAAGGGTTTATGTTGTTGAAAATCCAATATGGGATCCTAAAAAGGTGCCTCCTGCTTTAATAGGGGTCGTAGGACTCTGCAACAACGCAAAACTTCACGAATTACCTGCCGTATACACCGGCGACCCTACCGAAGGAGCGCTTCTTGTTTTTGCGAATAGCTTAGAAGATGTAAAAAAGCTCCAGAATAATTACCCAAGGCTGAAAGAGTTTCCTTTTGATTCACTTACCAAAAGAATGGAAATTATCTGCCGTACTCCTGAAGAAAAACTTGAAATCTACCTTAAGGGAGCCCCTGAGGTGGTTGTGAAAATGTGCGGTTCAGTTATAGATTCAGGTGAGGTTCGAAAACTTACCGAAAATGAGAAAAAGGAACTTCTTGACCGGCATCTAAGACTCGCAGAAAGAGGAGAACGTGTAATTGCCCTTGCGTACAGGCAAGCAGAAGAGCAGAAAGAGTATACGGAAGATTTTATTTTTCTGGGATTTATTGGGATTGTAGACCCTCCGCGGCCTGAAGCCAGAGAGGCTATTGCAAAGTGCCATACAGCCGGGATAAAGGTTGTTATGATAACCGGTGATCACCCGGTCACTGCAGAAGCAATCGCAAAGAACGTGGGACTTGCGGATTCCGAAAGCCTTGAAATTATTACCGGAGACGAGCTTGAGTCACTCTCAAGTACAGATCTCTCTTCAAGATTGAAAAACCCAAGCATTGTATTCGCCCGTACTTCTCCTGCACAAAAACTGAAGATCGTGCAGCTTTTCCAGGCTGAAGGAGAGATTGTGACCATGACAGGAGATGGGGTTAATGATGAGCCTGCTATCAAGAATGCAGATATGGGGGTCGCAATGGGAAGCGGCACAGATGTTGCCCGAGAAGCTGCAGATTGGTGCTTATGGATGATAACTACGCTACAATCGTAGATGCTGTAGAAGAAGGCAGAACAGTTTTTGATAATATAAAAAAGTTCATTGTGTATATTATTGCTCATACTATTCCTGAAGTTCTACCTTTTATAGCTTTCATCCTTTTTGCCCTGCCTCTTCCTATGCCAGTACAGCTTATTCTGGCAATTGATCTTGGTACAGATATGCTGCCTGCGATTGCTCTTGGGGTGGAAAACGGTGAAGAGGGTATTATGAAAAGACCTCCCAGAGCCAGGGATGAAAAATTATTAACTCCTCAGGTGCTTCTTCAGGTGCTTCTTATAGCTTACGGACTAAAAGGACCTATAGAAGCTCTTGCAGGCTTTTTCTGTTATTTTGCCGTACTTTTTGAAGGAGGTTGGAATTTCGGCGAGCAGATTGCAAATAACAATCCTCTTTATATGCAGACTATAACAGCTTTCTTTTCAGCGGTAATAATCTGCCAGATAGCCAACGTTTTTGCATCCAGAACCCGGTTCCAGTCAGTCTTCACAATGGGATTATTCAGCAACCGCATGATTCTTTTAGGGATTGCAAGTGAACTTCTGATTCTTGCCTTTATTATCTGGAATCCTTTTGCAAATCTCATTTTCAATACCTCTCCCCCGATCTCAGATATCTGCTGCTTGCAGTTCCTTTTGCAGTCTTCCTGCTTGGAATAGACGAGTTAAGGAAATATTTACTGAGGAGAAAAGTGAGCTGGGCGGCTAAGTTCTTCAAGTGGTAACTTGAATGACGCGGTTAAGATGAACTCAAATAAAGCTTATAAAGTGATATAGTTGTGGCTTTGTAGAAAACCTATCTTAATCAGCTGCAAGAAGCTGAAAATAAATGAGTAAAAATATATCAGGCAATTCAGTTCAAATTAATTATGGTATTGTTTGGTTTAAGGAATACAAAGTCGGGAGTACTACATTGTAATAATTTTTGGTATTTTTACTATAACGGAAAGCCAATTCACGATTTTCGCTAGCATCTAAAAACTCAATATTGAAGACCTGTTTGTTGACAGAGATAACAATAGACTAATATCGTGGAAATTTAATTATTGAGCATTTAATTTGATGGCTTATCATCAGCATAACGGGATTTATGGCTTATTATGACGACAAATAATTAAATTTTTGAGACACTAGTGCTTCGATTCCAAATAAATTCCTGATTTAGAGCCTATCCGAAAAGTGTTGTGACCTACTGTAATATTTACTAGGCAATCCTGCTTTTTTATTATGAATAAAAGATACAGAGTTTTTGTATGAAAAATTATTCATGCATGAGAAGGGATAGAATGCAATCATAGTCATCATCCTGCAATTCTACTCAAAGCTGTCAAAACATCGTGCAGAAAAGTTATTTGAGCTAAACGCTATGAAGAACATCCAGATGATATGTCAGAAAAGCTTGTAAATGGCTTGTTTTAGGTTAATGCCATTGATTTTTCAGTTCAACTGTATAAGTCTCATATTGTGATAATTATTTATATGAATATGTTTACCTTCTTTTAAGAAGAGTGGGTTTAGATTTATCATACACCTTAAAAATAATCAATCCGAGGGGAGCTTTATGATAATAAATAACTATAGTGAACTTCTACAGGGAGATCAGGTCAGAGCTAAAACCCCTCCTGCGATTAATCAGGCAATTGATATAGAAACAGCTGCAATGATCAGGTTTTATGCGGGCAAAACCGACTACGAAATCAGCAAAAGGATTGGAAAGCTTGATAATGAGTGGGATATAGGACGTTGTATTGAAGGTCGTGCAGCTATAGTTTCTTTTATTGGGGTAATACTTGGCTTAAAAAAGAGCAAAATGTGGCTTATTTTGTCCATAATAGCTTTAACCTTCCTGCTTCAATATGCTATACAAGGCTGGTGCCCTCCTGTAGCTTTACTGAGAAGATTTGGTATTCGCACGAGACAAGAAATAATATCTAGAAAAATACGCATTGCAAGTTTTATGCAGAGATTTCCACCATGGAAATCACATAGAGGGACAAAACGAAAAACATCATCATGGAAGTCACCATAATGAACATGATCACGAGAGTCATCATGATAAACATGGTCATGAGAGCCATCATAATGAACATCCTGGGGAACACCACATGTATTGAGTAATTAATTATTTTTTCAATGGTACTTTTCATGCAAAATTTTTGTGTCAAAATATATGCACAGAAGTATACACAAAAAGCATGTCAAATTAAGAACAAATATTACTTTAATAGATAATTGATATATTTTATGTTCAATAATTTGTCACTATTCAGCTGATCTAACATAGATAACAAAGATGTATTTCGACAAATAGATACGCCTAAGGTATAAAGATTAAAGAAATCAAAATAATTGACAGCTAGCAGTTACAAAAACCAACTCATTGAAATTCACTCGTTAAGACTTGAGATATATATTGATGTTGTTCTTCCTAGGCTGAATGATTGCGATTATTCGATAACTGCACATGCAAAGTGCACATGCTCACTGCGTGATATCCATACGTGCGTCCTTTGAAATAATGTTCTTCGATATCAGTTGGGCTCAAATTCTCTTGAGGACTAAATCCTAAACTTGCGAGTTCTTCGGCCAAGTTTGATGGATTGAAGCCCGTTATCATTGGTTCACCTATCTTTCTCAAATATTCCAATAATTTTTGCATTTGTGGAGATGATTTTTCAGGGATAAATACATCGGTATCGAAGTAATCAAAAACAAGCGTGCTGTCCATAGGAGCAATTTCCGTGATGGAACGCAATGTTGTGAATACTTCATCTTTGGTCAAGTACAGGATGACACCAAGCCAACTAAAGAAGCTTTTAACGTTTGAGTCATACGATGATGAGTTAGTTAGTGCTGTTACCAGAATTTCTTTCGTGAAATCAATAGGAATAAAATGTAATTTTGCTGGATGTTCCCATTTCAACTCAGCAAGTCGATGAAGCTTAAATTCTTGTGTTGCAGGGTGATCAACTTCAAACACTTCCAAGTGTTTCATCATTTCAGGTTGCCTGAATGCAAAGGTATCCATCCCTGTCCAAGGATTACATACTGCGTTACTCCTTGCTTGACGGCTTTTTCTAGGGCGTCTTCCGCATACTGCGCACGACTGCTAACATTGGTTGCTTGCATTAAGTACGCTGAGATAGTTGTTTGGTCGTGGCACGATGCAGCATACTCAGAACCATTTAATTGTGTATACCCAGTAAAATATTGTTCAAAATGTTGTTCAATTAGTGTTCGTTTCTCTTCAGGTATCAAATGATAGGCTAGAAAGTCATCAAAGATTTTATCGGTATTATTCATAGCATGATAGGCACGCATGTAAGCTACCATCATTGTAGTAAAGCTAACTTGGTTCTCTTTCATTCAAGTACCTCTTGGCTATTTTCTGTAATAAATTGAAAATTATATATATTTAAAATGTACATAATACAAAAAACTTAACTTTGATGGGAAATAGTGGCAGTGTACCAAAAAGTGCTGTGGAATGCTGAGCAAATACGGGCTGTGGGTCATATAGAAAAGAATGTTTCAAGGAAAGATTAAATAAAAAAATAATAAGGTTAAAGCCCAATACTTTATGCAGAATAGATAAATAAAAATTCTAAAGTAAACTAGATACTGTTGGTGTGTGCAGAATCAGCAGTATTTCTCAAACCAATTCATGATAAACTTTGATTTCCATAATCAGGCAGCTTGTTACTTAAATATAAGAAAGGGCCTAATTCAAAGCATATAAATACAATTGGATATATATATTATTACTTATCCACACATGGAATATATTTGTTTTCGAAAGGTACAAGGTATATCCCATCTGCCCTTTTTTGCCCTTTAACCAGTTCACAATGTCTCAGAAGAGCAAATTGGTTTTCTGTTTCTAGTAAGGATATCTCAAATTTTTGTGCAATTTCTTCCTTTTTTACTCCGCCACTCGAGACGATGAATTCATAAATGGCTTTTTGCAGCTCAGTCAATCCTTCGGTTCCTTCAAACCCAGCTTCTTCTCTAAATATTTTTTTTGAACGGACAGCCCAGGGATTACAAGCCTGGATTTTATGATGGCTCTCTATGTAACAGTCCTCACAGAAAATCTCGCCTTCTTCCTCAATAACATCTTTTCTTTCCAGTTCACCCCCGCAAACATGGCATTTGACGAGATTAGTTGTTCCTTCAGTCAATTTATATCACCTTATTTTTTTTAAATGCCCTGTTTATCTAGAATTTCAAGAACAACTACCGACCCATAAGCTACTGCAGGTCCACCAGCCATCAATATAGCAGTACTCATAGCCTCTAAAATTTTCTCACGGGTTGCTCCCAATTTTACAGCTTCAGGAACGTGTTTCCAGAGGCAGTATTCACAGTGAAGCGCCACTGCAATTCCCACAATAATGAGTTCTTTCGTTCTGGAACTGAGAGCTCCATCCTTAACAACTTCGGAATGGAGTCCAGAAAACGCATTCATCACTTCTGGAAGTTGTCCATCCATAATTTTTAGCTTTTCATCGATGTCAACTTTTTCTACCAATGTTTCACTTCCTTGATGAGTTAGATTTTATAGAAAATTTTGATAAACTCCTAAATTTTATCACATGCATATAATGGTATATAACTGGCTCGTGAAAATCAGAGGTTTATCGAAATTTTCTATAAACAATTTAAAGATCTCTCATTTTCCATTTCTACTACTTCACAAGCTCAGAGTCCTCAGTATTTGTATTATGCAGTTGAACCGAAGAATTAGTACATCGATTGCAAACTACATCAAAAGCTAAATATTTGAATTCATTCCAAGAAAAATTAATTATCTTCCAAGTTATGCATCTATTTTAAAATCGATGCACTAGTAAGATTAAACTCCAAATAATCTAAACTAAAATATTTATAACTTACTCGAATGTGCTTTATTTTGTTCTTCAAGTGCATAAGTCCCAACTGAATCAGCTTCGATCCTTTCTTCTTCAGTGAGCTGGGAAAGTACGTTTTTAGGTTTCCCAATGTCTACAATTTTTCCATCGCGCATAAGTGCGACACGGTCACATATCTCGTTTACAAAATCCATGTCGTGAGAAACTATAACGAAGGTTTCCCCTAGCTCTTCTCTAGCTTTAAGAATGGAAGTTGTCACCGATATCTTGGTAATTGGATCCATTGTCCCAGTTGGTTCATCCATGATGATGATTTTGGGCTCCTTTATAAGGACCTGAGCAAGTGCAATCCTATGCCGTTCTCCTTCGCTCATTTCATCAGCCATTTTTGGTAAAATAACTTTTGCCTTATTCTCTTCAAAGCCTGCAGCCTTGAGAGTCATTAAAGCTTTTCTGACACCAAGCTCGAAGGGTAAATCAAGACTGATGGATTCAGTGAGGTTATTTATTACAGAGCTATGAGTGTAAAGGCCGTATTCCTGGTGCAGGAATCCCATGTATTTAGTTGCTCTTCCTTTATTTTCGACTCCCAGCTTTGTCATATCAACCCATTCATCTCCTACTCGAACATCAACTTCTCCAGATGTTGGTGATAGAATTCCCATCAGAATTTTTGAGGTGGTTGTCTTGCCTGCTCCGCTAACACCGACTAGCCCAAAGATCTCTCCTTCTTTTACATCAAAAGAGATCCTGTCCACAGCTCTTACTACACCACGGTCTACTGATATATAACGTTTTGAGAGATCCCTTACTCGGATGATCGGCTCCCCAACCATGGTGTTTTGTTCGTGCTTCACCATACATGCGTTATTCATAAAGACTGCAGAAACTTCAAGAGGGTTACCTTCCAGAACTACCTCTCCGTTTTCAAGAAGAATCGCCTTATCTGTGAGCTTCTCGATAACTTCAGGCCAGTGAGATGTGAGGACCATACTCATATTATAATTTCTCACTACCTTAATCATAACATCATGGACCAGTTTAGCAGTCATTGGATCAAGGGTACCTGTAGGCTCGTCAGCTAACAGGAGCAAGGGATTTCTTACAAGCTGTCTTGCAAGTACAACCCTCTGTTTTTCTCCACCTGAAAGTTCTCTTGCAATATGCATCATGCGATGGCTCAAATGTACTTCTTCCAGCAGTTCAACCGCTTTTCTTATGGAATCTTGACCTAGGTACTCAATTTCATTTAAGGAGTTTATAACATTTACAATAACTCTTTCATCTCCATAAAGAGCAAAGGTACGCTGGAGCATGATCGCAATTCTTTTGCTAATATCTTTCCTTATCGGTTCGTAAAGAGAAAGGTTTATGAAATCAACGTCGAAAGCTTCAAGCGTCTCTCCACAGACAGGACATTTCTGGCCTGTCTTGCTGGGACAATCTATGTATCTGCACTTCTTGCAACGAGCCAGATAATAAATAACTTCACCTGAGATATTTTCAAAAGACTCGGTCCCACGCAACACATACATCAGAATTGTTTTTCCGGAGCCGCTTTTTCCTAGAACTCCGACAATTTCTCCCTCTTTAATACTTAAATTTATGTCTTTCAGCACCTTGAGACCATCGAGATCTACGGTTAAATGCTTAATGGCAATGAATACAGGCACGACTTTCCCTCCGTAATTATAAGCTGTAATAACATTCTGATGGCTGTTTGTTACCTGCCTGAGCATATATTCTACATTATAAATAATTATTTTAATTTGATGGCACAATAAAATAATCTATATATTTGATATATTCGGATCATAACTGCATACGGACTTTAATTTGACAGAATCTCATGACGTTCTTTTAAAGTCATCAGATATTCAGGTAAAAATGTGGATTCTTTTAAGATCAGTAAAAAACGCGATGAAATAACTTAAACATGAAAGATCCTCGATGTAAGGAGAAGACTCAAATTTTAGATTTTATTTAGGACATATCTCCTTTAGGCCGGAAACAACATTCTCTAGAGGTTCAATAGGGATCCCCATAATCATTTCTTCATCGGCGATTTTTGTGTAAGATCTGCTGCCACTGCAACCGACAGTGACTCCGATTTTACCTTCCTTATATACCTGCACAACACCGTCAGAACATAAGCTCTGCTTTCCTGCGAAACTGGCTTCAAGCCTGCCTCCTGTCTTGTACATAAAAGCTTGTGTAAGTAACATGATTTGTTTTGGGTTGCAGATGATCACAACAACATCCGGAGCGAAAGAGGTTTTTTCCAGAGGAGAATATAAGACAGCTTCTGTTGAATTTGAAGGAAGCTTAGGAACCATAGCAATTGTCCGCATTGCAGCACCTTGGGTGCTGAACTGTTTGAGTCCTTTATAATAGAATTCCCCACTTGCAACTTTTGCAGGCATTTCCCCAAGGCCCATTGCACCAGCTCCACCTTTGCACATTTGATCTTCGCCAAGGGTATAAAACTCCTCGCCTGTTCTTCTTACTCTATCAACCAACTGACAGTGCCTCATCGCTTCATCTACCTTTTCGATGCCCTTGGGAACTTCTTCTCCTTTCGGAATCAATTTTACTGCAACCGGAGATGTTGTGAGTTTCAAGCATTCTACTAGTTCCCGTCCATAGCTGTTTATCTCTTTTATATCCATACTTTTAACTCCACTTTTTAACATTTTTATTGAGATTTGAATCCTGCAACCTCACCTAAACACAAACGGATCATTTCAATATACTATGATAGAGCACAGATTTTGATACTAAATTATTAATGTTTTGATACTAAATTATTAATGTTTTGATACTAAATTATTAATGTAATATACTTAGGATTTACACACTTGAACAATGAAATTGATCACAGTAATCGCTTTGATTTGAATTAGCATTTTAAATAGTTAAAGGTTTAATGATCCTGATTTTTCAGTTCACTGCGTAGATCCTAGTGCTATTAAATATCCCAATTTGGCCTGCTTTAGCTTTTTTCCCATAGGTGTTATAAGCGCCAGATCCTTATTCTTGCAGGAATCACATGATTCTTACACATATCACTTATTATCTCACTTTAGTGATGCGAGCAGTTACAAGTGCCAATTGTAGATAATTCCTGCAGCATTCCATTGTTATAGTCCTGAAGAGCATCGGAAACCTTACCCATAGCTCCCGCAAATACCTTCATTTTATTTTCTACCAGGGATATTAATGGTCTTCCGCCGATTCCCGAGACGAGTACGGTATCGACATTGTGCGATTTCAAGATTAGCGAAGGGGCTGCACAGTTGTGTTCGCCATCAGGAGACATATTGCTTATTGCCTCAATACCTGTGATAGCTTGGTCCTGTACGTCTACAACGGTAAAATATTCGCATGAGCCAAAGTGGGCACATACATCAGACTCCATTCCACCGTTATTCATCGATGGTATTGCAATTTTTGTCATTTCTTACACTTCTTGTTTTAGTATTTATCTCTGCTTTTCCTTTGTTTTTGGGGCAGCAGTAATTGTTCTTAATAAACCTTTTTCCCTTTCCATCGCCGCTGATTCGGTAAATAATGCAGGAACCACACTTGGGACAGATTGTGGGGCGTCCCTCATAGCATTGTAATTCCCACTTATTCTCACATTCTTTGCAGATGAAGTCGATCTGGCACTCGCTGCTATTTATGTACTCTCCACCAGAAATCTCGATTGCTTTACCATTGACAAGGGCATCAACTACTTTTTCTCTGGCTTTTTGCAAGTCGTTCCAGAAGGTTTTCCTGGAGACTCCCATCATTTCAGCGGCATCGTTCTGCTCGACATTGAGGAGATCGCAAAGACGAAGAGCCTCAAGATTTTCGATGGATAAGTTGATAGTTTCGAGATCCCAGAACGGTACTTCCCTGGGTTTATAATAGGTGGCTTTTGGGAAGCAGGATACTCTGCGCTTAACTCTATTGACCATCAATGTATACATATGAGATGTATTATAAATAACTTTCTAATTGGTTATGGAATATTTCAATACTTTGACCTTAACAATATTATTAATAATCAAGGCAAATGCAAAATATCATATCAACACCAGCAGTATATAATAAACAGCTGTCCGTATCAAGCCTAGGGTCTCGAAGGTTGAGATTGCAAAAGGTACGATCATATTGCCACATATGGCTGTTATGAGTATTTTGCTGGGGATCGACTTCAGGAAGTCGCTCTTCTCTCTCACCATAAGTATCGTAGCATTCCTCCGAAGATCAGCATTTCAAAGACAAATGCATGCAGCCCTGTGTCGCAGGTGAGTCCCAAGTGAGTTCCATGTGTCCCATCTCGACATACAGGAGCCAGAAAGATTTTGCTATGATAACATGCTCAACAATCCCACCAATCTTTGCCAGCGATGCTATGTCTGAAGACTCGGGTTTTCTGGCAAGTTCAGTGTTGTCCATCGCTATAGTTATGGTGATGAAATCGATCAAAAAAGTAGCTGGACAATCTCAAAAGTATCATGTGAAGTATCCCTCTGTGTAATGTAATCCTGGTATAAGATACAGAAAAGGCAATGGCAAGCAAAAAGACTACCAGCGAAAGAGTACAAGGTCTCTCAACGCTATGGCTAATCAGTCTCAATCCCGGATCACTTGTCATCTTAACGTTGAGCTTCCGCTTGAGCGATTTCACAGCTCTTGATGACCGCTGCTCCTTGAAAAAACCCAGTATGGCATTCATGAAGAACAGGAAAATTATGATGATAAAGTCGACATGTTGTTCTAAGCGTAAGAGAGGGCTATGGTAATTTCAAGCATTCAGTGAATGAGGTACAAGAATATATTTAAAAAATAAGTAAAGTATTTTGCCTTTCCTCAAATGCTTCGTTATCGTCGGCTTTATAAATTCTATATTGAATATTTTCTTTCTATAAGTCAATTTTTGAGTAAGTACTTAATCGTTCGATAGTTTCCTCGATGGATATTCCTATGTACTCTTACTCTTCAGTAGGAGATTTCTGACCAACTATAATATTATCATCCCGAATAACTCTACTGGGGCAAATAGTTTTTAATAATATGAAACGATGTTATAAAAATTAACCATATTTGCAGGAATATCAACTGATGTAGGAGTTAAAAATTTGGATTTTTAATACTGTTGTACAATTTCATGGTCATGTCTGCCCAGGACTTTCAATTGGCTATAGGGCATTGCTAGCTGCCAATCACTTTAAAGACCGGAGCAAAGACGAAGAATTAGTTGCAATTGTGGAAAATAAATCATGTGCTATTGATGCTATTCAGGTAATAAATGGCTGTACTTGCGGGAAAGGAAATCTTGTTTTTAAAGATTATGGGAAGCATGTTTACACATATTTCAAAAGAGGCGATAAAAAGGGCATCAGGATTTCTTTGAAACCAGGTGTCCTTTCGCAGGACGAAAAGCATATTCCACTCTTCGCAAAAATGAGGATTGACACTGCAAGCCCAGAGGAAATAAATGATTTTCGAGCCTTACACGAAGCAAAAAGCAAGAGGGTCCTAGAAATGCTAGAGGGAAAACTTTTCTGGATAAGGGAAGTGGAAATAAAGCCTCCAGAAAAAGCCATAATTTACTCTAATCTGATCTGTAGCAAATGTGGAGAAGGTTTTATGGAACCTCTGGGAAGAGTTAGAAATGGAAAAGTAGTATGTATCCCGTGCTTTGAGGCAAAAGATGAGTGAATACCTGAAGACAACTCCCTAAAAAACAGAAATGATACCTACAAACTATGTAGAAAATGATTACCTTGAATCTGTCTACGATGAAGAAATCTACTAGAAAGTTTAAAAACTCTTCCTGAAAACTGGTGTGAGATTACTTTATTCGTATTTAGCTAAGACACAAAATGTCTAAGAAAGGTCTATAGAGTGTTATTTTTATACTAAAAAACTCACATTAAAGTCGGAAAATCGCTACACTTAGTATTCTAAGTTGTGCATAAAAATCGTTAAACTATTAAAAATGAGAACTACTTAAAAAAGCTATTTCAGATCCCGAATAAAATGGTTACTCTCAGCAATAAACTGAATGCAAAAAACATTTGATGCCTGTTACAAAATAACCTAGGCAATACATAATTATTGTGGAATAATTTCCATGTCCGTTTCCTATTCTTGTGCCAATATCTATGAACAATACACTTCTTGCTTTTGTTTTGGGAAGAGCTAATCAACTCAACTTATTTTAGGTAATGGCCTCAATGTTATTATATAAATATATAATGCTACAGAGATTACTATAATAATGCTACAAAGAGTACTCTAAAAGTAGTTTAATGAAAGATCAGTAAGGAGAACATTTTTATGTCAATAATAAATACCGCGCAAGGAGTAGGAGGTATCTTGAACAATTTCAGGAGCCTTGCAGAAGGAGCAGAAAAGATAACTTTTGTGGGAACTCCATGTTTTTGCGCTCCCTTTGCTGAACTTCTAAGTTTTGTAGTTCGGGACAGAAAACTTGGTTTCATCCCAGGTCTAGATTTTGAGCAAGCTAGATCCATTCATATGACTCTTGAGGGTATGCAGCTTGGAGAATTCACAGATGCGCATGTTGCTGTGATCGTCTTGCTCGGAGGGCTTGCAATGCCGAAGACGGAGATAAATCCAGAAAAAGCAAACGAAATTGCCAGAAAAGTCCTCAAAAATTCGGAAAAAGGAAGAATTATTGGATTATGTTTTCAGTCCATATTCATGCAGCAGAAATGGGATAAAATAATCAACTTTGATTATATCATTAACGCTGACCTGGCTGTTGAAGTGCTGGAGATCTAAAATTCCATATGATTTCTTCCTTCCGACTGAAAATAACATGGATAAAAACATTTTTTTATATTTAAAATCCAATTGATTCTCAATGTCCAAGTTATGGTTTTGATTCTATATCCTTGGCATAAAACAGAAGGGATTTTCCTGATAGATAAACAGTCACTGAAACATTTTCATAAAATGGAAATTCAGAGAGGCTAATTTCCAAGGATAAACAAAATCATCATCAACTAATTTGAAAAACTGCATAAGTTTTTGCAGTATATGGAATGAAGATGACTTGCAAACAATGCTAAAAAGTGTTATATAAAAAATGAAAAGGATCATTTCGGAAAATTTCTGTACAGGTTCTGGCCTAAAGTTCTCTACGCCCAGGTATCAAACTGGTTGAGATCTATTTGTTTATCACTCTGAATTCTGGGAATGGAAGAGCAGAAAAGAGAAATGGAGTTTCTGCTACTTTAGTGCTGCTAGCGGAAGAAAACAATGCAGTATTTCTGGAATCTACAGTTCTCCATCATTAATTAATTGATGTTTTGAGGAATTTGGAGTTTTACAGCTCTATTAATATCTATTTATTAAGGAGAATTTCGATAAACTCCTATGCATTTGAGCATTGGAAAGTTTAAATCTCTTAAAAATAATTTCTACTTATGAAAACTCTTACTGATCTTGCTCTTAAAGAAGAATACAAACGTCTTCAGTCAATTGGAGATAAACTTGGTTAAATTGATTTCTTGATTGATTGGAAACCTTTTCGTATCATTTTTGAGTCCATATATTTTAACAAAACAATTTCAGGAGGCAGACCCGAAGCTGATGTTATTATTATGTTTAAAATGCGTGTTTTACAGCAATAGCATGGTCTTTCAGACTCTGAAATTGAGAAACAATGTATTGATCGAATTTCTCTCAGGATATTTCTTGGTTTTTCTGAGTGCATACCAAACAGTACTACAGTCTGGTCATTCAGAAAGAGAATTATTGATAATTGTATAGAAGAAGAAATATGGGGACAGTTGCAAAGCTAACTTATTGCCTTGGTTTGAAAATAAAAAAGGGAATGATTCTGGATGCTACTTTTATCCATTCTGATCATGCACACGCAAAAGCAGATAAACCTCGAGAAAAATGAAGCAAAAACAAGGAGAAGCACAGACGGAACATGGACAAAAAAGGATGGTAAGTCACACTTTGGATATTAACTTCATAGCATACTAGATAAGGATTATGAGCTGATCAGAAGATTCAAAACAACCACTGAATCACTTTATTATTTCAGGTAGATTTATAAGAAAAAAATGAAGCAGTTTATAGGGACAGAGGATACTTTGGAGCAAAATCAAAAGGGTATAATGCAACAATGAAAAAAGCAGTAAAAGAACATCACTGGAAATAAGGGATATATTAAAAAACAAGAGGATATGTACAAAAAAAGTTACAGAGTAACGTGTTTATGAAGTGACTAAAAGATATTAAAAGCAGGAAAAGTTCTTTTTATTACTATCCAAAGAGTGAATCTGAAGATGTTATGTGCAGCTTTTTATTATAATCTTTACCAGTTTATAAAAAATAATAATAAAATGAATAGTTTAAGGATGTCTGAAGCTCGCTTTGAAATCTAAGAATAATGAACAGGAAAAATAAAAATTCGGTTAAATACGAATTTAGGTAGAAAGATTTGGACAGAATTCACTCAAAGAAAAAAAATTAAAAATAAATCAGAACCCTCTAATAGTTATGCAATTTGTAGGTATCCTAAATTTAATAATATTAAAAGAGAGTTAATGTTATCCCCAGATTACAAGGCAAAACATGATTATGGATATCAATGCAGCAATCAAAATTAAAAAATTATTTAGTAAAGATCAAAATTTCATATTTAGTTGACACCTACGAACAAATGGAATTAGCACAATACTGATTTTTCAACGAAAAAAGAAAGACCCAGGAAGATTCTTACTAGTTGAGTAGCAACAGGAAGGGGGATTCACATCTTCTTTTATTTGGATATTTTCATTTCACTCTTATCGAAATAGGACGTTACAAATTAGAAAATGTTATATATATTTGGTACGTTTAGACATTGTTTATTGTTCATTATCCATCGATAGCGATCTCTGCTCAAGATTAAGGTCTCAATCGTTGGCAAAACAGTTCTTCGAGCTAAGGGTGTAAAAATGATTTTGAAGAGAATAAAGCCCTTAAAAAACTTTTAAGAGGGAATATACCCTTAAAAAGTTTTTATTTGAAAAACGTTGGTATGGCGTAGTATATTAAAACTTAAAGTGTAAAAACGCTACAGCCTCAAAAAATTTATTTAGACAATTGTAATTTGAAGCAAACGGCAAGAAAATCTGACTACTTATATATACCAGATACTATGAAATTACAATCGTCTTGGTGAAACTTATTTGAAACAAATTTAGGAGGTAAAGCTCACATGAGCAAACTAACTACCGGGAGTTTTTCTATAGAAGATCTGGAGTCTGTTCAGATTACTATCAATAATATTGTAGGAGCAGCAAAGGCGGCTGTTGAAACAGCAGGGGCTGTTGAAACGACAGGTCCAATGGGTCCGACTCCATTCCCATCAATTGCAACATTAAGGGACTGGAATTTTACGCTGTTCGACCGCTATGAGCCTGTCTACACACCAATGTGTGACCAGTGTTGTTACTGTACATTTGGACCGTGTAACCTGGAAGGAAACAAGAGAGGTGCTTGTGGTCTCGATATGAAGGGGCAGACTGCAAGAGAGTTCTTCCTCCGTTGCATCACTGGTTGTGCATGTCACAGTGCCCATGGCCGTCATATTCTCAATCACTTGATCGAAATTTTTGGAGAAGACATGCCGATTAATATGGGTGCATCAAATGTAATTGCTCCCAATATTCAGCTTGTCACAGGTATGCAGCCTAAGACTCTTGGCGACCTCAAACCCATACTGGAATATGTAGAAGAAGAGCTAGGCCAGCTGCTTGCAACCGTACACGCAGGACAAGAAGGAGCTGCAATCGATTATGACAACAAGGCAATGTTTGCCGGGATGCTGGATCATGTTGGTATGGAAGTTTCCGATATCGCTCAGGTTACTGCACTTGGCTTCCCAAAGTCTGATCCGGATGCCCCTCTAGTGGAAGTCGGTATGGGGACCCTCGATCAAACGAAACCAGTTATAATTGCCATCGGACATAATGTTGCTGGTGTCACCTATATCATGGACTACATGGAAGACAATAAACTTACTGACAAGTTGGAAATCGGAGGTCTTTGTTGTACCGCATTCGATATGACCAGGTACAAGAGAGAAGACAGGAAAGCCCCATATGCAAAGATTGTCGGTACCATTTCTAAGGAGTTAAAGGTAGTACGCTCTGGAATTCCTGACGTAATCGTTCTTGATGAACAGTGCGTAAGAGCTGACCTTGTTGAGGAGGGCCAGAAACTTAAGATCCCTGTCATAGCATCCAATGAAAAGATTATGTATGGTCTTCCAGACAGGACCAATGATGATGTCGATGCAATCGTCGAAGACCTTGTAGCTGGCAAGATCCCAGGCTGTGTGATGCTGGACTACGAGAAACTCGGAGAACTTGTGCCTAAAGTCGCTCTTGCAATGGCCCCGATCCGCGATGCAGAAGGACTCACAGCTATACCCACCGACGAAGAAATGAAAGATCTCGTTTCCAAGTGTGTAGAATGTGGAGAATGTGCACTTGCATGCCCAGAAGAGCAAGCAATCCCCGAAGCAATTGCGTTAGCTAAAGGAGGAGACTACTCTGCTCTCGAAGAGATGCATGACTTTTGTATAGGCTGCCGCAGGTGTGAGCAGGTCTGCAGCAAGGAGTTACCGATCCTTAGCATGATCGAGAAGGCTTCATTGAAAGCAATCTCAGAAGAGAAGGGGCTGGTAAGAGCCGGAAGAGGTCAGGTAAGTGATGCCGAAATCAGGGCCGAAGGTCTGAATCTGGTTATGGGTACTACTCCTGGTGTCATTGCAATTATTGGATGTTCAAATTACCCTGCAGGCACCAAAGATGTGTATAACATCGCAGAGGAATTCCTTAATAGGAATTACTTGGTTGCGGTTTCCGGATGTTCCGCAATGGACATTGGTATGTACAAAGATGCCGACGGCAAGACTCTTTACGAGAGATTTCCAGGAAGATTTGAAAAAGGTAACATCCTTAATACTGGATCATGTGTCTCGAACGCTCATATTTCTGGTACAGCCCATAAGGTCGCTGCAATCTTTGCAGGAAGAAACCTCTCAGGCAACCTTGCCGAGATCGCAGATTACACACTCAACCGTGTCGGTGCAGTAGGACTTGCATGGGGTGCATACTCACAGAAGGCAGCTGCTATCGGTACTGGATGTAACATATATGGTATTCCTGCGGTGCTCGGTCCCCACAGTGGTAAGTACAGAAGAGCCCTCATAGCAAAGACCTACGACGACAGTAAATGGAAAGTTTACGACAGCAGAAACGGTTCTGAAATGGACATTCCACCATCTCCGGAGTTCCTCATCACCACTGCAGAGACCTGGCAGGAAGCCTGTGTAATGATGGCAAAGAATTGCATTCGCCCTTCCGATAACAGTATGGGTAGATCTATTAAGTTGACTCATTGGATAGAACTCAGCGAGAAGTACCTTGGTATCATACCCGAAGATTGGTGGAAGTTTGTTAGGAATGAAGCTGATCTCCCACTCGCCAAGCGTGAAATGCTCCTGAAGAAGCTTGAATCTGAGCATGGATGGGGAATCGACTGGAAGAAGAAGAAGATCATTTCCGGCCCGAAGATTAAGTTCGATGTCTCTGCACAGCCGACTAACCTTAAGAGACTTTGCAAGGAGGCCTGAAGATGGTTGATACTACCAAAAACACTAAACTGTTCACCACCTACGGGGTAAAGACTTCAAAAGCTATTACGACGGAAGTTGCTGCCAAGCTGATTTCAAAGGCTAAGAATCCACTTTTAGTAGTCGGAACTGGCGTTCTCGATCCTGAAATTCTGGACCGTGCAGTGAAGATTGCAAAGGCAAAAAACATCCCAATTGCAGCAACTGGTACTTCAATGCCTGGTTTTATCAATAAAGATGTTAAAGCCAAATACATTAACTTGCATCAGCTTGGCTTCTATCTGACAGATCCTAACTGGCCTGGACTTTATGGCAGTGGTAACTATGACACAATCATTCTACTGGGCCACAAGAAATATTATATCAACCAGGTGTTATCTGCAACTAAAAATTTCAGTGATGTAAAAGCAATTTCAATAGACAAACATTACATCCAGAACGCAACAATGTCTTTCGGAAATCTTAGCAGGGAAGATCACATTGCTGCACTGGACGAAATAATTGACCTTTTATAAATTTGATTAAGGAGGCGAAAACACAATGGTAGAATACCCATTTGAGATTTCCCCAATGTTTGAAGGAGAAAGAATACGAAAAGAAGGAATGTTCGTTGAGTTAGGCGGCCCGAAATCCCTCGGGCTCGAACTTGTCCGAGCAAAACCCATGGATGAGATTGAAGATGATAAGGTTACGATTGTCGGTCCCGACCTTAAAGATATGGAAGAGGGCAAGACTTATCCTTGGGCAATGATCTTCAACATCGGCGGAGAACTTGTAGAAACTGACCTCGAGTCTGTTGTCGAAAGGCGTGTCCACGATTTCATTAACTACTGCCAGGGCATAATGCATTTGAACCAGAGGTATGACGTCTGGATGAGAGTTTCCAAAGACACTGCTAAAAAGATGGACTCCTTTGAACCTTTCGGAAAAGCTGTTATGATGCTCTTCAAGACAGAGCTGCCCTTTATCGAGAAAATGCAGGTTACTTTCTACACAGACGAAGAAGAAGTTAAGAAGCAGATGGAAACTGCAAAGGAAATTTTCAAGGCCAGAGACGCTAGGACAAAAGACCTCCACGACGAAGATGTGGAAGTTTTCTATGGATGCACTCTCTGTCAGTCCTTTGCTCCGACAAACGTTTGTGTTGTGTCTCCAGACAGGGTTTCTCTATGTGGTGCCATCAACTGGTTCGATGGCCGTGCAGCAGCAAAGGTTGATCCAGAAGGCCCGCAATTTGAAATAGCCAAGGGTGACCTTCTCGACGCCAATACTGGTGAATACACTGGTGTAAATGAAATCGCTAAGAAACTTTCAAGTAATGAATTTGACAAGATTAAACTTCACTCCTTCTTCGAATCACCGCACACATCTTGTGGCTGCTTCGAAGTAGTCGGATTTTTCATTCCTGAAGTTGATGGAATTGGCTGGGTTAACAGAGAGTATCAGGGAATGGCTCCTAATGGTATTGGTTTCTCCACTATGGCCGGTCAGACAGGCGGTGGGAAGCAGATTGTAGGTTTCCTTGGTATCGGTGTCAACTATTTCTACTCACCGAAGTTTATCCAGGCTGATGGCGGCTGGAACAGAGTTGTCTGGCTTCCTTCGATGCTCAAGGAAAAGATAGCTGAAACCATCCCTGCAGAGATCATAGATAAGATCGCAACCGAGAAAGATGCAGAGGACATTCAGTCTCTGAAAGCCTTCCTCCAGGCGAAGAATCACCCGATAGTTGCTACCTGGGCAGCTGCTGAAGAAGAAGAGGAAGAAGAAGAAGAAGAGGAAGTAGGTGTCACAGAAGCTCCAATGATGATGCCGTCTGCTGGCTTCCAGATGCCTGCAATGGCTTCAATGCCAATGGCAATGCCAATGATGTCTGCTGGTAAAACTGGTGGAATAAAGATCACCTTCAAGAAGGCAAAGATATCCATTGAAAGAATGGTCATCAGCGAGAAGAAGTAATCGAAATAACTGAGTGACGAACAGGTTATCGCCAAGACAAAAAAACAATCGAATGAGGTATTGTGTGACTAAAACAATTGCAATAACGGGAAAAGGTGGGACTGGCAAAACAGCGGTATCAGCTCTTATGATCCGCTCCCTTTCCAAAAAAGGGAAGTCTATACTGGCAGTTGATGCAGATGCCGACACTAACCTGCCCGAGACTCTTGGCTGCGAGACAGTAAAAACAGTAGGGGATGCAAAAGAAGCTCTCCAAGCTGAAATTACAAAACCGAGGCCTGATAATCCCGATATGAATAAGGAATCCATACTTAAGAGCAAAGTCTATGAGATTATCGAGGAAATGCCTGGCTACGACCTACTTGTTATGGGCAGGCCCGAAGGTTCAGGTTGTTACTGTTACGTAAATAACCTCTTAAGAGGTATCATGGATAAGCTGGTCATGAATTATGAAGTGGTTATTATTGATGCTGAAGCCGGGCTTGAGCATTTTAGCCGGAAGATCATTCGAGACATTGATGACCTTATTGTTGTAACTGATGCCTCTCGGAGGGGATTCCGGACTGCTGAAAGAATTCATGAACTTGTAGATGAGCTGGGTTCAAATATTGGTCGAATTCACGTTATTGCAAACAAAGTTACAGAATCCAATCGTGAAGAACTTGTCAAATTGGCTGGTGACCTGAAACTTAATCTGATAGGTATGATCCCCCTCGACCATAAAATCGAGGAAATGGATATAAAAGGCGTACCCCTATTTGAAATTCCGGACGATGCGGCTGCTGCAATAGAAGTAGAAAAAATAGTACAAAAACTGGGATTCTAACCCTAGTTCAATTCCTAACACTGGATATTGTAGAAGCCGTGCCGGAAAGGAGAACAGAGTTCTTGCTCGTTTCAAGCTTGAACACGCAAATCATGTAAAGGAACGAGTAGGGTTACTTATGTCCCAATCCTTCTTTCCATAATGGGAAGAATCTGGAGTAAAATCTGTATAATATCTTTATTTATTCAGTCACTCATCAGAACGGAAAACTACGGAAAAGGTGAGGTTTACATGGCAAAGAAAGTTAAATTATCAGAAATGACAGACATGTTTAAGGGCATGGAAATATTATCCCTTGAAGGTGTAAAGATCGAAGGGGACATTGAGATCGATCTCAGTGGATTACTAGGCGGAGGCGGCTTTGACCCAATGCTTGCTGCTATCCTCGGACAGGAGAGTGCAATGCTTGCACAGCATTTCGGAAGAATTGCTAGTATGTTCGGCGTTCCTGTAGGCATGGGTGCCCCTGCAGCAGCAGGAGGAGTCGCTCCTGGGGTATCCCCGGCACTAGCAGCTCCGAAACTTAAAGACCTTATTCCTGCTAAATTCGATGTCTCAAAGATCGCAGAATGGACAACTCCGATCCAAGAAGTCCCATTAGGTAATACCTCTGCAGACGGTGGAACCCGTGGAAAGCAAGTAATAGTAGGCGGTGAAAAAGCTCTTCCATTCTACTTTGATGCTCCAATGCCCAACAGGAATCAGGTTACAATTGATGTTTTCGATATGCGCATCGGGCTTGCAAAAGCTGTCAAGGAAAACTATGATGAAGTCATGGACAGCCCAGGAGAATGGGCAAAGAAGAACGTTGACAAGTTCAACGCCGATATGATCACTATTCACCTGATTTCAACCGATCCACTCGTAAAGGATACATCTGCAAAGGACGCAGCCAAGACAGTCGAAGAAGTTCTACAGGCTGTGGATGTGCCAATTGCGATAGGAGGTTCCGGAAATCCGCAGAAGGATCCCGAAGTTCTTTCAAAAGCAGCAGAGGTTTCTGAAGGCGAGCGCTGTCTTCTTGCATCTGCAAGCTTGAACCTCGACTACGCCAAGATTGCAGAGGCTGCACTAAAATATGATCACGATGTACTTTCCTGGACTCAGCTGGATATGAATGCTCAGAAGGAACTGAACAGGAAATTAATGAAGCAGTGCAATGTTCCCAGAGACAGAATCATCATGGACCCGACAACTGCTGCCCTTGGTTATGGTCTCGACTACGCCTACACAAATATGGAGCGCATTCGTCTTGCAGCCCTAATGGGTGATGATGAACTGACATTCCCGATGTCCTCAGGTACCACCAACGCATGGGGTGCCCGTGAATCATGGATGGTCAGTTCTCCATTGGGACAGGACTCTGACTGGGGTCCAAGAGAATACAGAGGTCCGATTTGGGAAATCGTCACAGGTCTATCCCTCGCAATTGCAGGGAACGATCTTTTCATGATGATGCATCCAACATCCGTAGCTGTTTTGAAGCAGATAACTCAGACTCTATTCGGTACACTCGAGGCAGAGCCTGTTAACATCGCCAGCTGGATCGAAGCGGAGGTGTAAAACATGAAAATAAATAGCCCACTAGAAGCTTACAAGTACCTCCCACAAACCAACTGTACGGAGTGCGGTGAGCCTACATGTATGGCCTTCGCTTCCAAGCTGATCGACAGATCCGCCAAGCCATCAGACTGTCCTCCACTAATCAAAGAGAAAAAGTATGCAAAGAAGCTTGCAGAACTTGAGAGGCTCCTTGCTCCTGAAATTCGCGAAGTTGTGCTTGGAGTAGGTGAAAGAGCCGCTAAGATCGGTGGAGATGATGTCCTTTACCGTCACAAACTCACCTTCTTCAACAAGACAAAGATGTTTTTCGACGTTGCAGACACTATGGGAGAAGCTGATCTTATCGAAAGAGTCAAGAAGATAGCTGACTTCAAAAAATTCTATGTGGGACGTAACCTCCTTGTAGATGGTGTGGCAATTAGGGCTGCTTCCAACGACCCGACAAAGTTTGCTGCTGCTGTCAAGAAGGTAGCAGAAGTAGGCTTGCCTATGATCTTCTGTTCTTTCAATCCCGCGGTCCTGAAGGCAGGACTTGAGGCCGCAAAGGACAAAAACCCACTGCTCTACGCTGCAAACAAAGATAACTGGAAAGAAGTTGGAGAACTTGCCCTTGAGTACAAGGTTCCTGTTGTGGTCTCAGCCTTCAACGACCTAGATGCTCTTAAGACCCTTGCAAAGACCTTCGCAGAAGCAGGCATCAAGGACATCGTGCTTGATCCGGGAACCTATCCGAGCGGTAAAGACCTAAAGAACTCCTTCACCAACTTCCTGAAGATCCGAAGAGCAGGTATTATGGGAGACACAGATATCGCATACCCGATCATGTCCCTTCCGTTAACAGCTTGGATGGCAGGAGTTGTCGATCCTGTTAGCGCGTCCTACTGGGAAACCGTGCTGGCTTCAATTTTCACCATAAGGTATGGTGACATAATGATCCTCCACAGCATGGAGGCATATGCCGTATTGCCAGAAGTGCATCTTGCCGAGACCATCTACACCGACCCGAGGAGTCCTGTCTCCGTGGAAGGAGGTATGTATAAGGTTGGAGAACCTGATAAAGACTCTCCAGTGTTCTTCACCACTAACTTCGCTCTTACATATTACACTGTAGAGAGCGATATCTCAGCAAATGGCATCGTATGCTGGTTGCTTGCAGTTGACACCGATGGTATTGGTGTGGAAGCTGCTGCTGCCGGTGGTCAGCTGACTGCTGCCAAAGTAAAGGATGCCTTTGATAAGGCTGGCTTTGACCTCAAGAAAGACGTGAATCATAACACTGTTATAATTCCAGGTCTTGCAGCTCGTATTCAGGGTGACCTCGAAGATGCACTTGATGCAAAAGTCAAGGTTGGTCCAATGGACTCTGGCCGTATCCCCGGATGGATGGAAAAGAACTGGCCACCAAAATAAGTCAGGATGTATTTTAAAATCTGAAAACATCTGTGTCTTTCTGACACAGAACTTTTTTCTTTTTTAAATTGAGATTTTGTTCTTTTCTATTTAGTTAATTTGTAGCTTTTCAGAAAACTCAGTCTTCTTGAATCTTTTGGCTTCAATCTCAGTAATAGATCACAACAGACATTTGTTTCTGCATAAATAATCTATATTACAAACTAAATACGTTTATAAAAGAAAATATATAAATCTCAAAAGTTTTCCTCTTTTGAATTATTCCCTTTTGAGATCCTGTTTCATCATTTTATATCGTGTCTTTGTCATAAGATCTCATATAATTGTGGCAATTTACTGTGATCCATATTGAAAGTAGGGCAATGTGGCTATTATATAAATGTTTATATAACAGAACTGTCTATTTAGCCCTATTAACTATCTATTTCTCAAAATCAATAATAATGGCATCTACTGATTTGTTGATTTTGCATTCCATAGAATTCCAGAAGTTTAGGTACCCACTGATAATATATTAAATTCAGCTATTTTTAAATATCATAAGTATGCTTAACATGTGAACTGCTTAATTATATATTGCAGGAATTTTGCTTCTTAAATATTTCTTAAATTTGCTACTCCAAGAAGATTATTAGTAAGGATTATAGATGAATTCAGTCACATGCCCGAAATGCGGGATAGAATGTAGTAAACTGTTTGATTTTGTTTGCAGGGACTGTTTTTTTGAAACCCTCAAACTTATTGAACTGCCACGTATTCTCCATGTAAGTATATGCTCAAATTGTGGAGCATATTTTCATAAGAGCAAGTGGGAAAATATCGGCAACATAGAGTATGTCCTACTAAATGCTGTAGAAAATATCCTTCTACTTCACATTGAGGCAAAAGATGTGAAGGTATCTCTCGAACCTAAAGAGATTACGCCTTATGTCTACATAGTGAGGGTTGAGGTCGATGCAGTGATC
>CAVXNY010000021.1:0-194639 GCA_963763235.1 uncultured Methanosarcinaceae archaeon | reverse complement strand
GCATATCCCACAGCTCGGATCACAGAAATTTCCTATATTTTCTCCCCTTTCGTCTTCACTTCTTTTTTCTTCACTCGAAAATTCGGATGCAAGGGCTCTAGTACTATCTGCAAGCACTGCGGCATTTGAAAGAGATGCTCCTATCATTATAGCATAAAATATACTCACTTTATTAATCCCTCTTCTTCTCGCAACTCTAATATGCATTCTGAGGCAATGGTCACAGCGAAGGGCAGAAGCCACGCCTATGGAAATAAGTTCAACTACATCCGGATCGAGACTCTGTAATCCTCTCATGATGGAGTTATCATAAATTGTTTTAGGGATAAATATTTCAGGGAAATCTTTCATAAAGTTTGTAATATAAGGAACTTCTCCATACTGCTTCCGAACATCTTCAAGGAGTTCTGGAACGACTTTTTCAGGAGAATTTTTCAACATTTCCACAATATCCTCAAGTTTCATAAAAAACCACCAGTATGCACAACGTGGAAACTGTATTCCAACTCCGTTTTTCGGGTAACTTTACCGTATAAAGGATTAGTGAAAAGTCACTAAACCAGTAAAAATTTGAAATATAACTTTTAACTTAATGGCAAATGTGTTAAATTGCAAAACCAACTTCAGATTTAGATTTGATCTTTATCAATATATAATTTTTCATCTTTGACCTTGAAATATTTCCAAGCTCAGAAAGGATAACACCTTCATCAAATTCCAGCTTTTCAATTTTTTCATGAAATTCATCATATGGTAGTTTGACCCTGATCCCATCGAGCTGAAGGGTAAGCGGAGCAGGAGAAAGCGCACTTTGGATCTCAGGGATCTGATTTTCGATCTCCGTCATGACTTTGACAGGAATAACTGAGAGTGGATCTTTTGACTGTCGTTTACGAATCTCATCAGCTATTTTTCCAATCTCTTTACTAAGTTTGTCAAGGGCGTTAACTTCGTCTGCTTTCCTTAATCTGTGAGAGGTCCTTCCAATATTTCCAACATAAAGGTCTGCTCCAGGGACTTCCTCAGTCTTCAGATCAGGCCCTCCTGTCACAACAATGGGTATTTCGATCCCTTCAAAGAGTTTTGGCTTCTTATTAATAATGCAGTCACTGAAGGCTCCGAATGTGAATACGGCAATATCATGTTCATTGATAAGTTTTCTTTCATAGTCCATAGATAGGGATACCCTTCGTCCCATACCTCTGGCGAGACCTATCATGTTTGTGTTAGCTCCCGGACCACGAAGGGATTCTGCGACATCACAGGCTGAATGCGGAAGGTGGTGAGAGGCAAGAGTCGGCGAAACAACTGCAATCTCCACGCCTGTTAGGGGAGCTTCTGTAATGATTCCAAGAAGTTCATCAGATTGCTTTTTTACAATCGGAACATCCTTTTTAGGAATAAGCATTATAAGGTTGACTTCAGTCCCAGTAACTACTTTTTGGATTACGTAGCCTCCTAGATCTTCGAGCAGTTCAATTAAAAGGCCATGTTTATGGACACCACCAGTGTAAAGATAGGGAGAGAGTATAGCCATCTTATTTTTCACCTGCTCCCGTTCAATTCTTCGAGCATTTTTTCTGCCTCTGCGATCCATTCATTTTTTAATGCTTCCTCGGACGCTACAAAAATAAAGCGATTACCTTTATACAGATGGTAGCGGACTCTAAAACCTTCTGGAGTGACTCGAATTGCAAAATCAACCAGATTTTCGTGGATCCTATGCCTTGGATCTGCAATCATCATTTCTTTAATAAAAGCCACTTCTTCTTCTGACCTATCCGTACTTATAGCTACGGTCAAGCGGTCCGGCTGGCTGATGTTAGCTTTTCCATAAAGTTCCCAAAGTTTCTCTAACAGCTCCGGAATATACTGCTCTTTTTTGATCGAAATTATTATCTTCTTGGCTAATGATTTTGATTCCACTTCGGCAATATCAATTGTCTTAACCTTGCTGCCGACATCCCTGAGGATTATTACCATCTGAAAAAGGGAATCTTCAGGTCTTAACATGACCTTGATCCTTCCTATTGCCGGAGCAAGCTTGAGACTTGCAAGGTTATCCTCTATAATTTTCCTGTAAAACTCCTGCTCCGAAGCGATTACTGAATCTACAACAAAGGTCTCAAGGGAATCCATCTGTCTCTCACTCATCCACAAAGCCAGAAGCAAGCAAAGCTGCTCCTACAGCTCCTATTAAGTGGGAATTTTCCGGCACAATGACATTGAGCTTAAGGAGCTTTGTGAGAGCTTTTGGAACTCCTTCTATAAGAGAAGATCCGCCTACAAGAATCAAGGGCTCTCTAACATCTACTTCCTGAAGTTGCTGCTCGTATATCTGTTCCACAACACTATAGCAGGCTGCAGCCGCCACATCTTCCGGAGTAGCTCCTTTGGCAAGAGAATTTACAAGAGACTGTATTCCGAAAACTATGCAGTAACTATTCATAAATACATTTTCTTGCATTCCTTTGACTGCCATAGCTCCGAAATCAGTTATATCTACACCAAGACGCTTTGAGATCATTTCAAAGAAGCGCCCTGAAGCTCCGGCACAGATACCTCCCATTGTAAACATTCCAGGAATACCGTCCTCAACTGATATTGCTTTATTGTCCATACCACCTATATCAATAACTGTTGCAGAACCTTTCTGCCTATTCGCAAGATAAACAGCTCCCTTAGAGTTTACGGTGATTTCTTCCTGGATAAGTTGTGCTTTGAAGTGGTTTCCTACTAGGAAGCGTCCATACCCAGTAGTTCCCAAGGCCTGGATTTCTTCTATGGAAACCCCAGCTTCTTTCAGAGCAAGAGAATATGCTTCTTCTGCGCTTTCAATAACTTTTGTTGTAGGCACCCAACCTTTGCCTATAATTTTATTATCTTTCATAACCACTGCTTTTGTAGTTGTTGACCCAGAGTCTATTCCTGCAGTCAGTCCTGACTGAATTTCCCTTGTAAGAAGGTGCTTGCGCCTGACAATAGTTGTCAGAGCTTCCAGACGAGTAAGCAAGGTGCCTGCACTGGTGCGTTCGGTAAACGAATAACTAATTACTGGGATGCTTGAGTTCTTATGGATGTACCTTCGAACCTCATTTCTGACAATAGCCCCTTCAGCACAGCGAAAGCATGTGGTAATAAAAACTCCGTCTACATTGGTTGTGCCCTCAACAACAGCTTTTGCACGTGCCATCATGAGCCTCAGGTCTCCGCTTGCAACCTCAAGACCGAAATCCCTACCTATTGTATCCATGTATGCGACGTCAATCTCAGGGTAAACGAACTTTGCATTCACTTTGTCTGCAGCAGATTCAAACTCAGGCTGAACCCCGGAATACTCAGAACCGCAGGATACAAGAGCAATCTTGACAGGTTTCAATTCTTCAGAACTCATTTTCCGGTCTCCTTTTCTGAAGGTTCTTTATCTGCTACTTTTTCATCATCTCCCAACTTTTCTTTAGGCAATGATTTCAGAAATTCTGCTATTTTACTCACGAAGTCATGCGCTTCCTCGTCTAACTCTGGATACTTTACCTCTAGAACTGGTATCCCTTTCGAGCGAATCAAATATTTCATCAGTTCATTAGTACGGTTACAGCCAACACAACCGAAGTTTGTAGGTGGATTTTCAACTATTATTGAAGCCTCTGCATCTTCTATAAGGGGCCCTATTAGGGCCATCCTGCCTCTTACTCCAGGGGGAACTTCAATTGCAGCATATCGAAGCCCTAATTTAGGATCTTCAGGAGTGATATTTAGAGGGGGAGAATCCAAGCTAATATTTGTAACCTTTTCTCTTATTTGGTTCATGATGACAAGAGGCTTGTGCCCAAAGCGCTCAACAAGGTCAGCCAAAATAAGACTATTTACAGGATAAATGAAAACCTTTGCCAAAAACTCACCTCGCAAGCTCCTCTTCAATAATTTTTTCCAAAACAGAAACTTTAATCCTGGATTTCTCATTAACTTTTTCTCTTACAGGTACTTTCTCTTCCAGTTCATCAAGTGCAACTCCTATGGCAGGGAGCATCTTGACCTCTTCTCTAAGGAAATGAAATCCCGGCCGTGGCCCCCCTCCAAGAGTTGCACGGCAACGCCTTTCGTCTCCTGCCGGAAATCCTCTATCTTTTATAAAAATATGATTTTTATCCAGCTGCCTGATTTTTTCGACCACTGTCTGGACATCCTCCTTCGGTCCTGTTACTATAAGTCCAAAACAGGTCTCTTTCACCGTAACCGAGAACTCCGATTCATAGATTTTCATAGCTGCATCTGATGGCAGCACTTTATCTGAACTGATTACAATGTACTTTGTAACCGTTTCATTTTTTGTTTCCGTCATCTTTTGTCTCTCCTCAGCAACGGGAAACTTCAAATGCGATGGATTCCTACCGCGATTCTTCTTAAGCACCCACGTTATATTTAGCAAGCACATTACAACGAGTTAACTTACTTCATTAGCGAGCTTTTAACAAAGTAGCAGCCAGCTTATTTGTTAGTTTTTAATTTACTTTTTATTACCACGATAAAGTATGAATAATATTTTTTATATATTACAGCTTTATATTTATTAGATTAGCTATTATCTCATCGTCTTCCCTTCATTCCCATTTTCTTAGCATTTTATTTCAGTTTACTTTCACAATACTTCACTTACGTATATCGCATCTCCTTCCTTGAGATCTTTAAGCTTCGAAGGCTCGATGATCCTTCCTATAAGGTTGGTTGAGGAAAATTTTTCTCCAGTGGGACCGAAAAGATCATCATCTACGAGTTTGACCCCTATAGTCCCCATCCTCTTTGCTGCCTGGTTTGTGATCCCTATTTCCCCAGCAAGTATCTTGTTCATTGGCGTATTCTCTGGAAGGATTTCTTTATATTTTACGGTTTCTTTTTCAGTTTTGAATAGGTAAGTATTATCATATACCATGTAGACAGGCAATTTTCCGACTGTTTTTGTCTTAAGTCCAAGAGAATGACGGAAGAAGTCCACAGATTTAGGCGCTTTCTCAGGGTAAAGTTCAATTTCAATAAGTTTTGCCTTGGATACTGCATAAGCAGTTACTTTTGCTTCTCCAAGAATTTCCAGTGTTGTAGATGGATCATGGCTGACAATTACTGCATCTCTCCCAGTATATCCAGCCTTTACTAGTTCAATTCCTACGGAGGAAAGTACGGGATTAATCTCTTCAAAGCTATGCCCAAGAAGTACTATCTGTGGAGGGATACTTTCAACTGATATTTTCTGGCCCACTTCTGCGAGCTTTATGAGTTCAATACCCTTTAGTTACATGTCCTACAACCGAATGTACAAGACTTGAAGGCCGTTCTTCTTTTGTAGATATAAGTTCTGCCTGTTCCGTATCCTACTGTGCGGATTGAAATAGCGCCCTCGCTTCTCGGCTCAAAATTTTCATATGGAATAGGTTCTCCTTTCAGGCTATCATCCGAGATAAATGAGCTCGTAAACACATCTACTGTAAGTGTTCCTTCACGGGTCAGGGCATAAAATAGTTCTGCTCCTATTGGAGAGTTTCGGGAAAGCTCAGCCTCAAGATAAGTAAATATCCCATTCCCATTTTCAAGAGGTGTAGAAAGGTCAGTAGTGGATGTTTTTTTTGAGAGTTGTTCCCATTCTATAATAGGCTTGATATTCAAAATGATATCCTCTCTCGAAAGTCTGGATAAAATTTTTCTCCCTGTTACAACTTCTGCAAATGCACTGTCATTAGGAGCCCCGTACTCTGCAATGTGCCTTTTCCGTGAAAATATAAGATGAGTATTACTGGGGTCAAAACCTCCTGCACCGAAAAGGACATCAAACGCCTCAAAGCTTTTGACTTCGTGCGATGGCTTAATATCGGCCTCAAAAGGCCCGAAAGCCAGAGCTTCAGTACTAGCCCAGTGGACAGGTTTTCCTTCATATTCTTTAAAATGCTCAGTCCATAATTTTCCTGAGGGAGACTCATGATTTTTAAGTTCGATCCTGAATTCCCCCTTAGGAGTATTGATAGCGTATTCGGTGATTATCTCCATCCTTTTCTCAGCAGTCTCTTTCAGAATAACAATTGCTGCATCAGCTATGTAGGGAGCTCTGGAAATTTTAAGGACATCTCCAAGGGTAGAGCCTGCAGGTAAAGTATATTTTTGACCGTTCACCTCTACGCTGATCTCATTACTCGTAATCAGCACCTCATTTTAGCATTTTTTTCATACAAAAAAGTGGCAGAATATTTATAGTTCTTCTGCAGCTTTGATCCATTCTTCTTCAGTGAGCTGTGAAAGTACACTCTTCGGTTTCCCTATATCTACGATTTTTCCTTCCCGCATAAGTGCGACGCGGTCACATATCTCGTTTACAAAATCCATATCGTGAGAAACTATAACGAAGGTTTCCCCGATCTCTTCTCTAGCTTTAAGAATGGAAGTTGCCACCGATATCTTGGTAATTGGATCCATTGTCCCAGTTGGTTCATCCATTATTATGATTTTCGGCTCCTTTATAAGTACCTGAGCAAGTGCAATCCTATGCCGTTCTCCTTCGCTCATTTCATCAGCCATTTTTGGTAAAATAGCTTTTGCCTTATTCTCTTCAAAGCCTGCAGCCTTGAGAGTCATTAAAGCTTTTCTGACACCAAGCTCGAAGGGTAAATCAAGACTAATGGATTCAGTGAGGTTATCTATTACAGAGCTATGAGTATAAAGACCGTATTCCTGGTGCAGGAATCCCATGTATTTAGTTGCTCTTCCTTTATTTTCGACTCCCAACTGTGTCATATCAACCCATTCATCTCCCACGCGAACCTCAACTTCTCCTGATGTAGGCGGTAAAATTCCCATCAGAATTTTCGAGGTGGTTGTCTTGCCTGCTCCGCTAACACCGACTAGCCCAAAGATCTCTCCTTCTTTTACATCAAAAGAGATCCTGTCCACAGCTCTTACTACACCACGGTCTACTGATATATAACGTTTTGAGAGATCCCTTACCTGAATTATAGGCTCTCCGACCATTGTGTTCTTTTCTTGCTTCACCATACATGCGTTATTCATAAAAACTTCAGAGACCTCATGAGAGTCCCCCTCCTGAACGATCTCTCCGTTTTCAAGAAGAATTGCCTTATCTGCTAGATTCTCGATGACCTCAGGCCAGTGGGAGGTAAAGATCATGCTCATGTTGTAATTTCTCACTGCTTTAATAATTGCATCATGTACTAACTTTGCAGTCATTGGGTCGAGGGTACCTGTGGGCTCGTCAGCTAACAAGAGCAAGGGATTTCTTACAAGCTGTCTTGCAAGTACAACCCTCTGTTTTTCTCCGCCTGAAAGTTCTCTTGCAACATGCATCATGCGGTGGCCCAGGTTTACTTCTTCCAGCAATTCAACTGCCTTTTTTACGGAATTCTGTCCCTGATACCCAATCTCATGTAGGGAGTTTATAACGTTTACAATAACTCTTTCGTCACCATAAAGGGCAAAGGAACGCTGAAGCATAATTGCAATTCTTTTGGTAATATCTTTCCTTATCGGATCATAAAGGGAAAGTTTTATAAAATCAGCTTCAAAAGCTTCGAGGATCTCTCCACAAACAAGGCACTTCTGATTCTTCATACTTGGGCGTTCTATGTATCCGCACTTCTTGCAGCGGGCAAGATGGTAAATTACTTCACCTGAGATATTTTTATAAGCTTCAGTCCCGCGCAACACATGCATCAGGATTGTTTTTCCTGACCCACTTTTTCCCAAAACTCCAACTATCTCCCCTTCATTGATACTTAAATTTAAATTTTTCAGCGCTTTAAGACCATCAAAATCTACATTTAAATTTTTAATTTCGATGAAAACTGGCATTAATTCTCCTCCAAATTGTGAGCAGCAATAACTTTATGGTGGTTCTTTCTTCCCTGCTTGAGCATGTCGTTGAAGTGAAAAGTTATGATTTCAAGTAAATAATGTACTATATAAATAATAAATTTCACCCATTTGAGCAACAACTACATGAGAGGAAACATTAAATAAATATTCCGTATTAGTTTTCCACTGTTAAAATTAAAAATTAGGATCATTTAGAAATTTGCTCCATTAATATTAGTTCGAGTTATTATAGAGGATTTCAATAAAAACCATAAATTTCGTCATACGCCAATAAATGATATATAAATGACTCCTTAAAATCAGAGATTTATTAAAAGCCTTTCTTTAATTACATGCCATATAGGCCAATTACAGCCTTTTTACTACATCCACAACTTCAATTATGTCATCAATTATCATATCTGCTGCTTCTCTTAGTTTTTTAGGTCTTTGGTCTCCCTGTTGTGTAGTCATTATCCCCACGTCTGCTGCTCTGAGAGCCAGTATATCATTGATCCCATCACCTACCATAACTACTTTTTCATATTTCCTTTTTAGTTCAAGCACTAGATTTTCCTTCATGAAGGTGTTTGAAAGGGCAAAGACCTTTTTCTGAGGAATGTTTATGAATTCAGCAAGTTTCGTGAGGGCGAATACTCCATCCCCTGACGCTATATAAGTATCCACTTTCATGGAATGGAGAGTCCGAACAGTTTGTAACGTAGTGCTGAATACCTGCCCACCTGTACTAAGCACATAGAGTACGCTTCTGGCCTCTGAGTCAATTATCAAGCCAGAAGCACGATAAAAAATGTCCGGACAGCGGTATGTAACCATTTCCAATACATCATGCAAATCGCCCATACAAAGTGCTGCTCTTTCTATAATCTCGTAGGCAATAGCTGGGGAAAATTTTCCTTTTGAGCAGCTTATACCTAGTGAAATTCTGTGTTCTTTTATAAACTCAAACAAAGACATATCTTTCCTTGAACCCAGAATTAGATCGCTTTCGGTATTTAGAACAACAAGCCCACATCCATTTTTTTGAGCGACAATAGCAGTGCTCTCTATATTTTCAAGAATATTACCGGTGCTGGTTTCCTTTGCAACCCTGTACATACGTAGGAGGGTTCCAGCACTGTCAAAAATCACTGCAATTTTTTTAGCCATATTAAGTGATAAGTTGTAAAATAAAAAAAATCTATGCAAAAAGCAAAATAATTACAAGAAATAGGTATTTATAAAAAAATGAAAATGTTGGTCAAGTCAGATTTTTCCTGTCAAGTAATTGATGCCCCTGATAGTAGAACACCGATAAAAAATCCAATGATTACTCCTGAATTTAGAAAAGGAAGTCCTGCCTGTGGTTTTCCTTTCATTACGAGAACAAAAAGCACTACAAACCCTGCAAGAGTCCCCAACATTGCTCCTAGTACTGGATATGTGCTTCCTCCAGTTGTATGCATAAAAATGCTTGCTGATACCACAAGAAGCGTGGGCATTATGGCATCCCCAAGGCCCATGAAAAAAGCTTCGCGTTCCTCTCCCTTTTTAACGTTTTCTTGTAGGAAGGAATACTTTGAGTGCTTTGGGATCACGAATAGAATGGGAAGTTTTAGATCCATAATACCCTCGGCCATGGTTATCATGTGTTTTGTCCTGTACACAGATATGGCATCATAGATTGCAAGGAGCATTAGGAGAAACACAACAGGAATAACTGAAAGTGAAATCCCTATCAAAGCACTGACTCCACCTGCAGTGCAAACTCCCACAAGGTCAATTAAGTACCATTCAGGATACTTGTAAAGCAGCACTGTAACTGCTCCGGATGCAAGCATTGAGACAATAGCTTCAAACCCGGAGAGGGGCGGTAGGAGGGTGAAAAGAGCATAGAATACATAATAGAGAGTGCTTATGATGGCGAAATATATGAGTAAACTGATAATAAATTTCATATTTTTCTTTATCGCAATCAAGACAAATAAAGTGAAAACCAATATTAATCCCATATAATAAATAGCGTTGGACAGTTGGGTTGGGTCCTCAAAAGTTTTCATCCCGCTAACTTCCATGGGTGTTGATAAAAACAATGCAAGAACCTGTACCGTAAGGATAAGTCCTCCCATAGGAAGAATAGGTAAATAATCTTTAATTGATCGTTCGCTGGAATTCAAGTGTTAAACTCCTTAATTCTTAAAAGTATGCCTTTTTATACCTTTGTATATTCAACTGCCTTCTGTCTTCTTGCATTATATATAATATTCCCTTTACCGGCAATTTTTTTTATTTTCAACCTTTTTTCTTAAGTAAGGAATATTTTTCTACTAAAGGCTGAAATAGAGTATATTTTTATGCCCTTTTACACATCATTTTATAAAAGACTCGGCTTTCTATTCGAAGCCAGGCCTAGTAGCAGAGAAGCTCATCTTGTATCAGCTTATCTTGTATCAACTGTTAGGAGTTAATTATATCAAGAAAGTATCTCTAGAAGGTGGATTGCCAGTGAAGTATTAAGAGTTGTATGAAGGTAAAATTGATCAAGGTAGATATTTTGTGCTCCTTATGATCCCATCCGAAAATTGTTGTGGCGTATTACAACATTTACAATCGTTATATGGGCAACTTAAAGGATACTCGATATTATTGACTTATTGTAACTTCTAAAACATGCTAGTATTGAATCTTGGACAGGTCCTTAGGCTCAAATATTGAAATCCAAATTCTATTGCGAAAACTTGATATTCAGAATTATTTATTGGTTCGGTTGTTGATATGTGAACTCTTGTTATTTTTTCATATAGTATAGGTTATTGATTAAATGTGGCCAAAAGCTAGTAAAATTAATGATAGATTTTGACTACAACAGAACATATTAAAAGTCTCAAAACTCTCTTTTCCAAAGTATGTAGGACTTACGCATTGAAGTGGAAAATCAATGGCATTAAACGTACAACATTCTAGAAACCAAATTTTTAACTATAGATTTATCATACTTGATTTTGCATCATAAGTGCGTAAGTTCTAATATTAATAATTTCATTTTACTTATTGGAGGTCTCCATTTTTCCTTCTGCTTTCTTGAGTATTCATTCGATAGTTTTGATTTTCTCTTTCTTGAGAACGGCTTGATGATTTTCTCTGTTATCCTGCTAACCTTATTTTGTAAGCCTTTGACAAGGCTTTCCCATGCCTTGAAAAGTGTATATTTTTATTCCCGAGTCTCCTAGCTCCATGTGCTATATGAGTCACATAAGCTCCATGAGTCAAGGGTAGAAATGTTTTCTGATTTGGTATGAAACTGAGGGAATTCAGAGATTTTAGCATATAAATTATGCAACAATATTTTTAGATAGTTGTGTTCTACCTTATAATGGAGCTTTGAACTTGTAACTGGATTTAGTTTAAAAGTTTTTTTATAATAACTGTTTTGCAATTTAAATTTTGTTGTTCTGATGACAATTTTAAGATTTATATAAATTTAACAACTGAATGTAATGAAACAAAGATTTTAATAAATCAAAAAATATAATTTTTCAGTAGAACATTTTCTTTGTTGAATAAAGTATTATCTATTTTCGTTTTTGTAGTAATTTATCTTCATTAATATCTAACACACATCGAGAGGCTTAAAATGAAAAACGCTAGATGCGTAAATTATTGTTTTTGCTATAACTTGAGAATACATATATATTATTCTGTAATACAATTATATTTAGACAAAAGAGGTGAATAAATTATTTGATAATCTTCATTTAATCAAATTCAAGACAACACAACTGTATATAAACATAACATTTTACAAAATCCTTATTTTGGCTTAATCCTTATAATAACTATTATTAAAGTGCCATATTTTTTTACTGGAGGGATTAAAGTTACGATATATGAAGTTAATACATATCTGTGTTCCATGTATTCCGATATATAGTAACAACAGGATATTGTGAAAACATGACAATAAATTGATCAAAAAACGTTGATGACAATATATCTATCCTATAATCTATTAAGGTGCATCCTGTAAGTAATTCAAACGAAGTTGTTTCTGGTAACTATTTGCACATTGTCTTTAGATTATGGAGAATATAACGTTTTTTTTGGATACTACAAATTTGATGCAAGGATATTATGGATTATCCTTCTCTGAAAATTTTAACCAATTGTTAATACCATCCAATTCTACAAAAGAAACATTTAATGGTCTGTATTTGGTAAAATCAAACTACTAAATATTTGTAACGAATAAGACTTACGCAGTTTAAGAAAGATATCAATGAGTTTTAACCTTAAATTTCTTAAAGCACAAATTTACCTACAATGTTCAATGCATTTGGTTTTAGATCTCAAGTGCGTAAGTTCTAAAGAGTATATGAATAATCCGTTAAATCAGGAGTTTACGGAAATTCTCTGTATCAAGAGCAGAAACTAGAAGAAAAATATAAAAAATGGAAATGAAAGAGAGAATTATGAAAGGAGAAAACCATGAAACTGAAGATAAATTCAACCAGTTTTGGTTCGATTACGGTTAAAAGTAAGACCTATGAGCATGATATCATTATCCGTAAGGATGGGCAGATAGAAAAGCGCAGGAAAAAGCTTTCGAAAAAAATTTATGGAACCTCCCACAAAATTTCACTTGCTGAGGCTAAATATATCTATGACAAAGGAGCTGGGGAGCTAATTATTGGTACAGGCCAGACTGGATACGTTGAACTTTCAAAAAAAGCTGGGAAATTTTTCGAAGAGAAAGGCTGCAAAACAAAACTACTTCCCACCCCTAAAGCAATTAAACTATGGAACCGAAGTAAAGGAAAAGTAATTGCAATGTTCCACATAACCTGCTGAAATTTATCTTGGCTTCCACAATTTTTAAGACCAAAGATCCATCTTGAGATTAAAAAGCTAAGAAAAGAGGATAAGAGACAAAATATGAACAAATAACATTAAAAGGATTTTGAAAAATTCCGATTTAAACAAATTGCTTACATAGGATTCATAAATAACCAGCAAAAAACTAGGAATTATCGAAATCCTTTAATAAAAATAGGTCGAATTCGAATGAAAAAGTTTAAACAATTGGTGACTCGTACCATTCTCAAACCCTATCAAATTTCTCAATAATTTGTTCCCTAATTCCATCTACATCATGAACGATTTACTGATATTCGTTTTTATTCTCTGAAACAACATTCTTTTTTCGATATTCACTTCTGCTGTAGTCTTCTGAGAAAAGTCGCTTCAAATTTCATTTGTCCTTAATCCACTTGTTACCCCTACATACAAGACAGCTTTTTCTAACGGATCACTTACTTTAAGAATTTCCTGTAGATACTCTATGTGGGTATATCTATATTGTCCTCAAATGGCATTGTTTGGTTCCTGCCTGGGAAAATGGGTATCTCAATATAGAAATTATGGTAAAAGCTTTTGGCACCTATTAAATGGGTTTTAACGGTTAGATCGGCATTATCTCTATCTACTTGCAAGTGCTTTCTTAATCCAATTAGATACTTTTTTATACTGCCTTGGCACATCAATTTACGAGATTTAACTCCTGCTCCGCCTCCGTTAACAGCTCATCCAGAATTTTTCCGGTACATTCAGTAAAATGTTTCATGCTAGCAAGTAATTTCTTTCAGTGTGCGGTCGCAGGTTTAGAGTATTAGTCAACTCAATAATTTCAAGATTGTTCAGTAAGTAACAAATTATCAAAAATCTTCCGTTAGATGGATATGCTTCCTTTTGGACTAATATTTTAATGTAAGTATCTCCATATAATAATTTTAAACATTTTATAACATGGAAATTTTGATAATGAAGAAAATTTCTACAGGTACACTAGAGGTATAAACGATGGAAACTAGAGATACAGTATTTCTTGTTGTGATGGTTCTGTCATCCTTCCTTTTATCCTTTGAATGGCTTAGAAGATTTGAATATGCATCCACAAATCCTCTAATTATCCTCTCGGTTATGATCCTAGTCGGAACACTAGCTGTTATGATTATCTCTATCAACAACAAGCTTCAGGAATTTGAAGATAAGATAGAAGCAAAAGATCGTACCCTAAAAGTAAATATGGAGAGTACGGAAACAAAAATTGACGAAAGAATGAATGAACTCTCTAGCAAAGTTGATAATGCTATTTGTGAATTCAACCGTAGGAAATATCATTAAATTCTACTCATTACCATTAAGCATGCTCATAACTTCACATCTTTGGTAGAAATATAATTTTGAATTTATTATTAAAGAAGATTATTTTTTTTGATTTGAATTTTTTTCTGATAAATAAATATAATGATATATTTAAAAGATGTAAAGGTAGAGCAATTCATCCTTTATGTTATTGGATCTACTCTCTGAAAAGAGTAAATTACAAACATTATCAAATAAATTATTAAGTAAAATTTCGATCTTACTCGATTTTAATAAATTAATCCCCCTCATCACCATTTTAATGGAAAAATATGTTAATTGTTTTCATTTTAAATTATATCTATTCAGGTATTTCAAGGTCAGGCATAGCTGTTTGGTAAAGTATATATATTTGTTATTATGTATAATTTAGGAATATTCAAAACCAAAGTCATTTTAAATATAATAGCTCAGATATTATATATCTTAATTTATTATTACTTAGAGTTAGTATTATTTGATGACACTTGTGTTAACAAGTAAAGAAGGAAAGCTAATATGCACCTCAATCTGGAACCGATTGGCATCATTAAGAAGGTTGCAAATAAGTCGGAGATTTTAATTTATTCTGATTTTGAACAGGTCATACAAAATATTTTTTCCACAATTGGAGAAGGAGCTGAAGTTGGCCAGAAAATCCTGGTTATTCACAAAAACAACAGTAAAAAATTGGTAGATGGTCATCAGGTTCAAGTAACAAAAGCGATATTATTAGGAAGAAAAGGTAATTTACTGACAATATCTAAAATTGATGCAAACGAGGATTCTGTCATCGATCTCCGACTTGATCTTATTGCCTAATTTTTAAGTTATCACTAAACTCAAAAGCTAGTAGAGCTCCCATGTTCTTGAATTCCTCTTTCTTTCCTTGCTAGAAAGCTGATAATCTATTAGGAAAATTTAGGTCGCGTTCCAAAGTTATTGAACAGGGACTCTAAACATTTATAATTATTTTAAACTCCATATGCGATATTTATTCTTTCAGCAACAAATGGAATTCTGGTAATATCTGTGAGTTTAGTACTTCACTAACTCTTAATAGACGACTCAAAAATCAAATTTACTTTTTGTAGCTCGTATAAAAGATTATTACAGCACATAATTATTTTTTTGCTTAATAAAAGAGTTATTGAGAACCTTTTTGGAAAATTTATCTAAAAGAGTTTATACTCCGGCGATGAAAGCTAGAAGAGCAAAGAACATTGCGATTTTGAACATTTTCGAAGATTTAGCTGGATTTTTGAGGGCTAGGATCTGGTGAATAGCCGCAAAAAAACCTAAGTCCGCCAGAAGAACGAAGTAAAGATAACGCAGGCCAAGTACTGACATAAGGTAAGGAAGAGGGCTTAAAAATATGGCAAGAAAACCTATTAGCACTGCAACATAGCTTGCTTTTTTTGCTCCGATCCTAAGAGGTAGGGTATCTATTCCTTCTATCTGATCCCCCTCCATATCTTCAATATCCTTAACAATTTCCCTGGCAGTAATAGCAAGAGCTGAAAGTACAAAAAGCACAAAAAGAGCTTTAAGCCCTCCAAATCCAAAAATAGAAGCACCGAACAAGAATGTTGAACCCGTAAGATAGCCTATACTTAGGTTTCCTAAAAAAGGGGTACTTTTAAGGGTTTTTGCATAAAGGATAAGCATCAAAGAATTAAAAAAAGCAATAAACCCACAAATCTGTTGGATCGAAAAAGCCAGAAAAGTTCCCAAAGCAAAAAGAAGATAAGAAAAATATAAGGCTTCATTTAATTTCACCCTTCCGGAGGGGATAGGTCTTTCAGGGCGGTTGATTGAATCTATCTTAAAGTCATAATAGTCATTAATGGCATTTCCTGCACCTGAAATCAGAAATACTACCAAAAATACACGCCCCATATCAAGAAGGGGGTAATTTTTCAAATGAAACAAGTCAAAGGCATCTGATGCCATAATATTTTCAGCTATAAATGTTCCTGCTGTAGCCGCAAAACCTGCCATCAGGCAATTTTTATACCTAATCAGTTCCATACATGTGCGTACCTCTGCAGACATCAAAAGATACCAGCATTATGAAGTATTAAAAGTATCGGATCTTTCCAGCCTAAGTTTTGCCAGCCTAGTTTCTCTTCTACGATTCCTCAATATAGTACTTTATTGTGTAAGCTGTCACATTTCCAACTGTACTATAAATATATTTTAGATAGTTCTAAGAAATACTATTTTTCAATAGATTGTTCGCACTATGCTAATTTCCAAAAGCAGATATCTTCCAACATTAATGGTTGATGTCTTTATGATTAAATTCTCAGTTAATGACGGATGTATTTTTACGCATTGAAGCATATCTGCGTTTGCCTAATAGAAAGCGAAATAAAAAAGGCTGTAGAAAGGAAAATTTTGCTATGAATATTACAGTTTTTGTTTATTCTATTCGATTCCTGTTATACTTTCCTTCATGCTGTAAACACTACATTTATCCTTTTCACATCCCACAAAGATCTCAGCTTTTCTGTAATGTCTTCTTTGATTGCCGAAGCAAATTGATGATCTGCAGGCAAATCTACAACCACCCTCACCACTCCATCTTCAATACTTGTTTTAAGGATAAGGTTTGTACGGATAATATCAAGGCCTGTTAGTGGGTTCATAACGTGTTTGAGCCTGCTACGGACAACTTCTTCGGTTGTGGTCTCCTTTTCGATAACAAGCCCGTGCTTTTCTTCGTAGTCCCGAATCGCAGCACGCAGGCCCTCAACTGCAAGCACTGAGCAGTGGGCTTTGATCGGAGGAAGCCCTCCAAGTTCTTCAGAAGCCAGTTTCCATGTTATCTTCTTTGCCTCATCAAGAGTCTTTCCACGTGCAAGGTCTGTAATGACAGAAGCTGTGGCAATATTTGAGGCACAGCCGTACGATTCGAATTTTATATCTTCAATAACATTTGTTTCGGGATTTACCTTAATATAAACTGCAACCATATCTCCACATGCCGGGCTTCCTTCAAGGCCTTTTCCATCAGGATTCTTCATATTTCCCACATTATGTGGGTTCCTGAAATGCTCCAGCACCTTTTCACTGTAAGGAAACTTCATTGTCTCACCGATCTCTCCCTCTTTAATTTATTATCCTACTTTCCATCTATTCTACTTTCCTGTGCTATGTTTTCCCTGTGTTATATTTTATTTTCTTGCAAGTGGGCTTATTTCCCTGAGCTTTGCCACAATTTCACTCATGGCATCAATTGCCGCATCAGCATCTCCCATGTGATTGTAGCGCCCGAATGTAAAGCGTACCGAACCATGGGCTCTCTCATGGTCTCCTCCTATACCTCTGATTACGTGGCTGGATTCAAGAGAACGGCTAAAACAAGCTGAACCTGTGCTCACTGCAAAACCCTTCATATCCATATGCAAAGTTATGGATTCCCCCTCTACATAATGGAAAGTCAGGTTTGCATTCTGTGGCAGGCGTTTATCTCGGCTTCCGTTGAGTGTAACATCCGGGATTTCGGAAAGAGATTTATCAATTACCCGGTCTCTCATTGCCTTAAGATGTCTTATTTCTTCTTTGGTTACGAGTTCTACAGCCTTTGCAAAGCCTATAGCTCCGGGAATGTTTTCTACACCTGCCCTCAAGTTGAATTCTTGAAAACCTCCGTCCATGAATTTATTTATCTGGGTATCTTTCCGGATAAAGAGAGCACCTATTCCCCTTGGGCCGTGAATGGTATGAGCGGACATAGTAATTAGGTCTATGGGTAATTCTTTCACACTGAGAGGAAGCCGTGTAAAGCTATGGGTAGCATCGGTATGCAGTAGCACATCTTTTTTTTCACAGATTTCTGAGATCGCCTTCAGGTTCTGCACTGTCCCTATTTCTTGGTTTCCGTGCTGAATCGAGACAAGAACTGTCTCTTTTGTGATTGCTTTTCTTAATCCTTCCATATCTGCAAACCCCTCTGCATCCACGTCCAGAAAAGTCACATCAAAACCCTGTTTTTGTAGGGCTTTTGCAGTGTTCAGCACAGAAAAATCCTCTATCTTCGAGACAATAATATGCTTGCCTTTCTTTGCCTTAAGGGCCCATGCTACTCCTTTAAGCGCTGTATTGTTCGACTCCGTGTCGCCAGAAGTGAAAATTACTTCTCCGGAGCTTGCTTCGAGTTTTGAAATTATGCTTTCGCGGGCTCTTTCAAGTCCTTCTTTTGATTCTGTGCCCATCGAATAGCCAAATTCAGATGTAGCTACTGCATATGTATCAAAAAAGTAAGGCGTCATTGCCTCAAGTACCCGTTCATCCAACCGGGTGTTTGCGGCGTTGTCAAGATAAATTATATTCTCAAAGATTTTTTTCCCTCCTCAGTTTGGATAACAAATTCTTGATTTTAAATTTAAAATTTTAGAGTTCCCAGCAAATTAATGAAATTTTAAGATTAGAATTCTATGTATAATAATTTAATTTATAATAGCAGATTGGAGTCGAAACCAAAAGTAGTTTCGCGTCTTTAAATGTAAAAGAGTATATTGCATTTGCAATAAGAATAATTGCTGCAGCATACTCTCTCAAGCAATATTAAGTGTTAAAAATTTCAATCAAATATAAGTTTCCAGAATTTTTATTGAAGAAGAACCATTTGGATCTTTAGAAGATCCTGTTAAACTAAAATAATTTAGTTATATTTATTTAAATGTATAAGAGTTAGTAGGGTACAAATATTCTATTATTATGATTATTAACTCTTATATAATTAAGGCAATTAGAATTGCAATTATAGAACGTATTAAAAATGCTAAATACGGTAATATAATTATTGATATATGAGACAAGTTCATTAACAATAATAGCATTTCATAATTTTTACTAATATCTTACTCACAATACACCGGCTATTACTCCAAATATAAATTCGATGATATCTTGTAATAATGGGTATATGATTTCCAACATCCTTAACATCTATCCTATCAAATTTTAAAATATCCAACATAGCAATCTATAAAAAAATTAATATACATCTTTATAACTATAATTATGAATATTAACAAACCTATAATAATAGCTATCCATCCTAAAATATCAAATCATCAAGATAAATAATGGCGAGAAAAAAAGTTATAAAGTAGTACAACTAATACAACTTTGTACAAAAGATACGCAATTTTCCGAAGTAAATTATATACTGTTGATGCGTGCAGCATCAACAGTATTATCCCAAACCAATTCATGATGGATTTTGATTTTCATAATGGATAATTGTTTTAAAGTCCGACCCCATTCCCAATGTTCCATCATACTGCAAATGAGCAGTGGCCGGATATACTTTTACTAGATATACTATTTTTGTCTCATTATCCCCACGTTTAACAATTTAGCAATAAAATTCCAACCAATTGATCTTGTTATTATTTTTGATCAACATTATTTTTAGATACAAAGTAACTTTTATTCAAATCCCCTTGGAGCTTTCGTATCGCTTATATGAGATGGTGTATGCCATTCCCAAAACCAATAACTAACATTGTCATCCTTGGTAGTACTATGAGATCCTGAAGAAGTATGAGCATAAATAATCGCTGAAGATGAATGATTAGGTTCTGCAGCCACCGATCCTGCTATAAGGATTATTACCACCAAAAATCTTACCGCTCCTGATACTGAAATATTCAACTCTGATTCGATAAAGTTTGAAATCGGTGGAAACGATGCAAAAACTGCCATAATCATGAATACTCCTGAAAAATATTCACGTTCGATAATCATTCCTAACGCGATTACTATAAAGAATAATCCAAGTATCCAACGGAGTATACCGCTTAACGTTATTTTTATGGGTTCTTTTTGTTCCATCTCTATACTCCAAACTAATTTTCAATTTAATATACTAAAATAATAATATTTATATTAAGGTATAATATTTTATCTCGGTTTTTGCAAAGTTAAATACTTAATTTCGTTTCTGCTATAACATATATCTGGAAATAGGTAGGATCAGTAGAACTCTGCATCCTTGACAACTACAGCTCAAAAATTATTCAAAACTCCGATAAAGAGATTTGCATTACAATCCCTTGCTTTTTGGATATACGAGCCTAAAATTCACTATAAACGTTTTATTCAATTCTAAGATTTTCTTTCTTTATGCCCATGATTTCATGGTAATTTCGGTGGATTTTATCTTCCCTTGGATTTCCTTGAAATCATTCATCTGTCTTTCAAGTGAAACAAATTAGCTTTATTCATCGTCTTTTTTACCATCATCCGGCCAAATCTCAGCATATTCGTCTTAGGCAATAGTTTTTTTTCAGCTCTCCTTTTTCCAACCGAACTAACCCCCAGAAGTAAAATAAAATGGAGGTTTCCAAGTCCATTTCCAGGGTTCAGTTTTCAATTATCAGGATACGATATATTTTGTCCATATCACCACTGTACAGTGCAATTACCGTCTTTTCTCCTATTTATATTCCTCTTACCTTCGGATCTTTATCTCCCATTCTTTTCCTCCTTCTTTATCCTCAATTTTCAGTACTTCGAGCCCCATTGCTTTGCATGCCATAGGAATCTCTTTCTTAGATGCTGGATGCGTACCCTTTACAATTAAGATGTCCCCTGGTGATGCTCTCTTGAATGCTTTTCTGCATACTGCCAGGGGAACCGGACATGTTTGCTCCCGAACGTCGATTTCCATTTCTGCCATTATTCTTACTCCTATATTCGCGAAACAGAAGGTTCTTGAAATAGTTTCTGCTGCCTTACTCTAATTTCGTGTATTTAAAAAATATATAACTTTATCGTGTTGTAAATATTATTTAGGAAACACCCTGGTCTTCTTATTCGGAACTGTCGTTCTCTTCAGAGTGCTCTCCTGATTTACTAAGTGCAATTATCTCTTAAAATGATTAGCTTGCCAGATTATTTAAGTGAATGTTAACGCATTCTTATGACCTTAGGAATCTTCTCTAAATCAGTCTCGGATCTCTAGAAGAAAAACCCATTTAACGAGAGATTGTACTCACTTCTATTCATCACTAAATACCTCTATTTTTTATTATTTGCTGGAATTTTCACAATTTAGCATTGATTCCTAGCAATTAACAAACATCAATCAAAAACTCAGAAGGTAACTCTAAGTCGCATGTTTCTCTCAGACATAACTTTAGTTTTTGTTTTTGAGTTATTTTCAAATATGGGAAAAAAGAGCACATCTCTCGTTTTGGGGACAATACAAGGTATATATTATGCTTACTATTTTCAGCAACTCATGGAAATGAGGGTGAAACAAAAATTGAACATGATGTTCATACTCAGAGAAAAAGCAAAAGAATACAAAAGAAATATGATGAAAATATGTCTAGATATTTTTCTGGCTCCTATCATTTAGAAACTGAAGTTCCAACAGATGTGGTTATAGTCCGTTATGGAGAACTTGCTCTTAAAAGCCCTGGGATTAGGAGCTGGTATGAAAAAAATTCTTAAAAAAAATATTGTGGCAATGTTGAATTCAAGAGGAAATTACCTTTCTCGAATTCGTCGGGAATGGGGCAGGATATTCATTGAGACCATCGATTCTCATGCTGTCGAAGCATTAGCTACTGTTTTTGGGGTTGTCTCAACTTCCGCTGCGTTAACAACATAACCCAGCCTTGAGGATGCGGCTAGTATATGTGCAGATCTTGCTCAAGATTAATGTTCGTGATGGTGAGTTTTTTGCAATCAGAGCAAGGAAAAGTGGAAACCATCCTTTTTCCTCAGTAGATATTGGTAAAACCTGTGGAGATGCGGTCTTGAATCCCATGGAGAAAGGAGGAGTAAAACCTAGAATTAACCTGAAGTCTCCTGATAAGGAGATCTTCGTCGAAATGCGGCAAAACTTAGCGTATATTTATCTGAAAACATATAAATGGGTTGTAGGGCTTCCACTTGGCACACAGGACAGCATGTAGTTCTAATATCGGAGGGACTTGATTCTCCGGTTGCTGCCTGGCTTACGCTGAAACGTGGAGTTGTTATTATTCCGGTCTATTGTAACACTACTCCTTATGCCCAGAACGAGGAAAAAGACCGGGCTTTTGATTACATTCACCAGCTCCATAAGTGGGTTCCATGGCATCAGTTTATAACTTATGAGATTCCCCATGGTCCCAATCTGCAATCCTTTATCGCAAAATGCAATCGAAAAAAAATATGTCTGCTCTGTAAACGCATGATGTGCAAAGAAGCCTATGAGATTATGAAAAAGGAGAAAGCAAGTGGAATTATCACCGGCTCTTCCCTCGGACAGGTAGCATCTCAAACTGCTGCTAATATGTATGCTGAGGTTTATCAACTTTCGATTCCAGTCTACCGTCCTTTGATTGCCTTTGACAAAACAGAGATTATGGATATGGCCCGCAAAATTGGAACCTACGATATCTCCAGTGATCAGCAGGAAGCTGTACTGCTGTCCCGGAACGTCACGAAATAGGGGCAAATTACGATCTGATTACGCTTGAAGAAAAAAAGATGAATATCGAAACTATGGTTTCCAGTGCTTTAAAAGCCGCAAAAGTCCTTAAACTATGATACGGATAAAATCATTTTTCGAATCTAATATATAATTTTCAGTAACCAAGAATTCCTACGGTTTTAGAGAAATTTCCATTCCCATAATAAGCTGCGTGAGTCATCATCTCTGGCGAAATGTTGCAGCTACTTTTCACTGGATATACTGAGGATGTAGAAGAAATAATCTCGGACCTGGAATCAGCTCTTGAAAAAGTGTAACTATGAGTTCTAGTTCACATAATATTAGAGTTCTACTTTGAAACGTATTCAAAAGGAACTCAAGAAAGCCAGATTAGTTCATATAATTAGGACACGACCCAATTTTATCATTTTGCTTTTTTACCATGTTGTAAGCATCTGCTACTGCAAATATCCATATACCAAAAAATGTGAACAATCCAATGATAAGAGCCATCAAACAGAAGCTAAACCCCAATCCTGCAAGTATTGCAACTCCTCGAAATATATCACCTGCATAGATCTGACCGAGTCCTGGAATTATGCAAGATAATAAAGCAGCAATTAGAGGACTTTTCTTTTTACTTTCGATTTTTTCTATGTCACATTCAGAGCTAAAAGACAACATCAATTCACCACTAAAACTTATTTTTATTTTATATATTATATATGATTTCGGTTTCTCCTTGAACCTTCATACACTCAGCCTATACTTGCCGTCTTCAGGATTCAAAAATTTGAATCATTCTTTTTGAGTTTTTCAGTTATTTGTATTTATGCTTGCTTATTTGTTACTATTATTGATGGATTCAAATTGTTAACTTGATTTTTAAGATATTACATTTTTTCTTCATCGTAAAGAGTAAAAATAATTCAAAGATAAGTATTGTAGAAAAAGACCTTTTGATAATGTTTTTAATTTTGCCTATGTTTTTATCATAGAGCCTATCCCAAAACTCAAAATTTGATTTTTGAGTCTCATATTTGGAACAGTCAATAGAATATCTAATCATGGAATATGATCCTGATAACTCCTAATGATTTAATATAAAACAGGTTTTGGGATAGGCTCATACTTTATTCGCAAATACTGGGAACTAACAAACCACAACAAGTGTATTCTTATATAGTTTGGAACAATCAGGTTTAAAACACATAAGCAAAAATCATGATTTTTCATTTTTGCAGTGGAAAGACTAAAATTCGGAGAAAAATAAAAAAGTTTCACAAATATAGTAGAATCTGTCAAAGTTTGGAGAATTAAATTTTAGGAAATATACTTAATCGACTCATTATCTTCTGTTTTTTAAATTTATTATTTTTTTGTACATCCTTTTCTGCTTATTTCATCATCGATTCGACAATATTTCCTTTTCGCAGTGAGAAGCTTCTTTCGGCTTGCAATTTATGAGAATACTCATCAATCTGTCAGCCGTCTGGTAAAACTTCATATCTTCCAGCCTGACAAGCAATTCTTACAAAATCTCGTTAAATTCTCTGCATTTATCGTGGTTACAAACTGCCTGCTCATGAAGCTGACATACGTGCTGTAAATCTTTTAATATTTCTTTCGGGACATTATTCTCGATCATAAGAAGTGTTCCTATTCAATAACTCGGACACAAAACCTCAAAAAAGTCGAGCCGAATTGGACTTCAAAATGATATATAATAAACTCGCTTAAAGAATGATTCTTTTGAAATTCACTGTTTTAATCAAATATAGATATTACCAAAATTTGAACTAACTGCATGGGAGACCAAAAATACCAATCACATATCAGTGAATTCCACAACATTATATTGTTTATCTACCACTAGTGCTGCGATATCAATCTATTTTTCACAAATTTGGACTATGTTATAGAGGTTCCATCATTTTCGTTGGTATGAATTCATGATTTTGAATACGTTTCTTAAGCACAGTACAGAGCTTTTCTGCCCTGGCTCTATCTGATTGTCTTAGCGAAATCGGGACAGATCCTTCAGCTAATTCTATGGATCCACGTCTTGCACGGAATACCCCTCCAGGACATTGTAGGGTACATGTACCGCAGTTGATACACAGATGTCTATTGATAATGAAACGGTCTGAAATTGCTTCCGTAGGACACGTGCGCATTGCAGGACAATCCGGATGGTTCAGACACCTGTCTTTGTCGATCCAGATAATTTTATCGGTGCCTTCCCAGATATGTCCGTAGTTCACTTTTGTGTGTACAGTACGCCCGTTTATGTCTGATACAGGCAATGGAACATCTCGCTCAAGAATTTTTAATCCTAAGAGAATCTCTTCATCCAAAACGAGTATTGGAACTGCAAGTTAGGTTAGACATTCAGGACCATGTGACGTTTTCATTCCGCCCATCATGTCAGGGTCCATTCTCTTCATGTCTGCAAAAGCTGAGACATTTGGTTTATCTGAGCTGATCTGGTTCCCTTTCCCATAATATAACCTGGAGCCCCATTTAAGAGGACTCTTGTACCTACACCTATTGTCCTATGGGATGGATCGTTCTGTAAAGGGTTTATTTCACCACATCCTGAAACGGATGTTTCTGTGAAAGGACCTGTTAGACCTGTTACAGAGAATATAGTACTTATCATAGTTGCTGTGGGATTTATCAGTGCATGGTAATTCTTAAATGAGAGTCTTGTGGTAATGATCCTGGCAAAGTCAATATCATCAAGCGTAACTCTATTTTCATAAGTTCTACCTTGTGCTTCAACAAAAACGTAGATCTCTTTTCCTTTTACAAGATCTCTAAAAATATGTCCTCCGCCATATCGGTCATCTGCATACGATGTTCCGTTAATGACAAGGTCCACAACTCCAAGACGTTAGTTTGGACAGGGGCCAGGCTGAGCAGGTACACCATTTAGCCAGATGGTATCCGCTTTCTCAAAACTACCTTTTTCCGCAACAGGTACCATCATAACTGCCATAGTACCGGACATTACACCAAATGTTCCTGTAGTAACTACATCCACATCGTTAGCGGTTATCGTTTGACCGTCACGTACCATGGATTTGAGCTCGGCAGCTGTTAGAATAATTGCTTCTTCACGTGCGATTTTCTCATTTATTTCTTCAATATTCTTCATAATATCCTGATATCCTCAAGCCGGACGTGAGTTCCAAAGGGTTTATGGAAAATCATGTTCACAAGAGCAGTATGTGCAAGATCCATCATACAGTTACTAGGCAGGAAATACTGGCGAGTTCCAAAGACGGGAGGATTTTTTATAATACTGGCAACTCCTTCGAAAGCATGGACATGATATGCTTGGACATCATGGGAGTCTTCTTTTCTTGCGACCATTGGACCTACAGTATGACACTCAAGTACACCTGTTACAGGGTTTGCGCTCAAAACCCTTAAAGCATGATAAAGAGGACAGCCTGGTCCAGCTGGACGGCCAATTACTAGGTCTCCTTTTTTAATCCCCCACAATTCTACAAGATCTGCCCTGAAAGGTACTATAAATTTGCGTGCTGAGGGCTCACCCGGGAACGGGAGCAGGACGAAGTCATATTCTTTTCCAGTAATATCTATACCAGAATAAGTAGCATTTTTTGCCTGAATCTCGGAATTTTCCAGGGTCACGATATTTTCATTGCTGTAGAATGGACATAGGTCTAGCTCTGCTGATCCTTCTCCGAGACGTCCAACAAAATCAAAACATGTATGTGAGCCACAAGCTCCACAATTTTTCCCTGGTGGACTCCATTTATTAACCATCAGTCACCTCTGTAAATAGGATCTGGCATATCCAGTGGTCTGATGACTCCAAAGTGATTTTTCCATCCGATCTCTTTTTTACCTATACATATCGTGCATACGCCAAGCGGAGGTGAGCCTCTGAGCACTACAGGTTCTGACCCCATATCCTGCTGGGCAGCAATCCGTCTCATCAAGTATCTTAACCCGGTTCCCTGAATTGCATTTGTCTCTACAATATCAATATCTGGGACAACTTTTTTGATACTTTCCCTGAAAACTTCTTTTTCTGCTTGTGACACAAGGTCGGTTTTGGTAACAACTGCGACATCTGCAAGAGCAAGCAAAGGTGCCATTTTGAGTGGTGAATTTGTTCCTGATATCGCACTGATAACTGCAATTCCAAGAGATTGCGTTGTATAAGGAGTACACCTTAGACATAGTCCTGCACTTTCGATTATCAGACTGTTTCTGGATAGGCTTTTGGCCCAGTTCAATGCGTCATCAAGGACTAGAATTCCCATGTGATCTGGACAAACATCTCCGGAATATACCTTTTTAACAGGGATACAAAATTCTTTTGCAAGTTCCTCATCTTCAGTTGCATGTACAACATCAATTTTCAGAAAGGAGGGAAGTGCATCTTCAGGAAGATTTTTTATAATCTGGCGAATCACAGCAGTTTTTCCTCCACTTGGAGGACCTGCAATTATGAGAAGCTTCATTTAGAAGCCACACCCTGTCCAACTGCAATCATCAAAGCTTCCGACGAACCGGAAGAGAAAGCCGTTCCCAGTCTGATTTTCTCTCTGATTTGATTGAGCTTGGTTTCGATTAATGCAAGATCTTCAATAATATCTTGCTCCTGGCCTGTAGGCTCGATCACAGAGTAAACTCCTCCATTTCTCATCACTATGCGCCTATCTGCTGTAAGAGCGAGATATGGATCATGTGTTACAAGAACTACAGCTTTATTTCCTCCCTGAATAGCCTCCATAACACGGTTTTTGAAGATGCCTGCATTTTCGATCTCATCGAGAAGAAGTATTGGAGTATCGCCTATTATAAGTGCATCTGCGATCATAAGAGACCTAGTTTGGCCTCCGGATAAAGCACTCATTCGATTCTTAAGACTTATTTTTTCTCCAGTGAATGTATTTGCAAGATTAATTGTCTCACCAAGCAAATCCTCCTTGCCAGGCCGCCGTGCTCTTATATGCATTAATAGAAATGCTTCGACTGTGAGGTCTGCCAAACAACGTGTGTTTTGGGTTATCATGGCAATCGGTTTGAAGGCCGGCTCCCGTACAAAGGATTCTGGAGGGACTTCTCCATTGATGAAAATCCATCTGCCTGTTACTGTATCTCCCTGTGCAAAGGTTTCAATATCATTAATAAAGGCTGATTTTCCTGAGCCTGTTGGACCAACTATTGCCAGGGTATCCCCTGGTTTTATCTCTATACTGTCAAATCCTTCCTGCTCTCTAAACCGATTTTTTCCAGATTGAATGGTAAGAGTGAATTGCTGTGTCCCAAATTGTTGTGTCATATACTCAATTATCTATATCTGGATTTTATAAAGATTTCCTAAAATATACAATAATTATCCTATAAAGGAAATAATTTGATGAAAAATATCCTCATTTGATTAACAAATCATGAAAATGCACTAATCAACTGATTTAAAATTGTAATTTTTTTCAGTAATTGCTTAGAGATTATCATTCCAATATAGATACCAAAAAATTGCTAACCTTTTGAAGATCAATCTGGGATTAATAACACGGAATCGAATGAATTAAATATTTTTATGGGCGCCAGGTCGCAGCTAATGCAGAGTAAGCACAATGATGCGATTTATTTACTTAGACTGATTGTCTGTCAAGCTGTTTATTTATAGTGAATTTTAATAGCAACAAGCTTAGTAGATATTGTGAAAGTTATATTAGTGAATAGTTTGAGATTTGGCTAGAGATAACTTTTTATAAAAGAAGGTTCACTTATGTTTAATATACTTTTACACTTTTTTCATAGTGATTGTTGGGGGTCATTTCACTGTGTTTTCTTATACATATTCCAACTCTTAACCTTATTAACATCTTAGATTGATTACTGCAATGTATATCAAATGAAAATGCATTGATTGATACCCATTTTTGAAAAAGTGAAGAGTATACAAATCACAGGCCATAATCCTTAAATTTTAAGTGTTTGTTGAAGAAAACGCACAAACATCATTCAATCGTATGAAAATAGATCTCCTTCTTAAATCGGGGGTTTAAGTTAAAGAGTATATTTTCATTGTCTGTGAGAATTGATTTAAGATACAAGAGCTTTGGAAATTGAATTTAACATTCAGTATCTTTTGAAAAGTTATGGTTGAGTGGAAACTATGGAGGATTTATATAATGCATAAAAATATAGTTAAGACGCTAGGTATTTTAACGTTAGCTCTTTTTGTCCTGTCAATGACAGGAGCAGCAGCTTGTAGTGGCAGTACATGCACAACAACATCATATAAACCAGTTACAAAAGCTGACACATTGAAAATCACTGCAAAGGATACAAAGAATTACAAAAAAACTCAGGCAAATTCCACAAACTCTAAGGTAAACCTGAAAGAAAATACTGTTGTAGAAGTGACCCAGCTTGAGCAGATAAACAATGCTCTCAAGAACGGGCCAGTTTTGTTGAAAATCGGAGCTGAATGGTGCGAATCTTGCCAGAAAATGAAGTCCGTCCTTAACAAGCTAGCAACAGAATACGGAAGGACAGCAACGATTATGGCTGTAGATGTAGACCAGAGCCCTAAAATTGCTGACTATTTCGGAGTAAACTCTATACCTGATTTCTCTGTGATCGTGGGTAATGAAAACGGGAAATACATCTACATGCAACAGAACGGAAAAGTCACCAGGAGCAGATCTCAAGCTAAAATTGTTGGACTGAATGATAAAAAAGTGTTTGAAAACGTTCTTGATTTTACTACTCAGAAATGAAAGGTCGTGTCCCAAATTTATAGAACAAGAACCCTAGATGCTAATAATTCCTCTAAACTCCACATTTAATCAACTATTTTTTCGCCATTGATGGAGTTTTTCGGAAGATTTTTTTGTTTCCAAATTCAATTTTCCCTTTTAAAAAATCTTGAGTTTTTATAAGCAAGGCTACACTTGGAAGAAATCAAAAGCCTTCTGAGAATCTAATGGTTTTACTGAAATTTATTATTCCTATATGAATCTCGCGAGACTCTGTAAGACTCAGTAAGATTTATCTTTCTATATATAAAGTACCAATATCGTTAGGGTTCTCAAAAATCGGTCAACTTTTTTAGGATTAGTGAGCCTCACTTAGAATTATTCAGCCCGAATAATTTGGATGATGCTCTATGTGGGCAGAACAATGTCAATATTTGACGATTTCCATGCTGACTTGAAATTCGAATCTAGTCAAGCTGAAATGGCGGAACCTATTGATTCTCTAATCCAAAGATTCGGGCGAGTAAATAGAAATCATCCAGAAAATGTAATTTGCCCGTGTATGTGTATTCGGTAGAAACCCATAGGCTATGTGAAGATATGGATATCATAAAGTCAAGTGTAACAATGGTTGATGGAACAGGCAGGCAACCATTTTGAACTCAAATTAAGAACTCTATTTAATGAATTATATGATGAAGATTACCTATCAAAAATTGAAAATAAACTGAAAAAAGCACACAGTATTTAGTTCACAAAGCTTTGAATCAACGAGCTTTTCTCTATACAGGTGATTTATTTGATGATGATATTTCTGCTTATATTAGAGAATCGGATATTCAACAGTTACTTGTATTCCTATTGAATGCAGAGATGAAGTTAAAAAGTTGAATGCTTTAGAACGTGTTGGCTATCATCTGAAGGTACCAAAATGGATGTATGATAAAAACAGAGACAAGTTTGATGCTGAAATCCATTATATCAACTTGCGCTATGATCCCCTAACAGGAATAACTAACGAACTGCATTAGGGAAATATTTCTGAAAGTTAACTATAGAGAAACATATACTTATTTAATCTCAACAATATTATTTTTTTCCCAAGTCTAACATGGATATCTTCGATTGTCTCAAAATAATTCATGGATTTACGCACTCGAAGTCTAAAATCAAGTACAATAACCTATAGGATTAATGAATGCTTAGAACTCATTTAAAAATTTAACTAAAATCGTTCTGCATAAAAGTTTTGCTACAAAAAAAACTATTCATAGTAAAAACAATTCACATAAAAACTGTGCATAAAAATTGCTATTCTAAAAATGTTGCTTTTAAAATAAAGATAGATGAATACTTTAATAAATCTCTTATTTTGATGAGTTATTCATATACCGTTCATAAGCATATGACGAAATTTAACGATTTAGTGAAACTCTCTACAGTTTATTTTAGATTAGTCTTGTGTCTCATACTTTGTACTTACAACCATGACCGGAACCTTCGAGTGCCGGATCAGATTTTCTGCAACGCTACCAATAAGCATCCTGTATAATCCTGTCTTCCCAAGAGTGCCCATAATCACAATATCCATTTTTTCCTCATCGGCATATTGGATCAACTCGTCTGAGGGATTGCCTTCAAGCAGGACAGATTTTACGTTGATTCCTTTTACCTTTCCTAAGCTTTTTATATAATATACAGCCTGTTGCCCCTCGTCTTTCAATGCTTTATGTATCAATTCCCAACCTGCACCTCTAGGAGATAAGTAGGTTGTTGACATCACATAGACTGCATAAACTGTTCTCCCACTTAATCGCGCAAGCTCTATTCCTTTTTCAATAGCCAGCCTGGAGCAGTCCGAGCCATCGGTTGCAATCATTATTTTCTTATAATCAATCTTTCTCATTTAAAATCCTCAATTAAACACTTCCTTGGAAGAAGTATAAATCTTAGGAATTAATAATGTGAAGGAGCCGTGGAACTTTTAATTTATGAACTTTATGATCTTCTCCAAATTGAAGAAGTAAAATAAGTTATTAATAAGAAAGTTGCTATTAACTCAAAATAGTCCCACTTTCCGTAGATGGACACAAAAATTCCATACATTAGTGTAATGTGCATTAGTGAATCTTTTCTATTTGTAACTATATTCTGGATCGTTTTAATAATTTCTACTAAGAATAACTACCATTATTCCTACCCGTATCTGAAAAGTGACAGATATATTTGTTATAGACCTTGCTACATTTCTATCGCGGATGTTATACCAAATAGTTTTTGTTTGTCAATCACTGGACATTTACTTCCACAACGTTCATCCTCCGGATACCGGATAAAAAAGTGCAATTTCGTATCCTTCTGAAAGTGTAATAGATTCGATATCTTCTTTGTAAATTCGTCTACCATTCCTCATCAGAACTAAATGACTGTGCAATTCTCCTTCGTTGGAAAAAAGTCGATCTTCGAATTCACCAGCTTTTTTGCGAAGTGATATAAGGAGTTCTCTCATTGAGGTGCCATCTGGATATTCAAGAAAACTGTCGGCACCGAGAATGTCCTTAATCTGAGCAAAGGTTTTAATTCGAATTTTCATAGAGCATCAATATTAGCATTACATTTATTTTATTATATTATATTCTATAATAATACCTAACCCTTTATTTCGGGACAAAAAGTATTATTACCAATAATGTCTTTTCAGTATATTCACAATTGTGAATGATGTTAAAAAATATAAAGTTTATGGAATCTGCAAAAAGACTGTGAAAATCAAAAGGTCAGTATTCATCCATGGAAAAAGAAAACATACAAGACGCGTTGCTCAAAGAGCTATCAGGACTTGATCGCTTACTCATTTCATATTCTGGGGGCATAGACAGTACTTTACTTGCAGTATTTGCGCAAAAGGCACTCCACGAGAGAGCCAAATGTATACTTTTTGATGCGCCTATAGTTCCAAGAAGAGCAGTTAATGATGCTGTGGAAATCGCATGTAAATTCGGTTTATCTTACAGTATATTGCCTTTTTCCATAATGGAAAATGAAGAATTCAGGAAAAATAGCCCAAATCGTTGCTACATTTGCAAAAAACTGTCTGCAAGGATTCTACGAGACCAAGCTGAAAAGCTGGCTATTTCAAACGTAGCTGACGGCATTAATGCTTCCGATCTTAATGAATACCGTCCTGGGCTTCAAGCATGCAAAGAGGAGAAGATCATTCACCCCTTTCTTTCATTAAAAATTCATAAATTTGAAATTAGACAAATGGCTCAAGATTGCGGTTTTGATTTATGGAATAAACCTTCATCTTCATGTCTATCATCAAGAATTCCATATGGTGAAGAAATAACGCTTGAGAAGCTGCAAATGGTAGAAAATGCGGAAAACATACTGCAAGATCTGGGATTTTCCAATCTGCGTGTACGGTTGCATGGTAAAATTGCACGAATTGAGTTGATACCTGAAGAGTTCGAAAAAGCAGTAAACATTCGACACAGAATCGTGGAGTTATTGCAAGAATGCGGCTTTTCTTACGTCACCCTCGACCTGAAAGGATCTAGGAGCGGCAGTATGGATGAAATTCTATGAAAATTGAGGATTATTTCACTGATCCCAAGATATTTCAATATATCCATTATGTGAATAATGCTGCACCAAGTCTTATCCTGATCAGTCAGGACTTCGATGAACGAATACAATCGACAATATCATGCTAAGTGGAATGCCAAGATGATGATTGTTAGTATTGCGAATTTGCTGTATGAATTATATTAAGAATTCACATGTGGTTGCAGTGTAACATATTTAAGGAATTGAAATATAATTTAAATCTTGAAGAAAAACTACCTGAAAACGGTTAGAATTTCTCTGGAGTACTAGCTTCGCTACTTTTATCTGTTCTACAAAGTAAAAAAATTGTAATCTTGCTTGAAGCATTAACCAGTTATCATCGACAGAAAAGTCACATTTTCCAAGCTGGTTGCTTGAAGATCTGTCTGCAAATGTCCATTTGGAACCCCTCATTATCAATTATCAAACAGATTAATCAAACAGATCGGTACTCAGATAACGTTCTCCCGTATCGGGCAAGATGACAACAATCATTTTTCCAATCATTTCTTCTCTCGAAGCAACTTGCAGTGCTGCATATGTAGCTGCACCTGAAGATATGCCTTCGTTCCTTGCTAATTTTTTGGCCGTAGCAGCAGCATTGTCTTCAGTTACCTTAATGATCTCATCAACTAGATCAAGGCGGAGCACATCCGGAATGAACCCTGAACCGAGCCCCTGTATCCTATGGGCCCCCGGATTTCCTCCGCTAAGAACTGGAGACTCTGCAGGTTCGACTGCAACTACATTGAAAGTAGGTTTCCTTTTTTGATAATGCTGGCAATACCTGTAATGGTCCCACCTGTTCCCACGCCTGCTACAAGCACTCCACCTTGCCATCAGTATCTTTCCATATTTCCTCGGCAGTCGTTCTGCGGTGGATTTCCGGGTTTTCAGGGTTCCGGAATTGCTGGGGTATGAAATGAAGCATAGGATCTTCTGCAGCCATTTTTCTGCTTTACTGACCGCCCCTCTCATCCCTTCACGTCCGGGTGTCAGGATGAGATCTGCTCCCAGGGCCTTCAACACTTTCCTCCTTTCGATATCATTGTCTCAGGCATGACCACAGTATCAGCTTATATCCACGGGCAGCGCATACGCCTGCAAGTGCTATACCAGTGTTACCGCTAGTTGGTTCAACGATTATAGTACCAGTTTTGATCTTGCCTTCGCGTCCAGCTCCTTCGATCATTGCCAATCCAATTCTATCCTTTACACTTCCCAGTGGGTTAGAGGACTCTACTTTAACTACCACATCAGCATGAAGACCCATTGTCACTCTGTTTAACCGGACAAGCGGTGTGTTACCTATTATCCTTGTTATGTCAGAGTATATTCGTCCCATACAATCACCTTCTCCTGTAGTTTTCTCCATATCCATGTAATTTAATTCATTCCAGAGTATACAAGAATTTCCAGTAATTCATATTTTTTCACTCAAACCTTTCTCAAGGATAATTACAGAGGATTTCGATACATCTCTGATTTATACGAATCATTTATACATCATTTATCTACCATTTATAACATATTACAAATTTTAGGAATCTGTCGAAACCCTCTATAACTTATCTTAAGCATTTCAATCCGCCTGAAATTTTGCGATTCTGATCTAGCATTTACGATCAATATAAAGTGATTTACAAAATATTCACAATTGTGAATTTAACTTATGTTAACTATATAGGCATCAAGGAGCTTCTGGACCTACGAGTATAAAACTAAGTCCAAATACTATATGGAAAAGTTAAAAATCAAAGTTGAGGTGGGTAACCTAGCTGCTAGTGATATAAGATGTTCAATCTAACGCTATTGATATGAAGGGATTATTTAAAATCAAATATTTTAATTTACTTATATGATTTTTTTCCCTTCTGGTATTCGTGATTTCAAGAGCTTTTAATAAGATTTGAAGATGTAACAACACCAATAGTTCCTATGTAACCCCATAACTCAATGGTTCACCGCGAAATAAATGTTTTTTGTCATCAGATTATTTTTAAAAGATTTTCTTTGCTGCGGTATTTTTTATAAATTAAGTACTCTTGAAAGATAATATTTTGGTTCGGAGCCAACGAAAAAATGTAAATGATCAATAACATTACCGATTACAAAAATTCAAAACAGTACCTTTTGCCTATTTCAAAGAAGAGATCTTTCGAATAGTTGATGATGTCATTGTCTAAACCAAATTTATTCAGCCACTTCATGCAAAATACCATGTGAGATTTTATTTTAGACACATTCCATGTGCACACATTTGTAAAATTTATTGTCTATTTGCTTTTTATTATCGATTGAAAGTTATATTAAATTTTAGGCTACTTTCATATTGAAAAATTAGATGCATTCCTGTATGGGTTTGGAGGAACTCCAATTTTGAGCTTGTTTGTAAAGCCTATATAAGCAATTTGTGTAAATGAAGTCTAGACAAACTCTCTTATGCGCATATACGGAAAGTGGATTATTTTATAGATTCAATGTTTGCATGACGTAGTTCTATTTGATAGTGCAAAAGTTCTCGGAATATAAATCAGTCGATTAATAACGGTTCTCAGAGAGTTCCTATCCCCGCAGCTTGCTGCGGGTTAATAGACTGGAATAAATTTTTATTTATCAAGTTCTACTGCTTTATTGCCTAACTCTTCGGAACCAAAACTTCTATTGCAATTATTTTCAATTCCTCTTGCATTCATGCAGATCTCACATATCCTTGCCACAAAGTCGTCGACTTTATTGTCGATCAAGTCCTGAGCAAGTTTTTCGATCAATTCCTTCGCCTCACCCTTAAATTCGATTCTATAACCTCTTTTTCCTAAAATATACTGAGAAACTGCCGACGGCGCAATCCCCAGCAACTTTGCAGAAGTTGCCTGTGATTGTCCTTTATTTACAAGTTCTATTGCTAGACTGGCCCTTATTGCAGGGACAAGATCCCATACAGCTTTCTGACATGGAGTTTCCATAATCACCATCACTCGTGATATTAACAATTGTGCATTAATATTTTGTATAACCATATATATTACTATCAGTGCAAAAATTATAGTAATGGGATTTATCTACGAATTGATGATTTCTATACAAAACGTCAAGTTTTTAAAAATTTGTAGATTTTACCCGAATGCAGTCCACCATAAAACTTAATAGTCACAATCTTTATGGCCGGTAACAAATGTGAATGGGTAGGTTTGATGCTGAGAATATTACAATTTACATAGACTACGCTGCTGCAACTCTGTAAAAAAGAAGCTGTTGAAGATACGATCCTCTGCCTGACAAAAAACTTTGGAAACTATCTTCAGTTCATGATCTGGGGAAAATCTCAAAACATGCAATCGAAAACGCAATAAAAAAGGTTGCAAGTGCTATAGTTGTTGAAAAATATATATTCATTTTACATAAAGGGCTTAAAATCAATTACTAATATTATATTGCATTAAAGTATAATAATTTTTGAATAAATACTATTATCCACAACATGTAAACCAAAACTTAATTATTATTATTGTTATTATTATTATTATTATTATTATTATTATTATTATTAACACATTTTATGGGGGAAAAATTTTTCCAGAAATCATTTTTTTGTATGATTATTTTAAAATGAAATGCATTTATCAATTTCAAAATAAAGTGCATTTTCATTTTTAATACTCAATTTATGCAATCAGAACCTAAATTCTCGGATTTGGAGTATGTGTATCTATAATGTAGAAATAGAAACACAAATAGCTCAGGTTCCAAATTATTAAAAAGTGATTCCTGAAATGAGTTGCTCTCCTAATATTTTTTGCAAATAAAAGCCCCACTTTGGTACAGTTGTATCGAAATACTGCATAAGATTAAAACAATTTAAATAATTTGATAATTATATAATATATTTATATCTTTTATCCTCAATTAATGTAATTACGACCTAAACTATCGGATGTGGAGGTATTTAAATTTATAATAGAGAAATTGAGGCTCAAATAGCTCAAATATCAAACCCTGGAAAAACGATTTATGAAATGAACCACCCTCCTACGATTATTTCCAAAGATGACACGATATATGTGGAAGATGCGAAAGCTAATCCTGTGATGCCACAACAGATATTTGAAAGAACAGTCGATTCAACCCCGTGCAATATCGCAGTTGTTTATGAGACGAAGGAGTATTCTTATCAAGATTTGGATCTATATGCTAATCGCATTGCTCATCACTTGCATTCAAGAGGTGTTCAGGCCCGAGATCGAGTGGGCATCCTGCTGAAGCGCTCGATTGAGACTTATGCTGCAATCATTGCCATTCTAAAACTTGGCGCCACTTATATACCACTGGACACAAGCTTTCCTATTGATCGTATCAATTATATCATTAAAGATGCCGATATAACATTGCTGATTTCAACCGAATTAATAGTCGATCAAGACTACGCGATCAACTGTCCACAAGTCCTGCTAGATCGTGAAAAGACAGTAATTGCAACATTATCAAATCGTCGCCCTCATATAACTTTGCCTGACCACCCCGAAAGTACACTGTGTTACATCATTTACACCTCAGGCTCGACAAGCAGGCCAAAGGTAGTTGAAATCGAATATCGAAGCATCGTTTATTTTTTCAATGTTGTTACCGGGGCATATGATATTCATCCTGAAGATCGTGTTTTTCAGGGGATGAGTATTACTTTTGACTTCTCATTCGAAGAGATATGGACAACATTCAGCTCGGGTGCAACACTGATTGTAGGGCCAGTAGATGACGGAAGCCGCATCGGAAGAGAACTCGCGAGGATTCTAATCGACCAAAGTGTAACAGTGTTTGTTACTGTGTCGACCCTGCTTTCATCAATCGATGAAGATATTCCAAGCCTGCGTTAATAAACATCGGCGGTGAGCCAGTTCCTCAACACGTAGTTGAACTGTGGGCAAGGCCAGGACGGCGCATCCTTAACACTTACGGTTCTACTGAAGCCACGGTCACAGCGACATGGACCGAACTTGAACTAGGAAAACCGGTGACAATTGGTCGACCACTGCCCAGCTACAAGGTGTTTATTGCTGACTAGGCCGGAAAACGAGTACCAGATGGTGAAATTGGAGAAATTTACATCGGCGGAGTTGGAGTCGCGCGAGGCTATGTCCAACGTCCCGAACTGACCGCAAAGTGTTTCATACCCGACCCGGATTCCAAACAGGGCTCTGAAGCCAGGGTTTATCGAACTGGCGATCTCGGCCGTTATACAGAGACCGGAGAGGTCGAATTCCATGGCCGTGCCGATTTGCAGGTCAAGTTACGGGGCTATCGCATTGAGATATCTGAGATTGAATCAGTTATAATGGAGTTCGAGGACGTTCAGGCAGCAGCTGTGGCAGTAGTGGCCATACCTGATGGAATTGAGGAACTGGCTGCCTATGTGATTCCAAAGCTTGGCCACAATATCGATATTTTTCGTTTGCATGATCTGCTGCAACACTACCTACCGCCTTATATGGTTCCAGCTTACATAGAGCAGATCGCTGAATTTCCTATCCTACCTAGTGGAAAAATAGATCGCAAGGCTCTTCCAAAAAATAGTTTAACTTGCCTGGGTTCCAGTAAACCTTTCATAGCACTTGTGGTAGAGATGGAAACCATTTGTCTGAAATATGGCTAAATGTACTGCGACTGCCTCAAATCTCCGCGACCGATAATTTCTTCTTTGATCTTGGTAGTCACTCGCTTCTCGTAGCCATTGTAGTTTCGAAGTTGCGTGGGCATCCCGAATTTGTAAATTTAAGCATGAAAGATTTTTATGCTAATCCAACCTTACAGAAACTCTCCCTACTGGGTGTTAGAGCAGAAAGTACTAATGAAACCTCGAAAGTTGAACTGGCCAAAGATGCTACGTTCAGGTCGAAGATTTCTTGGAAGACTGTTGGTGTCCAATCCTTGGCGTTGTATGTGTTTTTTGGCCTGCCTGGTCTGATGCTAACCATTTGGTATTATCTATCAGAAAACATTACCAAAGTCAATGTCTTCCAATACAACACGCCAATTTATGACATCAGCGCTCTTTTCCATGTAAGCTTTTACTATCTACTCATTGCGCTGTTTTTGTCCTTATTATACATACCTACCTCCATCCTCGTCGCAGTTATAGCAAAAATGTTGCTAATAGGCCGGTATACTCCAGGACAGCATCCACTATGGGGCAGCTTCTATCTGTGTTGGTGGTTGGCTAATGCGGTTCAAAGCTTGGTTCCAGGCTCTCCAATTATGAGATAGTATTGTCGCCTGATGGGCGCAAGGATCGGCAAAGATTGCTATATCGGCACCAGCCGTATTTCCTGTTATGACTTGATTCATATTGGTGACGGTACCGGTATCGGCAACGGCTCCCAGTTGCTGGGTTATTCAGTAGCGAGTGACCGTATAGAGTTTAATACAATCGATATTGGACGCGACTGTTATGTCGGTGCCAACTGCGTTCTTAGCATAAACACTGTAATGGGAGACGGCGCGATGCTTCTCGAGCAGTCTCAGCTTGCTCCAGGAAGCGTAATACCACCTAGGAAAGTTGCCAGCGGTTCGCCGGCACGTTCTTCGAAAATAGATCAGCCACTGTCAGAAGTACCTGGGACAGCTGCCAATGAACCAGAGCTAGGAGGATTTAAGTTCATCACTGGTTTCCTAATTTCCGGCCTGATATTCCTGCCGCTTGTGCCATTTTTGGCCTCAATTCCTGGGATGCTTCTCTTATTATGGATATGGATAACTCCAGTTTCTTCAAGCAATGCTTTGATCTGGATTGGGGGGACTGATCATGGCTGGTGCGCTGTTCGTAGTTTCTCTTTGCATACTTGTAGCTGGCTTCAAGCAATTAATATTGCCGAATGTTAAACCTGGTGAATATCCGCTTCGGTCCATGTTCTATTTGCGCATGTGGATCGTCGATAGGCTAGTCGAGCTCAGCCTGACGCTAAATAATGCGCAGTATGGACCACTCTACATAGCTCCATTTTTACGCATGCTAGGTGCTCAAATCGGCGCACGTGGTGAGATATCGACGGTTTCCAATATCACGCCAGAACTACTCACCATCAAAGACGAGGCTTTTATCGCTGATATGGCCTCAATCGGTCCGGCTAGAGTGTACCACAAAATGCTGATAGTTGCACAGATTACTATTGGCAACCGCACTTTCATCGGTAACTCCGCGCTGGCGCCTGTTGGTGCTAATATTTCAGATGGTTGCCTTATTAGAGTTCAGTCGACCCCACCAAAGGGTGTAATTGAGCCTGGAAGCACCTGGCTAGGCCTGCCTCCCATTTATTTGCCACGGCGGCAGATCGTTGAAGGCTTTATGTAGGACCAAACCTACAAACCTGGCTTGAATGCTTATGTATTGCGCTATGCCTACGAGTTCTTTCGCGTTACGTTGCCGCCAGCATTTGCTTACGGCATTTTTGGAGCCACACTCCTGTTTTCCATGGAAGGTCTCGCAATGCTTGGGCCGGGTTTATTGTTGCCTCTCCTACCATTTATCTACCTAGCTCCTGCGTTGATTGCAACACTTATAGTCATGGCGCTCAAGTGGTTGTTTATCGGCCGCTACAGGCCGCGCATTGAGCCCTTGTGGAGCCATTTTGTGCGTCGAACCGAATTCATCACCGCGCTATACGAAAACGTTGCTGTGCCACTAATGATCGGGCCCTTGCTTGTCACTCCCTTCCTATGGATGGTGCTGCGCTTATTCGGCGTAAAGATTGCAAAGAATGCACTCATACTGACGACCTATATGACTGGGTTTGACCTAGTCGAAGTTGGGGCTAAATGAGCCATCAACGCCGGAGTCTCGCTGCAAACTCATCTGTTTGAAGATCGCGTGATGAAGATGGCACATGGCCGCGTCGGTCCTGCCAACACGATAAGCCAGCGCAGCGTGGTGCTCTACGATAACGAAATGGAGACGGGAGCACAATTGGGTAATCTCTCGCTGCTGATGAAGGGAGAGGTGCTCGCAGAAGGCAGCAAGTGGGAGGGCTCGCCAGCTCAATCGACGCCTAAGATGATGCCGATGTCACAGATCAAACCCATCTTATTCCTAATGAAGGACGAAGATATAAGCCCCCGTTTTCAGTCGTGGGAGTAATCACGTTGTTTGAAATGAAGATATTTGCCTTAAATAACCTAGAACCAATGGATGATTTAACATTTCGAAAGCTATTGACAAATATACCTGACGAAAAGCAGGAAATAATTAAAAAATTTACAACTTCTGATGATGCAAAAAGGGTTTTGTTGGCAGACATTCTGATAAGGTCTGTCGTAGCAAGCGAGCTGAAAGTCAGCAGTAAAATAATAGAGTTTAATTCTAATAAGTATGGCAAGCTATTATTAAGGGAAATTCCAGACTTTATTTTAATGTTTCACATTCTGGAGATTGGATTGTTTGTGTAATCGATGACGAACCTGTTGGTATAGACATCGAGAAGATAAGGCCAATAGAATTTGAATTACTTGAGCAATTTTTCTCAGGCGAAGAGTACGAAATGCTTATAGCAAAGAATCCGGAAAAATGGCAGCTTTTCTTCTTTGACTTATGGACACTAAAGGAAAGTTATATAAAAGCAGTCGGAAAGGGGATATCGATACCTCTAAAATCATTTACAATTAATTTTCTTAAAAAAGGTGAGATAGCTGTTAAATTAGGTAATAAATTGACAAATTGGACACTAAAGCAATATGATTTGGACCCGAATTATAAAATGTCAGTGTGTGGTACGAATAAAGCCTTTCCGGATAATGTGATTATAAAAAAATTAAAATATATTTGTTCGGAATGGAATATATAATGTAATTATTCAACCCATCAGAAACAATTAATTGATATCGATTTTAACGTATTAGATATGTCTGATTAATAACTGATTAAAAATATAATCAGTAGTCAACAATTGAAGCAAATTAATTCGAAGAAACATGCCAATTTAATCTTGAATTTGGTGGCCATTGATATTGTTCTAACCTGGGATCCCAGCATCTGAATAGACAGTTTCTCCACCATGAACGAGACATTGGAAGAGATAAGGTAGAATCTGCCAAGAAAAAACCTGTTTCCATGAATCCTGAAATAAAAGTAGATACGATCAAGCAAAAAATAACGGATGAAAATATAGGCTCAATAATTCCTCCTGCTGGCCTGATCATAGATATGCTGGACAATTTTGATATGAGGCATGTTTTAATAAGCTGCACTTAAACGAAAAATAACCCTTATTCACGGCGCAGCCTCACGTTATAGGGACCAAATGACAACAATAATTTCAGGAAAAACTTCATGTATCTGCTGTCTATTTCCTAGCTCTTTTAAAAAAGAAGTATTTTCGGTACTGGAAAACCCCGGGGTAATTGGTGCAATTCAGGCAAATGAAGCAATTAAATATATAATAGTACATGGAAAACTTCTGAAAAATTGCCTCTTGTTATGGGGCGGTTTTTGATGCTATTTTAGTGAACTAACTGTTGATAAAACAGAGAAGTGCCAGTATGCGGTATTACTAGAAGAAGATGAAAATTAAAAGCGGATTTCTGTATTTTTATTTCGGCAGTTTGAGAACAGGATTATAATGGAAAACTGGGAAGTGCAGAAAGAAGAAAAAATTTAAAAAATAATGAAAGCAATGATCTTTGCACATTTTTATATACTCGAGGAAGTTCATAAGTTGCGGATTTTGTTCAAGTTTCTCCTTCGCCGTGTAAAGTAGCATTGAGCTAAAAAGCTGAGGTTATGTTTTTGGCAAGCACCTATTTAATGGTGGACTCGATACCAATTATTTTCCTTGCAAAAGTAGTCCTTTTACCGGTTTTAGATAAAATATGCCAATGGCAAAATAATAATTGTGAAGTCTATTAAGAAGTGAGAGGGAAATATCCTAAAACAATTTTAATATGCTATTTAAATAGATCAGCTGCAGTAACAGTGGAATTTGTATCTGCTGCAAATCTGAGAACTTAATAGATATAGTAACTTTTATTGAATACAGATAAAATATTTTTATTTTAGATAAAAATCTGGGAAAATTTGTAGCCCTTCATACCAACAAAAAACATGATGGCGCATATTTTTTTCTCACATGTTGGGCGCAGGCCTGAAGTTCTTAACCTTGCATACCATATTCTTAGAAGCACTGGAATTGTAAGAGCGTAGAAAGATCAAATTCTACGGAATTTATAATCGAAACCGGAAAAGAAATAGTTCAAAATCTGAAAAGAAAAATAGTCTAATAAAAAATTACATCCTGTTTCATATGAGGGTTTTTGCTATAATCTGGAGAAAATTGCTCTCAAATCAATAGTAACAATCTTAAGAATATGAATATAAATATGATATACATGCTCATGAGCGTATAAAATTGAAAACAAAAAAGTGTATTATAGGATGCTTGAGATTAGTGGAATTAAATTTGATGGAAGCACTATTGAATCCTTTCTTTGATTCTATTGGTAAAAATTTTCCCGAAGTATCCTCATCCGTACCCTTTTTTCCAAGATTAAGAAATAGATATTTATACTAACATCACAAATGTTATAATGCTATCACAATTGTGAATATGTATAATTACTGAATGTATACCAGAATGATAGAGTGCTCTGTCTCTGGCTGCAATCCGGAATTAAGTGAGTTCTATTCTGCGTTTGACTTGAAAGAGAACTTAAAAAGGGATAGGACAAAAGGAAGTTGCTAGATATCAGGATTCAGAGACCATTTGAAGCCCTATTACCCTGGAATATATAAAATATAATCTCAAAGGAACTTTATCCATGAATCTTAATGATACTGAAAACATACTGTTCAATAAAGTAAATACACTTTTAGAGGTATGAACATGGAAATTTCGGCCCATGTTCCCACCGTTAAAAATTTATTTCCAGGAAAAAAAAGCCAGAATTTAGGGATAGTTCATTCAATGAACTACAATATTCCTGGAATTTTAAGCTTGGAGAGCGGGAAAACTCTTTCCAATGTCAGGATAGAATATGAGATTTATGGAAAGATGAATGATGATAAGAGCAATGTAATTCTGATCTGCCATGCTTTAACGGGTGATGCCCATGCTGCAGGTTTTCATAAGGGAGATAAAAAACCAGGCTGGTGGAACATTGTAATTGGCCCGAACAAAGCATTTGATACAGAGAAATACTGCGTCATCTGTTCAAACATACTTGGGGGCTGTAAGGGATCCACAGGTCCCTCTTCCATAGATCCTGAAACCGGGAAGCCCTATGGCATCTCATTTCCTGTAATTACTATAGCAGATATCGTGAACACCCAGAAGAAACTGATCGAATATCTGGGAGTTAGACAACTTTATGCAGTTGCAGGTGGGTCAATGGGTGGGATGCAGGTGCTTCAATGGACAGTAAGCTATCCAAATATGGTAAAAAAAGCTATTGCAATAGCTACAACTGCATCCTCAACCCCGCAACAAATTGCATTTGGAGCAATTGGGAGAAAAGCAATAACTGATGACCCTAAATGGAATAGAGGAAATTACTACGGAAAAGAAATACCTGCACAAGGACTCGCACTTGCACGTATGGTAGGGCATATAACATACCTTAGTGATGCTTCGATGCAAAAGAAGTTTGGAAGAGTTCAGCAGGATGAAGAAGGTATAGATCGCTCCCCAAATTTTCAGGTCGAAAGCTACCTAAATCATCAGGGAGATACCTTTACAAAGCGTTTTGATGCAAATTCATATCTCTATATTACAAAATGCGTGGATTTTTTCGACCTTTCAAAGAATGGGGCACTCATAGATGGCTTTGCTGGAGTTACTGCAAAATACCTTGTAATTTCCATAACTTCAGATTGGCTCTATCCTCCGTATCAAGCCCAAGAAATCGTATCTGCTCTTACAGCAAATGGGGTTGATGCAAAATACGAAGAAATCAGGTCTCAATATGGTCATGATGCCTTCTTGCTTGAAGAAGGGCAGATGAATTATCTAATAAGGAGTTTTCTATCACAGATTCTTGTAAAGGATATCATGAATCAGAATTTCTATTCAGTTTTCAGAGCTGAAACAATAGAAAACGCATCGATACTCATGGTAAAAAAGAAGGTTAACCATCTACCTGTCATATCAGAAGACGGAAAGCTTGAAGGTATTGTTACTTCCTGGGATATTACAAAAGCAGTTGCCTGTAAAATAACTGAATTGAATGAGATAATTACACGTGATGTCAGATATGTTCATGGAGACGATAAAATTGAGACCGCATTGTCAATAATGGAAAATTACTCAATTTCCGCACTTCCAGTTATCGACTTAGAAAACCACATAATAGGTATGGTTAAAAGTGATAGCATAAGTGCTCTTATCGGAAAGTTCAGTTAACTCGGAAGGATGGCTCAAAATTATAATTATTTTTGTCCAGGTTGATTATGTACGGTACTATACCAAAAAGATTAGATATGTAGTATAGAAGCAGAATGATAGAATAAGATTATACGCTAAAAATATTAAATATGTTGTGAACCTAGTATAACTTACGTTCTCATCTGTTACTACATAGTAAAGACCTATTCCACCAAAACTCCATTCAGTAAATACTCCTTAAAAATATAGTCTATATAATGAAGAGATAACATCAAAAGATGTAACTTGTGGGTCCAATATTAAATCTGTTCTATACGAGATCGTGCCTTTCGGAACTTCAATAATTTTTCAGGTGAGAACGCAATTTATCTCCAAAATATAACCTAGGATTATGTTCTTTTTTTGATTAATTATAGTCGTAAATATAATCAAAGGATAGGCCACTGATAGGTTCATGGTAAGGTTTTCTTCTCTAGAAAAAGAATAATTATTAGATCAGCACGACTTCACAAATAATAAAAAAGCATTATTAATATTGATCTGTTTTTCGACTGTGAAACATTTTATGTGGTATTATTTTTTGTTTAGAAACTATTTTTTGTATAATTAATTTAAAATAATTATAAGGATAATTGTATATTGTAGAGTAAACAGAATAGACCAAAAAAGAGATCATAAACCTGCTAAGTAGAATTGTGTGGAAGATGTTGGTCTTATTTCAAATTAAATATACTACTGGGGGTATATATTCGAAGTAATTGTCCCTGCTCCGACAGTGTAGACAACTCTTACAAGCTTTCATACAATCTGTTTTAATGCACTTGTTTTGGTATAATGCATAATTTGAAACAATCAAAGCCTATGAAAAAGAACCGAATTTTTTCGAAACATAGGAGGAAAAGCATGAATAGTAAAGAAGAACAAACTAAAGAAGAACAGAGATTGGTTGGGGTATGTCCAAGTTGCGGAAAGCCGCTCAAGATAGAGCAAACAGGCGGAGAAGAAGATCTTCTTCACTGTGCAGAGATCTGCTCAAATCCGGCAGCGATACCGACAGGGACGAGACTGATGGCGGATCAGGCTAAGTTACTCTTCGTAGACAGCAATATGCACGAGTATACTCGAGAAGATTACATCAAAAAGCACGGCATTGATCCTCTACCCATCTGGAGAGCAATAGAGAAATGGCGTGAAGAACAGATAATTAGGAAAAAAGAACATACTGTTACAATAGAAAAAGTAACGAAAACAACGAAAAAAGTATTTGAACAAAAAATAGCAAAGGATATACTTATTTTTGTACAGAATTTGGATGATTTTGATGAAGCAGACATGTTCACAGCGCTGTACATTAAGGCAATAAACAACACTCTTAAATCCAATAAGGAAAATTATAGAATAGACGAAAATGAGGTAAGAAAAATAATCGGCGAAACAGACGAAAGATTCGTATATGGGAAGGAAGTTTGCGAAGAATGTGAAGGATGTGAAGAAGATTAGAGAAATTAATAGAGGACTTATGCACCCGAAGCATAAAATCAATGGCATTAAACGTACAACATTCTAGAAATCAAATTTTTAACTATAGATTTATCATACTTGATTTTGCATCATAAGTGTAGAAGTTCGATAAAACTACCAATAAATATATTATGAATGTTCTATATTGATCTATTTTTTAGTTCTATCATCAATGATTTTTAACTCAACAGCATAATTCCATCATTGAAGTAGGCCTCAGGCATGCGCTGAGCTATAATTTTATCTGTGTCTGATATGTAATTTATTCATATCTCCATATAATTCAACATTATTATTGTTGAGATAATTATCTTAGTTTTATTCGTGAGATAGAATATGGTTGCTACTTATGCTATTAACATAGCTATCAGTAAATCCTGTAACAAAATCCAGAAAAGGCGGCAAGAATGGTTCAATACAAAAAAACTATGTTGGATTCTTCAAATTTCTATTCTATTTATTCTTCTTTTAGGGTTTTTTCTACCGCACTAACAACATATTCAAAATTCTTCTGCCATTCCGTGTTATGTTCGAGCAGTACCGGAGAACTGTGCCCATATCTTCCATTTCTGCTACTTTTGGCTCTATCGGAAGCTTTGCAAGGATAGGAATATTGAAATCTTTTGAGGCTTTTTCTACACCACCAGTTCCAAACAATTCTATTTGCTTGACACAGTGAGGGCAAGTCAGGCCAACATATTGTCGACAAGTCCTATAACAGGCACCTTAAGTTTTTCAGAACATCTGATTGATTTGCGGACGCTAATGAGAGCTACATCCTGAGGAGTTGTAACAAGTACGGCACCATCACAATTAGGGATCAGCTGAGCAACGCTCAGGGGTTCATCTCCTGTGCCTGGAGGCAGATCTATAATCTGAAAGTCAAGTTCTCTCCAGATAACATCTTCCAGGAACTGTTTGATCGCACCCATTTTTGCAGGTCCCCTCCAGATGATGGGGGAATCTTTATTTTCGAGCAGAAAACCGACAGACATCACCGAAAGATTGGGAAGAACATGGATTAGTAGTATGCCCTCTTCATTAACAGCTAGTTTCTCAGATTCCAAACCAAAAATTGTGGGAATAGTCGGGCCGTGGATATCACAGTCCAGAAGTCCCACTTTATATCCACGCAGAGCCAGTCCGATAGATAGATTTGCGGCAAGTGTGCTCTTCCCTACTCCACCTTTTCCGCTCATTATCATGATCTTACGCTTGATACGCCTGAGGTTAACTATAATTTTGGGTTCCTGGGGCTTTTTAGATAAGCTTTCCAATGGCTGAATCCGATCTGTTATTTTAATCACCTGTTTAAAATTTCCATCTATCTGGTTATGTATCTCTTTAGTGCAAAGCATCTTCATTATTGTCAGTATTTTAAGAGGCAGAGAGCATAAGAACAAATCCAAGCAAATATAAAGAATTTACACTTTTATAGAATAGCTGACATAATTATCAATAGGTTTTATCAACGGTCTTAGAACCTCGAAAACTAGTAAACAAGAAAGAATATTAAGTGATAGAAAGTAAATTTATATAAAATTACATTCACCATTAAGTACATTATAAAAGAAAGAAGGGTATCTTGGAAGAGTTGTGTCTACTGTTACCCATATACAGTTACTTCAAATATATACCCCTAGCAAGTACATTTAATTTGAAGTAAGACCAACGTCATCCAAGTAACTCTACTATCTATTTAGTTCCATTATGCCCTTTATACTATATCCTTTTAGGTCTGTTCTTTTTCTGCGACTATGGTACAATACATAATTATCTGTATAGTTATTTTAAATTAATTCTATGAAAATGTGCTTCTAAACAAAAAGTAATCCCGAATAAGAATTTTTGCAATCAAAAAACAAAGATACATTATTTATTATTTTTTATTATTTGTGAAGTCTCCATAATCTAACATCTTAATTTTCTTAGAGAAAAGAATATTACAGTAAACCTATTAATGGCTTATCTATTGTTTATATTTACACCTATAAATAGAGAATATATTGTATGGGAAGTTTTATAAAAACGGCTGTTAATCATTTTTTTTCATTACAAAATAAGATTTCTAGGTTACAATATATGCATAGGTTTTATAGCAAAAACTATGCATCAATGAAACGATGGAAACATAACTTTGTCAGCATAACCATCGGCTCATGGAGTTAAATAAATTTCAAACAGTCATTACCTTCTGATTGATTATTGTTTTAATCAATTACTCAATATCAATGGATTGATTCCAAGTCCTATAAGGATCAGGCCCCTAGAATTTCTGCTTCATTTCCAAAGAAGTGACCTAATCTATATCCTATGATCGTTCCACAAAAAACCATAATAAACTAAAGTCACAAAAAACCATTTTTTATGATCATTTACTACAGCTTCCAGGTTTTGCATAATTTAATTAATCCAGGATTACGCGGTTGAACTGAAAAATCAATAGTTTTAAACTTTTAACTATTTAAAATGCGAATTCAAAGCACATTGTTTACTGTGCTGGATCCTGTACCTCAAGTGTGTAAGCCCTAATGCTGCCAATGGATAGTAGGAAATCCTTTTACATAAAAGCACCCCTAATTCCCCTATAAAAAGATACTTCAAACCCTGCAGTCACATCCTTTTTCTTTCATGATCTGTACCTGTTCCTTATAAGAATTTACAAATTCATCCTGAAAGGCTTTTCCTGTAGCTAGAGAAGGCTCTAGAGGGGTATGGTGTTTATAATCGCGCTCCGCCATCTCATGGACAAGGGATTCATGCCGCATGTAAAGAGCCTTCAGCTTTCCTCTCCATCGCAATGTTTCTGGATGAGGGATATATGCCTTCTTGTTATTGGTTATTATTGATCATACAGCATGCAATTCTCTGTGTTCTCCTAGAAGGTGCTGCCTACATAGCTTCTCAGGCGATATATCCCAAATTCTCATAATACTAATCTTAATACATTTCAGAAAGAGCTTTGGGATAGAAGGTTTAATCATCTTAGAAACTTAGTTTAATATTTTGTATCTGATTCCTTATTATAAGATTTATTTACCCACTACCGGGAAAAAATTACCCACGAAAATGTGGGTGGTTCTATAGTGGCAGTATCTTGATTCTACTAATTGCTGTATCTCACTGTAGAGGATTGCAGAAGTGGATTAAATGATTAAAGCCGATCCCTCTGAGACGGGTAAAGATCTTTTTCCTGGTGTCGAGAGACAAAATGATAGAAATAAATATCTTGGAAGGATAATTCAGATATTCAACGAACTAAAATCGCTGTCTTCTGGTAAAAGATCTGATAGTGAACGAAATCTGAAAATATGAGTTTGGATTCGGAAATACTCCAGAAAGGAATTTATAAAAATAAAGATTTTGTTTCAGGTGAGCAAGAAGTCTGAGGTTCCAGTGATGAATCTTTACCACAAATAAGAGTAGATACGCAAAGTCGATAGATATTCAAAATAATTTTTATAATTAAATTACTGATTATAACAGGTCAAAAGCATTGTATTTTACTCAATTAATGAAATCAATGCACCGGTTTTATGAAACATTCAAACTCAGAAAATGCATGTGAATTTTAGGAAAAAATAGCGGAAACAAATTGGGGAAGAATAAAAATCTTATTGTAATGATTAAAGGTCGCAGAACACTGAAAGTTCTGTAAAATATGACTAGCTCTTTATCTCTTTCTTTCACTGCAAAAAGTAGGATTTAGAGCCATTTGTTTTACTAATGAATATTTTGTTTTTATTATTTTCACTAATACACCGTTTTTAAGTAAAATATATGTATTATTGATTTTAGATGGATATGTTCGACTTTACGTTGCAGCTTTTTTTTGGATTGTGTTGGATTTAGGTTAAAAGGTTTTTCAAAATATCTGTTTTGCAAGTTAAAATGTTGTTTCCCTGATTATATCATCAAAATTTTTAAAAATTTATCACCTAAAAGTAATAAAACAATTATTTAATTGATAAATAAATATATTTTTCCAGTAGAAAAGTTTACTTTGTATAGTGAAGTATTATTCATTTGTGTTTTTGTAGTTATTTCTCATCATTATATCTCTGAAAAAAATTATGGAGACTGAGAATGAACGAAACCAAATGTTATAATCCAAGTAGAAAGCATACAATCATAAAGGTTTTAGGAATCACTGCACTGGCGCTTTTAATGCTAGTGAGTATCGCAGGAGTAGCGCATTTTGCAAACTCAAAGGATTGGAACAAAGAAGGAGTCGATCTAAACAGCTTAGGCAAGTATGATGAAGCAGTAATAGCATTTGATAAAGCAATTAAAATTAACCCGCAGGATTCATTGGCTTGGTTCAATAAAGGAGTTGCTCTCGATAATTTAAATAGATCCGATGAAGCAATAAAAGCATACGACAAAGCAATTGAAATTGACCCGCATGATTCAGATTTTTGGAATAATAAAGGACTCTCTCTAGCTGAATTAGGTAATTATAATACAGCAGTAATAGCATTTGATAAAGTACTTGAAATTAACCCACAGGATTCACAAGCTTGGGACAATAAAGGAGTTGCTTTATATAATTTAAATAGATCCGATGAAGCAATAAAAGCATACGACAAAGCAATCGAACTTAATCCGCAAAATTCAGATTTTTGGAACAATAAAGGACTCTCTCTAGCTGAATTAGGTAATTATAATGCAGCAGTAATAGCATTTGATAAAGTACTTGAAATTAACCCACTAATTTCACAAGCTTGGGACAATAAAGGAGTTGCTTTAAATAGATTAGGCAAATACGAGGAAGCAATAACTGCATATGACAAAGCAATTAAAATTGACCCACAGGATTCATCGGCTTGGTTCAATAAAGGACTTTCTCTAGTTGCATTAAAGAAACCTGAAGAAGCAATAAAGGCATTTGAGAAAACAATTGAAATTGACCCGCAGAGTTCATTAGCTTGGTACAATAAAGGAAATGTTCTTTATGGTCTAAACGAACCTGATGAAGCAATAAAAGCATATGATAAATCAATCGAAATTAACCCGAACTATCCAATGGCTTGGAACAATAAAGGAGTTGCTCTTGATACGTTAAACAAACACGAAGAAGCATTAAAAGCATTTGACAAAGCAATTGAAATTGACCCGCATAATTCATTAGCTTGGTCCAATAAAAGGAACGTTTAAAATACATATTAAATAAATCCAATTTGTAGGTTGAATAGTTACTTAATTTTTATTTATTTTTTACCCTTTGCTAGATAAATATAGAACTTTTTGGTTTTTTACCTTAACACATGTTTTATTAAAAACTATTTATTTTCTGGACAATCCGGTTAAAATGCTCTACAATTTCGGCTGAAAAATAAGAAAATACATAGTTTTTAAAACAAAAAAAACTATGCATCAATGAAACAACAAAAACACAATATTGTTAGCATAACCTTAGCTCAGCATTCTCTTTATGTAGTTAATTAAAAGAAAACAGAATCAATCTTATGCCGAAATATTGAGTTGTGGAATAAGCAGCTTTGCTGATGTCTTGCAATAAAAATACATCTCATCAATGTAAGTTATTGAAAATTACAGCTAAAGAAAATAGTTTCTGGTATCTCATAGATTCTTATTATAAATTCTATCAGCTTGATCTTTCTTAAATATAATGGAACCGGTATTTTCTTTGACAGATTATGTAGACAAAGCAATATCATCTAAAACTGATACAGTTATTACTAATTTTTGTTACAATTTGGTTACTTACTTCAACAAACGGTGTTCCAGTGCAGAAAAACTGATAGGATTCTCGCCTTAGACTGGTGCGAGATTTCAGTATTGATAAACGATGTGCTAATCGGCATATTCATATTACTCTATAACTTTATAATAGTAGCTGCTGAATAATTATGGAAAAGATTCAAAATTTGTATGAAATTTCAATATGTGAATGAGTCAACTTTTCTAAAATGAGGGAAGGGACTTAATAAACATGGATAAAATTCTATCATTCTTCCAAAATTTTAAAAAAAGAAAAAATTAAAAAGACTCCATCTCTCAGATGGGATCAATGACTCAAGAACATGATCAAAAATTGCTTTAATTAAATCTGTATACGTACACAACTGCGTGAACAAATTTCTTTACCTCATGACTAGTAGATTTACTCTCTAAGAAGTCTTGCCCAGTTTTAGTTAGCTTTTCACCGACACATATAATTATCATTTTATTTTTATCTAAAGCGATCATCTGAGAGTAAATCTGTTTTATATTATATTTATCTTCAGCACCAATTATCCGAACAGAATTTTTTGGAACTTCTGACTTGTTAAAATAATAATTATAAATACCAAAATCATCCCCGGCATAATCTTGAATAACAAACATGGTCTGATTATCTGAATCGTTTACTGCGTAGTCTGTTGCTTCTCTCCATTGTTCTTTTTGGGGGGAATAGTAATATGGAGAAGCAAGAGCAAAGCAAACAATGCAAATAGTAAGTATGTAGGCATTCTGTTTATATGCTGATAATTTACTACACATTGAAATCCATACAGATATTATGAGGTAAATAATCGGAGATATAATTAATAAATTTCTAGGAATTAGTATTGGAGTATGTTGGGAAATAATAAAACTCGTCATTGAGGTGCTTATTGCCAAATAAACTAAAACAAATATAGGTGATTTTAAGTTCATTGCTTTTAGATGGGCTAACAAACTGGTCGTAAATTTTTTGAAATCTAACGCTAATGGAAGAATCATTAAAAAAGAAAATATAATAAAGATATTCCTTATTGGGTATGTTACTGTATAAATATAAGATAAGAAAAAGTCTAGACCAGGTTTTGGAATCCAAAAATTTCCTCCTCCTCTGTCTTTCAAAGTATCGATCATTACATTAATCCAAGGAATATATGCAATGAGTAACAAAAATTGAATAATGACTATGTTTAATAGTTTTTGTTTATTGAAGAAGGCTATAATTAAAAATAAATATATGAGTTGGAATATTACTAAAAGTAAACCGAAATAGTGGATATATGCAGTCAGTATGCTTATAACAGAATAGGTTGTGTAATCTTTAAACGAAGGGTTTTCATTTGATAATATTTTCATAAACCAAAAAATAGAAACAATAGATAATAAAATTAGGAAGCTGTATGATCTGGCTTCCTGTGAATAATAAATTCCTGTATATGTAAGAGACAATAAAATGGTAGCTGAAGTTGAAATATATTTATCAAAAAAATGCTTAGAATAGTGATACATTGCTAATAATGATAAGACACCAGCAATCGCGCTTGGAAAACGTGCGGAAATTTCGGAAGTGCCAAAAATTTTTAACCAATAGGACATGAATAGTGCATAAAGAGGAGGATGATTATCAGTTACTAGATACTTCCATAAATAAGAACTATTAGATGAGATTAGGACTGTGTATAGTTCATCCAGCCATAAACTCTGTATATTCAATCCATAAAATCTTATAAATGTACCAATGAGTAAAGCTATTAATAGATAAAAGTTATGATTTTTATAGTACTTAAGCGTAAACTCAACTCCAGTTTAGTATCATGTACTATTTAAATGTCTAATCTATCACGAGATTAATTTTATTCTTAATCTTCAGAGACTTATTAAAGTTACTTTTATTTTTTAACCTTCACTCGGAATTTTACCATAAAAGTTTATTAATGAGGATTCCATCCCTTAAAAAACCATGCGAAAACGTCAAAGAGGGAAAGCGACACAAAGATTTTCGGCTCTTGCTATTTCGAGTGGGTAATTTGGAGTCACTTTCTAAATGTAATACATAATATATAAATTTATAGAGTAGTGTTCTAAATGTGATAAAACATATATCAAATTTGAAAACATTTGATGCAGGAAATCATATTCCCAAAGAGGTCATGTAACGAAACGGAAAATATATTAAGCTAAAATATTGAATTAGTTATAACTGACCTAATTTGTCGATTTTCTGTAAAATCACAAATATCAAGAAATCATTTTATAGAAAATTCGACAAACTGGCAAAATCTGGAAAAGGATCTTTTGTACATGAAAAGTAGGTGTCATTCCGCATCAGTCAGTATTAAAAGGTCTCAAAAGTAGTACTGCTCTAGTGATCCAAGCAAATGCATAATTTTGTTGTGACTAAATCTATGCATTTTTTTCAGTTTAATCCGAAATTGCATGGGCATTTTTACACTGATTTAAAGGAAAAAGCATACCTTTTAGCAAAATCAGTGGTGCAACAACAAGCCAAAATGTCTACATCGTTATTTTTTAAAGAATGAGAACCCGATCGTGTCCATGAGTTATTGAAAATCGTAATACTTTTTATTATTTTCGGGGTTTTTGATTGATTGCAGTCGATAACTAGTGAAATTAATTGTAAGTTTTGGCAATCCCAGAAGATATTAAAAAGTCTTAGAATTATTCACTTGGACGGAAAAACTTGAAAAAATCCTGTGAATAGAAAAATCAAAGGTAAATCGAAATCCTGTATAAAAGTTAAAATAAACTAGGAGCCGAAAGTAAAAAAGAAGTGGTAAGGGAGATTTCAGTTCCCAGTATTTCAATTAAACTTGTAGTTGTACCTGACCCCCTCAGGATCAAAACATAGATTACAGGATACACACATGCCTTTTTAGCCTCTCCAGACTTAAGTTTCAAAATGAGATCAGGCTCGCAGATAAATGACCTACCCATGGAAACCAAATCTGCAAACCCTCCTTCAAGCAGATGCTCCATAACAGAAAGGGACCGAATGCCCCCTACAAGCATTACAGGAATATTTACTGCTTTTTTATTGCTTTAGAATATTATCTAAAATATGCTTCTTCAGCAGGAGAATTAATTGCAGTTCTTACGGTAGCTCCACCTGCCTCACTGATCCCTCCGCTAACTTCAATTGAGCACACTCCAGCTTTCTCCAGAAGTTTTGCAGTCTCCACAACCTGCAGAATAGTAATTCCAAGCTCTGCTTTTTGCGAACCCGGCTTAAAACCATCCGTTGCATTCAATTTGACAAAAATAGGGAAATCAGATCCAGCTAGTTCTTTTATTCGCTTGACGATCTCTGTTACTATTCTTGCCCGATTTTCCAATGAGCCACCCCAGCGATCAGCTCTTCTATTTGTATAGGGGGAAATGAAATTACTTAAAAGGAAGCCATGGGCACAATGAAGCTGTACGTCGTCAAAACCTGCTTTTTTTGCCCGGATAGCTGCTTTTGTAAAGGCCTCGATTACTTCCAGTATTTCCTGTTCAGTCATTTCCCTAGGTACAACTCCCGAGAGTTCATCTTTGACTTCCGAAGGAGCCATAGGAACCGGGTATTCTTCAGAAATTTCTGCCTGCCTCCAGCCATGCACTATCTGAAGTACAATTTTGCTCCTGTACCTGCGCACCATGTCGGTTGTCTTCATATAGGGTTCAATAAAACGATCATCATAGATTCCTTGCTGGTAAATCACACTCTGCCCACTAGGAAGTACATAAGAAAAGCCTGTTATGATCAACCCGACATCATTTTTTGCAAGTTCCTCGTAGAAATTCCCTAACTTTGAAGTGGGCTTTCCATCTTTTTCAGCCATGGATTCATGTGTTGCGGATCTTACAAATCGATTCTGTAGATCTATGTTGCATAAGGTGATTGGATCAAAAATCATGGAAAATAGTAAAAGAGAGCAGATAAATAATTATCCAGCATTCCTAAAAAGGAAAGTTTTTTACCCAATAACTTTTTGATAACTTGATATTCCAGTCCATATAAGAAAACAGACTTAAGCATTTCCATACCCGCCAATAAATGACTTAATCTCAGCTCTACAGTAGGTTTCTAATTTTTCCTTGGTGGACATCCATCCTACTCAAAAAAAGGCTTAATTAGTTCCACATGTGTTAATTTGTTTATTGCAAAGTAATAGTAGGACAGAATCTTGCACTTCTTGAAATCTCACACGATAAAAATACCCCATAACTTACACTGGAATATTATAATGTAAAATACGTAGAATAAGAGCGAAATCGTCTATATTTCAAAAAAATCACTAACAAAAAGTATCAATCTTGTCGTGAATTGCGAAAATAGGTAGATATAGAATACCTACAACATATTGCCACATTAAACTAGTAAAATGGTAATGGAAGTTGATAAATCCTGCCTAATTTTGATAGTAACGACAATATAAGCAAAAATAAATGGCATTTAACAATATCGATCTTAAATACAATTTTTAGTTGCTTAGATGATCCGGTTGATCTTAAATGCCAAAAAGTTTATCTTATGAGCTGCAGGCGAAGGGGATACCTACAGCTCGATCGCATATCTCATTAAAAATACGGGAAAATTTATTAATTATAATTTAATTCAATTCATTACATACTTTTGTGTATATATAGTACAAACTAAAAATAATTAGTATTAACATTACTTGATCCTGGTTGCATGAATTAGGCCAGGCGAAAGCCCTTTCCCTGATAATCAATAAATTACTTAATCTCAGCCCCTATAGTAGGTTTTTTGATAGTTCCTTATAAATTCCCATATCAGGTTTTGAAATGTATCTTATACAGCCCCACAAACGTTCGTAGTTGACTAGAGTATCTCCGAATCGTCAATGGTGGCATGTTGTAAGACTTATAATTGATCTGCATCATCCGGCTATCGATTCCAATTATTTATTGTTTATTGCCGGACCAGGGACCTTGATTATATTCTCTATCCATCATTGTTTTTGGATAGTTATGTTTTACCTTACAATGCAGTTTTCTTGGCTGGTGTCTGAATTCAGACTAAAAGTTATTTTCCTGAATAGTTTCTTTGGAATTTAAATGTTGTTGCACTGTTGGAGCTTTTTCCTTTTTTATTTTTGACAACTTAAGCGTATTTCAAGTCTTTACCAGATATTAATGCTGGTTATTAGTTATCCCCCTCTTTCCAGTTCTAGAAAAATCCGTCCATTCTCCATACTTTTTCAAAGGGCTTCAGCGTAAAATTTCAAACCATCTGTGACGAAAAAGGAGCACTAAGAGTTTATAATTTGGATGAGAATTAAAGTAACTACAAGTAAGGACGGATTAAATTTAGAACATAATAGTTATATATTTTTGTAATATTTTCCAATAATCAATTACTTACAGTATGAAATATAATGTAAAGTACAAAAAATAGACCTATGTGTTTTATTATATCTTTGATCCCACTAGGCTATCATATTGCAGCAGAAAATAGTTGTATAATTATAGTTGAATAAAAAATGATAAATTATGAATATATAGAATTAATGAACATCGTTGTAACTTCAAAACTATGAACTCTATGCGTTGAGGTATAAAATCAAGCTCTTTAGGCGTTGTAGCTCAAACATAAATTTCAAAAATTCCACGTTTTAATACGATTGATTTTCCAGGATAAATGTGTAATTGAAAAACAAGTGTTATAATATATATTATGAATAACACATTATCAATAATTATTAAAATAAAAATGATAATCTATTAGATATAATGCAAAATATGGCTCCGAAAATATGTTTAAGAAAACACATTTACAATTATACATACTGAGTTATTGATTTATTAAAGATATATATCTAAATGTAATAATTGTTAAATTCAGTTGATATTACATATTTGGCAGTGAAATACTTGCATTCAAAAATATATTTTTGAAAATGCGTAAACAATTTTTTATAAATTGTAAAAACTAAAAAGATCTTATAAAGAATATTATTTATAACATATATAATCATATATTAAATATCGCAAAACTAGTCTCTAATAGAACGATAAAATAGAAATGTGATTTCAATAAGAGTATATTTATTAATACTTACTTAGCTAACTGATGGTAGACTTCTAGTTCCATATAATTGAATATAAATATAGTAATATGATATCTAAACATGACCTCTGAGAAATTTTGAATGAAAATTGAGTTTAATATAATTATATATAATCCATAATTCCATCACAAAAGAGATTCCTAAGATATATATTTATTTCGGAGGTGTGCTACTTTAGAATTCTTGGCTCAAAAGTTACAAGTTGAGTGAACAAACCTATATTATTTCGAAAATGAACGATTGTATTTGTTGTTAAGTTAATTTTAAAGTATTATATTGCAAATTTCTCTTTTTGAGTCAATCTTTAGCTGTCTATTGATATTCTGGAAAACTATTCGATAATACTATAAGAACGGATTTTGCCATTGATATTATTCGGCATTAAAACTCCAATTTTGTGAAGTCAACTATTCCAAAGACTATATGAATATTCAGGTTTTGGCCGACAGACACCCCATTAAATGAAAAAAAACACCGAGAAAAATTTATGGATTAATTGGAATTCACTATACCCAAAGACTATATGTATGATCGAATAAATTATCTATGGCCAAGAAAAACAAAAATATACCTAAAGATCTAATTTCAAAGAATTGTTAAAATCCTCATTTGCTTTTTTAAATTTCCTTCTTTTTGAACTATATGTTTCTATACTGGCTGAGATCAAAGAGTCTAATACTTCATTAATGAAATTAAGGTAGAAACATACAGTAGTTAAAGGAGTGTTGGAATTTAAAAAAAGTTTTTTTTATTAACATTCGTACTAAGTATATATGTTCAATATATTAATCGATGTCAATTAAGGTAGTATGCTAAGTTTTTGTAAAATCATAAATTTTAAAAATTTGAAGGAAAAAATCATGCATTAAGAAAATAATTACATACGGTCAGTATAATTTGAATTAAAATTTAACCCAAATTAAGTACATTTTCAAATTAATCACTCCTACAACAAATATTGGCGATCCTAGATAAATCAAAAATAGTAAACTTATGCATTTACTTATTTCGAACTAAAAAATTAAGATCAGAAAATAACAAGAAGTCTCAAAAAATTGTATAGAAATACATATTTATTTTACATATTAGTATATATTTTCAGTAAATTTTTCTAATCCCTATTTTAGTAGATACATTTTTATTCTTAGTATTTAATTTTTAAGTATAATCAAATAAATTTCATTTTATCAAAATATAAATTTAAAAAGTAATAGTATATAGATACCACATTCTAACTATTATTTTTGTATTATACATGAATAAATAAATAGAATTTAATTTAAATGTGTCACTAAATTAAGTGATTTATTTATAATTCCAATTGTATATCAAATATTTCTTCAAATAATTTGTATTTTTTCCGTGCTCTATATAAATATTGACGAATTGGAGTTTCATTTCTTGTCCTGGCAAAGAGAGCTTCAATTTCCCCTCTGGAAAAAACCGCTTGAAGCTTTTTGATGGATAATTTCTCAAGCTCTTTACTGTTGTTAATTACCTGATTACTTATTGTAATTGGGATTGGGAGCAAAGATAATGAGACTTCATCTATCCAACTCCACTCCAAATCGTAGATATTTGCGTAAAAAGCTCGACATGAAGCACATCTTGTCACAACTACATTTGTTTCACTTACAGAGTGATAACTAAGGCTAACAAGCATTGCAGAACAGTTACTGCAGTTTCCGATCTCATTTTCTTCCAGGTCGTACGCAGATATTCGGCTTTCTCCAATGCAGAGATTATTATCCGTAAGATCGTACCTATATTCCATTTGATCAGCTCTTGGAAGAGGTTTAAGGTCCGAAATTTATTTTATGAGCCACTATGCTTTTGTTGACTTATTTCTACTTCTTTGGTTTAAGGTTATTAACCTATTAATATTAATCCATATTAAGCTGATGAATCCATCTTCAAAAACTTTTCAGCTATTACATATTTCCGTTTTCTTTCCTTAAAGCATCGATGTGTGGAATTGAACTCAAAATTCTTTAAACGTAAACTTTTGAAAAGTTGCTTTCATAACTCCCTTTCTATAGTTATTCTTAAGAAAAAAGTAGCAATCTCAAGTTTTTAGACAGAAATATATTATGAGAAGAAGTTTCTTTTAAGATTATATAATTTTCAGATTTTTACTATATCATGTAATTATTAAAATCAAATATTTTGATTAGCTTTTATGCTACTTCTCTTACTATTTCCCCTGATTTTTACTACAGGTTTTAATTAGACTGCAAGTCGTATCATCGGCAAGGGTTACAATGGAACCTCCACCACTCAAAAGCACAAAACACAGTAACTATTTTTTAATCAAAGAGCATTCATTAAAGATATCTCTTGCTGTGATACTTTTTATGATCTTCATCACTCCTGGTTGAAAATACTTTGGTTCAGAAGCGACTAAATATGGACAAGATCACCATTAGTGTCGATTACATCAAACTCAGAAAATGCCGTTTATCAATCTCAAAGAAAATAAATTTGAAATAATTGATTATATCATTGTCTGGGAAAATTTTTTCCGATCCTTAATATTGAAAAAGTTATACCAGTTTTTAAGCACAATTATTTGCATTCCAAGTTTCCATTTTATAGTCCAAAAGCAGCTTCAAATATAAATCAATTAGTTAATCACAGTTCTCAGAAAAATTCAATTCCTACAGCAAGCTATGGATATTGACTTAAATAATGCCCGTAGGATATTCTTAACTAGATAGCTTCTTCGATATTGGGAAAAAGCTATAGATCATACAATTTTCCTCTTATTTTTTTCTTTGCGTGAATTCTGCCCAAATATTCTCCCTCATTTCTGTATTTGACTCGATATTTTCTTTTCTGATCTTGATTTTAAAGATAGCTCCTATTATCCTTAAAATACTCCGTTTATTTTAAATGTTAGCATTAATTATGACGAAAAACTGTATATAACATCTTCATATTTACTCTTTGAACATAAGTCGCAAGAACTTATTCTGGTTAAAATATCTTTTCAGTTACTGCATAAACTCGTTCATATGGAGTTTTTTTGACTAATCTTCTAGTTTCTTAACAAATCCCTTATTTTCAAAGGATATTCCTTACTGCTCTTTCCATTTTTACATCATATCTTTTGATTTTGCGGCAAAGTATCATTATGTCTTTTCAGATCACTTTATTTTTTTCGTACAAATCTAACTGAATATCATTAAGTGATAGTTGTTGTTTTTAATCTTCTGATCAGCGCATAATTCATGTTTATTATGCTAGGAGGTTTATATCCAAAGTGTGACTATAACCCCTTTTTTTGAAGTTCTGTTCCCGCTTTTCCCTGCTTTTGCCTCATTTTTTCGAGGTTTATCCTCTTTTGTATATCCAGTATCTGAATGAATAAGAGTAGCTTTCTGAATCATTTCATTTTTTATTTTCAAACCAAGTAATCAAGTTAACTTCCATCAGGGAGAATAAATTTACAAATCTATATATAGAACTACAACTGACATAGTTTACTAATGCAGTAAAGGTGGTAATTAATGGTATCCATCCGAGCTAAAATTAATTCCAGATTAGAGAAATTTCTAGAAGTAGATTACAGTGGATATCGAAGAGCTATACTATGTTTCTTCATCCAAGTAAAAAAAACAACTATAGATGAACTGCATGAAATGCTATGTGGTAAGTATAGCGTTTCAAGAAACACAGTTGCATCTATGGTAGGGTACATTCACTCGAAACTCGGAATTTTGAGAGCGCACAAAGAATCATATAAAACCCCAATGGTTTACTTCCTGAGAGAAGAATATATGGATCTACTTATGAAGATTGTAAGTTCATCTAAAACATCTTCTTGATATATTATCCAAGGAAGTTAAGATTTTACCTAAAATTGCCTGATTAAAATGTCACTTGTGAAAAACGCACCCAGAACAGCAACCACAATCGTAGTAAGATCAGATGCCAATGCACGCATAAGTCATTCAAGGGATCCATATTACAGCCTTATGCGACGGATTTTTCAGGAAGAAACTACTGCTGCTAGGGGTCAAAAGTTTTTGATAATTATTGAAGAGCGGCAGGCATCAGGCGAAGCAATTCGGACTGAAGAATGGAAGACCCTTTTGGAAGAACTACAGATAAGTCGCGCCTCATTTTACGCAATGCGCAACAAGTTACTCGGAGCGGGACTCATATCGATAAAAAATAAAGAATACAGGCTTTCAGGTCAGTTCTCAAGGGATCTTATGGATATGGCTCGCTGGTGGTGGACTGCAGTTCTTAATCAGCCCGGAGAAATTCTATACTAAGAAGTGATGATATTTTGTTATGAATATTTAATTCCAATATCCAGAAACCTCAACAGAAAGCTATATATATAAAATTCTCCCTTAGAAGATGTACTTCAGAGAGCATAAAACTCACTACATAGCGAAAAATCATTGAAGCCCGGTAGTGTAGTGGTCAATCATGCGGGACTCTGGATCCTGCAACCTCGGTTCGAATCCGTGCCGGGCTATCATATTTTGTCGGTAATCTTATTTTTGTTACTTAAAGGAATTAAATTTTTTTCCTGTATAATACCAATCGAAAGAAAATGAAGCTTTTTATAATTTTTCTGAGTTTTTTTTTGATTGCAGTCAATTGTCGATGAGATTAATGGTAATTTTTGCGATCACAGAGCTATATAAAAGTATCATGACGAAAAAGCAAAGTTTATATCTAACTAAAAAATCTTATGGTGCTTATTCTGGGAAATTTTGATAAATACCCATGCATTTATGCATTGGTTAGTTCAAATTTCCCAATATTAATTTTTACTCATGGAAACTTTTACTTATTTTGCCCGCAAAGAAAAATACAAAAATCATCGGTCAGTTGGAGACAAAATTGATGAAATTTATTACGTAATTGATTAAAAATCTTTTCTTATCATTTTTGAGTATATATATTTTAACAAAACAGCACTAGATAGACCTAAAGCAAATGTAATTGTTATGTTTAAAATGTTTGTTTTACAGTAATGCATGTTCTTTCCGGCTTTGAACTTGAGAAGCAATGAATTGATTGATTTTTTTAGGAAATTTCTTGGTTTGCCTCAGTACATAATAGACAGAAATAGACAGAAACACAGTTTTATTATTAAGAAAAATAAAAAGGGATTATAATCACACTTTGGATATAAACCTCCTAGCATAATAAACATGAATTATGCGCTGATCAGAAGATTAAAAACAACAACTATCACTTAATGATATTCAGTTAGATTTGTACGAAAAAAATAAAGTGATCTAAAAAGACATAATGATACTTTGCCGCAAAATCAAAAGGTCATGATGCAACTTTGAAAAGAGTATGGGAATAAAAACATATTAAGAAGCAAAAAAGATCAGCTCAAAAAGAGCTTCAGAGAAACTCTTTTTTGCAATGAATAAAAAGATATTCAAAGAAGTAAAAGTTCTATTCACTACTCTTCAACAAGTGAATCTAAAAATGTCGCGTACAGTCTGTTGTAATAATTAATTGATAACATTGAAAATAAAATAAATATTTTAAGGACAGCCCAAGCTATCTTTAATTTCCTCAAATTAGGGTTATGCAAAATTAAGAAGTATCCTGCAAAGCAGGCAATTTTGTAAGTCCTAGGTGGAATTATCATGGATTTTTACATTGATTTCGTTCGTATGTACATGTGCTATTGCAGGGCCAGCTAAATCATGGAAATTATTGCCATAAACTTCCGTATTTGAAACAGTCCCTTCTAATTCTAAACCTGCATATCCACCGCCAGATGTAGTACATTCATTATTTGCAAACATGCCATTGGTAACTTGATAGAATCGACAGGATGAATTAGTCCTATTGACAAATCTACTGTTTGTAACTTTAATACCAGTGACATCATAGGCACTTACGCCATCATGTCCACATTTGTTTACAGTTACTTTATCTATTCTTACATTGCTACATTTATTGATAAGAACGGCATCATTGCACCCATTCTTGAATGTAACATCATGAATTGTTAATCCATTACAACCTATTAAAGTTGCCATGTTATAACAAGACGTTCCGAGCCTTATATTTGAATAATAGTCAGCTTGACTACCATCAATAATTAAGTTTTTTATTATAATATTTGTTGCAGAACTGTCTTTAACCATAATCATAGCTTTTTCGTCTGCAATATTACTACTGCGTCCACCCCAAACAGATAATCCTGGAGCAAGTTTAATTTTCACACCTGAATCTCCTTCAAGGACTGTATCACTGCCGATTTGAAGAGTATCGCTTATGTAGTACGTGAACTGGCCTTTAAGGTGGACAGTTGTTCCTGGGTTATTAGCTGCATATTCAAGTGCTTTGTTAATCTGGATTTGATCGTCTTTTCCATCACAAATAAAATTTCCGCTTCCATCTCCTGAAACCGTTATAGTTCGTGTATTATGGCCGCCTAATGCAGCTGGTACGGTTGTTAAAATAAGGCATGTTACTAGGATTGAGGCTCCTAGCTGTCTTTTTAGCATCGTATCACCTTTGGGTTGGGTTTTTAGAACTTGAGTAAACTACAAAAATTTAGGATTTTTGTATCTTTTTTCCAAAAGCTGATAAGTTTATTAAAATAAGGTATTTTTCAGGAACAGAATTCCTAGTTTCTCTTTCAGCACCATTTAGCTTTTGGTTTTATCTGTATAGGGATTTAAGCGTAATCAACACTTTATAGCCCAGCTTTCGCAGATGTGCACAAGACTAGCACATATGTACACAAGCATAGCATATATTTTCTCAATATGAAAGTGCCTTAAAAAATATTTTAACTTTCAATGAATAATAGTGAGCTAATAGGCAAATGATTCTACATCTATGTACATATGCAGAAGGTAGGTTATGGGTAATTTACATCTTTTTTCCCAGATCTTTCTCAAAATTCCATATTACGTACTCGTAATAGTTTCGTTTCCGAAATATCCAATTAGATCGATCTGTACTAAATATCTAATTAGTTCGGATCTATGCATTTATTCGATAATCGATATTACGTCTGCGTAATATTCTTTTAAACCGATCCAATTCTGGTTTCTGAGACATATATAGGTGAAAACATTGTACACATAGTTTCCACTCCAATTACTTTCTAGAAACTCGTTATTGGAGATGGCTGTATATGTAAAGCTTTGACTTCCTACTACTCAAAGTCTGTTACTAACCATAGGAAATTACTCCTTCTGGTCAATTCCACCTCTTTTAGTAATCACGGCTTTTAGTCAAGTCAATTCAGAAATTCAACAATAGATGGATCAATAATTTTCCAGACAACGAATTGACATCGAGTTTTATGCAGCCATATTATAAAATATTTTTGGTTTTTTGTCAATAAATGTGCACAGCTTATTGTTTTTTTCGTTTGCTGCGGACTTTTGAGCGCATTAAGAAGCAAAAATTAGAGTAATTATTGCATTAAGTGCAAACATAAAATCACAAAAATTATGCATTTCCTTAAAGAAAAATGATACCAAAAAATAACACTAATTTCTCTAAAGAATTAATTTTGGAAATGGAATATGATATCCTCACCACTATCATACTTCCAAGAAATACACAAGAATGGCATCTATTTCTCAATATGACCGTAGCATAAAATATAGATGATTTCGATAAATCTCTAAATTATATCCCATGATTCTAAATGGAATATAAGGTGACTCGTGAAAATCAGAGGTTTATCGAAATTCGCTATAAATTAGATAATACCGATTGACCCCAGATTTTAACAAATTTCGTATATTGGTTTTATAGTCAACATACCCAAAATTTGATTTATCGAAATCCTCATAAGTTAGTTAGTAAGGATCTTGGATAAGTTTCCATCCCCGCAGCAAGCTGAAGTACAGTTGGCTAAAATAAAAGCCATTTCAGCTTCGTAGTAGTTCTGAATCCTATTAGCTCTAAAACCCACCTTTTACAATCTAAATGCTGAAGATTGAAGAAGACTAAAGAACAAAGCTAAAAATATGAAGGATTATTTAGATTGAAATTAATGAAACAAAAAATTAAAACATTTTTATAATAGGTATTATAGCGGAGAATTAAGGTCACTAGCAGATACATTCCTTAAACGAGCTACTCCATCAATTTTATTGATAGCTTCTACTATCGATTTTGGAACCAGGTGTTCCCACTTTTCTCCTGTGATCATTCGTCTCCGAATTTCTGTACCTGAGTAGCTTTCTCGAACATAAAGAGGAGATATCTTTACGCAAAAACTGGCTTCTCGAAAAAGTTGAATAACCAAAGGATTATTTGAGTATACCACTTCAAAATTTGGCGTACGTGATGCTACGTGGTGAACCCATATAGAATTATATTTGACGTCCTCGATAGGAACTACATAATGGCGGATCGGTAAGTTCTCAAGCACATTGTAAAGCATCAGCACCCGTTCCCCTGCAGTAAAAGGATCATTAGCCTCATGACTTTTTTGAGTGCTTCCGATACCTATGACCAGTTCATCAACCTCTTTAGATATCCGCGTAATTACCGCATGGTGACCTAAATGATATGGCTGGAAACGTCCAATATAGAAAGCTCGCACCATCCGAATTCCAACCTCTAATTTGTAATTATGATATTTGGGATAAGTTCTGTTTCAAATCGATCTTATTTTAGATCCTTTCATTACGAATTCCGCTCCAAAGCTGAATTTTTTACATACTTCCAGGAAATTCAGCATTGTTCTTGCGCTTAGTTTCAATAAGCTTTCCGAAAGTTCGAGGCCTGGCTTTGGATCTTCCATGATTTCCATAAGATCTTGGACCATATTGAAGTACTTTTCTCCCTTCTGGTTCCTATTTATCGTTTCTTGTATCTACAACAGCGCAGTCAATTTTGCCTAATTTGAGAAGGATTTCAAGGATACCACTAGCTACTCCTCCGTCCTGGCTGCCGATATTGCCCTTGAATTTAGCTGCAAAAAATTTGTGCACATTTTCAAGTTTGTTCTCGATGAAACTATCTATTACAGGACAGACTCGACTGCATATTAAACAACCTTCACAAACCTGATACTCAGCTCCTTTCTTGTACAAACTCAGATCGTTGGGATCTCGAATTTCTGTTGCCTCTTTACAGTCACAGCTCTCATTGGGCACACGGCTTCGCATGCCCCACAGGCTGCGCACACGTCATGTTCGATGACTTCTGCAATTTTTGGTGGTAATTGGCTACATCCGATGCTTTGATGTACTTGCCTTAAGAAAGATTTTTTAGGAAATATAACAAGAAAGTTAAAAATATGTATGTCTTATGTAATAAAAATTACATCTCTGCAATGATCTCTTTACCTATAAGCTTTATTGCTTTTTCTTTATCGGGACCTATCGGAGATCCGGCTACTACCTGTGTGACTCCAATTGCCTCGAGGTCATTAATGCCCTTCATGCAGTCCTCTGGAGTTCCACAGATAGCAAAAGCTTCTATCATCTGAGAGGTAACAAGCCCACTCATTAGGGTTCCAAAATCTCCCTTGGCTATGGCTGCACCTATTTGGCTCTTAGCTTCAATTGGAATGTCATGGCGTTCGAGGACGATGTCATTAGAACCTGCAACTATGAAAGCGACAATTACTTTTGCAGCATTAACTGCCTTTACAGGATCCTTGTCAACTGAGAAACAAGTGTATGCGGTGATGTCGACTTCACTTAGGTCATGGCCTACTTTATCTACACCTTTCCGGATCTGTTCCACAGCTACCTCAAAGTCTTTTGGATGAGAAGCATTGATAAGGACACCATCTGCAATTTCACCGGCAAGCTCGAGCATCTTGGGACCCTGAGCGCCTAAGTAAATCGGGATTTTTCCAGCATTGAAAGCAAGTTTTGCGCCTGCGAATTTGATTGTTTCTCCATCCATATAGACCTTTTTGTTCTCATGTAAACTTCTGATTGCTTGTATTGCTTCTTTGGCAGTAACTAGAGGCTTTTTCCATTCAATGCCCATTACATCAAATGTTGACTTATCGCCAGGCCCGATGCCTAAAATTGCCCTACCACCTGAAATTTCGGCAATCGAAGCAATGCTGGATGCAGTAATCGCAGGGTTCCTAGTATAGGAGTTAGTAACACCGGAACCGATCTTGATACTATTAGTGTTCAGTGCAATGACGGCGAGATTCGAGTATACATCACGATTGTTGTAATGATCAGTGATCCATACATATTCGAATCCCTGTTGTTCTGCGAGCTTTGCGTAATATGCGATCTTCAAGGCAGGATCGCTTGGCACAAGTTCAATTCCAAACTTCATCTTAAAATACTCCTAATTACTTTTTTGTCGAAATAGATTTATCTTCATAACTCTGTTTCCAAAATTCCCATATATATATGGAAAATTTTGATAAGATTACAAACTAAATTAATTGTTTCTATAGACTTTATCAACAACTAGCCAAAGATTAGAGTTTATCAAAAGCCTCTGTAATTAATACTCGTTATGTGACACTAGCAGAAGTACACAGATATATATTTTGTTTGCCAATTTGTCTACTATTGATTCTTTGAAAGTTGGATTAAATTTTAAGCTACTGTAATATTGAGAAAATAGATGACATTCGTGTGTACATCTGTGGAAAGTTGACATCATAATAAATATCAATTATTTATCTGTAACAAGATTCGCATAATAGTATGTGAACTAATCTACCCAGTCGGGTTGTTACCCTCCAAAGAAGGATTTTACTTTGAGTGATTCCATCATCTGTTCTCAAATTTAAGATTCATCGGGAATTCTGTATTGTCGAAGACTATCAACAAATTTTTGATAGCCTGTCAACAAGGCATTTTGTGCTAGGAAACGTAACATAACACTGATAGCACTATTTAGATCCCTATCAATATCGTTCCCAATACAAATCATAAACGCTCCCAAGAAGGCATATCATTGAGTGTTCCACAATAGCAACATTTATTAGTTGTGTTTTTTTCGTCAATTCTTATTACACTTTTACCTACAAATTTTGCTTCATGGTCGAGAATTGAACAGATCTATCTAAGTTTCCTAGATCCTAAGTAGAACGATTTTTGCCTTTCTTTTGTTTGGTTTTCTTTTTCTTTTAAACTATTTTTACTTTAGGTTGAGCAATTTGTTGCATACTAAGATCACCTACTATGATAGGATTATCTCTGGTGTTCTCAACCATAGTTTTAGATAGCTTATACTGAAAGTGCTTGTTTTGATTAGATAACTTTCTACTCATTTTTGTAACTGTTCTAGCTATTCCTAGGTATGTCTTACTTTTTGTAGAACTTTTTTAACACCAATATAATGATTTCTTATCGATTTGATAGATCGATTTCAGAATTTCAATAATTATCAGGTATGGGTGATCCTATGTGGAGTAGTTTTGTAGCAAAATTAGAATATAAATCAGAATGGTAAGGAAAAATCATTCTTATGATAGGTAAATTTAACCATCATCTAAGATATGTCATGTTTGTGGATACCATAACTATGAGCTATCACTAATAAGATAGAGAATGGAAATGTCCTGATTGCAAAACAAAAAATGATAGAGATACTAATGCTGCAATTAACATCAAAAAATTCTATCTTATTGATCAAAATCTAATTGAAATCTGACATGTTGGAAATGCGGGGAACGTGTTTTAGGACTTGTTCCCAAAAGAGAAAGGGATGAACCAAGAAGCTACTTAATCTTCAGCTGAGTGGCAGTACACTCTTGAACTATCAGATCATTGAGCTCAAACTCAAACCCTACAACTGCATACCCGAGAGCAAAGTTGTTTATGACTTCAGTGTGTAATTCTCCAAAGACTCCGATCTTTTTTCCTTTTGCATACACATCTGCCCTCCTGCCTTCGAGGAAAGCCATGTCTTTTGATTCTTTAACCTCATAGGGAAGCATCATCTCCCTCATGAGGGCATCTACAACCTCGTAAATCTCGGTGAAGTTTGCCTGCGGGTGAATCGAGACTGCAGCTACATGTTGGGCGGTCTTTTCACTCCTTAAAACCTCCCCTAACTCAAAAATTTTCTGGGGGAGTTCCCTGTGTCGGTTTAAGGCAAGGATTTCAATCAGGGTAGGAAGCAATGTTGTTCTGAGGATGGTCTGTTCTTCACTTATCGGATGAAGCACGTAAGTAACGTCGTCCGTCCTCTGCCGGCACATATTATCAAAATTGATCTTTTCGCTTGTAAGCGTAAAAGGCATTACCTCATAATACCCCAGCCCCACCATAATTTCATTAACATTGGAACGCAACAACGAAATTGGATGCGATTTTCCTGCAGTATAGGTCTCAGGAATTCTTACTTTGATGTTTTCATATCCATAACCCTTAGCAATATCTTCTACCAGGTCATAGTTGTGCAGTATATCTGCTCTGTAGGCCGGCACTTTTACCTCAACTATCTCCTCATCAATGGCCTGTGCTCCAAAGCGCATCCTTGAAAGCTGCTTAACGATATCTCCTATGGAAAGTTCCATTCCGAGTAGGGATCTAACCTCACTTTTTGTAAGAAATCTGGTATTTGGCTCCAGATTAGGTAATACAAATGTTTTGCCATCGTGGGTGATAACCCTTACGAACTCTATCTGTCCACCACGTTCAGCAAGGGCTGTGACAACAATGTTTAAAGTAGTGTATACAGTTTTTCCAAGCCCTGTAACATCGATAAAAATATCGGTTGTGTTTTCGGTCACACTCGTAAGTGTCCCGTTAATGATAGGCGGGAAAGATAGTACATTGTCATCTGCATCCAGTAAGATTGGATATTTTTTAAAACCCTTCAATATATGGGCAAAAGCTTTGCCTTTAGGGTGCTTTTCTAGTATCTCGTTCATGCTCATCTTTTTAGTGTAATCAAGAGGCACGAACTTTAAACTTGGATCAACTGCCGTGTAGCGAAAAGGGGGTTTCAAATGTGAAATGTCGTGTACTCCTATAGAAACTTTTTTTCTGTTTCTCCCAGGACCCCAGTGTAGATCTTCCTGCAGATCCATAAGAGACTTTATTGAAGAAGATGTAAACTTTATTCCCCTTATGACCGCACACCCGAGAAAAGGCCTGATTTTTAGGATATCCTCACTGATAGATATCGAAACCTTGTAAGACTTGACATTATATTCGCAAAGCCCTACCTCAAGATCCAGAAAACCCCGCATTGCCCTAGCTATTCCTTCGACACTATAAAGGTCAGGTCTATCCGGAAAGAATTCAATATCTATGTATTCATCTTCAACCCTTTCAATATCTGCCCCTATCATTGGCACCCTTTTGATGATGTTTTCACTATCTGTTCCTGTGAGCTTTTCGAGGTCTTCATACTGTAAGGTGATTACTGGCATTGGAAATTCATCCCATATGTTGCTGGCTAACTTAATCACAAAAATACTCAACTTCAGATTTAATGCTTTTGTTCCAGGAGTTGTTTGAAATGTTCTGTAAAATTAAATTATTTGGAAAAAATAGCATGCTTTAATCAAAGTTATGGTAGCAAGAGTATACCCACTGCAAGCAGGGAAGTATGTTCTCGCTACCACTCTGGATATAAAAGAATTAATTAATGTAAATATTTCATTTACTTATAACTTTTTTCTACTGGTTTCTATACTATTCATATAGTTTTTAGTTAAATTGGAAACGTATCGTTACCAAAAGTTCCGATATAATCTTCATCATCACACAGTTCACTAAATAATAACTGTTTTTTAATCTCATAGTATTTTTGAAAGTTTTTTCTTACTGTGATACTTTAGATATCGTATCATTTTGAAGGAGAATATTTTGGTTCAAGACCAACGAAAAGATGTACATGATGACCATCAGTACTGATCACATCAAACTCAAAGCAATGCCTTTTACCAATTTCAAATAGTATATATCTCAAATAGTTGATGACGAATTGTCTAAAAGAAATTTTTTACGATACTTCATACAAAGAAACATGTGATATTTCATTTTATTGGCACAATGGTTTGATTGATTAGTTCCATTTTTATAGTTAAAAGGTGGCTTAAAAACAGAGTTATAGACAAGAATTCATTTGGGAGATACTTTCAAAGAAACCATTTTAAATTAGATCAGGAATTTCAAGAGCTAATTTGAGAGTCTTACTTAAAATATAGGAATTAAACCTGAGTTATCTCCTGTAATACACTCTCCACCCCTAGAAGTAACTATAAATGTATTCTCAATTCCCACCATTCCTATTTTTTCAATTCCTTTTTTAGGTTCGAGAGCGAACACCATATCTTCTTGGAGTGGCTCATCAAAACCTTCTGTAATTACAGGCAGTTCATCGATTTGTAATCCAACCCCATGACCAAGGAATTTTACTTTTCTGTTCCCAAAACCCATGAAATTTTGTAAAAATTCCTTATCAAGATTACACATTATGGTATTGTATATTTTGGAAGGGATGGCTCCAGGTTTTAACATTGTTGCAGCTTCATTTTGTATCTCCACGCATTTATCATGAATATCTCTAGCATAATTGGGGATGGAGGAACCGAACATGTATGTCGTTGTTTTATCCGTGTTGTAGCCTTCAACTGCGCATCCAATGTCAATAAAGACCAGATCACCTTTTTGTAGTCTCCGGTGCCGGCTTCCTATAAGGGGCACTGCCGGGCTCATCCCGTAATTTCCTCCCGGACCATTAAAATAAGATGGGTAAATTGAGCTTTCGCCAAAACAAACATTTCCCAGGAACATCTCTGTATCAAACATTCCAAAACGGCATAATCCATCATGTCCTTCCTCAACCATAACTGAAAAGAGTTCTGTTGACAGGTCTACTTCACTCATACCTTCATATAACATCTCTGGCAAAATATCTTCCAGCATGTGTTGATGAATCCTGCCAGCTTCTTTCATCAGAGTTATCTCATATTTGCTTTTTACAGCTCTGACAGCGGCAATTTGAGTATCAACTGATTTAACGTTCTTAAAAGGAAAATATTTTTGAAATCTCTGATATAAAGCCAGAGGGACTACTTCAGTTTCCAGATACACAATCTCTGGACACCCACTTACTTCCTTTGAAGCATCACGATAACTATTCATCGGCTTTATATCAGGAAATAATGATTCATCCAGATCTCTTTCATAGCTTCGCCGCACCCAGAATGTTGCCTCTCCATTTTTCGGAATGATTAGCATCCCGTCCTGCATAGTGCCAGTAAAGTAGTAAAGATTGATTTTGCTGAAGATGACAGCTCGTTCCCATTCAGGATTTGAGAGATCCATTCGTTCTTGGAAGCATTTCATGCGGTTTTTCAGTTCAGTTGGAGGTACTTTTTTGATCATATGAATCCCTTTACTAAGTTTATCTGTTATCCATCATAGAAGTGTAACTCAATACTATCGTTTTTCACCATAGTCTTATATAGGGATAAAATAACTTCACTTTGCTTATTACTACAGTTCTTTTCCATTAGCTAAACTAATCATATGATCAATATTATAGGGCTATCTTTTTAAAGCTCTTTTAACGGCATAAGCATAGGTTTGGCTATATAATTTAATGATGTAAAAAATAAAATGAGGGAAAAATAAATGAAGTTTAAAAAGACAATGACTATTTTGTTAGTAGCCTTTTTTGTAGCTTCATTAGCAGCTATATCATTATGAACAAGCAACAGCATGGTAAAAGTAGTGCCGGTGACAGTAGCCAGAGGTGTTAGAGCCAGTCCTGATGCCAGCTTCTACATTTTACCATCTTATTTAACATCCGTTTTTCAATTTATTGTACATCAACCACGTATTATTCAGTGAATTCTTTATTTATATTTAATTGGCATTAAAATATACTAAATACATTTCTGTACGTTAAGAAATATATATCTAAAGCAGTGGGCATCCTACATTATTTTGTTAAAACGAGACAACAGTTAGTCTCAAGTTTATAAATATAAAAAAATTGGACTGACAATTAACCTATTTATTAAATAATCAATTTTGCGCTCTTTTTTCTATCCTTTTGAGTTTGAGTGTAGGAGTACTAGTGAATAAAATGGTATTGGAGAACTTACGTTGAGAATATACATATTTTTTATAGCAAAAAACTATGCATCGAAAAGAGTTAAGAAAAAGTATTTATGTCTTCTAATTAAGGTTTGATATCAGGTCAGCGAGGGCATGTCCTAAGATAATGTACTTTATGATTCTTTACTCCGATTTTATAGATCATTTTCCGTGTTAGCAATATTTCAATTTTGGTACATAAATATACTTAAAAAAATTATACGATTTTTTTAAAATATTTTATGAGAAAATATCAACACTAGTGAGCAAGGCCCAAAACCAAGATTTGGAAGCTGGAACATCTATTCAGGATTTATTTTTAAAAATATAATAGGAATCGAACGCGAATAAACAAGTAAAATAGCGACTCTAGAAGATTAAATTAACAAACTAATGAAACTAATTTAGAGATAAGTCAAGATTCAGTCAAAAAAAATAGCGAAATCGCTAGATTTTGGAATTGGATCCATTTTTTGGTATTTTGTATTTTGATCGATACAAATGAATTAGAATCAGAAAAAAGAATACTTCCAAATATGGATATCTCAAAAAAGGAAGCTTCAGGAAAGATACTCATAGGCAGTAACAACATCTGCAAATATACAATCCAATGCTGCCATGAATGCTGCATTAACAGTATGTGTAGGTATCAGTTAGTTCTTAAACTTAGGGAAGTGTGCTGCGCAGGCATCGCCAATTAGGTTACATGTGAATCCAAGTTCCTTTACAGCTTGCTGGACGTGTCTATACACATATGGCTCATTGCCCCGCAGGTTAGCAAGGTTAGTTACATGTTTTTCTTTCAGTTTGGAAAGGAGTTCGGTGTGGAAAAAGCTTTAGGAAAATGTTTCCCAATGACAGCTTCTTCTGGAAGAGGACTAACACTTGCATCAAAATCTATTCCCTGTGTTCCGGATATAAAGAAAGTAGTGTTTGGTCTCTTAGACAAATGTTTGATAAAGAAAACCAGCTTTTCTACAGTACGGAATGTTTTAAGGAGTTAGCCTTCCTTTTTTACTGCTTCTTTCATGTATACAAGTTCCCTCTTGCCGTCTGGAAAATAGTCATTTTGGATATCAATAAGAAGAAGGACTTCTTTCATAATACTGAATGGAGTTTACAATAGTAATATTTTTGGCGGTTTATTTCAGTTGAATACCCTGCAGCTTGAAGCGGAGATTTTAAAATTGAAAATAAGTAATATGGAAAAGATGATCGAGCTAAAAAAGGGAGTTATAGCTAATATTCGAAAAGTTCAGGAAATGATTCAACAAGGCAAATAAGTTCGATAAAAGAACATTATCTGAATTTGAGCTCTGTTGAAATTCTCTGGAATAACAAATTTTCATAACTTCTCAAATAGGGCAGCATGCACAATTTTCTGTAAAATCTGCCCTATAGCCCTAAATCTTTTTTAATTATTGTCCGACACTATATATTTTTTCATCACTATAGACATGTCTCATTGATATATACTTATTTTCAGTTATCCAGTCTTTATTTATATCAATGAGTATTGAAACTAACAGTCTCAACACTGATTCCTGGTAAGTAAACGTCTCCATCACCTGCTGCTTCTTTTGAGTTCTTTCAAGTGTATAAGCCAGCGAATAGAGCACGATCTTACTGTTTAAAATTTGGTAATATTTCTCGATTTTTGCCTATTTTTTATAACTCGATCATTCCATAGCTAATGGAATATACAAGTTTCTATCGATTAAATGTACATTAAATACAAAAAAATTATTTGAGACATATAGGTAAAATGAATAAATCACTTCATATTTTTTTATTACGATTATAATGTAGTGTATACATCATTTCTAAGCATATGACGAAATTTAGGCTTTTTAGCAAAATTTTTTATAATTAGAAATGGATTTAAATAAAAATAGCAAAAATACGAGATTAAAAGAAAATGAAAACTAATAACCAAAAAGCAATATTCTCACTCATTTTAGTTATTATAATAGTATCTATACCTCTAGTAACAGCAGCTCCTGTAGGGATATCTGCATCTGTAGTAGTAGAAGCCGCAAAAAGTTGGATTAGAGTTGAATCCGTTCACGGAGGCAATGATAGATCGGGCATTGATTGTTCTCATTTAGTATATCAAATATACAAACGAGTCGGAGCCAAAAGTATAGTCTTACAAACTGTGCCTAATATGAAAAAGAATGCATTTTATGTTAACACAAGCTCTCAGATTCCTGGAGACGTAATCTTTTGGAAAAAGGATATAACTAAGAACGACAAAAAATATTGGCTTACCACTCATGTAGGAATATACATAAGAAACTGGCAATTTATACACGCGTCTTATGACACAAAAAAATTACCATAGATAATATCAGTGGTCCGTATCAAGATGTAATGCCATACTTTGCAAAATGGTCACATACTTAAGAAGATTCCGATTTAAGTCTTATTTTTTTTCGCAGGAATCTAATTCAAGTCTTCCCCACGAATTTTTTTATTTGACCTTATTTTTTCTTTTCTCGTTCGAAATTCGTTGATTTCAAAGATACTTCCACTATCTAATACTGGGATGTATTATATAGGAGTTCTCAGTGTCATATACTTAGTAAGTATAAATAATCTGGCAGATTAAAACATTATATTTTAATAAGAAGACCTTTTTTATGAATTTGAATAAGATAGTAATTGAGAAAAGTATCAGATTTTATATTATAAACCTGATAGTAGAATACTAGATACTCAAGAACAAAAATTGCATCTGTCAATAATCTCAAGTTACAGAGCTATTAAGAGATTCATATTAACAATATACACTATATAAAACATTGTTTTAAATACTAAACATTTAGAAAGTATTATTGATAAAGCTGTTGCTGTGCTGTGGCATTAATGTAGAAAAAGAGGTCAACAACGTATCAAAACAATTAATGGTCAAATAATTTAGTGCTAGATTCTAAAATTAGTCTAGGCGTATTCTAAATGTGATTTTAATATGAAAATATGTAGATTAAATGAGGCTTGAATATCTGGCAGAACAAATTAACGAGTTAGAATAGGTGAAACGATGATTAAAAAAAGGAATAAAAGCAATTTGGTGAATGCTAGAACAAGACTTATAATTCCATGCAAAAATGGAGGGGTCTGTATAAAAAATCCTAAAAATACAGCAGATATAATTTGCATAGGATGTGAAAGAGAAATAATAGGGTAAAACATTGCTATTATGGCGCGAACTCCTTAGGCTTGTTTTAAATTCAGTGCAAGGATATTTTCTTCAAAAATTATTGTTTCCTCACACCATGCACTTAGTAATACAAAGGCATGATTACTTAATATTCAAAAGATACTAAAATTCAGTTTCAATATAATATTTCAACTACCTAAAGTCCCACTGCAAAAACGATTATTTAAATTTATTTTCTATGTGCCTGCAAACTTAAGTACTACAAATCTTATACGAAAAAAATTGTTTGCTTCTGCTAATAGGTTAGTAAATGCAAAAAAATGGTGAAAATTAAGGAATCAACACTGATAAAGCAAGTAAATGGTAAACCAACATAATTTTTTAGGGATCTATATGCTGACGTTTTTGATATTAGGATTTCTGCGAAGCCTACATTTTGACATCAATAGCTTTCAAGATGGCTCTAATTGAAAAAAGCTTACTGTGTTTTCTGGAAACCCCATATTTGCAATAGTATTATTAGTAGCGATTCCACATTGTCAAGTATTTGCAATAAATAAAAAGACAGAAAAAGTAAAGCAAGAAAATCTAAACCTACTACTTTAGCTCAAATATTTGGCGGCACCATAGTAGCTCCCATGTTAATTGGGCAAACGGCGGTACTATCAGACATTATGGTGGGAATCAACATGGAAATCGGGGCGTCATGGTTGAGGTGGCTATGCCTATGGCTACGATTATGGCTATTACCCTTATGGGTATAATTAGTGTCCTTATGGCTATAATTATGGCTTCTACCCTCATTATGAGTATGTGTGAAGCCCTTAGAATAACCAGGATGTATGGACCTGTTAATGGTTAATAATAGGAACTATAACTGAAAAGATAAAACTATAAATCAAATATAAATGAGATTCGTACTGTTTATATAATCTTATGCTGGATTGTACAAAACGCTACTATCTACATTCCATTAACTAAAATTGTGGTTCTTAACTTATGTAAACTTAGGAGGCATTAAATAGTGGATAAAAAGACTGTTCAGGATGATGAGATGATCATCGAACCGGATGACGAGGCGAAAATCATCTCTATTCAAGATGCCACACGTATGCTCATTGGAGCAAAAGGTTACGGAAAAGTGACCATCCAGGATATAGCAAATTCAACCAGTGTAAATATAGGACTGATCCATAAATATTTTCCAGACGGCAAATTTGATATTCTTAAAGGAATCGGTCATCAATACACGGACGAATTGTTGATGATAAAGCACCCAGAAATTGTTGATTTGAATGATTTTCCAGGTTACATGAGAGCGATCATCAAAAATCTGCAGCAGCTCAATAAGGACAATAGCTCTTTGATAAAGGCATTGACAATGGCCGCGCTTGTTGATGGTGAAATTGTAGACGAAGTCAAAAAAATGGACTTTAAAGACTACAAAGCCGCATCTGAATTTTTTGCTAGTTTCAATGATGTTAAGATAGGGAATAAGGATCCTTTAGAACTCCTTATTTATTGGGGGATGATGGTAAAAGGCATTATTTTCCTCAATATGATCTATCCAGTGCCTCTCAAGAATGAAGAAGTCCTGACTGATTTAATGGTCGATTTATCTTTGAAGATATGGGGCTACCAAAAAACACAGTAAGCTTTTTTCAATTAGAGCCATCTTGAAAGCTATTGATGTCAAAATGTAGGCTTCGCAGAAATCCTAATATCAAAAACGTCAGCATATAGATCCCTAAAAAATTATGTTGGTTTACCATTTACTTGCTTTATCAGTGTCGATTCCTTCGATTCTAAGTTACTACTGGCAAGGTTATAACCAGCTTGAGTTACTGCTACGTAGCCTGCTCTCACACGCAAGACGAACTTGTTTAATTATCGACTTCAATCTGCAATTCGCCATTGGAAGTAAATCTGGAATATAAAACATAAACAAAATTACCAATCAAATTCGTAAACCAAGCAGTTAACAAGAATATCAATATATGACCAACCCAGGACTCAAACCACCCGATTTAGTCAAAATAGCCATATTTGCATTCTGATGTTTAAGCTTCCAACCAGAAACGATATTGTCCTCAGCTTCTTGCTGTAACTTATATTTTGAAACTCGCTTAACACTAACATTTACTATGGTACCCAACTCCTTTTTAGAATAGATCATAATCTGGTATAATAAATTATGAAATTTAATAATAGCTCTTTGCTACTTTGCTATTTCAGTGGGTAATTCATAATTAATTTTTGAATATTTGTACAACATATATATTTAAAAGCATTTATTGTAAAATCATCTACAGATGCCTGTTTATCTATCTGGTATAGGTGCTTTTTGACTGGAAAATTAATTTTAACTAACACAAAATAGTGAAGAGCCTATGTATAGAGTAAATTTACAGACGGTTATTCAAAATTACCGCGAATGAAAAACTTTCATTTGATACCTAAGTTCTACATAGGAATAAGACTTACGCATTTATGATGCAACACAAATGGCAATAAACTCACTATTTTTAAAAATTTAAATTCTGGATATGAAGTTTATGGTACTTGATTTTGAATCCTAAATGCGTGAAGCCTAATGAAATTGAAAGTTAACGTTGCCCATTGTCCAATTGTAGAAATTGCTTGAGTTTTAGGACAGCTTCTCATAAATTATACATAGGCGATGGGGAGTTGAGAATGGTAAAAATCGAACTATTTTCTCAAGAAGAACATACCAATACCCATGGAGCTGTAGACCCAGAGCTTCTCTCCATGGACAGAGGTTTCTATGCAGTTAAGTGGTCTTTTGCAGGACTGATGATCACATCTCTTTTTCAGGTCCTTGTTTTTTCTATTTCAGGGAGCACAGCCCTTCTTATGATACAATCCATAATTTAGGGAATGCTGCAACCGCAATTCCCCTAGGTTTTGCCTTTATTCTATCTCGGAAAAAGCCGAACAAACGTTTCACTTACGGCTACGGTAGAGTAGAAGACCTTGCAGGTTTGCTGATTATTTTCTTAATCCTTTTCAGTGCTGCTGTTGCAGTCTATGAATCCATTTGCAGGCTTTTTTCTCCAAAGCCCATTGAATTTCTTTGAGCTGTATCTGCAGCTTCGGTTGTCGGTTTTATGGGAAACGAATTAGTTGCGAAGTTCAGGATTAAAATGGGAAAGGAAATCAGAAGTGCTGCTCTTGTTGCTGATGGTTATCATGCTAGAGCAGATGGCTTTTCTAGCCTTGCCGTGCTTTTCGAGGCTGTTGGTGTCTGGTTAGGTCATTCACTTGCTGACCCTTTAATAGGACTTCTTATTACAATTGCAATCATGCGAATAATCTGAGAAGCGGGTAAATCAGTATTCTCACGCATGCTTGATGGGGTAGAACCAGAAATTGTTGACGAAATTCGTCGTGTCGTCAGTAGAGTAGAAAATGTAAGGGATATGACTGAGATACGAGTGCTCTGGCTTGGGCACAGGCTTTATACAGAGGTGAATATTGCCGTAGATCCGCAGCTTTCTGTTGAGGAAGGACATGCAGTTGCTGTGGAGGTGCGGCAGAGAATGATACACGACCTAAGTTACCTCTCGAATGCAATTGTGCATGGAGATCCGCTGGGTTCATCTGGAGCAGTCTTCCACCGGTCTTAGAAAATGAGGAAATGCATAGTAACTTGCGATTTTATAATAAGCGAAAATACTTAATTTCCGCCTTTGAGCTTGAGGCAAAGTCAGCTCCTTGAGCTCTGAGGCTGAAATAAACTACAAAGGATTCCGATTTATTTCTGATTTTTTTCTTCGCGAGAATGGCAGGAGAATTTCCAGATAAGAAGATTTTCCAGCATCTATATTGTTGGGCAGCTTTTACAGTTAATTGGCTTAAATTTAGGTTTTGCTTTGAGAGTGTGCATTTAAACACAAGCACCTTATTGTCAGATCCTTTCCATGCTAAGGATGCAGACTCTGTGGAATTAGTATTGAAACAAGCTGAAGCGCTTTCAATTGCTTGGACACGTTAACTAATATTGGAATTTTAATCAAGGGTGGCTTATAATAGGAAAAGTTCAGCTATTGGAATTGGAATATAAAAACGAATATTCCTTTGAGTTTTCGCTCACTAAACTTGTTAACTAGTAATCAAATATTAATAATTATAACGAAAAAATTAGTCATTTTCCAGCTTTTTGGGTATGCTCTGAACTACTGATAAAACCATATGTATGTAAAGAATATTAAATGTTTGAGTCACTCAATTTTAGAGCCTTATGCTCTATGAGTCCATGAGCTCCATGAGTCATTATAAAGGATTATGATAAACCCCTAAATTTCGTCATATGCATATAAATGGCCCATAAGTGACTCATGAAAATCAGATATCTATTGAAATCCTAATCTATCTATATTTTTGAAGCTATATTTTTCAGATAGCATATTTTTATACACAATTTTTGTGCCAAAATCTCCGAATTTCCTCAGTTTCATACGAAATAAGAAAACATCGTTGATCTATAACTAGTAGAGCTCATGGAACTTATTGGATTCATAGAGTCTGTCAAGCACCTACCGAAAATGGGATAATCTAAAAACGAGATTTAATTATAAATCAAAGTTATAATATCTAAATTAATTTCTAAATAGAAATTGGATGATTAAGGTAAACGTGATATTTCACAGTATTTATGGTCACATTTACAGGATGGCAGAGGCCATAGCCGAAGGGGCAAGAGAAGTCGAAGGAGCTGAGGTAGGGATTTATCAGGTGCTTGAGACTCTGTCTAAGGATGTTCTGAAGAAAATGAGTGCAATCGATACAAAAAAGCTTTTTGCAAATATACCTGTGCTAACTAGGGATATGTATGAGTATGTGCTGGCTGGAGCAGATGCATTAATATTTGGAACGCCTACAAGATACGGGATGATGACAGCTGAGATGCGCAGTACTTGATGGTTTAGGAGAGCTATGGAGTAGAGATGCCTTTGTAAGGAAGGTAGGAAGCATCTTCACTTCAAGTGGAAAGCAGCATGGAGGCCAAGAATCCACAATACTAACATTTCATGTTAGCCTACTTCATCTTGGGATTATTATTGTTGGGCTTGCTTATGCCGAAAAGCGACAGACTAGAATGTATGAAATTACATATGGTAACCCATATGGAGTTTCAACAATCGCAGGTGGAGACGGAAGCCGCCAGCCTTCAGAAAACGAGCTTTCAATGGCCCTTTATCAGGGTAGACACGTAGCCAAAATTGCAAAAAAACTCGCTGGAAAGTAAAAATACGATATTTATGTATATTAATTTCATTGGTATTCGGTTAAGATGAGAAAAACCAAAAAACGTTATTTATGCCAAACATCTATTATTCAAGTTGAAAAATTTCTTCATAGTATTCAAATTTGTGTACATTTTTAGTTTTTAATTGTTTCGTGAAGTTACATACTTATCAACTCGTTTTTCATTATTTTTGTTCTCAGACAATGAAATAATAATCTTTATATAACATACAAATCTTTTATAAAAAAATAATTAAAAATTAGGCAATGTGGATTAACTGGAAAACTTCAATCTTATTCGCATGCCCCGAATTGTAAGGTTATTTTTAAATTTGAGATATATATCATAAGGATGTAGTAGAATTTGCCTATACATTTAAAATACTTTTTTGAATTCCTGGGCGTAATCGGTCCAAGTAGTGTATCCCTAATGTAATGGAATGATTGAGTTTACAGACACATAGACAAAAATTCTGAAATTTTCATTTTTACAGCGGAACCTTGGTAGCCCGTGAAAATTCAAAAAAAACGTAAAAAATCCATAATAGGTTCGGATTATGCATTTTAAGTAAAAATCAAAACCTCATACATTGTAGTGTAAGCAAAAAAGAAGATTAAATATGTTATAGTAGATTTTACAGAAAATTATGCACACTGCTATATTTAATCAAGCTTCTGATCTTTTTTCGATGGTAATGTTACAGCTTCAAGCCAAAAGTCTTCTAAGGAACCAATTACTTTCATGAAATCATCAAAGTCGATACGTTTAACGATATAAGCATTGGCATGAAGATCATAAGCTCTGTGTATGTCCTTTTCAGCGCTGGAAGTAGTTAAAATAATTACAGGTATGCTTTTAAGGTTACTATTCCCCTTTACTTCTTTAAGAATTTCGTGCCCATCTTTTTTCGGTAAATTCCAATCCAAATGAATTATATCTGGGCGCGGAGAACCTAAAAACTTATATTCACCACATAAAAACCGGATTGCTTCTTCACCATCTTCTTCGACATGAAGATTAGTCCTAATTTTTGCATCTTTGAAGAATTCTTCAATTAATCCAATGTCTCCTTTATTGTCCTCAACTAAAAGAATTTCCAAAGACTTATCTAATATCTTCATTTATGAAACCTTCATAAACTGAAATTAAAGAGTTTAGTGAGCATTCAGTCTAAAAAACAGCGTCATTAATCTTCTTAGTTGAAATTTGAGGAGCAAATTTTTTGGGAGTTGCTATCGATTGTTAGATACTTTATTTACATCTCTTTCACTTTCGCACAGGTCGATAGTTATATATCAGTGTCTCCTGAAGCAAACTCTTTGGCTAATTAGCATATAATCAAATTTTATTCTATATATTTAAATATATCCAATTTTTATCTTTAAAAAAACTTATTTTGGGATCTGTAATAACCAGTTGGATACAAAATCGAAAAACAATCAAACCAAAATAAAAAACCTGCTAACCAAAAAATATGAGGGATATTTAGTTCCAAATTTAGTGATAAAAGTAAAATTAAAAATAATTGAATTATGAATCTATATTATCTATTAAAGAAGTCACATAAGTAGAACATAATTTTTCTGGCTTGAAGTTGTGAAGTTACCATAGAGATTAAATCAATGTAATTCCAATAGGAAACGGTTTAACCATGGGTAAAAAGGTTGAAATCTTGCTTTTTGAGAATAATCGTGGAGATGCAAGTCTGATCGAAGAGATGCTCACAAATTCGCCGAGTTCTCATACGAATTTCTAAAGGTTAAGAAACTGAACGAAGTTTTCAGTCTTCTTAAAGAATGTTCATTTGATCTAATATTGACAGATCTAGGCTTGCCAGGTAGCTATGGGATCGACACTTTTCTTGATATTCATGCAAGAAATTCAAAAATTCCACATCTTGATAATCAAATTAAGCATATTAGTAAAAAATTTGATTTTGAATTTACAGCAAATTTGCAACACAATCTACCTTTTTTGTAAGCATGATTAGCTAGCAAGCTTGCCATAGAAAATTTTGATAAAACACTGATTTTCATGAGTCTTTTATATACTATCTAGATGAACATGAAGAAACTTAGGGTTTATCGAAAATTATTCATTCATCTGAATTGCTTCGTATTAAGAGAAAAAAGTATGTCTACGGGTATGGAGCTCGATTGAATGCTTAATATGGATTTTCTCTCCAGAAAGACAATTCAGCTCTTGCTAACCCCCGCAAGTTGATTAATTTTTCTTAGACTTATGATTATTCGACAGTTTAACTGCTTTTTTAATATGTTCATTGTAGGACTTAACACATTCAATTGCTTGTTTCAAGTCAGTGTTTATGGATTCAAAATTTCCATTATTATATTCTTCGACTCCAGAATTAGCATAAACTGCTATCCGATTAGCCTGTACCATTGCTAACCGATATTCGTCCTTTGCAACTTGTAAATCAGGCGATACATTGTACAAATCACTATCTTCTATGGCTTTCTGACTATCTGTATACAAAATAGCTGCATACGTAGAAGCTGACGTGAAATCGTAGTTCTTTGCCGCAGTAGTTAGAGATTTCATATCATTATCAACTTGTGTCATATCTGATACACACATTGTCGACCATTTAGAATCTTGATATTTTGTTGTTTCATATATTAGTGTAGGAGCTGACTTAGTAGTTTCTATTGGTGTTGTTGTTGGGGTTGGTGTTGACTCTGGAGTTGGTGTAAGGCTAAATGGTACTGCTATTGTACTACCATTAACTTCTGACAGAGGTGCTGCTATTACCTTGGCATTATTTTCATTATTATTTATTGCAGTAGGAGTCGCAGGGAATGCGACAATTGCTACTAGCACTAGACAAAACACAACAAAAAATATCACAACTCCAGGAATAAAAGTATTTAGTCTCTTTTTCAATTGATTCGCAGCTAGAGGAATGGTTACAATCGCTGCTAGGATAAAAAACAGGCCTTCAATATAGCCATGCAAAATCATTGAGCGTAAACTCATGACTAAAAAGAAGGCTCCGAAAACATAGAGAATAATACCAGTAAATGGGACATTTTTCAGTTTTTTTAAAATTCCATCCACTTCTCCACCTTCTAGTTACTTTGAGTATTTATCAATTCAAACTCAAGCTTGCAATTTTTATATCGAGTTTAGAAAAGAATGTGTAAAATATATCATAAGTTAATATATATAAATATTAAAGAATCAATCGTCTTTACTTTTTTGTTTTGCTCGATGTATCTTCCTCACGTTTTTAAGAACTCGATCATTCCAGAGCTTATAGGAATGTGCAAGTTTCTATAGATTACATGGCCAGCAAATAAAAAAATAGTGAAAAACACAGATGTAACATCAACAAATCCACTTGAGATCTATTTCATTACGATTAATAAGGTAGAGAACACACATATGAAGCAATGGACAATATACATTATAATCATGAAAAGAGACAACATTTAGTCTTAAACTTGCAAACATCAGATTAAATTGGACTGGAAAATGAACTGGTTTATTTAAAATATAAGATGCATGCTTTTCACTATAATCTTAAGCTTGTGAGTTGGTAACAGTACAGAAAATCGTAGTGGAAAGTTGACTTTGAGAACATACATATATTTACATTAAACCTATATATTAGTGAAAAATTAAAAACAGAAGCTTTGTCATTAAAAATATCGACTCTACTTTCTGTTTTTTGCGATTAAATAAAGTGATAAAGAGCCAATCCGAATTTAAAGATTTTTAAATATTACTATGAGAGCGGAGTTGATGTTCAAACTTGGATCTATTACAGGTGTCAATACTCACCGATTAGCAGGTCCATATCCACTGTTTAAGGTAAGATGAAGCTAATGCAAACCTAATCCTGCAACTCCCTGTTTTCCCTTTTTGGATATTGAGGATTGCCTCATTATCGTCAAAATTCAAATGTTTAAGTTGAACTGTTAGTAATTTTTCTCTTCGAGCACAGATTTTATAAAAAATAGCAATTATAGCCCGATCTCTGAAACTTAGACATGAACCACTTAGTTTTTCAATTTTTTTCGCTGATCAAGATATCTGCGGGGATTTTCCCATCTTTTAACTTCCACAACTTTATTACGTCTCAGACATGATTTACGGTTGTGGTGCAAAAATAATATTTCCGCAGTTTGATACTATGATTTTTACCTTTGTGTACCTTTTTCCCGGCGATGAGATTGATTAACTTTCTTAATTGTGAAGGTTTACACTGATTTTGTAACAAAGCTAGATTTTTTGCACCACAACCAGATTTACAAGGGTCAAGAAATTCTTTAAAACCATTCGGATTCTTTGCTTTGTTCCGGCGAGTATTTAATGGCTTTACCAGCGTTGACGTATGTATAGACATGTATAAAATCAGATAATCGTAAGTGTCATCTGGATTAAAAACCTTTAATTACCTATCTTAACACCTTTCTATTAAACAGTAAACTAGTAATTTAGCAGTTGGGATTGTTACTTACTTCAGTCCATCTGCCTTATACTTTCTCAAATAATCTTTTAAAATTTTTGAATTATTCATACTAAATTAATAGAATTAATCCTAGATAAACAATATAAATTTTTTTGCTAGTTTGCAGTAAACTATGTAGATTTCCAAAACATCAAAACGAAAAAAAGAGAAGAAAGGAAGATCAAATAAGAATTAAAAGCCTGTCATTCACCATGGTAAAGTGCAAAAGTGGTTATGAATAAAGAAATTAAACTTAATAGAAGAGAATGAAATTGAAGGTTAATACTCACAAGCAATTACCTCGATCTTGATGCTGAAAAGATAATGGAGAACTGCAAAAACCAAAGTAATGTGGAGAAAAAGCTCCGGTTTATTAAGGACAGAAATTCAAGGATAGATTGAATTAAAGCTCCAATCCAACCGCCAAAGGAGTTATCAATATCGACATAAATTATAAACGCATAAATAGATACTTTTCTATCCCAGTTATCCTTATAGATACACGAATTTTAAATATAAATTTATGAGCTCATTGAGCCCATAAGGCAATTATTTTATCGATAGCTACATGAGTAAATTTTCCTTCGTTATTGAGAGTAAGAACGTTATCTGCACAAGCTTCAATGGTTCCCTTAAAAACATCGGGCCCGCCACAGTAAACATCTACAGCCTTGTTGAGATAATGTTCTACTATAAAGGATTGCATCAAGTTCCTTACCTCCGTTTCTTTGTTGCCTGGTTATTGACATGGTTGTTTTTGCTGACACACACCAGCTTTAAATCTGCAGGTTTCGTCTAAAGGTAACTATTCACTCTTTTCTTATAAATATATTTAAGAATTAAAGCTGATTTTCAGGATGTTATCTGATGATACATTAAAGAAAATTCAATACTTCCTAAAGTTCCACTTCCTTATAACGAAGCTTTCATATACAGTTATATGCAATGTGAAGATCGAAAAATATAATTTCCATCATATTATTTTGGATGTAATCATAAAATTGAATAGAAGCCAACAAAATTTATTGATGCTGTTTTACAACCCCTAAAAGACTGTGCAAATATCAAGATCAATGGTTCACTTACTAGTGAGGAAATTTTTAATACCATTGAGAGAATATCAATAAACAAGAATCCAGTTCACTTTGTCTCAAAAGAGTAACAAGATGTAGAGTGCAAAATATCCATGCACTAGCAGCTTAAAAAACTAAACATTGTAAACAGTGAAAAGATTATCCAATCGAATGAAACCATTCTAATTCAAATACAAAAAATAATTCCGAGAATAAATGAGAACTATGATTTATCTGTTGATTAATCCAATAATCCTTATTACGGAAAAAAGATCAAGCTTATGAAAAATATTCAATGATTGGACAGGCTAAAAAATTGACAAGTTTTTTATTACTTATACCTCTCCCTTTATACCACCAGCTAAACTAAATGTATAATGCGTCTGCTATTCCGGTAGAAAAAAGAAAATAAAAGTTCAATATTTATATTTTATCACTTAATTTAAGCCTCGGTTTCAAAAATAAGCGAATTTCGATAAAACTCTGATCTCCAAGAGTAATTTATATAACATTCATATTCACATGAAGAAATTTAGGAGTTTGTAGAAATTCTCTATAATTTTACTATTTTCCTGCACTTAGTATAGTGCCATAAGAATATTATGGAATAATACCGTTACAGACCTCCAAAATCTTTCTGGCAACACCATTCCAGCTATGATTTTCAACGATATATTTGCGACCTTTCTCTCCCAAGATAGCACGAGTGCTCTCATCGGAAATTAATCCTAATATGGCGGTTGCAAGTTCTCCAGGATTTTCTGGATTCACCGCGATTCCTCCTCCAGAAAATTCAATTAAATCTTTAACACCTGGAATACTACTTGCTACAATAGGCTTTCCACAAGCAAGATATTCATATATTTTCAAGGCTGAAAGCCCTATTTTCGAGTTCCTTCTTTTAATAAAAGGAGCAACACAAATATCTGACGCATTTATGTATAGAGGAACACTTTCGTAAGGAACTCTCCCGGTGAAGATGAACTTATCGGAAAGCCGTAATTCGGATGTTATTTTCAGTAATTTATTTTTCATAACTCCATCTCCAATAACTAGAAAACGAACTTCAGGGTGCTTTTCTATAATTAAAGGAGATGCATAAATCAGAAACTCAACACCCTGCCAAGCTGCAAGGTGCCCGACAAAGCATATGTATTTTTTTGAACTTTCTAACCTAAGTTCTTTCTTTACTTGTTCTCGGTCCATAGGCTTGAATAAATCGGTATTTGCCCCATTATTGACAACGAAGATCTTATCCTCAGGAATAGAGTACAAACTGACAATTTCGTCCTTGAGTTTATCTGTAACAGAAACGATTCTGTCACAATGCTTGTAATTGAGTTTTTCGGAACGGAGTGCAAGATAAGAAAAAACTTTGTACGCAAATGATTTGGAATTCATATTTACTTCTAACTCATCTAGAACTAATCCATTGACTTCCACAACTAAAGGAATTTTCAAAATTTTACATATAAACATAGGACAGAACGGGAAAGAATTCTGCCGGAGATAAAGCACATCAGGCCTATTTTTGATACACGAATAAAGAAGGTAAAATGCGAGCATGAGTTCGTAAGATGGCTGTATGAGATACTTATTGTTTATTACAGGCACATACTTTATTCCAGAAATGGCACGATTTACTCCCTTCGGACAAGGAGCGAAAAGGACTATATTAGTATATATTTTTAAATTATTGAAGAGCTCAAGTATATGTATACTTGAACCTGATTTAATATTGAAGGATCCGTAAAAAACTAAAAAAATATTATTCACTTTTTTGGACATAGTTTCCATTACCAGAATAACAAAAGTAGTTAATTAGTTTTATCCTACCATTTTAGGGGGTATTTTGATAACTCTTTGAATTCACGGGTCATTTATATACTCTATATAAACATGTGACTAAATTAAGGAGTTTATCGAAATCCATCATATATCATTTTTCTTAAATTAGGAAAAGTGGTTTAATATCGATCATGAAAACGATATTTAATAGACTTTTAGGTGATGTATTTATAGGATGAACTCTCTAGTTTTTCTGTTTTTAGCCTGTCCGGAACGAAAAAAGGTAAACATCTATGAAAGTACTGGAAGTATGTCAGGAATTTCCTAACAGGTATTATCCTCAACTTGGGACATTCATAAAACAAAGTATTGATTCAATTGCAAACCAGAAAATAAATGTTACTGTTGTTTCCCCAAAACCTATTGTGATTCCTTTTTCTGCATTTCCATATCATAATTTTTCCAAACTACCGCAGATTGAGCACACCGAAAAATACGATTTACACTATCCACGCTATTTATACGTAGTTCCTAAAAAGTATTTTTACCCCATAACGGGGATATCATATGCTCATTTCGTATCCAGATACGCAATTAAAAACATAAAGCCAAAACCTGATCTTCTCCATGCACACTTTTCATACCCTGACGGGTTTGGGATGATAGGACTTGCAAAAAAATGGAAGGTTCCTTTTGTAATAAGTGCACTAGGCACTTTAGAAAGGAAAGTTGCCTATGAGGGATCCTACACGTCAAGGCAAATCTTTGAGGCTATGAATTGTGCGGATAAGGTTCTTTCTGTCAGTGAAGACCTGAAACTCCATATAGTAAATCTTGGAATAAGCGAAGATAAGGTTAGTGTGGTTCCAAATGGCGTTGATATAGAGAAGTTCAAGCCTGCAGGGAAAGAGTATGCAAGAAATATGTTAAATTTACCGCAAGATAAAAAAATTGTTCTATTTGTGGGAGCCTTAAAAAAAATTAAAGGTGTAGATTACCTTATTGAGGCCGCGAAAAAATTTCTGAACACTAATATTCGTCTTTATATGGTTGGTAGGGATGATGGCATGAAAAAAAGCCTGGAAAAAAGAGCACACGAGCTCAAAATTGGCAATTACATTAAATTTACTGGGCCCTTAAACCATGAGGATATTCCTCTTTGGTTCTCAGCCTCGGATATACTGGTGCTACCCTCCCTTTCGGAGGGTAGACCAAATGTAGTACTTGAAGCCTTTGCCTGTGAAGTTCCAGTAGTAGCAACAAATGTAGGTGGGATTCCGGAATTGATAATCAATGGGGAAACAGGATATCTAGTGCCTGCAAAAAATCCTACGGAATTGTCTGAAAAAGTTAATAACTTGCTTGGGGATAGAGACCTGAGAATCAAAATGGGCAAATTAGGACGAAGGACCATAATCCAGCGTGGGCTTACCTGGGAAACCCATGCAAAAAAAACTGTAAAAATATACTCGAAACTTTTGATGAATAGTTAAAGTAAAGTTTACAGTTTTGTACTTCTAATGTAACTATTTAAACGTAGTTAAAGGCACTCCATTGAACACAGCTAGAATGCACTCTAAAACAGACAGAACCATTTTTTTCAGATAGTAGGTATCTCATGATATTTTTTTGACCTATGAACCTTCCAAAAAATACCTTGTTTCTAATTCATTTTTAATTTATCCTCACTGTGGTAATCTTGAATTTTTCATTTTTTATTATATATGTTTCACTCAATAATTCTGTAGTAAGACATATAAATTCGATCTAGAAACTCTTCATAAAACTATTAATCAAATTATAAAAGCTTCGCAAAGTTTTCGTAACAAAAGTTCCAGATAATAATAAATCCTGACTGTAGGAATATATCACAGCGCTATAATTAGGCTTCATACCTTTCTGGATCTTATAAAACATCTTGATGATGAAATCGAAAAATTATAAAGATGTATCTTCAATTAAGCTTATGAAAAACATAAAAGTAAGATGGAATACTGAAAATAATTTCCGAATTTTACTCCTAATTTGTGAATGGATAACTTTCAGATAAACGATGATACTAGAACTTTGAAAAGAGCTTAGGAATCAGTTTTTAGTGATAGTTCTGCTGTAGGAGATGCATCTGTGATACTTAAATCGAATATCTATAACTTATAGTAAAAGATTTTGAAGTATTTGAACCACCTAAAAATAAAAAAATGTTGAATAGTTTTTTGGTCATTATTCACACTGGAAACGATTCAAAAAATCTCTGGAATTCTTAATTTAATTCACTTTCTGCAGATGTATCCACGAATACTATTTATTTCCTCAATATGATAGCAGCTTAAAAATTAATGTAACTTTTAATGAATAATGATGGGCAAATGAAAAAACAAATTATAGGTATGTGTGTATCTGCGGAATTCATATAGAGTATAATACAGAGGATTTCGATAAACTCCAATATTTTGTCATCTGCTTAACAGTGGTGTATAGATGATTCATGGGCAACAGAGTTTCTCGAGATTAGCTCTATTAACTCCAGCTATTCCAGATAGGAACGCAAATGAATAGTATTGGAAAACAGAAAAAAATATTAACTTCAAGAAAATAATTTAAAAATATTAAAGTATTTTAAAAAGGAAAAGGATAAATTTTGGAAAAAATTCACATTAACAGATAGAAATATCGCATAATCTAACTAGTAACTATAGTTGCACCTCTTCCTCTACCAGCCTTTTCTATACTTCTTTGGAAGGTTTTTTTCTTTATCAGTATCTTTTCTTATTTTTTCCGATCTTTTAGTTTTTTTTGCTTCAGGAGTTGCGATTTTCGAAATTGTTGGACTTTCTAATCCTCGTTTTAATTCTTGATTCATTCCGCTTATCGATGTCGAAAAAGAAGAAGGCTTCTTCTCCTCTTCTGTCTCTTTTTTAATAAAATTTTTCACGCTACAAATTACCTTATTCAATGGATTACTCCATTTAGTGGCGTTCTTCTTATTATTAGGATTATTAGCAACCATAAATATACCCTTTTTCACTCTCATTATATTTATCGGCAAGATTAATGAATTAGTAGGGTAAAAATGGTAACTTCAGTTAAAAAATTTTCTAAACTAAATTTCAAATTAAGCGATTTTCTAATATATCTGGAATCGCAATAATTCATCATCATTTTCTGTATTCTGTGATTATAGAGAATTTCGAAAAATAATCACGCATTTGAACTCCTCAATTCTCATATAAATTTTTCTGAATTCTCTACAATATGATATATGGTGCATCTTTACATTGTTAATAAATAAGTTCCAGTAAACTCATAATTAATTACATCTTTAAAAACCAATGAGATTTCAAAAGCAATTATTCATGTTGGAATCACTCAAATTTCTATAAACACGAAAATAGGGGGAAAAATGATTCTTTATTTCCTTTTTCCCATGTTTTTGTGCTTTTTCGAGTTAAATGATCTCAAAGAAAGTTCTGACTTAAGCCTCTTGAATCTTACTTAGACTAATATTTTTTTAAAGTCGTCTCACCACTACTTCATCAATATTCTACGGTATACATCTAATTCAGTTTTTATTCGTGCATCCCAATTTCTCTTAGTTAATATGATATTTCTTGCATTTATTCCGATTTTTTTCCTCAGTTTATCATTAGTATACAAAAGTGTAATATTGTCTACAAAACTATCAATGTCACCGGATTTGGCTAAAAGTCCATTTTCCATATGTTTTATGAGATTTCGTATTGTACCACTATCAAATGCTACTACTGGCTTTTCACAAGCCATCGCTTCTTGCACCGAACGATTCATATTACTATAAAGACTTGTAGCGATAACAACATCAGAAATTGAAAGATATTCGATAATTTCACTTAGTGAGAGTCCACCAAGAAACCTTACTTTATTATCCACTTTAAGTTCTTTTGATAGATTTATTAGTGATTCTTTAAGGGGTCCACGGCCAGCAATCAACAGATATGAATTCTTTGAATTAGATGCATCAAGAAATAATTTAAATGATTTGATAGCCAAATCAATGCTTTTAACAGATTCTAGAGAGCTTGTCGATAGAATAATAAAACTTGAATGTTCAACCGACAATTTATCGATTAGTGATTTCTTTTTGTCTATTGGTCTATAAAGTTCAGTATCAATTCCATGATAAACGGGGATAACTTTATTACCCCACACTTTTTTAAATTTGTCAATACTTGATGATCCGTCGTCTAGTACAAAAGATGCATTTGGCTTACACAATTTTGCTAATACTGTTTCATATATATCGGCTGTTTTTGAATATGCAGCACCTGATCCATGAAGCATGCCTACTACAGGAACTCCTAATATTTTCCCAATAATTGTGCAGTAAACAACATTAGAAATTCCATGAGCATGGATAATATCTGGTCGCTCCATTTTTTTTAGTGTTGAATATACACTTATCGAATAGAGTAAATCAATCAACGGTAGGACTGGCATTTTTTTTATAAATTTCAACGACAAAACTCTTGTCCTTTTAATTTTTATCCCAAAATTCTCATCAAACTCTTTACAACTATCACCTAAATTTGGTGCAATTATAATTTGATCTTTCAAATAGGAATTTATTTTTGTGGATAGTTCTTGAATATGTGTTGCTGAACCTCCTATGAAAGGATAAAATTGATATACTACTCTGGCGACACAAATTTCTTGTGCTAATTGCTCTGTTGAATTCATAATTGCTCCTTTTTATGCCCTACATAAGTTTTGTTTGGTCTAGGAGTTGCCGAAAATAGCAAACAAAATATTTTGTTATGAATTTCACATAAAATGAGAGGATACTTATTTTTTGAATTTTGTCGATTAATTTCCAAAAATGGCTTTACATATTTCATTGTGTTGAAAACATCAAACTGTTACTGATACCGTTAAATATTACTTTATCAAAAATAATATACAGTATATCTTTTATAAACTTTCCTATTTTATTAGTTCAATTTTTTAACTTTTTTGGGCTTTCCTAATATAGAACTTGCACAATTGAACTTAAAATTATTTGATCCGAATCTTATAAATTATAACATAGGAAGCCTTTTCACGCCCACCAAAAAATAACTTCATCTCAGCCCCTACAACAGGTTTATAATTCATTCCAAGTAAATTCTACTCTAGCCCACTCAAGAATATGCTTTAAATCGGCCCACAATCGGTGATTTTCGATATATCGTCTAGCCTCTCTTTTATGTATAAGGAAACTAAATAAATACCAAAATACAATGTCAATTTACAAAAATTAAAAGAAGTAAAAAACTGTTCACATGGCTAGCCCTTGTAAATTAACTCCTGAAATACAACCGAGAATTGGAGCAATATTGCTTTGGGACTCCCATACACTCTTGCTGCCGAATCTGCTGGCATAACGTATCAGACGTTCAATGATTGGATGAACAAGGGAAAGATTACCTAAATATTCATATCATAGATAATTTCTCGACAAAAGTTCTGTAGCATGGCTTTAAAACTAAATATACGTAAAATTTATATATCAACATACTGTATGATATATATCCATATATGAATTTATATATGTTAAGGTGGCTTTATTAATTGAAATATAATTTTTTTTATATCAAGTCGCACCTAAATTTAGGATTACAATACAACAAATACTCAAACAATTCTTCGTGAGATTATCCTGAAATTCATTTTGCTTTCAGTAATTAAAAGCTTTCAGGATAGTTCTCGTGATGAAAAAAACTGATTTCTGATTTAAAAACAAAATTCAAATAAACGAATTTTGATTCATGGAGGATTATACTCGAGTATAAAGAAAATTGAATTTCTGTAAAATCAGATATTTATTTTTTTTCATAAAAGATTAATTTTTTATGAAAATTTGGATTCACAAATTATTTTGAAAAACGAAGAATGGAAAAATATACTGAAATTGGACTTGAACTTCCTTAAATTAGATTTCCACATTTAAACTGAGAACCCGGTATTATGAGATTTCAAGCAATTTAATAATACTACTAAGTACAGATCCGGAATCTTTTATTTTTCTACTCAACTATATAAATTATCTAAAAGAAAGAAGTTGAAATGGAAGAAGTTGAAAAAAATTAAAAAAGAAATTTGTGAGTATTTTGATAAACCCCTAAATTTCATCATATGCTTATAAGAGATATACTAAAAAGACTCGTGAAAAATCAGAGGTTATTGAAATTCTCTTATATTAAACCATAAATTGAAGAGATTTTTAATTAAGAAGCTTTCGATAAACACATAAATTATGTCATTCGCTTATGAATTGATTTAGATGCTTAGTAAGAATCAGAGGTTTCTGTAAAAACACCATGATGAATTGTATATTGTTTAGCTTTTTAAATTGGGGTGGGATTTTTTGAGTGATCGAACAGTAAGTCTTTTTAAGACTTCATTTAAACAAAAAGGATCAGTTCTATAATTACTAGAGATGTGATCTTTTGTCTGAAATTAAAAAATTTATTTCCGATGTTGGTGTAACATTTTTTTCCTCTTTAATGGCTGTACTCGTAGCTTTTCCTATTAACGTTTTGTTGGGAAGATATCTGGGAGCCAGTGATCTTGGATTATATAAGATGGTAAATACTATTTTTAGCACCTTGATTCTCTTCATCACGTTTGGAATTCCTGCATCAGTAATCAAATACCTAGCCGAGTTTTCTGGAGATTCCAAAAAGCAACAGGAAGTGGTCTCCTCCTGTGTTATTACATCTTTAGTACTTGGAATAATATCATTTTTGTTTACATATTTAACTTCTGATTTATTTGCCTGTTTTTTTGGTATGCCCCAGTTGTCAGTGTTGCTAAAAATTTTATCTTTTGCCTACCCTTTCTACATTTTAACTAGTATGTTTCTCGCAGTTCTAAATGGATTTAGGGAAATGACCAAAAATGCATGGTCTACAATTGTTCAGAGTTTGTCTCTTTTTATCATTACTTTTTTGCTTCTGTTCATATATGGTCTCGAAGGTGCAGTTCTTGCGATAGTAATTTCTTCAATCTTCACATCTATTTTTATGATGCTTATCTACAGATTGCCTCGAATTTCTTGGGTTAACTATTTTCAACTAACAAAGAAAATGATTTCTTTTGGCTCCATAACTCTATTCTCAAATGCCGTTAATTTAATTAATTATCAAGCTGATGTGCTTCTGATTGGATATTTCCTTTCATCGAGAGAATTAGGAGTTTACAGTGTTTCAGTTATGTTTGCAAAAATTATATGGATACTGCCAGATTCTATTCAGAAAATTACTTTCCCCTTGATTTCGGAATTTTATGCAAAAAAAATGGATGACCCTATCAAGATTGTGGTAGATCGTTGCATGAAATATAGCAGTATTTTTTTAGTTTTATCTAGTATGTTTTTTGTTTTTTTTGGGAAACAGATTATAACTTTAATCTTTGGAGCAGAATTTGAGCAAGCTTCTATTCCTTTAAATATTTTATTGGTTGGTACAGTTCTATTCGGGATAACAAAATCTGTTGGCTCAATTTTTGCCAGTGTCGGAAAGCTGAATCTTGTGTATAGAATTCCATTAGTTTCAGCAATCACGAACGTCATATTGAACCTAATATTGATTCCTGTTTATGGAATTAATGGTGCTGCGGTTGCGACTACTGTATCCTTTCTAGTTTCAATGATCCTTATGTTTTATTTTATGAGTTATTTATTAAGTATAAACATTGACTATGGATGGTATTTAAGGTTACTAATCCAATCAATCGTTATATTCTGCCTTTATTTTAGTCTGAGTAAGTCGATGAATAATATCTTATTAGGATCAATTCTAATATTAATGCAAACTATTTCGTCTGTATTAGTTATTCCTGCTAATGATAAGAAAAAGGTATTCCAATTCATTGGAATATAACTCTAATTTTACATTTTGAATCTTATGTTGAAAAGAGATTTTCATGTTTAAAAGTAATGATGAAAAACATTAAGGTTAAAAAATTTTTGATCACTTTTTTAGGATTTTATTCGAAAGATAATTTTCTGCCACTTCAGAGTTAGTATTTCTCATTTTGATCGATTTTTTGATATTGAATTTGATTAGTAATGTGGATAAAAGGAAAAAATTATAATACTTTATAATCCAGTTTATACAAATGCACACAATAAGGTCGACATATTGTTTTAACCCTTAAGAGAAGCTATTGTATTTTCAAGCATTCGGGGAATCAGGACCAAGAACAGCTTAAAAAATTGAGCCGATTACTTACTCTTTTCTCAAGCTCCTCGTTATGATCTACTTTGCAAATTATTTTCTGGATCCTTCTATCGATAAGTCAATTTTCGAGTAAGTACTTAATCTTTTGATAATTTCCTTGATAGATATTCCTAGGTACTATTCAATAGGAAATTTCTGACCAACTATAATATTACCATCCCAAATAACTTATCCAGACAAATAGTATTTAGATAATATTAACCATATCAACCGGAAGATCAACTGAAGTAGGAGCTAAGAATTTGGATTTCAATACTGGTGCACAATTTCATGGACCTGTCTCCTAGGACTTTCAATTAGCTATAGGGTGACATTACTAGCTGCCAATCACTTTTAAAACCGGAGCAAAGACGAAGAATTAGTTGAATTGTGGAAAATAAATCATGTGCTATTGATGCTATTCAGGTAATAAATGGCTATACTGTGGGAAAATAAATATAGTTTTTAAAGTTCAGGGAAGCATGCTTACACATATTTCAAAGGAGGCGAAAAAAAGCTATCTGTATTTCCTTGACCACCGTTGTCCTTTCACAGGATTAGAACCATGCTGCAATCTTCGTAAAACTGAGGATGGACACTGCAAGCCAAGAGGAGGCAAGGAGTTTCGAGCCTTAACGAAGCAAAAAAATCAAAAGGTCCTAGAAATACTGGAGAAAAAACTTTCCTGGGTCAGTGAAGTGCAAATAAAGCCTCCAGAAAAAGCCATAATTTATCCTATTCGGCTCTGCAGCAGTGTGGAGAAGGTTTTATGGAACCTGTGGGAACAGTGAGGAATTGAAAAGTAGTATGCGCCCCTTGCTTTGAGGCAAAAGATGAGTGAAGGCCTGGAGACAACTACTAATAAGCGGAATTGATTGCTAGAGGGTATGTAGAAAATAACTACCTTGAGCCTGAGCGCGATGAAGAAGTCTCCAAAAAGTTTCAAACTCGTCCTGAAAACAGGTATAAGAATGCTTCATGTGTCTTCAGTTAAGACACAAAATGTCTAAAGAAACATCTATTGCTTGTTATTTTTATACTAAATTTCTCAACAAATATTAGCCAAATCCTTTACAGGTGTACCTTTTCCTTTTGCCCCAAGTTTTGCTCCTTTTTCAAAGAACTTACATGTTTTTTCGATATCGTCGACAAGAATTGCTGCCATATCAGAAGTAAAATTCGCTCTTATTACAATGCGCATTATTTCGACATCTTCCGCATTTTTAGGCAGATTGTAAGCAGGAACTGTCCAACCCCTTTCTCTCAGTTTATGTGAAAGCTGCAGCAAAGAATATTCAGTTACCTTCTTTTGCTTGAAAGCAATTATTGGGAGCTTTTCTCCTTTGTTCAGCATTTCGAATCGGCCTAAACTTTCAAGCCCTTTAGCAAGTTCCTGAGCTACTTCCAAAATATTTACCATTATCTCGGTATAGCCAGCTCTGCCAAATCTTAAAATATTGTAATATTGAGCCACAACCATAGCACTACCTCCTGAGAAATTAAGTGTGTAAGTTTTCTCCTGTTCCCCAAGGTAGTTTACAGTGAAAATCAGATCTTTAGGGAGGTCTGTTTCATCTTGGAAGATCAGCCAACCAAGACCTGGATAAGTTAATCCGTACTTGTGCCCGGAAATGTTTACTGATCTCACCCTATTCAGTCTGAAATCCCATTCTAAATCAGGCTCTGTAAAGGGTAATATGAAACCTCCACTCGCAGCATCTACATGGATGGGTATATTCCAATCTTTTTCTCTCTTGCATTCCACAAGCAAATCATTAATTTCTTTTATGGGATCCATCTCGCCTGTATAAGTCGTTCCCAGTACACAACCAATACAAATGGTGTTCTCGTCAATATACTTTGAGACAGCTTCAGCTGTTATTATACGCGTCTTCTTGGATATAGGAATCTTTATGGCATCGACGTCGAAGTATCTGGCAAATTTGTCCCAGCTAACGTGAGCATCTGCTCCGAAAATTATGTTCGGTTTACCTGTACCACGCCCAGAAATTTTCCAGTTCCATTTGTGAGCCAGTAAACCCAGCATTATAGCCTCTGAAGATCCTGCTGTTGCCGTACCCATGAATTCGGTATTATGCCCGTTAAAAAGACGACCAAGAGCGTTCACAATATTTTGATGAATAACCCTGGAAATTTGTGGATATTCAAAGACATCTATGATATTTTTGTTGATGTTTTCCATGATAAGCTTATCTGCTTCAGGTTCCATCCATGTATTGACAAAACTAGCCAGATTAAGTAAAGGATTACCGTCTAGACTCAGCTGATTATGTACTAGCTGATAAGCAGCTCTTGGACTCATTCCCTCTTCAGGAAATTCGTATTTAGGAATTTCTGTTTTGGTTCCCTTTGGAAGATTTCTGGCATTAAATGCTCCAACTTGACATTGTATTGACTTATTTGGCTGTTCCAAATTCACTTTCTTTGAAATCATAATTTTAACCCCTAAATATAAATCACATAATCCTTTGCCTTACCTTGCTATCACTCAAAAACGAAGGAAAAATAAGAATTTTTTGAGCTAGGGTTTAAGCTTCTCATAGCTTACTTTTCCCATTAATTATCTGTATATTCTTTTTTAGGAATTTCTGGGGGAAAGACTACGTGGAAAATCTATCTAAACCGGCTTCAAGAATTGAACATGTATATCAAGCTATAAGTTCAAATTAAGGGAAATTCGTTATTTCATATAATTTATACATAGCCTATTTTTATAAAAACGTTGTGGATTTATCTAACTATAGAACTTCTACTAACCATATTCTGACAACAAAGTTAAATCTGTTCTTATAAGAATTTACTGAATAAAAACACCATTGGTTTTATCCATCAACTGTCGATCATATTTGGAAAAGTGTACATCCATCGTATTGGGGAAAAATGTAGAGAAATTTTTGTGTATATATTTTCCAGTACCTCACCCCCATAACCAAAAATTGATTTACTGCCAACAGAGAGTAGATTCCTCCAAGGTTTACATTTAAGAAAATCTGGAACAACCATAAATTCAATCATATGCATATAAATGATATAACGACTCGTAAAAATCAGAGATTTATCGAAATCCTCTAAAGGTTAACAAATCTCATTATTCAGCATTTTTTAATACTAAAATCCAATTGTATCCAGAGGCAACTTCATAATCATTGTCAAAGTTACATAAATATCCAAACGAACAATCTTTTAGAAAAGTTATTCAATAGTCAGATCTATCATTACTATTACCCAAATATCATATATAAATTATGAAATTAAAAATTTTAATTACTAGTGTTATATTCACTTTTATCTCTAATATTTTGGAACTGAGTCTTCATATTGGTTATTGTTTTCAGTAATTGATTCCCACAACTCAAATTTAAAAATCTCACAATGATCCAAAGGAATAATATTATGATTTACCTCACTAGAGTGAAACAAGATATCCCACAACGTGGTAAGGGGATAAGGCTGGCAATTTATCAGGGTGAAGGCTCCATTGGAACGCCAAAAGCGGTACAAAGTAACATTGAAAAACTTGAAGAGGTTTTAAAGCAGGCCAAAAAGTATAATGTCCAACTTATCAGCTTTCCAGAGCTGTACTTAACTGGTTACGCTCTTAACCCTGATCTGGTAAAACAATTAGCTGAAGAGATTAATGGCTCTTCCATTAGAAAAGTTTCCGAAATAGCCAGAAACAGTGATATGGCTATTATCTTTCCTTATCCTGAAAAAGATTCCAGCTCAAGAGAAGTTCATTACTATGATTCTATTGCTGTTATAAATTCTGATGGTTCCTTGCTGCAAAATTATCGCAAAACACATCTTTTTGGACAGGCGGAGAAATCTAATTTTTCATTTGGACATACTGAAATAGACAATGATAAACTGTTTCCTGTTATCAAAATAGTTGGTTTCCCTATCGGGATTTTAAATTGCTATGAGGCAGAATTTCCAGAATTATCGAGAATTCTTGCTCTCAAGGGGGCCAAGTTGATTGTAATTCCCACTGCTGCGGATTATTATTATACACTACCAGATGGGAAGCATACTCAATTGCCTTATCCCGATGTTACAAAAAACATTATTCCTTCGAATGCCTATATTAATAAGATATTTATTGCTTATTCCAATCGTTGTGGTTATGAAACAGTTGGCAAAAATTCATGGCAATATAGAGGAAATTCTATTATCAGTAGTCCAAATGGCGATCTTTTATTAGCGGCCAGATCTGAAGAAACCCTTCTAATTGCAGATATCATTCCCAATGATTTTGGACCCACACATCCGGAAGGAGATTATCTGAAAGACCGTAGACCAGAGCTTTATTATGAACTCATTGAAAAAAATGTGGCATTTGAGGGGGGATATGCTTACCCTGATAGGTTAACTTGATATCACTTTTTATACTCATCCAGCTCTAAAATTTGAACTTTTACCTCAAAATGGGAGTAGTTGATGAGAGTTAGAACACTTTGTGAATAGATGTTAACATTATTTTTAAATCAGATTTTACTTAGAACTATTAAGAATATTTTATAGTCAATGTATCAATGAAACTTTACACTTTAAAATGACTCCCACCTCAATATCGTTTTATCAATAAAGAAGAAGCTTGAAATGTATGTGAGAGCTGTATTCTCTCAAGTATCAAACTACCTCTTTATAAAGAGTAACTGGATGAAATTCCAGAATGATTGACCGCAATCTTCTATCTCTTTCATGGAATGAATTTTGTGACATTGTTACGTAAAAATAATGATACTTTTCAAATCTCAAATACAACATTGAATAACCTTAGGAACAGAAAAACACGAAAAAAACTCTCCACAATTCTTTCTCCTCAGTTTTTTTCCATTCTATCGGTAGTTATTAAAAATTGAGTCACTTAAACGTAAATATTTACAATATAAGCTATAATTTATTTTTGGAGGTATGCTTCAATAGCGAATTTACCATAATATTGAACGGATCGCCGAAGTATATAATTAGTTTGAACAGTTATTGACTGAAATAAATCCAAAAACTAACACAATCAAAATTGTAGTTAGATACCCCACTGAAATAAACTGAGTATAGTCGCACCACTACTTTAAGTATAAAGGAATTATTCGAAATCAAATCTTTTTAATTTGATTATATCCTTTTTTTCTTTATGGTTCCCCTGATTTTCAACTTAGTTTTCGATTACTCCGAAGGTGTACCATCACGAAAACAACAAAAAAAATGTACATTATCAACACCATAACGATCGATTCAAACTCAAAAAAATACTTTTTATTAATTTTAAAGCATGAATTTCAAATAGTTGATGAAATTATTTTTATGCATGAAATTTGTAACTATACTAATACGATCAAAAAAATTATTTACTGTTTTATTTTATAGATACAACGATTTGCATTACTTGGTTCCATCTTATGGTACAAATGTAGCTTAAAATATAGATTAGTTAGTTAATAATCGAAATTCTGATGATGTACACATATGTAGAATTAATTTGCTTAGTTGCTCACTATTACTCATTGGAAAGTAAATTAAATTTTAAGCTACTTTAATATTAAGAAAATAGATGCATTCAAGTGCGTCTGCGAAAAATGAGTTATAACGGTTTTATGGGAAGTTTCTATCACCACAGCAAAATGTGGGGTTTTATTCTGGAATAAAGATTTTCGAACTCTTAACCACAAAAAGAGGGAAATATGGAAATGGTAAGCCTATGATTCCTTAGACCTGTTTTTTAATTTTCCCAGTAGTTTATTTTCTCATTTTAAACGATAGTAAACGAATTAATTAAGTGCACTTTATAACATAACTTTTAAAATATAGCTATCTTTATAAAATTAGTATTCTTTGCATATGCTATATAGTATTTTGATAAACATTAATATTTTATAGAGTTTATAAAAGTATATAAGCAGCTCCTGAAAATCAAAAATTTATCGAAATCCGATATAATTAAGCTTATAACTAATAATGCTTTTAAAAGTCTAATTGGTTCGTGAATTTGCTATCTATACAAAAGTTATTAACTTCTCCAAATGAAGAAAGAATTTAATTAATTAGAATGAAATTCCATTTTCTTTCAAAACTGGAAAAAAAACAAGAAAAAAATGATAAAGATTCTTTTTTGAAATCGATTATATAAGTTGTCAAATTGTTTGAAAATTACCTAATTTTTGTACTAAGAATCGAATTATAAAATCATTTTTGATATTCAAATAGAATTTTTGTAACGATTTCATTCCAATCATATTTTTTAGCTTTACAAAAAGCTCTCTCAACAACCTTTTTATAATCGATATCCTCTTGAATGATTTTTTTTATACCTACTCTAACTTCATCTGCATCCAGTTTAACAACAAACCCATCCATCCCATCATCGACCAATTCCTGTGCTGCGTTGTATCTTTCCTTCACCGTCACCACAGGCACTCCACAGGCAAAAGCCTCTATTACAACCATCCCGAAACCTTCTCTGCTGGAAGGCAGCACTAGAACCTTTGAAGCCTTGATTTTTCCGATGAGCACACGGTACTCTTGAAAACCTACAAACTCGAAGTTTCCACGAACTCTTAGCTCTTTTACAAGCTCCATAAGCTCTGCTTTTTCGGCCCCGTCCCCAACAATGCAACATCTGATATCCGGAAAATCGACTTTAAGAAGGCCCACAGCTTTAACCAAGACATCAACATTTTTTTCCTTAATAAGCCTACCTACAAAAATCACGTCGTAGATTTTTCCATCAAGCCCTGCAGAAGTTGTGCCTCCTTCCGATTCGATCTCATTAATCATTTCAAGATCTATCCCATTAGGGATAACCATAATCTTTTCTTCAGAAACCAAAAGAGTTTCAAGCCCCTTCTTCGTCCAGTCCGAAACTACTATGTTTTTATCCGAAATTTTTGAAACAGAGTTCTCTATAACTTTTCCGAAAAAGCCTGTCTTTCCTAAATATTCATACCAGTAGTCACCCCAAACTTCATGCCATGTGAACACCGAAGGAGTTTTTTTCAGGACTGAGATCACTTTTGTGGTAAAACATGGAAAATATGGAAATACACTCACATCTATAAGGTCCATTTTTTCCCGCAGGAGATGAGAAAACAATTTCACTGAGAAAATAAGTGCTTCGGAAATTGATCTTCTTCCGTTTACATACAGTTCCATAGCTTTGGAAACACCATGTAAGGTCATACCTTCATACTCAATAGTATCTTCTCCTTCCCACCACTTGATCCCAAAAATATGCACTTCATGCCCCTTGGCCGAGAGCCGCTTTCCCAATTCATGGATACGCCTTTCTGCGCCGCCTTTGACCCATGGATATACAGCGTCGTATACGAAAGCTATTTTCATTGTATCACTTATTAGTCTGTATCCACTTCCAGTAGCATTACGCTGATAAAAATTGCAGAAAAGATAAGCTGAAGCCCAATTGCCGCAAGAACCATTGAAATAACTGCCGATTCCACCTCTTGAAGAGAACCAAAACCAGAAATGATCCAATTATAGGCGACTTTCAGCCCAAGAATGATGCCAAGTCCCAAGATAATGGAACCTACAAATAGTTCTTTTTCGAGGGAATGGTAGTTCAGCAACTTTTTACTTTTTTTATCAACCTTGTACAAGCCATGGATCAGGCCATATGTTTTCATATACCCACCTGTAGCAAGAGTTTGTCCGCCAATTATTAAAAGCATACTACCTAGAATAAATGAGTGTGATCTGTTATATGCAGCACTTTCCGTGAAAAGCAAGGAAGAAGTTATTAAAAAACCCAGGATAAACACAAAAGCACCTGGTAAGTATAAGAAAGGAACTGGCCTATAGAGCATCATGAAGCGGATATGCCTCCAGCCATCCTTAAAAGAGTTCAGTTTGGAAGGAGCCCTGCGTGAGTAGTAGGTTATAGGAACTTCTTTGATCCTCAGTCCACATTTAGCAGCTTCTATTACCATTTCGGAAGCTAACTCCATTCCATGAGTTTTAAGATTCATTTTTTCAAGTGCTTCTTTTGTAAAAGCTCTCATTCCACAATGAGCGTCCGATATTTTTGTTTCGAACAGAAAATTAAGCATTTCAGTTAGTAAAGGATTGCCTATGTATTGATGCAGCCAAGGCATAGCGTCTTTTTTTATATCGCCTTTGATTCTGGTCCCTATTACAAAGTCTGCATCTCCTGCCATAAGAGGGTCCAAAAATTTATCAAGCTCAAGCAGATCGTATGTATTATCCGCATCTGAAATAACAATATAGTTCCCCTTTGCTAGGGCAAGTCCCTTGAGGTAAGCATTCCCATATCCCTTTATTGGGCCGATTACCTTTGCACCCATAGCCACTGCGATCTCAGCTGTTCTGTCTGATGAATTATCAGCGACTATTATCTCTCCATCTATGTTATATTTATTTAATATGTGTTGAGCTTTCTCTATACAAATTCGGATGGTTTCTTCTTCATTCATTGAAGGCATTACGAAAGACAGAGAGGGCATGTTCAGTTTATACAGCACATTTCCTAATAAATATTTTGACTCATCCCAATATTTTCAAATCTCTTCATTTTCGGAAAATATTTCTACAAAAATGATAAAATAAAAAAAGAGTAACTGAAAATAATAGAGAATTGATTAGGAAAACGAAAAGTAACTACGCTACTGATATGAGCACTCCGTTTTACCCGATATATCTTCTGAACTATTTAGTACCGTTGGTATATACAGCTTTATTTGATGAAGCAAATTATGGCTATCAGAAGTTCTTAAGTTTTCATTTAATGCTACAAAATCTTCTACAAATTATCTTGATTCGCAAATAACTATCCAAAGTCAAAAATACCAAAAATAAGTATTCATTTGATGCTATTATAATGATATAAGACCTTTTTATATTGAAAACATTATTTCTTAATTCACCCTTGGTTTGACAGTTGAGTAAAGCGAATTACCTTTTGTATACTTGTTCCAATGAAAACAAAGAGAGCCCTCATTTTTACTCAACAGGCAAATTTAAGCTAGGACATGAAGATATAATGGACTCGGAACTCATTAAGACAAACATTAAAGTGTTAAGACACTAGTTCCAGTGAATTACTGAGCGTGTCTTCGCTAGTTATTGATCATATATGAAAAATGAGTATATTTCTCATATTTTGGAAAAATTATAGAGAGATTCTTATGGTACGATTTTATAATAAATCAGGTCGACAAGCGAATTATTTATTAGACTTTGTATAAGAAAACCAGCAAAATATTAAGTTTGATCTAAATCTCTATAGTCCTGTGTGATAGCTTTTGAGCCTTAAGTTCTGTTTTTAATGGCACTTTTCTTCAAAAATTTCGCCAGCTGGTTCTTTTTCCTTGAAGATCTGCCCTTCGAAACAGTGAACTTCAGCTCCTGTGAGCCAGGCATCAGGAGAAAGGCCGGCCTTCAAGCAAGTATGGCCCAAAAACTCAATCGAATCCATATTGTTTTCAGGGGCAACTTGAGGAAGCAGCAACCCCTGGCAGTAACCTTGCTTTACAATGAGACCATGTCTACCGATCTTTATAATGTTTGGAAATTCTTTTGGAGGGGCATTGATTCTTTCAGGAGGGGTAAGAATTGTTACCTCAACAATCATATCATCCAGCTCATCTTCTTCAACAGGTGGAAAACGAGGGTCGCGAATTGCCGCTGAGATCGCAGAATCCATAATTGCTTCCTTTAGCGTGGAGTCCGGAAAAGGATGCCCTATACAACCCCTAAGGAGCCCTTTTTTAGTAAGTGTAACGAAAACTCCCCTCATTTCCCCAAAAATCGGCGAAAGCTCAAAACCCAAATCATGAGGCTCTGTGAGTTTCCTCTCAGACAGGAATGATTCAATTACCTTTCTTGCAAGTTTGACTGCAGTCCTTCCTTCAGTTTCTGTAAGCATGCGTGAACCAACACCTATTTTTAAATAGTCTAGCCTGTAAATGTAACTGCCATTAGCCTATAGATCTCATTTATCATTATAATTTACACCGGTTAATAACAATATGTATACTGAAACTGGTATAACAATATGTTTATCTGAACTTGTCATTTCCAGAACTTCATTTATGAGGAAACAGAACCTACTTTCAGTAGCTGTGCACAAAAATGCCATCCGTTTTCTCAATATGACAGTATCTTAACAATTAATCTAACTTTCATTATTTTAGTAAGAAGAAAGAAGCAGAAATAACTGCTAAACAGAAGATATGGCTACAAAATTAATAGGTCCGGAAATTCAAGGAAACAAAAGGTTTAAATTTTTCTAACTTCATAATATTTCCTAGCCGCAACCTTCAGGGCTTCAACGCCTGGAAGCTTCATCCCTGCAAGATAATCGATACAAGCTCCTCCACCTGTGCTGATATGGGAGAAACGATGTTCTAGGCCAAGATGGGCAACTTCTGCAGTTATATGGCCCCCCCCAATAATTGAAAACTCAGATTTTACTGCAGCCTTTATTATCTCGTGGGTTCCAAGAGCAAATTCATCAATCTCTGATACTCCTGCAGGGCCGTTTAAGACAACAGTTTTTGAATTCTCGATTTCCTTGGTGAAATTCACAATGGTTTCAAGCCCGATATCGTTTATGGGAAGAGAGTTCGAATTTAGCTTCAAAATAGGCACTTCAACTCGTTTTTTATTATCGTTTACAGCCACATCCATAGGGAGACAAACTCTGTCTCTGAACCTCTCAAGTAGACTTTTTGCCTTTTCGATCTGATTTTCGTAACCTTGGGATTTGATGAATTCCATGTTGACTTTTCCAATATTTACTCCAGAAGCAGCTAAAGCAACGTTTGCTACCACTCCAGTAAATAGTACCCTGTCTGCCCCTCCAGTTACAAGTACATTTTCCGCCACTCTAAGGGAATCATCAACTTTTGCTCCTCCCAAAACAAAAATACTTGGCCTTTCCACTCCTTTTATTGCCCTGTCGAGAGATACTAGCTCTTTTTCCATTACTCTTCCGGCTCCAGAAGGAAGAAGTTCCGTAAATCCTACCACAGAAAGATGAGATCTATGGGATACAGCAAATGCATCATTTAGGAAAATATCCACAAAGGGTACCAGCTTCTTAACCAAGTAGGTTGTGGCATGTTCTGGTGGTGTTCTTTCCAAGCTTTCTTCGGAATAGAACCTTACGTTTTCGAGCAGTATGACATCACCATTTTCCATCGAAGCGATCTGAATCTTCGCACAGGTCCCGAAAATATCGTCCACATAACTAACTTGCCTACCCAGGTGTTTAGACATCAGATGGGCATGAGGCTTCATTATTGTGAAGTCTTTTTTCCCGGGCCTACTCTGATGCGCAAGCAGAATAACTTTTGCACCCTCTAGGTCCTTCAAGGTGGCAACATGACTTCGAATACGCATATCATCCAAAATGTTGCCTTTGGTATCCATGGGAGAATTCAGGTCAACCCTTACAAGAATAGTTTTCCCGTCTGTATCAAAATCATCGATCGTAAGAAAGTTTCTGGAAGTCATGTCTTCTCAGCACACCTTTGTGAATAGAGTTTTATATAGATTGAAATGAATTTGAAAAATGGAATTTTAGATAATCGTTTATTTCAGAATAATAGTAACTATCCTGTCATGGAATTTTTTCCATAAATAAGTTTGTTTTATTTAAGTTTCATGATATGTATTGTGATTTTTATATCAATAACTAGAAGAAAACAAAAATAATTCAGACATTCCACTTTAAAAAAGGTTTTGTTATCTTATATCAATAGTATATAAAATGAAAAGCAAGACATATGAAAAAGATAAACTAAAAGATCTTGAAGAAAGAGTTGAGTTAATAGCAGAAAGCGGATATAAAACTGCTGCATGGAGGTTATCGCCTGCAAACTTTGCCTGCTTCATAAAAGCACAACTTTTAGAGTAACAATGGAAGGGATCTTGAAACCCCAAGTAGTTATTGTAGTAGATGCTCCTGGATAAAATAGAATTAAAATATGCATCTCCTTCTATGGAAGAGCAGGACAGAGCTAGACAAAATGATCGAATATAAGGGTCTTTCTGATGAGGATAGATGGTAAAAAATACTATCAAATGCCGCCCCTGAAAAATAGAAAGTCTATGGCAAATGAAATTTGATGGTGAATTCCCTTCCTTATTGCCAGATAATACTGCGATATCACATTAAAACATCTAGACAACATTTAATTGAACAAAAAGATGAATGAGCTAAACAGTTAAATTTTTCTTAGTATTCTGCATCGCACTCTGATCAAAGAATTACCTCAAAGTCATTAATGTAAGCAACCCATAAATATGCTGGCCTTTCCAGTAGACGTGCGCGGTATGTGGAAAACGCCCTAGAAAAAGCTGTCAGTCAATGAGTATAGCAGTATGTGATTCTCGGTGCAGGAATGATACCTTTGCATTCAAGCAACCTGAAATGATGAAATATTTGGAAGTTTTTGATGTTGACCAAACAGCAACACAAGAATTTAAGCTTCATCTGACTTGCCCAATTTAACTAAAATTTCTCCTTTTCCATACCAGGATAGCGAATCCTGCGGGTTAATTTCAATTGCTTTATCATAGGCTTTTATTGCTTCTTCGGGCTTGTTTAGATCATCGAGATCAACTCCTTTATCGTACCGACCTGTTTTTAAAAGCAAATATACGACCTTCCTTCCCAGGTAGTGATAAAATCAACAATCAAAAAAAATAATGTCGGAAGTATTTGTATTTTTGTGCTTTTTGTTCGAACAATTTCATATCCATTTTCGGATTTCTATCTATTCTCACTCTTCTTTAATGATTTTTTTGATTTTTGATCCTGCCCAATTTCGGAATATATTTTTGAAAGCCCTTTCAGTGTAAAGTAACCTTTTCTGGTGATTATGTAATCCCTGCGTTCACTCCGTTGCAAAACCATACCTGTTTCAAGCAACTTCTGGAGATGGAAAGGCAGGTTACCTCCGCAGAGTCCTGTAAGGTTAGAGAGGTCTGAAAAAGTTTTGCTTTCCCCTGAAAGCGCTTTAAGCATCAAGATGCGTTGCCTGTTTGCTATCGGCTCGCATACTTCAGAAACTAGTCTTTCAGGCTCAATTTCACTTATATCAATCATTCTGATACTTTCATCCCAATCTTCATAAACTTCAGTAGTTCCTAATCTAATCAGGTCCGAACCATTTCTACAAATTAAAAGTTTATAAAGAAATTATTTAAAGTGATTAAGTCGTTGATTATGACCACGAAAAATGATTATACTTCTGGTATGGATATAGCCAGCTTACAGTATGTATCCTCTTAAATATGTAGTATCGTAGATATAATAACTTTACCTGATGAAGCAGACTATAGCTATCAAGAAGTTTATAATGCTTTATTCCAGTCGGATGCCCTTCAGCTTGCTAAAGGATGGAAACTTTTCCGAGAACCGTTAGTGACTAAATAAGTTATTTTTGAAGTTGCGTTTGCATCATCAAATGGGACTAAGTCATGCACAAACCATTGTGTCTATAAAAATAAGATATTTTTTGTATGAAGTATCGCAAAAAAATTATTTTAGACAAAGACATTATCCATTATTTGAAATATATATACTTTGAGATGTCTAGAAGGTACTGTTTTGAATTTATGAAATCTTTACTGATGGTATCATTACATCTCTTCGTCGGTACTGAACCAAAATATTATCCTTCCAGAGTGATAAAGGTTATAACAAATATCACAGCCAGAAAAAACTTTAAAGTAAATCTGAAATTAAAAACGGATATGTTGTAGCCTATGGAGTATGGAAAGTTACATTGGAACTTTAGGTATTTGTAGAACTTTCTATGTAATTAAAAAATCATATTTAATATCATGGAAACTGGGAAGAAAAAGAATCACATAAGCAAATAAAAATTTTGATTTTAAATAATTCCCTTATATCCAATTCCACCAGTACCTGAGAATCATGATATTGCTGGAATAACACAACCGAATTGGCTATAACCCCTACAAATGCATATCTGAAAATCTGTTCTGATACCTGGAATAAAGCACTACCCCCATTATTCTCTACTCAGGCCTATAGCTGCTGCCATATTTATTAACTAATTTTCTGCAATGGAAATGCGTAATCCGCACTCTACTGAATAAATCCACAGATTCCTATAGTGATTATATGTGAATTTAACTCCCATTCCCATATTGTTCCCGGATTTCGGATTCTTTGAGAACCCTTATTCCTAGTTTTTCCAGAATTGCGGAAATTCTGTTTCTGTCTCCACTCTTCATGGATTTTCGATCAAAATAAGCAAAATCAGCATTTGATTTCTTAACAGCCTGCATGATAAGAGCCTCATCCACGAAATTCAGCTGATACTTGGGGAAGTTATGCCCAAAGGAGATGGCGGTTTCAAGCAAAATCCCGGTCTGGCGTATGGCATAATGTCCACCTCCAAAACCTACGGCGACTGGTACTTTTTCAAAAGAAACGGCAAGGATAGCTTTTGCAGCAACCTCGCCTGCATCAGTGTCTTTCCATTCATTTTCGGTACTTCCAATTTCAGCATATAGAGAAGGGACTGAGAGCTCTGTGGGACCGTGATGAGTTACTTCGAGGGTAATATCGTAATTCATGGCTTTTTTTTCCGCCAGAAGTTTCATTTCCTGAAGTATAGATTTCATTGCAGCTGGAGAAGGAACTGCAAGTTCTTTAGGCCGCCCCCCAAGTCTTGCTTCATTGGAAGGATTTCCTGTGCAATGCACGGTAAGGGAATTGATTTTCTCCTTGCTACTGTGCTTGGATGCAAAAATTATGAGGGAAGCTGGCAATTCTGCAGCTTCCAGTTTCGCATCGAGTCCATCCTGAAAAACGTGCATTTTTTCAATTTCCACGAGCCTGAATTTTCCATCAGTAGATTTCCAGGCTGCAGAAAATTCAAAATTTTCTGGAATTTCTATATGCTCCCATTTACTAAAATTTAAAAGGTGGTTTTTGATATTCTGGCTGGCAAGGTCAGGGGCAGAGCAGATTATCGTTATTTTTGGAACTGGTTTCTCATGGAGGTTTTTTTCCTGGTTATTAACTTCATCTGGATTGCTGTTATCTGTCATTTTTGATCAATCCGAGTATTTGTCACTTCAATGTCCCTATAAATTTCGTTAAGATAAATAAAATCAACCCCGAATCGTATCCTTGAGTTTAAGGGTGAAGAAGCCAAGAGGAGATCGCCCTGAAAGGTTAAAACTCAACGAAAAAGTAAACTAAGGAATGATCTCTTTCCAAGAAAACATAAGCCAACGAAATAAGAAGTTTGAGAATTCAGAGGCATGTTTATCTAAAAAACCTAAAGCAAGTATGTTTTTGGTAGACTTCCACTCCTAATGAGCAGGATTCTGTGGTTTTTACTAGCCCAAAAAAGGAAAAAATGTTTTTATATTACTGAAACTGATATCAGCCAATGTGAATATAAGCATCCACAAGTTTTTTGATTTCTTCGTTCTTGCCGTAAAGCCTCTCGCTGAGCTGGTAGTCATCAAAGGCTTCAAGTCCCTTCACGATGTCGTTGATCATGCCTTCGGTGAAAACATCGTACTGCGTGAAAATGTTCTTCTGTTTCTTCAGTGCCTGAGCAGACTCGTAGCAGGAAGCTGGGAGGTGTTCAAGCTGTGCAAGCCTATCCTTATGTTCATCATTAAAGATGTTTACGTCGATATAAAGCTTGCCTGCAAGTTCCAGGGCGTTGTTAATCTCAAATCCATGTCGAACACCTACAGCAAAAGCTGCAAAAAGTAGATAGAGGTCAGCTGTGCTGTCTGATGCACGGAATTCGAAGGTCGACTTGTAGCTGTGGCTCTTGAGCTCCTCTTTATAGTTCGGATTGGCGATAGTTACCATCTTGCTGGACTCTTCGGAGAACCAGCCAAGTGGTACACGGATTAGGGCAGAACGGTTTCTGTCTCCCCAACAGATGTTGGTAGGAGCTTCCTGGTGTGGAACAAGACGCAAATAGGAAGTGGGGATCTTGTTTCCAAAAGCAGTGATGCCTGCTGAAACGTCAAGAAGACCGACCATTGCACGCTTCGCGACGTCGCTAACATCTCCATTCTCGACCATGACGCTCTTACCGTCTTTTAGAAGCTTCATATGGATGTGCAGCCCACTCCCTGCTTTTCCTACAGTGATCTTCGGTGCAAAACTGACAACCACTCCATATTGATCGGCAAGCATCCGGAGCATCCATTTTGCAATAAGAAGTCGATCAGCGCTGTTTTCTAAGGTATCAGTTTCGAATTCGATTTCATTCTGCTCGTAGTAGTACTTGTCGTCAGAGAAATTCCCGACTTCAGAGTGCCCATATTTGATTTTCCCTCCAGCTTCGGAGATGTACATCATTGCTTCCTTCCTAAGCTGGTCGAACTTGGTGAAAGGATTACATTCGTGGTATCCCCTCTGGTCAACTGCTGGGAAACTCATGTTGACTTCATCTTTGTTGGCGATGATGTAGTATTCAAGTTCTCCCATTAACTGAAGTTCGTAGCCTGTCTTCTGAGCGAGGGTCTTTGCCGCCTTCTTCATGACTGTTTCAGAAGAGCTTTTTAGGGGGGTACCATCCTTGTCGAAGTATGAACAGAGAATGTCCAGGGTAGGAATTTCTTCAAAAGGATTTACGAAGGCAGTCCTATATTTAGGGAGGACATAAAGGTCGCTTGAGGACGCCTCAATATATGTAAAAATACTTGATCCGTCTACTCTCTCTCCGGCAGAAAGTAAGTTGTCAAGATGTTCTTCGTCTCTTATAACGAATGCGAGGGATTTAAGCCTCCCATCCCCACCAACATAACGAAAAGTCAGCATCTTAATGCCGTTTTCCTTGATAAACTTCATAATGTCTTCTTTGGTGAATTCGCTTGCTGGTTTGTTAAGGTACTGTACCAGTTTGTTCGGATTCAGTTCTACATTTGATGGTTTCATAATTGTCCCTTCTTTTTAACTGGAATATTCTAGGTACTCAGATTATCATGTCAACACCGAATATTCTCGGGCTTGTTGATTGCCACATTATCATAATTTTATGAATTCTTGCCTGATAGGAAAGTGATAACTCACTGCTATCTATATAATCTTTTCCTTTTTTTATTCTTTCAAACAAATATTGTTAACCAAAAGCAGCACATGTTTTTTTAGCATATGTTGTTCTCCTAATGGCATTGGAATATGCAAATAAATATTTTCCCAATAAAAAGTTGCTAATTTTTCCCATAGAGGATTTCGACTAAACATCTTATTTTCACGAGGCATTCATCAATATTTATAAGCATATAACAAAATTTAGGGGCTTATCAAAATTCTCTATGCAATTTAAGAAACTATTTTGCTCTATCTGGCATTTCTGCAACTTGAAATCATATTTCTATCCCGTAGTACAACTAGAAATTTCACCACCGATATGGAACCATTCGATAGATTGTACATCGATCCTAGTGAAGCTCCATTGGATAAAGAAATTGCGGTACTCGAAAAACAATGCGTATATGATTTTTTTAGCAGTTCAAATCTTCTTGAAATAATGGCTGAAGAAAAGTTACCATCACAGATCAGAAGGTCAAACCCATAGTTTTAAATTTCTCAACCATGATAAAAAGGAAGTCATACTTGAAAAAATGATGGAAACATTGTGTCTCTGAATTCCTCCAAAATGGATTTCGTATAAATAAGAAAACTTTATCCAAGATTAGCTATTCTGGCTAATTTTCTCCAAAACTTTCGGAAAGCGTAACTTTTTTATTTTTTATTTAACCAGAGGTAGGAGCTTATTGAAATGATTCATAAAAACAAGAGTTAATTTTACAAAAATCAATATCAAGTCTTGGGCAAGCATTACAATGAAGTAGGAAAAAATCCTTTGATGGCGCGAAACTGAAAAGAGTGGCAAGTTATGTTCAGAATATCTCCAGCTCATTGGCCATATTTGATACTCTATAGAAGCAGCAGTTACTACACAAAGGCAGTTTCCTTCGAAATATTAATGTAGAGATATCATCTCTATATCCAAGAAAAGCTTGTGATACCTGCATTTAATCAGGTATAACAGACCGCTGTCATATCTGCAAATTTCATACTTGTGCAAATAGAACTTTTTTGACAGCTAGAAAAATGGCACGGTTGTTTGGAAGAATGAAAAACTCAGAGACAAAAGTCTTGGAACACTTTCTCCTAAATGGGTTGGAAGAATATATCATCCCGATTTAAAGGGCAGCTCCAGTTTGTTTGGGATAACATATAGATCACATTCCGAAAGTTGAAAAATTTATCCAAAAAATATAGAAAAATATCCTTTTTTCCTCTATTTTATTTTCAAGTTCCCGCATTCAATCTGGATTCTTTTAGAAAATTTCTTGGTTTTCTTGAGTCCATACCTGGCAATACTACAGTTGGATCATCCATAAAAAATATCAATGACTCCAAATGATTGAAAAGAAAAAGAAATAGTGGGACAGACTGCATGTCAACTAGTTGCCTTGGTTTGAAAATAAAAAAGGTAATGATTCCGGACTCTACTTTTATCCATTCAGATCCGGGACATGCAAAAAAAGATGAACCACGTGAAAATGAAGCAAAAAAAGGATAATTAGAGACAGAAACTGAGAGAAAAAGTAGTAAGTCACACTTTTTATATAAGTTTCATGGAAATATTTGATGGAGATAATTAGCTGATCAAAAGATTTAGAACAACAACTTCATCACTTCATTTTTCTCAGGTAAAGTTATCAGAAAAAATGAAGTGGTTTGCGGAGACATAGGTTACTTTCGAGCAAAATCAAAATTCAGTGACTTAATAGTAAAAAGAGCAGTAAAAGAACATCTTCTGGAGATAAGTAAAATTTTAAGGATATGAAGCTAGCTTTAAAATTAAAGATTTGGAACGGTTTCCAACTAAGAAAAATCGGCCTCTTCGATTTATGATACCGATTTAGCTAAACTCCTGAATTTCATCATATGCTTATCAATCTTTTATAGATGATTTATGAAAGTATGAGGTTTATCTGAACGCTTTATAAAATAATATACAATTATAGATAATAATAAGCATGAGAAATAAGGAAACATTATAAACATAAAATTATTAAAGTGAATTGGATACCAAACCAATTATTTATTTTATATTAGTAAATGATAAAATCGCATGATTCAAATAATGTACCAATCTTGGGTAATTTTTGACAAATTGCCTTTATCAAATAAAAAATTTGGAAATGATCGTTAGTAACTGTTTGATTAAAGTTGTTTATTCAGATTTATTCAAAACTTTATTTATGGAAGTTGGAAGTATGAACAATAAAATAATTGCATTTGATTTCCTTAGGGCTTTGGCAATAATTATGATTATTCCAGCTCACTTGAGCAACTTCTTATTTTCTATTTACAGCAAGCTAGGCCTTTATGCCTTTGATCCTTATTTCGCAAATATGGGTTTAGGGTTGTTTATATTTATTAGTGGATATTTGTTATATTATAACAACCATTCTATAAATTCATTGCAAAATTTATTATCCTTCTATAAAAAAAGACTTTTCAGAATTTTTCCTCTTTACTGGGCAGCTCTCATAGCTTATATAGTTGTGTTCTCGATATTTGCTCAAAAACTAAATACTGGTTTTGTATTTCCCCATGCACATAGTGCATTTGGTTATTTTAATATTTTGATACATATTTTAGGCTTACAAATTTTTCTTGCCCCAGCTTACGCTTCTCCAATGTTAACATTATATTTTATCGGTCTAATTATTGCATTCTACACCCTTTATCCCTTCATTATTATGTTTTCAAAAGATGCAAGATATATTTTACTTACTTCATTTCTCATATTTATAGTGTTTTTATTACTCTCAAGGACTTTCAGTATCATTGATCCCCGTTTTTTTATGTTTTTCTCAGTATTTGTGTTTGGTATCCTCACCTGTAAAGAGAGCTTATTTGACAAATTCGAGATAGAAATCATGAAAAAACCTTTTATCCAGATCATACTGGCAGTTCTTCCGGTTATATTTGTATTGATTATTGTTTTAGAGTCAAGAGCACTATTGTTTTTAGATCCAAAAGTTTATTTTACAATTAACTCCGTAGGCAGCGGTACAATAGGATCTTCAATGATCATATCGATGTTGAATAGCTGGGCAAATTCATTAAATCTGAACTACTCCACATTACAATTTATCCTTGATACATTACTTCTAAATATTTTTATAATAGTCTTCTGCATCTTTGAATACAGGTTTGCAATGAAATTTATCACTGATAAATTTTCAAGCTCCTTGAGCTCTATCTTTACATACATAGCTACATCTTCGTATTGTGTCTACCTGTTCCACAGGCCTTTTTTTGCTCTGTGGAATTCCGGAACAAACTTCATACACAATTATATTTTGCACGATATTGTCATAATATTTGTAGCTCTGCCTCTCCTGTTTTTTGTTTCATATAATATACAAATATTTGAATCAAATTTAAGGAAATATTTCTAATACAAAAAATTATCGACAAAGACATTTCCTTCAAAGGGTCCACCAAAAACGTAGGCCAATACGTAACTATCCAACATTAGTTTAACGTGGTCAACTCGAGAATTAACCAGAACTTACTCGGAATATAAATAGTGTTATTTTTGCATATGCTTCATGCTTCTGTTTTAATTTTACAAATCAAACCAATATCTTTTGTTTTTAATTTTCATATTGATTATTAGCTATTTAGAATGAATAATTTATATCTTCAGCTTGACAGTAGAAATTTTATCCGGAATAAAACCTTATCTTTTCGCTAAAAAATCATTGTAAAGCCTTAAAAAATTTAATCGAAAATTTGTACATATTTGTCAGTTTCCATCCTACATCCAAAAAAATATAAGTAGCAAGTTTTGTTCCATTTTAGCATTTTTGCTGTCCAATTTTTCAAACAATATTAAGTATTTTTCCCATCATCGATATAAACTGTCAAATTCAATATCAAAAATCCTATAAAAATTAGAAACTATTCATCCTGAGATAAACAAAAGCAATTGCTTTCTTTACTAGAATTCATTGAGCAAATTTTTAGGTTTTTATTCTATATAATTGCCGGTTATTGATAATGTATTTTATTCCAGGTTAACACCACGCAGATTGTTGCAGGGATGGAAACTTCCCTAGGAATCATAATTGACTAACTTATTAATATTTTCAACTACCTTTGCACTATGAGATGGAACTAGGTAATGCAAACCATTGTGTTACAAAATAAGAAATTACATAGTTTTTTTGTATGAAATGCCACAACGAATTTTTTTAGACAATAATAGCATCAACTATTTGAGAGATATATAATTTGGAATTGGTAAAAGGTTCTGTTTGAGCCTAATGCAATATTTACTGATGGTTAGAAGACAAACCTTTTCATCGGTGTTTAATCAAAATATTCTTTTCAAGAGTAATATACATTATTAAAAATACCATAACAAAAAAGTCTTTAAAGAATACCTTGCGATTAAAAACCATTTATGGTATGGTGAAATGGTTTTTTGATAGAATTATATTAGTACTGAAGGGATCTGGTACGATTTTCAATGTAATTAAGACTATGTTGAAAATCAGGGAAACCAGGAAGAAAATGAAGCATATAAGCAAATTAAAATATTTAATCTTGAATAATTCGTTTGTTTCCAAAGCTGTGGCAGTAAAATACCCAATTGCTTGTTACGGGGTGTGACGACGCAAAAGTTATATTCTTCTGTCTTGTATAAATGGTTTCAAAATTGACTAGATTATGAAATGTTAGCACAAATTTTATATTTTTACAATAGAATAATATTGCTTTAAATTTATTCTAAAAAACCTATTGAAAAGCTTCAACCATTTTTATGCAAATGTACACAACGAAACTATTTATTTTCTCAACATGAAAGTAACTTAAAAATTAACCTAACTTTCAACTTATAATAGCGAGTAGATAAGCAAATAAATTATACACATATGTACATCTTCGGAATATCAGCTTAAAACGTTTATGGAGAATATTAATGAATAACCCACTGCAAAGAATAAGAGAAACAAAACCACTGATACACCATATTACCAACTGGGTTACTATTTACGATTGTGCAAATATGACAAGAGCTTTGGGTGCACTTCCTGTAATGGCGCATTCTCCTGAGGAATGTTCAGATATGACAGCGATTTCATCTGCGCTTGTACTTAACATTGGGACTTTAACATCTGAAATCATTGATGCAATGATACTCTCTGCTTCTTCTGCAAACGAAAAAAAAATTCCTGTAATACTTGATGTAGTCGGCGTTGGCTCTACTAAATTCAGAGATGAGATGGCTGCAAAAATTCTTGATTCTGTCCATATCGACATTATTAAAGGTAACTATTCTGAAATTGCGAAATTGGCAGGTGAAAGCACCGAAACAAAAGGAGTGGAAACGACTTCTATCAACGTTGATCCTGAAAAAGTAGCAAAAGAACTTGCAAAATCAAAATCTTCTATTGTAGTGATGACGGGAAAAGAAGACATAATAAGTGATGGCAAAAAGATATATATTATAAGGAATGGTACCAGGCAAATGGGGTCAATTGTCGGAACTGGATGTATGGTTGCATCAGTAATTGGCGTATTTGCTTCAATTAATTCCAATTATTGTGATGCAGCAAAAGATGCTTTATGCTACTTTGGAGTTGCGGGAGAACTCGCAGCTGAGATATCAAATGGGCCTGGAAGTTTTAGTGTCAATCTGTATGACGAAGTTTTCAATCTTTCAGATGAGAAAGTAAAAAATATGATGAATTTTGAAAAAAAGTAAGTTTCGACGAAAGAAACTATTTAATCTCTTATGTGATTCAAAAAATTCAGAGGCTTTTCAATATCTTTGGAGATCGCTAAAACTTACCATTAACTCTACTGGCAAATGATGAGAAGATTTCAATTAAACCCATATTTCGTAGTATGCTTATAAATAAGATATAATTAACTTGTAAAAATCAGATGTTTATCGAAATCTTCTGAATCATTTGCCAGTAGAGTTAATGGTAAGTTTTAGCGATCTCCAAAGATATTAAAAATTCTAATAAAAAGAAATTTAAGAAAACATGATTTTAAAAAACCTATTTGCATGGACACAGATATCTATGGAAAAGGGGAACCTAAACCAGAAAAAATGTTTCTTAAAATATATCGACTTTTACCTTGTGACAGATTCCAGGTTCTCAAAGAAAGGGACTTTATCTGATGTCAAGGAAGCAGTCGAAGCAGGATGTCAGATTATTCAGTACCGAGAAAAAAATAAGAGTACACAAAAAATGATCTATGAAGCATCCGAAATCAAGAGAATCTGCAGGAATAATGCAAAATTTTTGGTTAATGATAGAATTGATATTGCATTAGCAGTTGATGCAGATGGCGTCCATTTAGGCCAGAACGATATGCCAATCGAAATTGCAAGAAAACTTTTAGGCGAAGATAAGATAATTGGTCTCACTGTCCATAATGTTAATGAAGCAATCGAAGCAGAAAATAAGGGTGCTGATTACGTTGGTCTGGGTCCTATATTTGACACTGTTACCAAAAAAGATGCAGGAGAGGGAATTGGCCCTGATAAAATAAGAGGAATCAAAAATTCAATAAAAATCCCTGTAGTTGCTATTGGTGGAATAAACATGGATAACTGCGAGAGTGTTATTCAGAATGGAGCTGACTGCTTGGTTGCAATCTATGCAGTGATAGGCAGTGATGATGTAAAAAATGAAACTAAAAAATTTATTAATATTATCCGGAAAATAAAAATTTTGCGGAACCGTTCATTTAACTGATAAACCCAAAAATTAAAGTTATATAAACACTCCTTGAACTTAGCAATAAAAACTCATTCGATTCTAATTCATGCTAATAGGAGCTTATTTTAGTTCCATTTTGGATATGCAGGTTCATTAAGTTCCTGAATACCGCATTTTTCCTACAATTTGAAATTTTAAAGTGGACTGCTTATTTTCTTGTGTTTGTTTTTTGAATCGATCCCAGTTCCAGGGCTCATCAAGATTATTGACGCTAATTTTTTACATCCCACTGATGTTCAAAACCTTTTGTTTAATCTGATCCTTTAGATAATCCTCTATAAGACAGATATTAGTTAGCAGTATAATATTTAACTATACAGTTGTTCTTTTCAGGATTCCTACCTGGAATATCTATCTTGACAGTAACTATCTCGACTTTTAGGTAGATTACCTTTTTTAGCTGTAATAAATTTGGTCATCTTTTTTAGGGACAGTCTTTTATGAAGGTTTCTGCATCAGTGTACGTTTTATAGTGCCTGAAACTGTTTTCCTTATCTAAGTAATTATCAACTGACCAGATAATCAACAAAATTCCACCAATTTTTTACGCATTTTACGAAAAGTAATGTTGAATATAGACCTTTTTTACAGTATTCTTATCAAGTTAGGATTAGTATGTAGGAATAAATTAATTTTCACTTTGAATTACCCTGGAACACATATAGCCAGTTGCTTTTGGACATTATGAGGACAAAATAATCACTGAGATATACTATATCTATTGTATTGCATTTCTCGATCTAACTATGTTAATGCTTTTTTCGCTCAACATTATGTGATATCTCTTGGAGTAATCAATCCATTTGAGATTAAGAAACAGCTTTTCTAAGTAATTCCATAAATCGGTTCGAATTTATCAAAGCGAAATTTACCCTCTTCAATTATTTTTGAGTCTGGGTTTTTCTTTATAAGTCAGAATTTATTTCTACTCACTATTAGTTTTTTAGTTATATTTCAATATATATTATCAAACATGGGTAAAAATACTCTGATTATTTAATTCAAAATTATATCCATAACCAATATAATAACAGTTCTACAGGATCTTTCTGATTTTATTACCTGCTTCCTGATGGCATTCGCAGTTATAAAATCTCACCTGCGGATCTTATGGATGTATCTTTGACGAGAACGACACTTACATTTTAAAGACTATTATAAGCGATAACAGTTGATAAAAATAAGCTGTTGTTTCGGAAAAGAATCTATCGCTGACTAGCTGACTAATTGAATCATGAAGTAAATTATCTAAATAAATTTAAATTGGCTCTAAAATAGAGCTATACGGTTTAACTGATAATTAATGGAATTAAACCTCAAATTATCAAAATTAGAAGTCAAAACAATGATCTAAATTGTACCTTATTTTGAAACTCAAGTTTTTAAGTCACGAATAATAGTAGAAAAGCAGAATGAGATTCAATGATTTTTATTGGAATTACATTCCTATAATAGATATGGAAGAAAAATAAAACTTATTATTCTAATTATATTGGATATCCATATAAAAAACCTGGATAACAACAAATTTCGAGATTTGATTCCTACTTATTCACGTACTTTGTTTGATCACAATAGAGTGGGTCTAGGGCCAATCACATACAAATAGCACCCCTTTATACCTGCAGTTTAAGAGGTTCCTTAGAATCCATAGGAATTGAGGATGTATGAAGATAAAGGGAGTAATATGCCTATTCGCTTTTGGAATTGAACTAATTATCGCTTTGAACCTCGTAGCTCTGGGTTCTTCTGAAACTTCGATGGGTAATACAACCATCTCAGGATATGAGAAGGCCTTAGACCCCTGGAGCATGAACCTCTCCGTAAAACCTGGCGACGATTTCTATGAGTATGTTAATGAGCTTGGATAAAAAGCCACCCTGTGCCTGCGTATAAATCCCAATATGGAGAGTTTGAGATAGTGGATGACAGAACCTACGACCGCGCCAAAAAAATCGTGGAAAGGGCAGCCAACAATACCTCTGCCCCTGAGGGAAACCTCGGGCAGAAGATCGGCAAGTTCTACTTTGTGGGAATGGACGAGGCCACCCTGAAAAAGCAGCGTATGGATCCTATCAAAGATGAACTGAAGATGATAAACAATATTTTCAACGCCTCCGATGTACAGGCCGCATCGACGCAAATGATGGACTATGGTATGGATCCCTTCTTTTCCATGTATGCAGCACCAGACAAAAAGAACAGCAAAATCATGATAGCTACTCTCACTCAGGGAGGTCTAAGCCTCCCAGATAGAGATTTCTATTTCAGGCAGGATAATGATCTATCCATATCAGAGAGCAGTACCTGACTCACGTTGCAAAAATATTTGTCTTTCTCGGTGATAGCCCAGAGATTGCTAAGAGTAATGCCAGAACCGTCATGGATATAGAGACCAAGCTAGCCAACGCATCCTTCACCAACGTGGCCGACAAAGATGAGGTCAAAGCATATAACAAGATGAGCCTTGAGGAGCTTCAGACCTTTGCCCCAGGAATAAATTGGTTTAGACTCTTTAGCTTCCTAGGTCGGCCAGATGTAGCTGAGGTCAACGTCAGAAACCCCACCCTCTTCAAGGAGTTGAGTACCGTTCTTCAGGAAGAGAGTATAGCTGACTGGAAAACGTTCCTGCGCTGGAAGCTGATCTTAGCCACGTCCCCCCTATCTCAATTCCGACCTAGTGAAGGAGCACTTTGATTTCGATGAGAAAAAACTCAATGGCCAGCAGGTGATGAAACCCCGTTGAAAGAGGGTCCTTGATGCAGAATACGAAGCCCTAGGTGAGGCCATAGGACGTGGCTATGTAGCCAGGTATTTCGACTCAATTTCCAAAACCAGGATGCAGGAGATGGTATCAAACCTAAAGAAAGCCTTCAGGGAAAGAATTGAAAATTTGACATGGATGGAGCCTGAAACAAAGATAAAAGCCCTCATGAAGCTTGCTATCTTAGATGTCCAGGTAGGCTACCCCGAAGAATGGCTGAATTATTCAGAGCTTGAAGTTAAGAATGATTCATATGTCATGAATGTCCTTCGTGCCTCTAAATTTAAGTCCCACCATGGTCCTGATGGCTTGGATAGGATAGACAAGCCCGTAGACAGTAAACTTTGGGAGGTGAACTCCCAGGAAACTGACGCCTACGCTAATATTAATAAGATCCTCATAGTTTTCCCAGCTGGTATTCTTCAGTCGCCCTTTTTCAACAAGGATGCTGATGATGCAGTTAATTACGGTTCCATAGGTGCCATTATAGGACACGAGATGACTCACCACTTCGACGACCAGGGCAGGAAGTTAGACTTAAGTGGAAATTTAACAGATTGGTGGACGCAAAAGGATGCTGATAGCTTTAACAAGAGCACGGGGATGAGTACAACAGTTTCGAAGTTCTGCCCGGGCTACACGTCAATGGCAACCTGACCTTGCAGGAGAACATAGCAGACTTCGGTGGATTGACCAGGGCCTACCATGCCTATAAGCTTTCATTTAAAGGGGAGCCGAAGATGACTAATGGATTCACTGATGATCAGAGGTTCTTCTTAAGTTTCGCCCAGATGTTGAGGGAATCTGACACTAACGCATCCCTGAGGACGCAAGCACTTACTGATCCCCACTCTCCAAGCAGATTTAGGGTCAACGGCGTTGTCTTTAATGTGCCTGAGTTTTACAAGGCGTTCCCCTGTGTAAAGCCAGTGGATAAACTCTACAGGCCAAAGAGTGAGAGACCTGTTACATGGTAGAGTGATAAAGGAAGTCTTTTTTGCCTGTGATAACATCAATTACAGTGCCAATGGAGAATTCATGACCCTTAAAGGATAATACTTGCTGGTAGCCTAATCACTTTGAGGTTGTCTATTGAGTGATGAGGAACTGGCAAAAATTTCATCATTCTGAGATCCCTTTCTGCTTCGTTGTTTTCAAAATGGGCTACAGGCAATTTAGAAAACTGCCTGTTTTGGCAGGATCGAGAATTTGCTATAAATTGTAAGTCGTATTTTGCATATGGAATCTAATTAAGTTCTTCTGATGTGAGATTAATTTTTATCATTTTTTAAGATTTGTAATTTTACAGAAAAAAAATGGGTATAATGCCGCAATGTGCATTTTAAAAAGTGATTTTGATAAAATATTGTTTTGAATTGTTCTCAATTAAAAATAGATACCATAAGAAGTTATTTAAATTTGCCTATATATTTATTGTACTTTTTTGTATTTACTGAGTCATAAATCAGTGAAAATTTGTATATTCCAATAAACTCTGGAATAATTTAGTTCGCAAAAGCACGGGCAGATAGCAAGCTATAAGTAAATATTTTCCACAGTTCATAGTATTACTTGCTAAAATCAAGCAAGAATATGATTTCTAAAAGTAAGTAAATTTACATTTTTATAATTAATTTCAATTATCGCAGGACTCAGTTCCAAAATCAAGTGATTGGATAAAACTGGAAAAGTCATTTGATGTTGAAATTTGATACAATCCTTTGGAAATATCCTCATGATTAAAGCTTTGATGTATCAATATTAAGAAGAACGCTTTTAGCCTCCAAAAAAAGGTTATGATGCAACAATGAAAAGAGCAGGTCAAGAGTACCTTCTGGGATAAAGAACATATTAAGGAACAAGAGGATTCAATAAAAAAATTCCAGATAAACGATTTTATGCAGTAACTAAAAAGATATTCAAAGCAGAAAAAGTTATTGTCACTAATGTTGAAAGAGTGAATTTAAAGATTTTGTGTACGACTTTTGTTATAATCTCTATTAGTTAATGACACTGAATGTAATAGGAGTACTCCAAGAATAGTGGAAGCTATCTCTAGAATCAGAGAACAATGAACCAGAAAAAAGCGGATAAAATACAGAAATTAACGAGAAAAATTTGAACAAAAATCCCGTGAAGGAAAAAATAGGTGGTAAATCAAAATACTTTATAATATTAGTAATTGAATCAGTTAGCAACAATGGAATTCTAGATACGTAACTGATATGAGCTATTTAACTAATAAATCAATAATATTAGACCTTTAATTGGAAGAAATGTATTTTTAACTGCAAAGCCTATAGTACTTAATTTTATACTTTAAGTACTTAAGTTCTATATGATAAAAACTAAAAATGAAATTAAGCAACCGGAGAATTAATAATAAACTGCTTAAGAGTATTAAATTCAACGAAAGAGGATGAGTTAGCTATTGTTATATATATTAAGGGGGAAAAATGCAGTTGCTAGATCTACTGCAATAGGTTATTGTAGAAGAAGTAGGAGGTAGAATCCTTTTTTGTTGTGGGAAAGAGATGACTCTTGTAAATGAGTAATGAAAATATCCACAAAATTCTATTTAGTTATACTTACATTACTTTTAGACATGGAGATGTTCGGAGAAAGAAACAACTCTTCTGATGTGGAGGAAAATCGATGAAATGCTACGAATGCGCCAGAGAAGGCAAAGATATGGATGCTGTTGGAATTTGTATAGTATGTGGGCGAGGCGTATGTAAGGAACGCCTTATACATGAAGAAATCCCTGTATGGGAAGGAAATTATCCTATTGAGCTGAAGCCCGACCTTGAGCATATCAAAAGGATTGTCTGCCTGCCTTGCCATGAATCCCTGAAAGAAAACTGCCTATTTAATGAGGTTTGTTGAGGTGCCCAAGAATGCTAAGATGCTATGATTGCTCTGAAGAGAATAAAGTCAATGAAGCAGTAGGTGTTTGCATTGTCTGTGGGAAAGGCCTCTGCATGGAACATATCAAGCAGGTGGAGTTGCCAATGAAAGGAGGATATCCACTAGCTCATTTGACACTAAAAAAAGATCTTCCCAGAATGATATGTCGTGAGTGTATTGATACCACTCTTGGAGAGGAATTCTGCGTTTAAGGCTGACAAAGCAATTGGATGCTACGGAAATTTAGTAGGAACTAAATATAGATTAGCTAAAAATAAATGGCTGTCTGGGGGAAACAAAATATCATTATTCATTGGATAAAATCAAAAAGTTATGAAGAAAATTGATTTAAAAATTATACCAATGTAGCCTGTTAATAAAAGCTTCAGTATAGAACCAAAGAAGCAAAGATTAACTTTTGAGGATATAGAAAACCCCATAATGTTATCACATGAATATGGATGGTATATGAATGATTCGTTGACATCAGAGGTTTATGGGAATACTCTTTTACATCTGAGATGTAAAAAACCGCGAATCTTGTAAGAAAGTTTTCGGAGGAATAAAAAGAATGTATAAAAAATTATGAGAAAGTTGATTTTATCAGCATGGTGAATCCCAAGAAGGATGATCAGCCATTATGGAGCTAATTCTGCTCGAAGATTTTCATTTTGAAGGAGTATGGAGCACGTTTTTGCTCATTACCTTCAGCTTCGTGATTGCTGAAAATGGTTCCTCTATATTTTTTATAAATTTTGTTTTCATAATAACTTCTAATCTCATCAATCGGAGTTATAAGGGAATAAATGTTCATCGGTCGCCCTTTCCCAGGCTTTTTTTCCGATCGCACACTGACCCATGAATTATTGCGCATTAATCTAATCGCGAGACTGACTTCTGGTTGCCTTAATCCAGTACTTATTTCAATTTCATGAGATGACTTTTCGTCTACATTCATAAGATATGCCACGATAGTAGCCACATTTCTTGAAATCCCTAGATTCTTCAAGGTTTCAATGAATAGGTGATCTTTTTCGTCCAACATTTTTATTTCGTAGTCTTTCATGTTAACTCCTTCGATACTTCTAGTTGTATTGATATCTTGTCAACTAAAAAAATATCATGGGACCATTATGTAAATTTTCAAATTATATTGTTATAATTAACCTTTAAAGCGAACACAGATTATAAATGTTTTTATAGTTTGATACATCTGCTCGATATCTTGTTAAGTTTGGGCATTTTGAAGATAATTAAAAGAATTTTTATCCTGCAAAAAATTTTGATTATCTATTTAGGTTGAATCCACTTTCTGTTATGAAGCTCAATGCTAGAAAGATTATGTGGATCTTTATCCAAAAGAAGAATGGATAAAATATCTCCACTATGGCTGAAATTCAGGGGATCTCAGCTTGCCTAGTTCAATAGATATTGAAGAGAATTTTGATAAACTCCCATGAATTTGAGTATTGGAGATTTGAAATTTCTTAACATTATTTTTACTTATGAAAATTTTTACAGATTTTGCTCTTAAAGAAGGATACAAAAGTCTTCAGTCAAATGGCGACAAAGTTGCTGAAATTGATTCCTTGATTGATTGGAAATCTTTTCGTATCATTTTTGAGTCCATATATTTTAATAAAACAATTTATGAAGGCCGACCTGAAGCTTAAGTAATCGTTATGTTAAAAATGTTTTTTTACAGAAATTTCATGGTCTTTCCGACTTTGACTTGGAAAACAATGTATTAATCGACTTTCTTTCAGAAGATTTCTTGGTTTTCCTGAGTACATATCGTAAAGTACCCAGTCTTGTCATTCATAACAAAATCTATTGATAGCTGCAAAGAAGATCAAATTAGTAGACAGTTGCAAAGCCAACTTGATTATCTTGGGTTGGAAAATAAAAAAGGTAATTATTCAGGACGTTACTTTTATTCATTAAGATCTGGAACATGCAAAAAAAGAATAAATTTCGAGAAAATGACGCAAAAACAACGAGAAACAGGGATTGAACCAGATAGAAAAGAATGTTATGTTACACTTTGGATATAAACTTCATAGCATAATAGGCAGGGATTACGAGCTGATCATAAGATCCAAAACAACAACTACATCACTTCATGATTTTCAAGTAGATTAATCAGAAAAAAGATTTTTGATATAGACAGAGGATATTTTTTAGCAAAATCTAAAGGTTATGATGCAACAAAGAAAAGAGGAGTGAAAGGACATCTTCTGGGAATGAGTTATGTATTAAGAAACAAGAGGATTAGCTCAAAAAGAGCTCAAATGGAACGATTTTATGTAATCACTAAAAAGATATCCAAAGCAGAATACTTTGTTGCCACTTTGTTTAAAAAATAGTCTGAAGATGTTGCATACAACTTTGTGTTATAATATCTATCAGTTGATAATATTAAATATAAAAGAAATATTTTAGAGATAGCCGAAGCTATCTTTAAAATCAAGGAATAATGAATCTGGAAAAAACAAATTCGGTCAATAAGGAGTTAGCGAGAAAGATATGAACAGAATTCCCACAAAGCAAAAAAATTAGATGTAAATCAAAATTTTCTTTACATTCTTGATTAGGATAAAATGTATCAATTAATTTTGGTTTCGTTCCTCGTTTTCTCATCAAGGTATAATAAATACATATGTACTATATTATATAATTTAATATGAATATAACACCTATTCACTTTGACGGATGAAAAGTTTTCCAATATTTCTTTATCGTAAACTTGATTTGGTATCCATCAGATGATACTTTATGAAAAAAATCGGTATCATAGTTACCGACCCTGAAGACTGGACAGCTCGGGCACTTATTAATGCATCGAGAAAAAGAGGCTTTTCACCTTTTATTCTAGATCTTAGGACTGCAGAGGTCAGCATAAATTCAAAAAGTACCAAATCGACAGTTTATTTTAAAGCTGGCAATATCTCCCTCTTGGACTTTGATGCTCTTATTGTGAGGGATATGGGTACAGGGGCTTTCGAGGGAGTCTCATTCAGGTTTGATATCCTGAGGGAACTTGAGGCTAGCGGAATTCCGGTCATTAATTCCCCTGAAGCTATCCAGAATGCTGCAAACAAGTATCATGCTTCTTATCTTCTGGCAGAAGCTGGTCTGCCTACACCCAAAACCGTGGCAGTGCAGAATCTAGGATCTGCTCTCACACTAGTATCAAAATTCGGAGATTCTGTCATAAAACCTACTTTTGGATATAAAGGAAAGAATATTGCAAGGATCAAGGATGGAGAACTTCGATTTTCTGACAGAAAAGCTGAGTCTGTACCTCTGGAGACTGCTCTTAAAAAGATGCTTGAAGAAAGGGGAATGCTATATATTCAGGAGTTTATTGAAAACCCGGGGCGGGATATCCGAGTTTTTGTTGTTGGAGATACCGCAATTGGTGCAATTTATCGGAAAGCTGCTGCAGGTTCCTGGGTAAACAATCTCAGCCAGGGTGGTAGTGTGGACCGCTGCGTCCTTACATATGAGCAAAAAGAAATTGCAGAAAAAGCTTCCATTACGATAGGCACGACATTCGCAGGTGTCGATATCATTGAGTGTTTTACTGAGATTCTTAACGTAGAAAATGGTAAAGAATATAATGGGATTGAACGAACACCTAAAATTCTTGAAATCAATGGAACACCTTCTGGGAAAGGAATATTTGATGCATTGGGAATAAATCCTGCAGAGTATATTCTTGATAACATACAGGGTATTTTATAGAAAATGGCAGTAAGATTAGATAAAATAGTATAAAGAGTTTTGCTAAACCTCTGATTTTCACGAGCCATTTATATCCAATTTATAGGCATATGATGAAATTTAGAGGTTTATCCAAATTCTCTAAGGTAATGATTTACAGGAAAGAGTCTACATTATATGTCATTCTGAGATCGTATCTATAAACTCTTAGTTTTCAGCATACTATTCTCTAATGTTGATTTTGGCTTTTGAACCAATTGTATATTTAATCTGTTTTGGGTCTTTGATCGCCAAACATCTAATATATGCTTGAATCCAAACAAAAACTACTAACAGTATGCGTGATGAATAGGTTATTAAAATTTAAAATCTGTTTGTTGAACTTAAGCAATGAATTTAGTAATAAGTGCTTAGTTTATTCATTTTGGTCTAATCTTATACGTTATTTTCCTAAACTCTAAATCTTAATAATAGTCTAATTCTTGATTCAGAATAAGCTGTTTTAAGCTCCTTTTTTAAAAATTGTATTGAGTCTTTTGCTTTCTAACCACGACGATAAACACTATCGGCGGTATGGCTCTGAAAGTGTTTATTTTAGCCCAAAAAAATATTCTCTTTTAAAAGAGATTTTATTCTTTAGCTATGTTTATATTTAAGGCTAAAATAAACCTTTTTCTTCAGCACGCTTTATTTAACAATGTACAGTTGAGCAATAGACCAAAAAAATTATTCTGCAACTTTAGCTGGATTCAAGCTGCTTTTGATCAATAATAAGGCTTGAGATTTCATTTTTTTGTTTTGTCACAGAAACCAATGATTGGTTTAGCAATATCATTCGTAGTAAACATATCAAATATTATAATTGATTTAATATAATTTTCTAAAATATAACAATGTTGCAGTATATTTAGAAGTGGATATAGATGATTTCGATAAACTCTTCGATTTAGTCATATTCTTCTAAAATTGTATCTATATGACTTGTGAAAATCCGAGGTTTATCGAAATCCTCTATAGTTTATTAGATATCTTTTTAGGGTAAGACAGCAAGAGAAAGCGAACTGAAAACATTTATGAAATAGGCTGACCTTGAATAAACTCGAGGTAAAGGATGAGTGAATATAAACAGTGCATAGTTACTCGGGATGATCTTAAGATTTCTAAAGGCAAGTTTGCAGTACAGGTAGCTCACGCAGCCATTTCTGCAGCGGACTGGTCAACTAAAGATGATGTTAAAAAATGGAAGGAAGGTGGGCAGAAAAAGGTTATTCTTAAAGTTCCTACTCTTGAGGACCTTTATGTGGTCAAAGAAAAAGCAAGACGTCAAGGACTTTCAACAGCCTTGATACAGGATGCAGGACTCACGGAAATCCCTCCTGGAACAGTTACAGTTCTTGGAATTGGGCCAGCAAAGGAAGAGCTCATAGATAAAGTTACTCGAGACCTGAAGCTTGTTTGATTGAGAAATATCCAACTTAGGGTTTTGAGGTCGTATCCATGAGTTATTGAAAATTTTTAGCATAAGACTCTCCCTACATCTTCCAAAAACAAATGTTAAATTCTTCGAATAATAGGCTCAAATAGATCAAAGAGGATTTCGATAGATTCTATTTTTTGGCTAGTTGTTAATAACGCTTATATAAACAATTTTTTAAATAGGGGTTTATCAAAATTTTCTACAGTATTCTTAATCTTACATTTTTTTGAACATTAATCTTATGATTATTTTTAGAGGAAGTTCGGTCTAATTTTAGTTTTCAAAATAGTCTAAAAACTAATAGGTGAATTGTCATCGACTGCACAAATGTAACTTTGATCATGGATGTCAAAATGAATTTTTAGGCAATTCCACTATCCTCTGAATTGGTAATTTGAATTGGGAAAAATAGTTACTAAGTCTTGCGGTTTAGACAATCATATGCATTTTTTCATTACTACTATCCTCAGAATACCCCTCGAAAAATAGAAATAACGTTTCGCTAGGATAATGATGGCATTTTAGCTCCTGAAAGTTGGGTTATAGAATAAAAATGTGATATTGTTGCATGTGAATCAACAAATGACTTTGTGGTTTCTAGTTATGATTCATTAAGAAAGTATCTACATCTTATAGTTGGAAATGCACAAGAAGGCGTTTATGCATAAAAGGGTAGATAATTATATTCAGAGTTCATTGCACAACTTACACATAATAACACGATTCATCATCGAAAGTTTCCCTAAAAGACCATAGATAATTTCGGTCTTATGTTAAGCTTCGCCATAAATTTGTATCATAAAGAACAGATAAAATGAACCTCACTCCACTCTTGCACCTGAAATGTTTAATCGAAACTATGTGCTGGAAAATATTTTTTGCAAGAATGGTTTTACAAAAATTTTATTAGGAGAATATCTCGATAAACATCTGATTATCATGAGTCATTTATATATACAATTTGTAAGTATATGACGAAATTTAGGGGTTTGTCTAAGTTCTCAGAAATCTTTTCAGGTCAGTGTAAGCCAAATGAGGAAACTAATCATCTCATAAACCGCCTAACTTAGTTATTCTACATATTATGAGTTAATAATGATAGGTGCACAAACATAATAAAAAACTAAAAATTAATAGAAAGTATATAGTAAATTCAAAACCAATGATTTCTAGTGGAAATGTCCTAATTTTGTTTTCTTCGATAGATTTATTGTAAATTTTGGTATATGTCAAGAGAGACTCTACAAGTACAAACATTGGAGCGCATCGCATCCTTCTCTAAAACCGGCAATGTAATTTTTATTATTTCAGGACTGTCCATAGGCTTTGATGGCACGCTTTTACCTACAGTATTTATCATATCCGAGATTCTTGTCTCATATTTTATCATTGATGGAGCAGCAGATCCGGTAATAGGGATTTATGGATTTCTATTGTATCCATTGCAGTGATCTCAATCACAAGCTTGATCGTTGTGTTGGATTCCTAAGGCTCCATTATTAACAATGCCGTAGGAATCGCTCAAATAAGGATTATTCAGAAATATTATAAAAAATATAAATATAAAATTATTGTTCAATGTTAAAATGTCTTATGGGGAAATAAGTTTTATTCAGAAACTATTTTTTTATAATTAATTTAAAATAACTGATTAAGCTCAGTAAGTTTTGTAGTTCATCGAAATTTGTTGGTGTAATAGAGTAGATATCAACTAACTAATTTTTGGTAGCTTGAATAGTTACCAAAAACAAATTCCATTATAATTATTAAGTTTAGCCATAAAGGAGTGAATTAAATGTTGAAACAATCATTTAGTAAAATAAAAAAGGTACTGACTATTTTGCTGGCAGCCCTATTTGTAGTCGTATTAACAGCAACGGCAGTAAGCGCTAGTTTATTTACAGATCAACCAGCGGTAGTGAACATTGAATCACAGAGTCATCATCCTGAAAAACAACACTCACCTATTAGCCATGATAACGATCTGCCGAAACTAGTTATTGATAAAGCTCAAACAGCCCTTGTAGTCATAGATCTGCAGAATGGGATAGTCTCACAGCCAAAAAGCCCTATCCTGCACAGGATGTTATAACAAATGCAACAAAGCTAGTGAATGCATTCAGGAAAAATGGGATGCCAGTATTCCTTGTGCATCTCATAACAACAAAAGAGACGATGCTCAATGCCATCAGCGATAAATCCTCCTCTAATCCCGTATCTCCTCCTCCGGACTGGTCGGAATTTGTGCCTGAAATTGTTCCAACTTCAACGGATATCATTATCACTAAAAAACAATGGGGAGCATTTTATGGGACCGATCTCGAACTCCAGCTACGGCGACGTGGGATTAATACGATCGTGCTCTGTGGAATTACAACTGATTTTGGCGTTGAGAGCACAGCAAGATTTGCCTATGAGTATGGATTTCAGCAAATTTTTGCAGAGGATGCGATGGCTTCCAGGTCTGAGGAACAACATAACGCAGCTGTGAACTTTATATTCAAAAGAATAGGCAGAGTACGGAACACAGATGAAATACTCAAAGCTCTGCAATAAGGTTTTGCTACTTTAACTTTTGATGACTGATTTTTAAAAGAACTTAAGATGAGTAAAAACTTGATAATGATGGATCTCGATAAACTCCTATGATTTGACTCTGTAGAAATCCTTTGAATATGGAAATTCCACTAATTTCAACTGTGTGTCCTGAATTTTGTTTACTTATTTTTCAGCCTTTAGCTCCGGATTTCGATAGGTTTTCTACGAAGCCGTTTTTTGATAGTATATGCAGTTTTGAAATCAAAACATGATTCTCTCTATATTTCTCCAAAAATGGGGTTTATGCTCGTTTTTCCAGAAATTATCAATGACTCATTTACAAGACCAGTTTTTTGATATTTAATAGATATACATTAGATTTGGAGTTGGTTAAAAAGTGGGTTAATTCCCACGATATCTATAAGAAACGAAACATTTTTGCAGTAAGGTTCAGTATGGGAAGCTAATGTCCTACTATATGTGAAACCGACAACAATTTGAAATCATAATCTCTATTATTTCAAAAATATTATCAGTAAAGATTTTCAAAATTTAATGTCAACCTGCTGAATAAAGTTAATAGAATGTTAAAAACGCTCATTCTTTTGGTTTATCATGCAAAGTATAAGAACGGTACAAAAAAAGGTATTCCTAAACAGTTACTGAAAAACCAATGTACAATAAAGAAATAGAAAAACTTGGATGGGAGGAAGGAGGTGAATTAAAATCAGAACTCAAAGATGGGGAACTCATTATAAAATAAAAAAATAAGAAAAAGTTAAATAAATATTATTTTATATACCTAAATAAGTTCTTATTTCAAGTACAGACGTACTTTTCTAAAACTATATTAATCCAGTATAATTATAAAATCCCATTTTGCTACTTCTAGCACCCGACTTTACACGCTGTTTTTAGAGAGTTTATAACCCCGAAGACTACACAAAACCAAAAAAACTCAATATTTATATATCAGATCCAGAAAATTACAGCTCTTTTTTATAGTTGTAGTGACATCGTGCAAAGTCACAGAATAAATATATGTTTATTATTTTACTGAAGAAATATTAAATCATTTTCAAGTAATAATAAACAATAGCTGCAAACAGTATAGGTACTTATGGTAGTTAATTAATAACAGTTATCTGGGAAGTTCCCGTCTCCGCAGCAAGCTACGGGGTGTTCGATTGGAATAAAAAGTTTCCCTTCTATGAGATTCTAGCATAGTTCCTCTAATCCCTTTTCCTCATCTATTTTTTCGTCATTAATTTCTTCACCATGGTCCTTTTCGGATAGCACGCTGATATGAGCCATCTCCTTTCTTTCTGGCAAAAATCCTTTTTACATATTTTGCAAGCACAGTATCACCTTTTCTGGACCTGAAGTCACCATCCCTTACCTTAATTTTGTTGATGAAAAGACGTGTGTTTCCAACTATTTCTTCTGCTCCTACAACAAACTCATAATCTCCAGGAACGCACTTTTCGATAACCTCTGCTTTTTCAGTCCCCGATTGCGCCGTAAACTTTACTGTCACTTCATCAATATATCTTCCCCATATTGTTTTAATATCTTCTGCCTTAGCCATCTTGACCCGTTTCTCTTTTGCATCAAGGGCAGTAATCAGGATAGGAAAAACTATTTCTTCTTCCTCATCATCTACAACTATTTCGTCATCTACATGAAGAACAATCTCTGAATCAAGTTTAATTTTGTATGTATGTGAAATATCCATCTTGCTGACTATAACCTTCAAAACAGAGGCTTTTAGTGGTTTTATCTTCGCTGGGCGTACCTGTCCACACTCCAGACAACGAACAAGCGCGCTCTGCCCTTCTTTCAGAACTTGATGCCCTACCTCTTCTTGAGGGGAACATGACGGGCACTCGACTTCAATTTCTCTTATCATCATCTAATCAAACATATATTCGAAATGCTAAATACTTAACTTTTCAGGTGGTACTTTTCCGTGAACTACCACTCAACTGAAGACTAAGTGGCCTCTTGGTTCATTCCGTTCTCGTTTGAGAACAAGTCTCTAAGCCCATCCTCCGCATTCCACGGGTGTCAGATTTCAATTAGATTCTGGTCAATGAGAGCGAATTTTTTGATTTTAATTGCAACATAAATGTCTCTACCATGTTTTGTCTTGCGATCAGGATATTTTCATTCTCTATCATGAAAAACTACTTTGATTTCTCCAATCTTAGGAAGCTTGAAAGTACTATTTTCAAAATCCACATTATAGTGTTGTGGTATCGGGAAGATTGAATTGGATTCTCCTTTGATTTAAATTTATGAAAAACATTCTTTTCTCTAAAAAATCTAATGCGTGCAGATTCACCTTTTTAGTCATACCCTAAAGTGGTTGGGAATTGACGTCTCATAACCATGTATTTTGCTTTTTAAGATTTGGAATTAGTTTTTTTAAGTCAAACCTAGAAATTGATTTCCCGATTTGCTTATATGTTTTTACTTTCTGATCAAGCGTCCAATTATAGATAAACCTACAACTACCAATATGTTGATTAAGTGATTAGATTGATCAATTGTAGGATATAATCTAAAATTGAATGCTTTTATCTTAAAATACTTAATGTAATTTAACAATGTATATATTTTTTGGTAAATTTAGAGAGTGAACATACGAATCATAGCAAGTTTTTGTTAATGTATCATATTATTATTGTATGCAAGTATCTAAAAAAGATACTAAAACCAATGACTAAGAACTCAAAGAGATAATTCATGACATTGAGAGGAGCCATATTTTGAAATACTAGAGATAGAAACTGACAAAGACCACATCCATCTACTCGTTAAGAGCAATCCAAAAGTCAGCACTCTTGGGATCATTAGAAAACTGAAACAAGAGACAACAATTAGACTATAGAAAACTCAAAAAGAGTATTTGAAAAATATATTGGAAAGAACATACACTTTGTAATGATATATTTTCATCTTCTAACAGCAATGTTAGCAAAGAAGCAGCAGAAAATTATATACGGAACCAGTGATGAAGTTGAAGCTTGCAACTACTGGGCTGAAGAGACAGTGGTTTTAAGCTTTGACCTGTAAAAAGAGATGGAAGTATTTCATATTTCATAAATATGGTAACAGCTCAGAAGGGCATGTTCGCTATCTTCATAATTTAAACCACCTAATTTGTTTGGGCAATAGAATTGCCTCAAAGGTTGTTTTGCATCCATGATCAAAGTCATATTTGAGCCTTCTGTGCCAACTCACAAATTAATTTGCGAATTTCTTTTTAAAAAAAATCTAGGACAACCTTTATGCCCAAGATAATGCTGAATCGATAGGCTAAAAGGTAATGTGGGGGATGATTACATTTTTTTTATATGTTATTCAAAGAATTTCATTTTCGTTTTAGCCCTCTTCCCTCTGATAGCTTCGTAAAGTACCCAATTTCATCAACCAACCAGAAAATGATAGCTTTGTCTTTTCTTCTCCTTGCGTCATCCAAATAAAGTTCGGTAAATCATTCTCCGGAATCCGGAAATTTCCGTTGTTCTTCCCATGTTTTCTGAATACTTACTATCTGCTGAAATGCTTCTTCCCTGGATATTATTTCCTGATTTTCTGAATATATGCTCCTAACCTTTTTCTTATCTCAGAGTCTTACAGAAATTCCCCTATTTCTGAGGTACTCTTTAACTTCCTTTATTGAGTACTTACTAAAGTGGAATATACTTGCTGCAAGAGCTGCATCGGCTTTTCCCTCGGTGAACCCCTCGTATATGTGTTGAGGATTTCCGACCCCTCCTGAAGCTATGATAGGTATATCTAGCTCTTCGGAGAGTTTCTTTGTAATTGGTATATCATAGCCAGCGCAGGTTCCGTCCCGATCCATACTAGTAAGCAGGATTTCTCCAGAACCAAGTTCTTCTGCCCTTCTAGCCCACTGCACTGCATCAATTCCTATTGCCTGCCGACCTCCATAGATAACTACTTCGTACCAAGCAAAAGTTCCATCTTCAAGTTCCAGAATAGTTTTATCAGGATTATTTTTTATGTCATTATTCCGCCTGCAGTCAATTGCAGTGACAATGCACTGGGCTCCGAATATGTCTGAAGACTCTTTGATAAATTCAGGGTTTTTAACTGCTGATGTGTTGACAGAAACCTTGTCTGCGCCAGCCCTGAGAATCTGGCGAATAGCGTCGATGGAACTTATCCCGCCTCCAACAGTGAGAGGAATAAAAACCTCGTCTGCAGTTCTTTCAATAACATTGATCATTGTTTCTCTACCATGGGCAGAAGCTGTGATGTCCAAGAAAACAAGCTCATCTGCGCCCTCCTCATTGTAGCGCTTGGCGAGTTCCATAGGGTCTCCAGCTTCTTTAAGGTCCACAAACTCTTTACCTTTAACAACACAGCCGCCGGCTCTGTCAAGGGTCACATCAAGGCATGGTATAATTCTTTTGGTGAACATCTATGGGATAATTAAGTAAAATGCTATTAAAACCTTATCGAAATTAAGACAAATAGTAATATCTTAGATTTTAACCTGTTAAAAGAAAAAGCAATGAACTGTAAAAATGAACCCGAAAATAGCTCTCAAGCTAAGAGAAATCAAAATTTTAGAGTAGAAGGTTGAAGGCTCAAGAATGAGAATTCTGCTATATAACTTCTGAGTGATCTAACCAAAAATATTTATCACACGGGCACCATCAATTTTGGCCATCTCAACTTCAGAACTTTCCAGTACTTTTTTTCTAATCCTCATAGGAGCTCCTGCACGGAGGGCAAGAGCAATGCAGTCACTTGGTCTTGCATCGAACTGCATAACATTACTATCCTTTCTTATAAGAAGGCGGGCGTAATATATTTTATCCACTTTGTCGTCGATCATTACGCACTCAATTTTTATTCCCAATCTATCAAAAATATTAATCATAAGGTCATGGGTCATCGGTCGAGGCGGTGAGATATTTTTTAGCACATTCCCTATTGAGAGAGCTTCTAAGTGGCCTATAAACATAGGAAGCAGATTCCCCTCCATATTTTCAAGGAGCACCATAGGTGTTGGATCCGCAAAAATATCAACAATGTAGACATCTTTGACGTGAATTTCTTCGAAGTCATTATCGATATTGATGTCCATAATCAATAGTTAATCTCACCCTATTAATACTTAATTAAATATTCAGGATTAATTAACGTCTCATTTTTTTTAAACATGAAAATAATACTCCAATAACAAAAAGAACATTTCCATTTTGATTGTAAAAATCAATGCTTTAAGCCTGCAGAAAATTTCAGTTCTTTTTGGTTACGAAAATCTTTTGATGAAATAATCAATGTAAACAATCTAATTTATTGCAGGAAGTATATTTCTTTGTAATTATGGAAAAAAGAAAGGTAAGTGTGCGTAAGTAACCATTTTCATCATGTACTTTCATGATAAATCTGGAGAAGAATTTGCAGATCGCTTCTAATGTATCATAGATAGCAATTGCCAAAATTTATGGAGTTTATCTCAAATAAGTGTTCCTTAAAATTTATCCAGTTGTATTTTCCAATCTGTAGACAAAAACCTTGCACCTTCACTGAATGAATATAGTAGCACACAACATTTTCAAGAAGAACTTGATTCCAGGCTTTCAATTTATTCATGATCTTCTATTCTTTCAAAACTTTTTCTTTATTCACTTTTGCATAATAAATGAGATACTTTTTTATTTCTTAGAGACAACATAATGTATAGAGTTTATATTAATCCTGTGTTTAGAGGAGTAATTAATAATGTCAGGAGCAGAAACTACGGAAATTTTAGAAGGTTTGCAGTTGAAGATTCTAAATAATACAGATGGGGATCTTGTACTTCAGGCCCAGAAACTAGAGAAAGGAAAATACAAAAAAGGCCATCAAGCTCCAGCTAAAATAGAATCCTATGAAGAAAAGGAAATCGAACTCATAGCATGTGAAGGAAGCTGCGAAGGTGGAGCTGATATAGAGGGTTGGATCAAATATGGGCTAAGTTGCTCAGAAGGATACTGCAAGTTACATTTCAAATATGTAGGAAGGGAAAACAAAGTCACAAATTCCTGTGAATGCCATATACACAATGGAAAAATGCTCTATGAAACCTCAACAGATCAGAAAAATGGGAGAAGCGTGAGCTGGATAATAGGTCCTAAAGATAAGTAGGTAAGCATTACTATATTGAATTTATCCATAAATCCCTTGATTAATTAGCTTAATTTTTATTATTTTTAAAAAGGTGTTATTTTTCAAAAGTATACCGATTTAATCGGAAGGATTTTTCTTCCTTATTTATTTTCTCCACTTTTTATTAGATATTCAATATTTTATAACCACCTTAAGATGAAAAACATGGAGACAGGAAACATGGGAATAATATTAGCTTGTCTTTCAATGCTTTTCATTGATTCAATTTGTATTATAAAAGTAGAGAAAATAAATTTAGTTGACAATAAATATATTTTTTTAAGTTTATTAAGTGTTAATTTTTACTGTGCAGACTATAAGAAGAAAATTGAAGAAACAAAAATTGTAAGTAAAGATTATCAAAATGGCCTGCACTTAAGCATAAATAAATTCTGATACATACAAAAATGAATTTAATTTGACAACTCCAACTTGTTTCTATATTTTGTATTTTCGATATCTACAAATCTCGAAGTAAAGTAAACTTGATTAAGGCTAAAATTAATTTTTTAAATAGTATTATATATAATTACACGCTTTTATGATTTAATTTCACAATTTTTACTGACATATAATTATTGCATTCGAAACTCCGTATATGTACACAGATATAGAATCTATTTGCCTATTCGCCCACTATTCTTCATTGGAAGTCAGATTAATTTTTAAGCTACTGCCATATTGAAAAAATAGACGGCATTCTTGTGTACATCTGGGGAAAGTGGATTGCATGAAATTTTACTCATAAAAGACAGCTTGAGGTATTAAAGATGACAATTGTAGAAGATGCTCAAAAAGGAATGATTACAGACGAGATGAAGATTGTTGCAAAGGATGAAGGAGTCAACCCTGATTTTATCCTCCGTGGTATTGCAGCTGGAAGAATCGTCATTCCCACCTCTCCCTACAGACAAGTAAAAATCTGCGGAATTGGAGAAGGACTCAGGACCAAAGTCAATGCATCCATTGGTGTATCCTCAGACATCGTTGATGTAGATATGGAAGTCAAGAAAGCAAAAGCTGCGGAAGCTGCTGGAGCAGACACCCTCATGGAGCTAGGAACTGGCGGAGATTTCCTTGCAATCAGGAAAAAGGTAATTGACAGTATCTCCCTTTCTGTAGGTTCTGTACCCCTATACCAGGCTTTCATTGAGGCCGCAAGGAGGTATGGTTCAATTGTACATATGACTGAAGAAGAACTCTTCAAGGCAACTGAAGATCAGGCAAAGCTTGGGACCAACTTCATGGCAATCCATACAGGGATTAACAATATCACTATGGATCGGCTCAAAGCTCACGGGAGGTATGGTGGACTCTGTTCTCGTGGCGGCGCGTTTATGACTTCCTGGATGCTCCACAACGAAAAGGAAAATCCTCTCTATGCTAACTTTGATTACCTCGTTGAGATCCTCAAAGAACACGAAGTTGTACTCTCCACAGGAAATGGGATGAGAGCAGGAGCAGTACATGATGCAACCGACAGGGCACAGATCCAAGAATTGATTATCAACGCCGAACTAGCAGATAAGGCCCACCAGAGGGGGCTGCAGGTCATTGTCGAAGGCCCGGGTCACGTCCCACTCGATCAGATCGCAACCAATGTAAAACTCATGAAGGAAATGAGCGGTCACAAACCCTTCTACATGCTCGGCCCACTTGTAACCGACATCGCACCCGGCTACGATCACATAGTGACAGCAATCGGTGCATCAGTAGCTGCATCATATGGATGTGACTTCCTTTGTTATGTAACTCCTGCAGAGCACCTTGCCCTTCCAAACATCGAAGACGTCATCATGGGCGTCAAAACATCCAAGATTGCAGCTCATGTAGGGGACATGGTGAAGTACCCTAAAGAAAGAGAACAGGATCTCTTGATGGGTAGAGCCAGAAGAGAACTCGATTGGGAAAAGATGTACTCTCTTTCAATCGATCCACAGCATGCAAGGGAAATAAGGACCAGCAGAGCACCTGAAGACACAGACGCTTGCACCATGTGTGGTAACTATTGCGCCCTGAAGATAGTTAACCAAAATTATAACCTCGCAAAATAAGCATGTATTGGTAAATTAACAGTAAGGATTTAGTGCTTTTTTATCTAATCCTTTTAAAAAAGAGGATATTAATCAGCTCTTAAAATCCGTGATCTAATTTGACAATTGTTGCTTTAAAAATATCCCCAAATTATTTTTTTTGAACCTTATTTTACAAATCAGCAAGTACCACTAGTTGATATTCAATGCAGTTCAGGCATGAGTAGAGTTTCTTACTCCCCTTCTTTATCCCCCTGATTTCAAATTTTACTATATACTCGATATGGCCTCGTATTTTTTCTCATTCATCACTTTTTTGGTATAGTTCTTTGAATGAATCATATCTAATATTTTGGTCTCTCACTCTGAAAGACAGGTAATGGATCTACCCGGAATGTTAAAAAAACACGATATAGATATGAATGCAGCTATAAATATTAAGAAAAATTGTGATAAATTACTATGCATTTGAGTATCGGCTAGTTAAAATCTCTTGACAATAATTTTTACTCATGAAAACTTCACTGATTTTGCTCTTAAAGAAAGATCCAAACTTCTTCAGTAAGTAGGAGACAAACTTGTTGAAATTAATTCCTTAATTGATTGGATAATTTTTAGTATCATTTTTGAGTCAATATATTTTAACAAAAAAAATCTTGAGCCAGCGCTGAAGTTGATGTCATCATTACGTTAAAAATGCTTGTTTTACAGCAATGGCATGGTTTTCCCCGCTTTGAAATTGATAAATTATATATTGATCAAATTTATTTCAAAAATTTTTTGATTCCCCTGAGCATATTTTAGATAGTACCACAGTCTGATCATTCAGAAAAAGAACTATTGATAACTCAAAAGAAAATAAATATGTGAAAATTTGCAAAGCTAACTTAATTGGCTTGGTTTTGAAAAAAAGGGAATGATTCATGACATACTTTTACTCATCCAGATCTTGGATATACAAAAATAGATAAATATCGAGAAAATGAAGCAAAAATAAGGAGAAATAGAGACGAAATTTGGACAAAAAAGTATAGTAAGTCACAATTTGGATATAAACTAATAGTATAATGACAGAGATTATGAGCTGATCAGAAGACTCAAAAAAATAACTCCATTACTTCATAATTCTCAGATAGTTATCAGAAAAAATGAAGTGGTTTACAGATATAGAGGATACTTTGAAGCAAAATCAAAAGATTATGATACAACAATGAAAAGAGCAGTAAAAGAATATCCTCTGTGAATGAGTTATGCATTAAGAAACCAGAGGATCAGCTCAAAAAAAGCTAAAGTGGAACGAGTTTATGTAGTAACTAAAAACTATTCCAAGCAGGAGAAGTTCTTGTCACTATTGTTCAAAGAGTGAATCTGAAGATTTTGTATAGCTTTTTGTCATATATCTATTATTTGATTACATTATAAATAAAAATAGTATCTTAAGGGTAGCAGAAGCTATATTTAAAATCAAAGAATAATGAACCAGAAAAGGAAAATAGGGACAAATACCAAAATTAGCGAGAAAGATATGAACAGGATTCCCACGAAGATAAAAAATAAGAGGTAAATCTTTATCCTCTATCAACTTAGGGTTAGATAATAAAAATAATATCCCTAGAGGGACTCTAGAAATATTGTTAATAGTTCTAAGTAAATATTATTTCTCAACGTTGTTTGGATCTTTTTTGCTTTGACATTGGTGTAGGTATTGGAGCTGTGTAGGAGTTGACGGACGAATACCACTAAATTCAATATATAAGTTTAACAATTATTTTCTTTTTATTTATTTGTTATTATCCTAGAAGCTTATATTTAGTTTTCAATTTATTTACTTTCAAACTATTTTAAATACTTCCCCATTCAGGTTCAAAATTCCAACGGTTATACATAATTTAAAAAGGTTAGCGCAAGAATACCATTAAAGCTATTAGAAAAGTTAGAAGATATGGGAATATCAAATCAGACAGACGCTATAATCGGTGGGTTAGAATGTCTTATCTTAAAAGACAAGTAGAAGACAAAGGAAGGTACAGATAAAACGGAAATTTTACAGGCAAGAAATGAAGAATTAGAAAGGCACATCGAAACATTGAAAAAGGAACTGGAAGATCTCAACTCAATGCAGAATAATTACATGCTACAAATGCAGAATCTCATCAATCAGAAGTCCATTGAAGCACCTGGAGCAAAGAAACCCTGGTGGAGATTTTGGTAATGTTAGCTACAATTATACCAACGGATAAGAATGATTAGTGAAATATTTTTATTAAAAATGGACTAAGTTAGGATGATAAATCTTAATTAGTTAATAATTTATTACTTTTTCAACCCAAAGCAAACTTTGCTAGAATTTCTTTCCGAATTGCATTTGTGTCCTGAACTATTATCTCAACATTCTGATTCAGGTTTTCTGATACAACATTCGTTTTTCTGTATACTCTTCTGCCAAATTCTTCAGGGAATCTCCTTTCCAATATAAACATGCAAATTTGGCAATTTCCAGCTTCGGCAGTATCATTCAATCGCTCAAGAAGTATCCTAGCCCCTTCAGCATTGCATTTTTGGATATGTTTGAAAAACTGGTTGTAAATTCCAGATTTCTCTGTCTTCCCCTTGTTCATCCAATCATTAAAAGTTTTATACGTGATTCCTGCAGCTTCGGCAGCAAGAGAATATGTGAGTCCCATAGAAATATTTTCACCAATTCTCTGTTGTATTTCATAGGTTAACTTACAAGGTCTAGCCATAGATTCACCGTTTTTACTTTACAATTAATATTGGTTAGTCTTGTATTTAATATTTAGTTCGTTTTGTTCTGTGTATAAGCGGGGTTTATATCTATCAAATCGGAGCCATTATAAGACCGTTAAAGATGTTTTCTAAGTAAGGCAATGGTTCATGGGACTCTCACTATAAACATCGCTAGTGACCCCAAATTAAGTCATTTCAAATCCCCATGATATAAATCTCCCATAACTTGGGGTATCTCCCCGAGATTTTTCATGTATATTTATTACTTTGAAATAATATAAATTATATAATACATGCAGTTCCTTAAATTTTAGGCTAGTGTTTTCACATAAATTTTATATTCTTTAGTCTAGGTAGTACTATTTAGAATATATACACAAAAAATATAATATATTAAATCTAGTTATAATTAAAGGATATTCTGGTACCCAATAATCTACTTTCTATAAAGCTGCAGGCAGTCCACACCTGCAGTTCACATAGATCACATTTTTAAATATCCCTGATCAGAACAAATCCTTAAAATTTATCTTTAAATTTTTTTTGTGTAGTATTAATCTTGAAGATATATTAGGGACTGCAGTGTCTCAGGATTGAAGTGTAGAGCCCTGTAAAAGCTATCAGGGGAACAACCCATTTCCAGGGAAACGTTTTCACAAAACCTGTTGCCAAAGCAATGATTGCAATCACTCCAAACGCAGTTCGAAACAGGAGATCAAAGCCACCTACATTTTCTTCTAGAAACAATTTTTTAAGATCCGTCGGATAAAACCCCTTATAATTCATCCTATTCATACATTATATATCCCTAAATATATCGTGTCTATTATATATAGTGTTATTCTGTTTTGATATATTAGTGCTCTTTTTGTATTAGGCCTAGCAAAAGTAAGCGATTATAGGGTTATTTAAGGCGTTTTCTTGAACATTTTAAGGTATTCTATTGGCACGGATTATAATTACACTGTAAGGGCTAAGATGAAGTCCTATATTGGTTGTCTGGAACGGGGTTCAGTCTGTTATAATTCATGAGATTAGGACTACATAATTTAATACTAAATAATTTAAGTTTGTATAATATCTCCATACAAGTATATAATGAATTAAATTAAATTTCAATTAATATATTTCCCCGTATTTTAAATGAGATACGAGATCGAGCTGTGGGCATCCCCTTCGCCTGCAGCTCATAAGATTTCTCTTTTTACATCTAAGATCAACTGATCATCTAAGCTAATAAAAAAACTAAGTAATTGATGACATTTGACCAGGAAGTGGTTGATATTTACATGCTTGATGACAAAATTAAGATGAAGCAAGCAGCATATTTTATAGTTAAAGTCATTATTGGCGTTGCTTTTTTGGTATCTTGGTAGAATATTCGCTTAATTTCTTTTTGTGAAATAGACTTAAAATAGGCACTAGAGAGATTAAACAAGTTCAAAGCAGTGGTAAAATAAAAATAAGCCTACCAAAATTTACTCAAATAATCTCAGTAAAGATTGTACTTGACATTTTTTCCCCAGGTTGAATAGTTAAAAAACCTATATTTACGCCTAAAATATCGCATTATTTAAAATGATTACTATAGTTTTCAGAGTATGTATTCATGCAATGAAAAGCGAAATTAGCCAAACAATTTTTACATGAATTTTTTATTTAATAAGACAAAATTTCAAGATTCTTTTGTTCAGTTAAATATTATAAATCCCATAGCTATATTTCTAATCTAAATTTCTCTTTTCATTATATATTATGAATATCAATACTCAGATCATGTAATTAAAAGTTAATTTTAATGATATAACGTGACTACTATATAATCAACAAATATATAATGTCAAATAAAACGAAACTTAATTTTTAGTTAAAAAATATGATTTATTTTTCACCTTTTAGTTTTTTTCCAAAATAGAGACTATTAGGTATATGCTTAGATAAGCAAATCTTTAGGAGTGCACGAATGGTGAAAGAAATATTTGGTGAAATAAATAAAATATTGACCGTCCCAATACTAGTCTTTGTTGTAGTATCATTGACATTTGAATTGGTAAGTGGAAGCTCTAATCTCACAAACAATGCTGCTCCCTCATCATACTCAGGCACATATTCTGTTCTGCAATCAAATTCAAGCAAATATTTTGTTCCTTCGTCAGATCCAAGTAGTGGTTATATCAAAATTATTGACCTAATAAAAGTTTCAGCAAAAGTTTCTATTTCGAGGTTGCATATCATAGAACTTTATATTCCGTCATCAGGTTCAAGTAACGGTCATATTCCAACTTCTTATCTAATGGGCAGTTTTGTTCCTTCATCTTATTTGGGTAAAAATTCTGTTCCGAGTTCCGATATTAGGAAAGGTTTTGTGCCGTCATTAAACTCAGGCAAAGATTCTGTTATGATCTACAATCAAATGAACGATTCTGCTCCACCTTATGTAGTTGAATTGAAAAACAGTAACAATAAACATACAATTGTCTAAATCCCACTTAATCCTTATCAGGTTTTCTTTATTCGATATTATATATCAACCGTGTAACTACTAGTTCTTTAAAGCATGATTCTACGCTTGAAGCAATTGTGAGAAATCATTTAAAAAGATAATACAAATTATATTACGAAATCACTTGAAAATTACTACTTCATACGCAACAAGAGCCTTTAATCATAGGACAAACAAAGAATAATATTTAATTTAAAAGAATTAATCTATCAAATAACATATTAACTAGATTTCAGTAAACTTCTATTCGCAGTAATAACTTTAATTCCATAATTCTTAAAATCTTCATCGTGAGTAACAAAAGTTAATTTGTTTTCTTTACAAATTTTTGCGAAAACCATATCATTAAAATCGTAGTTTTCTGATGCAAAGTCATCTGCTAATTCATATAGTAAATCATTATCATCTCTATTAAGATCACATATTTTAGTGAATTTAGCTATTTTTCGTATACAGTTTGCAACCAATGAAGTAGTTACTTTATAAGTCTCTGTTTCGCGAAAAACTTTATATTGAGTAGCCTTCAAGCCTAATTTTTCTTTAGATATATTGAATTCATGTCTTAAAATTTTATTAGCAAATTCAGAGAGTATTATAGTGTTAGTATATATATTGCACTTTCGGCTTATCATATTTATTAGCATTCTGCCATAAACATCCATATATTCAGTTGAGTTATAAATATATGGTATATAAATAGTATAGATCCAAATATTTGTATCAAATAGATAGCCTTCGCCTTCCAGATAATCACATCGCCGTACATCCTTACACACGTTCTCGTTATTAGCGCTATTCATAACCTTCACCAAAAGAAACATTGTGTAATTTGTCGTATATTGATGAGTTTTTAAAATAAAGTTTGGCTTTTGCTACAAGTATGGAAAGAATTCTCTTATCTTCTTCTTCCATATCAGAGACAACTAAGTTCTGATTTATAATATCTTCTTCAAACTGCCCATATAATTGACAAATTGATACATTTAAGAAAGCAGGTGTTAAAAACTTCACTCCGTCAAAAGAGATAACAGCTCGTTTATTTTCTATTATATTATGGAAGATTTCATCATATAGTTTTCTTCCGTCCCCCGTAACAACACAAAACTCCTTCCCCACTACATCAACAATGTTAATATTAACTAAATCTGTTTTCATCGAATCAGTATATTTTGTATGTAAAACACTATTTGACAGAGAGCTGCCAGATTCTATCCAAGAAATTAAAATACATTCTCCGGTTTTAGTAAGTGTCAACGTGTCTAAGTTCATGCAAGATAAAGATTGCTGATGTAAATTAGCAACGGATTGGGGAAAATTGTGGAATATTTGATCGTTATTTATAGATTGAAGCGATACTATTGTACTAATTTGATAATTAACTTGAGTTGAACCAATAGACTCTATGGATACGACAGAACAACTCATATTTTCACCCAGATCAAGTTTTTACTTTTGCTGTGACTTGAGATTGTATAACATATAATGGGATGCCACGTAAATCACATTTTCCTGTTCGATCTACTTGTGTGATAGTAGGTTTTAGCATCAAAATATAATCATTACCCAGCGAATATTCGTTCCAAGGATTATCATATTTTTCTTTAAATTGGATATCTTTTCTTTCGTCCAGTGGTTCAAATGTATCCGTTTGTGGTGTGACTCCTATAACATTAGCTGTTTGCAAATTGATTGAAGGGTTTCCTTGTAAATCCACTCCAGCATCATATACTGATATTAAAATAGTTTTTATTTTTAGAATAGTTCCATCATCTAAATCGTAATAACTCCAAATTTCTTTTGAATTTTTAATTTCGATTTCTTTTTGAACCACCATGATCACCACAAATGTATAGTGATGTTATAAAGCAGTCTTTGTATTTATGTGAATGTGCCAATCTAAATTTAGGTACAAATTTCAAATTTTAAGTGCGCATATTTCTAATAAAATTTCATAAATTTCATATAATTATAAAATTCATTTCCATTACTGCTGGCAGACTAAACTTTATATCGGTTTTAGCGAGTTGTGAGCCAACGAAGAATTCAAATATATTTTATTACTTTAAAGTAATATAAATTAATTTTAGGGGGATATTCTAGACTTTATAATTGTTCGTTCATGTACATTTCTTATTAAAAGTGTATCTTACGTTATTATATTCCCAATAGTTCCCAATTATTCCCGCTATTTTCCCATTATATTCCCATTAAAAATAATATAAAAACAATAACAAGGGAACTTAAAATCATAAAAAAAGGTGAATTATGTTCCCAAAATAAAAAAATGATATATGATTTTTTAAAGTAATATTCAAGAGTTGAGAATGTCAAAAAATATAATTTTCTATTTTTTTTCTTGCATTTTCGGGTTTTTGGGAACAAAATGTCAACTGATTACGTTTTAATGGGGAAAAAACGGGAATATTTTAGGATAAATGGGAATATTCGGGGAATAAAAGAATCAGTTGCCATTGTACCCTGATCAAGCATCTTTCAGGAAGATAAACTCCTTATCAAATAAGGACCAGAAATTAAACTTTGATTTATCTATACTGAATTTAAAAGTTCTTCTTCCACTGCTGCTTATCAAGGTATCTCCTGCCCTTTTGTAGTCTATATCAGTTTCTTCTTCCATTTTTAACTCTTTGATCTTGTCAAGAAGCCTGCCGGCTCCTCTGTCCTTTCTTCCAAATAGGGGCGGTTAAAAAAGCTTGTGAGAATGTTTGAGAACATAATTCCTTGATATGGATAATTACATTTTGAGTTGGTTGCAAGTGCGATGACTGAATGGATATAGGAACGAATATCCAAAAGCTAATTCTCGCTACTTACGCAATAGGGGTAGTTCTATATGCCCCTAGTAGGTCGGGCCTTAATTGTGGACAGTAGATTCCAGATATGGCATGTTCACAAGGTAGATTTTGCGATACAATGGGAAGCGCCAGTGGACCTATAAATCACCCGAAACTGTCCATGGCATATCCCTGAGTATCCACTTGAATAATCTGCCTCTATTGCATGTTAATTAACAGAACTCCAGCAACAACAAGGGTAGTGGCTATGATTTTTTGCATAAGGCTGCCAATGCTGATCTCCTCTCTTGCAAGATTCGGGAAAAAGAGCGAAAGGATGACGCCGAAGAAGAGAACGAAAAACGAAGTTGTACTGGAAATAGCCTGCACGACTCCCAGGGGCGCTAGAATAAGTGTGTAGCGCACACCTAGATTGCCACCCAGGTTAATCAATTCATTTGTTATATTTACAGAAAGCAAAGCTCCTGCATTGGCATGAATCATCTCTGAAAATTGTTTGCGGTTTTCGGCAGCCAACATTAAAATCACTCCAAACAATGCTTGGCCAAAGAAGTTCCAGAAGGTGGTGGTCCAGAATTCCTCACGTACAGCAAAGAATTTAAAAATAAGCGAACTCAGCGAAATCGCCAGGGCACAAAAGAGCATTAAAATAACCAGCTGTTTTTTAACGTGGCTTGTGCCTTGCCCAAACCTCAAAGAAAGGATAACCGATCCGGCAATGATCAGCAAAACGCCGATGATTTGGGAATAAGAAATTTGTTCCCCAAGGATGAAATATCCCAGGATAAGCCCGAAGACTCCTGCCGCTTGGAAGAATGGTGCGATAGTTGATGCTTCCTCTGTCTGCAATGCCTGGAGGTAGAAATAGATCACACTCATGTAAAGGATTCCCGAGGCTACTATGAATACCATAGATTCATGGTTTAATGCAACTACTCCAGGCTGGAAAAGCCAGACAAAGGGCAAGGCAAGAGCACCGATGATTGCAGTAAAGACCATCAGCACTGCCACGCTCCCCTGTTTGAAATAGCGTTCCACCAGATACTTATCGATGTGCATGGATAGCGCCCACAGAACGGGCCCGGAAAACGCATAAATAAGCCAATACATATCTAGATATTACCGATAGATAGTTCTAACTCAATCCTACACCTCATGAAATAATGATGGTAGGTGCAATTAATCTCGAATAAAATTAGTGTAGATGTTTTCTTCTTTCTCGGGGAACTGCACGCCAGCCTCCTTGCATTTTAGGAACCATGCCATGTTCCTTGCAGGAATGCGCATTGTCTGCAAGCCTTCCAGATCTTTTTCTACATCTTCCGGCTTTGCTCCATGAACCATATTCCAATAGCGGGAAGCAATAATAGGCATCTCTGAAATGGTAAAATACTTATTGAGCTTCGAAGGGCGAGCCATGTTAACCCCGTTTTTACTTTACAATTAATATTGGTTAGTCTTGTATTTAATATTAAGTTATTTTCGTTCGGCATAGAAGCGGGGTTTATATCAATCAAATCTGAGCCATTATAAGACCGTTAGAGACGTTTTCTATGCAGGGCAATGAAAATTACACGAGACTCTCAATAAAAGTCTCACTAGTGACTCTAGATTAAGTCATTTTCCGACAAAACTAAATCCCCATGATTTGCTAGAGCAGCACGGTAACTACCTTTAAGATATTTTTCATATATATATTTATTACTTTAAAATAATATAAATTAAGTTGACAATGATTGAAAAACCCGATAAACCGTGACTGATGATCAGATAAATATAAAGGAAAAGTAATCGATTATGGGACGATCTGCGGCATTTTCTTGAGTGGGTTATGGTATATTCTACCTTAGGTAAATTATAAGTCTATTGTAGGACCTGAGATTAAATCATCCATTCATTGTCCGGCAAAGCTTCCATCTATCATAGTTCATGAAATCGGGACTACATAATTTAATACTAATTACTTTACGTTCGTAGAATATATTAGCAAAAGTATATAATGAATTAAATTAAAGTATAATTAATACATTTCCCCGTATATCAAATGGGATGCGAGATCGAACTGTAGGCATCCCTTCGTCTGCAGCTCATACGATTGCCCTTTTTACATCTAAGATCAACTGGATCACCTAAGCTAATCAAAAGAAAAAAATAGTCTCAATCAGATCATGACGGTTACCTTTTGTTTTGAGTTTTTAGCAGCGTTATAAGAGTCTGAAGATCAAACAGTCAATGAAGTATTATGCTAGTATGCGAAAAAAGAGTTATCAAAAGAAAAAAGTAATTCATCTATATCTCTGATACTGGCATCAGTTATTTCAAGCATATATTCATCTGACAACGAATTTAAATTTTCTCTACATTGAACAGTTAAATATTTTTTGTAATCAATGATAATCACCTTAAAACTATTCATATTTTCGAATTTATTGAATTCTCATTTCGTGATCTATCTGTTCCTGTGGGCCACTCGTGATGAAAGTAGGCATCATGGAGGTGTTTTGCAAAATTTCAGACTGCTTGGTCTCTGTAGGATTTTTCAAAACACTTTCAGCAACACTTTTAATTAATTTTGCCTGTGCCTTTTCAGACACATTACCACACTTTAATCTGTAGTCGATTAATTCAGGATATTCTTTATAAAATTTTTCAAACATAGCTATAGTCTCTGGTTTTAGATCAGGCATTTGCTTCTCTCTTCCCATATGCGTTATACTTTTTTGTGCATGCAACTCTAGAACTCTCTTGTGCAGATAGTTTAAGAGACTGTGTTCTTATTGCAAGTGTCACCTGCCATAATTCTCATATGATTTTCGCTGTTTATCTCGATCCTCACAGTTTTCATGTCTGTATCCATTGATTTCATCCATCGTATTGGGAGCGAGATCATATAACTCCAACCATGTTTGATTACAGTTCTTTCACCAAATTTAAACGTATATATCACTCAATTTGTGTTGTAACGCAGATTAGCATACGTGCTTATCGTTTATATTTATTTTTTGTAGGTAATAAATCTTAAATTACCGATATATAGATAAATTTTTACAATTTACCTATTATTGTAGGCCGGTCACCAAGATATCTTGATAAAGGTTAGAGCTACTTTATCCACCATGAAAACAGAAACAAACCAACAACTAATTTTAAGTAGTTTATAAGAATCTTCTAAAACAACTGGACAATTAGCACTTGAACTAAAGTATGTTAATAAAAAGAAAAAGGAAATTCCAGGTTACAGTACAATTAAAGATGATTTAGATAAACTCAAAAATGAGAAATATATTGAAGGTAAGAAGGTAAAATCAGGAAAACCCGGAGCTCCTTCAACATTATATTCAATTATCTTCAGTATTCAGAATCTGATTCACATACTGGAAAGATATCCAGACTTAATATCAAAAATGCAAAAAAATGATTCTATTTGTGAAAATATATTTCGCGAGCATTTGGATTTAATCTATGGTTCAAATGATATGGAACTTTTGAACAGTAGATTTGGGGGATGTGCAAATAGAAACTGGTCTATTACGTCTACAAGAACTCTTCCCATCGTCTCACATCCAACTGATAAATCAAGTAAAAAGGATGAGGTGAAACATACAGAAGTTGCACTTTTTGAAAAAATCGAGAGATCATTTAAGGAAAAACTAAAGTTATCTCCGGAATTTTTCAGACTTTTCTTGATCGCTGACAAAAATAAATTAATAAATAATGTTGAGAAATTTATTGGATCTTTAGAGAACAAGGGATGCATAACGGATCCGAACTATAATCAGATTTCAAATAACCGGATGGAAATATATGGAATGACTTTCGATATCGATAGAATATTTAGAAAATGTTTTTATTGGGATCGATTTAAAAAAAAAGTAATGAAGAAAGCAAAGAATACTTGAAACAAACAGACAACGAAATATCAAATGAAGAACAATTTAAAGAACATGTAAAGTACTTAAAATCAGAAAGAAAATTCTCAGATACACAAATTCAAAAAATAAGAAAAGAAGTCATAAAATTATTGGACCGAACAAAAAACGAAATATTAAATGCAGAAATTGAGGAATTAAAAGAATCAATTGATAATATTTGGTTTTTAAGATCCGAACTCATAGACTACCTAATAAAAACAAAACGCGGAATTCCAGATACAGAATTGAAGAAATTAAGAAACTCTGATAAGAAATATAATACAATGGGATTTATCAAGGAAACAGATTAAATTAATTTTCAGCAAAAATTCCAAACTTAAAAGGCCAATGTTAATTCGAAGACAATCTAACAAAATAACCTACTAAATATTTTGATATATATCGATTATTCAATACCTATTTAAAAAAATGTGCACTTATACATTTGGAACATTGCACCCTAAGTATGCAGATTCAATTTATTTAAAATATTCAACTTATCTTTTTTGAATAGTCTATAAGTATACAGATGTATTAACCTATTTCCAAGTTATTTAACTGAAAAAATAAGCTAAATTTTTAATAAGCAAGCTTTTATCTTATATAACTAGCTTTATTTTATATACTTAAGATGACTCCAATAACAGACATAAATAATAGCATCTTATAATTATATCTCAAGTTTGTTTGTTTAGGAGTTTCTTGACTTCGATTGCTATTTGCTCCAAAACCGTTGGGTCAACACTGGAAACTTCTAAGAATAACAAATCCAGTTTTTCTTTATCTTTTTCAAGTTTTAAAGAAGTTGCTTGATCAAGAACCAATGAGCATTGGCTACAAAATTTATCATCCGGTTTTAGCACATTATTACATCGTGGGCATCTTTTAAGTATAACGTGTCTTTTGTCTTCAGTTTTGAGCCCATATTTTTCAAAAATACTATTGTTAATTTCGTGATCCGTGAAATTTGCATAAATTTTGAACATTTTAGTACTGCCCCGACTCCAGCCTACTCTATGCTTGATTTCCTGTTCATTAAGACCATCTAAAATCCAATTTGTGATAGCTGTATGTCGTAGCAAATGTGGGTATACGTTTTTCTTGATGCCTACTCTTTCGGCTGTAGTCTTTATCATTTTTCTAATAATTATATAACTCAACGATTCTTTATTTTTATCTAGGGTAACCCATAAAAGAGCTTCTGGATCTTCGTGGAAGGGATGAACTGCGAGCCACTGATTCAAATATCCTGCACTCCAAGTAAGTGGTAGCCCCTTTGCCGGTGCAGTCTTATTAACTCCCGTTTTTGAAAGGTAAATCATCGCTCCATATTGATTAAACTCCACATTTTTAACCCTGCAGGATGCCAGAGCTCCTACTCTCATTCCACCATCTGCAAGAACTGCAATGATTGCTTTATCCCGTGGATGTCTACAACCTTCAAGAAGGCGGGTGAACTCATCTTTGTTCAGTATGTCGGAAGGTTGTACAGGGCTTTCAATTGTTTTTAGCTTAAGATCCATGACCCATTTCGGAGAGTTACCAGATGTAGACCATCTGAAGAACTTTTTGATCAATTTCTTATAATTTCTGATAGTGCCGGGAGATAATTTCCTTTCATCCTCTAAAAAAATAAGCAACCTATCAAAAGTATTCTGATCCAACTTGTCCAAGGTCTCATTAAATCCTAGTTCCTGAAGTTGCTCTACCATCCGTATTGTATAGTATAAGTACCTTGTGACTGTTATTTTTGCTGCTCCTTCCAGTCGAAGAGCAATTGAAAAATTTTCAATCAATGCTTTATTCTCTTTTCCAATATCTGCATTTTCCAATTTCTGTTTTGCGTTTAAATAGCCAGCGTCAATACAATGAACATCATCAACCGATTTAGTCATCTATATGCAATATGCGTTTAGGACTATAAACTTTAAGGTAATATCCCTAGAGGGATTTTTATTTTTTGTATTTTTAACCTTATACCTTTGCTCGCAGATCCAAAATTATTGGTAGAAGATATTTCAGCATAAATAAAGTATTAGAACTCCTTGAGAGCTATAATTTGATTCATCAGGATAAGTTATTATATAAAGCTGCTACATAATTTAGAAGATACAGGAAGTAAACAAGCTGTGTCTATACCAGAAGTAAAGTCATTTTTCGTAGTAACAATCAACCACTCTATTACCTCCAATACCTTTTTTGATATTCTTCTGACTCGTAGAAATGGTTTCGGAACTGATGAAATTTGGAAATATTGACATGTGAGAAATAATTAGAGATGAATAAAAATATATAAATCGAGGGAATTTTGTGTATAATAAAAAAGTCATGGATCATTTCATGAACCCAAGAAATGTAGGGGAAATTGAAAATGCTGACGGCATTGGAGAAGCTGGAAACCCACATGGGGATCGCATGAAAATTTTTCTCAAAATTCGCGGTAACCGAATTGAGGACGTAAAGTTCAAGACATTCGGTTGTGCAGCGGCAATTGCATCCAGCAGCATGGCAACAGAACTGATAAAAGGTAAGACCCTTAAAGAAGCTTGCGAGCTCACAAATGAGTGTGTTGCTGAGGCTCTTGAGGGCTTGCCTCCCGGAAAGCTTGAATGCTCAGTAGTTTCCAGGGAAGCTATCCACAGTGCAATCAGTGATTATAGCAAAAAACAAGGACTTGAAACACTTTAAAAGAGACCTTAGGTAAAAAGTGAGAATAACCCTCAGTTATACAGGCTTACTAAAAGATTCCGATTTACCTCTTATTTTTTATCTTCGCAGGAATCCTGTCAATATCTTTCTCGCTAATTTTGGTATTTACCACGATTTTTCCTTTTCTGGTTCAGTATTCTTTCATTGATCCCTACAGATGCTACAAACTGCATTATTGCATAAAAGAATGTTAAAATAAATTCCCTGTTGGTGACTTCTCCAATTACCTGGAGTAAGCCTGCTGACATAGACTATAGAATGCCATTGAGCAATACTCAGTTAAATGCATCTTCGTCAGTCACTTAAACTTTTGTCCACACTCCACCATCAGGAATTTTAATGGATGCAAGTGATCATAATGGTATGCTGATTTCAAACTTTATGATGCTTCAAACTACAGTGATGCATCAAAAAATATTACAATCATTGTACTGACTCCTGTGCAGAAAATCCATCAAATGATTACTCTTGTGCAAGGTTTAGTGACTTAAGGTGAGTTGAATTCGGGGTAAATCTATCCATTGATCCATAAAATCATTATATGGGGAAGATTCTGCATATTGAAGAAAGGTATCTGAATGCTGGCCATACAAAAGTAGAAATTTATGAACTTAAAATTTTTATTATCCAAAAAACCTGTATCAACATTGGGATACTTTCACCAACAAGTGAGTAGATACTCACTGATCCAACAAATGATATAATTGATGCTTTAAGTTACCAAGTTATGTATGTAGAGATTATTTGGAATGCATATACAATAAGTGAAATAGCATCTGAAAAGTAAGGAATTGAATTATTCCTTATTTCAATTATTGTAATGTGTATCCGTAGGTCTTGTCCTCAAGTTATTGATCAAATTCAACACATATCAACCATTGTGGCGGACTGGGGGGTAAAGCTCATAGACTTCGAAGTGATTTTCGTGTTGATATAAGTTGGTAAACTCGTAGAGATGAACTTCAAATCAGTTAATACCTTAATTTGTCATTTTTATCTTTTGTTGAAATGAGATTTTCATACTTGAGACCGACATTCTGCATAAATATGAATTTATGACAGTCTTTTTCCAACCTTTTCATTTTTCCATTTTATTCTTGAGCATATCAATGGCTACACTGAGCTGATTCAGACCCAGTTTCAAGGCTACAGTAATGATTTTGTTGTTCGAAGTATTGCAGAACTGTTGCTTGATTGAAAATAAATCCATTATGCACTGCTGATCCAGGACAAGTGGCCCATCAAGCAGATCCTTTGAGGTAGGCTTATTTTTAAGTTCAATTTTCCTTGAATCGATATTTGATCCCTTTTCTGATTTTGCACTTCTTCCGCCGTGTTCAGGTGCTTCAGAGTCTTGCCCTTGGAAATTCTCCATTTGCTGAAGGCAGGGAGTAAGACAATTTTTTTTAATAAAATCTTCAACCTCCATTCCATTAATAGCTGCATACTTTTTTATTTTCTCAAGCTGCTCTTCAGAAAAAGATATACAGAGCAGGGTTTCGCCAGTTTCTTCGCTCATCCTAAACCCTCCAGGTGTGTTTACGTTTTCATTGCATCTTTAGCTTCTTTTATTCTTTTTTCTATACGTTTTACACGTACTTAGTCATGCTTTATTAAATCCTAGTTCTTGAGACTCTTAATATACTCTAGGATTACAAAAATTCATTATTAGTCCCCGAACAGCTGCTTCAATGAATCCGGAGCCCAGAAAATAATAAAAAGTCTCTAGTTCTTTCACTAATCTGCTCTTTATTAAGGTTTTCTTTTAATTTCCGTAGTTCCAAATCTCGTTAGCTCCGGAAGTACTTATACAAAACAGAAAAATATAATAAAAACCAATATGGAATTCTTCGAATAACAAGCTGAAATTAATGAAAGTATTCTCCACCTGAATCTATTTAGCACATTGATTTCCAGAATAATGGGGCTACAGAATAATATCTACAGATAGAGTGGGAGCTTGAATGACTTATGGGAGGATACCCTAGAGGTGAGTGAATAAGTAGAGCTATATAACTGTTATATGTAGTTTTGCAGGGTGCATTGTGGTAGTTATTCTATATGCACTCACAATAACAATGCTCTGATATTTGCTTGGACGGAGAATATCTATTGATGTCGTGGAATATATCTGAATAGTCATGGATATATAAATAAAGCTTGGATGGTGGATGCGGATTCATCAGTTTTCAATATCAAATACCCTCCGCTGAATCTTCGTGATCTATTTTGCTCTTAATTCAAGTTTAACGACTAATCTAGGACTAGATAAACTTGGATTGATAGCTACTTATGAGAAAAACTGTGAAGAGTGGGAAATGAACATATATGCTGGAAGAAAAGATATTCTTTATTAAGAATGCAGCGTCAAACAGTATTTAGAGAAGCTAGAGCAATAGCTAGGTAGTTCAAAATAACCCCCTCGTGACAAGCTTAGACCAGGGAATTTCTAACTTGGCCTTATTTAATAAGGTTGATTCTTATAGGGTATTTTTTAATTCCTACTATTAATACCACTTTAGCAGATCTTTGCCGGAATATGGTTTAAATAATTAATTTGACTTTAATTTCATGCTGATAATTCGAGGTCTTATTCTTGAGTTATTGATCAAATCTGAAAAAAGATTACTACCAATGCATTTGGGAAAAATGCGAAGAAATTCCTATGCTAATTGTTTTCAGTAATTCACCAACAGATAAAAAATTAGTTTACCATGAAATCCACCACGTTTATTATGAGGATGCTAAGTCACATGAATCTAAATACTGAATCAATTACTTTCAAATTTGTATTTACATAACTTTTAAATCCATTTGAGTGAGCGTGCCGAGTAGGATAGTGAACTGCAGAACCTTAACTCTGCAGGAGTAACTCGGATTTATATATAATGTCCAAGCTTTTAATGAACAATGGTCAAAATCAGCTTCGAGCAGGGAACTCTGCTTATAAAAGGTAATGTAAGGGTCCCAAATGCAACATGGGACGAAAGGAGCGGAAGCTTAAGGGCTCTTGCAATCTATTATAGGGATACTGTAAACTATTTGAGAAACTCAAAAATTCAGTTTGAAGATAGCGTGCTTAGTCTCCCTCCCTGTCCTGACCTTGCAGCAGCATATGAAGCTTCAGGAAAAAAACTTAAATTAAGGGATTATCAGGCAGAAGCTCTCGTTTTCTGGGGTGAGAATGACAAATGGGGTGTACTTGTCCTGCCTACAGGAAGCGGAAAGACCCTTGTTGGAATTTGGGCTATAGCTGGGTGCAATACCCCTACTCTTGTGATCGTCCCTACCCTTGATTTGCTTGAGCAATGGAAAAATAATCTTGAAGAGAGTTTTTCCATGGAAATCGGACAGCTTGGGGGTGGGGGCAAAAAAATTCTTCCAATTACAGTTTCTACATATGACTCTGCCTATATTCAAGCCGAGAATCTTGGAAACATGTTTGGCCTCGTTATTTTTGATGAGGTACATCATCTGCCAGCAGCAGGATACAGGAACATTGCTGAATTTTCTGCAGCTCCTTACAGGCTTGGGCTGACAGCCACATACGAAAGAGAAGATGATCTCCACTTGGAGTTGAACAGGCTTATCGGCGGGAAGGTCTATGAAAAGCAGATCTCGGAACTTGCAGGCGGACACCTTGCCACCTACAGGATTAAGCGGGTAACTACTAAGCTTACGGACGAGGAACAGAAGGAGTATGAGCAGCATTATTCTATTTTCCTTAACTATATCAGAAAAACTAGAATAATAATAAAAGGGCCACAAGATTTTCAAAAGCTTGTAATTAAAAGCGGGAGAGACCCAGAAGCCAGAAAGGCTTTGCTTGCAAGAAATGAGGCCAGATACATTGCTTTCAACAGCAACTCTAAACTTGAAAAACTAAAAGAAATTCTGGAGACACACAACGAAGACAGGATCTTTATTTTTACGGAACACAACCGCTTTGTCCACCAGATTTCCAGAGAGTTTTTCATCCCTGCAATTACCTACAGGACATCTACAAAAGAAAGGAGTTCTATTCTTGAAAAGTTCAGGGCAGGAAAATATAGGGCTGTTGTCACATCAAAGGTGCTTGACGAGGGCATTGATGTCCCTGAAGCAAATATCGGAATTATAGCAAGCGGGACAGGGAGCAAGCGGGAATATATCCAGCGTCTCGGGAGGATCCTTAGAAAAGAAGAAGGAAAGAAAGCCATACTCTACGAAATTATCTCTGAAGATACAACCGAAACAGGAACTGCAAGGAGGAGAAAAGAAGCTTTTTCAGTTCAAAAAAATTCACTGTACATATGAAAAAAGTCGATACATAGGAAAAAATTACTGAAAACACTAAAAATCCTAAAAGTTTTGGAGGTAGCTCTTCTGCTCACATCTGACCTTCTAATAACCCACATATCTAAGGGGAAAATAAAGCCTTCATATGCAGCTTTTGACCCAGAAAACCTGGAAATTTCCAGACTCCTGATAGAAACATTCAAACAGCACATCGGGAAAACCTATGGAGACCTTCTGGTCAAACTTGAGGGTTATGAACAAATGAACTACCGCTTTGTCAGAGGACTCTCACAGTTGCTTGGAAGGCGGGCTATTATCGAAACAGATGCAGCTGTCGATCCTTCTTTAGCCAGAGAAACAATATTTGAAGCCTGTGGAGGAATGGCCCTTCATGTTGCAGAAAAAAACGAAGCATTGCAAAAGGCAGCAAAGAAACTTTCAATTTCTGTCCCAAAACTTGAAAAGGTACTATGGGCAGATCTTGAAGAAAACCAGGTTCTGAAAAGCTTCCTTCATATTTCGCCCGCAGAACTCCTCATACAATACAACATTTCCCTGACCCAGACCCTGCTTTTCCGTGCAATTGACTTTGATATATGGATAAGGGATGATTTTCAAAATATTTTGAGGAATATTCTTCGTTTGGGATGTATGTACTCCCTGGCCCAAGACACCGAAAATACTACGGGTAAGAAGGAGGGTGGTGAACAAAAAGATGATGGAAAAAAAGGGTATGAAGGACCAAAAGATGTTCATCTTCATATTGAAGGGCCAGCCTCTCTTTTCCGAATGTCTGAGCGTTACGGAAATTCCTTTGCAAAAATCTTCCCGACCTTGATGAAATCAATTGGCTGGAGACTGAAGGCAGGAATTCTCTACAAAGGTTACCAAGGAAAACGTATCCTCGAATTTACCCTTGAAGACTCCGATGAAGTTTTCAAACCTGTATCCGAAAAGACCAGATTCCTGGAAGCCTGTTCTTCAGAACTTCAGCTTAAAGAAAAAAAGGAGGAATATGTGGTAGGGAAAGAAGTCAAAGCTAGATTTTCAAAAAATGAAGCTGAAACTCGGAAAGGAGATGCTGAAATTGAGACATATGACAGTACTATTGAACATATGTTTAGCAGTCTCAGTTTAGGGAGCTGGAAAATAAAAAGAGAACCTACAATTCTAAAAGCCGGAAAATACGCCTTTATCCCAGATTTTTCTCTGCAGAGGGATGGCATGAAGGTATACCTGGAAATAGTGGGCTTTTGGACTCCGGAATACCTTGCAAAAAAGATTAAAAAACTCAAGGAAGTAAATGAACCTGTTATTCTCCTTATTAACAGGAGACTTAAGTGTTCTGAAAAGGACTTCCCTGCTCAGGAAGTGATTTTCTTTGACAGGAAGATTCCGATAAATGAGGTAATGAGGATTCTAAAAAAATATGAAAAAAAGAGATTTATAGAGGACTACTCAATACTGCAGAAAAAGGAGATTCAGCTTTCGGGAGAACTGATAAACCTTGAGGAAATCGCAGTTGAGAAAAAAGTACTTTTAGAAGCCTTAAAAGAAGTAATTGCCGACAGGCATACTAAATCCGAGAAATGCCGAGAATTCGCGGTATCTGGAGAGTTTGAGAAATATGGAAATTATGCGCTTCTTGGAAACTACTTAATCCACAGAACGCTGCTTGAGAGAATCAAACTAGAATTTGAAAAGCCCGGCGCAGCAGAGACATATGCAAGTGCAGTAAAGGTTTTTGAGAAATTCAAGTTTAACAGCAGCCTTTATTATCCTATTCTCGAAAAACTTGGGTATAAAGTTATCTGGATAGGGCTAAGTGAAGAAGAGGCAAAAATTATAAAAACTTCTAAAATAACTGAACAGCATAAATATTAGAGAATTTCGATAAACTCTTAAATTTAGACATATCCTTATAAATCTTATATAAATGACTCGAGAAAATTAGAGGTTTATAGAAATTTTCTATTATTATTGATAAATGCATAGTTCCTTGTCTGGAAAACTATGCATCGTTTTTTTTCGATGGCTATGTTCGATCTCACATTGTAGCTTTTTTGAGATTCAGTATGAATTTATATCAAAAGTTATTTCAGAATAGCTGTTTTACAAGTTAAAATGTTGTTGTTCTGATGATATTATGAAATATTTTAAAAATTTGACAACTAAAAATAATGTAATAATTATTTTGATTAATTACTAAATATAATTTTTTAGTAGGAAAATTTACTTTGTAGAGTGAAGTATTACTCATATGTATTTTTGTAGTTATTTCTCATAATTATATATCTAAAAACACGTTAAGAAGCTTAAAATGAAAAAAATCTCGTTGAGATAAAGCAAGTAACGGGTATACCTCATAACGGTTTTAGAAATCACTATGTTGGTGCCTTTACTCCTAGCGGGTATCTCTAGCAGCAACAATGTTTCTATTTTAGACAAGTCTGATGAAGCAACACAAGCATATGACAAAGCAACTGAAATATAAAATAAAAACCTTTTACATTTAATCGGAATTCCTAGCCGACTCAGATGACTGAACAGTATATGATTGATACTCACTTCAATGTTGGGCATATTATCTAAAAGATGGACATATTGAAAGTGGGGTGTATATATACTCGCTTTTAGGAATAACCAAACTTTTTCATAGGAAAATTTTTTTATTCATAAATTCGGCTGTCAAGAGATAGGTTCAACGTTTGAGTGAATAAACTTTGACCATGTGGTGTGGATGATACCGTATCTTCGCTTCTCGAAGACCAGCGACACCAAGATCGCTCTCACGGTTGATATATTTCACTTCTCCAGCAAGAACCATTGCAGTATCCTTGCTGATAGCTTTGTAGATTCCTTCATAATCCGGCAATCCTTTCTCAAAATGAACAACTGCAGTGTCTGCATTGAGACGTTCAAAAATGGAAATGGCACCTACTTGCGAATTAACCCAAATCAAGCGACCTTTAAGGGAAAGCTCGGCTAAATGTTCAATCGCATAGGCGGCTGCCTCTATTTCGTGGGCAAGGAAGGAATCGTTCTCACATCCTTTCCAATCACTCCACTTCGCTAGGAAACTCATTATCTTTTCCCTATCTCTAGCTGTGATATCCTCTACCGTGTGGCTGTAATTATTCCAAAATTTTCTGATATGACTACGGATCTTAACATAGTTCTTTCCTGGGAGCTCTGCAAGGTCGATGGCTTTGTAAACGTAATCGAAGTGGTTTCGGTCCGGCACCAACATTAGATTGGGATCGATTTTCTGTAACCACCGCGCAGTATCCGGATCGATGAACACAAGGGGTGTGTCGTCGCCAACATCCAACGCTAGCCGTAAAAGTGCACGCATGAGACTAGGATCCCGGGGACCGATCGGCGAATGGAATCGCGTCACACCTCTAATAGTGCTTGAAATAATCACATTTCCATTTACGTAAGTATACCGGTAATGAGCGAAATGGTTCCAGCAGACCATGTTAGTGAACATATTGCTGCTGTGGATCTGTGGATAGAATGCATAATGGTTCTCGAAAAAGGCGCGGTCTTCTAGTCTTACAGGTTTGAAATCCTCCTGATCAAGCATCGCAGATTACCCCAGTATATCAAGGAAACATACCCCTCTATATGGCCAAAACCTAATGGTTGAGAAAGGTTTTTCGAGCTGGGCTCGGCAAAAAGGCTTAAAATACATATTCCAGACCTTCGTAGTGGAATCAAGATCCTATACTCGTTCTTCTGTATTTACTCACGATGACAAGATAGTAAATGGAGCACCAATTCTACATTGCAATGATTACATATACATAGAACTTATTTGCCTATTTGTTCACGATTATTCATTAAAAGTTAAGTTAATTTAACATGAAAGTACTTGACTAAACTGGCTACCTACATCCTCTATACATCCTTTTTTCATAATTACTATTATTCCATGAATTATTTTGGCATGAAAGTACATGAGATAATCATCAAGAATGCAGATGGAATTAGAAAACAAAATCTAGCGAAGTTTGCTATGGTTAGAGAAACAAATGAGTCATTAACTGGTTAAGATTTTTCATCTAAACTTGACCTATTTTTACTAGAATTTACCTTCCTTCTTTTATTAGCCTGTGATATAATTGTAGCCAGGGTTACCAAAATTGCCACCAGGCTTTTTTAGCTCCAGGTATTTCTATCTGTTTTTGATTAATTAAAGTTTGCATCTGTATCATCTAGTTTCTATGTGTTTCCTGCTAATTTCAAGCTCTTTCTTCAATGTCTAATTATGCTTTTCTAACTCTTCAGATTTTGTGCGCAATTATTCTATTTCTATCGGATCAGATGTTTTTGATAATTACATCATTATCCTTTCAATCTCAGCGTGTTTTCCCTGTGACCCCATTTCCATTTTTTTGATTTCTGTAATACGGTCGTATGACTTTTCTGTGTTACATGATTCTGCTTGATGCGTGTTACTCAGTTCGTTCTCCATTACTACCTTAACACATGCGGTTTTATCTTTGTATTTACCTTCCGCAACCCTAAGTAAATTAAATGGTGTAGATGTTAGGGATTTTAATACTAATATGTATTCGTGTTTCGTTAATCATACTACCGTGTTACACTGTATTACTTAAAAATGTAATGAAATTTTTTATTGAAATTATTCAGTTTTGAACTATGAATATTATTTGTATAGTACTGATTAGAATATTATTCTGCGTAATATATACTAAAAACGAGCACTAGTAGTAGGATCAAGTCCTGCGATGATGTCAGTAATAATCATTATATATGCAAAGTTTGAAAACAAAAAATCTGTAACTTACGAGTTTTGAATCCATATTTACCCCTAATGGAAGCCAAAACTGCGAAGATACATAGGTTCCATAGCAAAATCTCTGCATCCACGTAACCGCGAAATCTCATTTTCTAATGAGAGAAAAAGTGGAAAACAGTAGTTTTTACGAAACTTTCAGTATACTGTTCTGCAATGAATTAAAAACGTAGAAAATGATATAAAATATTTTATTTTGAGAAAACTGTACTATAGTTAATCAGGTAATTTTCTTCACAATGCTTATTTTGTCGATATTGTGCTACGAATTCATAAATATTGATATTTGTAGGACTTATGAACTTGGAGAAGTAAATCAAATGCAATAGAATTTGTTTTTTAACATTAGATTTTGGATGGTTCAAGAGTTAATGCTACTTATTTTTACCATAACTACTAAAGTCCCAATTTTTAACAAAATGTGAATGGATGAATAAGGAGTGCAAAAACTTTATAACGAATATAAATTATATATAGACTTATAGGATTATTAATAGTCTTGCTTTATAGAGTATATCTTCTAGGCAGTTATTTTATAGCAACATTGGTTTGATTTTATTTAAGGATAGCATATCTAAAAAGGAGATAATTCTTAAAAATGAATCGAAGATAAAAATGGGAAAAAATCACAACACGATGGTAAAAATATTATTAAATTGTACTACACTTCTGATTTTGTTCTTGGTTATAGGTTCATCAGTAGCTGTTGCTAATGCTCTTCCCATAGGCAACCAAACATGTGGATGTGGATACAAAACATCACCGCCATCAAGCATTGAAAATAAATTCACTGATATTGCTTATGCTACTACATCAGAAACACAAAAACTTGATATATACCTTCCAAATGAAGGGAAAGGTCCTTTTCCTGTGATTATAGCATTTCATGGCGGGGGATTTTATGAGGGCAATAAGAGTAGAGAATATACAGCTCCTATGCTTCAGGGCTTAAATCATGGTTATGCAGTGGTAACTGTTGATTATCGTTTGAGTGGCGAAGCTAAATTCCCAGCAGCAATAAATGATGCAAAAGCAGCTATTCGTTTTATTAAAGTTAATGCTGCTCAGTATAATTTAAATTCTAATAAGATTGTCCTATGGGCAGTTCAGCAGGTGGAAATCTTGCTGCCCTTGCAGGCACAACAGGTGGCACAAACAATTGCTATGATATATCTCTAGGCAACGCAAACGTTTCTGATAATGTTACAGCAGTAGTTGATTGGTACGGCCCTACAAATTTCTGTGTTATGGATAAACAATTCAAAGAAAGTGGAATTAGAGAGAAAGTACAGTGGGTTAAAATTTATAATACCAAATATTGTTTTCCATCAAAATATTTGGGGCATAATATCTCAGAGGTACCTGACCTGTGCAAACAGGCAGACCCTACAACTTATATAACTTCAGAGTGCCCCCCATTTTTTATTCTGCACAGCACACTGGATTCAATAATTCCAACGCAGCAATCTGTTGACCTTGCATCTGCAATCATAAAAGAAATAGGACCGGACAAAGTAACTCTTACATTGCTTGACGTAGCAGGCCACGGGGGCGTACCCGTTATTTTACATAATGGAACAATCCACTATGGATTCCCATTCGGAAATGCTACAAATATGAATAAAGTATTCACATTCCTAAATAAGTGTATGTGAAATAACTATGTCTACTTTGGAAAACCCCCGAATAGTACACTCACAAAAGCTTGAAAAAAAGTTGCTGAAAAGCCGGGAGTAAAAATCAGAAAAACAGTGCCTTTCCATTAATTTCAACGAAGGGCAAAGTGATAAGTAATGCAGAAGACTCAAAATAGAAATAGGGCAATATCGATTACCTTAAGAAATGTCATTCTTGCCCTGAAATTAAGTGCTAACCCCTTTTTATTATCCATGGAGATAATATCTACCAAAATGAAGTTAACAACAGTAAAATATTGTTTGTGCAGTTAATGAGATGATCAACACGATACTTTAAAGCTTATTTTTCTATTTACGATGTGGTTGTTTGGGCTAATTAGTTCCAAGTGTTCTAGGAGCTCCAGATGTTCTAGGAGTCCCATGAACTCCATGAGCAATAGATCAATACCTTTTTCTTATTTCGTGTGGCACTAGGAAATTAAGAGATTTTGATACAAAAAATATGCTTTTGCTAGGATCACTCCAGCTGCACACAACGGATGAACAGATTAATAAATTGAATGGAACTCTGCCTGAGAAAGCGGTCCACATTCAGACCTTGATCCAGAAAATAGCAGATTAAACACTAAGCTTCTACCAGAGAAAACGGAACCAAAAAACATGGTGGAAATTTTGGTAATTTACGGAAGGTCTGATAGGGATGAAGCCCCGATTCTGTGAGAATATTTGGATATTTGTGGAAAATATTACAATAAAATGCATGGAAATATTGATTAAAAGAAGTTAAAGGTAGTCTTGAAATAAATTCGATATATAATTTACTAAGTTATTTATATTTGCCTATTCTTTAAGTAAAAAGTTATATTTTTTCTAATTTCTGCGTTTCAATCAAAAAATGCAAAGATATCTAGATTGTGGTACATTACATAATATGTAATATTAGGAGTAAGTGTTGATGGACTTTCTATCGAATTTGTTTGGCAAAGATAATAATCATGAGTTTTTAAACGCTTGCAAATTAGGGCAGATAGAAAATGTAGAGAGATTTCTAAAAAGCAATCAGATTGATATTAATTCACAAGACGAATATGGTAAAACTGCTTTGATTTATGCGACAGATATGGAGTACAAGGATCTTTTAGGGTTGCTTATTAAAGGTGGTGCCAATCTCAATATTCAAGAAGAAAATGGCGACACTGCTTTGATTTCTGCAGTAGAGATAGGCCGTGTTGATATTGTAGAGTTGCTTATTAAAAGTGGTGCTGATCTTAATATTCAAGATAAAAATGGCGAGACTGCTTTGAGGATTACGGTAAAAACAGGGAATAAACATATTGTAGAGTTGCTTATTGAATGTGGCGCTGATCTTAATATTCAAAACAAAAATGGCGACACTGCTTTGATTTGTGCGGCCGATAGGGGACTTAAGGATATTGTAGAGCTGCTCATTAAAAGTGGTGCTGACCTTAATATTCAAACCAAAAGTCATAACACTGCTTTGAATGCTGCAGCAAAACTAAAACGTAAAGATGTTGTAGAGTTGCTTATTAACAGCGGTGCTGATCTTAATGTTCAAGACAAAAAAGGTAAAACTGCTTTGATTTGTGCTGCAGACATAGAGTCTAAGGATATTGTAGAATTGCTCATTAAAGGTGGTGCCAATCTCAATATTCAAGACGAATATGGTAAAACTGCTTTGATGTATTCGGCACAAACTGGGTATAAGGATGTTGTTGAGTTGCTCATTAAAGGTGGTGCCGACCTTAATATTCAAGAAGAAAATAGCAATACTGCTTTGGAAATTGCGGCAAAAATGGAGTTTAAGGACACTGTAGAGTTGCTTATTAAAGGCGGTGGCAGTTTCAGATCATAATTTTATTTGAGAAACACACAGATAGCTGACTTTTCTATTTATGATTCTGATTTAGGCTAATTAATTCCAAGTGTTCCATGAGCTCCATATGCTCTATGAGTCCCATAAGCTCCATTATTAATAGATCAACAATATTTTCTTATTCTAGGTGGAACTTAGGAAATTCAGAGATTTTAACACAAACCCTACGCATCTTAGGGTTAAGATAATTCAAACATTTGGACCAAAACTATATAGCTGTTCAATCATTTTTTCATGGATGCTCTAATTTATATAATGATTGCAATTCAGGTGTGTCGTCAGTGTTAAATTTTATTACTTTCTTGTAATCAAAGATCGCTGCCGCTTTATCTCCTTTAGCTTTCCAATGATCCCTTTTGTATTCCAACCAATGTAATTGTTTGGATCAAGCATCAAGCCTTTATCTACATAAATTTCGGTGTCTTTATTATTACCTTGCACACCCAACATTACACCTTTCTCGACGTTGTGCATTGAATTATTAGGGTTTAATAAAAGTGCATGGTCAATTGCTGCGTTAGCTTCATTCATTTGAAGTTCAAGGAGCTAAAAAAATTCTTGATAGCGGTTCTGATGGAAACAACATATATTCCAAATTACAATTAAGTATCTCTTTATACTCTAAAATCACTCTACAGATGAAGAAATATGAATTTGAGTGAACTAATATACATTATAGGCTTTGCTTCCATTGCTGTCATTATTACTTTATATTACACTCGCAAAGAAACTCTTGTTACGGTAAATCAAGCTTATACTACTGAAAAAGATTTAAGTGTTGCTCAGGAATGGCAGGTTACTGAAGGTTTCAATCGGGCTATCGATCAGTTGGGAAATGAAAAAATGGAGACTAGGTTAGGTGGAATATATGCTCTTGAAAGAATTTCAACTGAATCGGAGAAAGATTACTGGCCAATTATGGAAATTTTGACAGCTTACGTTAGGAAGAATTCTAGCGTTGATAATCAATTATTAGAAAGTTATCCGATAAGAGAACCTATATTCATGGATACTCAAGCTAACGAAAGTGCAATGAAACAAGGTATAGCAGTAAAAAATGTAACTTTAGACATTCAAGTAATTCTCGCTGTCCTTGGAAGACGCAAATACTCCTTCGAGTCTGGAGAGACTAACAATCTAAATCTTTCTAGAACTAACCTCCAACATACTGATCTATTGAAGGCTGATTTTTCTGGTGCCAATCTTTCTGAGGCTAACCTTTTTGGTGCTAACCTTTCTAAGGCTATCCTATATAGAGCTAACCTTTATAGAGCTGACCTTTCTAGTGCTATTCTTATTAAGGCTGACCTCTCTGGTGCTAACTTTTCTGAGGCTAACCTTTCTGGAGCTGACCTTTATAGGGCTAACCTATCTGGAGCTGACCTTTCTAAGGCTAACCTTAGGGCTAACCTTAGGGTTTCCCATACGGATTTCCTTTCTGAGGCTGACCTTAAGGATAACCTTTCTAGGGCTGGCCTTAAGGCTGTTTTTTCTGTGACTAATCTTTCTGAGGCTAACTTTTCTGAGGCTAATCTTTCTGAGGCTAACCTCTCTGGGGCTGACCTCATACAAGCCAAAAATCTTAAAATTGAGCAACTTTCTGAAGTGAAAACACTTTATAATGCAAAAATGGACGAAGAGCTTCTCTTACCATTAAAGGAGAAGTATCCATCTCTTTTTGACGGACCGAAATGAAGTCTTTTTATGGCCATATAATTATGAATAGATCCAGCTCTCGTGAATTTATCAATGTTTGAAAGTAAACTTTTTATTATTTTCTGGTTTCCAGATTTTTGGCAGTGTACTGAAAGTTCTGTAAAATCTGATTGACTCTGTATTTTTTCTATCCTCACAAAAAAGGTATAAAGTCAATGGTTAATATCTTCTCACTCAAAAAAGATTACCTTTTTGATCATATCCATATTAATCTGTCAAATTTAATATCAAAAATTTGATTAGAATTTGAAAAAACTAACCATCATTTGCCAGAGAATTATCTGTAATAATAGAATCATAAAAAATGGGTCAAAAAATTATTGCCTATAATATTACTTTGCTATTTATCTCAGAATGAAAATCGCATTTCAAAATAAAAATAAAATTGTCGAATCAGGAGAGCATATAATTCTGGAAAAATTTCGATAAACTCCTATGCATTTAAGTATTGGATAATTTAAATTTTTTAACAATGATTTTTACTCATGAAAACTCTTACTATTTTGCTCTTAAAGAAGAATACAAATGTCTTCAGTCAATTTGAGGCAAACTTTTTGAAATTGATTCATTAATTTATTGGAAATTTTTTCGTATCATTTTTGAGTCCATATATTTTAACAAAACAGTTTCCTGAAGCGGACCTGAGGCTGAATTGATAATTATGTTAAAAGTGCTATTTTTACGGCTGCAGAATTGCCTTTCAGACTTTGCGCTTAAGGAACAATGTATTGATTGAATTTCTTTCAGAAAATTTCTTGGTTTTCTTGAGTACATACCAGAAAGTACCAAAGTCTGTTCAAACATAAAAGAAATTATTGATAATTGCGAAGGAAATGAAATATAAAGACAGTTGTAAAGCCAACTTGATTGTCTTGAGTTGAAAATAAAAAAGGTAATTATTCAGGACTCTTCTTTTATCCATTCAGATCTTGGACATGCAAAAGCGGATAAACTTCGAGAAAATGAAGAAAAAAACAAAAGGAATAAGGTACTGAACATGGACAAAAAGGGTTGTAAGTCAAACTTTTGGTATGAACTTCACAGTATGATTCAAAGAGTGGGTATGAAGATGTTGTGTACTAATTTTTGTAATCTCCTCTATCATTTGATGAAATTGAAAATAAAAGAAGTATTTTGAGGATAGATGAAACTATCTTTAAAATCAAAGAATAATGTACCCTAAAAAAATCGGGTCAAATAAAGAGATTCGTGAGAAAAATTTGAACAGGATTCTTGCGAAGGAAAAAATTAGAGGTAGAGCGGCATCCTCTATATTTTGCACTGGATCTTTTTTGCTTCATTTTCACTGAAAGTTGTTTAGAATGATATTTCTTTGTGGATCTTGACACTATTCACAACAAGTTTGATTATTTCTGCTTTCTGATATTTTCCGATGGTTAGCTTTGGTTTCTTTGCAAAGCTACCTGAAAATAATTACTAATCAATGTTTATTTCAACTGGTCTTTCTTCAGCACAACGTCTGAAGGTAACTTCAAGAACTCCGTTTTTATAGTCGGCTTTTGCACTCTTTGGGTCCACACGTACCGGAAGCTCAATATCTTCTGAATATTTGAAAGGTCTGTTGATCTTTATTTCTAGGTTTTGAGCAGTCGCATGCAGAAGGATATCTTCCTTTTTAATCTCTGGAAATTCTGCAAGTACATGTACAAATTCTTCGTTTTCAAAAATATCAATTAAAGGATCTTTTACTTCGGAGGAAAAGATCTTCTCTTCATTTTGAGAATATTCTGGAATATTTCCGAACTTCTGGAATTCAAGATCTTCCCTTGGGCGACGAATGATGGAAAATCCGTATACGAATGGAATAGACTCCCCCATTTCTTCCAGTAGGGTTTCGATTATTTCTTCCAAATTGTCAAAAAGTTCAGATCCAAAATCTTCAAAGAAATCTCTTCTTTTTCTTATGCCCACCATTATTACCTCTGCTTTTTCTCGCGCTCCCAAAAGATTACTCAATATTGATTGAGGATCGAGAACTGGATTCTAGCCTCTTAAAAGTTACTTCCAGCACGCCGTTTTTATATGTGGCTTTTGCACTCAGGGGGTCAACCTTCACGGGCAGTTCCACAAGTTCGGAATATTTTGGATTCCCATCTATTGTTTTGATGTCAAGTATTAAATCAGTTGCGTTTAATATAATATTTTCTTTCTCAATGCCCGGTATTTCAGCGATCACATGTATCGTATCTTCGGTTTTCAGGATATCAATGAGGGGTTTTCTTATGTCAAGATAACGTTTGTCCCCTATTTCTATTTGTTCGAATGTAGGAATATTTCCAAATTTTCGGACTTGAGGACCTTCTTCTCGTCTATGGGTTACAGAAAAACCGTAAACAAAAGAATTTTGCCCAAAATTTTCTATGTTTATACCAATTACCCTGTTGAGGCAATCAAAAATTTCGTCCATGCCCTGAAGAGTATCGATTCCAAAAATTTTATCGAAAAAGATTTTTCTTTTTCTCTCGTCTCTGTCCATCTTCATCACTTCGTTATTAAATTACCGACTTTCAATTTATTGCAATTCAGAATCGATGAAACAACAAATACCTTTGAGTAGTTCCTTCAACTTCCAAAAACTGAAAAGGCTGAGATTTACCTTTCTTCCAAGCCGCAGGCTTAATCAGACTGAAGTAGACTTGGAGTATTTTTATGTTCAATTTCTTTTTCTTGCTCTCCAGCCTCGAAATCTTCTTCTTCGAGATCAGTTGAATATTTAGCAAAAAGTTCAGTACTTTGGTCATAGATCTTAAGAGATTCCTTGGATGTTGTAGGCTTTACACGGCGTATTGCCCGCTCAAAATGTTTTTTTGAAATCTTGACTTCTCTTGCCTTTTCCTCAATATCTTTCCGTGCAATACCAGGAGTCACTATCTCTCTGAGAGCTAACATTGCGGCTTCCCTGCAGATGCTTCCAATATCGGCACCTACATATCCTTCGGTGATATCAGCAAGCTCAGAAAGTCTCACATCCTCAGTAAGGGGTTTTCCCCGTGTATGGATCTCAAATATTTTTTCTCTGCTCATTTTTTCAGGAGGCTTAATATAAATAAGTCTGTCAAAACGGCCAGGCCTGAGAAGGGCGGGATCTACCATATCCGGCCGATTTGTAGCCGCGACTATGATCACATCCTTGAGCTCCTCTATCCCATCTAGCTCGGTGAGTATCTGGCTAACGACTCTTTCGGATACATGCGTATCAGATACAGAACTTCTTTGAGGAGCAATTGAATCGATCTCGTCAAAGAAAATTACAGTTGGAGCAGCTTGTTTTGCTTTCCGGAAGGTTTCTCTTATTGCACGTTCAGATTCACCTACGTACTTGCTGAGAAGTTCTGGACCTTTAATACTGATGAAATTTGCCTCACTTTCGCTGGCCACGGCCTTTGCCAGCAGAGTTTTACCCGTACCAGGTGGTCCAAAAAGTAATACACCTCTTGGGGGCTTTATACTAACGGTTTTGAATATTTGTGGGTACTTTAAAGGCCATTCTACAGCCTCAATGAGTTCTTGCTTTGCCTTTTCAAGTCCACCGATATCATCCCAGCCCACATGTGGAACCTCAACATAAACCTCTCTCATGGCTGAAGGCTCGATATTCTTCAGGGCTTCTCTAAAGTCCTCCTTTGTAACCTCAAGGTTATCAAGGATTTCCTGTGGGATTTCTTCTTCCATATCAATTTGGGGAGTGATCCTTCTTAGAGCATGCATTGCGGCTTCCTTACAGAGGGATGATAAATCAGCTCCCACAAATCCGTGAGTTACATCGGCTATTTCACCAAGGCTTACATCCTGTTCGATGGGCATACCTCTGGTGTGAATGAGAAGAATCTGCTTCCTGCCATTTCTATCAGGAATTCCGATCTCGATCTCCCTATCAAACCTTCCGCCACGGCGAAGAGCTTCATCTATTGAGTTGGGCCGGTTTGTAGCAGCGATTACAACTACTTGGCCCCGGGTCTTTAGTCCGTCCATCAATGAAAGTAGCTGGGCGACTACCCTACGTTCCATTTCTCCGGTGACTTCGCTTCTTTTAGGGGCTATAGAGTCAATCTCATCTATGAAGATGATAGAAGGTGCATCCTTTTCAGCCTCTTCAAAAATTTCGCGGAGCTTATGCTCGCTTTCTCCGTAATACTTGGAAACTATCTCAGGACCACTGATAGTGATGAAGTTGGCATCAGTTTCACTTGCAACTGCCTTTGCGATCAATGTCTTTCCCGTTCCAGGAGGACCGTGAAGAAGAACTCCTTTTGGAGGTTCAATCCCAAGCTTCTGGAATATTTCAGGATGTCTCAGTGGCAGCTCGATCATTTCTCTGACAAGTTGAATTTCTCGCCTAAGCCCACCTATATCCTCATATGAGATACCTTCTTGAATCCTAATTTCCTCAACATTTTTTTCCTTGATTATAATTTCAGTGTCCTTGGTGACAACCACAGGGCCTGCAGGTTTTGTCGATGCCACAACGAAAGTTAGGGGGTTATTTACAGTTTCCACCCTTATCTGCTGACCTTTGTTCAGAGGCCTTCCCTCAATAATTCTGAGGATGTAGTGGGCGCCTCCAACAAGCCTTACAGGCTGAAAAGGAGCTAGTGTCACTCTCTGAGCGTGTTTTGCCTGAACTTTCTGAATCGTGACCCTGTCGTCAATCCCTACTTTTGCATTGCTGCGCAGGTTTCCGTCTATTCGAATCCTATTTTCCTGTTCTCGTTCTACGTTTGGCCAGACGATTGCATAAGTTTTTGCTTTTCCTAAGATTTCAATTATATCTCCGCTTATCAGCCCCATCTGTTGCATTAGCCGATTATCTATTCTTGCAATTCCCCTGCCTACGTCTTTGTGATAAGCTTCAGTTACTCTCAGATTAATTTCTTCAATCATTTATTCTCAGCTCCAGTCTCACATAGTCGCCAATAGTGCTGATTATTTTTAATACTATACTCGATAAATCCTCTCTCTGCAAGGTCTATAAGACTAGCGTTGATAATGCTCGGGTGCAGGCGTAGGTTGTAGCATAGGGCAGCTAGAGTTGTTTCACTTTTTAGAAGCTCAAAAAGAAGTTCGCATTCTACAGGGTTTTTGGCAACCTCTTCAATTGAATCCATGCATAAGTTCATCATTTCTGTGTACTCGACCTGGAGATGCTTCTGCATCTGTGCAAGCTCTTTCTGCCTTTTTTTCAATTCCTGAAGTCTGCTGCTCAATTTCAGGAAGAAAAAAGATGATTCTTCTGTTGCAGTAGCCTCCTTCTTTTCAGCTGCATAAGATTCTCCTATTATCTCCCTGTCAAGAGCAATATCCTGAAGTGTCACAGTATAGGAGTACGGTGACACTGACACTTCAAGTCGCATGTTATTTGCGATATTGAAGTACTTGCGCCTCTGTTCATCAACGCTGTACTCTATTAGCCCTGCTTGTTCAAGCAGATTCAGATGACTTATTATAGCTTTTGGCCCTACTCCCAGTCTGCCTGAGATCTCACTTACATAGCAGGGGCGGTTTGCAAGAAGCTGAATAATCTTCCTGCGATTCTCATTTCCCAGAATGTCAAGTAATTTTGCTGGATCCATTTTTCCCCTATATTAATTGTTAAAATCTTATGAAGTATTTTGGCAACAATATCAAATTTTTACATTCAGGATGCCTTTCGAATGGATTTTAATAATCATTAATATTTTAAGTAAATTCTAACAGGGTTACAAAAATCCCTTGAAAACTTTGGCCAGGAAACTGTTTGTATATTAGTATGCAATTGATAGTAACTAATAGTTAACATGTATTATATATAAATATACCCATTCCATGCCAACATATACGTTGCTTCCGGATTCACTAGAATTAGTAAAAGATGTAGCAGCATGAATAAACATTAAAACTTTGCAATATTTATAATTTGCTTCAGCTGATAAAGTACTTGTATTAATGATATAAATATCTTAAATTTGATATATTTTACTAATAAATAAAGTATGCTATCACAAAAAAAATATTATATCGTAAGAATGTGTTTAGCAAAAAAAGAAATTTAAAAATCAAAGAACATAAAATATGAAATTGAATTGTATGGAATAAATAGAAGCATAAAGCCAATTAATGCATGCATAAAGAGAATTTTGATAAACTCCTACGCATTTGAATATTGCAGAGTTTAAATCTACTAATATTAATTTTTATTCATGAAAAATCTTACTGATTTTGGTCTTAAGTAGAATACAAACGTCTTCAATCAGTTGGGGACAAATTTGTTGAAATTGATTCCTTAATTGATTGGAAATCTTTTCTTATGATTCTTGAGTCCATATATTTTAACATAAAAGTTTCCTAAGGCAGACCTTAAACTTATGCAATCATTACACTTAAAATAATTGTTTTACAGCAATGGCATGATCTTTCCGACTAGAACTTAATAAGCAATGTATTGATCGAGTTTCTTTCAGGAAATCTCTTCGTTTTCCTGAGTAAATACTAGACAAACCACAGTCTGATCAATCAGGAAAAAAATTATTTATAACTGCAAAGATAAAATATGGGAACAATTGCAAAGCCAACTTGCTTGTATTAGTTTTGAAAAATAAAGATGGGAATGGTGAATTATAGAATACATGGGAAAAATTAAAAATCATAGCACCGTTATATGGCATTGGTTATGCTTAAGATGTTAATAATTTTCTGATTAAAAAGACTTTATTTATATCATAGTTACTGGTAAGTAGTTTATTTTGCTAACAAAAATATATTACCGTAGTACTACTGGAAGCATTAAAATTACGACGAAAATAGAAAAAATTAAAATGAAAAGGTAATAATTATCCCAATAGTCTGACTTTGAGTGAAAATAGATTGTGGCACATTCAAAAATAAGTTAGTTTGGTTATTTAAATTCAAACTTTCCTCCATATTTTCAGGTATTCTATAATTAGGTCATCTCAATTAGTTACTGAAAGTGCTTGAGCATAGGATTTCGTTCCTTTTATTTAAATGCAAAGATATACTCTTTTTTGGAATCGATCTATAACTTGTGGGCATGAAAAAATATATACAAATTTAAAATAGAAGCTTAAAATAGAGGGGGGAAAAAGTTTTAATCTACCCCGAGTTCTTTTGAACGTTTATTTTCCCTTAGTTCTTTTGAGTGTTCACTTGACCTTATTACTGCGTTCATAAATGCAGCCCTGATTCCGGCTTCTTCAAGAGCGTGGATGCCCTGAATCGTAGTTCCGCCAGGAGAAGTGACCATATCTTTGAGTTCTCCTGGATGCATACCTGTTTCCAGTACCATTTTTGCAGCTCCAAGCACAGTCTGGGCTGCCAGTGTCTGGGCACTTTTTCTATCCATTCCTTCAAGGACAGCTCCATCAGCCATTGCTTCGATAACAGGAAAAATGAATGCTGGTCCGCTTCCTGAAAGGCCTGTAACAGCATCCATGAGAGATTCAGGCACCTGGACTGCTGTGCCAACCGCAGAAAATATTTTGAGAGTAACCTTTAGGTCTTCAGGAGTGGCATTCTTGCCAAGAGCAATTCCTGAAGCAGCTTCCAAAACTGTGGCTGCAATGTTCGGCATTACACGTATAATCCTGGTGCCTTTGAGGAGGGCATGCTCATAAGTGAAAAGAGGCACTCCTGCGGCAATCGAAATCACAAGTTTGTCGGAAGTTATGTAATCCTTTAAATCTGCGAGCACTGATTCGAGAGTATTGGGTTTCACTGCAAGAATAAGAATATCCGATTTCTGAGCAATAACAACATTGTCAGTTGATACCATTATACCCATCTTTGCTTGCAGGTCTCTCAGAAAAGGCTCGTATACATCACTTGCACCAATATTTTCATTTTTTACGATTCCGGCTTTAATAATGCCCTTAATAAGAGCAGATCCCATTTTTCCTGCTCCTATAAATCCTATATTTCGGTTTTCCATAAATGATCCTCCTTATTTCCAACGATAAATATGATATAGAGAGGTACTGCCTATATTAATTGTAAAATAATTTCACAGAACATTCTAGGATCGAGGTAAGATTCCAGGTGATAAAAAATTTATCTAAACTTTTCAAGAATATCTTGGCTTTAATTTAATTCTTCCAATATGCCAATATTTTCCTTTTTTATTACATTATCATAATTTTTATAGCCTAAAATACTCTCAATTTTGTTTGTATGGGCTCCTTTTACTTTAATAAGTTCTTGAGAGGTATAATCTGTTATTCCCTTTGAAAAAACCCTGCCTTCACATTCTATTTTTACTATGTCTCCCCTGTCAAAAATTCCCTCAACCTCTACAACACCTGCTGGCAGAAGGCTTCTTTTTCCTAGAATCGCAGCTTTTGCACCTGCATCTACATGAATAGTGCCTGAGGGCCTTGAAAGAATGATCCAACGCGAGCGATTTTTCGGTATACATCTCTCAGCGAGGAAGAAGGTTCCGATATCTTCCCCTGAAATAGCATTCAGAACTACATTCTCAATTTTGCTGTTAGCAATTAACATGTAACAACCTGCCATGCCACAGATCTTTGCAGCTTGTATCTTGGTTTTCATTCCGCCTACACCCTTGAAGCTTGTAGAGTCACCCCCATAACTCTCTATTTCAGGCGTGATCTTTTCCACAAGGGACAGAAGTCTGGCATCGTTATTCTTCTTGGGGTTCTTGTCAAAAAGACCGTCGATGTCCGAAAGAATGATCAGGAGATCGGCATCTATTTTGCTTGCAACCATTGCAGAAAGTTTATCATTGTCGCCGAATATTGCTTCAATCTCATTTGTGCATATACAGTCGTTTTCATTTATTATTGGAATGACCCCATATTCCAGGAGGGTAGATATACTGTTCCTCAAGTTGAGGTAAGATACTCTATCCGAATAGAATTCATAAGTAAGAAGGATCTGAGCGACTTTCAGATCATGCTTTAAAAAAGCTTCGCTCCAGTACTGCATCAGAATGCTCTGCCCAACAGCTGCCGCTGCCTGCCTCACAGGTATTTCACGGGGCTTTGGAGCAATACCCAGTTTTTGGAGTCCTACGGTTATTGCCCCCGAACTTACTAAAATTATTTCTTTGCCCTGCGTTCGAAGCTCGAAAACCTGGGATGCAATGCTTTCCATAAATGTGGGATCAATACTACAATTTTCCTTTGTATCAACGCAATTATTTTTTGTAATAGACGAAGTACCTATTTTGATGACGATTTTATTCACATCATTGAGAAATTGTTTTCTATCTGCCACTCATAAAGCCTCGTAGGGTATTTTGAAAATGCTGCTAAAATAAATTTTTAACAACAATCCAAGTTTCTATCACTTTTACTAAATTTATGCAAGTATTTCAATTCAGGTATTATACTCTCATTGCAAATATTAAAGGACTTTCAATTAACATCTCTGAATTTTGTATTAAGTTTCATGTGGGTATAGTGCTTTGCTTTATTTCCGACATAATTCGCAACAATATGCCCCTTTCCCAAAAGAATATACTTATATATCAGCAGTCCTTCCATCCCCACAGGCCCGCGGGAATGGATCTTGTTTGTACTGATTCCAACTTCAGCTCCTTTCCCGTAACGATAGCCGTCTGCAAAACGAGTTGAGGCATTTACCATAACACTTGAAGAGTCAACAAGTCCTGTGAACTCTTTTCTCCTTGAGGCATTTTCAGTTATTATTCCATCAGTGTGATGGGAACCAAATTTATTTATGTGATCAATGGCTTCTGTTATGGAATCAACGAGCTTTATCGAAAGGATTAGATCATTGTACTCTAGACTCCAGTCCTCTTCAGTTGCCTTTTCAAGCGGAGAAAGTCCTCTATTTGCAAGTAGAGTGTAACTTTCATTATCGCAGCGCAGTTCAATACCTGCCTCAATATATATTTCTGCCATTTTAAGTAAGAATGCATCTGCAATCCTACGATTTACCAGGAGAGTTTCAATGGCATTGCATGCAGCAGGGTACTGCACTTTGGCGTCAAAGCAGACCTTCAAAGCTGTATCGAGATTCGCATATTCATCCACATATATGTGGCATATTCCGCTAGTGTGTCCAAGTACAGGAATTTTCGTATTGTTCTGTATAAACTTGACAAACTCATTTGAACCTCTTGGAATAAGGAGGTCAATGTAGGTATCAAGATTCAAAAGGTCCATCACTTCTTCTCTAGTTTCCATGAGCTGGAAAGCACCTTCTGGCATACCACTTGTAGATTCAATAGCTTTTAAAAGAATTTTGAAAATAGTGCGATTTGACTCTCCTGCCTCGCTTCCACCTTTAAAAATAGTTGCATTCCCACTCTTCAGGCAAAGCGACATGATCTGAGGTACTACATCAGGTCTAGATTCAAAGATAACTCCTATCAAGCCTATGGGGCAACTTACCTGATAGAGAATTAGATCCCTGTCAAGCTCAAGAGTAGAGATAGTATCTCCTACAGGATCTTTGAGCTTTATGACATCTCTTATTCCTGCTATCATCTCATTAATCTTCGAGTTACTTACTTTGAGTCTGTCTACAAGAGCCTGAGTAAGCTTCCCTTTATTTTTCAGCTCCCTTGCATATTCAAGATCCTTTGAATTTGCGTCCAGAATAGCTTGTCTCCCTTTATCGATGGCTTCAGCCATAGCCTCTAAAGCTATATTTTTTATCCTTTCGCTTAAATTGGCAAGTTCAATTGACGCTTTTTTTGCCGTTACTACTTTGTTTATAATATCTTTAGCCATATAATCACCATCTTTATTTTAAAAAGCATTAGGCTTCAATCATGTAGCTAGGAAACTAAACTCTTTAATCGTGTAATCAATTTACAGAATATTGAGCTTTATCAGGTATCTTGAGGCAGAGTGCATAATTTTCGGCAAAATCTGTTCTATATTCCTTAATTTTCTTTTTTGATTACTGTGCCATTACTTTATACTTGTTTCCTATTATCCAGTTTTCATTTATATCAATGAACATTGGACCTGCTCATCTCAATATTGATTCCTGGTTAGGGAATGCCCTCACCATTTTGCTTCTTGTTTTGAGTTCCTTGTTAGTCTTTTCCATCATATTTGTTGTTATTATTTTTTTCCAGTGATTCTCTGGAAACTGCATATAGTTCATTAAATCTTACTGAAGCTTTCAAGTGCATTAGCTGCTCTTTTCCGTCACATACTATCAAGTTCCATAATAAGGTCATACAGTTTCTGAAGATCTCTAAAATGCTTCTTTCAATTTATCAGTCACTTAGTTTTGCTTCTGTTTTGGCACCGTCTTGAGCACTTGTCTTATTAGATGACGTGACACATCTGAAAGCTTGATCTAAGAAAGATTTTCTTACTTTTTTCTATATCACTTTACGCCAATCAGGAACTATTATCTTTACACCTCTTAAACATCTTTCTTTCAGATTATCAAAAAGATCTTCAAAAACAAGGAATATTCAATGTCTAATAATCTTGCTTCAAGGATTTAACGGTGATATTATCTCTTACCCAAGCAGTTGAGTATGTCCAAGCCCCTCTCAGGATATCAAAAGATTATTCAAAGTCAAATATATTCATTTGTTTAGATTTTCTTTTTTCCTGGTTCAGTGGGCTTCCAACATAGTTTTTAATTACATAGGAAGTTATACGCTCATTCACAGTTTCAATGTTACCGCTATCTATCAAAAGTTTATAATTCCTTAATTATTTTTAATCTCAGAATATTTTTGAAGATTTTTCTCACTCTGATATTTTTTAGAATCCACATCAATCCCGAGGGGAATGTTTTGGCTCAGCACCAACAAAAAATATACATTATCTAGATCGTTACTGATTGCATCAAACTCAAAAAAATATACGTTATCAATTTAAATGAATAAATTTTTAAATAGTTGATGATATAATTGTTTAAATAAAAATCTTTTACGATACTTCACACAAAAAAACGTGTTACATCTGTTTTATTGACACAAATTTTTGCATTACTTACTTCTATTTTATAATGAAAAGGTAGCTTAAAATATAAATCAGTTAGTTAATAACGATTATCAGAGAAGTTTCCGCTCTCGTAGTAAGCTGAGGGGTATTCGAATGGAATGAAATTATTTAAAATTTTTAAAGTATCCAAAGGTAAGTACAGGACGAATTTGACAGTGTAGCTAAAGTTCTGTAAAAAATGAATGCCTCGTTATCCTGTTCTGTCACTCAAAAAGTATGATGCAGAGCCAATAGCTTTACAGATAAAGCTTCTGTTTCTATTGTTTTCATTGATGTATAGGTTTTTAAGTAAAACTATGCATCTTATATTAGTTGATGCTTGTTTATTTTTCTGTTACCGTGAACCTCATAGTGAATTTCATCCCATTGTCATTTTTCAAGTCAAATTCCCCATCTAATTGATCTACAAGGGAAGCTACCAGCTGAAATCCAAGACTATTAAAACATTCGATTTCAAAGTTCTCAGGAATGCCCACGCCATTGTCTGAGACCTCCAGGGTAAAACCGGTACTCTTACAACAATCTTTTTTGTTTTCTTCTCTACGGAATTTGATTTGAATTTCTCCCTTAGCTCTACCGGGAAATGCATGTTTGAGGGAGTTAGAAAAGAGTTCATTAATAATCATTCCTAATGGGACTGCAGTATCCATATAAAAGAAAAAGTTTTCTTCCAGATCCATATTTAATCTGACATCGGTATTTCCAAGTCTGTATGTCAAAAAAATATTCTCAACAAGTTTCCCAAGGTATGATGAGAAACCAACTGTGTCGCCTCCACTACCTTCATGCAGTTCCTCATGAATAAGAGCCATAGATATCACTCGGTGTTGGATTTCCTTGAAGGCGTCTAGGACTTCGGAGTCCATTATATTCTTTCGGTCTTTGAACTTTTCAGCTTGAAGGTCAAGAAGGGAAGAGATAACCTGAAGATTGTTCTTGATCCTATGATGAATTTCCCTTTTCCGGACATTTTCAATGTTAGTCAGAGATTCTTCTGCTTTTTTACGCTTCTTAATATTCTGAACTGTTGCTCCCATTTGAATAGGGATATCTTTTTTCATCAAAAATAATTTTACTTTGTTCATTGACTACACGTTCTTCTCCATTGGCTAAAATAATCCTATTATTAATGTTATATTGCTTTCTTTTAAAATTTATTTTAATTAATTCCCAGAGTATTATACTGAGGTAGTTTTTGTGAAATAGGTCATCGCTATATAGTAGCAGACGAAAACGTAAATTATATTAGGTTCTTAACATATATAATATTTTTAGTGTTATGTATTATTATATTCTTCTAGTTATCCTCCTCAATAATTTATTGAGTAGAGAAATTTCACATATAAAGAAACCAATTAAATGCACTAACAGAAATTTGACTTCGAATTTACAGCAGATTCGCTGCATCACCTTGTGCGGCAATGTACCGAAAGTTCAGTAAAAAATGATCGATTTTGTACCCCTTTTTCTTCACCGCAAAAACCAGGATTAATTGAGGGCGGGTACGACGGATGTATATATCCTTCCAAAGAGTCAAAAGCAAAGAAATTATCATGGGACGATGAAATTCAGACTCAGAAATGGACAAACTTCTATACTAAAATCATTACAAAATTTAAGGTAACGAGCTTAAACTGAGTCTTAAAGTTGGAGTTGAGCCTGATGATGGGATTTCGAAACAGAAGATCGAGGTGATGCAGATAGCTTTAAGGGAACTTGGTATGAACGATGAATTGATAATAGAATATAATTCATTTTTGGATTAACTGAACTTTTCACTTTATTTACTTTTTATCCTACATCCAGTGGGTTGACAGTGCATTTGAATATTTTTAATGAAAGCCTTTTTCAAATTATGTAACCATATATTGGGTTGAAACTGGTTAACAACTGGCCTAAGGTCGATTATATGCTCAAATTCCAGAATGAGATTTCTTCTACTTTATTTTGTTAGCTTATGTGACCAGTCTGATCTTAAATGTAAAAAAGTTGATCTTGTTAGTTGCAAGGGAAAAGATGCCTGCAACCCATCGGAAAGTCTGCTGCAAGATACGGAATACCTATAAATTATAAATAGATTTAATTTATTATATATTTTCTGTATATATTTTAGAAGTACTAAAATTAACTAATTAGTAAGAGAATTGTGTGATCCTGATATCATGAACTATCACAGATGTGGATCTTTCCCCGCCAATCAATAAATGACTTAATCTCAGCCCTACAGTAGGTTTTTTGAGTACCCTTAGAATAATCTGACTCAAGTAAATGCCCTAAATAACCCTATAATCTTTCATTTTTTGATTTAACTAGCCTAAACCCCATCGTCACGCCTAAGCAAAATTTTTGTAAATTCACAGTCAAGTTTTATGTGTTATGTGTTTGATTTTGTTTTCTATGTGAAAGCATGTCTAAAAAACAAATAGTTATTCATATATATCAATTTTATATTATTTTAAAGAAGTAAGTTTGGTGTAACAACATTAGTACTTTACCTATGAGATACAACAGTGAATAGGTAATGGTATGGCACTTAGGCTGTTTTATGTCCTTAGCAGTAACCATAATATACTTTTGTGGATTTGCAAGTTTTATTATTAATACATCGTTATTTAAAAATAAAAAAATAGGTTTTAATTAAAACCTATAAAATAATTATTAAGCAACGAGTTTTTTACAGTTTCGTTTTCAGAATGATTGTTATTAATTTATTTCAAATATTGTTGCTTAAAAAATATTGTATCCAATATTGTATCCACGATCATATCTGTTTATAACTCTAATTGGATATCTTACTTCACTCGGATATTCTTCACTGTATCCATTCAAATAAAGCTGCTCATCTGTTGATTCCAAATTCGGGTTCATTGTTAAGCTTATTGGCTCAACAGCTTCTTTTTTGGTTTTTTTGTTAATGCTAATTACTGATTCAGTAGTTTCATTTTTAGGTTTTTTATTTATGCTTATTAACTTACTAGTTTCTTGTTTGGCCTTTTTATTAATGCTTATTATTGATTCACTATTTCCATTTTTGGGTTTTGTATTTATGCTTAATAACTCAGTAGTTTCATTTTTAGGTTTTGCATTTATGCTTACTGGTTCAATAATTTCATTTTTGGCTTTTATATTTGTGCTTACTGCAGTGGCAGTAATATATGATGGTTTTATAAGTGTATCATTGCCATCAGGTCCCCATACATTCAATGTGACATTATAAATTCCAGGTTTCCCAAAATTATGATGAGTCGTGATACTTGAACCACTATAAGTAGTAGCTCCGGTTACTTCATTTTCAAATATCCAGCGCCAAGAAGTAACATTACCGGTGACGTCACCAGTAAACCGCGTATATAAAGGAATAGTCCCATTTGTAACGTTAGAAGAAAAATCGTTAATTTTTATATTGCCTGCTGCTAAAGCTGCTGGCATTAAAAGTAGTACCAATAAAACCATCGGTGAAAAATATTTTCTCATATCGAATTCTCCTTATGACTAACGCATTTGATATGCAAAAAACACTAGCAAGTCAATCATAAGTATTATGACTTAAATAATTTGAAGTTTTAAGCATATGATTTTTCAATGAGTTGCGTAGTCCTATATTGTTCTGATTGTCTTGCCGGTAGACTGTCGGCAGTGGGTTTTTAGATTAACTATCCCACATATAAACTTTGTTCTTTAAATACAGAATTTAAATAAGTAGGAATCAGAAAATAACCACTTTTAATGGTTTGATTCCAGAAATCATCTCTAAATTATGGGACACAACAAGCGAAAATAAATGCAAGGATATAATATTGGTTGCGTATATTCTTGAATTCCAAGACGAGATTAGATTTAATGAAGTATAAGGGCACATATATGGATTGTAGCACAAAAAGCCACACAAAGGAATATTTGTCTAGTATGCTCCGAGGGTCAAAAGACGACTGGATATGCTATTGATTCTTATTAATTGACATAATAGGTCGTATTGTAAAAAAATAAGGGTATTGATTTAAAAATCAAAATTCATTTGGATAGCTTAGGTGACCAGGCTGATCTAAAAGTACCAAAATATTTGATCCGTTCTTGAAGTGCGAATTTAAAGAATATTATCGATAAAAAAGATATTAATACATGTGGGAAGAACATTCTTTAGTAGAAAAGGATCCAATGATGGGAACTGCTATGGTTGAGATGTAGGAACGTCTGACTGTAAAACATACATTTTGGCGTTTAATGCTTAACCCAATCCAAATGAATTATAATTATATATCGGTTAAAAATGCGATAAAGAAGAATTAGGAACTTCTGGGTCTCTCGGTAAAATTTTTGTCGAAAGGGAGGGCTAAAAAGACCAGTCTAATCCTTTCACTATAATGCCCTTTAACTTTTGACTTTAAATTTTCGGTAGTGATGGAGGAGAAATTGTGTCCTTAAGCTCTAAAGCATCTATCACTGGGAAAGTAAGGGAATTAATAAAATCATCATCCTTACAATTCAGAGCCTTAAAGTTTGTCCTGCTTATCGGCGTGATGAGCTTTTTTGCAGACTTCGTATACGAAGGTTCGCGAGGAATAATCGGTCCTTATCTTGCATTACTAGGGGCAAGTGCGTTTACAGTTGCCGTAGTTACCGGATTTGGTGAATTCGTAGGGTACGCTTGGCGCCTTGTTTCGGGAAGCCTCAGTGATAAAACTGGTCAATTTTGGCTTATCACAATCTTTGGTTATGTTATCCAGATGGTTTCAGTACCGTTGCTTGCTTTGGTTGGGAGCTGGCAGATGGCAGCAGTGCTCATTATTCTGGAGCGATTTGGCCGGGCGACTCGTAACCCTCCGCGCGATGCTATGCTTTCTTATGCTGCTCAAGAGATGGGAGGATATGGCTGGGCCTTTGGCGTCCATGAAGCACTTGACCAATTCGGTGCATTATTCGGTCCGCTGGCTGCAGCCGGTATCCTTGCCTGGCGCGGTGACTACCGGCTCGCTTTTGCCATGTTACTCATTCCAGCTCTCATCATGCTCTCTATCCTGGCTGTTGCGCGCTTAACTTATCCCCATCCAGAAGAGATGAACGATACCCCCCCCAATTTAGAGGTGAAGGGTCTTCCGTATTCTTTTTGGCTTTATCTTGCGGGAGCTGTGTTTATCGCCATTGGATTTGCCGATTTTCCTTTCATGGCGTATCACTTAGAAAAGATGTCTATCGTCTCCACTTCAATGATTCCAATTTTCTACGCAGTGGCTATGGGCATGAGTGGATTAGGCTCTCTACTCTTTGGACGCCTCTTTGACAGTGTTGGTATTATCATCCTAGTTCCCCTAACAATTATCTCTGCCCTGTTTGCTCCATTAGTATTTTTAGGAGGCTTCTGGGCAGCACTCATCGGAATCGCACTATGGGGTCTGGGCATGGGAGTCCATGAGTCGATTATTCCTGCCGCAGTAGCCTTGATGGTGCCAGTTCAACGACGTGCTTCAGCGTATGGTCTCTTCACGGCGAGCTATGGAATTTTTTGGTTTCTGGGGAGCGCATTGATTGGCAGCCTCTATAGCGTATCGCTGCCATTGTTAATCGCGTTCTGCTTGGTTGCAGAATTTGCCGCCCTCCCACTGTTTTTCCTAGTAAAAAAACAGATAAGTCATAACTTAATAGTTTGACAGTGGGATAATAAAATAGGGCTAAATTACGCATAAGTTCATGGAAAAGTGAAATACAGAAGCAGATACTTAATTGTCTAAATCTCAATAATTCTAATTAGGCTAACGCACTTATTTCCTCCCAAAATCACGTAAGGCCAATGTTCGTTTTCTAGGTTTTCCGATCCAAAAAGCTGATAAGCATCCCAAAAATCAAAAATGTATGAAAATAGAATTCGAGTGCTTTGAACAAAAATTTGGATGCCCGGAGCGTGACTCGAACACGCGACCTCCAGATATCTCAGGAGATTAAAGACGCCTTATCTAAAAGTCCCTATGAGTCTGGCGCCCCAACCGACTAGGCTATCCGGGCCTTCAAACACAAATGTACGAAGCTATATTAAAGGATAGCGATCGAAGGAGTAAAACTAGATTTTTATTAAATCTTCATTCTAGACGAATACACTACAGCTTTCTGAGGAGATTGAAACTTTCCCAAAAACCATCATAATGTAACGGATTTATATTTTGATCTACCTTTAAATTAAACTATTTCATGCAATCCATTATGCCTATAAAATAAGATCTCAAATGTTTTTTATGGAGTATCAAAAAAAATTTCATTTAGACAACGACAGAAATAATTATTTCGAATTTATATGCTTTTAAATTGGTTTAAACCCCTAAAAAAATGATTAAGAGAATTTTTAATTTTTTATGAGATTGCCCAAATTTTACATTAAGTAGACTAACAATTGACTACAATAAATTAAAAACTTCGAAAAAAGTAAAAAAATCTCCGAATTGAAAATGCTACTGCGAATCAAAATTTTTATAAAACTGCATGCTAAAAGTACAGCACTAAAACAAGGATTATAATAAGATAGGAGAATAGAAATATTTGGAGTAGATAATATTAATTGCTTAAGATCAGACATTTAAGTAGCATTATATAAAGTTTGAAAGGAAAAAAAATCAAGCCGAAGAAAGTTCTACGATGGCCTCTGCCAGATTCCCGTTCGACTTTATTAGAGCTTCACGTGCCTCTTTTTCAGAAACACCTGTCTGTTCCATTACGAGTTTTATATCATCTGCGGGAATGTCCAGTTCTTTCGGAATTTCCTTTGCGTCGCCTACAATCTGGTATGTTTCTGAGCCCTGAACATTCATGATAGTGACATTTGCATTTTCTATAATGATATTTGAGTCTGCAGTCTTTATTATTACTTCCTGAACATCCTTGAGCTCTTTGACATTAATCCCCATCTGCTTCATCATTTGCTTCATTTTAGCCGGATTCACACCCCGGCCTCCCACTCCTCCAATTCCTGGAAACATGGATTTGCTTCTCCTTTGTTGATAGTTTTTGTTTGTTCTTTTAGGTTCGAGTTCACATACTTCATCATGGTTTTATTTACCTTTAATGACATCCTCCTCCACATGTGCCGCATCCACCGGCTGTGGGGTTGCTAATTAGGAATCCTTTCCCATTTTCATCTTCAATAAAGTCAATGCTGCCCTCAGAAAAGTTCCTTTCAATATCTTTTGCCATCACGAGTTTGATCCCATTACTTTCCATCGTTACATCTTCTTCCTTTACTTCACCATCAAAGGAAAGTCCATATTGAATTCCACTACATGAAACGCCGGCAACAAATATTCGGAGAGCAATTTCGGGATTTCCTTCCTGTTCAATCAGTGTTTTAAGTTCTGACGCAGCTTTATCTGTTATTTCTATCATTTATATACCTCTTTTTTACTTTGAACGTTTTCTAAATGGATGCCCTCTTTAATTTTGATACTATTCATCTGTTACAGCTGACAGATAATTTCCAAATGGTATATATTCTTGCATCTGATAAGTATAACGTTTATTTGGAATTAACGTTTATTTAGAATTCGGCTTTATTCTCCCGAAAGATATTTTTGAGGGAACATCTGGGAGAGCAGGACACTTAATCCTTCTGAATAAATGTTATTATTTTACTAATATACAAATATAGTATATATAGATTACATACTTTTCCAGATAGTTTGGCATAACTTTTAATTCACAGAAATTCGGCATCTTCATCAATAGGCTGTTCCAGGACATTTGCGTTATAAGCATTTATTTCCAAAGAATTACGCTTTCCCCTCACTTCCCAGATAGGAATATACACAAGCTCCATGTTGAGATCTATATCTTCAGCTTTTGGGCCGATGCTCCTATGTTCATATATAATTGCCTGCCCGTCCATATTGTTAAAGCGCATTTCACGTGTATTTTCCTCAATAATTAAATCTAGAATGATCTTCTCAGCTTGTTTTCTGTTAACATTCGGCCTTCTGATCTCATGCTGTACTGCGGGGATTCTTGTCGGCATTCTAAGACCTTCAATTTCCATTTCCTCCTTTGATTTATTTAGTGCATTAAGTAAACCTTTCCCTTTGCCGGCAATACTTAAAACTTTTGATCGAAATCGTTTTTCTACCTCAACATTATATATGTATTTCCAAAAAGGTACAAATTTCAAAATTGCATCCTCAGGATTGCTGAGATAGGACTTTGCAATGTCTATCGCCTGATTTTTAGATAAATTTGGTTCCACTGATAGTATATTAAGCATCCCGTATGAATCAACTTTGGGAATCTCAACACGTTCTAGCTTTTTTGGATTATTCATTTCCTCATAGGGCCTGAGTAGAGATTTGGCTTCAAAAAATGTATTTTTTGTCCCCAATGTCTGGCTATGGAGTGATAATAGCTCTTCGCTAGAGTCAGATCCCTGCTTGAATACATCTTCTCCACAACATTCAAAATTCACTTCAAAAGCTGTTGAGGTGGATGAATTTAGTGTCTTACTTATTGATGGAGCTTCTGGTTCAAAATGTGAATTTTTTGTTTTTCGTTCTATATTTACGAGAATCGTCCTTCCTATCTGAAGGGCCAGATCGTCTCTGTCCCACAAATGGATCCCAAATTCAGCTGCATAGTTACTTAGTTCTCCAGAAGTTTTCTGGGTCATTACATATATTCCTTTACGACCTTCTAACTTTTCGTAAAAGGCTTTTATTTCTTCATAACCTGGTCTTGAGGCAAACCTGACATAAGCTTGATGCCGGTTTTTCTCCACAATGATGTCACACTGACTGGATATTGTAACATTGTATCCAGATGATTTGAAGATATCCACAAGAATTTTTAAAAGGTCTTGCTCCATTATTCTCACCCTTCTATATCTTGCACAGGTAAAATAGTTTATGTTTTACACTTAATAAATATAGAATACTTTGATAAACCCCTTAATTTATTCATATGCTCATAAATTGTATATGAATGAATCGTGAAAACCAAAAGTTTATCAAAATCCTCTATAATAATTTTATAACCTATTTATAAGTCAAGTTTATCTCTTTTAATTCTTTTTTATTATTTTTCCAAGCGTACAATATTTAAGAAATCAAATCATAATCAATTACATTATGAGTGGGATCAAGCTTGGAGCAGACTCGTTTTCAACATATGAAGAAGGAATAAAGAGAGAATGGATTATAGGAAACGGGCTCGGAGGATATGCTTCCTCTACAGTTATTGGGGCAGGAACAAGGACCTACCACGGACTACTTGTCGCAGCTCCAGAAAATTTACCAGGAAGGTTTTTGCTTCTCTCATCCCTTGATGAAGAAGTTTCTTCCAATAAAGAAATTTATCGACTTGCAACTCATAAGTATCAGGATACTATTTTTCCAATGGGCTTCAATTATCTTTCCAAATTCATCCTTGCCCCATTTCCACTCTGGGTTTATCAGTCAGATATTTTTACCGTAAAAAAAAAGGTATTCATGATTCATAACAGTAATACAACCTGTATTCTCTATGATATAAATTCCAGAAAAGAAGGAGCTTTGCTAAGAATTTTTCCTCTGGTAAATTCCAGAAATTTCCATTACACTACTCGCTCAGGAGACATCTCCTTTTCCCAGAAGCCTGA
>CAVXNY010000020.1:0-34499 GCA_963763235.1 uncultured Methanosarcinaceae archaeon | reverse complement strand
CGAAAAACCATGAGCTGCTAAGCGCTGAGTAAGATCAAGGTTTGCTAGCAGGAAGATATCCTCTTTACTATACGCTACTTTTTTATTGCCTGAGAGCTCAAGTACACTTGTAATGCCTGGTTTTACTTCTCGTACCTCTTGTCCGTCAACCAGTATTTTTTTTACGCGTACAGGTTCGGATTGAAGGCCAACAAAGAGATGAAGAACACTTGAAACTTCAATTTTTCGGGTAAATTTTGAGAGGGTGCATTCAAGGATGTAATCAGTACTTACAATTTCTTTGTCTGAAATAATAAATCCTCTTTCGATATCCTTGGCTTGCACGTTCTTAAGGCGTACCCCAACCCTGGTACCTGCCGGAGCACTCTCAATATCGACATCGTGGCTCTGAATGGAACGGATTTCAATGTCTCTGTTCAGAGGGAAAATCTTAGTTTTGTCTTTATCTCTTGAAATTCCCTGTTTGACAATTCCGAGAACAACACAGCCTTTTCCTGTGACATTGAAGGCATGATCTATAAATATCCTTGTGGGTAGTTTGTTCAACTTAGCCTGTTCAACTTCTATTTTTTCTGCCATCAAGTTGATTCTGGATCTGAGATCTTCCACACCTTCAAAAGGTTTTTTTGCGCTTTTGTTAGTATTTATGGAAATGCATTTCCAATCCTGAAGAATAGTTCCTGTAGTAATTACTTGTATTTTTTTATTCAGCTCATCGATTGCATGTATATGGGTGATGTCAGACTTTGTTAGGGCAATTATCCCATGCTTAAAGCCAAGCAGATCCAAGGCAACAATACATTCTCCAGTGTGAACACTTGCAGGATTATCTCTTTCCAGGCCATTAGGAGGGATGCAGAGAATCGGTATTTCGGAAATATTCAGTGCAGCAACCAGTGATTTCAAGGATTTAGGATAGCCTTGAGGTTCCACAAAAACCATTTTCCGGATCTCTTCATCATTATTGTACATCGTTATATCTGAAGATGTCCCTTTTTTCCCGAGGTTTGCAGCTAGGGATGTTCTTCCGCTTTTTTCTGCCCCGATGATTGCAAGGTTTGTCATGGTGAGTCCCTTTTATATGATACTTGTATAGATAATATTTATCCTTATATTGTCGAATTAACTCATTTTTGCATGTGTCAAAACCCATTTTTACTCAGAATGAAAATCATTTTGAGAATTTTTACCTTCCCATTTTTAGTTCTTCTATTTTGTCTTAATTTATTACTGTCATTGATCCCAATGTAGTATTTTTTTTGCTAGCAAAATAGAATACATACCAAATACATACCAGTAACCATAGCACAAATTCAGGTTTCTAATCAGAAATTATGAACATATCAATCTGCTTATTCTTGCCCCCATTCTTAACTTATCATCTTGATTTAAAATTTTTGCAATTTCACAAGAATGACGTTCTTCAATGGATCACTGATACTTCAGTATACATGACAACAAGAAGTGAAATTTCATAAATCTGATCGAATTTTATATTGTACTACAGTAAAACAAGCATCTAAAGCATTACAAATACCACATAATAGTTCATTAAATTTAATTTCTTGCCGTTTAGTATGCCATTCTCAAGTTTCCTCTTACAACCTGGAATGTTCTCTCAATCCAATACCTTGAACTCTGCATTTTTGCAAGTTTATCAATGAAGTCTCCTAAGAAGCATTGCATGCTGATTATTATTATTTCAATTGATTCTTAGTCTTTGCTGATGAGAAGCCATACTGGATCCTCAAAAAGCAAGTCATTCTGAAATCTTCAAAGTTTTATAGCTTTAAAATTGATTTTTTGTACCCTATACAAATTTTGCGAATTTTGATAATCTTTTGATACTCTAACAGAATTGGAAAGAGAATTCACATTGAAATATATTCAAAACTTTGGGAATAGTATTTTGTCTTTCTTGTTCACTTTTTTCAGGCATTCTAACCACAAGTTTTTCGACATAAACAAGCATATTAATAGTTAAATCTGTAACAAAAATTAACCCTTTAATATCAAGTTCGGTTAATAATTCTAGATTTCCTTCATCGAATTCATCCACTGTGACATAAGAGAAAAAAATACCCTATTAAATGGTATTTTCAATCTTTTCAAAATCAACTTCATACTTCGATCGAAAAGTTAGCATTTAAACCGCGTACTTTGTCATCGATCTATTTTTGAAGAAGATATAATCGCTCATCAAACAACATTTCTTTTCTTTATAGAACAATTATATCTGAGCAAAAAATAAATATCAATAACCATCTTTCTGAGATCCGATGAGCAAATTTTGGCAAGCTGATTTTATATAACTGTTAGCCATTGATCATGTATTATATTCCATCATCCGGTATGATTATTCAATTGTAAACCGTCTTCTTTAGATGGATTTACATTTCGTAGAGGCAATAACTCTAAAAACCACAAAAAAGGATTATCAAATCTCTTTTCCCTTTTTTTGAGATACTTGACACCAATAAAAATATTTGAAATTATCTTTTTTATGTAGTTCCTCATGAAATATCGTTCACCCCGTTCCTTACCTCCTTTGGGGGTCTTCTCCATCTGCTTTCCGTTCTCAGCAACTGGAACTATATGTGAACTTTTATTATTTTACACTAATTCAAACCAATCTATAGAATAAAACTCTCTACCCAGGCAAATATTTTAATTTTTAAATCCAAGCGTTTTATAAAGTCGATAAAAGAGGAGAGGTATTTAACTTTCATTTTGTTCTCTCTACAAGCATAATAGATAAAGTAAATCTTTCGTTTTTGGTAGTGATGTAAAGGAAATGTATGAGTAAAAAAGTTTGGCGACTTTGAGCTTGACTAAATATCACTTATTTTTCGTAAAGATTTATCTTTCGTCCATAATGAGGATCATTGATGAGATCAACGGCTAATTCATACTTCTTACATGTTTTCAAAGATTTTATTGAATTTTGAAGGAGAATATTTTAATTTCTTGGATAATCTCTTAGATTTATATTTTTTGAAATGGTAAAGTATAGATGTTTTACGCCAAAGACTCTCGGAGAAATTACCATCCTGCAGCAAGCTGCATGGTATTCGACTTGGATGGACATGTAAAGGATTCAGAATTTATTACGATGAATAATAAATACCACTTTCCACAGATGTACACAAGAATTACATCTATTTTTTAATATGAAAGTAGCTTAAAAATATATTCTAACTTTCAATGAAAAATGGTGGACAAATTGACAAACAAATTCTATTTGCGCACATATACAGAATATCTGATTGAAAGTGAGATTAATTTTTAAGCTACTTTCATATTATATATGCAATTCTTGTGTACATTGTGGAAAATACGGTTTATAATTATGATTTACCCTTTTATTGGGATTTGCTCTTCCCCTCCTGAAGAAGAGCAAGATCTATAATTTTTTCAAATATTTTTTCATCGTCAGTACCATTTAATCCAATAATTCTTGCCTGGGATCTGTCCGTGCTAACTTTCCCATTCTCCTGCATGTAAACGTATTTTCCGTTTTCAATGCCCACTATCACAAATGAATCAGGAATAGATTCCACTCCGAAATATCCTCTAACTTCCGGGCTCTTATCCATATCTATAGACGCGATAGTAGCTTTTCCTCGGTATTCTAATGCTAGTTTTTCGAGGATTGGATTCATAGACCTGCATGCAGGACACCATCTTGATCCTATTTTCACAAAGATCGGGCCTTTCTGTAGGGATGTGTTTATATGATCCAGCTGAGTTATTATTAAAACATCATTTTTCTCCAGGCCTACCTTAGAATTCGTGGAATTTCCCAGAATTTTTTCAGAGCAGCCAGCCGTTGAGAGCAAAGCTGCAAGTAGGATCAATAATACAACTAATTTTGTCATGTTGGTCGTCCACAACTAATTATGCGATTGAGATTTTGAAATTCGTAAGAGTAAATATATCAGCAACTATATCTATGACATTAACATTAATTAATTTTTTAAACTATTCGAATTAAAACTCTTTGTTTTTATATAGGAGAGTCCAAATTTTTATTAGAGTAGCTAAGAAGATTACTTAAGGATATATCAAAATGCTCGAACTAATTTTCCTTATTATTAATCTTTTTAGATGCTAAGTAAAAAATTATTATCCTCTAAACTTGCTAGCTCTCCTATAAACCTCTTATTTTATCCGAAATTTTCACCAATGAAAGTACACCTCTACATATTGTAACCACACTAATGAAGATGCATACATTACTTCTTTAGGCTGTCAGTATACACATAACTTATCTCAGTTTCCCACCAATTATATGAGTATATTTTCGCTCATATATCCAGATTTCTGGAACTGCTCTCACACCATATTCGAAAAATATAACATTATCTTCCCCAGGCTGCCATTCCTGTACAAAATACTCCAGCTTCCGGTTTATGTAATTAATAAAATAACGAATCAATTCTACTCTTAAAAACTAATAATATTTTCAAAAGTAATTATTTATGCCTAAATCACTCAAAATTCTCTAACCATTAATAGAGCGGAAAGGCAAGAAAAACTGTTCAAATTGTTTCCTTTCTCTGTGCTTTTTGTGGTTTATCTTCAAGTTTAAGACCAGGAATCAATTCTAATATAAGAACAGAAATACATTTTTTTCATTTCGCAAAGTATCGATTTTTACTGTGGAACTATGTTTCACAATATGCGATGTTGGAATCTTTCACACATACAAAAATGCTTTAGCATGCTCCTACATTCTTTATCTTGCCGTAAAATAAGATTTTTACATTCGAGGATTTCGATAAACATCTGATTTTCACAAGTCATTTAAGGAATCAATTTCAGCAAGTTGTATCCAACTGACTGAAAAAGCTTATATCCCTCTTTAAGAGCAAAATCATTAATAGTTTTAATGATTTAGAAATAATGTTAAAAGATTTTAACTCTTAAATACTCAAATGCATAGGAGTTTATCGAAATACTCTCTGATTTCTATCAATTGACTACATTGAAAATAAGAGGAGTAGTTTGAAGATAGAGGTACTATCTTTAAAATCAAAGAATAATAATCAAGAAAAGAAAAAACAAGGTCAAACACAGAAATTAGTGAGAAAGATTTGGACAGTACTCCCACTAAGAAAAAATAATCCGAGGTAAATCAGAATCCTCGTAGGCATATGTTATACCAATTATTCGAGAACTTCACATGCAAAGTGCCCCTGCTCATATGCATGATATTCATCCGTTAGTCCTTGAAAATAATGTTCTTAGATATCTTCTAGGCTCAAATTATCTTGGGGACTAAATCCTAAACTAGCGAGATTTCGCCCAACCTTGAAAAATTGAAACTTCCAGTTTTAATTGGTTCACCTATCTTTCGCAAAAACTTCAAAAATTATTTCATTTGTAGAGACAATTTTTCAGGGATAAACGCATTAGTATCTGTATAATTGAAAACAACTATGTTACCCACAGGGGCAACCTCAGCGATGGAACGCAGTGTTGCAAACATATCTTCTTGAGTTACGTGCTATACGACACCAAGCAACTAAAGAAGCTTTTAGCCCTTGAGTCATAAGATGGCTAGTTAGTACTGTTACCAGGCTTTCCTTCGTGAAATCTATAGGAATGAAGTGTAGTTTTGCTGGATGTTACCACCCCAACTCAGCTAGTCGATGAAGCTTAAATTCTTGTGTTGCAGAGTGGTCAACTTCAAACACTTCCAAGTGTTCCATCATTTCAGGTTGCCTAAATCCGAAGGTATTCAGTACTGTCCCAAAAATTACATACTGCGTTAATCCTTGTCCGCCAACTTTCTCTAGGGTGTCTTTCGCATATCGTGTACGGAAGACAAAATTACTGATTCCTTGTATCAAGAACTCTGAGGAAAATTTCTGGTCGAAACATGATTCAATACCCTCATGATCATTTAACTGTTTATCCCAAGGAGTCAAATATTGTTCAATCAGTGATCTTTTTTCCTCGAGTATCAAATCATAAGCCAGAAAGTCATCAAAAATTTTTGAGGTCTCATGCGTGGCATGATATGCACGCATGTAGCTACCATCATTGCAGTAAAACTTGCTTGATTCTCTTTCAGGTTACTATCTCCTTTGTTTAGTATTTTAAACAGAATAGGACTTACACATTTGAAGTGTAAAATCAAGTACAATATAGTTACAGCCCAAATTTGATTTTTAGAAAATTAAAGATCTAATATTAGTGGCTTTTCAATTCAACTGTGCAAATCCTATAATTTTTTGTGCATCTGTTGTTTTATCATTGCTACTCTTTGTTGTAGCTCAGGTCCTTCTAATTCTTCCACCACAGCTTCAAGAAGATCAGGTATTTTTAGATTCTGTGGGCATTTCTCAATGCATTCACCACACTTAATGCACTGAGAAGCAAATCCAGGTTCTGCATCTGATAACATTCCACTCATCCGAACTGCATACGTGAACTTGGCCGTATCCACATTACCTAACATATATAGATTATTATAAGTTTCAAAGCACTCAGAAATGTTCACTTTCGAGGGACAAGGCACGCAATACCGGCAACTGGTACAGCTAATTTTCCTGAACTGGCGGTATTTTTGCTCAACTCTGCTCACAAGCTGTATTTCAGCTTTAGTCAGGGAATTAGGATAGGTTTTGTCTGCTAGTATCAAGTTTTCTTCTATATGGGACTCCTGGTTCATACCTGAAAGTACAACTGTGACTTCTGGGTGGTTCCATATCCAGCGAAGAGCCCATTCTGCAGGTGTATGTTTCACTGCAGCTTCGTTCCAGATTTCTTGCACTTCAGGAGGTACTGAGCTGGCGAGATTGCCTCCAAGCAGGGGTTCCATGACAACCACACCCAGATCCTTTGAAGCTGCATATTTAAGTCCTTCCGTTCCTGCTTGATTGTTTTCATCCATGAAATTATACTGAATCTGGCAGAAAATCCAAGGATATGCATCCACAATCCGCTTAAAATCCTCAATTAACCCGTGGAAGGAGAAGCCAGCGCTAATTATTCTCCCATCACTTTTGGCTCTATCAAGGAAATCGATCACTTCAAGAGCTTCCAATTTGTCCCACATTTCTCCTGCGATACCGTGGATAAGGTAATAATCGATATGATCTGTTTTGAGTCTCTCCAGTTGGGCGTTCAGAAAATAATCCATATCCTTTCGACTCTCCACAAGCCAGGACGGAAGTTTTGTTGCAAGTTTAATCTTTCCCCGGTATCCATCTGCAAGGGCCCGCCCTAAAAAGGGTTCGCTTTCTCCCATATGATAGATCCAACCCGTATCAACGTAGTTTATGCCTTGATCGATGGCATAACGTACCTGGCTCATAGCCCTTTTTTCATCTATTGTACCGTATTCTTTAACCGGCAGGCGCATACACCCGAATCCCAGTATTGAAAGTTCAGCTCCATTCTTTGGCACTTTTCTGTACAGCATCCTTCGTTCTCCCTAAATTTCAGTAGATAAATTTTTACTGTAGTATTTTACAATTATTTTTTCTGTAATTTGTTACTTATATAGGATTGAAATTTTATTGATAATCTTATGAGAATGGCAAAAAGAACTATTTTTAGTTTAAACCATTCTAAAATGTTTTAAATTCCTTCCCAATGAACTTATCAATATCTGTGCCTTGATAATTTAATTATTGGCCATATTAATTAGATAACTTCTAATCAGCATACCTCATAGTAAATTTCCTGTTCAAATTTCGATACTTTTCTTCATAATCATAAACAAAAACAGACTTTTCAGGATATCCGAGATTATTTCCTCTTTGTTACTCCAAGATTCTCAAGAATTTTGTAAAGGACTCTTTCATAGAATATTTCAAGATGTCAGATGTCGATAATCCCTTATGATTTAACTATTTGCCAGCTTACTTGATACGAAAATTATGCTTGAGCTTATATCTTACAAAGCCTATTAATAGTTCTTAAGAGCCAAACAATTTCTTTTATGTTGCCAAAAATCTCACAAAAATTAAGTTTTTAATAAAAACACATTCTTCAGATGTACACATGTGTAAAATTTGTTTACCTATTTGCCCTCTATTATTCATTGAAAATTGAATTAATTTTTAAGCCACTGTTATATTGAAAAAAGTAAATGGCATTCTTGTGTACATCTGCGAAAAGTGGGATAAAAGAATTAAACAGCAGAATCTATTCGAGAGAAGCGCATATATTCTTGTTAGAAATTGTAGATACTATTCTTTTTCTTGTGTTTGTATTCATTGAGCAAAATAAACAAACAAAGACACTTATTTTACTCAACTGTCAAAGTCAGATATACGGGATAAGCTGGTTTGTCCGATATATATCCATAGAGGCATCTGAAAGCATTTTGTGGAAAATTTTTTATGCAGCATATTTACCTACCTTTTCTGCAGAAGCACTATTTCCCGAAGGGCACTTCCACCTAGATAACCTACCAATAGAGTTATCCAACTTCCAGCGGAAAAACCTTCAAATAATTGGGTCTCGATTTGGATGAGATCCTGCTTCCAGAAGCCTTATTCTGGAAGATTCTGCTGGCGTAAAGTCACCTTATCCGAAAGATTCGAAGTATAAAAAGTAGCTCCTCTGATTTCTTCTTCTTTTAAATGACTGGAGCATACAACGTCTGGCAGGTTCAAAAAAAGCTGAACCATTTCCTCCTTCCTCAGTGGTAACCATGTTCTTTCAGGTTTACTTTGTCTGCATAACCAGCCGTTAAAGTGCACTGAAATTCACTTGCTTAAGGTAGTCTATCGTCGGATCTCAAAACCACATAAGTTCCTCTTCTTACAAGAGTGAGTTCAGCCTTTTCTGTCTCAAAGTGCAGGATAGTCATAAAGACACTGTAGAAGCAAGTTGGCACTATAGAAGAAAATTATACTTCCTAAGATGCCTATATAAATATCAATTTTAACCCCTTTGTTTCCACTGGAGTATCGGAAAGTTCTGAGAATTTCGATAAATCTTTGAGTTTCACAAGTCGCTTATATAACATTCATATGCATATGAAGAAATTTAGGAATTTATCGAAATCCTCTTCAATTTCATCTTGAATTATGTTTACTATTTGCTTTTTCCCTCATATTTTGAATTGCGGCTTTTACTGCCGGTCGTAAAGGATCTATAAGCATTGAAACCGGGGGAGAGTAACAGGTTTCCAGGTCTAGGAGATCCTTGATTGTGGATTTCTTCCTGATTGCAAGGGATAGAGCATCTATTCTTTCTTTTATTCCCTCACCTCCCACAAGTTGTGCACCTACTAGGCAATCATGTTTAAACAGGAGTTTGATGTATAGATTTTTTCTATCTGGGTAATAAGAGGCTCTTGTATACCCGCTTGAAAATCCTGTAACTAAACTCATTCCCTTACTTTCAGCTTTCTTCGAGGTAATTCCCACTCCACCGAACTGCAAATCACCTGCTACGACCACCCAAGGGTCTGCAAGAGGCCCGAAAGCAGTATTCCTTCCGGTAATATTGTCGCCGATTACATATGCCATACTCCGTGCTGCTGTACCCAGCTGACTTATTCTGGCTTCCCCCGTTATAAAGTCCTTTACTTCCACACATTCTCCACCTGCATACACATCGGGAAGGAACTCCTCTCCTGCTTTTACCTGGAGCATTTCGTTTACAACTATTCCCCCAGCTTTCCCAATTTCGATTCCGGCCTCCATGGCAAGAAAAATTTCGGGTTTTACCCCGCTTGCCAGGAGCACAATGTCTGAAAGAAATAGCCTGTCTCCAACTTGCAGAGTTTTTTCTTTACTGAAATTTTCAGGAATAACAATATGTTCACCTGAAATTACTTCAATGCCTAGACTTTTCAGGTGTCTTCTTATAATTTCAGCAACTTCGGGATCAAACTGCCTAGAAATCAGATTTTTGCTTCTGCTTATGAGTACAGTTTTAATTCCCCTTCTCACAAGTGCTACGGCACATTCGATTCCTATTGTCCCTCCACCTATGATGCAAACTTTTTCGGCAGTCTCCAGGGCTTTTTCAAAGAGCATGCCATCATCAAAGCTTCTCAAGGTGAAGATACCATAAGGTAGAATGTTTGTAGTGAGATTTTTTTTAGGTATAAATGGCAGGCTCCCTGTGGCAATCACCAGTTTGTCAAAAGGATAAATTCCTGTCCTTGTCTGAACAGTTCCTGAACCAATATCAATTGACCTAACAGCCTCATTTAGCTTAATATCTATCCTGTTTTTCTTGAAAAAATCCATGGATTTTACAATAAGGTTTTCAAAACTATTAACTTCCCGACTCAAAACAAAAGGGATTCCACAGTGACTGTAAGCAGTATGGGAATCTCGTGAAAGTACGGTTATCTCAAAATCACTCTGTCTTCTAATTTTGGTAGCAGCTGCCATACCACAGGCTCCCCCTCCAATAATGACTACTTTTAAAGGGCCCTTTTTTCCTTGATTTTGTGCGAAAACTTTTCTTGGAAATTCGTTCTCAACTCCAGCTGCTTTCTGGATTTTTTTATCTAAAGATTCTTGTGTGATGAAATCGCTTTTCATATTCTTAACAATGGTGTTTCACATCTATTATAGGTTTTTAAATAGCTTTAATATTTCAGCTTTATAAAAAAAATTCAGAAAACAAAAAAAATATTGATACTATTGTCAGTAATTCGAACCTATTAGTTCAGGAATGATTTCTACAAATCGAAAAAACATATAAAAAATTATTTAAGGTAATTAAATTGTTGGGTATGGCAAAGAAAAATGACTCCACCTCTAGTATAAACAAAGGCTGTTTACTTTGAGTATCTTCTGAATAATGTAGTATCTTTGATATAATTACTTTACCTTATGGAGCAAAATAGAACTATCAAGAAGTTATTAATGTTTCAGCTCATGCTGCAATATCTCCTACCAATTCTCTTGAATTTTCAACCAATGATCTAAGGTCAAAAATACCAAAATAGGAATTCTCCAGATGATACCATTTTTGGTCATATAAAATACAATTTAAAATTAACGTTGTTTATTATCCAATTGTAGAATTTGTTTGAGTTTTAATAAAGCCTCATTTTCATATGATATAAGTCCAAACAATTTTATTTTGTGGCATATGATGTCTAGCTTTTATTATCTTACCAGCTCCTACTAGTTGATAGTCTCGAAATTAGCTAGCTAGAAATGATACACAATACCAGTAATTTCAGAACAGAAGACTTCCCACCTTAGATTTGAACCTCATTCAATAGAAACTGGAATGTTCCTTTTTTCTAGCAAATATACAATTTTCTGGAAGTATTTTCATGTTCACAGACCTACTAGTAACTAACATAAGCCTGTAAGTTCCCTTAAATGAGATTTGAGACTCTGAAGTTCTTCCTGCAAATCAGCACGCAAGAATATAATTACACGAGCATGATTATTAATCATTTTAAGAGTTTTCCTGGATGACCTTCTTCACCCCCAGGTTTTTATAACTCTTTTTGCAAGGGCTCTTGGGTTTTTTTGACAAAAAGTCAGTAGAAGAAGGTTTGCTACTTTTGCAACTGTTTTAATTTAAGCAAGATTCGAAAATCTTTACACGTTCTTAAAGAGCAGTGCTTTGAATAGCTTGCTCTTCTAAAGCAGTCTCAAGTCTATGGATTACAGAAATAATACTCTCAGGACCAACTTCATGGATTTCAAGGATTTCTTCGCATGTAAGCATAAATAACAAAACAAAATGAACTTCAATAAGTATAAGATTTTCTTCTTTTTTATAAGTAAAATTAGAATGTCCAAAAGTTACTTGAATATTTAAATTTATTTTAGTGTTAATAGGATTCTGACAATAAAAGTAAGATTGTAAAATCATACTGTCTAAAATGAATGAGTCTTGAGATCAACTCAAAAATATGATATTTAATTAGTGAACTTGCTGAGGGGAAGTTTAGTGGAAAGCCAACGGTATGAAGATAAAATAATATTGGGTTACAGCTTAAAGAAGATACTGTCTATTTTGCTGATAGTCATCTTTGTAGTAGGATTGACATCTGCAGTAGCAATCGTATGGGGTCTAAAAAGCCCCAACTACGAACGAGGTTATGCAACCGGCTATAGGACCAGCTACCAAACCGGTTTTAATGGAAATTTTTATGATATCAAATCTGGTTTAAGTCATAACAACACTAATGAAGGCTACACAAATGGCTATGATGAAGGCTACACACATGGCTACGATGAAGGCTACCCTGATGGCCAAGTAGATCGTAAAAACGGTTATCAAGGTGGCAATTAATAATGTTAACATTGTACAATCCAAAATGTATTAGACGAAGAGGGTCTTTCCTGATAGGACTTATGCACCATGGAATGTAGTTTTTATACAAAACTCAATATCTCTTTTAGATAGTTATATTTTATATTTTTTTTAATATAATTATCTGCTGTTTTTGCCGTCAACCACTTTTACATAACGGTACGTGAGTAACCAGCTTAGTTATATACTTTAATGCTAATTATATACTTCGATACCAAATCTACATATAATTACTTCATTTGTTGTTTATTATACGAGTTAGAAGTTAATAGATGAATATTGCTGATTTAGCTCTATTCATTTAACGGAGTGTCTTTAATATGGTAAATAAATCAAAAAAATACAAAATTCTTATATTAGTTGTAATTGGGCTTGTGTTTCTGGGCCTTGGTTGCGCTGGAAAAAATACTGAAGGTTCTTCCATTGCTCAGAATAACTCTTCAGGCGGAACACCAGTACAGGAAGCTACTGCTGTAAAATCACAGAGCATTTCTGTGAAAGGCTCTGATTCAGTTCTGCCTCTTGCACAGGCTGAAGCGGAAGAATTTTTGAATGAAAACTCCGGAAAAAGTGTCTCAGTTACTGGAGGGGGATCAGGCGTTGGAATTGCAGCTCTAATTGACAAAGGAGTGGACATTGCTACTGCATCTAGAGAAATGACAACTGACGAAATCAAAAAAGCTAACGCAAATGGAATCAACCCAGTAGAGCATGTAATTGCTTATGACGGTATTACAGTGGTTGTACATCCCAAGAATCCTATTTCAAAACTTACCTTTAACCAGCTGCGTGGTATCTATAATGGGAGTATCAGTAACTGGAAACAAGTTGGTGGTGAGGACAAACCAATTTCCGCAATTTCTAGGGACAGCAGTTCTGGAACTTATGCAGACTTCAAGAAAGATGTTGGGTTTAATGAATACCGACCTGATGCGCTTACCCAAGCAACTACGGGAGGAATAGTCAGTGAAGTAGCTCAAAACCCCAACGCAATCGGTTACATTGGCTTTGCATACGTCAATAAAGACATAAAGGTCTTAAGCCTGGATAACGGAAAAGGCTCTGTATTGCCAACTAGTAAAACCATTCTAAGTGGTGAATACCCCCTCTCCAGAACGCTCCAGATCTATACAAATGGGGAGCCATCGGGACTTACAAAAGAATTCAACGACTTTATGTTGAGCCAGAAAGGGCAGAATATTGTGAGTAAAGTTGGGTACATCCCACTGAAGAAGTAATAGTTTAGAAAGGTATTTATATGGAAAATGTTTTGACAGTAATTATGAGAAAGAGCAAAAAAGCGATGCTATTCTCAGTCATTGTCCTTACAGCCATTATACTTTTCCTGATCTACATTTTTTTAGCATATAATAAAATTATGCATTAACTCACAAGGCTACCGGAATAGTTACAAATTTGTAACGAATGTTCCGAGATTAAAAACCATCTATTTGGTAGTGAATGTTTAGCGATGGCATTCACATTGAAACTGTGAGCGATAGTACAACTTCGTCTGTCATAAAGAGGATTGTAAATAAACTCCTAAATTATGTCATATGCTTATAAATGGTATCTAAATTACTCATGATAATCAGATGTTTATTAAAATTTTTTAAAAAGTATGTTGACAATCAGGGAAACCCAAAAAGAAAAAGAAACATATAGCAAATTAAAATATTTGATTTGTAAGAATTTCTTTATATCCCAAGCGGTGGCACTGACATATACAATTGCTTGCAGAGAGGCACACCACCTCAATTTCTGTTGATTTTCAATAAACCAAATCTTTTGAATTCTGTGCATCGATGAAAATGTTTACATTTTATAAAAACATCTTTACATTTCTTTTCATTAATTTCTGGGAAACATCAATTCTAATTTCTGTTTTCTTTTTTTAAGGATATATACTAATTAGTATAGGCTGTAACTAGTTAGGATACATACAAAATATATATAAACAGACCTACCTCACAATAAATTCGAAGTTCTAAAATACCTTTAAACAGACAGTCTATGTCTACAGGTAATCTTCACTTGCAGCTCACAAGATTAACTTTAAGACATTAACTTTCGTTGATGACCACAAAGTTTCGAGGATTTCACAAAAAAGCAGTATATAACCAAACATGCCTTCAAGGTTCAGGTAGCAAAAGGCCTGTATTCAGGACCATGATAAAATGGTTGTTTTAATTCACAATTGATACAAGACAAACAATAATTTTGGGGTACAGGAAAGAGGTTAGGCCATGAATGAAATTAAAAGAGCTAACTTTAACGAAAATAACCTTGAAAGAGCGAACCTTGAGTAGGCTGACCCTATGGAATAAACCCTATCCAACTCAAGAAAACGCCTTAAATCGCTGCATAATCATTCATTTTTGATTAAAATAATCTAAACCCCGCCTCCACGCCGAGTAAACTAAATAAATATTAACTATAAAATTAACTTATATTAATTAAACGGAATGAAAATCGGTGTGACCATGACAAGACCTTCTAAATTAACTCATGATATAACACAGCTAATCGGCGATAATGTTGCTTTGGGACTTCCATATGCTCTTGCTGCAGACTCTGCGGGCATAACATATCATACGTTCAATGATTTGATGAAAAAAGGAAAAAAATTCAAAAAAGTCTCATAATTTGAGTACACGATCAATTGTCTTCCTACCACATTTTTGATTAAGTTTAAATTTATCCACTGGAGAGATTATTACTCGTTGCAGCTCACTAGATAGGCGTCAAAGTCCTGAAATTGCAAAATATTTTGAGATAAGCAACCACACACCTGACTACTTCGTGATCGTTGGTACAGAAAATGGAAAATACGTTTACATAAAATTAATATGGACAGGTCTCAAGCCAGAATTATTGGCCTAGGCGATAAAAATGAACAAATATTTAAAAAATTATTGATCTTGACATTATTCAGCTGGGTAAAAGCAAATCCATATGAGAAAACTGAGAATGCTGATACGGTATATCTTATAAGATAAATATACTCAATGCTGGAGCTTCAGAGAAATTAGCTCAGACATATGCTTTAATGTTAAGAGATATCTTAGAATCCACAAAAGTCGAAGACATATGAAAAGGAAGAGAGTAATATATTTATTCGCTTTTGGTATCGCATTAATTATCACTTTAAGCCTCGAAGGTTAGTCTGTTCCATCTTAGCGCCTTCAAAGATAACTCCGGTACCGTAAACATATTCCAAGTCAGCAGAACCGAGATCAGCATCCAATAAATTACATCCGGTTAAGTTACATCCAACCCAATCAACCCCTCTAAGGTCAGTATTATGATAGTCTTGACCCACGACAGGGGCCTCATTTTCGTCGTCCCCGAATCCACGTCCTTTTAAGTTATTATCCAACCTATTCAACTCCTTTAAAATTAGCTCCTCGATAATCGGCTCTTTTTTGAGCATTCATTTACAATTAATAGTTTTTGAACTAAAAAAAAATTACTATGCTAGTAAAACATCTTGTGCTGTTAGTTTTTGAGTTTTTAAAATAGGGTAAACATAGGGTAAAAGAAGGAATTCCCAGGGTTACAATTGTAAGGCCAGTTAAGTATCCACAGTAGGCCAGTTGTCCTTATCAAAGCCTTCTGTTTTTTCTAGGATTTCCTTGCTGATGTCAAGAGCAAAAGCGTGCTCATGTAGCCTCACTGAAAGAGCTGACCAGGGAACAGCAAACAGTTTATCTCAAAGACCCAGAAACCCGCCAAAAGAGAGTACTGCATGTGTTTATATAAATACATGTTTAAAATAATTAATACTTTTGGCAGCTCAAAAATCGTTCAGTTCCCTTAAAACTCAACCAAAAATCCCCCGACTTTTTACATCCGGCTTTTTTGAGTACTATCCTTCGTAGATTACATAGAACCTTAATTTCAACTCATATAAAATATATAAAAATAAATATATACTACAAAATACTATATTAATCGATATCATACTAATTAAAACGATAAAATACCTGGTATAAATATAAATGTATATCAGTACAATCTCAACAGTTATAAACTACTTGAAAAAAATAACAATGTATCGCCAAGATCATTTTTTTGGAGTTTTTGGGGAGTTTCCTTGATGGATTTAATGATTGATAATGAATTTCAGGTGTTGATTCCACCATTGTCTTCTAATGAATACCAAACTCTTGAAGAAAATATTCTGAAGGATGGTTGTAGGGATCCACTTGTATTATGGAATGGAAGGCAGGTCTATAGGAAAATTAATTCAGTTTCTGAAAATAAACACGAAAATGTTGAGATAACAGTCAATGATGCAGATGGGATTAGAAAACAAATTCTAGCGAAGTTTGATTTTGGTAGAGATAATTAAGAGTCGTCAAGTATTTAATATTTTTATTCTAACTGAATCTATTTTTAATAGAATGCTCTTCTCTGTTTATTTCGTAATGTAGTCCAATTGTAGTTGGGTTTACCAAAATCGCCACCAGGGCTTTTTTCCTCCAGGTGCTTCAACTGCTTTCTGGTTGATTAGCGTTTGAACTTGAATGAAATAATTGTTAAAAGTGGTTTTGAGATCCTCTTTATCCTGTCCTGCCTTCAAAAGTTCTGTCTTTAGTGTTTCGTTGTGTCTTTCTAATTCTTCATACCTGGCGCGCAGCTGTGCAAATTCTATAGGGTTAGGAGCTTTACCCACGGCATCTTTTAATTTTATGTTTTCGTCCTCAAGTGCCTTTATATTATGCAGATATCCTAAAATATCCTGAGTTTGCTTTTCTACATCAGTTTGGATCCTTTCAAGATCCTTTCTGGATCCTTCTATATTCATTTTATATCCTATAATACTTTCTTTTAATATAGTATTTTCAACTGTGAACGCTTCAATATTCTGTTTGTATCCTGCTATATCTTGTTTATATCCTGCGATATCCTGTTTATACCCACTAATATCCTCTTGTGGATCCTCAAAAAGCCGTTCGAGTGCTTTTATTATTACTTGGGTGGTATTATCCCCCGCGGATCCTATCTTATCATAAAGACTTATAGGTATCCAGCAATTGATTTTTCTCTTGTCTTCGGGCATGTATTCAAATTAATTTTTTAGGATATAGTTATATCCTTTTTGGATCCTTTTGTATCCAGATAGATTAAAAATAAAAAAACAGTTTAAGAGAATTTCGATAAACTCCGAAATTGTGTCATATGCTTATAAATAGTATATCTGGTCGTTAAAATCAGAGATTTATCGAAATTTTTTTGATTTGATATTTATATTTTTATTTTAGCATACATCTCCCATACTGAAAAACGGTATTAAGAGACGTTAATCTAAAGTACCTATGTTTTTCATACTATCTTTTGCATTTACTGTGATATCGATGAAGATGTGTATAGTTCTATAAACTATGGAATAATTTAGTTCACAAAAACATAAGCAAAAAGTAAAAAATACTTAAATAATCTGCATCATTCATATTATTACTTACTACAATCATGCAAAAATCTGATTTTCTGGTAGATAATCGCGCTTCGAAATGCATAATTATAATGCGAAGATAATGCACAACCGATCTTTTCAAAAATTATTAAGTCTAAAGTAAATCTTCAATTCCTTATAAAGTTGCCTTATGCAAAAAATATTTTTTTTATTTTTATGATATTTAGCTCAAAAAGAAACGAAATTTTCTCCACTATTCTATCGCCCCCTTTAAATGATTTATGCAATTACAGTCTAACGAGCAGCGTAAGCGGCACGGTTTTCCCTTGGTCGCTCAACGCTTCGTTAGATGTGGTTTCAGTTTTTCCTTCAGCATGCTACAATACCTGAGGCGGCAGATTTAATCGATTGCATATCTTATCGCAGTGTCAAGAAGGACCTTCCTCATTAGATGCTCACTAAACTCAATAGGGCATTGCTACTAGAGGTTCTACTTTCTCGATCGCTGTCCAAGGTCAGTCAAGCAAGCCCTATCTGCTTCATGAACACCTGATTGTCCCAGAACAAATATTCTTCATTCATTACTCCGTTTTTCCAATGCCCTACGGTACACATCGTGATATTGTACGGTTTTCCAGTCGGCTGAATCGTCTTGCCATCTGCCGTGGGCATTGGTTTAGTGAAAGTCCCCTCCATTCTTCCAATAACAGCCGTCCACTCTCCCGAACCGAACTTCACTGTGTGTACTTTTATCCGCGTATCCGGGGCGTAGACGAACATAGCCTTTAGATCCTCGATATGTTTCTCGAGACCCACAGTTATGTGTCCGTCGGGCCAGTGCACAACTACGTCATTGGAATGGCTCTCATGTAGCCGCTCCCACTGTTGATGGGTGAAGACAACATAATCCAAGGTATCGAACGTGGCAATGTTTGAGGCCACCGTTTTCGCATCCGCCTCGTAATGAGCCAGTTTGCTGTCGTTGCCTACAGTTGCGGTTGTATTTTTCAATGGCATTGCCTTGCTTGTCTGTTCCATTGCATTGGCTGCTCCCAAAGATACGCCATTAGCACAATTAACAGCAACAATATATTTTTATTGAAAATCTTTATACACATCCCTCCGTTCTTCAAACCTAACAGCCCAGTCAAAGGTTCATTTTTGTCACCGTAATTATTTTAAACTAATGATATGAAAAATTGTTTCTGAACAAAAATTACTCCTACATAAAATTAATTTAAGTCAAAAAATGATAAAATATTAAGAATGTTTTTATTTTGGAATCTTCGAAATTTAGTACTAAGTTAGTTCCTAAAAAGCAATTTCGATTAATCTCAGATCACATTCTAGATTTTAAAAGATTGATTCACAGTATTCTTCTTTCATGATAAAAGCAGCATGCAAAGTCAATAATTATACTAACATGACTTCTGTCTTTATCGTTTTCCCAGATGCACAGTTTTTGTGAGAAAATCTATGCATAATTGAAATCAATAAATCCTTTTTGTAATAACAGTCATTTTTACAGAAATTTCAGTACACTGCGATTTAATTAAAATCGATAGCAATGGGACTTATTTAATTTTGCTATGCTTTTTGAATACTTTTTTTGCATTTACTGTTGCATGTAATCGATAGAAACTCGGATATTCCTATATGTAATGGAATGATTGAGTTTACAGACGCACAGGCAAAAATCTGACTCTTCGCCATTTTGTGTGTATTGAAGATAATTATCCAGTTGAAAAGTGATCATACTTCTGAATTCACTTTCCTAAAATAAATTATTTTAGATATTAAGTATATTATAATTGTATTTAAGAATGATTACTATCAGGAAATCTCAAATTAGCTATTGAAATTTCTGATCTAATTTCACAATTTTTTCTTTAAAATTATGACGTTTTTTAATATTTTATGGGATCTTTAAACCACTGACTCTCGAAGAAGGCACTCGATTTTCGAGTCCAGATCCCTAGCGATAACAAGAGCTTCGTGGTTTTTGTATGGAGCCAGAAGACTGGCCATCTTGTCATACGACAAATGCACGCCGTCTGGCCGCTCATCGACCAGAATTGTAACCGGAGCGTATGATCCAGCGTCGGGAATATGCTTTACCATTTCTTTCATGATGAGCGGATTGCCGATCAAAAAACGTACGATTTTCGGCGTGCTGAGCCCGATTTCCTTACGCAGAATCTCGCCGAGATCGAATTTCATGAACATCATCAGCCCCGTTCTACCCAGGCTCCTATGAATCACATTTTTCAGTTCAGCAAAGGTCAGTGTACTATGAATTGCTTTCACGAATTCGACCATATCTGGATGCCCAACAGTAGCTTCGAGAGCTGCCACGATCTCTTCGAACGGCCTGGAAGATGTCACGCTGAATCTATCGATCTCGACTTTTTTGATAGTCATGTTTTCTTTCTCTCCATAGAACCATTTATATATAATTTATATGCATATGACGAAATTTAAGGGTTTATCTAAATTCACTATAAAATATAGACCATCTACATTTATAGACAAAATCATATTTATTTTAGGACTTACACACTCATAATGCAAAATAAAGTACGAAATATATCATGGTAAAAACTTGAGTTTTAGAAAGTTTTGAGTTTATTGCTATTTATTTTGATATCATTGGTGTGTCTGATTACTAACTAATAAAAACAGAAAAACCAAATTAATAGCCAATATTAAAAAACCAACTCTATGAAATTTGCCTATTGAATTATAATAAAAATAGCTATTGATATCGTTTTAACCCGACAGAATGATTACTATTTTACATTTAATTTTGATAGTTTTCTTCCTCTTTGATTAATAAAAGCAATTCAAAAAAGGTTCCAATTTACCAAAACCAATAGAATTTAAAAGAGAGTTTACAGATGCCTGTACTTAGCATAATTGGCTGTGAAATGCTTGAAGATGAGCTTGTATATATTCTTTCAGAAGATAATAACTTAAACAAATTAGTGGTAGCTGAAAACAGACAATGCTTCAGGTTTGTTCGAAAGCTTAAATCCGAAAATTGCCATCCTAGACTTTTTCCTCTTGACAGAGTATCCTTCTTTTTGAAAGAGATAAATACTCCTACGTCTGTGAAAATTCCGAATATTCTATTAAGGGTTCCATTTTTTGGGAAAGTACTCAAGAATATGAAGAATAAGAATGGAGAAATAATCACTGTAGTAGTAAACATTCTGAAGCTTGACTTGCACATGGATTGCGAAATCTTAAGATCTGAAATCTGCCGAAATATCAGAGAGATGGCAAATTTTTCAGATGGCATTCTTCTTTTTTATGGAAACTGTGGACATTCTTTAAGGAGCTTGGAAGCTGATTTTAAAAATCTTGGTTGCTCGCTCTATTTTCTCAAAGATGAAAATGGAGACATTGTGGATGACTGTATTAGCGTAGCTCTTGGGGGCAACGATATTTATGCTGAAGTTATGCAGAGTGGAAATGGTACAGGTATGTTCTACTTGACACCAATGTGGGCCTCCAGTTGGGGGAAAATGAAACAAGAATCCAGCGATACTTCCAACTTCGATAAAAGTTTTTTGAAAAATCCTTTGTATAAAAAAATGTATAAAAAGGTTGTCAAAATCAGTAATGAAATCTCTAAAGGAGAAGAATTCGACACAAATATCCTAAATTTTTCCCGGACTTTTGATATGAGTATCGTTGAAATTAAAGGTAGTATGGAAATAGCAAGGAAGTCCTACATGGATGCGAAGGACAATGTCTGTAAAAAACAGTATCAGATTAAAAAACAGTTGGATACATGAGCCAAATGCAATGCAATTCGACCATAGGGTCGCCGTGTAAGGACAATAAAACGAAATAAAAGCTTAATATTTTGACAAATCATATTTATTTGCACCATATAATTGTGTTTATGCTGGCAGTATGCAGATTTTTCTGTAAAATCACTAATATCAAAAGATTATTGTAGAGAAAATTCAACACAATGCTAAAGTCAGGGAAAGGCTATGTTTCGTCATAAAAGTAGCTGTCACTCCCCCTTATCAATCAGTTTTGAAAGGCCTTAGAAGCTTGTATATGTAATAACCCAAACAAATGCAGAGTTTTTGCTATAAAACCTATGTATCTATTATAACTGAGAAATCTTATTTTGTAATGACAAAAGTGGTAAACAATAGTTTTTACAGAACTTTCAGTACACTACCGAAAAAAAGAAGACCAGAAAATAATAAAAAGTCGCTTTTTTTGAGACACTAAAAACAGAATTGGTATATCTATTAAACTAATTCAAGGTATTGCAAAATAAGATGCACACTATTATCTACTCCTGTTTTACTTGTATCTATTGAAAGGTCATACTGCCTTGCATCAGTCCATCCCTTTCCAGTAAGCTTATAGTGATAACGAGATCTTTCACTATCGCTTTCAGCAATCCTTTTACTGGAAGCTTCCTGCGAAATATTATATAGCTTCTCAATACGTCCCTTACGGAACTCAATATCCGCATGTAAAAATATGCTGGTATGATTCGGGCAGTCATGCAAGATATAAGAGCCACATCTTCCGATAATTACCGCTGAACGATCATTAGCAATGCGTTTTATTATTTCTGCTTCGGCTTCAAAAAGCTCCCTGTCTGTTGGAACAAAAATGTGTGGTGGTATATACACATCGGGGCCAATATATCCTTTTGATTGAAAAAAGGATTCCCAAAAAGACAGTATTCTTTCATCATGTGGTTCCAACTCATCTTCTAATACTGAGAGCTTTTTAGCAGCCAGTCTAATGATTTCGTGATCCAAATAAGAAATATTCAATTTTTTTGCCAGTTGCTGCCCTATATACGCTCCCCCACTTCCTAGCTGGCGGCTAATTGTAATTACAATTTGTGAATTCTCTTTCATTCAAGTATCCCTTTTACTATATTCTTTAATAAATTGAAAATTTTATATATTTAAAACATACATTATACAAAAAACTTAACTTTAAAGTTACAGCAAAGTTGTAACACTGCTCTATTTCTTGATTCTAGGTTTTATTTGAAAATATACAGTCATTATTTTATTAGATTTTCATCAGGATTCATACACCGTTTTTTGTGTCCAAACATATGCACAAAAGTATACACAAAAAGCATATCAAATTAAGGACAAAAATTGCCTTTAATAGATTATACTCAATTTTACATATTTTGATAAAATATTTACATATCTGGAATTAAAGAAATCATCATCTTTTCTATGGAAGGGAGTCAAATGAGAGCTAATTATAATATACTTATGATAGATCAGCTTAAAATATTTAAAATGATAATTAGTTTAGTTACTATTATCATTCTTTATGTATTGCTATTGGCACTACTTGTGGGAGTGGCAAATATATCCTCCTTAATATCAAATCAATTATATTTGGAACTCTTGGGGGGGCTTTAGTCATATAGTATCCGATGTCCTCACAGTTTTTGTTCTTATCGACCTTTTCAAGACTTTTGTTGATTATCGTGTACATGAAGAAGTTAGAATTACATATGTAACCAATGTTACAATTTTAATAGTCATGCGTGAAATTGCGGCAGGATTATATGCCCAAAGATATGATTCTCAATTTATTTTAGGCCTATCGACATTGCTGTTGATATTAGGTATAGTGAGAGTTCTAGCTATCAAATATCCCTCAAAGCCCACGTAAATCACTTTAGCGAATCTAGGATCTATTTTTTGATGGCTAGCGTTACCCATTGCTATCGAAGAGATCCTTACCACGAGCTTATCACTGCCCTATTCCTTACTATATTTACGACTATAAGCTAGGGTACCTATATTCCAACAGTGGGCAGCCAATATCATAATCATAAAAATGAGACAACATTTAGTATCTGCTTGTAAACATAAAAGCAAATTGGACTGTAACAGACTTGTTTGCTAAAAATTAAATGAGTATGCGTTTTGCTATACCTTTCAGTTTGTGATTTAAGGTACGAGTGAATAAAATAGTAATGGAGAGCTTACGTTGAGAATATACATAAGTTTTACGTTAAAACCTTTGCATAACGAGTGAGTTTAGAACCTAGAAGATCTATTTTTATATATAACATTAATCCAAACAATTTCATTTTGTGGTATATGATATCTGGTGTTTGTTCAGATATTAATTATGAAAAAGAACTACAAAAATATGAATGGATAACACTTCATTCTACAAAGTAAACTTTGCTACAGAAAAATTATATTTTTAAATTTATTAAAATATAATCAATATGAATATCATTTGTTGAACTATCTAAAATTTATAGATTGGAATTATAAGAACGACATCTTAGTTTGCAAAACAGCTATTCGAAAAAAAATGATAAAATGCCATAACAAGCAAAAAAAGGCTTCCTATGATCACCCTACCAAATCACAGGCCTCTCGATCTCTGGACTGTAGAGTTTATCCACTGGCTTTACACTAGGGAACGCCTTGTAAAACTCAGGCACATTGAAGACAACACCGTTGACCCTAAACCTGCATGGCGAGTGAGGATCAGTCAGTGCTCGCGTCCTCAGGAATTTATTATTTTCAGATTGCCTCCACGTCTGCGCGAAGCTTAAGAAGAACCTCTGATCACCAGTAAATCCATCAATCATCTTCTGATCTCCTTGCAATGAAAGCTTATAAGCTTGGTAGGCCATGGTCAATCCGCCGAAGTCTGCTATATTCTCCTGCAAGGTCAGGTTACCGTTGACGTGTAGGCCAGGAAGGATCTCGAATCTGTTGTACTCGGCCACCAAAACCTCCGTACTCTTGTTAAAGCTATCAGCATCCTTTAGCGTCCACCAATTAGTTAAATTTCCATTTATATCGAACTTCCTACCCTGGCTATCGAAGTGGTGAGTCATCTCGTGCCCTATAATGGCACCAATAGCACCGTAGTTGACCGCATCATCAGCGTTCGTGTTAAAAAAGGGAGGCTGAAGAATGCCAGCTGGAAAGACTACGAGGACCTTATTAACATCAGCATAGGCGTTAGTCTCCTGGGGATTCATCTCCCAGAGCTTACGATCTACTGGCTTGCCTATCTTATCCAAGCCCGTGCAACCGTGGTGGAACTTAAACTTAGAGCCACGAATAACATTCATGACATATGAATCATTATTCACTTCAAGCTCTGAATAATTCAGCCATTCATCAGGGTAGCCCACCTGAACATCCAAGATATCAAGCTTCATTTGGGCTTTTTTTTTGGTTTTAGGTTCCATCCATGTCAAATTTTTAATTCTTTCCCGGAAGGCTTTCTTTAAGTTAGATACCATCTCCTGCATCCTTGCTTTCGAGTTTGAGTCGAAATACCTGTCTACATAGACCCTACCTATATCCTCACCTATGGCTTTGTATTCTGCATCAAGGGCCCTCTTCCAACGGGACTTCATCTCCTGTTGGCCATTGAGCTCTTTCTCATAGAAATTAAAATGCTCCATCTCTAGGTCAGAGCTGAGATAGGGAGATGTGGCTAATATCAGCTTCCAACGCAAGAAAATTTTCCAGTCAGCTACGCTCTCTTCCTGCAGAGCGGTGCATAGCTCCTTGAAGAAGGAGGGATTTCTGACGTTAACCTCATCTATGCCTGGCCGACCTAGAACATTGAAGATGCGAGACCAATTCATGCCTGGGGCAAAGGCCTGAAGCTCCTCAAGGCTCATCTTGTTATATGTCTTGACCTCATCTTTGTCGTCCACGTTGGTGAAGGATGCGTTGGCTATCCTGGTCTCTATCTTCATGACGGTTCTGGCATTACTCTCAGCGATTTCTGGGCTATCACCGAGAAAGACAAACATTTTTGCAACGTGAGTCAGGTACTGCTCTCTGATATGGATAGATTCATTGTCCTGCCTGAAATAGAAATCTCTATCTGGAAGGCCTAGACCTCCCTGAGTGAACGTAGCTATCATGATCTTGCTATTCTTTTTGTCTGGTGCTGCATACATGGAAAAGAAGGGATCCATACCATAGTCCATCATTTGCGTCGATACAGCCTGGACATCGGAGGCGTTGGAGATATTGTCTATCATCTTCAGCTCGTCTTTGATGGGATTCAGACGCTGCTTTTCCAGCGTAGCAGTATCCATTCCCACAAAGTAGAACTTACCGATCTTCTGCTCTAGGCTTCCCTCAGGGACAGATGTATTGTTGGCTGTACTCTCCACGATCTTTTTAACGCGGTCGTAGGTTCTGTCATTTACTATCTCAAACTCTCCATATCGTGATTTATCCGCAGGCACTGGATGGCTTTTTATCCAAGCTCCATTAGCATACTCATAGAAATCGTCGCCAGGTTTTACTGAGAGGTTCATGCTCCCGGGGTCGAAGGCCTTCTCATATCCTGAGATGGTTGTATTAGCCATCGACGTTTCAGAAGAACCAAAAGCAACGAGGTTTAAAGTGATAATTAGTGCAATGCCAAAAATTAATAGACATATTACTCCCTTTCTCTCCATGCATTCTCAACTCCTATGTATTCTAAAGAACTTTTTACACTACAGCGTATAAAGGTTGTTTCTTTGTATGCGGTTAGTTTCCCAGAAATATTCTATTGACAAGAATTAACATGTGACGACATACAGTTCTATGATATTTTTGATAATAATGTAAATATTTGAGTTCAAAACTACGATTATCTCCTGAAATTGCGCGCCGATTTTGAACGCATAGGTAAAATCTCATAGGTAAAATCTCATAGGTAAAATCTCATAGGTAAAATCTAATACATCCATTTGATAACAATTTTAAATCAATAAAAAGAGGAGATACCTGTTTTATAATATTTTGATTTTTTTAATTAAGCATTGTTGCACCATATGTTTTTCACACTCATTAGTAATAATTTTTTAGTACAACAATCCACATATAATGAGCAGTCTTTCAAGTTTAAACAATTATCATTTTATTTATTTCAATATTCTGATTATTTTTACAACTGATTAACAAGTTGAATACTATAATATTCAATTTTTGACCTTGGATTTTTTTGAATATTTTTTAATATTATCAGATTATTTTTGAATTATGCCAATTGAAGAAAAAAGAAAATTCAGGCGTGGATACCTGTATCAATTTGGATTTAAATAGAAAAAATAGGATTCAAAAACCAAAACGAAGCCATAAACTATGCCTTTGAGCAGATTATAGAAATCCAAGAAATAATCAAGCTGAATTAGAAAAGAATCAAATAGATTCAAAAAATAATCAAATTGAATCAAATATGATTAATGAGTTACATGCGCGACTGGAAGAAAAGGAAAAATTTATTCTTGAGCTACATGCACATAATGAAACACTCGAAGCAGAACTTGATAAAGCAAGTTATGATAAAGCTGACATCAAAGAAATTCATAAAAATTACATGATGCAGATGCAGGCACTCATCAATCAGAAGTTGATAGAAGCGCCTGTAGCTAAAAACCATGGTGGAGATTTTTGTAACTTCATTTTTCCAATGTTTATAACAACCCACTGTCCATTTTCCATAGCATAGTCTCTGATTAAATCATGTTACTTAATTCCGTTCTTACATAAATCGCCATTCTGATTAAATTAATAAATGACATGCTATAAAGAATACAGTAGGCTCTATTCATGAATTTGCAGTGGCATACTTTAATTCCGTGTCTGATGTTGCGACTTCATGTGTTTTGCTAAAAAATCTCAAAATAAAACTTTTATCCTTTTCTAATCCTTCATTATTGTTTCTTGCTACAATATCTTTATGCCCTTGGGATTTACTTCTACAAAGTTTTTTTTTGAATTATCCAATAATCTCCGTCAGCAAATGCTTATTTGAGATATTTTGAATAAATTTAGTTGATAATTATGCCTACTGATAATGCAGTATCCTGCTAAAGAAAATTTTAATTCTAGATCCATATTGCAGATCTGAAAAAAAGGCAAAACATAGAGGTACAAGTTATAGAGGATTTCGATAAGTCTCTGATTTTCATGAATCATTTAGATACCACTTATAAGAATCCGACAAAATTTAGGAGTTTATCGAAATTCTCTATGGTTTATCTTAAATCAGTCTTGTGGTTCATACTTTTTACTTACAACCATGATAGGAACTCTAGAGTGCCGGACCAGATTTCCCGCAACGCTGCCCATAAGCATTCTATTTAATCCTGTCTTTCCGAGAGTGCCCATAATAACAATATCCATTTTTTCCTTATCTGCATACTTGATCAACTCTTCTGAGGGATTGCCTTCAAGCAGAATAGATTCTACATTGATTCCTTTTACCTCTCCTAAGCCTTTTATATAATCTAAAGCCTTTTGCCCTTGGTTTTTCAACGCCTCATGTATCGATTCCCAATAAGGATTCATACCCATAAAATAATCCCCATCCATAGGGAATAAGTAGGCTGTTGATATCACATGGACTGCATAAACCGTTCCCCCACTTAATCGAGCAAGTTCTATTCCTTTGTCAATAGCCAGCCTGGAGCATTCTGAGCCATCGGCTGCAATCATTATTTTCTTATAATCAACGATTCTCATGTAAAATCCTCAATTATCATCCATTCTTGAAAGAAATACAATAGCATCGGAATTTATAACATAAAAAGCCATGGAATTTTTTAATTTGTGAACTTTTTGATCTTCTCCAAATGCAAGAAGCAAAATCATTTATTAACAAGAAAGTTGCGATTGACTCAAAATGATCCCACTTTCCACAGATGTACACAAAATTTCCATATATTTTCTCAAATGACAATAGCTTAAAAATTAAATCTAACTTTCAATGAATAATGATGAGCAAATAGACAAACAAATTCTTCATATGTGTATATATATGAAATCTCGATTTCATAATATAAAGTTAAGGAGTTTTTATTCTGGAACTGATCTTTAAAGGCGGATGTAGGGAAATCGGACGTTCTGGTTTACTCGTAAATGGGGAAATTCTGCTCGATTATGGCATAAAAGTAGGAGATATACCCGAATATCCTCTCAACTACGTGGAACCGAAAAAAAGTGCTTGTTTCACGTGGAAGCTTGACCACTGTGGAGCATGCCTAACCTGATGTACCAGAATCCGAACGTCTACATGATCCCACCTACTGCAGAGTTTACCAACCTTCTAGGGAGAGATATCCTCAAACTCGCAAAGACTATACTTTCGGATGTATCCCCTTTTGATCCTGAAAATTTCCAGAAACTTAGCCATATGAAACTAAAAATTTATTATGGAGATACTTAATAAACTAATGGATACAGAGTCTGCTTTTTCAACCCAGGCTATATATCTGGTGCTTCTGGAATCCTCCTGGAATCCGAACACAGAGAAAATCTATTCTATACAGGAGATTTTCAGCCTTAGGGAAACAAGGCTTGTACACAGTGCAGCGAATTTCCTGAAGCAGACACGCTTGTGCTCGAGAGCACGTATTTCCAAGTACACCATAGCCCACGGAAGAAACTAGAGAAAATATTATATAATAATTCCAAGATACTCTGGATAAAGGAGACACTGCCCTAATCCCTCCTCTGCAATAGGTAGGACTCAAGAGATCCAAATGCTCCTTGACGCTCACTTGATCAGAGCTTATGTAGATGGTTTGGTCCGGGATGTCTACAAAATACTTAAAAAATACCCTGAAGACCTGAGGAATCCTGAGCTTCTTGACGGGGCTTTCAGAAGTACGGTTCCCGTAAAAGTCCAGAAGCGTGATTTAATCCTTAAAAAACCTTCAGTTATTGTCACTAAAGCCGGGATGTTGAACGGAGTACCAACTCTTTATTATCTAAGCCGACTTTATAAAGATCCCAAATCAAAAATTCTACTTACCAGCCACCATTTTGAAGGCGCAAATGTGCGGCTGGATCTTTAGCATAGGTTTATTGAAACAAAAGAAGATGTCCTTACACTCAAACCCAAAATAGAGCAGTATTAATTTTCAGCGCACACGTGAGACTGTGATCCCAACAAGCTTGTAAAAGATTTATGCAAAAAAACACAATCTGAGTCTTTTAATACATGGGGACAAAACTGAAGTTTTCTCCAATAGATTTCGGAGAAAATCGGCATGGATTCATATGCACCTTCAAGGGAGAGGCTTTTACCTTTTAAAGAAAACAGAAAGATATACAGTCCTTTAAAAACCTGCGAAATGCTTAAGCCTCAAAAAATCTAATTATCTTGATATGATCCTGAATCCTGAATCTGAGATCCTTGATACACTTGCAAAGAGTATCCTTCTGGCTGCACGGACTGCCCCAAAAGCCAAAGGACTAGACGACATCGTAACTGCCTTTGTTGAAAAAGATGATATTGAAGTCCTTGCCCTGACGATGGAAAAGCTAGCAGATGAAAAGGGCGCAGGCTTCGATTTCCTGAAAAGGGATGCTGCAAACCTCAGAAATGCCGGAGTTGCAATCCTTATAGGCGTTAAAACCAGTGGAACTGCAGGTCTTGATTGCCGAGCCTGTGGCTTTGAAACCTGTGCAGAGATGTTGAATCGACAAAAGGTAGAAGCAGAGTTTAAAGGCCCAAATTGCATGTTTAAGCATGCAGACCTGGGAATTGCTGTAGGTGCAGCTGTTGCAAAAGCCAAAGATTTCTGTATCGACAACAGGGTTATGTACACGATTGGTGCAGCCGCAAGGATATCGGGGTTGCTGGATGCCGATGTTGTTTTTGGAATTCCTCTGAGTATAACAGGGAAAAATATTTTCTTCGACAGGAAATAAAGACTCTTGATCAAATTGCTGGTGACTATACACATTAAATTACGAAAGAAGAAATATTTATACAGTATCATCCTGAGACGTAGTTTTAATTTATCAATACATTGCAAAATATTTAGAGACTTTTTAATATTTTCTAGGGTTGCTAAAATTTACCATTAATTCAATTAGCAATCGACTGAATCAATTCAAAATCCAGAAAATAATAAAAAACCTCGGTATTCAGGAAATAATACATTATATATTGCAGACGTATTTGTATCCTGTAGAGTAGCTTGCATGTACTCGATAAGCTTTCTGTACTTTAAAATGTCTCTCAAATGAGACAATTCTCAAAAAAACAGAATACATCAAATTTATTACCAGACCTGATAACAAAGAAACGTCTTTGTAGACAAATAAAGAATGTAATTGTATCCAAATCTGGGGTGAAAAAACATTATTAACTCCTTAAACCATCTAGATTATTTACTTGGAACAAAATTGATAAGAAAGAAACATCTTTGCAGACAAATATAGAAAGTAATCATATCCAGATCTGGGGTGAAAAAACAGTATTAACTGGCAAACCATTTAGATTATTTACTTGGAACAAAATTGATAACAAAGAAACGTCTTTGCAGATAAATACCTAATGTCACCATATCCAGATTTGGGGTGAAAAAATATTATTAATTGCTAAAACATTTAGATTATTTACTTGGAACAAAAAGGAGTGTTCACTAAATAAAGTGGAAAATTATTTAAGTGAGTATTTTTAGAAATTTCACCTTTTTCCGATACTTCTGAATGATGCTTGAAAAAAACACATATTTGAAAATATACATATATATAAAATATAAAGATTAGCTGATTAATAGTGATCCATATGAAATTTTGTTCTCTTGCTGCGAAGCGCTCTGGACCAGCGCGTTCCTACCTTAAACACTTACAATAAAATAATTATGTATACCATATACTAGTAGTGAAAAATCAGAGAGGCGCAAAGCATGGCAAAAATAATCGTCTATACAATGGAAATTTGCCCGAAATGCAATAAATTAAAAAAATTTCTAGAAGCGAATTCAGTGACTTTCAAAACAGCAGAAATGGATACCCCGAAAGCTCTGACAGAACTAAGTTTCAATGGAGTTTTTACAGTGACAGCGCCTGTTTTACAGATCAATGATATCTTTCTGACCCATGAAGAGTTGTTCAATGGGGAAGAAATAAACAAGGAAAAAATTCTGGGGATTTTGTTGATACAACCGTCTGAAACTTCAGAATGACCTAAACAATTTGCAAATTTCACCCTTAAAACAACGAGGATGAGAAAATGATAAGCGAGATTCTTTTACTAGATAACGATTTATCTGATAAGCGGCCAGTTCAAAGGACACTTGATGAACTCTCCACCTCCCCTCTATCTAAAGATAACCATTTATCTGACAATCAGCAAGTGCAAAAGACACTTGATGGGCTTTCAGTCTCTCCTTTCCCAAAAGTAAGGACTACAGACGGTTTCATGGTTAACTGGGACAGGAACATTATTGTGAATCAGCTTCTGAAAGAAACAAAATTAAGCGAAATCTTTTACAATAAACCTACAATCACGAAAGGAGAAGCAATTCATATAGCAAAAGAAGCTGAAAAAATCATCAAGAAGATGAATATCAAATTTCTCTCAGGCCCCCTTATCCGTGAAATAGTAAATAATATTCTTCTTGACAGAGGGCATGTAGAATGGAGAAATATAATGACAAGAGTCGGGGCTTCTGTTTACGATGCCTATGAAATCGATACCGGATATGGCTTTGAGGCAAATGATAATGCAAACCAGCTAAATAATGCAGAAACTTCACACAAGAGAAAAGCCGACAAGATGTCTAAGGAACAAAATCTCCTTCTGATGCCAAAAGAGCTTGCTGACCTGCACCTGAATGGGGATTTCCACATTCATGACCTAGAATACATGGGTACAAGGCCTTTTTGTCAGGATTGGGACCTCCGCTACTTCTTTTACTATGGACTCATGCCTGACGGAGTTGGAACCCAATCCAGTGTGGCAAAGCCTGCAAAAAATGCAGAAGTAGCTTTTCTTCACGCAGTAAAAGCAATGGGATCAGCTCAGACAAATTTTGCAGGTGGACAGGGTTTTTATAATTTTCTAACTTTTATTTCTCCCTATCTGGAAGGCAAGTCTGAAGCTGAGATCAGGCAACTTATGCAGATGTTCGTCTATGAAATGATGCAGATGATGTGTGCAAGAGGCGGCCAGACTGTCTTTTCATCCGTGCAACTTTCCCCAGGTGTTCCGAAGCTCTGGAAGAACATTCCAATTGTTGCTATGGGTAAGGTCTGGGACGGCAAACAAGCTCCCCTCAGAACCTATGGAGAATTAGAAAAAGAAGTTCGTCTTGGGTTCAAAGCTCTGATGGATGTTATGCTTGAAGGAGATGCATGGGGCAAACCTTTCAGCTTTCCGAAGCCAGAGATCTCCATAGAGCCTGATTTTATGGAAGAAGATGAAAAATTCAATAAGACTCATCTTGATCTTCCCACTTATAAGGAGCTTTACAGAATGAGCTTCGAACTGGCTGCCAAATTCGGAACCCCATACTTTGATAACCAGCTTCCCGCTTACAGAGGAGCAGGAGAAGGAATCTCATGTTATCAATGCTGTGCCTATCAATTTTCTGTAAATCCTACAGACGATAAAGATTTTGAGGACAAACTCCATTTTAGGGATGGAAAACATTTTTCAATGGGCTCGTGGATAGTCCTGTCCTTAAACTGTCCCAGAGCAGCATACAGAGCTGAACATAATGATGAAAAACTTTTCAATGAACTTAAGACCCTTATGAACAGGGGGGTGGAAGTTTTCAAGATCAAGCAAAAATGGATGAATAGCCTGATCAAGAAAAACAGAATTCCCTTTGCAGCCCAGCGTCCAAAGGACCCGAACACTGGGGAAAAGGGGGCAATAGCTGTGGATTTCGACAGCCTAGTTTATACTATTGGAATAATAGGAATTAATGAGATGGTACAATACCATACAAACTACCAGATCCATGAATCTCCTGCTGCGTATAAGCTTGCCATCAGGGCTATGTTCGAGATGAAAATGCATGCTCAGAAGCTCTCGAAGGAAAATGATATGGAAATAGCTCTTGCAAGAACGCCGGCAGAAACAACAGCCCAGCGCTTTGCAGTCTCAGATCTCCTGCATAGTGAATACGCTGAAAAAGCAGAACACACAATTAAAGGGGACCTGAAAACTGCAAAGAGAGAGTTAAATGAGACCCATGACTTACCTATTTACTATACCAATGGGACTCATATTCCTCCTGGGGCCGATATCTCCCTAACTGACAGGATAATGTACGAGCACACTTTCTTTCCGATCGTAGATGGCGGAAATATAATGCATATCTGGCTTGGAGAAGGAAAGCCAGATCCTGAGGGCCTGCAGGAGCTCGCCATGCATATAGCAAAAAACACCCAAACGGGTTACTTTGCTTTTACAAGAGACATGACTATTTGCACTGACGAGGGATATGTAGCACCCGGCCTTCTGGACAAATGTCCAAAATGTAGGTCTGAAAATGTGCAACACCTCTCAAGAATCACAGGCTATCTCCAGTCAGTGGAGGGCTGGAACAGAGGCAAGCGAGAGGAACTCCTTGACAGAAAAAGATACAGTATAAAAGGGAACTAAAGTAAGTTTCCTCCACCATTTTATACTCAATAGTGTGAAAAGTTGTAACTGTCATGAAAGTAAACTATGCAGATACAGTTTCCCTTTCAACCCTCGACTGGAGAGGAAAAGCTGCAATAACCATCTTTTTTCGGGGATGCCCCCTTCGCTGTCCCTACTGCCAGAATCATCCCTATCTGGAAGAACCTGACCTTGTGGAACTCGACTTTGTAAAAGAGCGGATTAAAAAATCGAGGAACTTCGTGACTGCAGTTGTTTTTTCTGGAGGGGAACCTCTGATGCAGGCAGCAATTTTGCCACTCGCAGAGTTTGCAAAAGAACTCGGGCTCTTAGTCGGAATTCACACAAACGGTTGCTATCCGGAAATGGAACAAGAACTGATTAAGAGAAAATTGGTTGATAA
>CAVXNY010000019.1:0-132016 GCA_963763235.1 uncultured Methanosarcinaceae archaeon | reverse complement strand
TTCCAAGCCAGCTTCTGCATTGGTTCTTCGAACATGACCTTCCACACTGAACGGAAGGGTTACTACTGCGATCGTAAGGGCTCCAGCATCCCTCGCAGCTTCAGCTACTACCGGTGCAGATCCAGTCCCGGTTCCCCCCCCAAGACCGGCAGTGATGAAAACCATATCAGCACCGTCAAAAATCTTGTTAATTTCATCGATACTCTCTATTGCAGCGTCCTCTCCGATCTGGGGAAGGCTTCCGGCTCCAAGTCCACGGGTTTTCTTTCTCCCGATAAGAATTTTTTTCCCGGAGCGTATATGAAGAAGATGTTGCGCATCAGTATTTATGGCGATGAGCTCTGCTCCCTGGATACCTTCGCCCATCATACGCTGGATGCTGTTTGAGCCGCCGCCGCCACAACCTACCACCTTAATGGTTGTTTTAAGGCTTCTAAGAATCTCTTCAAGTTCGGCATCCGTATCTGAGTCTGAATTAGAGTAATCTGAGTCTAAATACTCTCCCTGCCGGGCGCGTCCTTCCAGGGCAGATCGAGCAAGAGCTTCTTCCACAATGGATTTCATGCTACTGTTTTCCTCCATTATAAGGGATAATATTAAACGAATAGTTTTGGAAAGAACAACTTTATTCTAAGAATGAATTGTTTAGAGAATTGACGATAAACCCCAGGAGAATTTCTATAAACCTCCAATTTTAACAAATTGCTTATTTAGGCTTTATAAACAACCAGCCAAAAATTGGGGTTTATCAAAATATTCTCTTATTCTCACGAGTCATTTGTGCACAATTTATAAGCATATGACTAAATTAATGAGTTTATCGAAATTCTCTTAATTTTTATCCATCACATATACGGTTTCCAATTTAATAGTTTTCCTTTGCAAGTTCTTAACTTCATAATGTTTTGCTTAATCATTTATTAACGTTCCCTATTTTCCTACTTGCCATAAGGTTTGTGCTCTTTATAGCTCCTAAGATCCGTTTTTTTCTTTGGTCCCGATATTCTTTAATTGTATCACTTAAAATTTTCATTTTTTTTATTTTTTGTATTTCTGAAGCCGTTCCTGTATTTTTACTTTTCCTTTTTTTCTAAATTTATCTTATCTACATTTTCCCGATCAACACAACATTTCAATATTCACATTTCAATATTATTATATCCCCATTTCAATATCATTTTCATATATTTTCTGAAGAATTGTATAAACAATTAAGCTTTTCCTCTGGATTCACCCAAGATAATGCCTGTTGCAATTAGATGGGCAACTCTCAAAGGCTCAGGAATATTACCTCTTGTCGAAGTGAGCCGGATTATCTTATCCACATTTTCTAAACTTACGCCTATTTTTTGAATGTATATGGGAGATCTTTCTTTCTCACCAGTTATTTTGTATATTTTCCCGGCTTTTTCTATTATTTTCCAGCGTTTTTCACCATCTTGGAAATGTTTGAGGGCAGATTTAAGTTTCTCAAAGTTCGGATATGACCGCAAGAACACAATTAAAGGAATTCCGGTTTCTCTGTAAAGCTTCTCTATATCAATAACATTAAAACCTGCATATGTGATTCCGTCTAGCATAATCACTCTTATCTGTCTATAATGCTTACTCTTTTGTATCATCCTACATATTACGGCTGTAGCATCAAGTCCATCCTTGGTAATATCCGAACGAAGAATTCCATCCATCCAGTCCCCGCCCCGGTAAAAAGTTCCAACAACCATCACTTTTTCGTTTAGTAGAGCAGAGTCATCTATACCCAAAATTCGAATCTCGCGTTTAATATGAAAATCTGAACTCACAAGTGTTCTTTACACACAGATTGCAAAAATAGTTTACCAATTTTTAAGGGAGTTGTTGTTTTTAATGAATCATACCACATAAACCATAGAGCATCTAGATAAACCCATAAATATCATCCTATGCTTATAAATTGTATCTAAATGACTGTGTAATTTATCGGTTTATCAAAATTCTCCATAATTATTTATTGGGAAGAAGATCCTTGAGGAGCTTCTGCAGCTTGTTTCCCTTTCACACAAACATCGTTTCAGGGAGATTTCCAGTCGGCATCATCTTTTGCGTATCCGCAGCTACTGATACCTTGCCTACTGCTTCAAGAAAGTCGCCCATCTCAACAAGTTCCTTGTCTTTCCTTACTGCAAACATGCCTGCTTCAGTGGCAATTGCTTTGAGATCTGCCCCACTCATCCCTTCGGTGATTTTTGCAAGCTTCTTAAAATCAATATCTTCTGCAAGAGTCATCCTTTCGCAGTGAATCTCAAGAATCTTTCCTCTGGCTTCTATACCTGGCATCGGAATATGGACAAGCCTATCAAAACGACCTGGTCTTAGAATTGCCGGGTCAAGGACATCCGGGCGGTTTGTTGCTGCAATGATTCGGATATTTTTCCTTTTGTCAAAGCCGTCCATCTCTGCAAGAAGCTGCATGAGTGTTCTCTGAACCTCACGGTCTGCACCCGTGGTTTCATTTAAACGCCTTGCTGCAATTGAGTCTAGCTCATCTATGAAGATAATAGTTGGAGCTTTTTTACGAGCCATCTCGAAGATTTCCCTCACAAGTTTGGACCCATCCCCAATGTATTTCTGTACGAGCTCAGAGCCTACAACCCTGATAAAAGTCGCATTTGTCCTGTGAGCCACAGCTTTTGCAAGCAAAGTTTTGCCTGTCCCCGGAAGCCCATACAAAAGAACTCCCTTCGGAGGCTCTATCCCTATGCGAGCAAAGCGTTCCGGTTCGATGAGAGGAAGTTCAACTGCTTCCTGAAGTTCCTGTATTTGCTCATCGAGACCTCCTATCTGTTCATAGTCCACCTCTACATTTTCGAGGACTTCCATTGCAGCAACAAAAGGCTCTTCAGCGGAAGGAATAACCTCAGCAATAGCAAGTGTATGCTGATTTAAAGCAACCTTTGCCCCTGGTAATAGTTTTTTCTCATCGATATATTGTGAGACATTAACCAGAAACTGAGGCCCATTGCTGCTCCGTACAATTATCCTATCGTTCTTAATCACATCAATGACGGTACCGATGATAAGCGGAGAGGTCTTCATTCGATCGAGCTCAGATTGCAGCTTTCGTATTTCCCTCTCATATTTGATCTTTTGATTTTCCAAATAACGTTTTTCGGACTCTATCTGGCTGCATTGCTCTTCCAGAAAATTGTTGCGGCTTTCAAGTTGCCTCACTCTATCCTGGACGCTTTCAGCTACTTCCCCCCGCTCTCCAGGCACAATTCCATTATACTCAGATCCGGACTTAACAAGGTGACTGCGCATATTTTCATCCTTACTCTTGATACTTTCCGTCATGGAGCTCCGAATAATATTTAAGTTCATACTGTATATAGCGTTTTCGAAGTGATCAAAATGCAGTGCGAAATATGTGGTGCAGAGATCCGCGAGAAGCCGTTATGTATTACAATTGATAACAGCGAACTCCAAGTGTGCCAAAAATGTGCTCCGTATGGTAAACCTGTAGATAAACGAACTCCAGTATCAAGAAAAGTCTCTCCGATAGTTCGTACAGTAACAAGAACTGAAAAGAGGCAAAATAAGGACTTTTTCGACATTTTGAAAAATGAGCTACTGGAGAATTATGTTCAGATCATCCGGGATGCCAGAGAAGCAAAAGGGTGGTCTCAGGAGGACCTGGCTGAAAATTTAAAGGAAAAAGCATCCCTGATCAAGAAGATAGAACGCAGTGAGATCATCCCCGAAGATTCAGTTATAAAGAAGCTGGAACATGCTCTTAAAATTAAAATTACCGAACGTGTAGATGCAACTGGGCCGGAAGTCTCACATACAAAGAAAGATACTACTTTGGGGGATATTGTAACAATAAAGCGGAAGTAAGTTTCAAGCGTGAATAAGTTTTAACTGCATTTCTTATTAAGCAGGAACACTTAATCTTCTGCTGGTTTTTCCTTCCGAGAGCAAGCTAGGGTTAAATTCGAAGAGTTTTTTTCTCATATATTCATCACCCTATGCTCTTTCCCTCATTTAAAATCTGGTCATAGCCATTAATTATTAATCAATTATAAAAAAACGAGTAAAACACCTATATTTAAGGAAAACGCAGTTAGATTCTTATGTCCATTGTATTCAGTAACTTGCAGATACAATTCTGAAGCTCTTACTTTTAAACTGTTTCTTTTTACCCTTAAATGATTCAAAGTGCTTCTATTGATCTTTAATTCTCTAAAAATATTTTCTTTGGCTTTTTTTCAGATTTTCTCACATACTTCACACCTTTTAAACCTCAATTTCGATGTTATATACCTTCTCAGGATTGTCTTTGTGTACGACCCAGAAAGGCTCTTCACCATATGTTTCCATCAACTTTATAGTTCTTTTGGGAATTGTTTTCGGGCCAAGTACTGCTCCTGGTCTATCAAGATCGTCAATATAATCTGTCTCCATCATAAACCGTGTTCCTTCTTCAAGTGCCTGTTCAATAGCTCCCTTAAAACAAATAACCCCTGGAAAGAGTCCCAATTCTTCACAAACACTTATCAGAGGAGGAGAATAATGTTTCACTACCCTATATAATTTGATTCCTATTCTCTTCGCCCTTTCAGTTATGTCCTGAAGTTCAGGTTCTCCCACATTTTCTGTATGAAGCTGAACAGCACAGTCCTGCTCTTTTCCTAGCGAAAAAGCATACTCCATGATCTCATTCGAAGTTGCCCAAACTTCTGCAGTCACAGGATAATGAGGACGTCCAGACTTGATCCCTACAGCAAGGCCTTTTTCCACATAGTCTGAAGCAATCTCTAGTCCTCTCTTCATTGTCTCCATAGCTTCTTGAAGTTCCATATGCTCTATGAGCCTTGAAATTTCCGCTGGATGAACTCCAAGCACGGGAAAAGCTTCAACCCCCATCTCCTTGATCTTTGATCCAATTTCGATTGTTTCGTCAAAAACAGTAATGTAATCCTCAGGTTTTTTGATCGTTACCCCTAGAGACCAGCTGGGTTTGGTGACTAGAATTATATGAGTCCCACCAGAGTTCTGAAATTCTTTTACCGCTTCAAGACCCCTGGCTCTAGAATCTATATGCATATGATTATCAGTAACGGAAATTTTTGCGAGCATCCTACCCCTCAAAATTGATTGAAGTTTTAATACTTGAATACAATTCAGATTATATTTATAAACAAAATTTGATTTTAATGATTCCAGGGCAAAAGATATTGATTTAATTTTTTGATAAATGTGCATAAGCATTATATAAGTGGAATTTTAATTCCCACGGTTTCTTTTCAGTTTAATTATTATACCCAAAGCTTGAAATATAGAGCATTACGTTGAGTACGCGGGAAGATTCAATTATATTTACCATATTTTTTGATAAATTATTCCTCTTAGCTTTTAAATCGCTACGTTCCTTTGAACCGAACATAAAAATCGGTGATAATATGACTAAAACCGCAGCAGTAATTAAAGGTGATGGTACAGGCCCTGAACTTGTGGATGCAATGCTTAAAGTTGTAGAAGCCACTGGCACAGATATTGAATTTGTTGTTTGTGATGCAGGAGCTGAATGGTGGGAGAAAAACGGAGGAAATTCGCTGATTCCAAATGAGACATGGGAGATCCTTGGAAGCTCAGATGTATGTTTTAAAGGCCCTACCACTACTCCTGGAGGGATTGGTTCCCCTAAAAGTGTTGCTGTGTCTATAAGGAGAAAATATAATCTCTATGCTAATGTAAGGCCAATCAAGACTTTTCCCAACTCAAGTAAACCCCTCGGAGATGTGGAAATGGTCTGTGTGCGCGAGGGCACTGAAGGGTTATATGTAGGAGAGGAAATCCAACTCACAGACGACGTCTCCATTGCAATCCGGAAGATTACACGCACAGCATCCAGAAAGATTGCTATCTATGCATTCGAAGAAGCTAAGAGAAGAGGCTATGACACTGTTGTGCCCATCCATAAAAGCAATATCCTAAAGCTGACGTGTGGCTCTTTTTTGGAAGAGGTCGAAAAGGTAAAACAGGCTTACCAGGGAATCGAAATATGGCCCTATCACGTAGACAACATTGCTCAGCAACTTATCAAGAATCCACAAATCTTCAACAAAAAGATCCTACTTTCCACAAATCTTTTCATGGATATTATAAGCGAGGAGTGCTCAGCCCTAGTAGGTAGTATTGGACTTATCTATTCTGCAAATATAGGGGACTCGTTCGCAATGTTTGAACCGGCACATGGCTCAGCTCCAAAATATGCAGGCCAAGATAAAGTCAACCCTGTGGCAACTGTGCTTGCAGGAGCCTGGATGCTTGATTATCTAGGTGAAAAAGAGAATTCAGAAGCTATATTCAAAGCCACAGAGCACATAATTTCAGAAGGCAAGTATATAACTTATGATCTCGGAGGCAGCTCAAAACTCAGTAAAATGGCTGATGAAATTGCAAAATATACAACAAAAATTCTCAAATAAAAAGAACTTGAAGGAATAAAGCAAGAGGAATATATAAATTTTTAATTGTTCTCAGTCCTACCTTTACACATCTTTTTTTCATCACTTTTTCCTTCTTCAAACTCAGATATTTTCCCCTTATTTTTTAGTATCCTTCTACTTTGATATGCAGGATTGCAAATCGGCTGATACAGGAAGTACTTTTCTACGTATGCAAGGAGTTCTTCATCCGAAATGCAGGAAATCCTCTCTTCTTTATCATAAAGTTTTTGGATTTCGTTTTGGATTTTCAAGAGCCTGTGGTCATCTTTTTCAACGATAGCTTCAACATCAAGAAGGTCATTTAAAGTCTCCTGAACCTTATAGCGGATGATTTCCAGACCTGAGGAATCTCCGATGAGTAGGAATCGCTTCCCTCCTACCAGTTCTGGAAGATAGGGTTCGTAATTAAAGGGATTTTTAAGGACACCGGAGGCATGGATTCCAGACTCGTGGGCGAAAATATTCTTCCCGACAACTGCCTTATTTCTCGGAACTCGCAGTCCAAGTTCTTTCTCCATGAATCTTGCAAAACGGGTAACAGGCTCAAGGTTGTATCGCTCAAAGCCTTCTACCCTATCTACCAGAAAAAGCAGAATTTTTTCCATCTCACTATTACCTGCGCGTTCTCCTATACCCAGAAAGGTTACGCTTGTCCAGTTGGCCCCGTGCCAGAAGCCTGCAATCGAGCTTGCTGACCCGAATCCATAATCATCGTGTATATGGGTTTCAATATTTTTAACCCCTATATCATTTTTGAGGTACTGGACTATTTTAGGGATTCCATAAGGTTCATCAATATTCATGAAGGGCATTCCATATCCGACAGTGTCGCATACTCTTATAATACACTCAGGGTCGATTTCCAGAATATTTTCAACCAGCGGGAATACAAAACCGTAATTGTCTGCTCTTGTCATATCTTCTAAATGTGCTCGTGTGCGAAGGCCATGATCTACTGCATACTGTAGGGCATCCAAATATTTCTCTTCGGCTTCTTTCCTGCCTGAGAGCCTCATCTTAGAAAAAATGTGTGTATCTGATACAGACATCAGAATTCCTGTTTCTTTAAGCCCATCGATTTCCAAAATTTTATTAATGTCTTCCCTTGAAGCTCTAGCCCAACCAGTGATCTCGGGAGATTCGTAACCTATGTCGAACATGAGTTCCACAGCGTCTATGTCCCTTTGATTGAACACAAAAGCCTCGAGTTTTTCAATCCCGATCTCATGCAGATACTCATAGATTTGAAGCTTGTGTTCTCTGCTCAAGACTATCCCCGGCATCTGAGAGCCGTCGCGGATAGTGCTGTCACTTATGAATACTTCGTTTCCATAAGGCAGCTTTATTTTTGGCAGATCTTCATATGATTCGTAAATTTTCATCGCTTTTCCTCCTCTAGTTCAGGGGACAGAGCCCTGCATAGATAAAAAAAGCTTTCAATGCAAGGGTTTTTCCTGTGAAAAAGATATTTTTATGTATAAAGGTCCGAAAATCAGTTGTTTTTGACCTGGGAACTTCAGCTTCCTTTTTGAAAAGCATTCTTTTTAGGAGATAACTTATTATTTTTTTTCTCCATGATGTAATCTTAGCTTATATGTCGACAATAAGCTAACACTATGCTGTTATGGTTAAAATCTCTTTCTTTCAAAATAATAATTTATTTTATATTTACATTTTATCATCATATACAACGCTAGAAAATACTTCAATCTCTTTCCCAAGAAATTCCCGTTTACTTCAAGAAAGGTTATCTATTTAAAGTCGACAAAGGATATAAAAGAGGAAGCTTTTATTGTGGAAGACTTATCTCTTTTTCAGCAAGCGTACGAAAGTTTTTTCCTATTATTTTTTCTTACTGATAATAAGGTATATCAATAAAAAGTTATATTTATAACGGAGTTGATCTGACAAATATAATATGATAATTAAATTTATGCTTATCCTCTAGCATGCTTTAAAATTAGTATTTGAAAGGTTAGCTTCTCCTAAATTGTTATGGAGTATGGTTAGAATTAAATAATATTAAAATTATATTAATTGGTCATATGATAGAACACAAAGTGAGAACTACACTTCAAGAACTTATAAAAATGGATTTATAGTCGAAGATATACATCTCTCTATTAAACTTGAATACAAATTTGAACCATGGAAGAATGGGAAAAAATAAAAAAATAGTTTTTTCACCTTATTCCATGGTTATAGAATTTCGAATTACTTACGGGAAAATAAGTAGTTTAAAAACTACCATTTTTTAAAAAAAGTGTAATTTACTTTACTATTAATTTCGTGCATTTGCTTCACTTTATCCTGAGGTAGAACATGTCCAAAATAGTAAGCGTTAGCGGTGGTCCGACAAAACCTGAAATCATCGCTTTATCACTTTACAAGCTGGGACTGCAGGACGGAGATAAATTTGCAGATGTCGGCTGTGGAACAGGATCAGTATCAATTGAAGCAGCTAGGATTACCCGAAGTCTGACCATCTATGCAATAGAAGCCCGCAAAGAAGCACTTAGAGCCACCGAAATTAACTTCAAGAATTTTAACATCAAAAATGCCAAGCTTTTAGCCGGCGAAGCTTCAGAAATTCTTGGATCCAGAGATTTTGTTGATTCTATAGATTGTGCTTTTGTTGGTGGAACAAAAAATATTGTTCCCGTTCTTAAGGTACTTGTTGAAAAAAAAGCACGGAGCATTGTGGTAAATGCAGTCCGTATCGAAACAGTTGTCAGAACAATTAATGCAATGAAAAAGCTTGCGATTTTTGATGAAGTACTCCATATTTCGGTCTCCAGAAGTATACCAATTGCAGGGGGAACTATGTTCAAACCTGAAAACGCTGTGTACATTATTGTTGGAAAAACAAATAATTGAAAAATTGCTCTCTGAACAGCATTCTGCAGATATACACATCCGTAGAGTTTGTTGTCTATTTGCCAATAGCATTCATTGAAAGTTTGATCAATTTTAAAGTTACAGTAATGTTGAGAAAATAGCTGTCTTTCCGGTGTAAATCTCCAGAAAATTGATTTAAATCAAAATTATGATTTTACATTTATTTTAATAAACTTACGGAGTGATAACATGTTAATAGGAGTAGGACTTGGTCCCGGAGACCCTGAACTTCTGACCCTGAAAGCAGTAGATATTTTAAAAAAAAGTGATAAGGTATATGTGCCTGGTCAGCTGGCAAAAGATCTCGTAGCTCCTTATGCGGACGCCGAAATCCTTGAATTTCCCATGATAAAAGACATTGAAGTTCTCAATTCTCACTGGAAAGAAAGCGCTGATAGAATAGCAGAAGAAGCGCGAAAAGGAACTGTAGCTTTCGGGCTTATAGGTGACCCAAATTTCTTCTCGACATTTTCCCATCTAAAAAAAGTCATGCAAAAGCATTATTTGAATATAGAGCTTTCAACAGTGCCTGGAATAAGTTCGATCACATCTTTTGCTGCAAGGACTAACAGTACAATTGATAGATCTTTTGAAGTTAGTGACGGTTCTGAGATTATGTATAAGATTAACCTGAAAGCCACACAGCCAAAAAAGATAGTTGAGCACCTCGAAGCTGAAGGGTATAAAGAATTTATTTTTGCAGAAAGACTTTTTTCTGACAACGAAGTTGTAATCCGCAGAAAAGAAGAGATCCCAGAAAAAGGGAATTATTTCAGTATCATCTATGGGAAAAAATGAAAGGTCCCAGATAAGATTCTGCGAAATCTGGACATGATTTTGGAATAGGTAAAGGAAAGCAAAGGGATGATCAGATGGAACGAAAGGTATATTTTGTAGGAGCTGGTCCTGGGAACCCAAAACTAATTACCGTACTTGGACGTGAGATGCTAGAAAAAGCTGACCTCGTGATTTATGCAGGTTCTTTGGTAAATCCAGAGGTCCTAAATTACACGAAGGGAAAGACGGTAGATAGCTACGGTTTAACTCTTGAAGAGACCACTAAAATGATCGCAGATGCAGTAGATTTAGGAAAGTTTGTCGTTCGTCTCCACAGCGGAGACCCTTCTCTTTATGGAGCAATAATAGAGCAGGTGGAAGAGCTCAAAAAGTACGATATCAAAGTGGAAAGAATAGCAGGTGTCTCATCTATATTTGCAAGCGCAGTTGCTCTTGGTACCCAGCTTACTCTTAACGGTATTTCTGATACTCTCATCATTACCCGGCCAGCAGGAAAAACTATGGAAAAAGACCTTATCACCGAGCTTTCAGCTTATAACACAACAATGGCAATTTTCCTGGGCACTCAAAAAATAAGGGAAATTATGGAAAAAGTCCGATGCCCGAAAGATACACCTGCTGCATTAATCTTTCATGCATCTTGGGAAGACGAGAAAGTCATCACAGGGACAGTAGAAGATCTCGCAGAAAAAGTGGAGGATGCAGGGATTGTGCGATCGGCAATGATTATCATCGGTGGAGTTGTTAACCCCACAAACTATAGGAGGTCCCATCTATACGGAATGACTCAGAAATCGTTGTAATTACCTTTGAGAGAAATCATGAAATCGCTACAAAGTTAGCAGAACACCTGGAAGCTGACATGCTTCTCTATGTAAAAGGAGTTTTCGAAAAAGCTTTTCGAGATTACAAGGCAATAGTCGCCGTTTTTGCCACAGGCATTGTAGTAAGAGATATTGCTTCTCTTCTAACAAATAAGTGGTTGGATCCTGCTGTGATTGTAGTGGATTCAAACCTGAACTTCGTAATTCCTCTTTTAGGAGGACATCACGGTGCTAATGAGATTGCTCGAAAGATTTCGGAACTCGGAGCAATCCCAGTGCTTACAACGGCTACTGAAGTTCACGGTAAACCCTCGGTTGAGGGCATTGCAGACAAACAGGGCTGTGAAATTTTCAATAAGCAGTCTACTGTAGCTGTAAATTGTGCATTCCTCGACCAACGTGTAGAAGTTCTTGAAATTAAAGGGCCCAGGATAATAATCGTGGACGATGATGTATCTGTGCTTGTAAGAAAACGGCAGAGTAAAAATTTAGTAACTTATAGCAGCAGAGGCAATAACTAATGAGTTTACAGGTAGTAGCGAATAATCATACAATTAACTTGTAGGTGAATTAATAAAAAATAAGTGGATAGGAGGTACTGATGATCATTGGAATCGGGACTCGCAGAGGTATTACAAGAGAAGAAGTCGTTGAAGCCGTGAAACAGGCGCTCGATGAGTGTAGCCTGAACCTTGAAGAAGTTACAGTTTTAGCTTCTGCGAAACTTAAGAAAAATGAACGAGGGCTTCTGGAAGCAGGAAAGATTCTTGGAATTCCGGTGGACTTTTTGCCGGATGATATGCTAAACAGCTACAATCCCCCTTCATCATCCAAAGCATCACTCTTTGGATTAAAAGGAGTTGCAGAACCTGCAGCTCTTGCCCTTTCAGAAGAAAAAAAATTGATTTCTAGGAAAAAAGTATATGGCCGAGTCACGATCGCAATCGCAAAATAAGGCAGCAGGAGGAAAACTCTACATCGTAGGGATCGGGCCGGGATCTGTTGAACAGATGACGGTCAAAGCCATAGATGCAATCATTAATGCCGATTATGTGATTGGAAACAGTACTTACTTGGACCAAATCGAGAGTCTTCTAGGGACTCAGGAAGTAATCCGCAGTCATATGGGCAAAGAGGTGGACAGAGCAAGAAAAGCTGTGGAACTTGCACAAAGTTCAACAGTTGTTATTATCAGTGGTGGCGATACCAACATCTATGGTATGGCAGGTATCGTTCTCGAAGTTGCTGAGCATGAAAGTCTTGATGTTGTTATTGAAATTCTTCCAGGGGTTACGGCAATTCTAGCTGGAGCAAGTATACTTGGTGCCCCTGTTGTAACGGATTTTGCAGTCATCAGCCTGAGCGACCTATTAACTCCCTGGGATGTAATAGAAAAACGGCTTAACCTTGCTGCAGAGGCCGATTTTGTAGTGGCACTCTACAATCCGAAAAGCCGCAAGAGACAATCCAACTTTTTGAAGGCTATTGAAATAATCCGTCAGCACAAAGCCGACTCAGTGCCTGTAGGACTCGTCAAGAATGCTCTAAGAGGCAAAGGCGAGAAAAGGATCGTAACGACCTTAGGTAAAGTAATGGAATACGAAGGCTGGATAGATATGAGTACCACGATTCTTGTTGGAAATCGAGATTCTAGAATCTGGAATTCCAAAAAGAAGGATTTTATAATAACTCCCAGGGGGTATCATAAGAAATATGACTACTAAAAGAAGCATTAATCAAGAAGTTGGAAAGCTCGAAAACCTTGAGGAATTTACCGAGCTTACAATAAATATAGATCCCGAATTTGTAAAAATTTGTAAGGATTCCGGAGCAAGAACTGAAGAAGCCAAAGCTATTTACATGAAAAGCTGGACAATTATTCAGGAGCTTGTTGTGAATAAGACGCCTGAAGATCGTTTACGTCAGCGCTGTGTTATTGCCACTGGAGATCTCTCAGTCGCAGAAATCATGTATTTTATGCATGACCCCATTACTGTAGGCGTGGCAACTATTAAAAAAGGTGCCCCAATTTTTGTAGACATCAATATGTTAAAAGCAGGTATTACAAAAATAGGGCACAAATCCAAAATCATTTGTGTGCTAGATGAAGATCAGAATTCTGAAATCGCTAACAGGTACGGAATAACCCGCACATCTGCAGGTTTCTTGGCTGCCAGAAAACAACTCGATGGAAGCATTATTGCAATTGGAAATGCACCTTCTGCCCTTATCATGGTCTGCAAACTTATTGAAAAGGGCATAAGGCCAGCTCTTATTATTGGACTTCCAGTAGGTTTCGTAAATGCTGCCGAATCAAAAGAAATCCTGAGGAACCTGAAGATTTCCATACCCTCCATCAGCTGTGTCGGGACAAGAGGAGGGACTCCAATGGCTGTAGCATGCATAAATGAGCTGGTTGCAATTGCAAAGGACAGTGAAGAATAACATTTTTCCAAAATTTCTAGCTATTACTTTTATTCTCATTTCTCCTTTTTACGAGTATAGCAATTCAGTCTACCAAAAATAAATTGGAAGATAACTATTTTGACGTAATGGATGCTTTTGAATACTAATTTAGAGTGGCAAAAAACAGTATCACCCACAATTGAAAAATGAGCCTACCAAAATTCACTCATCGAATCCTATTAAAGATGGCTATGATATTGTTTTGTCTAGACTTAATAATTACTGATGAGTTTTAAAAAAATTTTACTTTTTAAGTAGTTGACATTTTCATAATTGAGTTTATAGTATAACTAAAGTTTGAGTTTTCATCTGCTGAAGCATATTTGTATTAATTTAACCTTTCTGAGGCGAGTAACTAAAAAAAATCGAAAAATAGCACTACGTACATTTTGGAAATAAAATTACCTTGTGAACTGCAACTTCAATCTAAAGGATGAAGTATGTTTAAGACTACCAGCTAGGTTTGTCTGAGCTCAAAAAAATTTAGATTATTCTCCGATCAAATTTAGTTAAGTCAGACGATTTAAATTTTAAGTTCGTCTTTAATTTATGATCATTAATATAGCTCTTACTGTATAAAGTTTCACATCTCAACGGAAATAGATCTCGCCATGATTCGGAAGTCAAGCCCTAGAACCAATATTCATTTGAGAATAGGGACGTCTATGCCCACATAATGTAGTTTTTTGCTGGATTCCTAAAACACACCCATCAATTACCACATTGGTCGCTTGTTGCAGTTCATGAAAGATATTGGTGAGTTTGAGAATACGTTGATCATGGCAATGTCAAGTATCGGGGCAAGCTTCGAAGGTAGTCCCCAGGGATCAATTAACGAGCTCAGTTTTTTCAATAATGTGGCTGAATCTGTAGTGGAAAATCTCACAACCCTGGATAAACTTGGGAGGCCAGAGACTTCCAACCTTTATGCATGAGGTGGGACCTTAACTGGAAACACCCACTCCGCCGTTGGAAACGAGAGACATAATACGGTGGTATCAGTGACCCCTTTATAGTCCACTGGCCCAGAGGAATTAAAACCAAAGACGAGATTCGCATTCAGTATATTCAGCTATTGATATAGTACATACAGTTCTGGAGTTCTTAGTAATTGAGGCACCGAAGACATCAAAGGTATAAGCAAATCACAAATCTAAAGCACAAGTTTGCACAGAAATTCGATGATTCCAATGCATCAACCAAGCAACATACCCATTACTTCGAGATGATGAAGCCTCGCTGACTGGATCATGACGGCTGGTGTGCTATGATCTCCATGTTCTGGTCTTTCGTTCACGGAAGCAGGAAAACCCTTTGGAGGACTGATTTCAGCAGATACATTGATTGAGCTTGATGCAAAAAGCTGGGAGCTTTATCATATTGATGGCAAAGCTACAAGGTTTTTGGGTTCGCAGGATGCGGAAGTTATCAGTTTAATTCCTCGGAGTGTAACAGAGTAAAATATTTTTCCAGATAGGAAATAAAGGCTTTTTAAGGAACTAAAACACTTTTATATTTAAGAGAAATTAAAGGGAAAACTTAAATCAGGCCCCTGCGCCGTTCACTCCTGTACTCTTCAAAGAGGATCTTTAGTTGATCTTCTTTAGCTCTGCGGTTTTTTATCTCAGCTTCTTTTTCCCAGGCAGAAATTGCAGCTTTAAGGACTTCAGGCTCTGTCATTGCAAAATCTTCAGCCCTTTCAAGTGGGATGCCCATTAAGACAGGTACACCTCCTTTAAAAAAGGTTTCCTCTGCTGCATGCGAAATATCTTCCTGGATGAGTACTGCCTTAACTTTAGATTCTACAAGGATCTGGGCTGTTGAAGCTCCGCCTCCACTTGGATTTTCCAGGAAAACTACATCCCCTTCTTTGAGCCCATATTTTTCTTTTGTTTCAGCAATCGATTCCTTTGTAAAAGCGGTAATCACCTTTACAGGGGTACCTACGCCGCAGATTTCCATTTTCTGGATTTTGCGAAGCTTGTTACTTCGTCGTCGGAGTTCCCTTACAGTTTTATTTTTAGTACTGAGTTCTTTTTTCAGGCTTTCTATAATTTCATCCCTTGTCTTGATCTCTTTTGCTTTACGAACTTCGCTGTAAGCCTCTTTTTTAAAGCCGTTCAACTTGGACTCAAGCTTTGAAATTTTCTTGTCTTTTATAATCAGTTCTCTCTTTAATTCCTCAAGATATTTTTGCAAGTTTTGAATCTGCTCCCTCTGCCTCTGGATGATCTCCCTCATTTTTAGAATGGATTCATCAACTTCTCCTTCCCCTGGATTTTCCGGAATCTCCTGAACCCTTGTATTTACAAGAGCTCTTGGTGCTCTGATTTTTTCAATTGCATCTTCTATTGAATCTCCTCGAATTACGTAGAGCTTTAGAAGCTCAAGATCTGCATCTTCGGGGGCTTTTTTTTCAATCCGAGTAAAAATATTCTTGTAACTTCTGTAGGTGAGAAGAGCCGCAGTCAATGCATCCCTTTCATGATCATTTGAGTAACCGAAAGTCTTTCCAAGCGCAATTTTTTCCTCAGCAGAAACCTCAATTCCTGGGCTCGCAGGAACTGCATTGAAGCTCCGTCTAATTTTTTCAACCGAAATTGGCATTGGAGTAACATCGCTTGCAATCAAAGCAGGTTTTCCGTATTCGGCAATGAGTTTGACAACTTTATCAGGAGCTATTCCCCTGAAACTTTTTAAATAGAGAAGGTCTCCATCAAGAGACAGAATGGCTATGCCCACAGTTGTTCCTGGATCGATTCCCACGATTGTGAATCTACGCCTTAGTTTCTTCTGTTTGAGGGGCACATAGCGAATTTGATCTCGCGCTACGTTTTTTACGATTACTTGCGCATCATTACTTGCCATAGAATGTATTGGTATCTCTCCGCGTCTTGCATACACGATAAACTCAGACCTGACATAACCTCCAAACCCTTTTACATTTACAGCTTCGAATATTATACCTTTTTCCAGCGAGAGAGCTCGCAGAACATTTTCAATCTCTCTACTCAGTTGCAGTACAGCTCCATGTACTTTCCTACAATACCGATTTTGACTCCAGCCCCCTCTACCAAGTGAGCGTGCTCTGCTCACCTTGATTTTTGTGATATCTTCAAAGAGAGATAACTCATATCCAACTCCAAGATCTGCAAGGCGAGCACATGCTTCAGCCTCATCATTAGGATTTTTAGGATCAAATGAAAGCCCGTGTTTCCGCGCAATCCTAACAAGCGATTCTGGGTGTAGCCCACCTGTTACCTGAACAAGTTTAATGTTTTCAGGCAGGCGTTCCATGAGAGAAATAAGCTCACTTCTGTCTGCAGCAAGCTCGAAAATGTTGTCAACAGCTATTATCTCTGGCCGATCTCTCTGGATCATGTTAAATATTTTCGGGCGGCGGAGCATTATTTGATGAGAAACCTTTCCGTCTTTGAGAATAGCAAGTGCGTATCTGGGAAGCTCCCTACCCCGAGGAGATCCTTTGGAGATATCGATTCCATAGATTGTCTGTTTTTGCATGAACGACTACATTTTATTTTTGATAGAACATATATTTAACTGCAGCCATTTTTTTTATTTCTTTGTCCTAGATTTAAGGAAGTTCTTTTAAATTCATACTTAACAAATAAAGGAGATTGGAAACAGTAGATTAGATGCATGAAAGTTTAAGTACATTTTTAAATACTTGAATTGAATAAATCAGCCTATTATAACCTACAAAAAGTGACTTCTGGGTTTTTATTTATGGTTCAGTGATAAAGCAGGTATACGTTATAGTTGGAAATGCACTAGATCTGAAGGCATTGAAGCATAACAAAACAGATAAGATTAATTCAAAAGTCATCGCACAAATTGCACTGAATAAAATGATTCAACAATCAAATGATTCAACAATCAAGAGTTTTTCGAATAAGAATTAGGAAACTTCGTTCAGACATTGACCTCGCCACAAATTTGTGCAAACTTCTTGAAAAAAGGTTTTACACCTGAGATGAATAATACAATAGATTATATCTTTTCTTTGATGTTAAATGGTGTAGACTAATCAAGATCATTCAAAATTGATGGTATTTAATTAATTTTTGTCACCGTTTAATGGATGGCATTCTTTTGTACAACTGCAGAAAGTGGGTTAGATGTGAGCATGTAAACTTATTTAAATAATATGTATAGTTCAATAAATTGGGATGAAATCCCTTCATTTTTTTCAAAGCTGAATAAGGAATAAAAATAGGAAAAATTCTTTGTTTATCAAGGATTCTTTGTCCAATTTTCATCCTTCGATAGAATTTTTAGTATATTTTCCTACTATCTTCACGATCTTTTCTGCCCCAACCTGTTTATACTATTAAGTCTTCTCACATCTATTATAACTTGGAATTCTAACTATGAAATTCTAAGGAGATTTACAATGAAAAGTTCCATCATCAAAGAGGGGGCGGAACGCGCTCCCCACCGCTCACTTCTGAAAGCGACTGGTGTCACAGATGCCGAGATGAAGAAGCCGTTCATCGCAGTTGTCAATTCATGGAATGAGATAATCCCTGGCCATATTCACCTGAATAGACTTGCTGAAGCTGTGAAAGCTGGGGTCAGGAACTCTGGGGGAGTTCCTTTTGAATTCCATACTATAGGTATTTGTGACGGAATCGCGATGGGGCACGAGGGTATGAAATATTCCCTCCCTAGCAGAGAAGTTATTGAATACACAATCGAACTGATGGTTAAAGCCCACCAATTTGACGGTATGGTCCTTATCCCTACCTGCGATAAGATTGTGCCAGGGCACCTTATGGCAGCAGGTAGACTTGATATCCCTTCAATTGTTGTAACCGGAGGACCGATGCTTCCAGGTTATGTAAATGACAAACACACGGATCTGATCTCAGTCTACGAAGGAGTTGGGGCTCACAGAGTAGGAAAACTATCCGATACAGATTTTAAGTGGCTCGAAAATCTTTCCTGCACAGGGGCAGGATCTTGTGCCGGGATGTTTACCGCAAATACCATGGCTTGCATGACTGAAGCTCTCGGTATGAGCCTTCCAGGCTGTGCAACTGCTCATGCCGTGGACGCAAAAAAGGCAAGAATTGCAAAGGAATCTGGGGAACGTATTGTGGAAATGGTTATAGAGAACCTGACTCCCAGAAAAATTGTTAATTTTAAATCATTCGAAAATGCCATAATGGTGGATATGGCAATCGGAGGGAGCACGAATACTACTCTGCACCTTCCTGCTATTGCCCATGAATTTGGGCTAAAGCTCCCTCTAGAGAAATTTGACGAACTGAGTCAAACAATCCCCAATCTGATCTCGCTTCGTCCCGGAGGCTCTAATTTCATGTTACATTTTGATAGAGCAGGCGGGGTTCAGGCAGTGATGCAGAGATTTTTCTCTAAACTTCATATAGACCAACTTACGGTTAATGGCAAAACCATAGGGGAAAATCTGAATGAACTAGAGATTGTTAATCCAATGCTTAATGAAGAAATAATTGCAACTCTAGATAAACCGATTCATCCTCAGGGAGGAATTGCAATCCTTAAAGGCAGTCTTGCTCCTGATGGTTCGGTTGTTAAGCAGACAGCAGTTGACCCAAGAATGCATATTCACACAGGACCTGCCAGAGTTTATGACTGTGAGGAAGAAGCTATGAAAAGTATTCTTGCGGGCGATGTGAAGCCCGGAGATATTTTAGTCATCCGTTACGAAGGCCCGAAAGGTGGTCCTGGAATGCGGGAAATGCTTGCAGCCACATCTGCAATTGTAGGTATGGATCTGCTGGGGTCTGTGGCTCTTATAACTGATGGACGCTTCTCTGGAGGAACCCGTGGTCCCTGTATCGGACATGTTTCCCCAGAAGCTAGCGAAGAAGGGCCAATTGCCCTGGTAAAAAATGGAGATATGATAGAGATCAATATTCCTGAAAGGGTCCTGAACTTGAAGGTTCCCAAAGAAGAACTTAAGAACCGGAAAGCTGTTCTTGTGCCACCAAAAAAGGACGTCACAGGGTACCTTGCCAAATATCAGCGTTCTGTCCATTCTGCAAATACAGGAGGGATAGTGGACTGAGTTACATGACACCGATATGCATGATTATCATGCTTTGAAATACATTTTTCATGGGCGCTATATAACCCTCGCTTTATTTATACTAAAAACGAGCACTGAGTGCTAGGATCGAGTCCTACGATGATGTCAGTAATACTCATTATATATGCAAAGTTTGAAAACAAAACACCTGTAATTTAAGAGTTTTGAGCCCATATTTACCCAAATGAAGCAAAAACTGAAAAATGAATATAATTTGCTATAAAATCTCTGTAGTTATGAGAGATGGACCTATTATAATGTATCGTTATAAAAAGAATCATTCCAGTTCTTCAAAAAGAGCAGGATATTCTTCTTTTAATGGCATGAGAAGCTCTTCATCTAATTTTGTATTATGAAGTGTTTTCACTTTAGAAAACTGATCAACTATTAAGTGATTAGTTCCATCAAGACGAGAACTCAAAGGTAAAGCTTCTTCAAGATGAACCCCAGAGAGATAAACTCCAGAAAGATCAGCCTCAGAAAAATTAGCCCTTGAAAAGTTAGCCCTATAAATTATAGCACCGGAAAGATTAGCTATGTAAAGGTTAGCTTCATAAAGGTTAGCACCAACAAGGCTAGCTTTTGTAAGAATAACCTCAGAAAGGTCAGCGAAGGAAAGATTTGCCTCGAAAAGTTTAGCCCCCGAAAGGTTAGCTCTAGAAAGATTAGCCCCGGAAAGATTAGCCCAATAAATATTTGTTTCAGAAAGGTTAGCCTCGGAAAGGTTGGCCCTAGAAAAATTAGCATCAGAAAGGTTAGTACCAATAAGGTCAGCCTTAGTAAGACTAGCTCCAGAAAGATCAGTCTCAGAAAGGTTAGCTTTGGAAAGGTTAGCCACAGAAAGGTTAGCATCAGAAAGGTTAGTACCAGTAAGGTCAGCCTTAGTAAGACTAGCTCCAGAAAGGTTGTACCCAGAAAGGTTATCCATAGTAAAAATAACCCCAAAAAGGTTAGCCTCAGAAAGTTTAGCCCCCGAAAGGTTAGCCATAGAAAGATTAGCTTCTGAAAAATTAACCTCGGAAAGGTTAGTTCCGGAAAGGTTAGCTCGAGAAAGGTTAGCTCCGGAAAGATCAGCACCAGAAAAGTCAGCATCCAAAATATTAGCTAAGGAAAGGTTAGCTTGAACAAGGTTAGCCCCAAAAAAGTTGGCATGAGCAAGGTTAGCCCCGGAAAGGTTAGCCTTAGAAGGTTAGTGTCATGGAGATCAGTTATAGAAAGATCTAAACAGTTGGTCTCTCCATACTCAAAGGAGTATTTACGTCTTCCAATGACAGCGAGAATTGCTTGAATGTCTAAAGTTAAATTTTTTGCTGCTATAACTTCTTTTTTCATGATCTCATTAGCTTGAATATCCATAGCTATATGAGTATTTTTTAGATTGCTTACCCTTTCAGCTCGCGATTTTGTTCTTACGTAAGCCGTTAAAATTGTTATAATTATCCAATAGTATTTATCCGATTCATTTGATATTTTGCAAGACCAAGACCACCAAAGTTCCTGAGTCAAAGGGCAAGGTTGGCTGCCATGTTGCAGAAGGCGATGTTCATGACATCGGGAAGAACATCGTAGCCGCATTACTCAGAGCCAATGGATCTGATGTAGTGGATCTGGGAAGAGATGTGCCTGTAGATGAAGTCATAGCTGCCGTGGAAAAAGAGAGGCCACTTATGCTCACAGGTACAGCGCTCATGACAACAACCATGTATGCCTTCAAGGAGATCAATGACAACCATCTCAAAAAGGGAATAAAGATTCCATTTGCATGTGGTGGCGGTGCTGTGAACCAGGACTTCGTATCCCAGTACGAGCTTGGGGTATACGGTGAAGAAGCTTCAGACGCTGTAAAGATAGCCGATTTCATCAAGGAAAATGGAAATGACATTGCGAAATTGAGGGAAATATTCCATAAACACTGAGGAGGTGGAGTAATGGCAGTAACAAGATGTACTAAAATGGCTTATGCAAAAGCAGATGATATGGTTTTTGGAAGATCTGTCACGCCAGTTAAAACCGGACTGGGACTTGAAATCGGTGCCGGGTACATAACTCCCAAAGTAAACTATGCCCCAAGGCCTGAAGCTGGAGCTTCCAAAGAAAAGCTCATAAAAGAGTATGAAAGGATCACCGCCGACATTATGGAAAGGATGATTCAAATCGGAGCTCCCGCTGTCGTGCTTGAAACAGAACACGTTGAACAGATGTCCAACCATCCGGATTGGGGAGCAGCAGTTGCGCACGCACAGAAGACTATTATGGAAAATTACCATGATGAATATGGCATAAAGCGCGCACTACGCCACACAATCGGTGACATTCGTGAAGACCGAAACTACCTGAAGCTTAGAGGAGATAAGTACAGTGTCTTGATGGAAGCTTTCGAAGAATGCACCAAAGCCGGCGCTGATATTCTTGCCATTGAGTCAATGGGTGGGAAAGAAGTCTTTGACTATACGATTCTCAGGAACGACATGGCAGGTATTCTCTTTGGGATTGGTGTGCACTCGGCAGCATGGACATGGAGATGATCTGGCAAGATATTACAGCGATTGCAAAGAAGACAGGCACTGTATCATCCGGTGACACAGATTGTGCCCAGGCAAACACTGCAATGTTCATTGCTGGCGGTCTACTGGATAAGAATCTTGCCCATACTATTGCAATAATTGCAAGATCGATCTCTGCAGCAAGATCTCTTGTTGCGTATGAAGCTGGTGCAGTCGGTCCTGGGAAGGACTGTGGGTATGAAAGCACTATTGTCAAAGCAGTCGCAGATGTTCCGATTGCTCAGGAAGGTAAGACCTCAACCTGCGCCCACTCCGACCTTATGGGCAACCTCACAATGCAGTGCTGTGGCCTCTGGTCCAATGAATCAGTAGAATACCACGGTGAATTCGGTGGTACAACTGTTCAGTGCTGGTCTGAAACCCTGGCATACGACTGCACCCTCCTGAACGTTGCTCCTGACTCAGGTAATGCAAAAATCCTGAGAGACATGTTTGCAGCTTCGGATATGTATAGAGATGCGCAGGGTTATGTGCTCGCATATCCTAATGCATACAGAGTGGGACAGGCAATCGCAAAGGATGGAGACGATATTTATCTCCGTGCCAAGAATGCGTCTCTGGAAAGCATCAAAATAGTCGAAGAAGGAGCAAAAGGCAAACTTGAGCTCTCCAGGTTCGAAGCAAATGCTCTTAAAGATGCAAAAGCAGCTTTCGAAGCCCTTACAGACGATAAAGATCAGTTCGTGAGCGACTGCCTCATAAAATATAAGAGTGAAGTTGCGGTTTTCCTGCCGGAGAACTACGGTCTCTAATCGGGGCTGGTTCTTCTATTATCTTTTTTAAATAGTCTTGGTTAAAGCCCTTTTTACAAAACCTATATCAGTACTTTTTCATTGAACTGAAAAAGTAAAGACATTTCAGAGAAAAAAGTAAAAACAGGCGTGGTAGTCACTCTTTTCTTACCGGGCGATTCTCTCGTCTTCGCAACTGGGGCTTTGACTGCTACCGGATCGCTCAATTTATTTACCCTACTGTTTATTCTGTTTTTTGCAGCTATTGCAGGAGATACTGTCAATTATCAGGTCTGTCAGTTATTAAGAAATAATCTAGCAAGCCATGATAATATCCGGTTTATTAAAAGGGAGCATCTTGATCGCTCACAAATATTCTTTGAAAAACATGGAGCGAAAACAATAGTAATATACCTCTTTGTCCCTATTATCCGCAGCTTTGCGTCTTTTGTTGCAGGTGTTGGAATAATGCCCTATTCAAAATTTATTAGCTATAATATCATTGGTGGAATCGCATGGGTATGTGCATTCCTTTTAGAAGGATACTTTTTCGGAAACCTGCCGAATGTAAGGGATAACTTCAGCTTTGTGATACTTGGAATAATTTTTGATTCATTACTTCCAGGCTTTATTACGTATATTCAAAGCAGAAATGATTAAAAAAGTACGGTAGTCAAGTAAATACAGCACAAAATCAAATCAGAAATTAGAATTGACAGATAAGTATAAATCAGGCTCAAGAATAGTTAGAAAAAATGGGGCATGCTCGTTTTTCAGAATTATCAAATAACTCACAGATGCGACTGAATATTCTTTTCAGTCATTTTCTTCCTGCTTGAAAGATTCACTATTTTTTGCAATATTTGTGCTCTTTATTTTCGTGCTCGTGACCATTTTCAGGTTTAGGTACCTCAATTCCCCTCTTCTCAAAAACTTCCTGTACCGAGCTATTTACTGCTTCTTTAAGGGCTTCTTTCTTAACATTTGAAACTGCTGAGAGGATCTTTAATGCAGGAACAGATCCTTCCTTTGATTTAATTATATTTTCCTGGGGCTCTTCGCAATATATTGTAACGCTTTGTTTTACGGTTTCTGATCCTGTATCCAGGAAAAGTTTAATATGCCCTCCAAATTCGGGATTTAGTTTTAATACCTTTGTTTTTAAGGTGGTCATCAGTTCGGTTATTAATTCTCTTGCAGCTTCATTGCTTAGATTTTCATTTTCAACTGCAAATTCTACAGAATAACTTCCTACTCCTGAGGATTCGATTGAATTTTCAGTTTCATGAGATGAAGGAAGTTCAGGTTTTTTTACTGCTATGGGTTCTGGAGTTTTTGCTGACTTTTCTTCTATATCTGGAAGCGCTATTCTCATGAAATCTTCGAACCTTTTCCCCATATCCTTTCCTGAAAGCAGAACTACTCTAGCTTTTGGATTTATCTGCTGTACTGATGCTTCAAGAATGGGAATCCTGATAGGTTCTATCAGATCAACTTTATTTATTACCAATATTTCAGCATCTATAATCTGCCTCATGGCAAATCCTTTTACCTCTTTCATAAGATTTTTGAATTTACTACCGTCAATTAAGGTAATCAGAGGAGCGATTGTTATCTGTTCGCCAAGATTCATAAGCTTTATTTCATCCCTTATCACATGAGGAAAAGCCATGCCTGTGGGTTCGATCATGAGGATATCATGCTTGTACTCTTTTGCGAGCAGAGTAACTGTTATCTGCAACCCTACTTTAAGGGAGCAACAAATGCAACCGCTTGTAATCTTTTTTGTATCGAACCCGAATCTTTTGATCACATCTCCATCGATTCCGACTTCACCTATCTCATTTACAATAATGGCAACTTTTTTTCCCTTTTCTGCCAGGTATTTTCCCATATTGATTATAGTTGTGGTTTTCCCACTTCCTAGGAAACCACCCACCACAAGAACCTGCAAGATCTCCCCCCTACCAGTGCTCCTTAGATTGTTGCCTTTTTTCCTCAGTATTCATAAGTTTTCTTATTTTTCTGCTTCTGCAACAACCAGGTTTTCCCATTTAAACCCACTCTCAGGGCAAGCTTGTATACAGCGCCTACAGTTTGCCCCTTCGCAGAGATCTGTTCTAATCTTTATAACGCCGCCTTCTTGTATTCTGAAAGTTCCACTGGGACATGCCTTCGCACATTCCCTGCAGTCTGTACAATTATCAACCGTTGTTGTAAGATACGTTCTGACTTTTTCAAGCACTTCAAGTCCTTCATCTCCAAGTTCAAGAATATCACCCTCAACCTGGCGGTCAATTTTCAGGTCAGAGGAAGGCTCAGAGATAATTGGGAGATTTTTCTTTTTTAAGAACTTTTGGAACATCTTGAAACCCATGCCTTCGTTCCAGTACGCAAGTTCTAGGACATAGACATCTTTAAAGGTTTCCGAAGTTGCAAACATAACATGGGTATCCAGTATTTGCTTTGCAATTGCCTGCAATTTCCATAGTCTTTCTTCAGAAAGCAGAATTTCTCTAGCAACTGTTAAAGAGGTGTTCCCTATCTGAGAAACATAATTTACATTATAAGGAATCATTCCTACCTGGCGAGCTTTTACAGCATCCATATAAGTGCCTGCAGCTCCTGCCATATGGGCAATCTTAAGATCCTCCATATTTACGCCAGCTGTCGCGCAGAGCGTGATATGCCCTGCCCTGATAGCTCCTATGGCTCTTCCTGCCACGATAAGATCTTTATGTGTAAACTTAATCCCATTTTGGAGATGAATTATGCCGTCAGGAGTCTGAATATTTGGTAATACTATTAGCTTATTTTTTATATATACTTCTATAAGAGCAATAATTCCTGTACCTGTAATGCCTTTTGCAGTAACTTCTCCTTTCTGCACAGTTTCTCCGGTTTTTGGATTTACAAGATCTCCCATAGCAATTTTCATATCTTTATTGAGAACGTAGCAGCGAAGGTTTTCCCCTTCAAACTCGACGTCACAGATAGTGTGAGGAGAAGCAATAGATCCGTATTCAATTTCCTGCCCTTCGAGAGCAGGACCTGCGGCTGCCGATCCGGTATAAATAATCCCATTTGCTTTCAGAGCCATTTCTGCATTTGTTCCATAATCCGTTGCAATAGCAGTCTCATTGCTTTCAATCATCCCTGCCTTTACAATTAGGGCAAGTGCATCAGCTCCAACCTCATGTTTAATCGCAGGCTGCAATCGCAGGCTGCACAAGTAGTCTGCAGTTTTTGACTTTCTCGAATCCCTCTATCTCGGACATAGATATTATTGGAGCATCCCTATTTTGCTCTTCAATATGGTATTTTTGCTTTTTCCGCTCTCCAGCATATGCCAAGTCGTCTATTGGAATTCCCTGAAAAATAGAAAGCTGGATGTGGTTGTCGCATATTGAAAATTTTTCCATCTCTGTAAGGTTTACCCCTAATTCAGCCAAGATATTTTTTACAGCTGTAACCGATAGTTCGTGAGCTTTATCAAGTCCGTAACGAATTGCAAAGTCAAGGTGATCCATTACGTTTGCTCCAGGCAAAGGGTTCCTCAGGGTTATTACGGTTTTCTTAATCTTGCCGTTTTCTAGGTCAATTTTATGGGCTATAAAACCGCTGGTTCCCAGGTCAATTGCGACTCCTATTTTCATATTCTAATCTCCTCCAAAAAAGTTTAAGACTCGCTTGAAAAAAGCTTCTATGATAATTTTGAAATTTAATAAATCTCAATAAGTCTTATACCAGGTAAATTATATTAGGGAATTGTGTTAATCATTTCCCTTAATTGCGTTCCTTGTTTTAGAGCCTATAGGTGCTTTTTCTGGAGTTCTTGTCTCTGAGATTTATTCTTGGCAAAATAAAAAAAATTAAATGGGACGAGTATTCCAAAATTTAAATTTCAGAATGTGCCCGTGAAAAAAATAATTTTTTTAAGCGTAGAACTCGTCTCTTGCTGCGACCATTGCTTTGATGTTTTCGAGAGGAGTCATCGGTGCAATTCCACAACCAGGTGCAAGCACATCTACCCCTTCTGAAAGAGCCTGTTTTGCTTCGGCTTTTATCTTCTCAACAGGACCAGGCAGAAGAGTGAAAGGACTGGAAATATTTCCTACCAACCTTGCTCTGTTTCCGATGACTTCCTTTGCCTTCTTCGGGCTGCCTATCTTTTCTTCGACACTGAGCCCTTCAAAACCGCAGTCTGCCATATAGCTGAGAATCGGGTTCACGTTTCCGCATATATGGAGAACTGTCACTGAGTCAACGCTGGAGGGAAACTGTTGCAATCTTGCCTAAAAGAAATTCTTGAAGAAGTCGGGACCCATAAGGTCAGGGGAGGCAACAGGGTCTGCAACAGAAATAATATCTGCACCCGCTTCTACCATTGCATTGGCATATATGATTGCAGCGTCTGTAGCCAGGTCAAGAGCCTGTTCAAAGAGGTCAGTTTTTTTAAGGGACCATTTCATGAAAGACTTTACACTTACCAGGTCTGAAGCTAATGTGACTGGTCCTTCCATACCGCCAATGATTGGCACATCTGGACCTACTTTTTCTCTGATGATCTTAATTGCTTCGAATACTACTGGAATTCTACTTTTTTGCAGGAGATCCGTGGGAATGGATGCGCTTTCAAGGTCTATGGGATAAGGGTGATCAGTAACTGAGGGCTGCCTGTTCTTGGTACCCATTTTGATTTCACAGCCCATTGCCTCACCCAGAACAGTAAGGCAGTAAGGAATTCTTACAGCTTCGAGTCCACAGAGCTCATAGTTTGCTATTGCCAGCTTTGCCATTAACTCAGGGTCAGAATGGGCTTCGGGCCAGGGGGCTCTTACTTTATCCATAAGTTCGACAATTCAGGTCTGAGTGACTGAACAAACAGGTATTTTGTCAACTTCCTTTCCTTCCAGTGCGTTTAAAAGTCTTTCCTTAAGTGTCATGTTACCCATAGTTAATCTACCCACTTTGAATTTTCATTTATGTTAACTTCGGTTTGAGTTTTATATTCTTTTTTATTTTTAACTTATTACTCAATGTTAGACAAGCTTTTAAAGTAGCTTTATTGGCTCTGTAGAAATCCTCTAAATAAGGAGTCACGATTAAGTTTAGCTGATCATCCTGATATCTTTTTACTTATTTGTTTTTAACCTCTTGAAGTTGATTTAGGTAGGTTTTCTATAAAGCTCTGATTTCATACACGACTTTCGATTCCGGTTTTTAAGTTGGATCTATTCATGTGTGTGATCTTGCTTTATTATATTTCATTGGCTATATACTATCCAGCTGAGAAATGAACTGTTTTCACGGATGCTGGAGTGTTGCTATAAAACCTATGCACCAGTGAAACCGAGAGATCCTATTTCGTAATTAAAGGAAAGTATGGCGAACAATCATTTTTACAGAACTTTCAGTACACTGCTAACTTTGATGGTGTTGAAAATTTGCTGCAAATTGGATGTCGCATTTTTCTTATGGAAACTAATTAGGTTTTTCGGATATGAGATTCTCTTTTTTAATCTTTAAAATTTAATTTTGATAAAGTAATTTTCACGAATTAATTTAATTAAAATAGATATCAAAGGACTTTATTTGATTTTACCATACTTTTTAATACTTTTTTGCATTTAATAGGCCATGAAATTACGGTTGCGTTTGATAGTGCATATATTTTGAAGCTAGACTTTTGTGTCCTCTAACGTATTTGCACCACAACGTAACTATCAAAAGTTTTAACGATTAGCTTAGAGCATAATTTGTATTAAATTAAATCACTTTTATATCAAAACCCTTATTTTAGCTTAGCTAACACTTTATGAATAGATATTAATAGTAGTTTGAATTCAGTATTTAGTCAGGACTATTAAGAATATTTTTATAGTCTCAGCAGAAATATCAAATTTCCATCGATTCTCCTGTCTGAATATTCTAAATATTAAAATAGCTTGTGTTATTGGTATCTTATAGAGAATCATTGCAAAAAAGGTAACTTTCACAAAGTGCGTACATAAGTACATCTTCAGAATATTTTCCAGCTATAGTTTTAACACTCTTAGTAATTCTCTGAAATATCTTCTCTGCTAGGACCTCAGAAACTCATCTATTACACTAAACCCCTAATTTTCGTCTTCAGCCTTCCTCAATGAAAAATACAAACATATCAAACCTGGAATTTTCCTCATTTAAGCCATTCGGTCCTCGTTTGGCAATATTAACCATAGTTTGACAGTACAAAACAGACTAAATGATTAAAATTATTTGGAAGAATATATATCCAATAACCAATATAAGGAGCACGTCCAAGAAGAAAGTGTGGGAAGAATAAACCTATCGCATCTCTGCACAATTAAGTTTACATATTAATTATTCAAATATAGATATTTAGTTAGGAAAATGTGATATCATGGCATATAATATACTAAAAAAGGAAGAACTCGCCCCGTCGATACACAGAATGGTTATAGAAGCACCTGACGTGGCAAAGGCTGCAAAAGCCGGACAATTTATAATTCTCAGACTTAATGAATTCGGGGAAAGGATTCCGCTCACTATTTTCGATTTTGAGAAAGAAAAAGGAACAGTATCCGTAATTTTCCAGGAGATGGGCAAGACTACAAAGCAGCTTGCGAAGCTTTCAGCAGGCGAGTCACTGGAAGATTTTGTTGGACCCCTAGGGACTCCTGCTGATATAAGGAATCTCGGTAATGTTATTCTTGTAGGGGGAGGAGTTGGCGTTGCCCCGATTTACCCCCTGGCAAAAGCTTATACAAAGGCAGGTAACCAAGTGATTTCAATTATAGGTGCTCGGAACAAGGATCTTCTCATCCTTGAAGATCAAATGAGGAAAGTAAGCTCCAAACTATTTATTGCAACTGATGATGGATCAAAAGGGCATCACGGATTTGTAACTGACATTATGAAAAAAATCCTTGACAGTGACGAAAAGGTAGCAAGGGTTGTAATCATCGGCCCGCCAATCATGATGAAAGTAGGAACTGAGGTAGCTTCTCCATACGACGTTGAAATCCTGGTTAGCCTTAACTCAATTATGGTGGACGGGACAGGAATGTGCGGGGGCTGTAGGGTCACAGTCGACGGTAAAACGAAATTTACCTGCGTTGACGGACCTGAATTCAACGCTCGGAAAGTTAACTTTGTAGAGCTCATCAACAGGCTTGCAACGTATCGCAGTGAAGAGACAAAAGCTGCAGAAAAGTATGAAGAGGAGTGTAGGTGTGGATTGCACTGAAAGAAGGAGATAAAAAATGCAAGAAATAAATGAAGAAAAAACAGAAAATGCAAAAAAAGAAAGAACTCCTATGCACGAACAGCCTGCCGACGAGCGTAGAAAGAACTTCAATGAAGTAACTCTCGGATATACAAAAGAAGATGCCCTTGTCGAAGCTTCACGATGCCTAGCCTGCAAAGAGCCTAAGTGTGTCGAAGGCTGCCCAGTAAATATAGATATCTCAGGATTTATCAAGCTGATCTGCAAGGAAGATTTTGAAGGGGCAATTGAAAAAATAAAAGATACAAACGCCCTTCCTGCGATCTGCGGCCGCGTCTGCCCCCAGGAAACCCAGTGCGAAGCATTCTGCGTGCTCGGAAAGAAAGGACAGCCTGTGGCAATCGGAAGGCTCGAACGCTTCTGCGCCGATTCTGATAACAAGAAAGGGGGGAAGGTTCCGAAGGTCACGAAATCCACAGGAAAAAAAGTAGCGGTTATCGGATCAGGGCCTGCAGGCCTTACTACCGCAGCAGATCTTGCAAAAATGGGGCACAAGGTTACAATTTTTGAGTCCCTTCATAAAGCCGGTGGAGTCCTGAGTTACGGCATACCGGAATTCAGGCTGCCAAAAAAAATAGTGCAGCAGGAAATCGAGTATATAAAGCAGCTAGGGGTCGAATTCAAGCCAAATTATATAATAGGCCGGATCAAGACCTTAGATGAACTATGTGATGAATTTGATGTTGTATTCTTAGGCACTGGTGCAGGTCTCCCTAACTTTATGGGGATTCCGGGCGAAAACTTTAGCGGAGTCTATTCAGCAAATGAATTTCTGACCCGTGTAAACCTCATGAAAGCCTATAATCCTGCATATGATACAATGGTACGGCACGGAAAGCATGTGGTAGTTGTTGGAGGTGGAAATGTAGCAATGGATGCTGCTCGCTCTGCTCTCCGACTGGGTGCCGACGAGGTAAGCATAGTCTATCGCCGCGGAGAAGACGAGATGCCAGCGCGTAGGGAAGAAATCGCGCACGCTAAAGAAGAAGGCATTATATTCAGGCTTCTTACAACCCCTGTCCGTATCCTTGGCGATGAGAAGTTTAATGTCAAAGCCATCGAATGCATCAAAATGGATCTTAGAGAACCTGATAAATCAGGTAGAAGAAGCTCTGTACCTGTGGGAGGCACGGAATTCACAATCCCTGCCGACGTTGTAGTCATTGCCATAGGCACATCTCCGAACCCTATTATCTTTAAAGGCTCAGAAGGTCTTGAGCAAAACCAAAAGGGTACTGTAGTTGCAGATGAGGAAACCGGAGCAACCTCTAAATGTGGAGTCTTTGCAGGGGGAGATGTGGTCACAGGTGCAGCAACCGTAATCAGTGCAATGGGTGCAGGTAAAAAAGCTGCAAAGGCGATTGGCGAATTTCTTAAAGGTAAGTGAAATAAGATAACAAGAAACTGAAATCAGATTAATCTGGTTTCTGCTCATAATTTTAATATCTGTTTAATCGTTAATTGTCTACTCTTTGAGTCAGGTTCGATACTGACAATTCAACTGTAAACAATTAAGTATTTAGGATCTCGTTTTTTTGGTAGTGCACAAAATTGTTGGAAAGGAACTCGGAAAGTCAAAAAATCTTTTAAATATCATGGGAATTCGTTATTCTATCAACCGTTCTTGAGTTCTTTGGAACCATTTATTGTTTCTAAATTGAATTTTTGGTTAGGTCAATGATCTATTGAAAATCATAACCATAAAACTCCCTCTACGTTTTCGCAAAAGTAAGAAAAGGCGCCATTCTGTATAATTCCTGAGAGCAGGACCACATAATTTTGATACTAACTAGTTTAAGCTAGTCTATTTAGAATACATACAAAAAGTATATAACAAATAAAATCTAGTTATAATTTATAGATATTCACATACATTGCAGTTGATTCCCCTGAGGGCTCACGGCATCTGATCACCTGCAGTAAACAAAATCAACTTTTTTGGCAATTAAGATCAGCCGGATCACCTAAGCTAATAAAATAAAGTAGAAGAAATCTCATTTCGGAACTGAGTCGTCAAACCAATCTAATCAGTAAATATCCAACTCTGAAACATTCCTTAGATAATAATTCTCTTTCTTTTTTCATTTCATTACTGATATAAATACTTCTACAGAGTTTGTTACTGGTTATTCACGAGACGAGCTCATTGGTACCGACTTTGCGAACTATTTCACCGAGCCTGAGAAAGCCAAGAAAGGGTATCAAGAAGTGTTCAAGGAAGTATTTGTATCGGACTATGCGCTTGAAATTCAGCATATAAATGGAAAAATAACACATGTTTTGTCCAATGCTTCAATTTATATGCATGAATATGGTGGTGTTATTGGTGTTTTTGCTCAGCACGTGATATTACTGAGCGTAAAAAAGCAGAATAAATGTTAAAGTTGAAATTAGAAGAACTTACTCACTCAAATGAAGAATTAGAACAACTCGCTTACGTTTTATCGCACGATTTACAAGAACCGTTGAGGATGATAACAAGTTATTTGCAGCTTTTACAAAGGAGATATCAGGGTAATCTTGATGATAGGCTGATAAGTACATCCAGTTTGCTGTTGACGGGGCTTCACGTATGCAAAATCTGATAAATTATCTTTTAGAATACTCCCAAGTGACTAGACGAGGTAGAGAACCTGAAACTATGAATTGTGAATTTATTTTGAATCAGGCATTATCCAATTTAAAATTGATGATAAAAGACAATAAAGCTACAGTGTCTCATGGCTTTTTACCTATGTAATGACAGATTCTACCTAGCTGGATCAGGTGTTTCAGAATCTGATAATCAATGGAATACAATTTCACAGTGAAGAGGCATCAAAAAATTATATATCTGCAGAAATAAAAGCAAATGAATGGGTCTTTTCTGTGCAGGATAATGGAATTGGAATCGATCCAAAATATTCGGAAAGAATCTTTGAAATTTTTAAAAGATTGCATAAAAGGAAAGAATATCCTGGAACAGGAATAGGGCTTGCAATTTGTAAAAAAATTATAGAACTACATGGTGGACGTATATGGGTAGAATCTGAATTAGGCAAAGGTTCAACTTTTTATTTCACTTTACCAATTAACCCCGCAGAATTTAAAAAACTAATTTTTAACACATAAGAAAAACACTTTCATATTTTTGTTGAAATTTACTTATTACAGAAGTTTCATAATGAGAACATCATTTTTATGGCTTGAAGTTGTTAAATTATCATTGAAATTAAATCAATGTATCTCCGATAGGATACGGCTTAACTATAGGTAAAAAGGTTGAAATCTTGCTTTTTGAGGATAATCCTGGAGATGCAAGTATGATTGAAGAGATGCTGGAAGAATTCGCCGACTTCCCATATGAGCTCATAAACGTTAAAACACTGAATGAGGTTTTGAGTCTTCTTGAAGAATGTCCATTTGATGTAATATTGATAGATCTAAGTTTGCTTGATAGTGATGGTATCGACACTTTTCTTGATATTCATGCCAGAAATTCACGAATTCTGATCATAATCTTTACTGTGCAAAATGATGAAAAAATTGGGATTGATGCTGTAAGAAAGGTGCTCAGGACTATTTAGTCAAAGGACAAATCGACTTTGGCTGATCGATTGGGCTTATAATAATCATTAAGTCATAAATATGAATTGCTAATTCTGGCAATCCTTCGTAGTCTTTACTCAAACGTCGATACCCACCCAGCAATTCAAATGTATACTCTACCACCGATCGGTAAGGAAGTACTTTAAAAACTTCAACACCCTCGCTGAGCTTTATTATATCAAATTCCAAGCTACAAGCTACTTTGACTCTATCAAACAGCTGATCGTTATAACTATGATTTCAGACTGGCTCAAAAGATTGATTAATGAATATAATTATGTTTATTAAAATATATACATAAATATATATAATCTACTAAATAGATTAAAGGTTGCCTAATTACTAAATGGTGAGTAGATGTCGCAAATTAAAAAAAATATTGCCAAAGAAGATGTCTTAGATACCGTAAAAGAACGAGACGTGAAATTTATCCGGACACAGTTTACGGATATACTCGGTATTATCAAAAGCTGGGCAATTCCTGTAGAGCAGCTTGAAGAAGCCTTTGAAAACGGGGTAATGTTTGACGGATCTTCGATCCAGGGCTTTACAAGCATTGAAGAGTCTGATATGAAGCTTGTGCTTGATCCTTCTACTTTCAGGATACTTCCCTGGAGGCCTGTAAAAGGTGCAGTAGCCAGGATTTTAGGAGACGTCTATCTTCCTGATGGAAAGCCTTTCCAGGGAGACCCGAGATATATCCTCAAGAGCGCAATCAAAGAAGCTCAAAATATGGGCTTCTCAATGCAGGTAGGGCCTGAGATAGAGTTTTTCCTGTTCAAGCTTGATGCAAACGGAAACCCTACAACTGAACTTACCGATCAGGGAGGATATTTTGACTTCGCACCCCTTGACCGGGCACAAGATGTACGCAGGGAGATTGACTATGCCCTTGAAATGGGCTTCCAGATTGAAGCATCCCATCACGAAGTGGCTCCCTCGCAGCATGAAATTGACTTTAGATTCAGCGATGTACTTAGCACGGCAGACAATGTCATAACTTTTAAATATGTTGTGAAGTCTATTGCCTATCACAAAGGCTACTATGCGACGTTCATGCCTAAGCCCCTTTTCGGTATAAATGGCTCGGGCATGCACAGTAACCAGTCTCTTTTCAAAGAAGGAAAAATGCATTCTATGACCCAAGCACGCCAACTCAGCTTTCCCAGGAAGCAATGTACTACATCGGTGGCCTTTTGAAACGCATCAGGGAATTTACAGCTGTTACAAACCCTGTTGTTAACTCTTATAAGAGAATAGTACCCGGGTACGACGCTCCTCTCTATATCACTTGGTCTGCACAGAACAGTAGTTCATTGATTCGTATACTTGCAACTCGTGGAGAGGGAACAAGGATTGAACTCAGATGTCCTGATCCAGCATGCAACCCGTATCTTGCCTTTGCACTGATGCTCAGAAGTGGCCTCGATGGGATTAAAAACAAGATTGAGCCAGGAGAGCCAACTAACGTGAACGTTTTTCACCTTACTGAAAAAGTACGCGAGGAAAGAAGTATCCATTCCCTTCCTGCAGACCTCAAAGAGGCAATTGATGAGATGCAAGGCAGTGCATTCGTAGAGGCAGTGCTCGGAGATCACGTCTTCAGCCACTATCTCTGTGCGAAAAATATGGAATGGGACGGATATAAGTCAATTGTTCACCCATGGGAACTTTCTACATATCTCCATATGCTGTAACTATACAGAAATATCTTGATATCTGCATGTGCCTGCAAGATTTGTTATAAAATCTTTGCAGGATATTTATACTACAGCTTTATCACAAACTATAAGGTTATTTCTACACATTTTTGTATTCTGATGGTCCCTATCCAAGATGTGTTTCTGTTATTTGAAGTGCTCACTTATAAAGCAGTTCTGCATTGGTATTTTTTATTGGTTATTAATCGCACTTGTCTATTATATTAAAATCAATCTTGATGAACTGTTTTGGGTAAGCTGAATAATTGCATCTTCTTAGGAATCAACAATATTTTTTGAGATTTGATACAACTATTTGTCTATTACACTTTTATTCGAACTTGTTATCTATTGTGAAAAGATGTAATTATATAGCCTCGCAGATCGAATAATAATGATTTTAGATAGAGCATTTAAAATAATGTCTTCATTTTTTTAATGCTTACCTAGAGTATTAATACGCGACGCGGCTCTAAAGCTCTTGTTATCAATGTGCTAAGACTCTAGAATGAAGTAGCATTATATTATCAGAAATTGTATGTCTAATTAAAAGTGGTAATAAGAAGTATACAAAGTTGTGAACCTATGTCAGAAGTATATCTTATGCCTATTGGATCTAAAAAATCTTTGGGACATATGAATGATACATTAATTAATAATGTTTCTAAAACATTAGTTGCAAGCTATCTTGATAAAAAAAAGAAGAATTTGATTCCATTATTAAAATGAATGAAGTTCTAGTATGGGGTTTAGAACCCAGAATTGCGAATTTAAAGACATGGAATAATTTTAAATTTGGTGATATTGTCATTTTCATTCCATCAAAAGATGCTATTCTTATCACGTAAATTAAGGTTAAAAATTATGAATTAGTTAGAAAATTATGGAGAATGAATAAAAGTAATACGATGGAGCTAATCTTTTTCTTAAAACTAATTTTAATTTTACACTTTGACAAAAGAACCTTGCTAACAAAAATGAGATCTTTAAAAAGGGACAATTTAATGGGCATCAGACCTGTAATTAGTAGGTTTACTAGTTCTTTTGGCACTGTTGAGCACTTTATCGAAATGTATCAGATCCGGAGGTTACTTTTGACTCATTTCTCAAGAGTCACAGATTTTATTATATATGAAAGTTTATCAAAGAATGAACGATTGAATACACTAAAAGAAAAATTAGCTTCGTCTGAAGGATCAACCACAGAAGACATAAATATTAAACGGAGACGTATAAAAAGAAGAAGGTCACTTGTTAAATATATAAACTAACTAGATGACTATAAATGTCAAGTTTGTGGTTTTATGCTCATGAAGAAAAATGGGAAAAGATATGTGAAGCAGCTCATATCGACCCATTAGCTTTAAGTAAATTAGATACCACCGAAAACATGGTAGCTCTTTGCCAAAGTTGTCATAAAAAGTTGGATTATGGGAATGAAGCTGCAAGAGAAGAAGTCTTAGAAGCATTAGGTAAAATTTAATTCCTTATTTTTATCGCGGGGTTCGTTCCTGAACTCACCTTATATTCACAATTTAAATATTTTTTGGAAATATTTCCAATGATCACGACAATTATCAGAATATTAAACAAAAAACTAACCTTGAGGCTATGTAGTAAATTTTTTGAAAACTTACCATAAATTTTTCTGTATTTTGTGTGTAAAATGCTTGCGTTTTCGTGGGCAATATTGCGAATTTGCTGTAAATTCAAAATTAAATTTTTCTTTACTTTGTTTAATTTGTTCTTCTAAGCAGGATTTTCTATTTAATAACTTCTAAACATTTGTAATTTTACTGAACTTTTGGTTTTTCACGTAATTTCTTTCTGCTCTGTTGATTTCTACCATTTTCTACACTGAATAATTCTATGCATGGATTTTGCTATAAAACCCATATATAATGAAACCGAAAAATCCTGTTTTTTAATGGAAGAAAAGGAGGGTTAACATCATATTTCCAGAACTTTCAGTACACTGCTAACTTTGGTAGTGTTGAAAATTTACTGTAAACTGGAAGTAGTATTCTGCATATGGAATCTAATTAGGTTTTTTGATATGAGATTCTCTTTTTAATCTTTAAAATTTGATTTTGATAAAGTAATTTTCATGAATTAATTTAATTAAAATAGATAGCGGGGAGATTTATTGAATTTTACTATGCTTTTTAATACTTTTTTTGCATTTACTGGGACATGAAATCATTGTTGGGTTTTTGATAGTGCATATATTTTGGAGCTAGACTTATTGTCCTCTAACGCATTTGCATCAAATCATAACTATCAAAAGTTTTAACTATCCGTTTAAAGCATCATTATTATTAAGTTAAATCACTTTTATATCAAAACCCGTATTTTTGCTTCAACTAACATTTTAGAAAGAAATCTTAAAATGGTTTGAGATCGATATCTGCTTAGGACTCGTTAGAATATTTATACAGTCCCACAAGATTTATTCCCACCGCTTTCCGCTATTTTTCATTTTCCATTATATCGTCGGTCCAATCAATCTGGCTAGCCATTTTGTGTCCTCAAAACTCTCAAGTAGGATCTTTAGAACAATTGTAAGAGGTATGGACAGAATCACACCTGCTGTTCCAAGTACATAATTCCAGTGAATTAAGGCAAGAAATAAGAAGGCAGGAGATAATTTCAGACCTTTACCTGCAAGTGATGGGAATATGACGTTTTATGCAATCGTATCGATAACCAAGATAACGACAATAACGGCAAGAGAACCTATAGGCCCATACTTGAACAGCGCAAGCATTGTATGTGGAATAAAAGCTAAAACGAGATCAATGGAAGGGATCTAGCTGAGAAGGAATATAAGAACGCCCCATAGAATCGCAAAGTCAATGCCTCCTATAAGAAAAACGATGGTAATTCCAACAGCTGTGATAAGGTTTGTTTCTGCCCTTATAGCCAAAAAACCTACCACATTTTTGCTTAATTTACTCATCCTCATTTGGAGTTCGGATTGCGTTTCAGATTTTGAATTCATTTTTTCAGGAGCATTAGAGGCGTCTATCAACAAGAACGCTGTCGTAAGGATTATAATTCCAGCTGTTGTTCCGGCATCCAAAAATCCATGAATGATACTCGACATAAGAAAGATCACAGTTGACGCAATACCACGTAAAATCGAATTCGCAGAAAGCTCTCCTTGTGAGGGAATGTAACGTGTGATAATATCTATAAACTCCATTAACCGAGTTTGATAGATTGGGATCTGGTTCCCAAATTGGATTGCACCTTTTACAACAATCATACTGAAAAGCGCTACAATGAAACCAAATAAAAGAATCACCAGAAGGACGCTCAATCCACCGGAAACCCCTTTGCTATTGAGCCATCGGATATGCGGGGTAAAGATCAAGGCAGCAAAAATGTAGAGAAAAATAGGTATGAGGATAGGAGCAAGCTCCTGCATCCCAAGCGTCAGGAGTACAGCAAAAGTACTGTATACTAAAATCTTACCTGGTACAGAATTGCTATTAATGTCCATGAATTGCAACTCCTCTAAGTATCAATGAGTTATCAGACAGTGATATGAGGTCTTTTCTTCTGATCCATACCTTTCCGCTTATTGTGACAGTTTTTGAACTTTTTATCACTCCCACAGGGACAGGGATCATTGCGCCCGGCGTTAGCGAAAGCATCTTCCATGGTCAGAACCCTCATAACTTCCGAAGCAGGGAGACCACGACGTATCAACTCTGCAAGGATCTGCATCGGGAAATCAATATGATGAAAAAAAACTTTCCAACCAGCACAGAGATAATTCATACCCGGTTCTCCAGCGGAAGTGGTCAAGAAGCGGTTCTTGTGACATTCCCCTCTGCAAGCAAACAGCACGTCGCATTCACGGCATACCTTCGGGAGGGAATCACGCTTATCCTGTCCAAACTTATACTGCCTCTCAGAATATGCAAGCTCGGTAATTTCTTTTTCCATGATATTGCCCAGAAGGTAGTCTGGCTCTACAAAATGATCGCACGAGTAGAGGTCACCATTGTGCTCCAGAGCAAGCCCAATGCCACACGTTTCTTCAAAAACACACATTCCTGAAGGCATTCTAAGCCATCTGCGTGCAGAAGCCTCAAAAGTTTGCACGAATATTCCCCCAACATCATTTCTCACCCACTCGTCGAAAATGCGGCTCAGGAAATTGCCAAACTGTTCAGGCAGTACTGAACGATTTGAAACCCTATCTCCTTTTTGGTAAAGGGTATTTCCCTCCTCATTAATTCGCTCTACAACTGGAATAAACTGAATCCAGTCTGTCCTTACTTCATCCCGCATGAAGCGGTAGACATCAAGTGGGTAATCAGCATTGATCCGATTAACTGTGGTCAGGACGTTATATTCAACACCATGTTTTTGCAACAGGCGAAGCCCTCGCATAACTCTGTCGAAGGTCCCCTCTCCCTTTTTGTCTACCCGGTAGGAATCATGCAGTTCACGTGGACCATCGATACTGATCCCGATGAGAAAATTATTTTCCTTGAAGAATAGGCACCATTCGTCGTCAAGGAGTGTGCCGTTGGTTTGCATCGTGTTTTCGAAAGTCATTCCAGGCTTTCTGTACTTTTCCTGTAGTTCAATGGCATGCCGATAAAATTCAATACCCATAAGCGTGGGTTCACCTCCCTGCCAGGCAACTGTTACCTGCTGGGAACGGTGAGCTGCGATAAGCTGTCGGATATAGTTATCAAGCACTTCGTCTGACATACGAAACGTGCTGCCGGGATAAAGCAGTTCCTTGTCAAGAAAAAAGCAGTAGGAGCATTCAAGGTTGCAAATTGGTCCTACTGGTTTTGCTAGTACGTGAATGCGGGTAGGTTGATAATCTTGTGCCATTTTCATTTCCTTTACTAGGATTGATGTTCAACACTATTCTTCCGATCTTTGCAATAATTAGCCTGACAGGTAGGCAACATTGGGATGTTAAAGTGCCTTGCTATATATTTCATTTTCATGCTATCTATACACCAGTTTGAACTTACTGGTCTCTGGTCGGTTAGCCAGTGTCATCTAGATCAACCCATCTAGTTTACCGTTGAACTCACAGTGAGGCTGAAGGTCAAGTTCAAAGGTATCTGGAGGGAGAGTCTCCATATAGGTCTGCAGATTCTGAGAGCACTGCTTTGCGCGTCCAGATCGCATCCTTAGAATCTTGACCACGACGACGTCCTGCACGCTGAGCTGGAATAATACGTCTCAATGAGTTCTGACACCTACGATGATTTAAGTGAACATTTGCACATCATATTGAAAGAGAGGTACCATTGCAATGCATGTGCTGTACCTGCTTGAAAAGTGAGACTGCTACATAATGGACTGTGTACGCCTAGTCGATGGTAGTAGTGCCGATGATTGTACGTAGCTCTAACTTAGCGTTAGGAAATTCATCGTATCCTGCAACAGCTCGGTGACGAACACTTTCTCACCCTTCGCGAGCTTGTCAGTCAGCTCATAAGGTCTTCAGTCACCTATCCAAACGAACGAAAGTCCATTTCAGTCGCGGTATGCTGACGATCCATCTTTGTTGTGAATGCGCTGTCAGGACGGCTAATAACACCATACTTATCGTAACATATGCTGAAACCAGAGACGATTTTTACTCAGAGAATCGTTCCACCCCTCCTATTGGTGACTTCGCATACAACACAGTACTCTCTAGGCCGTGTTCACGGTTCACATGTGCTTTGTGATATTCTGGCCTGTTCATCACCATCTCCAGAAAGACTTTGCGCGAAGGGTAACTCAACAAGCACAATGGCATCCAATGTTTTGTCGCCCACGAGCAATTCGACCGCCTTACTGACATAGACTATGCGTTCGCCACGTGCTTCAGTATCTTTGAGCCGCTTTTAGCGTAGCGATCATAGGCCTCTGCTCCTTCTCCACCCTTGAACTTCAGCAGATTCAGCATAAAAATGATGCCCTAATCAGTATTCGATGCCAGGACATGCAATGCTTCATCATTTGGTACAATTGAACTCATATAAGAGTCCTTTAGTTGATATACTTAAGGAGTGAAAATATCCCAAAATAATTATGGGTCTTTGTCGTACCCTTTTAATCTGGTGCTTGAATCAATTCCGTCCGTTTTTCCGAAACATATCGTTTCTCATGATTTACCTGGGAGCGCTCTTGAAGGAGTTTACAGCAGCTTGCCGTCCAATGGCCCTGACAAACAAATTTTCCAGGTTACATTGAGCAATTTTTCTCAACAAAGTACTGACCAAGCAAAAGGAAAACAAGTCCCTTTCTGACGCATAACCATCCGCCGTGTCCAGTGAGTAAGTTTCTGGAGAGGCTTCATTTCTAGCAAATAAAATTTCGTACACATGGGCAAATGATCGTTTGTGCAATTCCGACACTTCTTGGTTTTTCTATAAGCCATCTAATTTACTGCTTAAAACATGGTGTGGTATTTTCTTATCCGCTCGCGTGTGCGGATACAGGACAACTCGCCCCAGAGCCAGCCATCGACCCGCTTGATTGAGCCCACTTTGGTAAGCACCGCAGCCAGGAACTTACTTTTCTATTCCGCTTCCTGCGCCAGGCCATGCTTGTTGGCTTCTCCTTAGATTGAAATTCTCCAAAGAATCCACAAGATACTAATGTAATATTCTTATCTTTACGCTTTACGCTTAAGCGTGATCTTCCCACAGGTGTTTACATGAGTACGAATAACATGGAAAACGTTAGAAGACGAAGTATATGATAAATACATTGACGACTGACACGATTAGAAGTGGATATATGAACACTATATTTTAATTCGAAAAAACTAAGCTGTTAGTTTACTAATTTTCTCAAAAGGTATGTATATATGCACTAAGCCAAATGCTTTCTTATAAAAGTAATTTTCATAATTATTTTGAAATGAAATATTACAAAAAAAAGAAGAGGCGATAAAGATAACCTAAAAGTATGTCATCATCACCCCATAAATTAGGGCATTAACTTTTTTTAATGATACCTGATGAGAACATCTATCAACATGAAGTTAAAAATAATACAAAATTATTTTTGCAGTCCATGGGATGATCAACTAGATGCTTTAAATTTTATTTTTAACTTCTAACTCATTCTGCTAACCTACTGGGCAATTCCTGTTTTTAATGTAAAAGAAAAAAAATACAGAGTCAATGGTTGTGCTGATAAAACTTAAGTCTTCATTTTTTCCATTGCTGCAGAACCTTCATTACAAAATTATGCAATGAACAATTATACATTAAATAGGACTTATGCGCTTGAACTAAGAATCTGAATATTTATATCTGGGAATATATCAAAATCTTAAATTGTATGACAATAACTTAAAATAAAAATGCCTATTGCACTTTATTTTAGAGTTCAAGTGCTTAAGTTTCAAAAACATAATAAAATTCTATAAAAATATGATTTCCCAAAAATTAGTAAATTTATGATATTTATTCAACCTAGTGCATCAATTCCAAGTACTAGCAGCGAGCTGCTCTAACATGCCGATGTTACGTTTGAGTGTGTGCCAGTTGTGGTTGCCTGAGAGAGTACTGGAGTGAGAGCCAGTAGATCGGAACAATAAAAGCACAGCTTCGAAAAAACTCTAAACAATTCTTAGGAGAATAACTATGTCAACTCAATTAGAATCGTGGAACAACGGCGCTACCAAAAGCTCCATCATGGAATTTGTCACGAAGGTGACTACAGAGAAAGACCCCGATTACCTACCACCGACTGATAGGATTGCTACGTTCGACAATGACGGCACACTCTGGGTGGAGGTGCCTGCGCCGCCGCAGTCCGACTCCCAGATTCGGAAATGGATAAAGGAAGCGCATGAGGACCCTTCGCTGGCATCCAAGGAACCGTACAAGGCAATTCTCGAGCAGGACAAAGCTTTCTTCGAGGCCCTGGCTATCCAGGAACCCACGATCGTAGCCTCAGTTCAAGAAGCGCTCGCACGATCATGCCGGCACAACGCCAGAAGTCTTCGCTGCCGAGGTACGCGAGTGGATCTCGACCGTCAAGCAGCCGAAGTTCGGGATCGGCTATACAAAACTCATCTACATGCCGATGCTCGAGCTGTTCGATTATCTCAAGGCTCACGACTTCCGAGTCTTCGTGTGCTCCAGCGGTGGCCTGGACTTCATATGGGTGTTCTCCGAGACTTTCTTGGGCGTCGCGAAGGAGAACGTAATCGGCACCGAAGCGGAGTACGTGTACAAGGACGGAAAACTCCTGCGCACCGGTCAGATCCTCGGCGGTCTTGCACTCGGCCCTGGCAAACCCTCACACATTTTCAGCAGGGCTGGTCGAATGCCAGCCTTGGCCGGCGGAAACATGGATATAGATATCGAGATGTTTGAGGTCTCGAAATTCGCTCTCCTGGTCAACCACGACGACCCAGACCGAGAATTCAAGTACACGAAGGGCGCCGAGAAGGCGATGGTGAAGGCCAAGGAGCTGGGATGGACGATCGTTAACATGAAAAAAGATTGGAATACCGTTTTTGCTCAGTGTTTTAGAGAGGAAAGATGCACATGACACAAATGTCGATTGGACAATTTGGCTAGTGTAATGCGAGCAAAGACCAATGTTCTCTAGCATTACACTTCGGTAGCAGGAGTGAATAGACGAAGGGCAATGAAGATAATGGATTTACATTAGCAGGCTTCTATCCGATCAGCTGCCACATAATCGTATCTCATTGATAAAAATAAACCAAAATTTTAGTTTTCAATATTATCCTTCTCTTAATTTTATATGTCAATTTGTATTTATAATATTAGAACGATACAATTATCGATTATACTTTCATCAGATTGAATAAAAAAATGTTAAGATTAAAGGATTAATGGCTTTATGGCAAAATAAATTCAAAAGATACTAGCCGTTTTGTTGTTAGTGGTTATAGCAACATTGACAGCTTAGATAGTAGTGGAAGCGGTAGAGCTAGCAAGATCAAAGATAAAAGTAAACGGACGTAGATTCTCCATGAATTTATATAATATTTAAATTGTTTTATATAGATCAAAGCGAACAGATTAAAAAGTGATGTACTTTTTTGATTAATAATGCTCATTAAAGGCTGCCTTGAGATATCAACCAGTCTATTCTAAGGAGATAAAGAAATGACGGAAAAGAAACCGAACATATTGGTCATCTTTGGAGACGACATTGGCATTAGCAACCTCAGTTGCTACAGTGATGGTCTTATGGGTTACAGAACGCCAAATATTGACAGGATCGCCAATGAAGGTATAAGGTTTACGGACTCTTACGGAGAGCAGAGTTGCACTGCCGGAAGATCATCTTTTATTACTGGGCAGAGCCCCTTCCGTACCGGATTGACAAAGGTAGGTCTTCCTGGGGCTAAGCTAGGAATCAAGGCAGAGGATCCAACTATCGCCGAACTTCTGAAACCGCTTGGTTATGCTACTGGCCATTTTGGGAAGAATCACCTTGGAGACCTGGACGAGCACCTGCCCACAAACCATGGCTTTGATGAGTTTTTTGGCAACCTTTATCATCTGAATGCTGAGGAGGAACCGGAAAATCGCGACTATCCACCAGAGAAAGATTTCCCCAATTTCCGAAAGAACTATGGTCCTAGGGGTGTAATCCACAGCTATGCCGACGGTCGCATTGAGGACACAGGTCCGTTAACCAAGAAACGAATGGAAACCATAGATATGGAGTTTATGGGAACGGCCATCGATTTTATCAAGCGCCAGCACGAAGGTGCCAAACCATTCTTTGTTTGGTTTAATACTACTCGGATGCATCTCAGAAGTCATATACCAGATAGGATCAAGGGACAGTCAGGACGCTGGCAGTCGGAATACCATGATGCTATGATTGAGCACGATCAGCAGATAGGCATGTTGCTTAATTTGCTGGACGAACTTGGCATTGCAGAAGACACCCTCGTCATCTACAGCACAGATAACGGGCCACATATGAACTCCTGGCCTGATGGAGGTATGACCCCATTCCGCAACGAAAAAAATTCATGCTGGGAAGGAGCTTTCCGCATTCCTGAGGTCGTACGCTGGCCTGGGAAGATCCCAGCAGGCACGATTTCTAACGAGATGGTGAGTTTACTTGACTGGCTGCCTACTTTGCTTGCAGCAGCAGGAGAGCCAGATATTAAGGAAAAACTTAAAAAAGGCCACAAAGCAGATGACAAAACTTTCAAGGTACATCTTGATGGATCCAATCTGCTCCCATACCTACTCGGGAAAGAGAAAAAGTCCCCACGTTTCGAATTTTTTTACTTTTCCGATGATGGAGATCTTGTCGCTGTGCGGTACGATAACTGGAAGCTTGTCTTTATGGAGCAGCGCGCCATAGGTACGCTACTGGTTTGGGCTGAACCTTTTGTCCATCTACGCGTACCAAAAATATTTAACCTACGCACCGATCCCTATGAAAGAGCAGATCAGACATCCAATACCTATTATGACTGGTTGATCGATCACGCCTTCTTGGTGGTGCCAGCCCAGAGCATTGTAGGCGATTTTTTGGCAACCTTCAAAGAATTCCCTCCACGCCAGAAATCTGCAAGCTTCACCCTTGACAGAGTGATGGAGAAGCTCTTGCAGGGAATCGGGAGTACCTAACTTTGGAAGATTGGCCTGGACAAGGATAACCAGATTTTAGATGATACGATCTCGAATCTGGTCCAAAATATAATGAGTTTTGCATTTTTTGGATTGAACTACTGAATTTGCAGAAAGAATAAATTCTTCAATAAAACTTAATGTTCGATATCTAAAGACATCAATAATGATAAAATGTTGAAAGGAGATTGAGTAATGGCAACTTTAACAGTTCTTAAGTTTGACACTGCTGATGGTGCAGAAAATGAACTTGAAGTGATTGAGGACTTAAGTAAGCAACAAATGATAAAACTACACGATGCGGCTATAGTCACCTGGCCTGAGGGAAAAAATAAACCAAAAACAAAGCATTTGACTAGTTTAACCGGTGCAGGTGCACTTAGCGGCGCTTTTTGGGGTCTACTATTTGGTATTCTCTTCTTTGTTCCTTTATTTGGCCTGGTTGTCGGTGCCACGATAGGTGCATTTGCTGGTTCCATGACCCATATGGGTATTAATGAAGATTTCATAAAGTCTGTTCGCAACAAAGTGACTGAAGGTACCTCAGCTCTTTTTCTGATGACTAGCGATTCAGTTGAGGATAGGGTAGTAGAAGTTATGAAAAAATCCAAATTTGAAATCATTGCTACCAATCTATCAAAGGAAGAAGAAGGAAAACTGCGTGCAGCCTTTGCTGAAGAATAAAGTTCGCCTAAAAATCAGGTTTTATCGGGGAGTAAACTCTCTGGAAACCATTTTATTTTTTCCCAGAATAGATCATCAGGCAAGAAATTGTGGGTCATGTCCTTGAGTCATTTATCAAATCTGAAAAGCGAGTATACTTCCCATTTTTAGGGAAATGTAGAAAACGTCTTATGTTTATGATTTCCAACAACTCATTACATGACCAAATTACGAATTCTAAATAAATAATGTCCGAAAGTAGTAAAATCCATTTTCCTATTTACCTTTGTCTTTCGGAGCTTTCCAAAAATATCGATTAACGACTGGAGGAAATGGATGTGCCATTAGCCAGGAATTAAGTCAGTCGTTGCAGTCACTACTTCCATTTAATAAAAATAAAAATCCAACTATTTTTTATCTAATTTACACTGGGTAATTTTTTTTCTGTTTATGGTTTTTGGTGTGGTTTTTTTGTTCATGCTTATTCAAATAAGCTTTATGTTTTGAACCACTCAATTTAGCTTTGGATCCTTTAGACGAAGAAACCTTAGCCTTGTGGTCACTATAGTTCGAATTTGGTACTTTTATTGTGCTAGAAGGTTCACTGCCATACCAATAAGGTTCACTGCTATACCTAGGACTGGCATACATAGGTACAGGGGCTATAGCGTCGCCATAAACGTTATTGTTAAGCCCACCGCCATTGGTAGGTCCAGAGCTATTGGTTGGATGTTCATAGATAACTGTTGCAGTAGTATTAGGTGAAATTACTGGTTGGTTTTTGAATGAACCTGTTGCAGATGCTGAATTGGTTACAGAACCAGCATCAATATCTGCCTGTGTTATTGTGTGGATACTTATTCCCGTAAGGATGCTGCCTGCTTCAATACCATCATTGCTTAGAGTGGTTGTTCCAGTTACATTATCTGTAATATTGATATCTCCTGTGAGATTCACATCTCCGGAGTTAGTTACCATGTAGAAGTATGTGATATTTTGTTCTACAGCAGTATACCTTGTAGGAAATGCTAACTCTACTATTTTCAAAGCTGGACCCGCACGACCGGCGACTGCTACCGAACTTAAAACTAAAAACAAAACAAGAAGTACAGTAAAAATTAATATTCTTGTTTTCATATTAACCTTGGCTTTTACACTATGAACTTTATTCATAATTATCTCCTTGTTGATTTATTTGAGAATTTCACACTTATTTTTTGATCCAATTATTAATATTTTATAAAACAGCTTATTCTAAAACTGAAAGATTAATTCTCGAATTTTAATGGTTGATCAATGATTAAAAATGGTCTTACATATTTCATTTTTTTGGGATTCATCACATTGATACCTACGTCGTAAACTATAGTGAAAACATTATAGAGTATCTTTTGTATAAACTTTTCTGTTTTATTTATCCATTTTCTAACTTTTTTGGTACTTTCCTAATATTAGGACTTGCAAAATTGAACTAAAATTATGTGATCCGAATCTTATGAATTATAACATAGGGACGGCTCTCCAACCCACCAATAAATGACTTATCTCAGCCACTATAATAAGTTTTTTGAGTGTTCTTTGAGGATAACCTTACCAGACTTAAGAAAATGCCTTATATAGCCCTACAAGCGTTCGTAGTTGACTAGAGTCTATCCAAGTCGTCAACGGTGGCTTTTTGTAAGACTAATAATTGATCCATATCTTTCGGCTATCCATTCCAATTCTGTATTGTCATCGCAGGTTCTAAGATTTTCCAACTAGGTTTTTAATAATCCAACTCTCGATTTTATGCATCCAAAAACTAAATAAATAACAAAATATAATATTAGCTCGTATAAATTTAAAAAGTAGAAATGTTGTTCTTACAATCGCAAGACCTTCTTTCTCTACAGTAGAGACATCACTTACTTCAGATATAATATGAGATTATTATATATATATATATATATATATATATATACTAGCTTGGTTCAATTAAACTTACAAAATGAAACGTACAATAAGTTCAATCTTGAGCGACAAACTGACATAATAAACCAAAGAATAAATCCAAAAAAACCGAAAAGGAGTTTGAGTAATGGTAACTTTAACAGTTTTGAAGTTTGAAACCGCTATAGGTGCAGAAAATGCACTTGAAGTAATCGAGGATTTAAGCAAGAAACAATTAATTAACTTGCAAGATGCAGCAATAGTCACCTGGCTTGTGGGAAAAAAGAAACCAAAAACGAAACATTTGACTGATTTAACAGGTGCAGGTGCAATGAGCGGCGCTTTTTGGGGCCTGCTATTTGGCCTGATTTTCTTTATTCCTTTATTTGGCCTCGTCGCCGGTGCCGCAATAGGTGCACTTGCCGGTTCCATGACTCACAGGGTATCAATGAAGATTTCATAAAGTCTATCCGCAGTAAAGTGACTGAAGGCACATCAGCTCTTTTTCTTATGACAAGTGATGCCGTAGAGGTAGGGTCATAGATGCTGCGAAAGGTCTCAAATTTGAACTTATTGCCTATAATCTATCAAAGGAAGAAGAAGAAAAACTGCGTGCAACCTTTGCAGAAGAATAAAATTCGCCGAAAAATTAGGTTTATCAGGGAGGAAACTCTCAGGAAAGCTTTTACCTTTTGCAAAATTGGTAATCAGGCAAGAAATTGTGGGTCATGTCCTTGAGTTATTTATCAAATCTGAAAAACAAGTATACTTCCATTTTTAGATAGATTTAGAAAGAGCCTTATGATTATTATTTTCAACAACTTATGGACATGACCAAATTACGAATTCTAAATAAATGAATGTCCGAAAGTGGTAAAGTTCCATTTCTTATTTTGACTTCGCTTTCGGAGCTTTCCAAAATATCAATTAAAGAATTGAGGAAAAAGATTTGTCATTGAAAGAATACAAACCAGGAACCACTTTTCCAGGCATAATCGGACGCACAAAAGATCAGTCGGAGCCAGCTTGGCCAGAACCACTGCGTGCTAAAGAGGGCGCTCCTAACGTACTGTTCATTGTGCTGGACGATACAGGATTTGGACAACTAGGGTGCTATGGTAGCCCTATCCATACACCCAACCTTGATAGTTTAGCTGTTGGAGGGCTGGCCTATTCCAATATGCATACTACTGCACTATGCTCACCTAGCCGCTCGTGCATGCTTACCGGCAGAAACCATCATTCGAACAACATGGCCTGCATCACCGAAGGTTCAACCGGTTATCCAGGTTATAATGGCTATATACCCTTTGAGAACGGCTTTTTGTCAGAGATGCTCCTGCAGCATGGTTACAACACCTATGCTATCGGCAAATGGCACCTGACACCTGCAGACCAGATCTCGGCAGCAGGGCCTTATGACAGATGGCCTTTGGGACGAGGCTTCGAGCGCTTCTATGGTTTTTTAGGAGCTGAAACAAACCAGTATTACCCTGAACTGATCTATGATAATCACTCCATAGACCCTTCCAAAACTCCAGAAGAGGGCTACACATTAAATGAGGATATAGTGAACCGGGCTATTCAGTTCATTGCTGACTCCAAACAAGTCGCACCTAGCAAGCCCTTTTTCATGTACTTCTGTCCAGGAGCCATGCATGCACCTCACCATGTTCCTAAAGAATGGGCAGACAAATACAAAGGGAAATTCGATGACGGCTGGGAGGCCTACCGGGAGAGAACATTTTCCCGGCAGAAGGAACTTGGTATTACTCCAAAAGAAACAGACCTGTCTCGCAATGATCCGGATGTTAAGCCCTGGGATCAATGTTCATCTGAGGAAAAGAAACTCTATGCCCGTATGATGGAGGTCTTTGCTGGGTTCCTAGTACACACCGATTACCACATTGGTCGGTTGTTGCAGTTCCTGAAAGATGTTGATGAGTTTGAGAATACGTTGATCATGGTGATTTCAGATAACGGAGCAAGTGCTGAGGGTGGTCCTACGGGATCAATTAACGAGTCCAGGTTTTTCAATAATGTACCCGAATCTATAGAGGAGAATCTCGCAGATATGGATAAACTTGGAGGTCCAGAGACTTACAACCATTATGCTTGGGGCTGGACATTTGCTGGAAATACACCCTTCCGCCGCTGGAAACGAGAGACTTATCGCGGCGGCATCAGTGATCCATTTATAGTTCACTGGCCCAGAGGAATCGAGGCTAAAGGAGAGATTCGCACTCAGTATGCTCACGCTATTGATATGGTACCTACAATTCTGGAATGCCTGGGAATTGAACCTCCTACTACTATCAAAGGTGTAAGCCAATCACCAATCGAAGGGGTAAGTTTTGCACATACATTTGGCGATGCCAATGCACCAACCAAGCACCGTACCCAGTACTTCGAGATGATGGGGCACCGCTCACTGTATCATGATGGCTGGCGTGCCGTATGTCCATGGCCTGGCCCTTCTTTCACTGAAGCAGGAAAACCTTTTGGAGAACAAATTCCTGCAGATACATTGACTGAGCTTGATGCAAAAGGCTGGGAGCTTTATCATGTCGAGAAGGACTGGGCAGAGAATTATAACGTGGCTGCTGAGAATCGATCGAAGTTAATCGAGATGATTTCAATCTGGTATGCAGAGGCCGGAAAATATAATGTGCTACCTATCGATGGTCGTGGAGTTCTACGTGGTTTCGATGAACGGCCAGGTATTGCAATAAATATAACGCATTATACCTATTACCCTGGAACTCAGGAGATCCCCGCAACTGTAGCAGTCAACGTTCTCAACCGCTCGCATAGTATTTTAGCCGATGTTGAGATCCCTACAGGAGGAGCTGAAGGGACATTGCTCTCTCATGGTGGTATCGATGGCGGTTATTCATTCTATGTCAAATGCGGAAAGCTTCACTGGGCACACAACTACGTTTCTAGGGCCCTTTATCATGTAGAGTCCAATGAGAATGTGCCTGAAGGGAGACATCAACTTGGGTTTGAGTTTGAGGTGACAGGTAAGCCAGATATTGCTAATGGCAAGGGCTCACCTGGAAATGCTAAGCTTTTTATAGACGGAAAATTAGTCGGCCAAACTGATGTGCTGGTGACTACTCCACTTTCATTAGGGCTAACTGGCGGAGTAACCTGTGGGTCAGCTCATAGATCACCAGTCATACCTGACTACCAGCCTCCGTTTGAGTTCACAGGTCAGATCCATAACGTGACTGTAGATGTAAGCGGTCAGCTGATAGAAGATAAGGACGCTGAGGTGCGTATTGCTATGGCTCGGCAGTGAGATTAAAATGTCATATAACGGCTTTGAATGAATATCTGGACATAGATATCATGCAACTACAGTCAGTGAAATGCTGGCTAATAAGGAAATAAACAAACGTAAGTGGAAGCGGAATAATAATTTCGGGAAAAATAGTATCCACCAACTGTATAGGTAGGCTATCCCAGACTCTCGATATGCAAATCTACATCTTCATTTATTCGCAGATCCATTTGTACGTGACTCTCACCTGAATAATATGGCCTGAAAGCCAAATTCAGGCGAGTAGCTGTAGGTAACCCATTTCTGTGATTAGCACCCTCATTAAGCTTTTATAAAAGAACGACTGAGCTCCGAACAACTATAAACTATATTACACAATGTAGCTGGATTTGGAATTTGATACCATGAAATCAAACTGGAAGCAGATAGCGTTGCTGCAAATGATCTATTTGTTGCCTTGTTTGTGGTTTATTTCTCCGACCTTTGGGATGTTATCGGCGCGCCTGCAATTAGTTCGATTAAGATACGATCTGTAAGAAATGTATTATTTTTGCTGTTTTTTTACGTAAGCATATAAAAGTAAATCGAGATTAATCGATTGTTGTAGTAGTCATTTTGGCGTTTAACAGATTCCTTAACTGAGTACAAATGAATAACCTATAAGGTAGGTATATATAAAAAAACCACTGAAGATATGAATCAATCAAATATACTTCAACCAATTATGAAAGAAAAAGCTCAGGTTATTGTAAATATATAGATTGGAGTCGCAAATCATGAGCATTAATCGCAGCTCGTTACCGGCCAGAATCTTAGTGTATAGCACTTTTGTTGTTATCCTGACTGTTGGGATGAGGGATATCGCTCCCATACTTACAACTATTCTTTTTTCTGTTTTTGCTGCACTGATTTTTACCCCCCATATCCGCTGGTTCAAACGAAAGGGGATTCCTGGTGGACTGAGTGTCCTTCTAGTGATTCTTTTATTTGTTTTTATTGTCGCAGTCCTAGGAGTAGTGGTTGCCGGAGCCGCAATCCAGTTTGAGAACCAGATCCCAATCTATCAAACTCGGTTAATGGAGTTTATAGATATTATCACACGTTACATTCCCTCACAAGGAGAGCTTTCTGCGAATTCGATTTTACGTGGTATTGCGTCAACTGTGATCTCTCTTATGTCGAGTATCATTCATGGATTTTTGGATGCCGGAACAACAGCTGGAATTATAATCCTTACGACAGCGTTCTTGTTGATAGACGCCTCCAATACTCCTGAAAAAATGAATTCAAAATCTGAAACGCAATCCAAACTCCAAATGAGTATGAGTAAATTTGACAAGAATCTGGTAGGGTTTCTTGTCATAAAAGCAGAAACAAACCTTATCACAGCTGTAGGAATTACCGTCGTTCTCCTTATAGGGGGCATTGACTTTGCGATTCTATGGGGCGTTCTTATATTCTTGCTCAGTTATATCCCCTACATTGGTCTCGTTGTAGCGTCAATTCCGCCCATAATGCTTGCGCTGTTCAAGTATGGGCCTGTAGGTGCTCTTGCAGTTATTGTCGTTATCGCGATTGTTGATATGCTTGCAGAAAACGTTGTATTCCCTTCACTCGCGGGAAAAGGCCTAAAATTATCTCCAGGCATCTTATTTCTTTCTCTTATCTATTGGAATTATGTGCTTGGAACTGCAGGTGTACTGCTTTCCATACCGCTTACAGTAATTTTAAAGATCTTATTTGAGAGTTTTGATGAAACAAAATGGCTGGCTAGATTGATGGGCCCAACTGAAGATATAGAGGAAAATGAAAAAACAGAGAATAAGGAGAATAAAATGGCGACCTAGGTCAATGAGAAGATACTCGAGAACTGCTTGCTCTGATAAAAAAGCTGATTAAATCCGAGATTTTCTTCTTGGCTTTTTTGATTTCAATTCTTAATGTGTTATCACTATCTCACCACAAAAGGCTAATAAAAAGAATTGGGTAAATCAGATGAAGCAATAAAAGCATACGACAAGGCAATTGAAATTAACCCACAGGATTCAAGATCTTGGGATGGCAAAGGTATTGCTCTATCTAAATTAAATAAATCCAATGAAGCAAGAAAAGCATTTGATAAAGCAATTGAAATTAACCCGCAGGATCCAATAGCTTTAAATCTCAAATATAACGTGAAAAATCAGATGAAGCAATAAAAGGCTTAGTTGACAGTGTTGCTCTTAAATACGGAGATCTTCTCATTTTTTCAGAATTGATCAATAAATAAAGGACAAAATTAGGATTTTAAATTGTATCTTGAATTCTGAGGGTATATATGAATCGGAGGTACATAGCAAATCTAGTTACCAGAACAATAAAAGAATGGCTGGAAGATGATTCACTAACCTATAGTGCTGCGCTAGCATTTTATTTTTTATTAAGTCTTCCTGCCCTCCTTTTATTTTCAGTATCCTTAGGAAGTATTTTTTTAAGATCAAAAAATATTCAGGATGCTATATTAAATTATCTGCAAGGAGTCGTTGATGATAGTATCATCAATATGATAATTGAACTTTTCGACCATATTCCAAAGATAAATTCCATCTCAATAAGCATATTAGTTGGTTTTCTACTACTTCTCTGGAGTGCGAGCAATATTTTCTGGCACTTAAAAAAATTCCTTGAGAGAGCTTGGGATATTAAACCTGCTGAATCCAATCATATTAAAGAATTCATAAGGGATGCAATAGTATCCTGTTTCATAGTTATAGTTTTTGGAGGGCTGCTAATGATGAGCATCATTATCGAAGGTTTTGTTTATATGGGTTCAAATTTACTCAAAAGACTTTTACCTTTCTCACCTGTAATTGCTGATTATGCAAGTTCTATAGCTGGGTTTCTTATTCTTTTGCTTTTTTTCATTCTTACATATACAATACTCCCAAATTCAAGTCTCGATTTCAAGTCTATCTTTGTAGGGTCACTTGTAACAGTAATTCTTATAACAATAGGCAAATATGCTGTTATACTTTTCTTAGCATATAGTAATCCTCTAAGCGTCTACGGAGCAATCGGATCCACAATCGGATTATTCCTTTTAATTTTTTATTCCTCAATTATAATTACAATTGGTGCAGAGTTCACAAAAGTTTATTCGAAATTTTAAGATTCCTGCTTCTATGAAAATTACATTAGCCTCAAAGATGCCTAAAATAATCATGTAGATAATCAAAGAATATCTGTGGTGATATTCCAATATCTGCTATTAAGATTTGTATGATCTTTAAAAGGATAATTAGTATATTAGTAAATTTCTGGAATCTGATCATTAGCCATACTTCAATCATGTCAGCCTATTATCCAATTTTTGAGTGTTTAGTTCAATTGACATGCTGTCCAAATAAAATTGCCTAAAATTTTGATTTCTTATATTTTACCTATCGTCAACATGATTAAATTCACTTTATTTGGCAGTGTACTAAAAGTTCTGTAAAATCATAAATATAAAGAAGTTATTAAGTAGGAAATCCTGCTTGGGAGAACAAATTGAACAAAGTGAGTGGAAACTTGACTCTGAATTTACAGCAAATTCGCGACACTGCTCTATTTGGCAGCGTGTATAGTTTTCTGTGAGCCAGGATGAAACTTTAATTTAATCTAACAACAGCATATTAGCTTTTCATTATTTAGTGATTTCAGTAAAACCTATGTACTTATCCAAAATTAAGATAAAAATATTTGTCAGTAAAACTATTGACTTCTCAATAATTTCAGCAAAGGATAAAAATAATCAATGCTGTGGAAGACTTAAAATGGAATCGGACAATGTCGATTACCTTAAGTAATGTCATTATTGCCCTGAAAATTAGGTGACCATCCTTTTAAATTATGTGTGGAGATAACATCTATCAAAATGAAGTTAAAAACAATAAAATATTGTTTGTGTAGTTAGTGAGATAATCAACTGATGCTTTAAAACTTATTTTCCCCTAACTTTTTAACTACTCTGCTAACAGACTGAGCAATTCCTGTTTTTTATTGAAAAGAAAAAAATACAGAATCAATATATTTTACAGAACTTTCGGTACACTAAATAATAACAATAAATGAAAATTAAGTAACTATTTAACTTACATATGAAATTTAGCTAATTTGTTTAGATAATGTTCTTTTATTGAACCAAACTAATGAATTCTGCGAGTCAATTTTAATTGCTTTCTCAGGTGCTTTTACTGCTTCATCGAACTTGCCTAAATTTCAAGAGCAAATCCTTTAAGTTCGAAGCATCTGAATCCTGCGTCACACCTGCGATACTAACTAGGATCAAAAAAGATCCAAAAAACTTTGAGAAATAATATTTGCTCAGAACTGTTGAGAATTGTTATATAGTTCCAGGGAAAATGTGTATTCAATTTGTAATTAAGTTCTTTCAACAGTCACTGAAGCACTGAAAAAGTGATTAACAAGATGCACTCAATACCTAGGTTTATTTTCTATTTTTTTTAGTTTCCTGATCTAAAACTGAAAATTAAACAGTTAACTACGGTCCTCTGGGAAGTTTTCATCACCGCAGCAAGCTGGTGGTATTCAACTGAAATAAACCGTTAAAAATATTACTGTTGGAAACTCCATTCAGTAGTATGAAAGAAGCCCTTCTTCTTATTGATATCCAAAATGACTATTTTCCAGGCGGCAAGATGGAACTTGTAGACATGGAAGAAGCAGTAAAAAAGGTAGCTGAACTCCTTAAAACATTCCGTACTTTAGACAAGCCAATTTTCTTTATCAAACATTTGTCTAAGAAACCAAATGCTACTTTCTTTATACCCGGAACTCAGGGAATAGATTTTCATGCAAGCGTTAGTCCTCTTCCAGAAGAAGCTGTCATTGAGAAACATTTTCCTAACAGTTTTTTCCAGACCGAACTCCTTTCCAAACTGAAAGAAAAACATGTAACTAACCTTGTAATTTGCGGGGCAATGAGCCATATGTGTATAGATACGACCGTTCGGGCTGCAAAGGAACTTGGATTCACGTGTACTCTGATTGACGATGCCTGCGCAGCACACGACCTTAAGTTTAAAAACGAACTGATACCTATACATACAGTTCATGCAGCATTCATGGCCGCACTGGATGGTATATTTGCAGATGTCGTGACTGCCGATGAGTATCTTTCCTGAAGTTTCCTTTTTTGAGATATCCATTTTTGGAAGTGTTCCTTTTTCTGATTCTAATTCATTTGTATCGATCAAAATACAAAATACCAAAAAGTGGGTGCAATTCCAAAATCTAGCGATTTCGCTATTTCTTTTGACTAAATCTTGACTTACCTCTAAATTAGTTAAATCAGTTTGTTAATTTAATCTTCTAGAGTCGCTATTTAACTTGTTTATTTACGTTCGATTCCTATTATATTTTTAAAAATTAATCTTGATTAGATGTTCCAGCTTCCAAATCTTGATTTTGGGTCTTGCCCACCAGTGTTGATGTATTCTCATAAAATATTTTAAAAAATCGTATCTGTTTTTTTAAGTATATTTATGCACAAAAATTGAAATATTGTTAACACGGAAAATTGGATATAAAAATCGAAACCAAGGATCAGAAAATACATGATCTTTAGGAAAGGCTCTATCATTACCTAATCTCGAGCCTTAATCAAAGAACAAGCAACCTTTTCTTGACTCTTTTCGATGTATAGTTTTGTGCCAAAAAATCTGCATTTTCTTAATTCCATCTAAAAAAATATTTTGATCAAATCTTAGGAAAATACGTATTCTTTATTAAAATCAATGCAACAGCTACAAATCAAAAAGTTGCTAATTCTATATTTTGAAGGGGTAGGAATCTATCAAAATAAAATGTAAAATATAGGAAATAGAACATTTCATCGGAAAAGATTGCTGTCATTGTTTATCCTTGATACCTACAGTTCTCTGATCTCACAGGGATATCCCAGAGATATGGAATCTCAATCCTTGACCATGACAACAGCAGTTAATAACTGGGTCTTATGATTACCTATGATGTACTGAGAAAGTAATCTTATAAGATGCAGGAAAGAGATACCTGCAACAAGGTAGACTATCTGTCGGAGATCTCCGTGAAAATTTTCCATCAACAGAAACATAACTACACCAAAGCATTTCATTTTGTGATCTTTGATGTAGTGATTTATAGATGATGATACATTAGCTGAGCATGACATAACATATATTTTTTTATATTCAATATCTTAACAACTTTAACTAATCGTATCAAATATGTATAGTCCCGTTCCCACGAACCATGACAACAGTTTTATGGGGATGAAGATTACTATTCCACTGATATCCAGATATAAAACGTAAACATTATGTCAAAACATATTAACAAGTTCTTTTCTACTGAAAGCAAAAAGATGGAGAAATTTGTTAAAAATTTATTAAGTGGGACTGTGGTACCAAAAAATTAACTTTCTGATTCAGTTCATTTATGTTTTTAGTTTTGTTCAGAAATACTATTCCATTATTTTTTTCCTGAAATATCCTATCGTTATTTTTTTATATCTATACTTACATATATACATATGGTCCATAGGGTCAGTCCCGATGTATGAAGAAGACGTACAAAGAAGGTATATAATTTATATAAGTATTAACTTGACTAAAGTAATTTAACTGAGTAATGACTTAACTGAGTATTAACTTGACTAAGGTAACTTAACTGAGTAATGACTTAACTAAGTAGTAACTTGATTAAAGTAACTTAACTGAGTAATAACTTAAATGAGTAGTAACTTACTAAGTACAGAACTAAATTACATAAAATTGGACCAGATCCTATGGATCACTAAAAGATTCGAAATACTTTTCTACATAAATTTTTGATGGTATGGGAACCTAAAGTGTCCTGTATAAACAAATCCGCATTGAACTTAATCAATCTTTTTGAGATGGATAATTCGAAACAAATCGAATACGCAATTTAGTTCCTTTTGTTAGAGTGTAATTGGCTTTAAAACTTAAATCTCATATAAAGGAAAAAAGCTTGGAAAAAAAATACCGTGCAATTATCCAGCAGAAGTGATGTGATCGTGAACATGATTCTTAGAAGAGAATGTAAGAGACCGTAAAAGCTTTTTTGATTGATTGCAGTCAACACCAGTAGAATTAATAGTAAAACTTGGAGATCCCAGAGATATTAAAAAGTTTCATAAATTAGGAAAGAATTTTTGTTAGCATAACTGTTGGCTCAGCATCCATTTTTATGTAGTGAATGAAAAGAACACAGAATCAATCAGATTTTGCAGAACTTTAATTACACTATCTACTTGAGACGTTTTTATTCTTTATAAGAGCAAAATAAGCACGATTATCATGAGAAAAAATTAGTGTTTAAGAGATTTAATCTTCCAAGCGCCCAAATGCATATAGGTTTATCTAAATTCTCTATATAAGATCCAATTTTATTGATAGCACTCTATCGTTATTTTGGTAAATAAATTGTAAAGCTTTTAAGATGATGGATCCTAAAACTAAATTCACGGCATTGCTATTGAATTTCATGATGTTCTATATTATGAAAGTAGAGACATCCCTTTGTAAGAGAATTAATTTTCATTAGTTAGTAATCATAATACCTATTGCATCAAAATAAACAGCATTCAACTGATTTTTGGTAAGCTTAATATTTATGTTCCAAGATTTATTTCTTTTTTCAGAGTCTTTTCGATTTCCTCCCCTATTTTAACATTCAATAAAAAATCATCAACAGTTGCAAGAAGAGAACCTATCTTATTGGAATGAAACCGGACAACAACTCTCTCATCACTGATCTCACATTCCATACTTATGAAATTATCCGGAGAAAGAGCTTGTAGTATTCTACCTGTAGACTTTCTTGACTCAGGATCCGGAAATTCAATTGCACCGATGATATTCATAAATATTCCTTAAATCTTTTTTTAACTTAGTTATATTCCCTATTTTGCTTTACCTTTATTTTGTTTTTGGAGCTGACATCCTATGATTTGGTCTACAGTATTCAAGAATTTATCTGCATTCCCAAGGGGGAGTGAAGCGCCAGAAGCTATACTGTGTCCACCTCCGCTTCCACCGACTGCAGATGCAGCTTCCTTGATAGCAAATGAAAGATCCAGACCTTTTGAGACAAGTTCACGGGTACCCCTAGCAGAGACTTTCAGTATACCTTCCGATTCGTTTATACAGATAGCGGGAAGTTCCGGATGCAGATAGCGGACAACAGTGCTTGCAAGGTTCCCGGTAGAAAGGGCATCAACAGTGCTGATGTACCAGATATTTTCCCCTTTGCGAATTTTTTCTACATTTTCCCTAATATCAATGGCAATTTTTTTCTTATTTTTTTTTGCGAGAGAAAATACTTCATCGACAACTCTCTGATCCTTCAGACAGATTGCCAGAGCCAATCCATAGACATTTTGTCTCCCACATGTATTGAGGAGAGAGATAAAATCGTAAACATTTTTTACAAGTTCCCTGTTAAGAAGTAAAACCTCTCCTATAACAGCCTCTGCAGCTTCCGGACTAGCTTTCCTGGCGAGCTTCAGCGCAACAGCATTGACAAGTCTATAGACTGCCTCCTCAGAAAGTTCTTCAATATTTCCTGAAATGTCGAGCTGCTTCAGGAATTCTTTTACTTTTTGAGGGCAACCGGTGATGTCAAGGAAAGGTTCGGTGCTGTATGCAAGCACGTCTTCGAGGTCCCCATCCCCTACTTTTAGTCCCTTTCGGATGGACACAATTCCTGCTTTTAGGGCTTCCTCCAGAATAAAAGCATTCGCCGTATTAAAAAGCTGCCTATCACCAACTGCCCCTGCAATAGCCAACCCTGCAAGATCTACATTGCCTGCATCGAGTTCCCTGGCTACCAGATAGCAGGTGCCTGAAGCTGATATGTCCGTAGCCCCGTCAATTCCTACAATATGGCCATTAACCACTGACTCTGCATGAGACTCCCCGACTGGATTGTGATGATCAAGCACTATAACTTCAGTTGCTACATTAGCTATAAGTTCAGGTTGCCCGCTTCCCATATCGCAGAAGATTACAAGTTCTCCCTGTGAAATGCTTCCATTTACTTTTTCAATCAAAAATTCATCCAGCTTTTCAGATATCGAAAGCTGAAAACGGATACCTGCCCTAAGAAGGGCTTGGGCCATTATCCCGGCTGAAGTTAGCCCGTCAGCATCATTATGTGAAATTATGCGCACGAACCTGTATTTTTGGATCTTTTCAGCCGCTTTTTTTGCAAGGTTTATCAGTTTTTCAAGCTCGCTCAAAACCCATCACTCTAAGAATTTAATAGTAAAGTATAAAGGTCGATTTAATAAATGACTTTAATTGCATAAGGATGTCAGTCTATACTGGCTTAATAATATAAAACACAATTCCCTGGAAAATAGACTATGGAGGATTTCGATAAACTCCAAAATTTAGCCATATTCCTATAAATGATACATCAATAAATCGGAAAAATAAGGGGTTATCAAAACCTTCTATAACTAAAATTAGTATCATTTAAATGAATTCTTATTTTTGGCATTTTTTATATTTGCTCATTGGTTACAGATTCGAGAGAACTAATAGAATATGTTGCGCGTGAATTCAAATCAAGTGCAGCAACCATACCCTAAAAAGATGGAGGATGCTTATGGATGTCCACTCAGTTTGTCAAAACTAAGAAATTGTCGATTTTTTTTGACAGCTTTGTTTTATTTACGTGATTTATAATCCTACTTTCAGCTTTTTCATACTGTTTTATCGTGTCAAATATCACATTTATAGTGTATCGATGAAAATTTCCGCTTAACCATAGACTCTTATGTAATATCGTTTTTTAGTTTGGGATAAAGCTTGAAAGTCTGTAAGAATTACTTACTTTCAAGTACTGAACTACCTCTGATGAGAGTTGCTTGGATAAAATTCTAGGAATAAGTGAACGTGATATTCTACTACTTCCATAGCATGAATTATGTAGCCTTACTAAATACACCTGCATTTTTTGCTTAAATTTTATCATATTTCACTTTATCCTTTAGAACGCAAAACTGTCAAATTTGTGTTGGAATATCGTTTATATTTTTTGGATATCCTTATGGTTTTTGAACACCCGGTTCTGAGGGCCTATTAAGTATACTTTTTGCCCGTAATACACGCTGTATAATAGTAATATGAGAAAATACAGTTATCAGCACAAGAGCCCATCCAAGAAAACCTGAAAGAGCGCCTAATGCCAGTATGATCATTCTTTCAGCACGTTCGGCAATTCCAACAGACAGTTTCCTGCAGCCTTCGGACTCAGCGCGAGCTCGGGTATAACTTACCAGAAAAGAACCTATAAGGGCAAAGCCTGCCCAGAGCCAGCCTTCAATTTGCATAATAGGGGAAATCATAAGCCTGCCATTTACTGCTCCGGCTATAATCCCTAGAAACATCAGCCCATCGGAGTAACGGTCACATACCGAATCAAGCACACTTCCAAAAGGAGTTATTATGCCCTTTGCTCTCGCAACGCCTCCATCAAAAGCATCAAGGACTCCGCTGAAGAGAATGAGGAGCCCTCCCTCAAAAAGTTTTCCTAGAGCAAAAGCCATGCCTGCAGCCATGCTTACCAATAAACCCAGTAAGGTAAGTGTGTTTGGAGATAGGGGAATTAATAGGGCAATGGGAGTTATCAGCTTTCTTACGCTGTTTTTTAAGTCATCGAATATTTCAATCCCTTCCTGTTATCTGTTATTCATACTGTACGGTTGCATATTAGCCTTATCTTTTTTGAGAAATACCCAAGCTTAGATACCGAGTTCTCAGTTGAGAAGTCCATTTAAAATTTTTAATAGCAGCTTCCCGGATTGAACTGTCGGCGAGGATTACATACATAGAAGGAAGTTTTAATGATCTTTGTGGGATAAGATAGGGCAGAGGAGTTTAAAATTATATGGAGCTGAAAAAAGGATATAGTAAAAAAATACAGGGAAAAATGTATGGAAACTTGACTGTATATCGAAGTGTGACTCGTCATGATGACATCTGGTTGAATGAAAACCTTTACAGTATTTTTAAACTACCATAAATATCTGTACTGTTTACATCTATCGGTTATCATTACTTGAAAATTATTATCCTTTTTTCGGATACTTCGTTATTTCCCTGAGATGCACTCCTCCTTTATATTCAGCTAAAAGACTATTTTTATGAAATGTGCTTTTTTTGCTACTTTATTCTATGAACCCATAAATGCAAATCGCGATGAATAGATCGCTGCAGTAGCCATTTTGCCGTTAATAGATTCCTTAAACGAATACAAATTCAATTTTTTTATTAGTAGATAGGTCTTCCAAATATTGATATGATTTTTAATTATCAAATTATATTCATACAATATCTGGTGATGAAATATGCTGAAATCGAAAAGTTGAAATTATATTAATAGGAACATATATAATATATATATATATATACATATCTAAGATTTTACCAGTGAAATAGAACTCATTATAATTTAAACCTCAAACTTAGCGAAATATAGACATGGCACAACTAAAAAAAAGTGAAGCAGAATGCATTATGATTTAGGCCTCAAACTGTTTAAACAGACGATTTGACCAGAAAGTATATTATATGTGATTTTTTTGCTTCACATGCGAAGGTTCTAATGTGGATAAAGGAGAGAGAGTCAATGAAATTTGGGAAACCAATCGCAATTTTGTTAATAGTTTGCTTTATGGCTTCTTTGACCGCTACAACAGTAAGCTCTAAAGGTGGCGACAGCAACAAAGGGGATAGAAATATTGCCATACAGAATATAAAGGTTTTTAGCAACGCATTTGAATCTAATAGTACTATCTCAAGAAAGTATACTTGTAGCGGGGAGAATATAAATCCACCTCTGGAATTCGGAGGCATTCCTAAAGAAGCTAAAAGTTTAGTGCTCATACTTGAAGATCCTGATGCTCCCATGAAGGTATTTACTCACTGGATTGTCTGGAATATAGCACCTATTGCAAAAATAAATGAAAACAGTATACCAGGGGTTGAGGGCATAAACGATTTTAGAAAAATAGGATATGGAGGGCCATGCCCTCCTTCAGGCACTCACATGTACTTTTTCAGAGTATATGCTCTAGACAAGCAGCTTGGGCTAAAAGCAGGAACAAGCAGAAAAGAGCTTGAAAGCGATATGAGAGAGCACATCATTGCGGAAGGGGAATTTATGGGGAAATACAGCAAGACTTAATTGTTTATTACCCAGCAGTACCTTTAAGGCAAATGCTTATGGTAAAACTTAGTTGCTTCAATACAAAGCCATTAGGAAGAGATTACTATTCAAACTAATTTCACTTGAAGATATGAAGAGGATTCCGATTTATCTCCAAATTTTTTTCATCGCTGTAATACTGTCCAAGTTTTTCTCGCACATTTCTGTATTTGACCCGATATTTTTTTTTCTGATTAATTATTTTTTGATTTTAAAGATAGTTTACGTTATCCATAAAATACTACTTTTATTTTCAATGGTGTGGCTTAGCACTGTTTTTTGACTAGGTTTATTTTTGCTTCATTTTCTCGCGGTTTTTCCGCTTTTGCATAGCCAAGATCGGAATGAATAAAAGCGGACTCCTTAATAAATTTTTTTTATTTTGGGACCAAAAACTCTTCAGAGAACCGGTATTATAACTAACTGAGTTTATGCTTTAAGCTGCCTTTACTTTTAGTAGTGTACTGAAAGTTCTGTAAAAATGACTTTTCTCCAGCCTTTTTCTTTCATTACAGGACAGGATTTCTCGGTATCATTCATGCATAGGTTTTATTACAAAAACTGTGTATAAATGAAAATCTAAAAACAGAAGCTTTGTCAAAAAAAATATTAGCTCTGCATTTTGTTTTTGTGATTAAGTAAATTGATACAGATCCAATTAGAATTTAAAGATTTTTGGATACATTGTAATAAGAGCAGAGCTGACTTTAAAACTTGAATCTATTATAGGTATCTATACAAACTGGTTAACAAGCCCATACCCATTGGTTAGTGTAAGGTCTCCACACCCAGTCACAGTTTGGGTAGTACTGGCCATGTCACCAATGGACGAATAGTCGTTGCCCAGCCACAGTTACCATGTTCACCACGGCCAACATCACGATGGTTACCATGGTCACGATGTTCACCAATATCTGCACTAGCTGCCACTGCTGTCAAAGATACTCCAAAAAGGACTGCCATAAAAATAGCCAGTACCTTTTTCATTCTATTAGATATTGTTTCAACATTTATTTCACTCCTTTATTTTTGAAATTAATAATTTTTAGACAATGATTTTTATTAAGGGATTTTGTTTGTTGATAACTATTCAACCTACTAAAAATCAGTTAATTGATATCTATTTTGATGCAATATTTTTTTTGTCTAACTTACGTACCTTATTTGAGCATTTCCTTGACCTTTTGAATATTAGCTATAACTTCTTTTTATCTCGTTCATTTTTTCCATATCACTTATTTTCATTTCTAAAAATTTTATTGCTTTATCCATTCTCATTACTGCAACTTTCTTTTTCTGTTCTTCAGTCAGAAGTTCCAACGTCTGAGTCATCATAGTCTGTATTATTGGACCTTTTCCTGCTAAATCGTGCATGTTTCAATATCTCCTTTCATCGATAATATTCTTTAAAAAGTAATGATTATATAATAAAAGTAATGAATTGTGTATTTTAATAACCTTAGCAGAATTAGCAGAAGGATTTGTCTTTACAACCGGTTCAGCTGTCTTTTCTGCGTTAATGGCATCAGCTTTAGGTAATACTTTCGGGTCTGATTTTATTATACTATATACTCAATATATTTATTTATATATTGTACTGATTTATTCATATTAATTGTGTTTAAAATATATATCTGTTACAACCTATAAGTACTAATGTATTTTATAATTTCATTATAGAGTCTACATATTAGATTTAAAAATAAGTCCACAAATATCTGAAATTTCTGACTTCTGGATAAATAATAGTTTCTGCTTAAATAAGTAAAATATGGAAACTCAAAACGTAAATTACTCCTTTGTTTTAAAATTTTTAGTGAATAAGCTATATATGTACTATAGACATTCTTATAAATATATAAAAAGTTGTTTTCCAAAGTATTGATGTTTACCAACTTATGCTGTGTTTTCGCTAAATTGTTACATTCTTGATAAGAAATGAATCGATACGATTTTAAAAACTAGATCCTGAAGAGCAGAAGATATCTTCCTAGTATAGTAATGCTTATTTTAGTTTAAAGCAGATAATTGTTCATGGATATTTCAGAGAGGAAAGACCTTCAAGGAGCTAACCTTATAGAAGCCAACATTGAAAAAGCTACACTTCAATTGGCTAAACTTCATTTGGCTAACTTTAAAGAGGCTAACCTTCAAGGAGCTAACCTTCAAGGAGCTGATCTTGAAAGAGCTCAGCATCTATCAGTTTACCAGCTTTCAAAAGTGAAAACACTTCATGCTACAAAATTAGATGAAGAGCTACTCATATCATTAAAAGAAAAGTATCCTGACCTTTTTGAAAAACCGGAATGAATTTCTTTATGACTATGTAATTATTAATAGATCCAGCTTTCATAAATACATAGATTTTGTTACAAAAAGTGTGCATCCAAGAGCAAAAATAGGGAGAATTTCAATAAATTTCTAATTTCAACAAACTGCTTATGTGGACTGTACAAGCAATTAAATGAAAACTGAGGTTTATCAAAATCCTTTTAAGGAAATCAAAAAGACAAATGTTCTTTTGCTAGTAATTGGTTTCTTACTATCAGTGACAGCTGCAGCAGTAAGCAGTGGATGGTGGAATCTGCACCGTCGGTATATCGAGTGGAAATTCCAATTTCGGTACATCAACCCATTTTAATTAGGTGAGTCATTTAAGAATATTAAGCAATAGTGAGTAATTTTTTAAAAAAATTAAACATGCTACTAATTCAAGTGTGTTAAAGAAGATAGGAGGTAATCTTGGAAGAGTTGTGTTTACTGTAGACCCAAATACCGTCAATTCGAATATATACTGGTGCACGTATATTTAATTCGAAATAAGACCAACATCTTCCAAGCAATTCTACTCTAGGAGCTATTTATCTCATTTTTTGATCCGGTGCTTATACTACAATATATTATTATCGTTGTAGTTATTTTAAATTAATTATATGAAAATCTGCTTCTAAATAAAAACTAATCTTGCATAATATTTTTTGCAATATCAAAAAACAAATATATATTGATAATTATTTTTGGTTTTAAAAATGTTATTGGAAAGTAAATTTTATTTAAAAACTATTTTTTGTGTAATTAATTTAAAATAAGTGCATCCTAAAAGTCAATAAATTATGTCCATTGAAGTGACGATAAAGGATGGCCATAACCATTTAGAATTTACAGAACTTTCGGTACACTGCCAGATCTATATAATTATTTTTTCCTTATATTTCTATTTATAATTGTTATTTTGATTAATTAGTTCCAAGTGTTCCCTGAGCTCCAAATGCTCTATGAGTCCCACAAGCTCCAAGAGTTTCATAAGCTCCATAAGTAATAAATCCGCAATGTTTTCTTATTCTGGATGGAACTTAGGAAATTCAGAGATTTTAGCACAAAAACTATGCATAGAGTTATTCAGAATAGAAAGATAACTTTGTTAGCATAACCATTAGTTCAGAATTATGCTTTGTTGCAGTTAAAGAAAAAGGATATGGTAAAGGTCCCATATCCAACAGTCATCATGATGATAGTGATCGATGATCGTGGTTTCAATGATGGCCGTTGTCTCCTTCTTTGTGGTTATGGCCCCGGCGATTCCACCAATGTTCATGGCTTCCATGATGGTCGTGGCCCCCATGGTGATTCCACCAATGTTCATGGCTCCCATGATGGTCGTGGCCCCCATGATCGTGGCCATGAGGTTCAGCGCTCGATGCTGCAGCTGTCAATGACACTATAAATAAGACTACCAGCAAAATAGTCAGCACCTTATTTATTCTACTAACTTCTTGTTTCAACATTTAATTCGCCTTTTTTTTAAATTTGATATAATTTTAAGACACTTAAACTATCCATACTATATACTATAGTTTTATAACTTTTGTTTCGGCTAGTTATGATCATATCTTTATCTATTTAGCTTTAATAACATGTCCTTCCTAGTCTTCATTAGTTTCAGTATCTGCCTCCAATACTTTCGCATCTTTTATCACTCCATTTTCAGTACTTATGGCCATTTCTTTTGCAGCTTTTAACTGTCCAATTTCACGATCCACAGCCACTCCTTTCGCAGCTTTTTGTTAAGATAATTCAAACTTCTGGACCAAAACTATACCGCTGTTCAATTGTTTTATCATGCACGCTCTAATTTTTGTAACTCATTCACTGACACTATGTTGCCAGGGTTAAGTTTTATTGCTTTATAATAATCAAGGATTGCTCCTGCCTTATCACCTTTAGCTTCGGCAATGTTCCCCTTTGCACCCCAACCAACGGAATTGTTTGAATTAAGTACCAAGCTTTTATCTACATAATTTTCTGCTTCATCATTTTTGCCTTGCATAGCCAACACTAAACCTTTAGCGACGTTGTAATTTGAATTATCAGGGTTTAATAAAAGTGCATGGTCAATTGCTGCGTCAGCTTCTTTTATTTTAGATTCTTGAACTAAAACAGTTCCTTTATAAAACCAGGCGGCTGAATCTTGTGGATCTAGGCCAATTGCTTTATTAAAATTTGATATAGCATCATCATATTTTTTGGCATTATTTAGATCCACTCCTTTTCTGACGAGAGCTTGTGATTCTTGCGACGCAGATACGATACTGACTAGAAGCAAAAGAGCTAGTGTTGTCATTCCAAAAATTTTGAGTTTTTTATTTACCAAAAATACCACCAACTATTATTTTTGGATATGTTTATCACGACTACCAACGATGATACTAGTATCTCCAATTGAATCCATAATGCGATCAATGATAATGCCAATGGCGATGGGAACATGTTCATAACGATGGTGATGATCATCTTGATCTCAATAACCTGCGCTGGCAGTTGTCGCTGTCTTAGAGAATAACAATACTAAAAATTAGAGTACAATTAGTTTCTTAGACATAATACTGATTATACGTAACTTATATAAAAAATTTTGGCAGAACACATTCTTTTAATTTTTTAGTCTGTTCTTATAATATTTCTAACTCAGTGAGTTGAATGGTGCGTTATTTTTAACTCTTCTGTAATGCATAATTATGTAGTAAAAGCAAGTTATGATAGTTCTACAGCCGCCGCAATAAAGGGCTTTGAATTATTAATAGAGACAGCAGAATGCCGGCAATTTGTTGCAGCTGCCGCACAAATTATGGCGAGAACATTAATTTAAAAAATGAAGTCTAGAGACTTACTTTAGCGTTTCAAGATACTCCAGATCCTATTGAACTTGCACAACTAAGAGCTAGGTATGAAGAGTTCGAAAGGCATAACGAAACATTGAAAACAGAACTGGAAGATCTCAAATAGATGCAAAATAATTACATGATGCAAATGGAGACTCTTATCAATCAAAAAGCTCTAAAATCTCCAGGGAAAAAAAGAAGCCTTTCTGGAAGTTTTGATAAGCCCGGCTTCAATTCTCAAAACCGATCAAACTTCGCTAAAATTTGTTTTCTAAGTATATCTGCTTCCTTAACTGTTATCTCAACATTTTCGTTTTTGTTCTCTGAAACAACATTTGTTTTCCGGTATACACGCCTACAGAACTCGTTTTGGAACCGTCTCTCAAGAATCCACCTACAAACTTGGCAGTTCCCAGTTTTTTGCTGATTCATTAAGTCTTCCCAAAAGTGTTTTTGCGGCATCAGCATTCCGCTTTTGAATGTATTGATAAAACTGATAATACTTCCCAAATATCTCAGTCTTGCCTTTTTTATACTATAAATTGAATGTCTGATACGTAATTCCGGAAGCTTCGGCAGCGAGAGGATAGGTAAGTCATAAAGCAATATTGTATCCAATTCTTTTGGTTACATCTTTAGTTAATTTACAACGGCGTGCCATAAATTCACCGTTTTTATACATTGTAATTAATATTAGTTAATATTGCATTTAATATTTAGTTAGTTTTTTTCTGCATAAAAGCGGGGTTATACACGTCAAATCAAAAATTAACCATTCTCAGACGTTCTAAGACGTTTTTGTGACTAAGTAGTGCTTATCCTATTTAACTCTCAATAGAAGTCTCACTAGAGAGATCAGAATAAGTCATTTTTTGGGCTAAAACGGAATCTCCATAATTTTACTGCCAAAAAACTGGGGTATCTCCAAGATATTTCCATATACTTTTATTTATTCAAACGTATATAAATTAATATATATACGGTTACTTAGATTTTTATGGATAGAATTCTGTATATTCATAATTTTTAGTTTATGGTAGTACTATTTAGTATATTTGCAAAAAGCATATAATGAATCAAATCTACTTATAATTATAGGGTTCTCCTAAACCTTCAATTAAACCTACTCATGGGCTGCAGGCAACGAGCCACAGCAGTTCACAAGATCAACTTTTTGATATCTAAGAGCAGCGGGATCACCTAAGCTAATATAAAATTATATCTAAGATGGATATTGTTAAATGTCATTTATTTTTGCTGATTTTGTCTTTACTGTCAAAATTAGGCCAGATCTATCAACTTCTATTACCACTTCACCAGCTTAATATGGCAATATGTTATCGGTATTCTATAGCTATTGTATTTTCATAATTCACGATAAGATTGATCCTTTATTGCTTGTGGGTTTTTGGAATATCGATAGTTTCGCTCTTATTCTCCTAATTTACTTTACAATTTTCTAGTTAAAGTAAGAGGCTATTTTTTCCTTTTGAGATTCAAAGAAGAGAACGATTTGACCCTTTTTTTGAGTAGAACGGGTGTCCACCAAGGAAAAATTAAAAACCTACTATAGAGACTGAGATTAAATCATTTATTGATTGTCTGGAAAAACTATCGGTTGTTATCATTTTTGAGATCATGACTGCATAATGTTCTTACTAATTAGTTTAAGTTAGTACTATGTAGAATATATGCGGAAATTATATAATAAATTAAATCTAGATACATTTAATGGGATTTTAGAAACTTTAAACCAATTCTCTACCGAACTGCAGGCAACTATCACCTGCAGTTTCACAAGATCAACTTTTTTTTAGATTTTGGATAGTCTGGTCACCTAAACAAATTAAGTAAATGAACTCTCGTGTTGGAATTTGAGCATATAATCGATCAATATTATCTATTTGTGTTTATATAACCCTGCAAAAGTTTGCTGTAGAACTGGTGCAAGGGCATTAGGCAGCCCAAAGATCAGATCTACATGATTTTGATAATACTTAGTTCAAGTTAGAATTATATATTCTTCAAAGTATATAATAAATTAAATTTAATTCTAATTGATATATAACCCCATATATCAAAGTAGATAAGTGTCCGAGCTGTAGGGATTTCACCCCCACAGCTCATTAGAGCAACTTTTTTGACATTTTAGATCAGCCTGGTAACCTAAGGTAATTAAATAAAATAAAAGAAGACGGATTGTGGGTCGATTTAACCCATTTTCTTGAGTCGGGTAGTATTTCTAAGGAACAATCAAAAAAACCTAATATCGGGGCTGAAATTGGGTCGTTCTTTAGTTCAAATGGATAAAAAGATTAGCAATATTCCAAAAGCTCATAAAATAATGCTAAATAAATCTTATTTTGAAATTGTAATATAGAATCTCTAAACATTATATCTTGACGATTATATTAATTTATGAATGTTTGCTGCTGATGGTGCTGAAATGAGTAAGGCAACCAAAGCCCACACAATAAGCGATTCATTGTTAATCTTCTAGGTCAGTTCTTGACATAGCTCTATTAATTTTCATTTATTTTGAATGATATAAATTAAGTAGATGAGAACAATTATTTAGGTTTTTAGATAAGAAGTACAGATTTAGGCCGAGTTAAGTTAAAAAATGAAGGGGCTAAAATAATCCTATGATCAATGTTATAGGCTTTTTTTTAAAGCTCTGTTAACGGCATAAACCACAGCTTTCGCTATATAATTTAATGAGGTGAAAAATAAAATGAGGGGAAAATAAATGAAAATTTAAAAAGACAATTGCTATTTTGTTAGTAGCTTCTTTTGCTCCAAGCATAAACTGGTCGCACAACAGGTCGGAGTTTCCGCCTTTCCTCGGGCTGGTGATAGCACCAATACTTTTTTACTCACTTGTATGATTCTCCATACCCTTACTAGTGTTTTGATTGTCAACAAACTTTTTATTCTATCATTTCAAGTTCATGCAGCCACTTGGATACCTCATTCTGCGCATTTTTTTCATCTCTGCCTCTGATTGCCAAGCCTTTAAGAACACCGGAGTTTGGACAAAGTTTCTTTATGCCCCTTTCACTTCGGCCCAATCCGCTACCCTCGTGCGTGCAAAAAGGTACAATGGTTTTTCCGGGAAAATCGTATTCCGACAAAAACGTTGCAACTGGCCTGGGTATCGTACCCCTCCAATTAGGATAGCCAATGAAAACTACCTCGTACGATTCAATATTTTCAATTTTTGTTTTCAGTGTAGGTTTAGAACCTGATTCTTGTTCCTGCTTTGCTTGTTTAACAACCTCATCGTAATTTCTGGGATACGGATCTACGGTCACAATTTCAAAGATAGAGCCGCCGACGTTTTCGTGGATTTGATTGGCAATTTCGCGCGTGTTGCCGGAATGTGAAAAATAAGCCACAATAATTTGTTTGTTGCTGATTTCCTAATTTTCTGTACCTCACAGTAATCCTCCTCCATTTTTTTAATTGTTTTACTTGTCTATTAATTTTTACTTGTAGGAGGCAAAATAAATAGCAATACATCTTCAACGCTTAATTCATACCGGGTAATTCCTTACATCTCTTGCATTATGCTTTACCGGCAGTATAAGACCAATTTTCTCTTAATAGCGCAACGTATCTAGTGATGAATCAAATTGGTCACTTCCTTCTGCAATCGTCATGTTTCACTTCCTTTAAATTGAGTCTATCACTTGGAGTTTACTTCAAGTCAAGTATTTTTTCAAAAACTTTTTTGGATGGCAGCAAACAGAATAATAATATGTCTTTTCATTTTTATATTTCTTTCTTTATCGGCCTGTCCTCTTTTTCAGTGCTTCCAGAAGGGTATTTTAGCCCAACGCCGCAGAAAGGTGAAATAAGGAACGAATTTTATAAAAATATCATCTTACAATTATTGATTTCGTCATCTGTTAGCTGAAACGAACCTCTTATAACAAAGAACTTACAATCTTCGTAACATTGAAAGAGCAAACTCTTTTATGAAACTCATATCTCCCGTGAAGATTGATATGCTGCCATTTTATAGAAAAATATCCGTTTATTATTACAATACTTTGCTATAATAACGCTTGAATAATAATATACAACAGTAAGATAAAAAATCTCATATTCACATTATCTTTTCAGAAGGAAAAAATGAGTATAATCGGCTACAACAGGGTCAGTACGGCCAAGTAGAACTTGGACAAACAGAAACAGCTTCCTTTGTACCATTATATTTACTCTGGTATTACTTCATTTAAGCATCTTATTACATTTAATATTCTAGGATACCCTATATACGGCAATAACTGCGTAACTGCACTAAGCAATATTTTTTTATCGTTTCCAACATTTAAATTGCCTTGTATATGTCCTTTTAACTGCGGCTCACATCCGCCCAAGGATAAAATCATAGAAAAGGTTAAAAGTTCTCTTGTTTTTACATCTAGTCCCTTTCTAGTATAGTAATCACCAAAACAATTTGCAGATAAATATTTTTGAATATGAATTTGATTTGCTGGTGATTCCTCATACATTTTATCAATCATTTCTCCAAATATTGATTTTTGTAATTCTAATCCTTTTTCATATCGTGTTTCTGGTGAAGTTGTAGATTGACCTTCTAAGGGTAATTTTATTCCTCTGTTTTCCAATATTTCATTTGTGGCATGTATAAAATCAAATGCTTTCGCAATTCCAACATATGGTACCGATTGATATACGATTTCCTTAACCTCAATCGGAGTTACACCGACAGTAAGTGCACCACCAAGCATTACTTTATATTCACTTAAAGTCTGGCTTGCAATCAATGATGCTAAAATAACCATTAACCTCGTTTTTGTATCTAACTTCCCATAACTAATTACTTCATCAAAAGCAAAATTGTCGAAAACTTCTATAAGTTCCGGATCCGTTATTTTTAATGTTGATTTATGATTGGGAAACAATCCCTCATGGTTTTTGCTTGCTGTTTCACTTATATGCATAACTTAAATACTCCTTTTATAAATGATTTTTCATCTTCATTTTGTCGGTAATGGCGCTGCAGCGTCAAATGTCTTAGAAACGTTTTTTAAGTGCTCTGTTATCTTCAGATGCTGAGGGCATACCTTTTCACATTGTTTACAATCTATGCAATACTAGCTTTGCCATGATTTGAAGTAAGGTTCATATAATAAACAAACTGACTTGAAATATTATCGCATACAGCACGCTTTGCGCTATTATATAATGCAAAGTAATCAGGTATTGCAATGTTCTTAGGACAGTCTGCTACACAATATCTGCAAGTTGTACAAGGGATAGCAGTATCTTCATTTATAATATCAATTACTTGATTTACAATCTTGTATTCTTATCGTTGAGAGGTTTGAAGTCTGTCATATTGGGTATTATCAAGGACTTGATCTACTGTAGACATACCGCTAAGTACCATCATAACGCCTTCCTGACTGGCAGCAAATCTTATTGCCCAAGAGGGAATTGATGCATCCGGATTGTATGCTTTCATCAATTCTTCTGCTTTTTCAGGAACTAAGACAAGATTTCCACCCTTGCCGGGTTCCATTACAATAATAGGCTTATTATGCTTTCTTGCCACTTCATAGCATCTTCCTGACTGAATACCTGGGTTATCCCAATCAATGTAATTTATTTGCAGTTGAACAAAATACAGTTCAGGATGAGCAGTTAATATTTCTTCAAGTAATTCCGGTGTGTCATGGAAAGAAATGCCAAGGTTTTTTATTTTACCTTCTTTCTTCTTATTCAGAGCAAAACCGAAAGTATCGTATTTGCATGCCTGCTGATAAGCACCCACACCAATATTGTGAAGCAAGTAATAATCAAAAAACTCAACGCAGCATTTTTCTAATTCTTCATTAAAATTTTTTTCTTGGTCTTCAACTGCGCGTAAAATTCTAGGAGGAAGTTTTGTCGCAAGGGTAAATTAATCTCTGTGATGTCTTTTAACCAAAGCTTCTCTTATAGCGTCTTCACTCTTAAAGCCATGATAAACATATGCTGTATCGAAGTAAGTAAATCCTCTTTCCAAAAACATATCTACCATTTTTTTAATGTTTCGGTATCAAATGATGTTTGGTCATCTTTATCCAGAAGCGGTAATCTCATGCATCCAAAACCTAATTTATTTACCATAGTATTCTTCTCATTTACATTCTTAAAATTTTGCAACCATTTTGAACAGCCATGAATGATTCTTATGGTTTATTGATTCCAATTACCGAATTTTCCATATTTTTTATTTATACATTTATTTCATCAGTTAGGTCGAAGCAGTCCATGAAAGATTGATAGATATTTCGTGGCGCAAGTACCGGATTCTTCACAATCAGTTGCCAGATCATTACCGATTATGATTTAAAGATTATGAATTATCTTCACTTATCAAAATGATTATTTGCTTCCCGCATCCTGCAGCGGATGTCCACATGAAACGGGCAGTTCTTTTCGCATACACCGCATTCAATGCAGTCCTTTGCGTTTTTGCTTAACTTCAAATAATGGTCTTTTGCGAGTTCGTCGCCGGCTTTTGCCAGATCCAGATATTTGTTTACGGAACCGATATCGATCCCGGATGGGCATGGCTGACAGTGGTTGCAGTAAATGCAGGTGCCCTGTGTGTATCGGTGCTGTAAGCTGCCGATAAAGGAATCTGTTAAAAAACAAGAATTTCCAGCGACACCGCAAGATAAAATTCATTTTATTTTAAATTGTTATATTCTTCATCCGTTACGGGTTCCAGCCATTCGGCGTCTCCCTTTTGGGGATTAGTACTTATCGCGATATGTACAAACCAGCTATCCGATGTAGCACCATGCCAATGTTTCACATTTGGATGGATTTTTACTACATCCCCTTCCTGAATCGCCTGTACCGGCTTGCCTTCTTCCTGATAATATCCTTTGCCGCCGGTAACAAGCAGAATCTGCCCACCCGGATGTTTATGCCAATTATTTCTTGCTCCTGGTTCAAAAGTTACATTACCTATCGGGCAATTAAAGGTGCTGTCATTAGAAACCAGCATTTAAAGCCATGCTGTCCCTATGAAATAGTCATTCGTAATTTTTTCGCCTTTCGGGAAGATTACACTTTCACTTAAATTGTTTGATTTATTCATATTGTATTCTCCTTTAAATTTTTTCGTGATACTACTTACCTCATTTTGTCAAGGATTCTAAAGCTATTTTACTCATATGGAAAGAATATCATCAATTAGAGCAATTGATGAAACCGGATTTACGAGTTCTTACGCAAGTTATTATTATTCCCGCAGAACAGGGAAACTCTTTTGGAGCTTCCTGAAAGCTTCAATATCTATAGTATAGTAACTGAAACCGCGAAATTCATCGGTTTTTACCTAACTCAAGTCTTTTGAGAATTTCAGGAGAAAAGCCTTCTTGCCGCTTCCTCTGCCTTTCTCACAACCTCTTTTACAGGAACACCGCTTGTTTTTGCGATTTTTTTGCAATCCTAAAACTCGGCAGAAATATTGAGCAGGATGCCTTCAGAATCCCTGGCGATCTTTATCGCAGCTTCATATACCTGGCCTTCGACCTCAAATTTAACCTATTCTATTCTCCTGGAGGCCATTAACCTGTGCCAGGAAGGGATAACCCTTACTCCAGGGATCCTGTCTCTATAATTATTTTCCGGGCGAGCTTTGCAGTATCCTCGGGTTTTGCAATAACCGTGATAATATGAGCAGGACGGCCCTTTTTCATTGTTGCCTGGAGAATTGCAACATCTCTTGCCCCCATAGCAAGCAGTTCCTCGAATAGGTTACCCAGGACTTCTCCGCTCACATCATCGGCGTTTGTTTCAAGTACCTCAATAATGTCCGGAATCAGGCAGGAATCAAGTTCGGAAAGCACTCCCTTGAGCACATTGGGCCCGGCAAGCTCAGAATCCCCTGGCCCATACCCTGTTGAAATTACTCTGCCTTAAGGAAAAGTCTCCACTGACCTTGCATAATGAGCCAGAATAGCAGCTCCTGTCGGAGTAAGAAGTTCTTTTTTCTCAGCCCCTCCCCTGAAATAGAGCTTTCCTCTCTTGAGGAGTTCAAGGGTAGCCGGGGCCGGGAGAGGTAAAGTCCCATGTGCGCATTCGATTGTTCCGCTGCCCACATTGATAGGTATGCAATAAACAGAATCATAGTTGAGGGCATGAATAGCTGCCGAAGACCCGATTACGTCGGCAAGAGCGTCATTCTGCCCTACCTCATGGAAATGAAGGTTTTCAAGGTCAGGCTGGCCATGGACTGTTGCTTCAGCTTCTGCCATTTTCAAAAAAATATCAAGGGCACTTTTCTCCACCATCGTGGGCAATTTTGCACCTTTTATGACGTCCACAAGTTCAGGATAAGTGCGGGTCGGCCCTTTGTCAGGAACCTTGATTCGAACATCCAGAGCCTTTATTCCTTTTTTTAAAATTTCTTTTACATCTACAGATACTGGGACAGAGGCTTCTATCAGTTCTTTAATTGCTTTCCTGTCAGCTCCAAGATCTAGAGCGCATCCAAGGATCATATCTCCTGATGCCCCTGAAAATGGATTGAATACAAGTGCTTTCATGAAGTTGCCTTCCCGCATTGCGTTTTAAGTTATTTTTTGTTCTATTCTTCTCTTTTGTTACTCTTCTTCAAGCTCTATTTTCTCTCCAATGTCAAGTTTTCTGGCTGTTGCAATCATATTTGCGATCCGAGCTGCGTAAGCACCAGCTACGAAACCTGCATCTATATTTACTACCGCAATGGAGGAGCAGGACTGCAGCATTGCCAGCAGGGCAGCCTTTCCTCGGTCTCCGGCTCCGTAGCTTGTAGACACCGGAAGCCCGATTACAGGCACGTCCACAAGTCCGGAAACTATTTTCGGAAGCGCGCCCTCCCTTCCGGCCGCAACAACGATTGCTTCAGGCTTCATAGCTTTCAGTTTCTGGAGTTCGGGAATGAGCCTGTGAATTCCTGCGACCCCTACGTCATATACGGCAATAGTTTTGTAGCCCATTTGAAGCAATAACTCGAGCCTCTTCCGCAGCCGGTATATCTGCCGTACCTGCTGAAATTATCCCTACGATTCCCCCGGTTTTCGGAGCAGAGGTACCATCGTGAATAACGACAGTGCGAGCTCGCCTATTCCAGTCAAGTTTATCTCCGCCAAACGCTGCCCTTAAAACTTCAAGATGCTTTTCCGAGATACGGGTAATGAGGGCTCTTTTGCTCTGTGCGACCATCACTCTGGCGAGTTCCACCACATCTTCCGGCTCCTTGCAGTCTGCAAGGATAGCCTCAATTATTCCTGTCCTGATTTTCCTGCGGGGATCAAGTTTTGCAATACCTGAGTAGGAAACAAAACCCAGACCAAGGGCTTGCTGTTCCGCAGTCTTAAGATCAATTTTTCCGTCTTTAACGGCCCTTAGTATATCAGTAAGATCCATGTGCCACCCTTCACCTAGAAGAATTAGATACTTTAGCAATAAACAGTTTAATCCCAGTTCTTCGATAACAATTTATTAGCTTGGAGGCTCTTTAGAATATCGCGCTATACTCATACAAGCTTGATTTTCAGAATTATTTGGTTGTTGCTTTGCAATTTGAGGTAAAATTTCAAAATTCTAAAGCTGATTGAGTATAATTAACTAAACATGAAGATAAACAACGGAAAATGGAAATATTGTTTAATCTTTCAATAAAGTTAGCTTAAATAATATCTTCATTTTGTCTTTTCAGCACTTCGAATTTCTCGCTTTTAAGTTCACTTGAATACCTGTTTTGCTATGGCAAATCTCTCCTCCAGATCAGGTCCTTCAAGTTCTTCTACAACGGATTCGAGAATCTTAGGTATATCAATGTGCTGGGGACATTTTTCAAGGCACTCTCCACATTTTACGCACTGGGATGCAAATTCGGCACCTCCTACGGATAGGATGCCACCCAACCTTGCAGCATAGAGGAACTTTGTCTCGTCTGCATTGTCGGACATGTACAAGTTGTTGTAAGTTTCGAAACATAATGGAATATTCACACCTTCTGGACAGGGCATACAGTATCTGCACCCTGTACAGCTTACTTTCATCAGTTCACGGTACTTCCGCTCTACTTTCTTTACTAGCTGCAGTTCAGCTTCAGTCAGAAAATTTGGGTATGCTTTGTCTGCTACCGTAAGATTCTCTTCAATATTTGCTTCCTCATTCATCCCGGAGAGGACGACCGTGACTTCTGGATGGTTCCATACCCAGTGAAGAGCCCATTCTGCAGCGGTTCTCTTCGTCTGAGCCTCATCCCAGATCTCTTTCACAGCAGGAGGCACGGGGCTTGCGAGGTTCCCTCCACGGAGGGGCTCCATAATGATTATTCCAAGGTCTTTTGAAGCTGCATATTCCAAACCCTCGGTACCTGCCTGGTTCTTTTCGTCCAGGAAGTTGTACTGGATCTGACAAAAGTCCCAATCATAGGCGTCCACTATCCGTTTGAAATCGCCAGCTGCTCCATGGAAGGAAAAACCTGCGTTAATTATGCGGCCGTCAGCTTTGGCTTTGTCAAGGAAATCGATCACACCAAGCTTTTCAACATTATCCCACAGTTCACCAACGAGAGCATGGATGAGGTAATAGTCGATGTGGTCTGTTTTGAGTTTCTCCAGCTGAGCATTCAAAAACTTATCCATATCCTCTCGGCTTTTCACCATCCAGCTGGGAAGTTTTGTTGCGAGTTTAACTTTCTCGCGGTATCCGTCAGCAAGAGCACTACCTAAAAAAGGCTCGCTATGTCCTATGTGATAGGGCCAGGCAGTATCAACATAGTTTACTCCGTAGTCGATTGCATAGCGTACCTGCTTAGTGGCTCTTTCTTCATCTATAGTACCATCTTCTTTCACGGGAAGACGCATACATCCAAATCCAAGTATAGAAAGTTCGTCTCCATTCTTAGGAATTTTTCTGTACAACATTTTTTTTCACCTGGTTTCTTCAAACTATTTTTTATGTATCTCGGGTTAATTTTCTGATTGACTTGATATTTTAAGGTAAGTCAGTCCATCAATTTCCATTTATGAGTGATCAGTCACTCATAAGCGGGATGAAAAAAATTAATTCTTAGCTAAACCTTTCCAGATAATCTGAAATCCATCTTCGATAAACTTATTTTTATCTTGTGATGAATCTGAATCAAGGATCAGATTCACTACCACCCTGCTAGCCTGATAAAACATTGCAATGGTCATCTCTGCGGAAAAGTTTTTGATTGCTCCTTTTTTTATTCCTTGATTCACAAGATCATGAAGAAAGACATACTCTTTCGTCACTTCTTCACGCGTAAATTTTGTTATATAAGGAGAAGTGCAGAACTGCCCGACAAAAAGAAATTCTTCCTGATTGTCTACTCCCCATTTGATTAAATTTGACCATATTTTTCTTAATTTATCCTGAAAGGTATTCTGTGCTTCAATTTCTTTCCCCATACTTTGACTTAATTGCCCTTTTACTTCGAAATATAGGCTGTTTATAAGGTCTTCCTTTGTGGGAAAGTAATTGAAAAGGGTGCCTGTAGCTACGCATGCTTCTTTCGAAATCTGAGCAGTGGATGTACCGTGGAAGCCTCTTTCAGTGAAAAGCTTCAGGGCTGATTCCATAATGGCTGTTTTTTTGTCTATAACCTGTTCTTTCATGCATTATCTCTATAATTGACTGATTAGTCAGTTGCATTGCAATATTACGTTGTTAGATAAATACTTGATGGTTTTTTTCTTGATTCCAGATTAAATCATCGTTTAGCAAAGACCATGTATAATTTATACCCCACAATTTTCAACGTTTAATTTTCTCGAGCCTATTAAAATTATCGGAATTAAGTTGTTTGAATGAAGTTTTTTTGTGAACTATGGGGAATAAATTATAAATGAATGAGAATAGTCCATCGGAACTACAGCAAATCGGAATTATTGTTAAGATGGAAAAGTTTAAAGATTATTAAAAAGTTATGTGTATTAAGATTTTTTTTATGAATTATAAACAAGACAAAATAAGGAAAGAAGAAATGAGATACACAAAGTTTTGTTCTCCAATAGCCTTTGTTTTTGTTTTTATTTTATTATCACCTATGGCATTGGCAAGTAGTACGGACTCTACATTTCCTCAAATAGTTGTTCAAAAACAATCCGGATTTCCAACTGCTGATTTCAGCGCCGATGTTACTAATGGAAATCATCCTTTTTCTGAACAGTTTACCAACATCTCACAAAATATAACTAGAAGGAACCGGAACTTTGGGGACGGAAATACTCCTAGCGATCAGAATCCAAAGAATTTCTATTCCACAAAAGATAATCATACCGTTAATCTGACAGTAAATGATGAAAAATATACAGAATCAAAAAATCTAGAAACAAGTTTGAATAAAGTACCAAATAAGGATAAAGTTCTTCCTGTGGCAAATTTTGCATCCAATGTTAGTAGTGGCTATGATCCTCGTTCGGTCCTGTATAAAGACCTTTTACAAAATGCGACATTAAGGAGCTGGGACTTCAGTAACGACGAAACTGCTGATTCAAGTGATCAGAGACCAGTTTATGTGTACACAACCCCCGGAAACGATATCTTAAACCTTACAGAGAGAAATGGAAACGGTACAAATTCAAAACTCTCTGCAATAACGGCATTTAATCCTGCTGAGCCAGTGTTTCCTATAGCGAATTTTCACGCAAATGTCACTAGTGGCAATGCTCCTCTTTCTGTGCAGTTTACCGACCTCTCACGAAATGTAACCGGAAGAAACTGGAACTTTGGAGATGGAAATTCTTCTATTGAACAGAATCCAAAGCATACATATTTTGTAACAGGTAATTATACCGTTAATCTGACAGTAAATGATGATAACGGCACAAATTCAAAAATTCAAGAAATAATTGTGCACGAAGCACTCAATAAAGATAAAATTCTTCCTGTGGCAAACATTGCCTCAAATGTTACTAGCGGATATGCTCCTCTTTCCGTCCTGTTTACAGACCTTTCGCAAAATGCAATCATTTGGAACTGGAATTTTGGAGATGGTGCTACTTCAACTGAGCAAAATCCAATGCATACTTACCCTGCAGAAGGAACATATACTGTCAACCTTGAAGTGAGCAATGCAAATGGAACTGCCTCAAAAACTGTTACCATAACTGTGTATAATCATATCAACACTGAGAGCAGCGGTGGCGGAAGCATCATTAGTGGAAGCATCCACAGTAGCGTTGAAACTGGGCATGGTGGGGATAGTGGAGCCGGTGACTCTCCTGAGCCTAAAAGTAATATTTTGACTAAAGAAATTTCACAGGCTTTCATTAAAAATGGAAAACCTGCGAAGTTTGATTTCATTAAGAACACTACTTCTGTCATATATGTGAGCTTTGATTCAAAGAAGACCATTGGCAAAACAACAAACAGCATTGAGATGCTTAAAGAGAAATCTACCCTGGTTTCAGAGCTGCCATCTGGAGAAATATATAAATATATTAATATATGGGTTGGAGACAAGGGATTTGCAATTCCAAATAATATCGAAAATCCGGTCGTATGCTTCAAGGTAGAAAAATCATGGATACAGGATAAAAATATAAATCAGTCTTCTATAGTCCTGAACAGATACAGCGATAATAAATGGAATCAGCTTCCAACCAGCCTATCAGGAAAGGATGACAGATACCTCTACTTCATAGCCAAGACCCCAGGTTTTTCTCCATTTGCAATAACAGGTATGATGATAGCAGAAGAATCTGTGACTGGAAAACAGAACTCTGAGCAGAAAGGAAGCACAAGCACTTCTGGGAAAGGAAGCAATAACATTTCAGTACTTGGAATGATTTGTTTAATAGCTTGTCTACTGGCTATATTCATGTATAAAATAAATCAAAAGGAGTGAATTTAAAACATAATGAATCAGATACAATTGTATTCGTTAATTTTTCCAACATTCCTCAGATATCACAGGAATGTAATCTATTTTTTCAATATTACATGGTTAATAAATAATATGATTTATAATGAATTATAGTTAGCAAATAGGCAACCAAATTCTATATTTGTGTACACCTGCAGAATCTCGGATATATTTTTTATATTTTTTGGAAAAAGGTACACCTGTGTTGTAAACTATCGAGGGTTTCGATAAACTTTGATTTTCATAAATCATTTTCATGTCATTTATAAGCATTGGTCGAAATTTAGGAATTTATCGAAATTCTCAATAGTTTTATGAGGCTAAAAGAAGCAGATCCATTTTATGGAAAATCAAAAAAAAGATTATCTTATAAATGTATGGTGTTTCCAAGCAAATCGCAAACCAATTTATACATGACCTGACGCTGCATTCCGCAGGCAGGTTTCCCAGTCATCTGGATGCTCTGTATTGTCACACTGCCACTCAAATTCACGCCTTGCAAGCTTGATAGTTGCTCTGGCCTTCTTGAGTGGAATTAATTCTGCACTATCATCGTATAACACATTTAAGCAGCTTACAACATCAACAATAAAACTTTCTAAACTTTCTGGTTGTATAGATTCGTTCTTTGCATGTGTTTCTGCACACCTAGCGAGATATTCTGCAAGTACACTGATCAGTTTCTCATCACGCATGGTTCCACTCCTTTGTGCGACAAGTGGAAAATCTACTTTGTCACACGGGACTTAAGATTTGGATAATTACTACAGTATAATATTTATTAATGTGCAGGCGTATATTCCTTAATCCAACCCAAGATACATGTTAATCATCAATTTCTGATTATTAAAACCGGAAAAAGCTGATCAAACTAATATACAAGTGTCTAGAACTGTCTTTAGATCTTATTTTTCAAAGGATGGCGCCTGAAATACCTTTTAAGTATTTTTTTTGTGATTTAAAGGTTTTCTGAATCGCTTAACTTGAGATAAACTTAGATATCTATGCTTCTGCTATGCTTAAGGGCTTTTATAGTTTGTTTTGCTATAATGCAAGTTCAAAGTATGCTCACAACACTGGACTTTTAATCATTTTTTTTGAGCACAAATTCCCATTTAGGATTCATAAAGACAAAAATTAACCAGTTTTTCATACTATACTTAAGTATTTTCACAAACATCGCCACCAACTAAACTATAAAATGGTTATTTGATACCTAAAAGCTATTTCGGTAGTCGCAATGATAACTGATGTCTTCGAAATACTCACATTTCGAATCTTATTTCCCACGCTGTTTATGCTTTTTTCCTGTACAGGCAAGTTTAGAAAACAGGTGTATATGAGCAAGGAATCTTAAAATGAATATGAACCAAATAATGAGGCAAGCCCAAAGTATAAAAGGACGTTTACTTTCAATAATCTTTCTATTTTTCCCTTTATTTATGCAGTTTATTTTAGGTAGTGTGAGCCAAAAGAGGAAACTAATCGTCTCATAAACTACCTAATATAGTCATGTCAGAAGAAAGTGATTTGGAGTATCGGATTAAGAAATATATGGCTCTTCGCTATTTAGAGTGGGTAATTTAAAATCATTTTCTAAATCCTACACAAAATATGTGATCTTTGGAAAGTCTTTATGGGCAAGAGTATTTTAACATGTGGGAACCTGTAAATTCAATTCTTAATTGAAATGCTCAAAAATCACTAGATTTTTGAATTTAGTCGAGAGGTGGAATAATGTCTGAACAATTAAAAGCCAAGAAACTAAAGTTAGAAGATTTGATTGAATACCAAGAAGGAACCATTGTAAGTAGAGAAATTATCCCTAAAGGCACAGGAACCGTGACCATATTTGCCTTCGATAAGGGAGAAGGATTAAATGAACACACTGATCCCTTCGATGCCATAGTTCAGGTGATAGATGAGAAGGCCGAAATAATCATCTCTGGTGAGAAAAATATTCTATAGAAAGGGGATATAATCATATTGCCTGCCAACAACTCCCACGCGCTCAATGCAATGGAAAGGTTCAAAATGGTTCTAACCATGATCCATTCTTAATTTATTACCCTTCTTTCGGTAGGTCGATATTAAATTGTCATAATTGTTAAGGATAGCGCTTTTTAATGGTGTGCCATAATTATGTGTAGTTATTGGGTTTAGATATAGAAGGACATTAGTCCCTCATTAAACTTTATTGCAAAAATGTTTTATTGCTTATATATGCCGTGAAGTTGAGTCACATATTAACCAACTTTGAATCTAATGTACAATATATAATGTTCAAATTTTCATTTCGACCCCCCTTCCAAAAATAAGGTGATTTTTGCAACAACTGAATAAATATATTTTATCTTCCATGGCCATCTGCTCAACAAAATCAATGAGTTTGACTGAATCCCACAATTCTCCCAAAACTCCAGGCCAAATTCGCAAAAAATACCACAAAGTTGGCATATTTTTCAGCGATATCTAATGCAAGCTTGAATAATTAATTCAGAACTAGGGCTAAATGTGCACTAAACTTTATGAATAAAAAAATAAATCTTTTTTTTGGAGGGGGTCGGAATGTATGTTCAAAAACAATATCTGAAGCATTAATCTAACCTCTAATATTGACCTGCCGAACGCAGGCTCTAAGGTATTATTTTAACAATAAAATAATTATAGATCCTATATCTCTACCTTCTCCCAGTCTATATCCAGAGAATCACCTATTTTCTCAAGCACCAAATCTGCACCAGCGTCCTTTAGAAGTTTTGTGCTCACTGTTTGTGCCACACCTATCGCATAAATTCCTGAACTCTTAGCAATTCTCATATCGCCAGGTCCGTCGCCGAAATAGATTGTCTGTCCTGCGAATTCTTCAAGCGACAAGTTTTCTTTTTCAGCCAACATCTCCATATGCTTCTGGCTTTTTTTGTATGTATCAAAACCCAACAAAAAGTCAATATTATCCAAGATGCCAAGATCATAAATTCGTTTAATCATTGCGCCCGTGCTGCTACCAGAAGTTATTAGAACTCTATACCCTTTCTCTTTAAATAATTTTAAAAGTTCTTCAACTTTCGGAAAAAGGGAATACTTTTTCTCATTTACGATATCACAAAATTCATCCATAAGCTTCGGAACTTCATCTGTTGGATATTTATGCAAATCAAGAACGTAAGCAAATTGTTCATCCCACGGCGTTCCAGTTACAGCAACTGAATATTTTACTATATCGGGGATGTCAGAGTTTTCAATTTCAGTTTGCCGTTTTAAAACATCGCAAAATGCTCTGGTATATATTGGCATAGCGTCAACCAGAGTTCCATTGAGATCAAAAACTATGTATTTTATTTTAATGTTCATAAATCGCACTTCTCAGGATTAATTATAGTAAACTCACGAATTAATTACACTTTAAAAGAACCACTCCTAGTTTCAAACTTAATTCTTTACACTTAAATCGCTTGAAATTCGATTAGTAGATAAATTTCCCTAAAATCTTTTTATGGTACATGACCTTGAACCCGTATATAATAACAGGCACGACAGGATGCACAGGGTCAAGAATAAAAATTTGGATTTCCGAATAATGGTAAAGTTTTGTGATAATATATTTGTGTCCTCTATATAATTCTGGATGCTGTGCTAATTGTCATCGTTTGTCCAGAGAAGTTTTCCCCTGTATGGGTTCAGGCAAAGGGCTCTTCTAAGTGCTGGGCATGATTCTTGCGGGGATAAAATAAGCCTAATATATCCCCTTCTTCCCCACTAGCAGTTCATCATTCCCAATGCATTCGTGTGTCTGATCACTGTTTATCCTTCTTAGCTAGATTTCCTGGGTAACGCTGGAGGACGCCAGCGAAATTATATGTTCGCATACATTCTTTCCTGTGACTTTACAGCTAATCTCCCTTACACTGATATCTTTCCCAAAATAGTCAGTCAGGTAACCCGCGAAGTAGCCGCTCATAAAGGCACAAACAGGCTGGTCAGACGATCCATAAACATCGGCTATAAACGAGTCTTTCACAATGATTTTTCCTTCGTAAGTCTCTGGATCACATTCAATTTCAAGGATTCCCCAGCCTGCTGATCTATAGACCTCTTCAAGAACGCTTGCGTAATTGCTGTTATCAATGCGCATGATGCTCTTGAAGTATTTTGCCACATGAATCCCTTCCTTAAGCCCTGAAATGGTGAGAAGTCCCTCTGCACCCGGCACACTTTCGATTAGGTTTTTAATGATATCAACAAATGTGAATGCTCTTGCTATGACTCCCCTGACTCCTGCTACGTTAAGGGGAAAGTTCACAGAATAGATCATCCCATATTTTGAAATCCCGTACTCTACTTCACTTACAACTTCCAGACCTTTTATTTTTCGGGCGAGATCTTCAGGATTAATATTTTCTTTAAGTTCCGTAAATACCGAATATTCCCCCCTTTTTTGTGTAAAATTATCTAGATGACCAAACATAATGAAAGCATTTTCTTTTTCAAGAAAATCAGTTATTAAGGATAAAGATCCGGGCTCTTTAGAATAAATAATCTTGAACCATATAATCTGCGAATTTTCATTTAAGCCTGCAAACATAAATAAATCTCTAACCATATGACTCAAACTCCTATGATTGTTATTTGACATTTAATTAAGCTATTGTTCTAAGTTTCCTGAGAGCATCTAACTTTTTGTTCAAAGCACTTATATTTCATATTTTGTTCTATAATGCATATGGAAATTTAATAATTAGTTAGCAAATTTATTGGCGAAATCTCAAAGGAATCTTCGCTTTACCCATATATAAGCCATGATTGATGAAAGTTTCACCATCATTTAATTTGTCTATGCATTTGAAAAAGATTCAGCTTACTTCAAAAGTGAATATGCATATATATAGAGCCTATCCCTATCTGAAAAGTCATTAATGGCATGTTGTAAAGTATCCAGCCAGGGAGCCGGAAATACACATAAACTTTATGAGCTCATTAGAAGTCCATGGTGGAGTTTAATTTCACCATGTTAATTATTCGCATTAACTTATTGAAAATTATGCTTTAGACGAATTATAAGTATACACTTTTATAATTTTTATACAATAAAGTATTTTCAAAATATCAAAGATGAGATCTTTGGATGCCAAGAGTAGTATTCTTGAGTCAGAAAAATTATAATTTACCCAAGCAACCATTTTCATTTGATCGTCAATGGTCACTGCACCTACATATATTATAGAAAATATAGAAAATTTCGATAAACCTCCGATTTCAACAAATTGTTTATATAGGGTTTGTAAACAACCACCATAAATATATATACTGTCCGCAGCTATCGTTTGTCACTAATTAAAAATTAATTAATATTTCTCATGTAAAATAATAAACATATTATTTCTTCTGTAACCTTGCAAGAGATATGACAATTATAGGAAAGAGCTGTAATTTTCTGAATCTGATATACAATTATTGAGTTTTTTGCTATGTCCTTTTTTACCACAAAAATATCATTTATCGTTTTTACTGTTGTGGATGTTTTCGCGCAAAAGCTCTGCATTTTGGGCTGGGAAAGTCCAATGGCTTGATGCGGTTCCCGCTGGATTCCAGTCATTATATTATCACACTATAGATTCGTCGGAAACTACGAATCAAATTGCCGAGCTGCGGTAACGGCAAGCCCCTAAGACTTTAGCTTAGGGTAGTTGACTTATATAATCGGCAAAATGATTATAATAAAAATAATAATAATAATAATAATAATAATGTATCGAAGTGTTTTTTATGATAAAAGTAGAAAAAATGGTTAAGCTTCGCGGATTGTCTTGCATTTAATGTGGAAAAAGCCCGGTGGGACATCGTGGAGTTTGTGCGGTAAAGAAAAACTACATTTCTTCACCAAATTGATTTTCCTGTGGTGAAATTCATCGCAATAATCTCCCCTCTCTTATTGTGGCCAATTTTTATTTTCTCGGAGCCTTTGCTAGAGTTAAATAGTGACTAGATTTTGCTGCAAAAACTATACATAAGTGAAAACAATAACTAATAAAATATAAACAGAATAACTAATAATCTGCATCAGATTTTGTTATGGTGAAAGAAAAAAAATATTAAGTCATCATATTTTGCGGAACTTTTGGTACACTGCACATTTTTATGAATAAAAAAGTAAGATTACCTCTTCTTTGAGGAACAGTTCACAAAAAATATTTGTGGAAATAAATAAAGCATATTTAAGTTATACATTGAGTTTTTTCAAAAGCCAGGCCATATTCTGTCCCAGAGTATGCATGGTACGTATGCCTTCATCATCTCTTCCCACATCCCCTTCATCAAGGCCCATACCTATATATTCCAATAACTAGATCCTGAGATAATCATCTGGGATATAGTAAATAAATGGTTGATAGAATCAAATACACGAATTGATACTGCACGTCTTACTGCAACAACGGCTGTTCCTACTTTGTGCCTGAACAGCCCACCGTTTGCTCCGGCAACAAAGCCTGCTCTGTCTATAAGAGCTTTAAGTTCAGGAGTCAAGTCTGCAAAGTAGGTAGGAGAGGCAAGAATAATACCATCGGCTTGAAGCATCTTTTCTATGCAATCGTTCACAATGTCGTTATCTATTACGCATTTCCGGTCTTTGTTTTCAACACATTTTCCACAGGCAGTGCAACCATGGATACTCTTTCCTCCTATCTGCACAATTTCTGTTTCGATTCCTTCATTTTCAAGCTCATCAAGGACATGCCTGATCAGGGTAGCTGTATTTCCCTCCTTTCTGGGGCTTCCGTTAAATGCAACAACTTTCATTTATCTATCCTCCAATTAACTATCTTTATTCTCTTTTTTCTTCGTTCTGCTTATAATACGGAGTCTTATAATCTATAAGATTTTAAAATTGAGTGTCTCAAAATTTTCAAATCCGAATACGTGTAAATTATAACAAATGAAATTATGCCAATATGGAGATTTTTTTCCCCGGCACAAAGAATTGTTTGGAAAAATGTCTTCATTCCTTGAAAAAGAAGGAGCAACAAAGATAGGAAATTTTTGGCTTTTGAAGAAAACATATTTTTTAATAAAAACTACGTATTTTCTCTACAATTAGGTAAAAATGTCAAACGATTTCGGCTGAGAGATGAGGGAATACACAGGTTTTACCCTAAAAAAACTGTTTGCATCTTATTCTATACATTTAATAGTTTGCATCTCATATTCCATTTTACAGTGCAAAAGTAGCTTAAAATATCAATTCTTTGGTTAATAACAGTTTTCAGGGAAGTTTCCATCTATACAGAAGTTGTAGGGTATTCGACTGAAATAATCTTTTCAAGGTAAAGTATCAGTAGAAAAATAAGTATTTACCAGAAAAAAATTATATCGCATTCTAATTTGCAGGGAAGGGGGTTTTCAGGGAAATATATTTGTGGAAAGAAATATTAGAAAAGAGAATTATAACTAAGGAAGTATCATGGAAACAAAAATGATAATCGCAATTGCCCTTATAATCTCAGCTGTTTTATTGACTGTAAAATTATTTCAAGAAGTCAGCACTGAGCAGTTCAGGGAAGGTAAGTATATCCATATTGATAGTGTGGTAATCGGGTTTAATAAGTCTAATGCGAATGTCCATGTAGAATACCGTCTTAGCCCTTTCGCTGAAGTGTACATATTCTTGTTTGGGAGTAAGCACCTTGAGCCTAAGATGAAAGAAATTTTTGCTGATTTCAGTGATGTAAAAATCCTTAAGATAGGACGTAATAGTGCTTCACTTCTTGTGTCAAATATTTCTCGGAAAAGTGATCAGTTCTACCTGCATGAATCCCGAAAATTCGATGTACAGCCCGATATCCTTACACTTGTTTATCCTGATGGTACAAGAAGGAATATCCTAAATACAAACTCTACCCCTAATACCTTCTATACATAGGGAAGATTTGTTATAGCTTTCAATTACTTTTAATTAATCCTCCCTCATCTTTTTATCATTTTTTTCCATTTTAATTGTCTCCTAGTTATGTAACAAATGTTATGAAGGGTATCCCATTTTAAAAATATCCAAATAATTTGCTTTCAGGTTGCCTTTTATATTAACCAAATACGAATAAAATTAATATATTCGAAGATCACATTTTACTTTCCAGCGAGTTTTTTTGCAATTTGCGCTACGTGTCTGCCCTGATAATGGGCCATTTCAAGTTCGTTTTCTGAAGGCTGGCGGCTTCCATCTCCACCAGCGATTGTTGAAACTCCATATGGGCTACCGCCTGTAATTTCATCCATTCTAGTCTGTCGCTTTTCCGCATATGGAAGCCCAACAATAATCATCCCAAGGTGAAGCAGACTAACATGAAATGTTAGTATTGTGGATTCTTGGCCTCCATGCTGTGATCCACTTGAAGTGAAGACGCTCCCCACCTTCCTTACGAAAGCATCTCTACTCCATAGCCCTCCTAAACCATCAAGGACTGTGCGCATCTCAGCAGTCATCATCCCGTATCGTGTAGGCGTTCCAAATATTAATGCATCTGCTCCAGCCAGTACATCCTCATACATATCCCTAGTTAGCACAGGTATATGCTCAAAAAGCTTTTTTGCCTCGATTGCACCCATTTTTTCTAGAACATCTTTATATAGAGTCTCAGGCACCTGATAAATTCCTACCTCAGCTCCTTCGACTTCTCTTGCCCCTTCAGCTATGGCTTCTGCCATCTTATAAATGTGGCCATGAATACTGTGAAATATCACGTTTACCTTAACCATTCAATCCCTCTTTAGAAATCAATTTAGATATCATAGTTTCGATGTATAATTAAAACTCGTTTTTAGATTATCTTACTTTAGGCAGGTACGACAAGAAGTTATGTCATTAATTGCTAGAGTGTAACCCTTTCTATTTTGGGTAACTCTACTAAAAAATACATTAATAACAATACTTGTGTGCAGTTTGGAATAATTTCCTATCTGCATTTAAAATCAACCTTGCCTATTATCAAATTGTACAAATTGATTGAATTTCAAGACACGCTCTTATTTGAAAGATTGCTGTTATTCTTGATCCTCGAGAAACTGTAGCTATCTGATCTAGCAGGTATATTATGGAGATATAAAATCTCAGCTCTTTACCATGAAAACAGCAGTAAATAGCTGAGACCTTATGAGCATCAATGATTTATAAAAAAAATAGATCTTATAAGTTGTGGGTAAGAGACATTACCTATCTAAGAGTTCGTGACATTTTTTTATTTTTAGACACATAACTACACTCCTACACTCAAATCTTTTATTTTGGGATCATACAATTCAGAAGGGACCTATACACTTATTTTTCGCTTTTGTTCCTGCATATTGCAGGTATTATACAGGCAAAGAATAAAAATGTCTCCTAAATGCATGTATCATGCAGGTAACTAACCATACATCTTCAAAATTAGAAACTTATTTTAAATATAGTATTTAGACGCTATAAATAAATTAAGAAACACACTAGTATTTATAGGTTGTAACATATCTATATTGAAAAGGCAATTACTATAAATAAACTTGCATAATATATTATAAAATATAAGGAGATATATAGTATGATAAAATCAGATACAAAAGTATTACCTAAAGCTGATGATGCTAACGCAGAAAAGACAACTGAACCGGTCGTAAAGACAGACTCTTCTGCTAAGGCTATTTAAATACAACATTAATCACTTTTATTATATAATCATTACTTTTTAAAGAATATTATCGATGAAAGGAGATACTGAAAAATGCACGATTTAGCAGGAAAAGGTCCAATAATACAGACTATGATGACTCAGACATGGGAACTTCTGACTGAAGAACAGAAAAAGAAAGTTGCAGTAATGAGAATGGATAAAGCAATAAAATTTTTAGAAATGAAAATAAGTGATATGGAAAAAATGAGCGAGATAAAAAAAGCAGTTATAGCTGATATTCGAAAAACTCAGGAAATGCTCAAACAATGAAAACAATTTTGACAGAAAAACGATAATGAAATTCAGTGCTGTAGGAATTATCTGAAATAACAGATTTTCGTAACTATTCAAGTAGCCGTTCGAATGCTACAAATTTTCATTTTTGGGAGATATTACTTATTAATCAAATTTATCTATTAAATGTTAACAAATTTTATGCACAACTTCGTCTTCCAAAAAGTCAAAATTAAGGAGTTAATGACTCTATGGCAAAACAAATCCAAACGATACTCGCTGTTTTGTTGTTAGTGGTTATAGCAACCTTGACAGCTTCGGTGGCAGTGACAGAAGCAGCAGCTATCAAGATGAAAGAATACTATGCTAGTTATAAAAAAGAACAAGAGTAAAAGGATGTAGATTTTCCATGCCTTTCCATACTTTTAATTTTGCAGCTTAAGCACTTGAACTCAAAAATCAAGGGCAATAGACATTTTTATTTCAAGTTATTGTTATACAATTTAAGGGTTTTATATTTTTTAGATATAAATCTTCGGACTCTTAATTCAATCGCATAAGTCCTATTTATAAGTCCTATTTAATATATAATTGCCAGATGCAGAGTTTTTGTATGAAAACTTCCACATCCTTAAAAATAGTAGATCCTATTTTTTGTAGTGGAAAAAAAGGGCATTAAGTAAATCAGATTTTACAGAACTTTCAGTACACTGCTAACTTTGGTAGTGTTAAAAATTTGCTGTGATGGAAATCGTATTTTTATATATAGAATCTAATTATCTTTTTATTAAGCTACGATTCCGCTACCGGTGATTCCGTTCCCGACATCATTGCTTCCGCTATCATCTTTTCCGCTATCATTATTTCCGTTGTCACCTTTCCCGATATAATTTTTCCCGGAGTTACCGTTCCCGACATTATTGTTCCCGGTGTTACTGTTCCCGACATTACTGTTTCCGTTGTTGTCGTTCCCAACATTATTATTTCCGTTGCCGTTTCAGATTCCAGAACCAGTATATCCGTTTCCTATGTTTCCGTCTCCGTTTCCAATATTATTACTTTTTTTCCGTTTCCGTTCTTGTTTCCGTTTCAGCTTCCGGTATTTACGTTTCCGTTAACGTTTCCGTCGTTGCTACCTTTGTTTCCGTTTCCGTTATGACTGCCTACACTATGTCCAGCAGCTGCGACGGCGGTTGTTAATGAAATTATGAATCCCAACACTATCAGTAGGGCCATTGTCTTTTTAATTGTAGTCATGATTCATCCATTAATTTTAGCTAATATATTTTGGGAATTCAACTTATCTATTATCATCCATCACCGTTTCAGTTTCCTACGTTTCCGTTTCCTACGCCGCGATTTCCATAACCATTGCCATAGCCGTTACCTTCGCCGATGTTTCCATAACCATTGCCATATCCATTGCCATGACCGTCTCCATCATGGCCTTCATCATAGCCATAACCATAACCATAGCCTAAGCCTTCATCATAACCATAATCATAGCCATAACCATAGCCATAACCATAGCCTGGACCTTCTCCATGACCTTGACTATCGCTTTGGTATCCATGACCTTGGATGCCGTGTCCACCAGCACTTGCATAGCAATTGCGAATGATAGTAATACTCCCATCACAATCAAAAGAGTAGTTGTCTTCTTCCCTTTAGTTGATCCCATTAATACAAACTCTCCTTAGTATAATGTTGTAGGTAATTCTGTTCGCTGTTTTACTACGGGAGCTTGATGTTACCTGGTGTGCATTTACATGCAATAAATAATTACAATTTGATATTTTATAATTACCGCCTTGAAAAATAATTGTTATTAAATATTCATACAGTTATATATTGTGACTCTAATTGTTATTTGTCAGGTAGGTTTCTAACTGTCTTCCCCCTACATGGCACCAATTGGCAGTTGACTTGAGCTCCAGCCATTGTTTTATTGCACTTCGTAAATTTTGAATAATATAAAGAATATTCTAATGTGGGTGAAATTCGGAACATTTTGACCTCGCCGGCTGGTTTGGTTGTAGACTTGCCGGAAACCAATACAGAGCTTTTGTGCTCAAATCTCTGAATTTCCTAAGTTTCACACGAAATAAGAAAATATTGCTGATTTATTACTTATGGAGCCTATGGAACTCTTGAAGCTTGTGGGACTCATGGAGCATTTTGAGCTCATGGAACACTTGGAACTAATTAACCAAAATAACAATTATAAATAGAAATATAAGGAAAAGAAATACTAGTAAAGTACTCTAAACAAAACTAAAAATATGAACGAACTGAATCAAAAACTCCACTTTTTGATACCACAATCTCATTTAATAAATTTCTAACAAATTTCTCCATTTTTACATAACTTTCAATACACTGCCGAACTATTGGTAATGCGGTGCTCAGAGCTACTGCTTGAACTTGGGAAATAATATTCATATCGTGGAAATTATACCCCATCGCTATTTTTCACCTTCTTGAATTTTCAGCGTCGAATTCTTGTACTGCACGATACCAATTATGTTCTTCAGAATAATTAGGGTACTGTCGCGAAATATAATAAGCTCGTTCAGAAACCCATTTTCTTTTTACCTCAGCTATTAGTTTTATTTCTTTATAGAACTGGTCATACGAACAATAAATTGCTTCTTCTTGTGATAAATAGCGTTGATTATTTAGTATTTTTTTGGACTTTTCAATTACTCTATTTACAAAGTATTTTTCTGAATCATACCACTCAAATTCCATATTACACGTGTTTTTCCAAATAAAATAAGCTTTGACTCTTATAAATTCAGTTTTTGCCAACATAGATGCAGCATTTTGATCCAATTGATTGTTCGTTTTTTGTAACAACTTTTGAGCATACTCTTCGCAATTACTGCAAATATCTACCCTTTTATAAAACTCGCTCTCTGCTTTTAACCAGTTATCCAGAGTATTGTCTTTAGTTGCACAGTATATTAAATAAGCACGAAACTCGATTTCTGATTTAACGATATTTTTAGCTTTCTCCACTGAAACTTGCCAATTATAACCTTTGTTTATTAAATTATTTGCTTCTTGTTTAATTCTATAATTCAACTCTTTCTCTGCCCTCAACCAATTTTTCACGCAATTACTCCTGTTTTTCTTTACCAGCATAAAACATTTGAATATTTCTTTTCATTTTTGTGCATCAGTATTAAGTATAATGGTTGTTGCCAAAAAATAAGATGCATAGTTTTTTTTGTGTCAAAATCTATGCATTATACTCATTTTTCGGCCAATGTCGGAGGATCTTTTTGCCTAATTGTGCCAAAAATACATATATTTTATTAAAACATATGTTAGATTCAAAAGCCAAAAAGTTGTTATATCGATCTCATGAAAGATAATAAATAAATGAAAATTAAGTAACTATTTGGTTTACAAATTAGATTTAGTTGATCTGTTTAAGTAAAGTATTTTTCTTGTTCAAGGCTTCTGAATCCTGTGAATTAACTTCATTTGCTTTGTCATAGGCTTTTATTGCTTCATCGCGCTTATATGATTTAGATAAAAAGTCGCCTTTACCGATCCAAGCATTTTCGTCCAGTCGGTCACTTGCAATTCTTTGTCATAGGTTTTTATGGCTTCATCGTGTTGGCCTGAGCTATCAAACCTGTTTCCTTGATCACCAAAAGTTTGTGAGTCCGTCGATGCGCTAGCAATTGTTGATATTAATGATATAAATACTATCATAAGTCCGATTGCAATTAGTTTCTTAGACATATTACTAATCATATAATTATAAAATAAATAAATATTTGCAGAATAAATATGTGAAATATGATCTAGTCATTGATATCTCGTAGAAAACCACTGTGGCCCCCATGAAAATGAGAAATCCCATTTTTGTGGTGTAGAAGAGAGATACAGAACCGATAAAAAGGTGCAGAACTTTTGGTACACTATAAAAAAATTACACTATTATAAAAAATAACTGAAAATTAAAATAATTATTCAAATTACAAATTGGATTTATTGTGTTTAGATAAAATACTTTTATTGTGCCAAGCTTTTGAGTTGTGGGTTAATTTCAATCGCTTTGTCTTAGGCTTTTATCGATTCATCGGCTTTATTTAATTTATTAAGAGCGTTTGCTTTATTGTACTAAGCCGCTGAATCTTGTAGGTTAAGTTGATTGTCTGTCAAAGGAGAGTTGTGTTATCGACAGGTAAATGCCTCTAGGATACGAGATCCAGAAGGCAAAATCATTGGGTCGATACCCTAGCTACAGCGAGAGCGTCGGGGTTTTTGTAGGGGGCCAGAAGACTGGTCATCTTGTCATACGACAAATGCACACCATCAGGTCGCTCATCCACCAAAATTGTAACCGGAGCATAGGATCCTGCGTCAGGAACATGCTTTGTCATTTCTTTCATGATGAGCGGATTGCCGATCAAAAAACGCACTACTTTCGGTGTGTCAAGCCCGGTCTCCTTACGCAGAATCGCGTCGTGATCGAGTTTTATGAACATCATCAACCTGTCCTACCGAGACTCCTATACACCGCTCTTTCCAATTCATAAGGGGTCAGTGCATCCGGAATTGCCTTCATGAACTCGACCATATCCGGATGCCCAATAGCCACTTCGAGTGCCGCCACTACCATCTCGAAAGGCTTGGAAGATGTCACGCTGAATCGATCAATCTTGACCTTTCTGATTGTAATGTTTTTCTTTCTCTCCATCGAAGCGCATCATGCGACTACAAAATCTGTGATCTGAATCAGGACGGCGATCTGACCTGATTTTTCGTGTTAGCTGAACGACCCTGCTAAGCGTTGATCACACATTGATGACGAAATTCAAAGAGTTCAGAAGTAAAGTAATTTTTCCAACTGCTATCACTTTAGTTCATACAGATGTTTTAAGAGGATTTCGATAAATCTATGATTTTCATGAGTTTTCCATATAACATTTATAAGCATCTGACAAAGTTTAGGTGTTTATTGAAATCCTCTTTAGACTGCAATATGCAATTATCTATTTCTTTATTTTAAATTAATTATAAAAAAATAGTTTCTGAATAAAACTTATTTCCCAATAAAATGTTTTAATATCGAACAATACTTTAATACTAATTCGTTTCATAAGATAATCACCAAATGAGAAGTTTAAGCTCTATACCGAAGATCCATCTAAGGTTATTGATCCCCTAGTAGCTTATGGGCACACGCATAATCTTAAAATTTTCATTGTCATGACACTTGGTTCGAGCCTCAAGGATGTATTTGTCAGGTTGACTGATCTTCAGCGTGCAGGTGATGGTATCCATGCAATCGATTAATCATGCGAGATGGATAAAGCATCTTTCATGTGGGATATCTGCTGCTTGGGCAATTGCCAAAAAAGACATGCGGATCTACTACCTCAAACCAAATATCATCGTTTCCGGCATCTTTTTCCCGCTTTTTATGTTCTTAGCCTTTGCCATTGGAAAGAACACCTCACCAGGCACCCTGATCCCGGGGCTGATCTCGATTACTCTCCTGTTTTCGGCTTCATCAATAGAACCGGTTTCAATACCTATCGAAAGGCGGGTAAAGACTTTTGAACGCTTGCTCTCGGCACCTATTTCACTGTATTCGCTGGTATCGGGTGAGAGCCTGAGTGGATTTTTTTATAGTCTCGGCATAGCATGTTTTCCTCTTGCCATTGGTGTGATCATCTTCAATACAACTATTGTACATGCAACTGTTCTTGTGATTTCCATGATCCTCACAGCATTCTGTTTTGCGACGCTTGGGACACTGTTTGCTGCATATCCTACAGAGAATGTGGGTGAGGTCATGTCTATGCTTAATACAGTAAGGCTACCGCTCATCTTTATCTCGGGTGTTTTTGTCCCGATATCTTCTATGCCTCAGATAGGTCAGAAAATCGCACTTATATCACCACTTACATATGGAAATGATCTGATCGAGTATGCGTATACCGATAAATCGCTATTTCCCCCGCTTATGGATGTAATAGTGTTGGTGATTTTCATCCTGATTTTCCAGATAACTGCAAACTATCTTTACAAGACATTTAACGAATGAGGATCAAAACAACTTCAACTGGTTAAGATATCAGACATTTAAGAAAAAACACTCTCATAGTAGAATACTATTTTTTCCAAAAATGATCTTGTTTCGTGGAATTCATCCTAAACCTACATTGCTGTAACTAGGGCATCTTCCATCATAGACTCAAAAAATATTTATCTCCATGCGACATGGGAGAGTTTGTGAAACAGGAAAACGATTTCATAGTTTTTCATGGTAATCTACATCAGTTAATGGAAAAAGTGGAAACTGGAGAAATGATTCCCAAACTTCAGGCTTCGCACTCTCCAATGTGTAAATTTTTTACTGCGTATTACGTCATCAGCGGGATCCGTCATGTGGTTCCCCTCGTCCACGGTCCGACCGGATGTCCGCTTTACATGTCAGATTTTGTCAGGACACGGGAATGCTGCGAGATCCGTGGAGTTCCATTAGAACCCACAGCCTGCACCTCCCTTGACGAAAGCCATGTCATCTACGGAGGTGAGGGAAAACTCCTGGAAGCGGTAAAGGAAGCATACGCGAAGTATCACCCAGACCGCATCGTCATACTCTCTTGTTGCTGCTCCGGGATCATCGGTGATGACGTCGAAAGTATTGCTCGTGAAGCAGAGAAGTTGGTTGGTTGCAGGGTGCTGGCGCTCCGCAGCGAAGGGTTTGGTGGAGATTTTCGAAGCGGCTATGAGGATGCTTTCAAACTCATCATGGAGTTGATGGAGTCCCCAAAACAGTTATTGTAGAGATATCAGAATTTCCCGGGCCGATAAGAGCGCTTTCCATTGCACGGATGGCAGAAGAGTTTGGTGCCCATCCTATCGTTATCAACGTTCATCCGTATACGATCAAGGAACGTATGCCCAGCATCAAGTTTCTCCTGGAAACCGGAGTTAACCCGGAGATTATCCTGACAAAAGGACTCTTCCGGCTAGGAAGCTTTCGGTCTTCCAAAGAGACAGAGGACGAGCTAGAGGCAATTGTTAAGGAATATGATAATCCTATCTTCTTCGGGAACTCCGGTCGGTTTCCTCCCTGTCCAGTGGTGAACTTAACACTCATGAATCCGTCGTTTCAGCCCCAGTACGGCTTCCGGGGAACAAGGAACATCGCCGCTCTAGTCAGACAGGCACTTGAGAACAAAGACCTCCCTCGCTCACGATTCACTTGAAGCGAAAATATTTCGGAACCTTGCAAGAGCGATAATAGAAAATTATTCACGAGTGATCCCAACGCCATTAAGCGACCTTGCCGAGCTCGAAATAATGACCGGCAGCATCTAGTTAAGATATAAGAAATCAAGACATCAGATCATTTCACGGGGGTATCATGTATTAAATACGTCGACATTGACAGAATTTACCAGACAGTACCGCTTGATAAAATTCCCTGGAATAGTGAGGCACACCCAGATAAGCTTGTTGAGCTGGTGCAAAGTGGGAAAGTCCGACCCTGCAAGACCATTGATCTCGGTTGTGGCGCTGGTAACTATGCAATATATCTGGCAGAGCGGGGATTTGAGGTAATAGGTGTCGATAGTTCCCCCACCGTAATAAAGATCGCTACTGAAAACGCACAAAAACGAGGAGTTAACTGCAAGTTTATTGTCGCTGATCTTCTAGGTGACCTGCATGAAGTAAAAGAGACATTTGATTTTGGCTACGACTGGGATTTTTTGCACCATATATTTCCAGAAGACCGGGAAAAATATGTAAAAAATGTGTATAATATTCTGAAACCAGGAGCACAGTACTTATCAGTCTGTTTTTCTGAGAAGGATCCACAGTTTGGCGGCGCGGGTAAATTCCGGAAAACCCATATGGGTACAATACTGTATTTCTCTTCGGAATCCGAAATACATGATCTTTTTTCACCTTATTTTGACATACAAGAACTGAAAACGATAGAAATCAACACTAAATTTGTGTCACATTATGCAGTTTATGCATTTTCTGAACGGCACTGATTATTATAATAATAGTATTTCTGAAACTCAATTCCAAAAATCCATTGATGAACATAAAATTAAGCTTCACAGTTGGCGAAGGAGAAAACGTTGGGTTTTTGGATCCCAATGGTGCTGGCAAAACCACTATCATTTGTATTTTGACCGGTATAGCTATTGTTTCCCAGGTTCCTGTGCATGGCTTGTGTTTGCAACGAATAATACGATGCATTCGGCGATGCAGGTGTTGAATTCGTGTCAGCATTCTTTGTGAAGGGTGCAGAAAGCAGCAAGAACCCAGAAGCTTACTGCGCGACTTTACAGCATATCATAGAGTGAGAGCGGGAAAAGTTCCTTCACGGTGAGCGCCTTCACAGAAATATGGATAAGGCAAAGCGGTTCATGTCCGCATACCTGCAGATCACAAACATTGCTGAAAAGTAAGTGATCTTCGCGTCCTTAAGCAAAGTGAAACCCTATGAATTCCCGATTTTTGTGGTGCTTGTTGCAGACTCAATGCCGATCACCAGGCTCATCACGCTGGTTGGAGCTATCTGCGAAAGTACCGATCCAGTGCGGATCTCGCGATGACGGCCTCCAGCAGATAGAGTATTCGTGTATGAGGAGGCAAAGAAAAAGCGTCTGCAGGCAGTATTTGGGTATACGGATCTTGCCTCACGAGCGAAGATGATAAAGACCATCCTAGCGAACATATTAATGTTTGCTGTGCCTTTCTCGTTCTTTGAGGATATGAAAGAGGAAGCAAAAGATGGAGTATTCGACGGCCAGATTTAAAAGGGCTCGCTGCAGAGCAATGAGGTGTAGTGATCATGACAGACACAGATTTCAAAGAAATCGGGGCAAAGCTGAAAGCAGCGTTCAGGCTTTCGACACGCCCTCTTGCGGTATACGGATCTGAAGTCCTTCCAGCGAGTATTCTACCGATGACCATAGTTAACCGGTGTTTTGCTGTCTCCCTATACCGGATGGCCACAGGAAACGAGGTATCAGCGATCTATGTCAGTGCCGACATCGGTGAAGACTGCTGTCTCGGTGGGCTCTACCATATGGGATATATTCCGGTACCTGATGATATCAAGTATTTTATATCGACCGGCAGGAAAGATGTTCGCGGCGGGGTAGCAGAATACCTGAAAGCAGATCCTGAGCTTGTAGAGCGCTGTATGTTGTCGGCGGGACCCATCCATCCGCCTGGAAAATATCTTGTCGTTCAGGCATGTGAAACCCTTCCAGAGGCTGAGCCGACCATCAGATCCCTGTGCTGCTTTGGTACGGCCGAGAAAATCCGAAATATGGCGGCACTCATTCACTTTGATCGGGACGACCCGTTCTCACCTGTAATTGTCCCTTGGGGATCAGCCTGTTCGACATATATCACATTCCCGGCGGGCCTTGCTGACAAAACACCGCTTGACACCGCATTCATGGGCCCGCAGGATCCCACCCAGAACCATTCCCTTCCTCCAGAAATGATGGCAATAGGTATTCCTGCTGAGATGGCCGGAAGAATGGTAAAAAATCTCGACGCTTCGTTTATCATTCGGAGACCACAAGTGGCATTTCCCAATCGTTAGAAGTAATTGAACCGGTAGACTACCGGGAACATAGAAAATACCACAGCAAAATAACATTTTTATTGGATTACAGCGCAATGGTTTTGCCCCTCATACACAGAGTTCCATGCACTATTTCAACTTCAGCTTCAGCCCTTGCAACTTTAGCCCAAGGCCCATATTCAAACCAAGCTCCACATCAAACCTACTAAAAGTACGGAATTACATTACACAAAAAGATTAAATATCAGTAATAATAATTATTATATATTTAAGGCATGTATAAAATAAAAAAAATATTTGATTCAACCTTAAATTGTTAATTCAAATAAATTATAGATGAAAGGAGATATTTAAACATGCACGATTTAGCAGGAAAAGGTCCAATGATACAGACTATGATGACTCAGACGTGGGAACTTCTGACTGAAGAACAGAAAAGGAAAGTTGCAGTAATGAGGATGGATAAAGGAATAAAATGGATGGAAATGAAAATAAGCGATATGGAAAAGATGATCGAGATAAAAAAAGAAGCTATAGCTGATATTCGAAAAGTTCAGGAAATGATCAAACAGGGCAAATGTTAGATAGAAGAACGATATCGGAATTTAGGTGCTGTAAATTATCTGAAATAATAAATTTATGTACCTATTAAAGCAACTTTTGAAATTCTATCAATTTTTTCTTATCTCGGGAAACTTTACATATTTAAATTAAAATCCATATGTTATAGATGAAGAATTTTATGACGATATCCAATTACGTTGACAAACATAACATATCTATATTCATATCCATCATCAATATGTAAAAACAATAGAATTTACAAGATCATATATTTTTTAAAATAAATGGGAAATGCATATTTTATAGGGAAACAAGCATTGTACAAAAAAAATAATACACTGACTTTTTGGTAGTATTTCTCATAGTAATTTCAATGGCTTCTACTTAGTAAATGCTGAAGACGGACTGCAATACCAACGCCTAAACGAACATCCAGGTGAACACCAAAGTGGATACCATCAAGGCAACCATGAAATAGAACACATCGGTGATCACGACAGAGGCCCACCATCATTTGCTTCACCATTGGTGGCATGTCTGTACTACCCTAACTTTGACTGGGTGTGGCGCCCTTACTACAAACAGTGGTATGGAACTGTTAATGGTGATGGGGACAGGAATTATAGAGATTTAAAAAAGTAACTAAAATGTAGATATGGGTCTTACTGTTTATGTAATCATACTTTTAAATTGTACAAAAAAGTCATGTAGGACACTTCATTAAAATAAGAGTAAGATCCTTAACTTTATTAATTTTAGATTGTAGTGTACCCCAAGTTTTGTAAAATCTGATTTTCTATGTATTCTTTTTCTTTCACTGCAAAAAAACATGATGCAGAGTCAATTATTATGTTAACAAAGTTATGTTTTTATCATCTCATTGATGCGCAGTTTTTGTAACAAAATCTATGAATTTCCTAAATGCCATCAGTAATAAGAAAACATTGTTGATCTCTGACTCATGGAGCTTATGTGACTTGTAGAGTATATGGAGCTCATGGAACACTTTGAACTAATTTATACATAATTATAAATCGAAGCCTTTCTAAAAATAAGTATATATTATCCAAAAGATAAAAATTTTTGAATATTTTTTGTCATGAAGTTTAAGTTATTATAGTTGGATGCCAATAGAACAGTAATTTTGCATCCCAAAATCTGCTTCTTTCATATAATTAGACAGTACCTGAATTTCATTATCGTTCTTTTGTCGAAATTATTTTATTATTTGAGCATTCCCTGAGCTTTTTGCATATAAACTATAAATTCCCTCTTTAACTCTATCATCTCTTCCATATCACTTATTTTTGCTTCCATCAATTTTATTATCATATCCATTCTCATTACTGCAACTTTCTTTTTCTCTTCTTCAGTCAGAAGTTCCCATGTCTGAGTCATCATAGTCTGTATTATTGGACCTTTTCCTGCTAAATCGTGCATTTTTCAGTATCTCCTTTCAACGATAATATTCTTTAAATTTACACTTCATAATTAGCCCAAACAACCATCGTAAATAGAAAAATCATTCTTAATATTTTATTCTATTTTGATTGTGAAAATTTTTATGCGGCATTATTTTTCGTTTAAAAGCTATAACAGATAAAGAGTTAAAGAGTGAGGAAGAGAGGGAAGATTGATAGGATGTATGAGTGCACAGAGCGGATGTACAAGTATATGGGATGAATTGTAGAAAATTTCGATAAATCTCTGATTTTTAACAAATTACCTACACTCACTTTTGCTACCGATATTTTTAGTTTTGATCAGGTCCAGCGACAGCTCAGAGATTTTTTCAGCTCTTCATAAAGTAACATTTATCTGGCTACCCATTTATTATACTACATTTGAATTATTATTATTATTATTATTATTATTATTATTATTATTATTATTATTATTATTATTATTATTATTATTATTATTATTATTATTATTATTATTATTATTATTATTATTATTATTATTATTATTATTATTATTATTATTATTATTATTATTATTATTATTATTATTATTATTATTATTATTATTATTATTATTATTATTTATTACACTACATCTAAATTATTATTAATCAGTTTATATTAAAAAGTCAATAAAGTCAGTATTTCATGATAACAGAAAGAGGTCATTGTATGATTGATCTTGGAGAAATTAACCTTTTTAGAGCTAATCTTAAAAGAATTAACCTTGAAAAAACTAATCTTACAGAAACTAACCTGGAAGAAGCTGATCTTAATTGGGCTATACTTGCAGGGGCTAACCTTATGGAGACTAAACTTGAAAAAGCTAATCTTAAAGGAGCTAATCTCCAAGGGGCAAACCTTATGGGTACTAAACTTGAAAAAGCTAATTTTAAAGGAGCTAATCTCCATGGGGCAAACCTTGAAGGGACTAACCTTAGAAAAGCTAATCTCCAAGGAGCGAACCTTGAAGGAGCTATCTTTGAAGGAGCTAATCTTAAAGGGGCGTTCAATTTATCAATTGACCAGCTTCTAAAGTAAGAACACTTTATAATGCAAAATTAGATGAAGAATTTCTCATCCAACTAAAAGAGAGAGGAGTTTTCGTTCCTTTTTAAATCATTAGAGCAGCAGTTTCTAGAATATCAGCATAACCTTTTAGGAGCTATCTCCAGTGATCTATAGAGAAACTAGGACTATGTAGGATTTCGATAAATCCTTTAAAGAAGTACGGAACTAAAATGTTTATTGGCATAATTCTATGTTGGTGTAATTTTCTGGAGTGCAATTCTATTGGTTATCTTATACTTGTCAGGCATGGAAAGTCCGATTTGAAACCTGGTGATAGGTTTGTTGGCTGGATGGATGTTCCTCTTAGCAGGAAAGGAATTGAAGAAGCTCTTGATTGCGCAGTCAAACTTGAAGACATCGAATAGGATCTTGCTTTTGTCGCAAACCTTGTTAGGGCACAGGAAACTCTTTTTATCATATTGTCCGGGCAGAAAAAAACAGGAATCCTTGTCCATGAAAAGACAAATGATGACAGCAGGATCGGGAAAATTGAATGGTATTCTTCTCCCGAAAAACTCAATAAAAGGCTTATCCCAGTATACGCTACAGCTGCTTTAAACGAACGTTACTATGGAAAGCTCCAGGGCAAAGAAAAGGAAAAAATGGAAGAAAAATACGGAACAGAAAAGCTTAATTTCCTGGAATTTGGACTTTGAGCCAGACTTGCTTGAAGGGGAAAGTCTCAAAGTTGTCTATGAGCGTGCAGTGCCTTATTTCAAGAAAGAAGTTCTTCCTGCAATAAAAAAAGGGAAAAATGTGATAGTCTGCGCTCATCAGAGCAGCCTGAGAGCTCTAGTCAAATATATAGAAGATATTTCTGACAACAATATAAAAAATTTCATGTTTCCCACCGGTAAGGTCGTAAGATGTCATTTTTCAGAAGGCAGGCTGGTAAAGGAAAACGCTGAAATAGCCCTAAAACAAAAATAAACTTTAAGAGTTTATCTGAAAATTATATCAATTTTTGGTAAACGATTATTCGTAAATGTCGGAACAAAATATCTCAACTTTACCTCAATTTTGTTTTTTTAGAATATGCCTAATGGTCACTTTATTTTTTTCATTTACTAGCCATTAACACGCTATAAAAAGAGTATTGTTACCTGTCTACATATGAAATAGATGACTAGGGGATTATAAAAAAATGATAATGTGATTTTTATATGAAAGAGAGTATCGATGGACTTGACACATATTTCGAAAAAAAAGAAAACTTTGTGAAAGTGAAGCTATCAAGATGGAACATGTTATGAAGGAAAAGTTTCAATCAATCCTGAAAGAAGGAAGCTTATAAGGATAATTGGGATCTTCGGAAAAGATGAAAAACAATTGAGGGATGAATCAAAATCAAAAGATTCTTCTTTAAGTTCCATATGGATTTTTTGCTCAAATAAGGATTCCTAAACTCCGAAGATGGGATGTACTGCCTTACAGAGATCGGAATTGCTATACATGACACGGTATGCTAAGTAAATATTTTTTCCTATTTTTGTTCTCTTTGGAAGCGCAAAGTGGCTAAAGAATTTTTTCCCCCAAAGAAAGATAGTTTACAAATAATGTTTTAAATCTGATAAAAGAAGTAAATCTATGCGAATTCTTGTACTTTATATAGGTGAACTTGGGAGAAAAGTTATCCCAAACCTGATTAATTCAAGCAATTTCTGCGAGTATTGTGGAGAATTAAATTTAATTTTAAGACAAACTTTAACCATTTTAACACGTTAATTATCTCTATCTCTGTCGTTTTATTTTACAGTTTAACAAGATCTTCTGGGTTCTAAACTTAGTCTTCATGCATAGTTTTAGTATTAAAATTTATGTATTGTTTAAGGAAAATCCAAATGTTAAATTTGTGAAAAATTCTAGAAATAAAAAATAATTAATATAAAATTATGTTCGATTTTTTTAAAGCATTCTATTGGAAAGTAAATTCTATTAAGAACTAGTTTTTATAAAATTAAGTTACAAAAATTCAATGAAAAAAATATTATTAGGCGTGTACATAATTAGTAAATAAAAAGAGAATAGGGGTTGCAACATTATATGCTTCGGAAAAAAAACTGTAAGTGTGTATTTAATCGCGTTAGTTACTTTTTCTATTGTGGCTATCAAAATATTCTTAATAGTTCTAAGTAAATATTATTTCTCAACGTTGTTTAGATCTTTTTGATCTTAGTTAGTATCGCAGGATTCACTAGCGTGGGATTTCAAAGTACTAGCTTGGGATCACAAAGGATTTGTTCTAGCCAAACTAAATAAATCCGATGAAGTAAAAAAAGCATATAACAAAGCAACTGAAATTAGTTCACTGAATTCAGCGGCTTGGTACAATAAAATGACTCTATCTAAATAAATAAAATAAATCTGATGAAGCAATGAAAGCCTATGAAAAAGCGATTGAAATTAACCCGCAACTCAGAAGCTTAGCACAATAAAAATACTTTATCTAAATAGATTAAATAAATCCGCTTTTTAGGTAATGTACCTAAAAATCTGTAAATTCTGATTGACTCTGTATCAATTTACTTAATCACAAAAACAAGATATAGGGTCAACAGTTTTACTGATAAAGATTCTGGTTCCATTTTGATAGCTTAATATAAATCTCAACATGAGATTTTCTTTCTAATCATCTTGTGGATAATATTAGCCAAAATTTTAAAGCTCTGGCAATTACCTTAGAACAATTCAATTTCAATAGCTTAAACGATGGCTTCCTGGCTAATAGAACGGAATAATTATCTGTAGAGATATATTTTATATCATTTTAAAGTAATAAAATTATACGAAAAAATCTCGAGAACATACTTATCGTTATATGACAGTAAACTTATGGTGATTTCATTTTGTCAAACAATGAATTAATATGGGCTCACAGAGTAACTTTTATTGGAAGCTTATAGAATAACAACACCTAGTCAAAAAATGGCTCACAGCATCTGAGAATTGCTCATTTTGGATTTAACTAATCTAAACTCCGGCTTCATGCCTAAGTAAACTAAATAAATATTAAACATGAAATTCAATTAATTGTGTTTGCATTGCTAATAGCGTTCTTTGTCTTTTGCTGTGTAGGGAGCTGAGATAATTTATGGACACTATAACAAAAATAATGTTTGCATTACTAGTAATCCTATGGGCTTTAATATTATATGGAAAGGTATCATGACGGCTATGTATATGTATACGTCAAGCGACTGAATCGACATGAACTGGAATCTATGAAACAAGTCGATGCCGACAGTCTTGAGCTCGGCTTCATGCATAAGTAGACAAACTAAATATTAAATACAAGATTCACTTATATTAATTATAATAAATAAAAAACGACGTTAAGATGGCCAGACCCACAAAGCTAACTTCAGATATAACCAAACGGATTGTAATGGTGTGTCGCTTGGATTTACGTATGCTCTTGCTGCTGAATCAATCGGCATAACCTATCAGATTTCAATTCCTGGATGAACAAGGGGAAGACGATAAATCGGGGAAATATTTTCAGTTTTATCAACACTTTAAAAAGCGGAATGCTGATGGAGCTAGGAAACTTCTCGAAAGTCTGAATGATGCTGCTGAAGTTGGAAACTGTCAGGTTTGTATGTGGATTCTTGAGAGATGGCTCCAAAAAGAGTTCGACAGACGTGTGTACCGAAAAATGAATGTTGTTTCAGAGAACAAAAACGAAAATGTTGAGATAATCGTAAGGGATGCAGATAAAATCGGGGGGAAAATATTAGAAAAGTTTGCTTTAAGTAGAGAAAATCAAGAGTCGTCAACTATTTAATATTTTTATACTAACTAGACTTATTTTTAATAGAATGTTCTTCCATGCTTATTTTATTATGTGGTATAATTGTAGCCGACGTTACCAAAACTTCCACCACGGTTTTTTTGCACCCGGTGCTTCAGTGTTCATCCCTTCATTTTTCCGAGCGTTTGAAACTATATCTGACTTACTTAATTTATCTAAAGCTTCTTCTTTATTTTTTTGAATTACTGAATTCTGTGGATCAATTTCAATTGCTCTGTCAAATGCTTTTATTGCTTCATCGGATTTATTTCAATGACCTAGAGCAACTCCTTTACCATTCCAAGCCATTGAATTCTGTGAATCAATTTCAATTGCTTTGTCATAAGCTTTTATTGCTTCATCAAACTTACTTAATTTCCCTAAAGCAATTCCTTTATTATACCAAGCTTTTGAATTATGTGGATCAATTTCAATTGCTTTGTCATAGGCTTTTATTGCTTCATCGAATTTATTTAAATTCGATATATTGTTACTGCTGGGGTTAGGAATATATGCAAATGACCCCGAACCTGCGAGACTCACTAGGATTAAAAGCATCAGCATAGTAATTCCCAAAGTCATTATGATGGTATGCATTTTGCTTGCATTATCATATGTTGATTTGTTCACATTAAGTCTTCTAATGTTGTTTTAGACATTAATGATGGAAAATAACTAAACAAATGTACAAAAATTAATATTCCACTCTATAAATAAAATTAACCTACTTAAAAGTTATATTTTTTAATTTATTAAACAAACTTGGATATTATTTTTTAAATTTATCTGAACTTTCACAGCTCTATAAATCAATAACATTTTAAATTGAAAGAAGCTATTCAGGAAAGAACTTTTAATCTGAATTAAGATACAAGCCAAGAAAAGTTGCATTCTAAGGTCGAACATAACTGTCCAAAAACATTAATAGATAGAGAATACAATCAAAGTCCGTGGTCCTGCAATAAACAATACAGAATTGGAATCGATAGTCGAATGATGTGGATCAATTATAAGTCGTACACCATGCCACTATTGACGTTTACGATAGGCTCTAAGTCAAAAATGAGCGATCATGGAGCGATTTAAGACATTTTCTTGAGTAGGTTAGGGTTATTCCTTATTGAATGAATTATAGACCTGTTGTATGGGCTGAGATAAAGTCATTTATTGGCGGGTATGAAAAGATTTTCCATGTTATAAGTCATTAGATCAGGATCATGTAATTTTAATACTAATTATTTTAAGTTAGTATAACATATACATTTTTGACATTCTAGATCAGCCTGGTCACCGAAATTAATTAAGTAAAATAACTCTCATTTTGGAATTTGAGCATATAATCGATCAAAATTATCTCTTTGTGCTTATATAACCCTCAAAAGTTTGCTGCGGATGCTGGGGCAAGGATATTATGAGCCCAAAAATAGGACTACGTAATTTTGATACTAATTAGTTTTAATTAGTAATATTTAGAACTTATGCAAAAAGTATATAACTAATTAAATCTAGTTACAATTCAACGGTTTTCCAGTGCTTTCAAGCAAACCTACTCTCGGACTGCAGGTATTTCTTCACCTGCAGTTCACAAGATCAACTTTTTGATATCTAAGAGCAACGGTATCATCTATAATTGGGGGTATTAAATGAATACAGACACTATTCTAATAGATGTTTACGATAGGTATGGCAAGAAATTAATCGAAGGAATTACACCTGTAAATCCAAGCAACCATACAATGCCGATTTTTAAAGACTATAGAGATACATGAAAATTATACTTGAATATGGAATAAGTAGGGATGATCTTAATCCCCATATTATATTTTTTAATAAAATGTATTTGCATTTGTGGAATCCAAACTTCAGTAATTTATGACGTTAATATGACTTTCTACGGTCCACACGAATGTGTGTGAATAAAATACTAAAGGATGTTCGCATTAATCGTTAGTTTCATCAAGGAGTTCGCAAAAATTTGTTACTGGTGCTGATATAAAAGTATAAAACAGCCTAAGAGCCACAGAATTACTTATTAGATGTCATATCACTAGGTCAGCTCACAATATCGTTTCACTAATTTCTATTTAGTTATAATAATATAATTATTTTTTATATACTTTTTGGTTAGGCCTTTTGACAAGAAGGCACAAAAATGAATACATCCAACTGTCTAAAAATAACAGGTTTATCAGATTTTTTCCAATTCCTTTGCAATATATTTTTTGATGCTTCGTCTTTTTCAGATAGGGTATTAATATCTGAAACGGCTTTTTCAAAATTGATTCCCATGTTCCCTAGTTTCCTTTCGATCTAAATAAAGAGTTAGGTACAGTCACGAAATAGGCTATCTTCGATATAGGCATCAGATTTTTTGGTTTATAGGGTGATAAAAAGTTCCAGTTCTCCTAAACAAAGATCGATGAGAAATTATTTAGGATTTTACAAGGAATAATGATTATGGAAAAACTTTGTAATCGCGAAATGATGCGAACTATCACTCTTGAAGAGCACTATGCTACCCCTGCATTTCTGGATGGCCCTGGACGAAAGCTCAATGAACAAGCTCAGATGGCAAAGCACTTTGGCTATGGGAATCTTATCGAAGAATTGTCTGATCTCGGGGATAATAGAATCGCAGAAATGGATTTCGCAGGTATCGACGTGCAGGTATTGTCTCTGACCTCTCCCTCAGTGCAGCAACTCGAAGCTACAGAGGCGGTAGAGCTGACCCGCGAAGCTAATGACTATCTCGCAGAGGCGATGCAGCGTTATCCAAAGCGTTTAGCTGGATTCGCCACTCTACCAACCGCTGATCCCAACATCGCTGCCGAGGAGCTGGAGCGCATGGTTAATGAACATGCTTCAGAGGAGGAAATATCAACGGCCACACACGAGGCCGCTACTTGGATGACAAATTCTTTTGGCCGATCCTGGAGCGGGCCGAAGCGCTCAAGGTTCCACTTTACATCCATCCAACACTACCACCGGAACCAGTAATTGAGGCTTACTATGCAGGCTTCTCACCAGAGGTGACAAACGGATTATCCAGGGCTGCATGGGGCTGGCATATCGAGACAGCGGTCCATGTTCTCCGCCTCATTGTCAGTGGAGCTTTCGATCAGTTTCCGGGCCTTCAGATTATGATTGGCCACATGGGAGAAGCCCTCCCGTTTATGATGCCCAGAATCAACAAAATTTTATCTCCAAACATAACGAAGCTTAATCATCCTGTTGCAGACTACCTCCGAGAAAATATTTACTATACGTTCAGCGGTTTCAATTTTACTCCGACGTTCCTCAACCTGTATCTTCAGGTAGGAGCCGACCGGATAATGTTCTCTGCCGACTACCCCTATAGTCCGATGGCGCAAGCACGCAACTTCCTGGATCAACTCCCTGTGAGCCCTGTGGACAAGAATAAGATAGCACATGGACACGCAGAGTGCCTCCTACGACTCTAATAACAGGATGAAAATGGTACCGATAATATAAATAATGAAAGTTGACCACGTTAACTATGGTGGAGCTGAAGGCTTGAGTCACTATTAACGCCTTCTTGACGATGGCCAAGTTACCAAAGAAAAAATGTTTCTTCAAGTAATATAGGATGAACAACTCTGTTGCTCACAGGACGAATATAGCATATTTCTGCCAGCTGCTGAAATACAACAAGGAGCAGGGAGTGCCGAGTACGATAGGTACGTCCATATAGACTGGATGAATGAACCGGTGAACGAAATGAAGAGTATAACCACAGAAAAACTCCGGATTGACCATGAACCCGTGGCTATTCTCTGGAGCAATACAAAACCTGAAGGGCACTGCAGATCAAACCGCATGGAAGTCAAGTATCATGCCGGTCTTTGCACAAGTTGCATTGAAAGGAAAAACCGCCGTGTTTGACCAGGAGATCTATGGTTACCAAGGCGCCTGTGCAGGGCTTGGCTTTGGCAATGGCTACTACGATGTATTAGGTGGTGAAGGTGTTGAATTCATGTCAGCATTCTTTGTGAAGGGTGCAGAAAGCAGCAAGAAACAGGAAGCTTATTGAGCGACTATAAAGCGTATCCCAGAGCGAGAGCAGGCAAAGTTCCTTCACTGTGACCCACTTCACAGAAATACGGATAAGGCAAAGCTGTTCATGATTGCATACCTGCGAGCACAAACATTCTGAAAAGTACGTGATCTTCGCGCCCTTAAACAAAGTGAAACCTTATGAATAATGGTATAAACATATTTAATCAATCATAATTTCATATGATTTGCAAAGAATAACTTTGGTTCTTGTGATAATTGGCTTCATTGCAATGATAATGAGACTAGATAAATTAAATAAATATAAATTAAAAATATATGATCTAATATTCACACTTGCATATTTATTAATAATTTTATCTCTTCAACCCAGGATCAATTTTGGATACTTCGCCATAAGTCCTCAGAATTTTTTTCTTTGATTTTAATCCACAGCTTAATAGGAATTATGGTTTTAGTTATAGGATTTGTATTTGCAATAAATAAAGGAAGCTTGAAATCAAAGGAGGATTGAAACTAAAAGAAATATCCAAATTCTTGAAGCTTTGTGGATTATAAACTTTATATCAGGCACTTTTATGTGTTAGCTAGTTTGTTCCTTCACTAGGTTTGTCGTCAACATAATCACATTAAAATGAATACTCAAAGAGCAGATTGAGGATTCCACTATGACTACTTTCAATAGGTATTATTCCAAGTCCGGGATATTTTCAAATTTCACGGGTGCAAATCCCTTTTCTTTATCTGCAACTCTTCTGGCAGAAATACCTTCTACCTCGAGGACAAATGCCTCAACGACCATAAAGACCTCGCTTTGGTCCCTCATACATCCCAATTTAACACTATTTCCCCGGCCTGCTCCTACATGCAGGTGGATCTTTGGTCTTCCATCTTCAAGAAAGATATTCCCAATTCCAAGAATCTCATGTACATCATCAAAGCCAGACCAGACAGGTTCCGGAGGTATAACACTTTCTTTCGGGCCTGTAACAAGTTTTCCCTCTCTTGATGCACCGAGCAGTGTAAAAAAAGCTGACTCAATATTTTCCAGTTCCGCAAGTTTGATCAGTTCCATAATCAGGTCATCATTATGGTCAATCCTGACTGTAAAGACCCTGCCTAATCTACCTTTTGCATACTCCATATTTTCTCCTCGTCGATCAACAATTTTCCAGCCAAGAAGCTTAATAATTCTATAAGCTTTTGAGGCCATTTCCTCATTATAAGTAACTACGGTAAATATCGTATTATATTCTTTGTTCATTAGCTTGAGCAGTTAGTAGATCGGATCATCCTTTTTTGTATTAAGATTGCTTCTAGGTTTATCTCCGAGAATAACTGCAAAGAAACGACTCAACTCTCTTGCTACTACAGCACTTTAGTTATTTCCTTCAGAAAGTTCACCTGGTATGTAGTCCATCTGGTCTTAAAGACCCTTACTTCTTTTAGAAGTTTTTCGCCAATTTCTTTTGCTTTCTTCCTGTTTTTCCCGCAACTAAGAGTTGCGTTATTATATTTTCCAGGGCTGTTAAATCCGGGAGTAGATGATAATACTGGAAAGCGGAGCCCAGATTCTGGTTCTCATTTCGAAAAGTTTTTTATTCGACATTTTGGTTACATCGATATTATCTATCAACTGGGAGTCTAAACTGGGAGTATCCAGTTGGCCTATCAGGCGGATAGAATGCTCTTGCCTGAACCCGCTAAGCCAACAATTGCCTTGAATTACTAGTTTTAATTATCGGATTCACATCGTCAAGCGCGCTTAATTCCATTCATATTTACAATTTCTTATACAGTCATTAAGCTCGATAATTGAACTTTCTTCTGCCATTTTTTCTCATTTTTTCAAAACCATTGTATTACAAATAGAGGTCTCTTAAGTAAAGAGCTTTGGGGCAGGATATTTATATCGAAACTCTCTTGTTTCAAGGCAGAATATCTTACTTTTCGAACATCGAACATGTTATTCATTTACTCCAATTCCTTATGCTTACAATATAAGCTGCTGTGATAATTAAACAGCAACCCAGAAGGGTTGATATATACATTGGATTTTTTAGAATCGTAATGTCAAAGAAGATTCCGGAGACTGGTTCTAAAAGGGCAAGAATACTACCTGTTTGTGCATCTATTCCTGAAATTCCTCTTAGGTAGATCACAGCAGCGAATGTAATAGTGAAACCGAATATCACTAGAATATTAAGGTTTTCAATGAAAAGGGGGAGAGGAGTGAAAAGTGCAGGTGGAAGCATAATGAGGAGACTTATAACAGTAATCCAGAAAGTCTGAGTTATCGCTGTGTAATCGTACCTCAGGTAACGGATCATGATTATAGTTATACCAAATGATAGCCCTGCCAGCAGACCGAAAATAAGGCCTTTCAGGAAACTTAATCCTGTATCCACGCTCATCAAAATTTCTCCTGGGCGGGCAATAAGTAGCACTCCTGTAAAAGCAAGAAGAAGTGGTAAAAGGCTTTTTTTACTATTTCTTTCCCCGAGAATCGTAGGAGCAAGCAGATTAACATATACAGGGGCCGTATAAAGTAGAAGGACTGCAGTGGACATCCCACTATATTTTATGGAAGAGAAGTAGCATATGCCTGTAATTGTATTCAGGAGACCTAGTAGAATTAGGTATCTTCTATTTTTTCTAAATCTAAGCTGGCCCAACCCTCCATGGAACAACAGGTAAATAAAAATCATGCCGAGGCCAAAAAAAGATATTGAGAAAAGGATGGATTCAATAGACATATCCTTAACTTTATTTAGGAATACGCCTATTGAACCGTATATTATACTGCTAATTATAACTTCTGAATAGGGCTTGTAAGAACCTTCATTTACAGACATAGTCGAGGATTAAAGGACTGGGGATTTATATTTTTTGGACACGATATAGAATCAAAGTAACACACATTTTGGCAATCGAAGAATCTGGAAAGAAGAGGTTGTTACAAATATGGAAATTGAAAACATATGTTTTACTACAAAATATGTGCATCAATGAAACAACAAAGGCATAAACATTGTCATCCGAATCATTGATTCTGCATCCTGCTTTTTATAGCAAAGAAAAAGGATATAGAGTCGATTGGATTTTATAGAACTTTCGGTAGACTGCCTAATTATTTACTTGTTTAGGAGTTTTTTGACTTGCATGGCTATTTGCTCCAAAACCTTTGGGTCGACACCGGTAACTTCTAAGAATGAAAAATCTAGTTTGTTTTCATCTTTTTCTATTTTTAAAGCGGTTGTTTGATCGAGAACCAGTGCACATTACTACAAAATTTGTCGCCTGGTTTTAGCACATAATTACATTAGAGGCATCTTTTAAGTGTAACATATCTCTTGTCTTCTTTTTCGAATCCATATTTCTCAAAAATGCTGTTATTAATTTCCTTATCGTGAAATTTGCATAAATTTTGAACATTTGAGTACTTGCCCGACACAACCAAGCCCTATGCTTAACTTCCTCTCGTTAAGCCCATCTAAAATCCAGTTTGTGATAGCCGTATGTCGTAGCAAATGAGGGGGGACACTTTTCTTGATGCCCATTTTTTCGGCTGTAAATTTTATCAGTTTTCTGGCTGTAAATTTTATCAGTTTTCTGGCTGTAAATTTTATCAGTTTTCTGGCTGTAAATTTTATCATCTTTCTAATAGTTCTATAACTCACAGATTCCTTATTCTTGTTAAGGGTAATCCATAAGGGAGCTTCTGGGTCTTCGTAGAAAGGATGAACTGCAAGCGATTGATTCAAACATCCCGCACTCCAATAAGGTATCCCCTTTATGGGTGCAGTCTGTTAACTCCCGTTTTTGAAAAATAAATCATCGCTCCATATTGGTTAAACTCCACATTTTTAACCCTAAAGGATGCCAGAGCTCCCACTCTCATTCCGTCATCTGCAAGAACTGCAATGATTGCTTTATCCCATGGATGTCTGCAGCCTTCAAGAAGCTGGAAGAACTTATCTTTGGTCAGCATATTGGAGGGTTGCACAGGGCTTTAAATTGTTTTTAGCTTGAGATCCATGACCCAATTAAGCGAGGTACCACTATGACCATCTGAAAAACGTTTTGATCAATCTTTTATAATTTCTGATAGTGCAGGGAGATAATTTTCTTAGCCAAAAGTACCTGTGATCTTATATCTCTACAGTCATATCAGTAAGTTATTGAGATCCAAACTTTTTATTTTATTCTTGTTGAAGGTCTAGCAAAAATGACGTTTCTCATAAAAGCATTAAACAGCAATAATAGATCCAATAGGAATACATATATTCATATTAAGAATTGAAGAATATATCCTCTGCTTTGTGTTTGTATTCATTCAACAGACTAGCACAAACAAAGACATTTTTTACTTAACTGGCAAAGTTGGGATGTAATTATCCTAGCTTCAGTATCACTCTTTACACGATATATGTCTTGAGTCAGCGTATTCTCCTACTATGGGAATATTCTCTCCGCATGTGGGACATGTCTTTTCAGGTGTGATCTCGTATTTTTCAATCGCGAATGAACCACGTGATATCAACATTTTCCCGCAATTAGGACAGAATGTATTATTTCGTTCACTCCCCGGAACGTTGCCCAAGTAGACATAATTCAATCCTTCCTCATTTGCTATTTGACAAGCTTCCTGCATGGTTTGCACAGGTGTCGGATAAAGGTCCTGCATCTGATACTGAGGGTGGAAGCGCGTAAAATGCAGGGGAGTATCCGGGCCAAGATTTTTGTAAACCCACTGTGAGAATTCCCGGAGTTCTTCACGAGAATCGTTATGTTCCGGGATTATCAGGTTTGCAATTTCAATATGTATACCGAGTTCCTTTGCAAGAATGCAGGATTCAAGTACAGGCCTTAGTTTTGCGCTGGCAACATCATGATAAAACTTTTCATTGAATGCTTTGATATCGATATTAGCCGCATCTAGATAGGGGGCTATATGAAGGAGAGCTTCAGGAGTCATATACCCGTTTGTCACATAGACTGTAGCAAGCCCCGCAGCCTTTGCCAGCTTTGCACACCCATAAGTGTATTCGTGCCAGATTGTAGGTTCGTTATATGTCCAGGCAATTGATCTTGAACGAGAGAGGCGTGTCCTTTCCACCAGCTCTTCAGGAGAAATATCCATTGTGTAAGAATCTTCTAGGCAAGCCTGAGAAATCGACCAGTTCTGACAGTGTTTGCAGCGGAAGTTACACCCTATTGAGCCTACTGAATAAGCATAAGAACCCGGGTAAAAATGGTATAGCGGCTTCTTTTCGATAGGGTCAACTGCTTCACTGGAAACAGTACTGTAAATAAGAGTGTACAAATTTCCTTCCCTGTTTTCCCTGACCTTGCAAAAACCTCTTTTTCCGGGTGAAATTTTGCAACGATGAGCACATAAACTACAGTGTACCTTATTGTCTCCGAGCCTTTCGTACAACATGGCTTCTTTGATCACATAAATCCCAATTGGAGATTGTTTTCAAGGATAATAACAGTTGTTGTCATAATTTTTTGATACATTTTAATATCTTATGAGATCATCAAAATTTACCATTAATCTCACTGACAATTGACTGCAATCAATGCAAAACTCAGGAAATAAATTATAATTTCAGTGGTTCGAACATACACAGTTGCTTGCAGCGTGGTGGCCAACAAAATTTTGATTTTTCAAGAAGTATTCCTACAAACACCTAATGTCTTCCCTAACCCTGTGACCCCTTTTCAGGTTTGCTAGTATTAGGATATGTTTTATGGTTGTTCTCTTGATATTTTATGTTTTCTTCGCAAAGTCCATTCGGAAATTTACCTCATAATCTTAAAATTCTTGATAATTTCATGAGAGAATTTCGATAAACGTTATATTTCCACAACTTGCTTAATTATTCAGCTACCATAAATCAGTCTATTGTTGTTGATCTTGAGTTGTCAAGAATATGCAATGTCGTTATTTAAGAGGATTTCTACAGAACCGAACAATTTAAAAAGTTTTAAGGAAAATTATTTTAGAATAAAACAATTCCCTTCATCACAAAAAATTAAGGATTTAATAATGCATGCATCTAGTATTGAGTCCATAAGAGTAAAATTAATTAATCTTTTTGGCTTTAAACGTGCATTCTCGCTTATATGGCAAAGTGCACCAGTATTGGCACTCATAACCGTCTTTCTGATAGTGCTGCAGGGTGCTTTGCCACTTGCTTCTCTTTATCTTATAAAGATGATAGTGGATTCTATAAGCTTTGGTATTGGCTCAGCTAACAAAGGAGCTACTTCGAGTACACTATGTTTTTGATCTTCCTTGTAGCTGGGACAACTTTTCTTACTTACTTTAGCAACTCAGCCGCAGAGATGGTTAAAGAAGCACTGTCTACTAGTGTTGCAGATTATATCCTTGATCTACTTCATATCAAATCGATAAAGTCTGATTTAGAATACTACGAAAATCCAAAGTATTATTACACCCTTCATAGAGCCCAAAATGATGCTTCATACCAACTGACACAAATAATTGAAAACTTTGCCCAAATTATCCAGAGTAGCATTTTCTTGGTGGCTACTTTGGGGTTAATCACCTCATTAAGCTGGATTGTGGGTATAGCTCTCACAATCACAGCCGTGCCAGTAGCTTTTATCAGCCTGATTTACTCAAAAAGAATCCATCACTGGAAGCTTACATGTACGGTAAAAGAGCGAAAAATATGGTACTTTCACTGGCTGCTTACTAGCGATTGCAATGCCAAATAAATCAAACTATTTGATATTGGATATTTATTTATGAAAAAGTACCACAACCTCAGTAAAGAGCTTCGAAATGAGCGATTCTCCCTCGAATTTAAAAAATTTGCAACAGAATTATTGGCTCACATTGTTGGTGTTGTGGCTATTTTTTGCAGTCTTGTGTTCATAGCTCAAAGGGCTTTTCAAGGTAACATGACTGTAGATGACACTGTTATGTACTTTGGTGCTTTACAGCAGAGTCAATCTTCGCTTTTCGCCCTTTTGAAAAGTTTTGCATATCTCTATGAAGATAATCTCTTCTTGACAACCCTTTATGAGTTTTTAGATTTCAAACCTACTCTGAAGGAATTATCAAATCCATTACCAGTGCCAGAGGGGATTACAGAGGGGATTTTTTAAAGTGTAGGATTTTGTTACCCTGGTCAGGAAATCAAAGTCCTTGAAAACATCAACTTGCATATCAGTTCTGGCCAGACAATAGCTTTCGTTGGGAAAATGGGTCTGGAAAGACTACACTTATAAAACTTCTTTGCAGGTTATACGATCCAACTGAGTGGAGGATTACATTCGATATTCGAGATTTCAAGATATCGGATTTGCAGAAGAAGATTAGTATCGTTTTTCAGGATTATATACATTACAACCTGACAATCAGAGAAAACATATGGCATTATTGTGTACATTGCATAGGGTGGAAAAAATCATGTTCATAAATTATTTTCCTCCCCTGACATGGAGTGGGAATGTAGAGGATTTCGATAAACCTTTGATTTTCACCATTAATTTATAACCTACTTTATAGGGGGTTTATTTGAATCCTCTGTACATTTGTGTATATCTGCAGAATTTCGGATTTTTTTAAATCATAGCAGCAAAATAAATTATTTGTACAGCAAATTGATACAGGAGTATAAGGACATGAAATGCAAGGGGAAATTGGCTTCAATGGTAGTTCTTCGGAGAGTTCATGAAACACTGTTTAGATAGAGAGCTTTCTAGAGTTATCAGAATCCAAGAGTCTTTAAACCGGCAGATAGAACATCCCTGGGATCAATCCCAGTAATGTGCATTATGATATACCCTCCAAGGAAAGCACCAGCTAAGCTTCCTATATTCGATAAGCTAGCGACAAGAAGGATCCTCATTATCTTATTTTTGAATATATCACTGAAAGATTCTACTGCTAACAGAGCTTTTATATCTGATGCTTTGGGACTTTGGTATTTCGCTTCCACCAGGCCAGCAAACCAACCTGGGTGTAGTGTTATTGCAACCAAAAAGGAAGTCAGAATAGAGTTACGGTGGCCTCCAGCGAGCAAAGTACCCAATGCGCTCAGGATTCCGGTGATAATGAACCAGCATGCAAAAGCTATCAAAAAAAGTTTAAATGGGATGCCAGAAAGGAGCAGTAATAAAAAAAATGCAACTATAAGGCCAACAAAAATAAAGCCAATTATTTTAATAATGCCAAAGCTTTTCTTCGGAATTTCCATGAGAGTATCCAGGGGAGGGATATCTTTTGGATTTTTCAGATAGTTCATCACTCCAACTTTGTGCCCTGCTCCTATTACCGCAACGACAGTTTTGTTTCCGCCCTCAGCAGCTTCAATAATATTTCCTGCAAGATATGCATCCCTTTCATCAATTAGAACCCTGGCTGCAGTAGGGGCAAAGCCTCTGAGCTCACTAACAAGTTCAGCTACAAAATCCGGTTCTGTAATATGATCTATATCGATATCTGTCCCTTTTCCGATCTCTATAAGGCCACCTAGCAGTGAGCCGATCATTCTTATTTTCTCCAAGAACTTCATCTTTCCCCAAAAACGTTGAAGAGTCACTTGAATTTCTCGGTCAATCAAAGCAACCTCAGCCGAGATAGACTTTGCTTCCTCCATCGCTAAAACCATCTCAGCACCAGGTTTTACCCCCATATCTTCCCCTATTTTTTTCTGCAATTGGGCAAGTAACCAGTGAATAAAATAGTAATAGATCTTCCCGCCAGAAAGAAGTTCCTGAATCAGAAGCTGTTCTTCCGGCTCATTTCCCTCTAGAGAATCATAACGTCCTCTGCATAGCTCAACAGCTACAACATCTGGTTTCAGATTCCTGATAACAGCCTTAACATCGGCAATACTCCTCTCCGAAACGTGGGCTGTACCTATGAGCACGATTTTTGAAACATGAGACTCACATTGGTGTCCATCTATAGATTTTGTACTTGAAGAAATTGAAATTTCCGAAGCCGACTCAGGAAGATGTTCTGAAAGAAATTCAGAGCTATTATAAAGTCTTTCTTCAATCTTCTCTGATTTTACTGTGAGTACCGGAACAGAAACCTCAGTTTCTTCAGGCATTCTAATTGAATTATCAGAAAGTTTAGACTTCTCGACAGAAACAACGCTTTCTGTGGATTCGGATAAGAATTCGTCCATAAAATATATTAACTCCTGAAATGAGATATGAAAGTTATAGTCAAGGTCCTTTCCCTGAGAATAAATAATTTCAGTTTTGACCATTATCAATTTTTCTACTACGATAAATTAAAGTTGATGATGAGATCTATAACTTGAAAGGATGTATTTCTGAATCCTCAATACTTTTATTTCATTTGTTAGAAGATATAAAACTTTTGAATAAAATTTGACAACTATTCAACTGAGCAAAAAATTCCAATATCCTCTTTACTAAGATTTACTAAGCAAATTTAGGTGGGCTGATTTTCTTCAACTGTCAGCTATTAATCATTTATTTTATTATCTCATGAGTTAGTAATCCCGAAGTATCTATTGCATCAAAATAGATATCTCAAACCTTTTTTGTGAAAGCTGATTAGTTACGAAATTTGAATTATGTAAAGCATATTTGACTTCTTCACATTTCTGTCCAAAATCTATCGCGAATTAGATTTTACTTCTATTTATTTTACATGGTAAAAAAATACCAAAATAATTTATTAAGTCTAACTATATTCCTGTAGGAATAATACTTTTCTAGAAAGAATTTTCAGTACTTCACTATAAATCTCTTCATACCTTTACTCCATCCATTTACTTCATACACTTACTACTATTTAACCTTTAAATGTCTTCTCAGCCATTTCTCAATGAAAAGTACAAATGCATCAAACCTAAACTTGTTATCATCTATTATATTAGATCCTATTCGATAAACGTAAAATATTTTTTCTTGAGGTATAACCATATGTTTTTGAGTAGAAGAGATATCATAGCATAAAATATATGATAGTAGCATCTTTAGATGAAGTTCTTGGTTTAAATACATTTCCTATCTTGTATAATGATTCAATAGCACCTCTTCTTCTGTAAACCGTACTGACCCCCTTTGGAGATAGTTTGACTCTAAAAACTACATAATCAAGATTCACATCGCTTTTCCATTTTTGTTCTCTAATGATACTTGGCATCGATAACAATATTCTAAATAATCTTTTGTGGGAAATTATTCATAATCTATTATTCACTACGTGTCTTATTCTCCTCAGGGATCTGTTTCATCTGCCTTCCTCTCTTACTTATGGATTGTGGATGATCACGAATGCCCCGTTATTTAGGCAGGGGATGAAATGAATCCTCACATCTTTCTTTTTTCGTTAGACCCTCTAAATCATCGCTTCCTTGTAAGGTGAGTTTGTTTTTGGTACCATATCTAAGTTGTGTTACTCATCCCTTAAAAGGATATGAGAAGAATTGTAATTAAACAACTTTATCCATGACTATAGTCCGATAATCTATCACGTCGTTTTGATGCCTCTAAGTATAGATACAATATATTCTTCCCAGGTAAATTTATTTCTTCATCTTACTTAAGTTGAGAACAGAAATAATTTCGGTTCAAATAAATGAGAAAAGCTGCTATAAACCCACCCTCTGCAGATGTAAGCAAGAATGCTATCTATTTTATCAATATGACAGTGACTTAAAAATTAATCTAACTTTCAACTAATAATAGTGGGAAAATGGGCAAATAATTTATATATCTGTGTACATCTGTGGAATGTCGGTATAAACAATTAAAGCTGAATAAAATGCCGTTAAAAGAAAAAAGAAACCTATTTTTCTGCATTTCTCAGGGTTCAGAAACTTCCTTTGGCTTCTCAGCGGATCTCTGGATTTCGTCCAGAAGCTGGTCATCAGTTTTATCTTTTATATCAATTCCGAGCTTTTCAGCTGTTTCCTGTAATTTGGTCTTCTTTGAGATTGTGGGTTCACTTAAAGATTTTTCAAACTCCCTCAGGTTTCTTTCGGATTCCGTCTGGGCTTTTTTGAATTCTCCCATGGAACTTCCCATAGATCTGGCCAGTTCTGGAAGTTTGTTTGCCCCAAAAAGAAGTATAATTACTCCAAAAATCACTATAAGTTCAGTTGATCCGATCATAGATTGACCTCAAATATTTCGTTTTCTCAAATAATTTTAATGTTTTATACGATTGATTTCTAATCTGAAAATTGTTGATACCTTCAAGTTACATTAATATTTTTTTAGTTAAATGTAGTTCCTATTTTTGAAATATCTTATTTTGATTTATTATTTGGCAATATTTTATACCATATTAATCCTTTATTTGTAACTTTTTACTTTTTCCTTCGTAATAAATTTTCATTTTAGCTTTATCACAGAATTCAAGTCTTTCTGGAATTTTCCCATTTTTAGATGAATTTCTTCAATATGGTTTCGATAGACTTCTGATTTTCACAAGCCATTTACCCACAATTTATGAGCAGGTACAAAATTTACGGTTTATTGATAATCCCCTTTATGTATTTTCCTTGTTTGATTTTTAGGTGTCCATGAATCATTGATAGATTATGAAAAACGACTACTATCCACTGAGTTGGGGGAAACGAAAAGAGATTACTAGGCTCACTATTTACTGTAACTGGTGGACAACACCTATTTTTTAATTTATTGCTTTATGTTATTTTCAATTTCTTTTTTTTCATTTTCCTCTTTTTCTTGGAGGTTAGTTGAATATTTCTCTTTGCCCTCCTCTTTATCATTGAGAGTTATTTTATTTTCGGCTCCTTGAGTGTAGGAATCGAACTCCGTCAGTTGCATCTCACTAGCAAGCTGTGCTTTTTTAAACTCCCCTACTGCACTCCCGAGAGATCGCGCAAGCTCTGGAAGCTTCTGTGGCCCGAATAGGAAGAGAGCAGCAATCAGGATTACGATCAATTCGGTATATCCTATCATTATTTGTTACTATCAGCGTTCAAATATAAAAATTCTTGTAAAATGATTGGCAGACAAACCTATCAGGGAATTCTTTTAAAAAGCCTGCTTTTTTAATAAAATCCAATTTCTTAAATCGACAAATTTGTATTCAAAAGAGCCGGCTCAGCAATAGGCTGAACTCGAACAGGACTGCCAATAAAAGCATTACAACAATCTGGGCAATGAAAGTAGGGTCAGGAGAAAGGAACAGGGAAAACGCGATAATTGCGCTGTAGACTAGCATCCGCTGCTTTTTGAGAGTCTGGTACTTTACTAGCCCCATTTTTACGGCAAAGAATACTAAAAGAGGAAGCTGGAATACTATTCCAAAACCTGATAGAATTGTTGTCACAGCTGAGAGGGTACCCTGGACGGAAAGCTGCGCTGTAGCCATCTCTCCTGAGTAGAAAAGAATATATTTGAACATTGCAGGAAGGACTAAAAAGTAGCCTATTGAAGCTCCTAAGATAAAGAGTAGGAAAGATATAGGGATAACCTTGAGAAAAAAGCTCCTCTCATTAGGATAAAGTCCTTTACCTGCAAATCTGTATACCTGAAAGAAGAACTGTGGGACTGAGATTGCCAGCGCAAAGACTAGGGATAGCTGGAGGCGAGCGAGCATCCATTCAAGAGGCGAGTACGCTGTCATGTTTATAATAGGGTTCATGAACTCTTTCCAGATCAGCACCATCCCTTTTGCAGAGAATGGATAAGCAATAATGACTCCAAGGAAGAGCCAGATTAAAACAATTGCCAGCCGATCCCTAAGCTCAAATAAGTGAGCCATAAGGGGTTCTTCAGTATCTCCCGGGACGCAAGAAGCAGACGACATTCCCAATGTACCCTCTGTAGAGGAGGTTCCGTTGGGTTTGTATTGTGGATCCATTTTTTTCTCAGCTTTTACATGATTAAGTGAATATATTGATAATTAAATATAACGTTGATTTATTAGTATGGAACCTTTTAGATATTCTCAATATTCAGATGAAGTATATCTCAGAAATCCATCTTGCGGCTCATCTTGAGAATACATTTCTACTATATCACACTATCTGACAGATAAATTACCTGAATATTTATGTCACTTGAAGTATTGGGAATACGATCTAGCCAAGAAATTAATATAACTTAGTTAATATACCATTATTTACCGGATTCTAGCACTTGATTTACATCGTTTCCCATATTCTAGCTATGCGGTTTCTGGATTATTCAGCTTCATAAATCAGCTTATTGATGTTTTTTTGGAGACTTTTTAATATATTATATAGTAACCAAAATTTATCATCAATTTTACTAGCAACTGACCGTAATCAATCAAAAATCCAGAAAATAATAAAGTTTCTGGATTTTAGTTGCCAAAAATGTGTAATTGCAAACCCACTAAAAACTGAGAAACGAAATAAAAAATCGAAAAATGAAGAAAGAGGATAACCAGTCGGCCTACCAAAAATCAGCTATGAGATATATATTTTGATGGAATATGATACTTATGATTACTAACTGATGGAGAAACCAAAAAAGTCATCTATAGCTGACAGTTAACTAAATTAATCCGCATAAATTTGCTCACTGAAAAAAGTTTAAAATAACTTACCATTAAATTTTAAAATACAACATCTAATGATTTTTGTCCCATCTGAATAGATACCATCTGAATAGATAACTAGTTTCCATCAATTGAATTTTTTCTTGGATTGTAAGTAATTTTAGGAAAAAAATGAAAAAAAATAAAACATTCCGTTAAACCAAATAAACTGAAAGGAAAAAACAAAATAGATAAAAGAAAAATTGACATTAATATATATCTGCAATGGATAGAGTTTCCTGAAATATGACAACAACTTTTCCTCTTGCTTTTCCGGATAGGTACTCCATATGTCTGAAACCATTGAAAATCTGAGTGTAATCCTACTGGCCCTGCGAAAAAAACTGTTTGTAATTGCTACGGTTCTCTGCCTAGGTGTTATAATCTCGTTACAGTTTACGGGTCCTCTGATAAATAGAATGAAACACGACCTTCTGCCAGAGGGTGCAAAGCTGGTTTATCTGTCTCCTCTAGAGGTAATGATGCTGCAGCTAAAGATCTCTATGATCATAGGGCTGCTCATTACCCTGCCTTGTATTGTATTTTGCATTTATCGAACCATTTCGAAGCGATATTCAGTTCAAATACCTATATTTAGCAGAAAAGGCCAGTTTTTTTTACTTAGTGTAGCTATCCTTTCCATGTTCATGCTAGGAGCTTCATATTCTTATTTTTTCATGCTGCCCCTCTTCCTTAAGTTCCTCTACATTGATGCAGCAGCCTCAGGGGTAACTGCAACTTATTCTATTTTCAATTTCATCTCATTTATAGCAACAACCACAGCAATCTTCGGTTTGGTATTCGAGCTCCCAATAGTTCTCACCATCCTTATTAGAAACGGATTTGTAAAATATGATACTCTTGTGACCTACCGTAAGCATATTTATGTCATCATCCTGGTTATTGCAATGCTTATTACCCCCGGAACAGATGTCTTCAGCCAGATGATGTTTGCAGTGCCCATGACAATTTTCTTTGAGATCAGCATGTTGATTGTTAAAATAATTGGAGTGAAAAATAAGAGATCCCAACCTGATTCTTCCGTATCTACAACCGGGATTTCAAGAAAAAGTTAAGGTAATATTGAGAAGAAAAAGGATAAAATGAGTACTGAAGAAAGTAAACATTTTTCTTCTTGTAATTACTTCTGAAGCATAGAGGATCATAAATACCTAGTCCTTTATGCAGAATATTGAGTGAAATATGCCTTTTTTGAATCAGTTTACCCCTCTAAATTATCGCTTCTTTGCAAAATAGTTTTGTTTTCAACACCATGATTAGATATGAGTGGAAACACCTATTACATTAGTTGATGCTAAATATCGAAAAAATCTATTCTACAATAATCGAATAAAAAAATTGCTATTTATAATATTGATGATTCAGATATACTTTTTTTTGCAGGAATCTTGTCCTATATCTTTCTTACTAATTTCTGTATTTTACCCAAATTTTTCTCTTATGGTTCATTATTCTTTGATTTTAAAGATAGTTTCCGCTATCCTTAATAGAATATTCCATTTATTTTCAATGTCATCAACTGCTAGAAATTATAATAAAAAACTGTATACGACATCTTCAGATTCACCTTTGAACAGTAGTGACAAGAACTTTTCCTACTTTGAATGTCTTTTAAGTTACTGTATAAACTCGTTCACATGGAACTCTTCTTGAGCTGATCCTCGTGTTTCTTAATATATCCTTTATTCCCAGAGGCTTTTCTTTTACTACTCTTTTCATTGTTGCATCATAACTTTTGATTTTGCTCCAAAGTATCCTCTGTCTCAGTAAATCACTTCATTCTTTTCTGATAAATTTACTTGAAAATCATGAAATTATGCAATTATTTTTTTGAACCTTCTGATCAGCACATAATCTATTTCTATTATACCATGAAGTTTGTATCCAAAGTGTGATTTATTATTTTTTTGTATCCATGTTCCGTCTCTGATTATTCTTTTTATTTTTGCTCCATTTTTCCGAGGTTTATCCGCTTTTGCATGTCCAGGATATGGATAGAAGTAGAATCCTGAATCATTCCCGTTTTTGTTTTCAAACCAAAGCAAGAAAGTTGGAATTGCAAATGTCTTCATATTTTGTTTTCTTTGCAGTTATCAATAATTCTTTTTCTGAATGATCACACTTGGTACTATCTTGCAAATACTCAGAAAAATCAAGACTCTGGTAGTTGTTGAGAAATCTAAAAATATCCAAAAATAAATAGAAAATGAAAGCAAATTTAAACTCTTTCTACTCTCAAAAGGGTAACAAAGTCATAAATTTTGAAGAGGGTTATAAGGCGAAAAATACATTTAAATTTTTAGAAAGATTAAGTGAAGAAAATAATTTTGATATCATATTTGTACGGGAAAAATCAAAACCAAATTATGCAAAAATTAAGATCAAAAAGGCAGAAGAGTTAAGTATGATACTAGTATTCCTGGCACTTTATCTGCCTGATATAAATATATTTGAATTTATCTGGGAAAGTATAAAAGAAATACATTTCAAGAGAATTCATCGGATCAGTTACGAGACTAAGAGAATTGGTCATGAGTAGATATAAAGAGTTAGCTAAATCAAAATCATTTGCTAATTATTAGATGAAAATATTTGATGAACAAATAAAAAATGTAATTAATTGCCAGTTGATTAGAATGATGATGGTTCACAGGACAATGAGTTCAAAAAGCACATTGGAGAATTAAGGATTAAGCCAATACTTGCGAGGGTAAGACATCCTAAGAGAAACTGGAATATTGGAAAATGATTCTACACATGCCCGAGATTAAGTGGGAGAGTTTTGAAAGTTTTGCGAGATTCATTAAATAATACAAACGAAGGCCTCACAAAGCTATGGAAATTAATGAACTGGAATCTCCAGAAACTGCTTTCTGGAACAGATTGCAAATAGAAGCAGAATTTAGAATCGGAGTTGTATTTTTTGAATTGTGAGAATATGAATAAATTAAAACGATTTTAGATGCTAAATTATTTCAGTACGAAAAGCAACTATTCCTGATACAAGTTACCCTTTAAAAACAACAAGTGAAATATATTATAGAGTTAAAATCATCGAAGAAGAATATATTGACACAAAATATAAGGAGATAAAAATGCCAGAATCTTCCCATAAACCCGTACTTGTCACCTGTGGTCTGCCTTACGCTAACGGCACTGCACATATCGGACATCTGCGGACCTATGTACCCGCTGATATCTTTACCCGTTCCCTGCGAAAGAAAGGAATAGAAGTCACCTTTGTTTGCGGTTCGGATACTCACGGTACCCCAATTGCCGTGAACGCCGAGGAACTTGGGATCACTCCTAAAGAGCTTGTGGAGATGTATCACAAACATTTTGACGAGACTTTTAAGCAGCTAGGAATTTACTTTGATGCTTTTGGGACAACGGATGATCCTGAAAATCACAATAGAACTCTTGATATCGTCAACAAGATGATTGAAAAAGGCTATGTATACCCAAAAACTATTGAAATTGCCTACTGTCCCAAATGCAACCGTTTTCTCCCTGATCGCTATGTTGAAGGGTCATGTCCTCACTGTGGGGAAACTGCACGAGGAGACGAATGTGATCAGGGATGCGGAAAGCATCTGGAGCCAGGAGAACTTCAGAACCCGATATGCACAATCTGCAGAGGGCCTGCGGAATATCGCCAGCAGGAACACTTTTTTTTCAAGCTTTCAGAGTTCAGTGATTACCTTATGGACTATCTCTCAAATGACCTTAGAGGAACTACCAATGCCAGGAACTATGCACTGGGTTGGGTAAAACAAGGGCTTACAGATTGGTGCATTACAAGAAACTTGGAATGGGGTATAAAATTTCCAGGACATGAAGATCTCGTTGTCTATGTCTGGGTGGATGCTCCCATAGGGTATATTGCCTTTACGGAAGAGTGGGCTGCAAAGGCAGGGGATTCCTGGGAAAAATACTGGAAAAATGACGGGGAAATTGTCCACTTCATAGGCGGAGACATCACTTACCACCACTGCATCTTCTGGCCGGCCATGCTTAAAGGAGCAGGATACTCAGTACCTACCGCTGTTGTAGCTTCAGGTATGGTTAAAATCGAAGATAAAAAATTTTCCAAAACCAGGGGTTATGTGGTCTGGGTTGGGGAAGATTACCTTGACCAAGGTTTGCATCCAGATCTCCTGAGGTACTACCTAGCGAGCTATACATCCCATACTAAGGAACTTAATTTCTCATGGCACGTGCTTCAGGAAAAAATAAACACTGAACTCGTGGCAGTGCTCGGAAACTTCCTTTATAGGACAATTCTGTTTGCTTCCAAGAATTATGGAAAAGTCCCTGAGGGGGAGCTTGAACCTGAAGTCAAGGAAGAAATTGAAAAGGCCATAAATGAAGTAAAAATAGCAATTGCTGAGTATGAATTCAAAAAAGCCGTTGATGCTGCAATGGCTCTTGCATCTTTTGGGAATAGCTACTTCCAGGCTCAAGAGCCATGGAAAATGGTTAAAGAGGATAAGACAGCTTGCGGGAATGTACTTTACAACTGCCTTCAACTTTCAAAAGCCCTCAGTATTATCTTTGAACCCGTGATCCCACAAACTATGGAACTCGCCTGGAAAGAGCTCGGGCAGGAAGAAGACCTGCATGCAGCCCCGTACAGCGAAGCTCTAGTGCCTATAAAAGCAGGTACAACACTCGCAAAACCTAAAATTCTCTTTACAA
>CAVXNY010000018.1:0-251161 GCA_963763235.1 uncultured Methanosarcinaceae archaeon | reverse complement strand
CTACAGGAAACAGATTGGATTAAAAGAGGGCCTCATCAACAGCATCATCTAATGGATAGAATGGCTTTGAGGGGTCATCAAATAAGAGTAATTGACTACGAGTATCTGTGGAAAGAGGATAATAAAGATCGAAAAATATTCACTGGTCGGAAGGAAATCAAAGGAGCTTATAAGATATTCAAGGAAGCCGACATAACTCTCATCAGGCCAGGGATGATTAAACTGCCTATACTTGATATGGCATCTATCCTCTATTTTCACGAAAAAGAAATAAAAAGACAAATCACGGAGTTCAAACCGGAAGTCATAATATCATTTGGCATTCTCAATGCGTATCTTGGTATGAAACAGGCTAAAAAACACCATATTCCTTTTGTGTACTACCTCATAGATCATCTTCATACACTACTTCCAAACAAACTTAAAAAGAAGACTGCAAAACAATTTGAAAAGCAGACAATTAGAGGCTCAGATAGGATATTTGTCATTAATCAAGGATTGAAAGACTATGCTGTGGAAATGGACGGAGACGTCGATAAGATCTCAGTAATACCTGCAGGTGTAGATTTTGAGAAATTCAATCCGCAAACTGACGGTTCATCAATCAGAGAAAAATATGGGATTAAAAAAAATGATATCCTATTATTCTTCATGGGATGGATATATGATTTCTCTGGGATGAAAGAGGTCGCAGAAAGTCTTTCTAACAATGACAACGAAAACATTAAACTAATGATTGTTGGAGAAGGGGATCTCTACAAACCTTTAAGCAAAATGAAATCTGAAAATAATCTTAATGAAAAATTGATACTAACAGGGAAAATCCCATTTGAAGAAGTTCCCAAACACATCGCTTCCGCTGATATATGCCTTTTGCCAGCTTATAAAAACGAAATTATGATGAATATAGTCCCGATTAAAATATACGAATATATGGCCATGGGAAAACCTGTAATAGCCACAAATCTTCCTGGGCTAAAAAAGGAATTTGGTAATAACAATGGGATTATATATATCGAAAATCCTGAGCAGACTTTGGGAAAAGCAATTTATCTTTATGAAAATTATATGATAAAGTCGGAAGGTAATAAAGCTAGTTTGTACTCGCGGGATCAAGATTGGAATAAAATAACGAACGAATTTGAAAGTATGTTAAAAAATGTTCCCAAAAAAAATGTATCAGTAATTGGAAATTAAATGAATAAATAAACGAAGATCAGAATTTGTAAGCTGAAGAAATGAGATATATTAGTTGTAAACTCACCAGTTGATAAATTGTAACTCTAAGGAATTTTGATAAATTTCTGATTTTCAAGAATCATTTATAAGCATATGAATAAATTTAGGGGTTTATTCAAAACTTCTATAGTATCTACGCTGTTGAGCTAAGAACTCGACAACATTTAACTCGAATTGTCTAAAAAATAAGTTTGACTACAATGTATAATATGAATTCGATTTTGTACCTCAAGTACTAAGTCCCAATTTAATGGAAATTGATTTAGGAAGTTACTTGGAGTTTCATTTGCTACTACTTTGCTTTATCCAGGAAGTATTTATTATTAACTAAGTCGGTTGAAATGCTTAATTACGAAGCCTAATGAGTGAAAAATAATGTGAATCATTGTTCAAAAGAAAAATGGACAAAATACCTTAATCAGATATGAGATTCAAAAATTTCAGCTTGTTGATTTTAGTAGGTATCTAAACGAGGTTTATTATTCATTCTGGAACAAAGTCAATAAACACATCTGGTTTAATACATAATTAAAAATAGATAAAAGTTTTAATGTAGATTAGTAATATTATTTTGATTACAAAAATTTTGATGGTCTGATGATCTATGAGGATATGTGTAATTACTTCCGCAAAATTACCTCCTGAGGAAGGAATTGGTAATTATATTTACAATATGTCAAAGGAATTTATTCGAAAGGGACATAATGTAACTGTCATTACGCGTGGAAGCTTAAATAAGACACAAAAAGATCATTTTGAAGATATAGAATTATACAAAGTTCCTTTTGTGTTATTGTACCCCTTTCATGTACATATTCATGGATTTTTTGTGAATGGGTTACTGAAATCGATTGAGCATAATTTTGATGTGATCCATATACATACACCTTTGCCTCCCACAATAAATTCTACGGTCCCGATAGTATTAACAATTCATTCTTCTATGATTGATGCTGAAAAAGTTATAGCTATAAATGACTTATTTTCTCTTGCCACTAAATTTCAAGCAAAATATATTAGTTATCCAATTGAAAGAAAATTGCTAAAAAATGCAGATCTTATTACTACTGTTTCGAAAAAAGTAGCAATAGATCTTAAAGAATATGGGTTGGATTATAACAATATTAGAATCATATATAATGGGGTCGATGAAGATTTGTTTTCACCAGTTGATAAGAAGATTGGGGGGGAATATATTCTGTATACGGGAAGAATTAGTTATGGTAAAGGTCTGGTTGAGTTAATTGATTGTGCAAAAGAAGTTCTCATGTCTCATAGTGACATAAACTTTATCCTGGCTGGAAATGGTCCTTTAATTAATGAATTAAAAGTAAAAGTTAAAGATTTAAATCTTGAAGATCGTATAAAATTTTTAGGGCATGTAGGTAAAAATGATATAGTAAAGTTATATCAGAATGCTCATATGTTCGTTTTTCCTTCACATTATGAAGGATTGCCTGGTTCACTTCTCGAAGCAATGTCCTGTAAACTTCCAATTGTAGCTACCAAAGTACCTGGAAATCTCGAACTTATAGAACATTGTGTGAATGGAATTCTGGTTCCCCCTAAAAATGCACGTGCATTGAAGGAAGCTATATTATCACTTCTTGATGATGCTGATATGAGAACTAAGCTCGGTGATAAAGCGAGAGATACTATAATAAGAAGTGGTTTTACTTGGAAAAAAATATCAGATAACATTTTACGATGTTATCACTCCATACAGAAAAATGCTAATTGACATAAAAATATATTTGATAATCATGTCACCTTCATGTGAAGCTTATATCCCAAACTGTAGAGAAACTTTGAATTTAAAATTAATAAACTGAATTCAGCAGGTATACACAGAGATATAAGTTGTTGTTTATTTGCCAACTATTATTTATGGAGATTTAGGTTGATTTTTAAGTTACTGGAATATTAGGGAGATGGATTGCATTCTTGTGTACATCTATGGAAAGTGGGAATAAATCACAATCTTAGATGGTTTTGGAGAGAGAATATTGAACTCAAAAATAAGTGCATGTCTCAAATCTATTGGAAAATATCTCTGTCTGATAATTTACTATTCATTTGCTCAGCACCTCCCTGTCTCAGATGAGCCGCAATCCTTAAAATTATCAAAACCAATTAGGGGATTCTTAGCTCATAGAATTTTTGATGAGTGTGGGGAGGATATAAATCTTGAGAAAGGAGCATACATTGCGGATGGAAAGTTTATCAGAGTCGGAAATAGATCTGGCATTGGTATAAATGCTTTTGTTCAAAGACATGTGCATATAGGAAATGATGTCATGATGGGAAAAGATGTTATTGTAATGACAACTAGTCATGAAATTTCAGACAAATCAATTCCTATGAGATGCCAAGGTGGTAAAGAAGTTGCTCCTGTAGTTATAGGCGATGATGTTTGGATTGGGAGTAGAGTAATAATACTCCCAGGCGTAAAGATTGGGAATGGTTCCGTAATTGGTGCTGGTGCAGTTGTTACTAAAGATGTCGAGCCATATTCTGTGGTTGGAGGTGTTCCCGCGAAACTAATAAGACGGAGATAATAATTGTAAATAAAGGGGGCCTATTTAGTCGGGGGAAAAAATATCAATAGCTCTCTTTATCAAGATTAATTGAACGCATATTGGTGTGCTTATTATCTTTAACTGTCGGCTATTTAGAGTGTTTTTCTATTTTCCCATCAGCTAGTAATCAAAAGTATTTATTCATCAAAATAGATAGCATCAACTGATATTTGGTAGGCTGGATACTTACAAAGGAAGAGAGTAATTGTAAAATTTTGCTTCAATACATATAACCCATATCCTAAAGATGCGCATCGATATAGAATTTGTTTGCCTATTTCCCATTATTGTTCATTGAAAGTTTGATTAATTTTTAAGCTACTGTAATATTGAGAAAATAGATGACATTCTTGTGCACATCTGCAGAAAGGGGGGATATAGCATATATTATGATTAATGATGTAAATACGGATCTATTAAAGAGGATTTAGATAAACTTCTAATTTCACAAATCATTTATGTACAATTTATAAGCATATGAAGAAATTTAAAGGTCTATCGAAATTCTCTAAAAATATTAGCTGTTTAGTTCAGTCAAATGATCCAAATTAGAAATTAAAATTTCATGGAAAAGTAATTGAAATCATGTTTGTAAGTTATTGACAGATTCTAAAAAAATAAGCATACTTCTTGCTTTTTAATAACCAATAGACACTACTGAAATTTGATTAGGGAAAATCAGGAATTGTATGGAGAATAAATAAGGAATTGAAAATTGTTCACGTGGAAATATATTGAGCTGAATTCTGATAGAAAACTCTATTCAGATATGAAAATATGGTAGGCTCTTTTTACAGGATATATGTATCTATATATAAATATTATTTTAATAGTAGAAATTATATTTGATATTTATACTAATTTATATAAAGTATCTATGTGATCTCTATGTTTGGGCTGAATATTAAATTCAAATTGATTTGTATATTCTGTTTTATACTTAGTCTATTTTCAATTCTGATGGCTTATTTTAATCCAGCGCATGGTTATGAATTATCGTTGTATAACAGTACACCTACAATATTATGGATTAGCTTAATATTCAGTATACTTGGAGGAATTTCTATTATCATATACATTGTGTATAGGAATCTCTCAGAGTATTACAATTTTTGCTTTTTAGGACTTTTGATAATATTATTTGATCGAATTATCCTACTTTATATTCCTTATATCAGAGGTTATTATTCATGGAGAGGAGATAATATCTCTCATTTTGGAATTCTAAAAGAGATTTTAATATTTGGGCATCTACCATCTGATCTCGTATATCCGATAACTCATATATTATTGTCAGAGCTTGTATATATCACAGGACTTCCCAATGAGATTATAGCGAACCATATTACTGCCTTAATTTCAGTTTTCTATGTAATATCTATATATTTACTGGCAACTTCTTCCTTGGTTACAAAAAAAGAACAAATTTTAGCTGTTACTTCAATTGCGGGTGTATTTTTTAGTGGGTACGATGTCTATCTTATGCCAAATGGCTGGTCTCTTTTATATTTGCCTATTGTGTTATTTTTCTATTTTAAATCACTAACAAAAAAATACTCTATGAAATATACAATATTATTTCTAATTACATTAATCTTGTATCCTTTTTTCCATCCATTATCCACAGTGGTATTAATATTAATGTTAGTTGTTATTGGATTGATGGAATTTTTGATTCCTATATTTGAAAATAAAAAAATTTTATTAATTACGTCTTCTTTCTCATTGACACCTATCTTACTTGAAACAGCTATACTTTTTCCTTGGATACTATCATTCCAAAAATTCAATCTAAATATAAAAATTATGTATTATTCAATTATTGCAGGTTCAAGCCCAAATGTAATTTCTTCGATGAGTAGCACAGCTGGTAAATTAAGTTTGACTAAATTAGAATTTCTAAGATTATTATTTAGACTTATGGGTCAGCATTTTATTTTTTTAATGTTTTTTTTCCTTAGCTTTGTATTATTATTGAAATATTCTAATTATAGAAAAAACAATAAAAATTTGATAATATTACTGAGTATCACATTATTTATTGGACTAATGTATGTATTTTATTTGTTTAATATTCTTCCAGGTCTACAAGCAATGGGTTCAGATAGGTTGCAAGCATATTTAGTGATTTTCACTCCAATATTCGCTGGTTTTGTTTTATCATACATTATTACTAGAAAAATGATAATTCAAAAGTTTAATCTTGGACCAATGGTTTGTGTGATTATAATTCTGATTGCTTCAGTAGTATCTATTCACAATTTGTACCCTTCACCCTATGTTATGCAACCCAACCCATCAATTACACAAATGGATATGAATGGGGCTGAATGGCTTTTAAATTTCAAAAATTCTGCTATCAATAGTGTCTATATAATGAGTCCAGTATACAGATTTTTAGCAGGTTCTTCGGGCCATGTTGAAGCCGGAAAGTTGTTTGGATCTTCTTATAAAGAGGCAAATATTAAGGATCATTTTAATTATACTATATCCAATAATCTTGGGAACTCTTATACTCAGAACGAATATTTCATGATGACAATGTTTGACAAAATAGTTTACGAAACTGTTTGGACTGTTGTTGGAAGATTTCATCAAAATGATTTTAAAAAACTGGAGGAAGATATTTCCGTTGATAGATTATATTCGAACGGGGATACTAGCATATATTTTATACATAGCTTATTATAAGTTTTAATAGATTATTGAAATTAATTCTGAATATTTCTACAATTTTGTTAAATGCCTTTGACTTATTCATGTTCATCTCAAAAGTAGATTTTGAGGATTTCGATAAATCCTAAATTTCGTCATATACACACAATGTATATGCATGACTTTTGGGAATAAGAGGTTTTTCAAAGTCCTAGGTTATTTTGGGAAGTAGTAATAATCGCATCAGATTTAGGGGACAATAATTGAAACTGTAGTGAAATAAATTCAAAGCTTCGATAGAAAAAGTGGCATATATTTTATCAATGAAAATCATGATAAACCTCCGATTTAAACAAATTGCTTACATACACTTTATAATATCAACCAGCTAAAAATTGAAAATAATTTCGATAAAATCCTATGTATTATGAGCATTGGCCAGTTTAAGTCTCTTAAGATTAATTTTTACTCATGAAAATTCTTACTGTTTTTGCTCTTAAAGAAAAACATAAAAGTTTTTAATCAGTTGGAGCTAAATTTGATGACATTGATTTCCTTAATTGATTGGAAATTTTCTCGTATCATTTTGAGTTCATATATTTTAACTCAAGAGTTCCCTTAGGCAGACCTGAAGCTGACATAATTATTATGTTTAAAATATTTTTTTACAGCAATGGCATGTTTTTTCTGACTTTAAACTTGAGAAACAATGTATTGATTGAATTTCTTTCAGAGAATTTCTTAGTTTCCCTGAGTAAATACCATACAGTACCACAGTCTGGTCATTCATATATAAAATAGTTTGTAACTACAAAGAATATACATATGGGAACGGTTACAAAGCCAACTTAATTACCTTGTTTTGCCTTCAAGAGCACTTTAGAGACCTTCTTCAAAATATCTCTTTTTTATTCTCAAAACAGTTTTCCTACAAGCACCAAATTATTTCACCGTCTCAGTGCTCCCGTTTTGCGGGTTTGCTAGTGTGCAGACTTATTCTTGTTAGTTCTCTTACTCTTTTATATTCCTTTTTCACAAATTCCATTAGGAAATTTACCTCATCGTCTTCAAGTTTAATTTCTAGTATGAAGGTGTAAAGGAATTTAGAACTTATTAAGAAAGTTATGTATCAAATTGCTGAGACCGTAGATCCCTAATTCATTGCCAACTGCGTTTAATATCATGATTCAACCATCACGAATTTCTTAAAAGATCATAGAATTTCGGTCTGATGTCCAGCTTTACAATAAGAAGATTTCGATAAACCTCTGATTTTCAAGAGCTATTAATATACTATTTGTTTGCATATAATGAAATTTATAGGTTTATGAAATTCTAATAATCTTCAATGAATCATAGTGAACAAATAGACAAACAAATTCTACATCTGTGTACATCTGTGAAATGTCGGAAAGCTCTCTTTTTTTGAAAAAAATGGTAGATAGTCTTATGGTTACGATTTTCAACAACTCATGAATATGTCCCGATCTGTTTGGCCGAGATACGTATCTATTAAGTGAAAAGAGAACGTATTTAGCAAATTTTATCAATAAGTTATACGCATTCAATATTTATTAACACTATTATACCTTGCCAAATTATGAGATTATCAAAAGAATCTGATTCAAATTAATACATTAACCAAGTGTTACAGGATAACATTTAGACAGGAAACACTTGGCAAATATTAGATGAATTAAAATACTGATTATATGGCAAACACTATCATGTTGTTCCTATAGTTATTGCCTATATACATAAAATGGATTAATCTACTTTGTTGTTCACATTTGATAAGGACTATGTTGTTTACAACTTCCAGTAACTTATCTTCGCTGTTACATTTTTAATTCTTTGTTTAAGCATTTATTTTGGAAAATCTTAATGCCCTCGATCATAACAATAAACAATATTAGCAAGAACACCAAATAGACCACAAACAACAATAATACTTATTAACACATCAAACCAGGATGTAGCAGTAGCAGTATCCATATTAAAAATACCTCGCATACGTCATATAACATTAAAATATATAACTTTTGTTAATTTATCAGTAGTCTAGCTTTGCTGTAGTCCTACTGGTTATTACTTATTTGTTTAACCCTTATTTCTTAGTAGTTCATAAGAAAAAAGTCATCTAAACATTTTAATTCCATTTTTTTGTAATCGCTTATATAAAATGTAATATTGTAGAGTTTTGAAGTAGAAATATATGCATAGTTTTCACTGAATTATAGTCGGTATTTTAAATAATACCCATTTTATGTGTGAGTGTGTACTTTTCCCAAAATTCATTCAGTTTTTCTCCGACTGCTTTAACACGTTTGAATGATCTTCTTGACGTTAACATATTTATTTTCGTTTTCCAACAATACTCAGCTGGGTTTCTTTATGGTGTAGCTGGAGGATAAAATAATATTTACAACCAATACTTGTTGTTTTGATAAAATTTACATGCTTTTTTTAATTTAGCCATGTGGCTCAGTCCCGTGGAAGAAATATCTTTGTTCCTATATCTCTATCAAAATCAAATAATGATTTTAGGAAAGAGTATGTATTTTGTGTAATATCCAAATCATGCACATATAAATCTTCTTTTTCAGTATAATATTATCCAATGTAGATTTTGGCTTTTGAATCACTTGTAAATTTAATTGGTCTTGGATCCTCGATTGCTCACCATCTTGATTTATTTGAATCCACAAAAGAATTACTATCATCAGGGTTGACGATTGGACGATTGGACGATTGGATGATTGGAGTTTAGGATCCCTTTTGGATTGAAGAGATCTAATTCATACCTAACTGCTTCATTTGTTGTTTTGATCTAGAATATAATTTTTGACTCGGAATAAGATATATTGGATTTCTAATTGACAAATTGAACTATGTCTTTTGTTTGCCAAGTGCGATAATAACCATTATCGTTTGTCATTGGTTCTGAAAGCGTTTCCCTTAAATCAGAAAGTTGTTCTTCTGTTAAAGGAGATTATACTTCTTGACAGATTTACATTCAAGGTTGAGGAAATCTTCTTCCTCAGTATACTTTATCCAAGGATAAATCTTTGATATGTAGGCGGAAAATTTTCTACAACTTTAGCTTAACTCAAATCATATTTAACCAATAATAGGCTTGAAGCCTCAATATGTTAGTTTTTTTCGCAGGAACAAATTTTCGCCTTAGCAATAAATATCATGTGTAGTAAAATTTCCCAGTTCATAATCCGATTAATATATGGCTACATTCATATATTTTGTACAAAGACATAGCTAAATATGTGAGTTACGAGTTTTATATTTTTCAAAACTCTCAAAATTATCAGCTATGCTACTCGAAATGTGCAAATAATGTTGAGTATATTTAATTATTTCGAGATGCTAAATTTATCTTATATAAGGATAGCAACTAGATGCTCTACGTTCAACCAAATAATGCCAAGTTATATGATTCAGAGAACGGGTAAAATAAAATTCACAATACAATTAATGATGCTCAATTTAGGTCGATCTCTTTTTATATACTTCCTCAGCTACTTAAAGCTTTTATTCGAAGCTTTTTTTAATATCTTCTAGGATCGTAAAAATTGACCATTAATTTCATTTTCATTGACTGCAGTCAATCTAAAACTCAGAGAATAATAAAAAATTTTTTTGAGGGATAAAATAAAGTATATGAAATCCCTTTATATTAATTACACTCTATACAAGTAAGGATTTACTACCCTTGTTTTTCAATTCAACCGCGTAAGCATTCGTACATTACGGAGAAAATAACATATGTATTATAAAATTGGAATCGTTGTCATAACGTTATTACTTCTTGTTTCTGGCTGTATCTCAGGTGCATTACCAGAAGGAAGATCCCAGGAAAATAAAAGTGAAAATGGTGCTCTTCTAAACACATCAAACCGACTACCCGTATCGATACCTGACCCATATGGTTATAACCAGTTTAATCATCCTGATGTCTATTACAATGCATCTGGTGTATTTGGCCATAAATGGTGGATGTTTATTACTCCCTTTCCAGATTCGAATGGTACCTCTGGAAATGCATGTTTGTACTATTCTGATGATGGACTACTTTGGAATATACCATCAGGAGTGACAAATCCTATCGAAAAGCCAGTAGTATCTGAGTATGACTCAAATGCTTATGCGTCTTATCCTGATATTGTATATGATCCTATTACTCGAAAACTTATGTGCTACTATGTATTTGGGGATGTAGTTGGTAACGTAACTATAGAAGACCCAAAAGTTAGAACATATGATGGCAGTACTGTTTCATCTGAAATGAATGTCACAGCCCATGGGATATCACCAGCCGTTCTGTATGATAACTCCACAGGAACTTATTATATGTGGATTGTTGATATCGATCCAAAACCTCATGTTATATACAGATATACTTCTACTGATGGTGTGCATTTTATTAATAAACAAGCAGTTGGTCAATCAAGTGACTACCAACCATTGCTTATGAATACGATGAATTATCCAGGAAACTCAACAATATATGCATTATTTAGATTCAATGAACCTAATGATAATTTATATCTTGCGACTGCAAATAACTATACTGATAATTTCACTGTTCAAGGTTTACCACTGCTACAAATTAGTGATCCATCATGTGCGATGTATAAGGATATTCAATTAGATCGCAGTGCAGGTGCGTTTAGCGATGATGGAAGCTTCTTGAAACTGTGGATCCCTGCGAAAGATACTAACGGGATTTGGACATTGTTTTATACACAAGCAACTCAGGAAAATGGTGTATGGACAGTTGATAAAGGAGTGAATAAATATCCTACACATGGGGTAATTTACTGGAAAGGGCTAAATTGGTATGTGATTAAAGGTAGATCAGATCCTATTAATAATCACTGGAATAATACTGGTGCATGGATAGATGACAAAGATAGGATGCACTTAACAATTGTAAAGAACGGAGATATATGGAACTGTACGATGTTGAATAGTCAATATAAATATCGTTATGGTACTTTCACCTGGACTGTAGCTTCACCGATTTATACATTTGATAATAAAAGTGTGGTCGGATTTTTTACTTACTTCGATGATAATAATGAATTAGACATTGAAGCTTCAACATGGGGTAAGACAAACGGAGATCAACTAACGTATACTGTACAGCCTACTAAAACTAAAGGGAATGCTCATGCATATGCGGTTCCAGACACTAATGGTACAAACACCACGTATACTCTTGAATGGAAGCCCACCTATGTAAGATTTACATCTAAGCAGGAAAACGGAAAAATTATAGCAGACTATAATTATACAAATGTTTCTGGAATCCCTCAGGATCCTGCGGACATCTTAATAAATTTATGGTTGTGGGATTGGAATCAGCCTCCAACCAATGGGAAAAACATTGAACTTATAGTTAGTGATTTTACAATTACTAATGGTTCAAATGAAATTGACTTAAATAAAAATATAAAAAAATGAATATATAACGTAATATACAGGTAGCAGAATTCAGATTAAATGAGGGTGACTTCTATTATCTAGAATGTCACCAACTATTATATTTTTTTCTGAAGATAGGCGATATATATTAACCAACTTCAAGACGCTGAGAGTAAATAGTAAGAACATACTCAATTGAATTGAAAAGCAGAGGCATCAAGTACTTATTTGTCTAAATCTTGAGAATTATGACAAATTCGGATGCACTTTGTTCCATTCTTCAACTTCATAAATTTGAATAGTTTTCCAAAAATAACTACATGCAATACTGGGTCGCATATGTACTGGATATATATGAATTCGAGAGAACATATCTGGTTAATAAATAATAAAAATTAAAGAGTATCTTGGATGAATAAAATGCTTTTATGGTGGGAAGGTTTCAGACAAAAAAAGAGTCATAAAGCACATTTTATGTTTCCATTGAGATCTTTTTAAGGTTGGAGTTGCAAATAATTAGAAATGGAGTATCTCTGTTTGAAATAAAAAGCAAAAATTCACTTGGTGGCATCAATAGCATATATAATCCGACCAGATAACTTTAATATATATTAGAGAATTTCGATAAACTTCTATTCATCTGAGTATTGGGGAGTTTCAATTTCTTAACAATAATTTTTACTCATGAAAACTCTTACTAATTTCGCTCTTAAGGAAGAATACGAAAGTCTTCAGTCAGTTGAAGACAAACTGGTTGAAATTGATTCTTAATTGATTGGAAACCTTTTCGTATAATTTTGGAGTCCATATATTTTAACAAAACAGTTTTCGGGAGCAGATCTGAATCTGACTTAATCATCATACTTAAAATACTTGTTTTGCAGCAATAACATGGTCTTTCAGACTTTGAATTTGAGAACCAAAGTATTGATTAATTTTTTCCAGGAAATTTCTTGTTTTTCCTTAGTGCATACAAGACGATACCACAGTCTGATCACTCAGAAAGAGGATTAGTGATGACTGCAAAGGAAAAGAAATATTGAGACAGTTGCAAAACCAATTTGATTGCCTTGGTTTGAAAACAAAAAAAATAAAATGATTCAGAAACTACTTTTATCTATTCAGATCCGAGGACTCAAAAGCGGAAAAATCTCAAGAAAATGAAGCAAAAAAAGCAGAAGCAGAAAAGGAATATGAACAAAAAAGAGTTGTCATTCCCACTCCGATATAAACTTCATAGTATAATACATAAGGATTATAAACTGATAAGAAGATTCAAAAAAACAACTGAATTACTTCATGATTCTCAGGTCGATTTATCTGAAAAAAATTAAGTGGTTTTACGCAGATGAGGATACTTTGGAGCCAAATCAAAAAATTATAATGCAACAATAAAAAGATCATTAAAAGAACATACTCTGAGAATGAGTGATATATTAAGAATCAAGAGAATCAACTCAAAAATAGATCCATGGAATGAGTTTGCGCAGTAGCTAAAAAAAATATTCAAAGCAGAATAACTTTTTGTCACTAGTGCTCAAAGAGTGAATCTGAAGATATTATGTACAGCTTTTTGTTATAATCTCTATCAATTAAGGACATTGAAAATAAAAGGAGTGTTTTAAGGATAGCGGAAGCTATCTTTAAAATTAAAAATGATGAACAGGAAAAGAAAAATCGGATCAAATACAGAAATTAGCTAGAAAGATTTGGTCCGGGTTCTCGCGAAGAAAAAAATCAGAGGTAAATCTGAATCCCATTAATATTAACTGAGTGAGGGGAAAAATCTGCAGATCCTCTACTGTGAGAGTCCTAATTGTAATAGAATCCGGATATTTACTAAAACATCTTGCTGATGAAATCGAAACTTTAGAGAGAAATTTTGAATTATTCTTATGAAAAGCATGAAAGTGAGATGGAAATTTGAATGTTTATTCCGTGTATTGGGAAAATTGTTGCAATAATCCTAGTTGCTGAAATTGGTAATTTCAAGGATTTTTCTTCAGGAAATAAGTTTGCTTCATGGCTTGGAGTTGATCTAAATGTATACTAAAAATGTGGATAAATTCTACAGTGGTATGATCACAAGGAAAGGATCAAGGGCTGTAAGGTGGATTCTAACGCAGATTGCTAAGGCAGAAGCAGGAACAAAATATCAAGTTAAGCTAGTTTTTAACCGGAAGAAATCAATTGGACATGTAAAAGCAATTATTGTACTGGAAGGAAAAATGCCACAATGATATGGTATCTTATTACAAATGATAAGCTTTACACAAGTTAATCAGGTATTAATAGGGAAAAATCTAAAAGAGTAAAATTGTTAATACTGAGATCTTTTTGGGTGCTGAAAGTATAATGATTATAATTGGTTGAGTAACATAATTGTGGAAAATGAAGATGGTAAAATATGTGAGGTAGGTAACCTTATGCACTTTCATGCCGAACTTAACTAAAGTTTTTGTTGGAATAAATTTTTTCAATCCTATAATACAATAGCTACTGCCAGGATACAACCATTTACGATGAATATTTTTTCAAGGCTCAAAAAGTCTGTAAAAAGCCCTGCAATAATAGGGGCAAAAGAAAGCCCTGCATAGATGGTTGTATTAAAAAGTCCCATTACGAGACCCCTATCAGAATTCATTCTGGCAACAGCCAGAGCAAAACCTACCAGCGCAATTCCGGATCCTCCACCCAGGCTTGAAAATCCGAGAAAAGGATACTTAATTACAAAAATGGCTCCAAGGGCAGAAAATGTTAATCCAATTCGGATTATGTTTTTTTCCTTGATCCTGAACCGTCCGATAAGGAGAGATGTAACCATGGCGCAGACGTAGAGGCTGGCAATAGAACTCCCGAGCTGGGTTTTTGTTATAGTGCCCAGGCTATAATCCGGATAGTAAGCTATAAGGACTCCGATAGTTCCATTGAGAAGAAAAGAACTGAGCCAGATCCTTGAATTGCTGCAGTTAAGTAGTTTTATAATCCTATTATAAGAATCTCTAAAAAGGCTTCCGCAGGGGTGTGGTAATGAACATGACTTCTCTGTATTCTGAGGATGGATCAATTCTCTGTGCCTTGGAAAAAGGTATACGAGCAAAGAAAAAGTGATAAATGTAAAAACAAGGATTGCTCCTTTTAGGTAGGTATCCGCCAGTAAACCTGAAAAAAGAACACCTACTGCCAGTCCTGCGTTGAAAAGAAAAGTGAATTCTCCGATATAACGCACTGGATCCTTAGATTTAGAGAGGGTGGCAAAGGCAGCTGGAAAAAAAGCTCCGCATGCAGAACCTTCTATAAATCTTGAAATTAAAAGAAGCCAGAGGTTTTCTGAGAGTAGGATGGTTAGTCCTGAAATTGCTGTCAGAATAATGCTAAACCCTATAAACCTCAAATTTCCGAACCTATCAGCTAGAATCCCGAAAGGGAGCAGTGTAACCAGGGCTCCAAAAAAGTAGGCTGAAAAGAGTAGGCTAGAAGCAAATTTTCCGGAAGCGCTGTAGTCTAGGCTCGCAAGCTCCGGAAGGATAGGAATGACAGCGTTTGAAAGTCCCATAATTGCAAAAGCTGCTCCATAAATCAAAAGCCTATCAGGGTTCATAGTACTAAGAACCAGTTATCAAGTAAATACTTTCTTGTCACGGTAATTTTGAAAACTTGCTTTGGATGACTCAAAATGCTTCAAGTGAATATTTAAGGCTTCTTTAGTAATTTGCAGGCTTTTTATCTGGTTTATAATTGGATCAAACAAAGGCTCAAAAATCTGAGGGTGTGGTGTATGTTTTGTATTATCCTATTATTATATTATACAGTATATTATTATATTATACGATTATTATATTATGGTGGAACAGAATGCATAGCTATTTATATAATTAATTTTAATAAGAGTAATTGTAAGATGTGAGCGGAAAACTTTTTTCACATACCATACCCCCCCACTCCCCATATGACCCCCACTCCCCAACCCGCTCACACTCTTCTACTTAACTATTAATATATCTACCCATTTTTTTTCAATCAATACCGTATTCTGTCAGCTCCGAGACAATTTTTACAAACCATAATAAATTCAAAAAAGCTATTGGAAGTAATAGGCTGTTGCTTATGGAGAGATAAATGACTCAACTTCTGGTATAGATAGATGCATCCAGTTTGCTGTTTGTATCTCCTGGATAATGTAGCATCCTTGATTTAATAACTTTCCCGACTATTCGCTTCAATTTGAAACACAGTTTTTAATCATTTTGGAATATAAAAGGTGGATTTTTTGAGATGATGGATCTCAAAAAAAATTAAAACATTGTTTTTGATTTCTGTAATATTCCATCTATGGAATCAGCGAAACTCCATGTATATTCCTTCCATGGGAAACTCGTTATGCACTTATATATAAGCTATAAGCGAAATTTGATTCTACTAAAATAACTTGGTTAAGCAAAGAATATTAGACTCTCATGAATACTTATTTTAAAGGATTGAAAGAATTGAAGTAAAAGTGGAAACCTCAAAAATGGATAGATTCTTTTTTAATTGCGAAATAATCTCAAAAATGGTTCTGTAGAAATCCTTAATTTAATGCAAATTATTTCTACTATCTTTTTATTCACATCATAGACTCTCAGTTTAAGTTTTACTTATTTGACTTGATTATGGAACTTTCTTGCCTGAAGTACTTCTCCAAGCTTCCTTTTTGCAACAGAGAACGATGTCTCTACTATATTTTATATATTGTATTTAATTTTATCAAAGGTTAAGTGCTGCTGCCTTATGTATTTTTTCCTCAAATTTTCGTTCTCTTACTTTTTCTTATAGATATGATTGAGTCTACACTTATTTCTTCTCTAATTAGGAGTGGATTTTTTGAATCATATCCTTTATCCATCAATACATTGAGATTTTCTTATCCTATTTGATTGTCTTGTCAGAGCATTTGCATATTTGCTTTTTGATATGTTTTTTGACTAATTTTCCATCTCCTAATATTACCTTTTTAGCTGTGTCGACTGATGTTGAAGTTTACAAGAAGCTCCTTCGTGGCTTTCTCTCTCATGGGAGGTCGTATTAATATTATTTAGGTTGATTACTGCATTGTCTAAGATGAGTTCCAGCGGATTTGCAATGGGAAGTTGAATACAGGAATTTATTCAGTTCTCAGGAATTTCTGGTTTTTGTTAGTTTCTTTCTAGAGCCCTTCTGCTGTGAGCCTATATTTTTCGGAGGTATTCTGATGCTTCTTACAATGCTCTTTGTAAAGTTGAAGGAAAATCCGAATAAAAATGAGAAATCTTGTTTTAGCAATCTTTAGGAATTCACATAAGCTTTAAAAGGCACAAGAACCCTATGCTATAAATAGTGCATGAGATTTTTGAAATCAGGTGGTTGATTGAAAGTAAAGTCAAGAGTTCAGCTGAGGAAAAATACGAAGAACAAGATGTTAAAATACCTTGTGTCAATCTTCGGTGAAACAATGGCAGGGCTGGAAAATAAAGTACTGGAAAAAATCATCATGGAGGATTATTCCCTTATCCTTGTGGATGGCAAGCCTCTATTTTTCGAAATAGAAGGACAACTTTTCCCTACCGTCCGCGGAGCTCTTGAGATTGAACTCAAAAAGCGTATTGTAACTGTGGATAAAGGAGCTATTAGCTTCGTTTCAGATGGGGCGGATATCATGGCTCCTGGAGTCGTGGAGGCTGATTCCGAAATAGAAGAAGGAGATCTCGTAATAGTCGTGGAAGAGGTTCATAGAAAGCCTCTTGCAGTTGGAAAAGCTCTCATGACGGGTCCACAGATGGTTGAGATCAATTCAGGTAAAGCTATAAAGTCAATAACCCATGTAGGAGATAAACTATGGAGCATGGAATTCTGAAAATGCTCTTGAAGCATGTAGATTCTTACTAAACAAAACCTGCATGAATAGGCGAGTAATTCCTTGAAACAGAGACTAAAATCAAGGTTAGCTTTAATAGCAAAAATTAATTAATATAGGTTTCAATATAGGACAATTATTATCTAAATCTTAAAAAATACAAAAGGTGTGCATAAATGGCAAAATTCATAGACAAAATCCTTGGCAGCAATGTAAGAAGTACAACTAATGCCGACGACTACACCGAAATTGATCTCAGTAAATATGAGGAGGCTCTCGAGGAAGAGCCTGCAGAGACTTATGTTAAGATCGCGGAAGTCTCAAATATCAACCAGATATCCCTACTCAAGCAGGAGATCTATAATGGAAATATCCTGATGATAGATATCTCAAACATCAGGGGCGATGATCTAATGAGGGACAGGGTTTTGAAAGAGCTGAAAGATGTAATCGTCGATGTTCGTGGAGATATTGCAGGTTTTAAAGGAAACACTGTGATTGTAACTCCAACAGGTATTAAAATCGATAGATCAAAGCTAATTGGTGGGAAATATTGAATAATGATTTTTATAAGCATGAAAGTTTTGAGACAAGGGTCTCCTGTCCACTATGTCACGAAGATCTTGTGATAAACTGGCAGAAGGACAATATCCCATATTTCGGGGAGATCATGTACATTAGTGCAAAATGCCAATGCAGTTTCCATTTTGCAGATACTTTGAGCCTCTCCACCAAAGAACCCATACGTTATGAAATATCAGTTGAAACTCAAGAAGACCTGGACGCAAGGGTTATCCGTTCAGCATCAGGAACAATTCGCATCCCAGAAATGGGGATCACTATCGAGCCTGGAATGGCTTCAGAGTCTTACGTAACGAATATTGAAGGCGTACTTCATCGCGTCAGGAGTGTACTGATGACTGCAAGTAGGTGGGTACAGGAAGAGGAAGATAAATTTTCCCGAAGCCAGGAACTCTTGTGTATGCTCGAAGAAGTTATAGCAGGCAAGAAAAAAATTATAGTCATCATCGAAGATCCCTTCGGAAATAGCGCAATAATTTCAAAAAAGGCTACCATTACCAAGCTCTCAGAAGAGGAAGCTGAAAAGCTAAATAACGGTATGATAGTTTTCGATATTGAAAAATCTGAATTTACTCATAAAGCTTTGGAAAATGTCCAGCTCCTAAAAGGAAATTAATTCTTTATTTCCTATTTTTAGGCAGACCTACAAAAATTAAGGGAGCTCTTCATATATAGTTATCAACTTTTATTCAAGTAAAGGAAAGAACATTGTGGGCTATTCAATAGTTTTCTGTTAGATATCAGGAGTCTCAAAATATGACAGCTCGAATACCCTTTTGTAGAGTTTTAGAGAAGTAACAGGGCTTCAGACGGCACTTTACATGTATGGAGTAGAGCTTTTCAGTCAGCACAAAAGCCTGTACTTCCTATCGAAGACATAGCATTTGATATTAGGCATGGTACTAGGACTCGCAAATGCCTGAATTTGATGAACTAAATAATTAATTTATATTGTGATAATACGGTGAAGGTATGGTAGAAAGCGAAAAAGAAGCAGCACTCCCTCCAAAAGAAAAATTCAGCGATTGGTATAATGAACTCCTTTGGATGGCCGAAATAATGGATGTCCGCTATCCTGTAAAAGGGCTCTATGTCTGGTATCCTTTCGGCTTTGCCATCCGGAGGAATACCTATAACATAATAAGGGAAATCCTCGACAACAGCGGACACCAGGAAGCTCTCTTCCCATTGCTTATTCCCGAAAACGAGTTCATGAAAGAAGCTGAGCATATTAAAGGCTTTGAGGATGAGGTATACTGGGTAACTCACGGTGGAAAAGATCCTCTTGAAATACCTCTGGTTCTTCGTCCAACCAGTGAGACTGCCATTTATCCAATGTACAAAATATGGATCAGGTCCCATGCGGATTTGCCTCTCAAACTCTATCAAGTAGTGAATACTTTCCGCTATGAAACAAAACACACCCGACCCTTGATCAGACTAAGAGAGATTACTTCCTTCAAAGAAGCTCACACAGTGCATGCAACCTGGGAAGATGCAGAGGCTCAAGTTAGGGAAGCTATTGAGCTTTATACCGAAATCTACCGTAGGCTTGGAGTTCCTGTGCTCCGTTCAAGAAGACCTGATTGGGATAAATTTCCAGGTGCAGACTACACCGATGCTCTGGATGCAGTTATGCCTGATGGAAAGACTCTTCAGATAGGTACAGTCCATCATCTGGGTGACAATTTTGCAAAAACATTTAATATTAAATACGAAGCTCCTGATGGGGAGCAGTGCTATGCCCACCAGACATGCTATGGGATCTCAGAAAGATCTATTGCAGCTATTATTTCTATCCATGGAGATGATAAAGGGCTGGTTTTGCCTCCGGAGATCGCACCATTACAGGTTGTAATTATTCCAATTATCTTCAAGAAAGGAGCAGAGGATGTGCTTGCAGCTTGCAAAAATGTTCAAGAACGTCTGAAGAAAATAGGGATGAGAGTTGAAATCGATGCAAGTGATCTTCGCCCCGGAGCAAAGTATTATAAATGGGAAATGAAAGGCGTACCCTTAAGGCTTGAAATCGGACCTAGAGATCTGAAAAATAATGTTGCTGTGGCTGTAAGGAGAGACACAGGGAATAAAGAACATATTTCGCTTCCTGATATTGAAGCTGATGTGATATCAAGATTTGAATCAATCCACAAAAACCTTTATGATAAAGCGAAAACAGGGCTATTAAACCGTATATTTGATTGTACTAATTTTGAAGAAGTAAAGGATAAAATCCAAAAAGGCATTGCAACAATCCCATGGTGCGGTAAGAAAGAATGTGGACTTATTATGGAAGACCAGATAAATGCAGGGATCCTTGGAATTCCTTTGGAGCAGAAAAAGGACTGGAATGAAAAATGTCCTGTCTGCAAGGAAGAAACCAAAACTCTTGTGTATATAGCAAGAACATATTAGTGAAGATTTCGATAAACTTCTGATTTACAACATCGACTACATGTATATCCCCCTATAGATAAAACTCAAATTTATTATGATATTAAAAAAGTTGATATAATAAGTTGCTTAGAGCCTACAACTGCGTAAGTTCTATAAGTTTTGAATAGAACTTCCTAAATTAACGAAACATTATTTTATGAAAAAGCTAATGAAACATCTTATGCTTACCCTTGGGATAGTAAATACCTACGATAAGATCAAAGTTCTCGATGCTCATTACCGTGTAATTGCAAGAGCTGCTCCAATATGTCATGCTTTTGGATTCCATCTTTCCTTCTACGACTTCCCATTCAAAATGAGTGCAGAAGAATTGGTATCTTTTGTGATGAAAAAAACTACTATAGGAGATTCAGGAACTTACCTCAAGATTCTTTATGAAAAAAACCATCTGTCGATATCCGATCTTCCAAAGAAAGGATTCCCAGCTCATTTTGGTGAAATTGTAATTACTACCTCAAAACCTGATCCCAAAAAGCAGGTTTTGCCTGGAAAAATTGCTGAAAATGCCCTCCGAAATCTCTCATTTCTCTTCCTCATAGGACTGGGGCACAAAGGACTCCCAAAAGAAATTGTAAATAGAGGGAAATATCATCTTGACGTTACTTGTAAAGGGCTTTCTTTGGAGACATGCACAGCAATAGGAGCAATTCCAGCCAATTTGGCTGGGCTCATGACAAAACTGGATGTTAAAAAATAAGTTATGAGCTTAAGCTTCTGGATTCAAATCTCCATGAGCATTCCATATTAATTCTCTCAAAAATTGAGATAATTTGAAAAATAGCTCTTAGATATTTTTTGTTGGTTAAAAATTATTTTCCAGTTGGAAAGTGATCATACCAGAGAGATAAACATTGATTTTGGATGTGATTTAAACAATAAATTTTGTTAAATATTCAAATATTTAATGTGTTGTACTCATGTTTAAAAAGTGATTATAACTTATTCATCTAAATAGATGATAATTTATATAAATCTAAGATAATTCAAACTAAATTTCAGTATTTCTCCGATTTGCTGCAGTCATGATGGTTATTTTTATTCGTTTACAAAAAATTTCGATGAATTTAGAAATTTCTTCATATGCTTATAAATGGTATATTTGGAGACTCGTGAAAATCATAGGTTTATCCAGATTTTCGATGATCTTTGGCAAAAATATTGTTAGTTAATATCGGAACAAAGTGAAATAATGCCTAATCCGAGTGATTTATCGGATCAAGAATTTGGAAAAAATTGATCAAAATATCCAGGATCCTGAAAAAATCGAGGCAATAGTATGTTTATCCATATTGAGAATTATTGAATGTCATATTTTGTTTACTGCGTTCGGTTTATGCATGACTAATGTTACCATTTGAATTTCCACAGTATAATACTATCTCTCACTATTTTCTCATATGTGTAGTAAAAAATTTATTAATGTGTAAATATTTGGGATCTAGATGGAACTAAACTTGTTCTGGAAAGAGTTAAGAGGGAATTTTTTCGATTGCAGCTTATTTAAAGTGATATTGGTTACTCAAGTCAACTGTTGATATGGTCGACTAAGTTTGTGGTTGGGTATTGGAAATAGTAAAACTTAGCGATGATGTCAAAGAATTTAAAGCACTTTCTCACTAATGAATGATAGAGAGTACTTTTGGATGGCTGGGTCATTATCGTCGTTTGGTTAAAGATTACGAAGGATTGTAAGAATCCAGTCAAACTTCTATCTATGTTGTTATGATCCATATAATGATATAAAAGACTGGGTTGTATCAAACCTTTCAGCAAATTCTAAATAATGTTCAGATAGGCTATGAGAGTTGCTTATGACGAAGACGAGTAAAACAATCATGTGAAGGGTGATGGGTTATAAGTGGGAAATAGCTCCAGCTTCTGTACAGTTAAAAACTGTAGATGCGGCAGTAATAAATTAATATAACCAATGTCAGTACATTTTGGGAAATTTCTAGACAAAATTTTTAACATTACTATAATTACTATATTGTGTTCATGAATAATTCTACTCAAATTATTTTAATAAATTTCGATAAATCTTTATAAATTGAGCATTGGCGAATGAAAATTTTTTAACATTAATTTTTACTCATGAAAACCTTGCTGATTTTGGTCTTAAGTAGAATACAACATCTTCAGTCAGTTGGAGGCAAGTTTGTTGAAATTGATTCCTTAACTAATTAAAAATTTTTTCGTATCATTTTTGAGTCCAGATATTTTAACAAAACAGTTCCCTGAGGTAGACTTAAAGCTGACATAATCATTATGTTTAAAATGCTTTTTTATAGCAATTGCATGATTTTTCCGATTTTGAATTTGAGAAACAATGTATTGATTAATTTTTTTCAGGAAATTTCTTGTTTTTCCTTAGTGCATACAAGACGATACCACAGTCTGATTACTCAGAAAGAGGATTAGTGATAACTGCAAAGAATAAGAAATATCAGGACAGTTGCAAAGCTAACTTGATTGCTTTTTTGAAAATAAATAAGGAAATGATTCAGGAGGCTACTTTTATCCATTCAGATCTTTGAAATACAAAAGGGATATAGCTCGAGAAAATTAAGCAAAAATAAGGAGAAGCAGAGGGTATATTTAGAAAAAATTATAGTAAGTCATACTTTTGATATAAACTTCATAGCATAATATACAGGGATTATAAACTTATCAGAAGATTCAAAACAACAACTATATCAATTCATGATCCTCAGGTAGATTTATCAGAAATAAATGGAAGTGGTTTACAGATAGACAGAGGATGCTTTGGAGCAAAATCAAAAAAATTATAATGCGACAATGAAAAGAGAATTAAAAGAACATCCTTTGGGAATGAATTATGTATTAAAGAGACAAGTGATCCATTCAAAAAAAGCTCAAGGGAAAGAGTTTATGCAGTAACTAAAATGGTATCCAAAGCAGAAAAATCTCTTGTCACTACTGTTCAATGGGTGGATCTAAAAATGTTGTGTATGGATCTTTTCCAAATGCTTAAGTCCTAATTTATAATAATGTTAATTTAAATTTGTAATTGAGAACTTTAATACTTATATTGAAAAAAATATAATTACTTACTCTTAATCAGGCAACGTTATAGATTTGCTTCAAACTCAAAGTTAAATTATTGTGCACTGTATATATTTTGGTTTGTCCGATGTTTATTTAACTCATAATAACTTTTTGAGATTTGTGATTCCACAGAAAAATCGACACTATTCTCTCAATCATCTTATCATAGTGCATCTAAATGGCCAAAAAGACAATTATCAGATATTATGTAAGGAGAGTGTAGTAAAAGTATTATTCCTAAAATTAAAGTCTTGTCCTTCAGCTTCATAAAACATTTTGGAGAAACCAGAGGAATCTATGAAAGCGTTAATTATTTTATCCGGTGGTCTTGATTCCACGACCCTCCTTTACGACATAGTTAGTAGGGGATACGAAGTTACAGCGATATCATTTGACTATAACCAAAAACACAGTCGAGAAGTTTACTATGCGATTGAGACATGTTTGATGTTGAAAGTTCCTCATCGGGTTTGTAATCTTGAAGTTCTAAACTCTCTTGCTCCATCTTCTCTTACAAGATGCGAAATAAAAGTTCCGAACGGGCACTATTCTGCATCGAATATGAAGAGCACCGTAGTTCCTAACAGGAATATGGTTTTAATCGCATTAGCGGCTTCTTATGCGATCTCAAAAGAAATCAATACAATACTCTACGGAGCTCACTCTGGAGATCATGCGATCTATCCAGATTGCAGACCGGAATTTTTAGAAGCTATGAAGTCCGTGTTGAAACTTTGTGATTATACATCTATTGAGTTAGAGGCCCCCTACCTAAACTTAACAAAAGGAGATATCTTGAGAATTGGACTTATGTTAGGGGTTGATTATTCTAAAACATGGACATGTTACAATGGACGTGAACTCGCGTGTGGAAAATGCGGTTCGTGTATTGAAAGACTAGAAGCTTTTGAACAAAACAATGCTAAAGATCCTTTGAGATACGAGAATTGAAAATGGAATTGAGCTATTTGATTCATTATTCAATAGAGGTAACTATTTAGTTTGGGGGAAACTAGTCTAAATACCTGTATTGTTTACCGCCTTTGTTTATTATCACTTGAAAATTAAATGACATTTCTTCAGTAAAATAATAAACATATATTTTATTCTGTGACTTTGCGATACAGCAAGTAGAATATACCCATTTAATATTTCTCTGAGTTATGAATATCTGTTTTATCGGATATAACTGGTTACGGTCTGGTGACATATTCTGATAACAAAATCATAGGATTGATTTCTCTTTTAACTCCATGGCTTTTTGGAGAATCACCTTGTGATAGCATCCATTGTTTTGGAGTTAGAGATATTGTGTGTTTTGGGTCTTCATAAGAGGAGCACGCTGAATCGTAAAATTTTTAACTGTCCATATTCCATTTTTCTTAGTCGCTTGCGTACAGAACACAGTCCCAGCTCCGATTGTATAATGTGCTGGGATCCAGAGGTTCAAGATGTTCCCATCATCGATAAATATACCTGCACTACGATATAATTGAACATCATCAGGTGTTGCACATGATGAATCCTTTACCCCTTCATCAAATTTTGTATTATAAAATGTTTTCAAAACAATCACAAACGTATCAGAACTCAATCATAACCAACTTACCGTCTCTGATCAATGATACATAACTTATTACCGTAGTGATTAAATATAATCTGATCTAATGCTGACTGGTGATGATCTGCCGGAACTAGTTATTGATAAAAGTAAAACAGCCCTTGTGGTCATAGACCTGCAGAAAGGGATAATCGCACAGCCGACAAAGCCCTATTCTGTCGAAGAGATTATAAATAACGCTACAAAACTAGTGAACACATTCAGAAAAAAAATGATGTCTGTGTTCCTTGTTCATGTCATGATAACAAAAGCGACGATTCTCAACCCAGAAAGCGATGAATCTTTCTCTCACCCTGCAATCCCTTCTCCGGATTGGTCTGAATTCGTACCTGAAATTGCTCCAACTTCAAAAGATATCGTTATCACTAAAAAGCAATGGGGAGCATTTTATGGAACAGATCTCGAACTCCAGCTACGTAGACGTGGGATTGATACGATCGTGCTCTGCGGAATTGCAACAGATTTTGGCGTTGAGAGTACTGCAAGGTTTGCCTATGAGTACGGATTTCGTCAGATTTTTGCCGAGGACGCTATGGCCTCAAGATCTGAGGAACAGCACAATGCAGCAGTAAACTTCATATTTAAAAGAATCGGCATTGTACGGAAAACGGATGAAATTCTCAAAGCTCTCAATTAGGATTCTGCTACTTTAATTTTTGATGACCGATCTTTAAAAAAACCTAAAATGAGTAAGAAAGTAGATTGTGAGAGTTGGCTACTAGAGACAACAAGCAAGGGTATCTTTCTGCATTTTTCAACCAATATTATATAGGACTTACTCAGTTGAATTGGAAAATAAATAGCATTGAATCTTTAACTGTCTGGAATGAGAATTTAAACCACAATGTTTATTGTACTTGATTTGGATCCTCAAGTATGTAGTCCCGAATTAATGAGAGACCTTTATTTCAAAGTAGTTGTACAGAGTCTTTCTCTTTAAAATACCAAGCTTTCAACTTCCAGGAGAGTACGGTAAAAAGTTAATTGTCATATGAAAAAAAACCAAGCTTGCTTTACTGCAATATTGCTAGCCTACATGCGTACCTGTCACTCCATACGTACTACCAGCAAAATCTTTGATGACTATCTAGCCTATAATTTGATACCCAATGAAAAACTCGCACTAATTGAACAATATTGGACTTAACACTGTTGGACTTGGGATAAACAATTAACTGATTCTAAGCCTAAAACATCGATTTTCGAACAAACAATTACCTTAAAGTCATTAACACAAGAAGTCCATAAATTTGCTGCACCTTCAGCAACTGTGCACTATATGCGGGAGATGGCCTAGAAAAAGCTGTTAAGCAAGGGGTAAAACAGTATATAAGCCTTGGAGCAGGAATGGATACCTTTGAATTCAGGCAACCTGAAATGATGGAAAAGTTAGAAGTATTTGTGATTGAACACCCTGCCACATAAGAGTTTAAGCTTCATTGCCTTGCGAGTTGGGGTGCGAACATCCAGCAAAATTACATTTGATCCCTATATATTTCACGAAGGAAATTTTGGTTACAGCACTAACTATTATCCAAAGACTAAAAGCTTTTTTAGCTGGCTAGTGTCACCCTATATTTAACCCAAGATGAAGTGTGTGCTACACTGCGTTCAATCCTCTAGTTTGTTCCTGCGAACAACATGGTTGTTTTTGATTACTTAAATACCAATGCATTTATTCCCGAAAAATCGTCTCCTTAAATGCAACAGAAGTTGGAGTTCTTGCGAAAGATAAGCGAAGTGAAGATCACGAAATTCAATTATACAACTTTGACTGAAGACCTCACAAGTTTAGGATTCCGGCTTCAAAGCTATAAATGCATTATACATGTGCACGTAAATTTCACAGCTCTTGCAGACGATCGTATCCATGCCTTCAATAATGTTGTCGCGTACCTCAAAATGCTTTATAAGATTTTCTGCAACCTCTTTAAGGAGTTGCTAGACTCCAACCAGCTTCTCCAATATTGGCCATCGACTCTTAGCCTTTTCGCGAAATGCAATGTCTTCCACATCTTCAAACAATTCTTCAACTTCAATATTGAGTTTTGCAATTTCCACTCTATTAATATCGAACTTTGCCAGATGGCTTTCGTAATAGCTAGGCATGGTTGCGCCATCCATCCCTGCATCCCGGATATCACAAATGCTGACGTAATCACCAAATATTGCTCGTGTATTTCTATCATAACTTTCAATAGGTTTGCCTGTAAAACCAACAAGAATAGTGACTGGCAGTGCATCTCTCTTGTGCTTAGCGTAGCCATACCTGAAGTGTCTGGTCTCTTTATCTAGAACTGCATGAAAACTATAATAACTACCATGAGCCTCATCAGGTACCACAACAATATTCTTGCAGTTAATGAGTAACGGATAACATGCTTCGCTACGTTTTGGCATGAACTTCTGAATGTGGTAAAGATGATCCCACCTAAAGGCCAATTTTAAGCAATATTCGAATCTGGAAATTTAATCATTAAAAAAAGTTATAATTGAGATAACCTTGGCTCTTCTGAAGAAGCTTTTTTTGGGTTTTCATTACAATTTTTGTATTGAAAAAAAGCTACTAGACTCAATATAGTCTCGTGAGACGAACTATTATATAGTCTGAGGGATAATAATTTAATGTCTGTAAATGCAGGAAGAAGTTCTGCATTAAAAACTGTCTTTCCAAATTGTCATTAATTGAAATTTTGACATGGATAGATAATATAACTACAAGCAGATAAAAAATATAGATTTCTGCCTTCAATAGGTGTCTTGAGAGCTTGCATGTCAAATCTCATGAAATATAACATATTATTTTCCTATTAAGGCGAGCTTTCAAGAAGAATCCCGGATGCTGTCAAAAGCTGCCGAGCTTCTGAAAAGTGTATTGGACAACATGTAAAATAGAGAGGGATAAAAGATGTTATTCATGGATGTTAGTACCTGGGACCCTTCGAACCGCGATAAGATTCTCGAACACTTTAAAAAAATGAAGGTTCCAGAAGGAATCGATATCATTAACCAGTGGATTGATCTTTCAGGAAACCGTTATTATATCCTTTACGAGGCAGAAACTGCTGAGGCGTATGGAGCTTTCAATCTTCCATGGTCCGATATCTGCATAATTGACAGTGTACCTGTTATGGAAGCTTCCGAATTCATGCAACTCCTACCAAAATATAAACATTAAGCTCCGCAGTTTATTTAAATGATTTTTTTAAAAAAACGAATCGATGAGCCATAACTCAACTGGCTCATCAAAAATAGATCCATATTTTATGGTTCGCAAAAATGAACATTCGATAAAGTTTTCTCTTTGCGTAGTATATTCAAGTTTTTATCATTATAGTTTTTAGATCCAAGTATTCAGAAAGAGCATAAGGTCCGTTCTCTCTTCCTAGTCCACTTTTTTTAATTCCCCCAAAAGGCACCTCCGGAGCTACCTTAAGATGTTGATTTACCCACACAATTCCTGCGTTCAATTGCTCACACCCTAAACGGGCCCGATCTAAATTTTTTGTCCAGATAGATGCCCCAAGGCCATAACTAGTATTATTTGCCTCTTCAATTGCTTCATCAAGGTCCTTAACTCTGACTACAGGCAACACAGGACCAAATACTTCTTCCTTTAAGATTCTGGATTTCCTAGGAACATCCAGAACAAGAGTTGGCTCAAAAAAATATCCCCTACTGAGGGCGCTATTTGCAGCAACCTTACCTCCTGTAATTATTTTACCCTCATCCTTTTCTTCAATCTCGTCCACAAGGCCTTTCACATATTCCCATTGCCTTTGGTTGTTGAGAGGACCCATATCGACATTCTCAAACATCCCATTTCCAATCCTTAATTTTTGGATAGCATCTTCAAACTTTCTTATAAAGTCTTCGGCTACGGATTCAAAAACATACAGTCTCTTAACAGCAGTACAGATCTGACCGCAATTGTAAAATCTCCCTCTAAGGGCTCCAGTGACTGCGCTTTCAATATCCGCGTCGTCACAGATCACCATGGGATCGCTTCCTCCTAGCTCCAGGGTTACTCTCTTTATTCCACTGACTGCAAGTTCAGCTACACGTTTCCCGGTAGCTTGATCACCTGTAAAAGAAACTTTCTTTACCTTAGGGTTGTTAACCAGAGGTTCTCCCACAATATCTCCAGGACCTGTAATTACATTAAGAACACCTGCAGGCAGACCTGCTTCCAGAAGGACAGAAGCGAGGGTAAGGTTTGTGAGAGGGGTGTTGCTTGAAGGCTTCAGTACAAGCGTATTTCCAGAAATCATTGCAGGACCGACTTTCCACGCCATAATTAGAGCAGGCATATTCCAAGGGATTATGGCGGCACAGACCCCCAGAGCTTTCTTGACTGTAAAAGCATATCCATTTTGAGGAACCTGAATGAAATCCCCTCGAAGACTGTATACAAGGCCACAATAATATTCAAGAACGCTTGCAAAACCTTCTATTTCATTTTTAGCTTCTGCAATAGGTTTCCCCTGTTCCTTAGTAAGCAGAACAGCAAGTTCATCTTTTTTCTGTCTTGCAATTTCTGCAGCCCTGTAAAGAACACCAGCTCGCTGCTGAGAAGACATGGAAGCCCAGCTGTCAAAAGCTGACGATGCAGCTTCAACAGCTGCTGCCACATCGTCGCTAGTGCCCCTAGGAACTTGATCGATAAATTCACCAGTTGCTGGATTTAAAATATCAAAAGACTCGCCACTTAAAGAATCTACGGCTTTTCCGTTAATCTGCATTTTCATATTTATTAGTATTCTCGAGGACCTATTTTAAGTTACAAGAAGAGCTTAGAAAGAACAACCTAAAAATAAATCAAAAAATAAAAAGTAACTATTAAAGCCTGGGAAAAACAATATAAACAGTGATCTTTATTAAAATTCACATAATAAATTTCAGTGAGCCTATTTCTCTAGGATGCTATCCAATTGGAGTTGCAGTTGACAATTCGGGAAAAAAGGTATATATAACGAACGAAGGCAGCAACACTGTCTCTGTAATTAACACAGCAATCGACAGATTATTCTTGGAAGTGTTTGTCCTTTGATCAGATGATGCCTTGATATTATTACACTGCAGCTTCACTTCCTATGAGGCAATCATCGATCCTTCTAGAAAGTCATTGGAAGGCCCATTATTAATTCTAAGCAGCTCCCGCAAAGAGCCGATCATCGCAAGGCCTTCATGGAATTTCTCAATAGTCTCGTACAGAACTATCCATAACTCAAGTAACACAGAGAGTACACTGGCTTGCTGCAGGCCATCCGTATCGGCTTGAGACTTATTGATCGGCTGCTTCACCCAATGGATGGCAACCCTGTTGATAAACCCAGCTGGCGAGCAAGTAATCTATACTACCAGCTGATAAGAATACTTATTCGGCTCTTTCTAATTGTAGCAGCTCTCAGATTGAAGATTGCAAAAAGATGCTCTATTTTGATCGGCTGGCTAGCACACTGAACTGAGAAATAAATATGAATGCAGAAAAGGAGATTGAGTAATGGCAACTTTAACAGTTCTTAAGTTTGACACCGCTGAAGGTGCAAAAAATTAACTTGAAGTGATTGAGGACTTAAGTAAACAACAAATGATAAAACTACACGATGCAGCTATAGTCACATGGCCTGAGGGGAAAACTAAACCAAAAACAAAGCATTTGATCAATTTAACTCGCATAGGTGCACTGAGTTGCGCTTTTTGGGGGCTATTATTTGGTATTCTTTTCTTTATTCCTTTGGTTGGTCTAGCCGCTGGGGCTGCGTTAGGTGCGGTAATGGGTTCAATGAAACATATGGGGATCGATGAAGATTTCATAAAATCTATCCGTAGTAAAGTGACTGAAGGAACTTCAGCTCTCTTTCTTATGACTAGCGATGCCGTGGAAGATAGGGTAGCAGAGTCTATGAAAAAATCCAAGTTTGAAATCATTGCTACCAACCTGTCCAAGGAAGAAGAAGAAAAGATGCGTGTAACCTTTGCAGAAGAATAAAGTCTACCAAACAAATCAGTTTCTACGAGAGAGTAAACTCTCTGGAAACAACTTTATTTTTTTCAGAGTTGTTAATCAGGCAAGAAATTAATTCCTAAAAGTATTGACTTAACTGATATAAACCTCTACATCATGCTTAAGCAGATGTCTCTCTATACTTAATCTATATACTTTCAAAGTAATTAAAATATATATAAATATCGAGAGCCTACCTATAGTTGCATAACTTTAGATGTATGGGGTTCCAATTTGGTCGGAAAAATGACTTAATTTGAGCTTACTATGAATACTTTTATTATAAGTTCTATGATTATCATTCCCTAGTCAAAAAATGGCTCAGGTCTCCTGAAAATGACTCGTCTTTGTTTAACTAGTCTAAATCCCGTCTTTCTGTCAAAGGGAACTAAGAAAATATAAATACAACGTTTATATCTATTTATTTTAAAGAGTAAATACTGTGCGAAAAATGGAGAGACCTTGTAAATTAACTCCTGAAAATACAACACTGAATCGGTGAAACTATTGCTTCAGGACTTCCGTATTCGCTTGTTGTAGAAGCTTCCGGAATTATGTATCAGACTTTCAATCGGTGGGTGAATGGGGAATAAATTTTAACGGAGCTTGCTATAGTTATAGAAGGAATGAGTTATGAACTATTTTGATTTTTAAAATTAGAATGCTACCTATTTTTAGTGGAAGGCCTACGTTTTTAATTTTATTTTGTGCTATAATAGTAGCCAGAGTTACCAAAATCGTTACCATGATTTTCTTTAGATCCTGGCTAATTCTTCTTAGCTGGCGGTAATTATAGTTTCTCTGGCATATACGATCTCCATTTCATTAAAGTTTCTGTTCCAAGCCTACGTAATTCTTTGATTTCTTCTTGGTATACAAAAGCTGCTGGCACTAACATAAATGGGATAGTTGCCACAGCTTTAGTTCCTTCTGAAATAGGCAATGCGGCTAAAGTACTCGCCCCAGTAGCACCATAAATAGGAACTAAAGGAATTAGCATAGCTAAACCAAATGTTCTCCTGAAATGGATGCCTAATTTCGTAGCCAGGAAACCATTGTGCCCTATAAGCAAACCGATACCGACACTGGGTCCTATAGTCTCAAAAAGATTATACGATGGTCCAACATAGAGTCCAAAATCAATGCCAAACAAGGAAACAAGACCATGGAATTGATTTCTATCGTGACTGGAGTTTCCTCCAACGCTTGATAAAACTATGCCTACATCCAGTTGCACTGGTCCTTTTTCTACTCTTCTTTCATCCATTATATCATTGTTTTCCCAAATCCATCATATAGTTTACTGCTGTAATGATACTACTCTATTTTAAACCTAAAATTTATCCTAACCAAACTATTCCTCGATAGACAAATCGTACCATGTATTAATCTGTTTTCTGGAAATATTACTATAAAAAACATTGAATAGAATAGGGAATAATTTTGTAGGTGTTATAGAGTATTTAAGTAATTATTTAATATGCTATTCGTTTACTCGATCCCTTTTGCTTAAGACATAAGTTGCTGTGAGAATTAAACTGTAGCTCAAAAAAGTTTAGATGTTGACTGAATTTTTAAAAATAGCAATGTTAAAGGAGATTTTTTACTTCGTTTTATTAGTTTCGATGATATTGCTAACTCTTTTATCCATTTGAGCTAAAGACGACATAATCTAAGCCCCTATTTCCAAGTTTTTCTGAGTGTTTCTTAAGGATGTCCTTAGTAGACTCAAGAAAATGTCTTATACAGCCCTACAATCGGTAAATTTTGACTTAATAGCCCAAAGCTCAATTCCATGCACAAAAAACTAAATAAATATTAAATATAAGATTTATTCATACTATTTTTAAGAGTGACAAACGGTGCGAACATGGCAAGACCTTACAAATTAACTCCAGGATATGACTACCCGAATTGGTGACAATTTTGCTTTGGGACTTTCGTACTCACTTGCAGCCGAAGCTTCTGGTATAACTTATCAGATTTTAAATGTCTGGATGTCTAAAGGTAAGACAGAGAAATCTGGGAAATATTATCAGTTCTATAAATATATCGGATTCTCTGTTGATAAACGTATAAAAATAATTAGTCAAACTATAGAAACTATGAACACCGAAGACATAGAGAACACATAAGGAATCAGTTTATTCATGCACTTTAATTTTTAAATTTATTAGAAACATGAATTTTAAAATCTTTCGAAAAAAGGTTAAACCATTGTAGGTTAGTTACTGGAATTATGAACATGAAAATGACTCTCAAGACACATTTCATGAAAATTTCAGTTTTTGATTTTTTTATTCACAACTTGAACTCAAGCTGGTTTTAAGCTCGCTTGAACGAGCAAAGCATGTAAAACGGACGCATACTCACAAAGCATAATTCGGGCTACTGACCCGCAAATCTGCTGACAAAACTATGTATGCTCAAATACATACCTCAAATCCATTCGTAATTCATCAAAACTTCGGGATTAAAGCTCTGCATCAAGCTATTTTCCACGTATCCAAAAAAAAGACAGCCTTTACAATTTTGTACAATGTATTTTCTACGCTTTTCTGAGTTTTTCCATACATTCTCAAGCCCATCCAACATAACATTTCCAAGTGGCTCATTTTGCACGCGGCATGTTTCAAGATTGCAGTCATGAGTCACACCCATAATAAAAGCACTGGCTCTGCATTTATAGTCCATTTTTCCTTCTCTGACCATTCGAAGGTAGGTTTTGGAATTAATGATAGGATAATCTTTTTCTTTAAGCTCTATTATACGGTCAACTGTGCTGCGAAACTTTTTAATATCACTAATTCCGATTTTTTTCCAGACTTCCTCGCTTATGCCTGGGAACTTGTGGATAGGCTCAAAAGAAACTTTTAGTTCCAGATCTTTTGCAAGAAAAATAAGAGTTTCAATGTCTTCAAGATTTTTTCCCATGACTACACAATTCATTAGTATAGGATTTTTCTGATTCTGGAGTTTTCTAAACTTAATGGCTTTTTTTATCCCCTTTAGCAATGTTTCGAAATCCATATGCCGGATTTCTTTATAGCTACTTATTCCATCCACGGAAACAGAAAGATAATCCACATCTCCAAGCTCTTCAGCTCTTTCGTAGAGTAGCTTTCCATTTGTGACCATTGAAGTTATCATTCCAAGCTCTTTAACGTGAGCCATAATCTTGGGCAGGTCTTTTCGGAGAAGAGGTTCTACAGTCCAGGCATTATAAACCCCTATCCCAAATTCTTTTGCACTATCTAAGAGCCTAAAAACCTCTTCCTTTGTAGGTTCATTCCCTACTTTTTTCCAGTGCTCGCAAAAACTACAGCTCATATTGCAATGGGCATTTACAGCGTGCGAAAGGACAAAAGGGCGTTTTCGGACTCTAATCTGCCAGAGTGCCTTAGATATGATGAATGGGTCAAATCGAGACATAAGAATCCGGATCTGTTTTGAAGAAAGAACTATACACTATAAATAAAATAATGTTATTTATGTATTTTTTGCTATATTCCGTTTCTATTACCAGATTATGTGACAGATATAATTCTAAAAAATTTCAATCTGATAATCTTAAAAAAATAATGCAGCTGTTTAAATTGAAAAAAGTTATTTTCAAAATCTATAATCCAAAATAAAACTTCAATTGTGTTTAAACAGACATTCTACAGATGTACACAGACGTAGAATTTACTTCCATTCGCACACTGTTATTCATTGAAAACTGGATTAATTTTCAACCTACTGGCGTATTGGAAAATTTCTTCATTCTTGTGCACATCTGCGGAAAGTGGGCTTGATGAATGGGACTAGAGCAAATAACTATTGTGATAAGCTCGACATTTAAAAGGATCCTTAAAATGTAACTTTGTAAATCAATCTCGCCTATATCACAATCTCCTTAATGTCTGTCTTTATCGTGACCTTTTGTTTTATGCCCACTTCCTTTTGTTTTATGCCCACTTCCTTTTGATTTGTGGCCGCTGACTTTTGATTTGTGGTTGTGACCCTTGGATGTTAAGTGCCTGTGGCTCTTAGGTATAAAATTATCATTGTACCCATAAAATCCTTGTTCGAAGCTTCCATCTCCAACTCTTCCAGCTCCTATATTTCTAGCTCCAATGTTAAAAGCTCCGATGTTTCCAGCTCCAACGTTTCCATATCCAACATTCCCAGCTCCGATGTTTCCAGCTCCGACATTCCCAGCCCCTACATTTCCATTTCCAAAGTTTTCATTTCCAAAGTTTCCATCTCCAACGTTTCCATCTCCAACATTTCCAGCTCCAACATTTCCAGCTCCAATGTTTTCATATCCAATGTTTCTAGGTCCAACATTTCCAGCTCCAATGTTTTCATATCCAATGTTTCCAGGTCCAATATTTCCGGCTCCAATGTTTCCAGGTCCAATGTTTCCAGGGCCACAGGTTCCAGGGCCAAAGTATCCAGGGCCACAGGTTCCAGGGCCAAAGTATCCAGGGCCGCAGGTTCCAGGGCCAAAGTATCCCAGGCCACAGGTTCCATTTTCATCTCCAAATACATCACTTCTATCAGCACTTACTGATAGAACTGTCATTGGCATTATGAAAGATATTGCCATCAAGATGGTCAATGTAGTTCTTATTCTTCCAAAAATTTGTTTCCCCATTATTACACTCTCCTAACTTTTGTTCAATATAATACAATCCTAAGACTGTTGATTTCTTAACCAGCTTCCCGTCGGAGATCCACCCTATAAGCAATATTCACCAATTGATCATCCATATTAAGTCCTAATAGACTATGATATTGGTAGATTCGATCAGCGACTTAGATGTCAAGGAAGATGATTTCATTTGTATCGTCAGGGTATTATTATTACAAGAATATAATATATATAGAAATATTCATACTTATCTATATTAAGTTTAATATATAATATTTTAATATTAAATTCTCCCCCGCAAAAATTAATAACGTCAAAAACATTGCAAATAAAACGTAACTATTAGTTTACAGAATTTTTGCTTAGACTTGATGTCTATGTTCAGACTAGTTAAGTCAAAAAAACGATTGTTGGGTAATTTAAGGCACTTTTTTGAGTAAAATCATGTATTCTATTACATACTTAAAATAAATTTACTGTAGGGGCCAAGAGTAAGTTGAGTTATCGATGGGATTTTTATCTTTCCTTCCTTATGTTTCACAATTTAGAGATGATATCCAGAATTAAGCCATTAAGAAAGTTTATTTTGCGATTAATACTCATATAAATTCCTTATTTGAAGAAAAAAGTTTATATTTTGAATTATTAATCGAAAAACTCATTCTCGACAGTCTGCCAGCAAGAAGATCAGAACAATGTAGGACTTACGCAATTTATTGAAAAATCATATGCTTAAAATTCCAAACTATTTAGGTCATAATACTTATGATCAATCTGCTAGTGTTTTTGTACCTTAAGTAATTTGATCCTAAGGGGAATTCGATATGAAAAAATATATTTTACCGGCGGTTTTATTGTTTTACTTTTAATGCCAGCGGTTTTAGCATCAGGCAATGTAAAAATTAAGGATTTTCGCTAACGTTACTAATGGAAAAATTCCATTATATACAAGGTTTACTGGTGATGTCACCGGTAAAGTTACGACTTGGCGTTGGATATTTTAAAATATAGGAACCTGCGCCACTACTTATAATGGTTCAAAGATAACAACGCATCATAATTTTAAAAAACCTGGAATTTATAATGTTACATTGGATGTATGGGGACCTGAAGGCAATGATGCACTTATTAAGCTAGCATATATAACTGCTACGGGAGTAAGTACAAATACAATATACAAGGCTAAATTGAGTGGTTCCAAAGCTAAGGCTTCTTTAAGCAGACATAAATACAAACACCACTTCAAACATCATAAAGTAGAATAATGAACGATTGTGGCTCAATTAAAGGCATTTTCCTGAGCAGGTTAGGGTTATCCTACATTGGATAAATTATAAATATGTTTTGGGGAGCTGAGAATTATCAGTTAAAATGAGCTGTAAGGGCTTCATCATGAAATCAGGGCTAAGTAATATAATTACTAATTAGTTTAAGTCAGTACTATTCAGTATATATACAAAAACTATATGATAAATCAAATATATCATAATTTATAGGTATTACCCGTACCTTGCAGTAGACTTTCCAACAGGTTGCAGGCATCTCTTCACCTGCAGCTCATAAGATCAACTTTTTGGTATCTAAGATCAATCGGATCATTTAAATTAATAAAAAAAACTAAGTAATTGATGGCTTTCGACGATGCAGTGGTTGTTATTTGCATGCTCGATGACAAAATTAAGGTGAAGCAAGCAGTATATTTTATAGTTAAAGTCATTATTGGCGGTGCATTTTTGGGTATCTTGATAGGAATATTTGCTTTGTTTCTCTTCGCGAAAGGGACTTAAAATAAACAATAGAATATTATGAGGGGTATAGAAATGACGGAGAAATATATATCTGGTAGTCTGTTAATGGGAACATTAATGGGGATAGTAGCTGGGATAGGTGTGGGTTTGATTGCAGGAGTTGTGCTGAAGTATATTTATGACTCATATCTTCAGGAGCGGCCTATGCGCAAAGAACTTAAATACATTATTAGAAAGGCTTTTAAAAGAAGTAATAAATGCCTTATAATGTAATCAAAGGTATTCTCTGAAAGAAAACATGCTTGTATCAAGAAAATCTAGTTATTGATCCCAAATAAGGATCTTCTTTATGATCGATAAAGCATCTACATTTTCTAGTTTGAAACGCACAGATATGAAAGCTTTTTCGCATGAAAATACAAATAAGGTAAATTCAAAATTTATTGCGCAACTTGCCCTAATAAAATGATTCAGATATAAAATTTTCAAAAATATCATAGAGAATTTAGTTCTCATGTCAAAATCCTCCATAAATTTGTACAAAAAGGGCAACTATTAAACCTTGGAAAAATAAACAAATAACCATTTTCACTATGATTCACTGTGCAAATTTTGATAATCTGATTTCCTTTAACTGTAAGCTATTGATCATTTTTTTATATTTATATCATTTAGGAATCAAAAGTTTATATTGATTCAAAATAGAAATCAGCCAACTAATTTTTGGTAGGTAATAGTTATAAATAAAGAACAGATATATGAAATTGAGCTCATTCCATTTCATACCTGAAATATTTGACCTAAATAATGTGCTGACAGAAATTTTTGACAAGAATGACAAAAAAATTAGATCACAAATCTCTTCAGATAAAATATTGCTTAGATAATAAAAACCCTTTCGACAAATGTTCGTAGAAAAAGTGTTCAGATAAGAGAAATCCTGGACACAGAGAGATCTCAGAGCGTAGCATTGAGGTTTCCGACATGTCTGGATCTTATAAAACAACTTAACTACGAAATCGAAGCCTTAGATATATAAATTTTCAACTGTGCTTATAGAAAACATAAGATCGAGATGGAAATTTAAATATCATTTCCGAGTATTGGGAAAATTGATGCATCAACTCTGATTACTGAAATTTGCAATTCCACGGATTTTTCTTCCGAAGATAAGCTTGCATAATGATTGAGGTTGTTCCTAAAGTAAACCAATATGCTGATAAATTCTATAACTGAAGAATCATAACGAGATGATCAAAAGTAGCAGTGTGGATTCGAATGCAGATCTCTAAGGCAGTGGCAAGAAAGAAAAATAGCAAGTTAAAAAAAATTTGCCGAAATAAGAAATCAATTGGATGCTCAAAAGCAATTAATGCTCTAGCAAGAAAAATTGCACAATTATTGGCATCTAAATATAAATGGTGATGCGGTACACACAGCAGTTCCTTTAGACGAAGAATCATAAAAAAATGGAAGATATAGGACTTGAATCCATATCTGAGACTATACAGAAGTATATGGAAGCCCTCAAACAACTTAAAATTATTTCTATAGTTTGTAAATTTGAAAAGCTGATGGCTGAAAAATAAGGAGTAGAATTTATGGCAAAACTATCGCTTTTTCTTGGCTGCATCGTACCTAACCGTTACCCAGGAATTGAGAAAGCAACGAAGCTCTGCCTGCAGAAGCTTGAGGTCGATGTTTGCGACTTGCCAGGGGCCTCTTGTTGCCCTGCACCGGGGGTGTTCAAGTCCTTTGACAAAGCAACATGGCTTGCCTTAGCAAGCCGAAACATAGTTTTATCTGAAAAACTGGGGAGGGATATCCTGACAATCTGTAATGGCTGCTATGGCTCCCTGGCAGATGCTAACATAGAACTGAAAAAGGATCCCGAAATTAGAGCCCAAACAAACAGCTACTTGAAAAGAATTGGCATGGAATTTAAGGGAACTATAGAAGTAAGGCACATAATCGAGTTTCTATACAAGGAGTTTGGACCTGATAAACTAAAGGACTATATTACAAGGCCCCTTAACTTGAAAGTGGCCCTTCACTATGGATGTCACCTGATAAAGCCCTCAAAAGACCGAAATCTTGGAGAAACGGAGTATCCAGTTTTCTTTGACGAGCTTGTTGAAGCCATTGGTCCAAAAAGTGTGAAATACAAAGACAAAATGATATGTTGCGGGGCAGGAGGCGGAGTCCGTTCAGGACACGCTACCGAATCTATGGAAATACTTGAGCATAAACTTGCCTGCATTCAGAAGGCAGAGGTTGATTGTATTGTCAATGCATGTCCCTTCTGCCATCTACAGTTTGACAGGGGACAGCTTGCAGTCAATGAGAAATTCGGAACAAATTACTCGATACCTGTACTTCACTATTCTCAGCTTCTTGGACTTGCGCTCGGCTTTTCTCCAGAAGAACTGGGTATATTGCAAAATGCAGTTCAGAACGCTGAATTTATTGCAAAAATCAATGAAATTACTACGGGGTAAGGCAAAAGGTTTTGAAGTAAGAGGTTTAGGAAGAAAAATAAGTAAAACAAAGATAAATTTCATTTCATTATCCTTAAACTCAAAACAAATAAAAAATTCTTCGAATAGCAGGCATAAATAAATAAAAATATTTTCCAACTTAACCTTTTTTAAACATCGACTCTATCTTTATTTTGGGCAGGATATTTGTCGTAATTTTGGTTTTCAAAACCGTCGAAAAACTAATCAATGAATTGCAATCGATGACTCAAATTGATTTTGAACGCAGATGTTAAATTGGTTTTTTAGTCAATGCCACTGCTCAATAAAATGCTGATTCACATTTTTAGAAATAGTAGACAAGACTTATGGTTTAGACTTAACAAACATTTTTAATTAACTCTTCAGCCTGAGCAAAAAAATATACACAAGCATCTTTGCTAAGATTCGCTGAGCAGATTTCTGTGGGCTGATTTTGTTGACTCAAAAAAAGACATAATCTAGTATCGTTCATTCAATAATATCGATTCCTGAATCCCAGAACTGAGGTAATTCCTGAAGAGGAAGGGTTATCGAAGGAACTGCAGAGTATTTTGCAAAAATAATATCATACCCTGTTTTAAGCCCGATAAGAATATTCAGATCAGTAAAGTCGCCGTTCAGAAGAATAGCTTGTCCTATAGGATTGCAGGCAACTTCAAATTCAGAATCATCCGATTCATGGATTCCTAACTCGGCTTTATCTAATCCACAAACCTTACAGCAAATCGAAAACACTTCAAAATACCTTGACAAAATATCGTAGACAAGCCTGGCTTCCCTTTCATATTCTATACAAAAAGCAATTCCTATTCTTCTGTACCCCAACTTTTTTGCATAAATCGTAATTTCTTCCAGCTTTGTCCTTTTCACATGACTGGAAGCGAGCCAGGAGGAAATCTTTACTGCTTTAAGGTCATCACCACTAAATTTAAGCCCCGATTTAATAACAGAACAGTTTTTGCCTTTAAGGCAATCCTTATTCCTACATAACGCACACTGCACACTTTTTCTCCAGAATTTTGGCATAATTAAGAACTATAAAGGATTTCGACAAGCATCTGATTTTCACGAATCACTGATATGCCATTTATTGACATATAATGAAATTCAGGGTTTTATCGAAATCCTCTAAATTCATAAACAAACCGCAAAGCTATAAATATTTCCATATAAGCCATCGAAATATTTTCTTGAATTTGCATGTAAAAGAGACTAAAAAACAATATAAGAAAGGAGGACGAGAAATAAAGAATGGACAGGAAAAATAAAACTAAACAAAACTAAAAAGTAAAGACAGAGTTGAATTAACTATCCATAACTCTTCTTGCAATGTCGCTCCCTACATCTGAGGTACTGCTCTTACCACCCATATCGTAAGTTTTGACTATGCTGGCAAGAAGATTTTCCTGGATTGCATTCACTATTGTGCCTGAAGCTTCCTTTTCTCCGAGTTGTTCGATGAGCATAGCACCTGCCCAGATTGTTGCAATCGGGTTGACTTTATTCTGATTCTTATATTTCGGGGCGGAGCCATGAATAGGCTCGAACATACTTGTGCCTTTCGGGTTAATGTTTCCTCCGGGAGCGAGGCCGAGACCGCCCTGAATCATGGCTCCGAGGTCGGTGATTATATCTCCGAACATGTTCGGGGTTACGACAACATCAAACCATTCTGGGTTCTTCACAAACCACATGGTAATGGCGTCAACGAAATTGAAGTCAGTTTTAACGGACGGATTTTTTGCAGAGATCGCGTTGAATTCTTCTCTCCATAAACCGTAAATGTCGGAAAGGACATTTGCTTTGTCCACGGATGAGATGTGTTTCTTTCGGTTTTCGGCAATGGAAAAGGCATACTCTATGACTCTTTTTGTGGCTTCTTTGGAAATCAGGCCTATCTGATACCCTATTTCTTCACTGTCAGTCTCGACATCAAGGCCGAATTTTGCAGAGTAGAGAGTCCTTTTAACTTCGAGAATATCTTTGCTCTTACCTTTTTTTGATCTGCCACCTATTCCAACGTAGAAATCTTCTGTGTTTTCCCTGACCACCACAAAGTCGATGTCTTTTGATGTTTTGTCTTTGAGCGGGGTCCAGACGCCGTCGAGGAGCTTTATCGGGCGAAGATTGACATACTGATCAAGATAAAAGCGTGCGGTTAATAAGATTCCCTTCTCAAGAATCCCGGGGGCAATCCTTGGGTCTCCAATGGAGCCGAGGTAAATGGCAGGATAGTCGGATAATTCTTTTAATGTTCCTTCCGAAATCAATTCTCCTGTTTCTAGGTAATGGTCTGCTCCATGCGGGTATTCAATCCATTCTATATCAAAACCAAATCTTTCGCCGGCTGCATCTATGACTTTTCTGCCTTCGAAGATGACTTCTGGTCCTATTCCGTCACCTGGGATAACCGGAATCTTATACTGCGTCATATCTATGCTCCTTTCGAATTTACAGGCAAACTTGCCTATTTTATTGCGAAATGTCAAACAAGGGAAATATCATCTCTTAATATCATCTCTTAATAACTATCCAGCCTGGTTAAACAACAATCACTAATCATATTTACTACGATTCACAAAGTGGATTTATGTGGGGTTATTTTATTTCACTGTAGACTAATGATCATGTTTTAATTTTCCAAGCAGTCAGTGATTATAAGTATCTCTTGGATCAAAATCAGTATCTTCAAACTTATATTTACTATTTTTGAGAAGCATGGCTCTGTATAGATTTCCTTTCCTTAGCGCTTGAGACAAGTTTTCTAGCATATTCCACAAGCCCTCCCACATCAACGATCTCTCGAACGAAATCAGGGAGTGGAGTTGCCTGGTAGGCTTCTCCTTTTGTTTTGTTTTCAATAACTCCGGTTGAAAGGTTTACTTCAAGCTCATCTCCATCATCGATCCGGTCAGTGTCCGGGCATTCAAGGACAGGGACACCGATATTTATCGAATTTCTGAAAAAAATCCTTGCAAAAGACTTTGCAATTACACAGTTTATCTTCAACCCTTTAAGGGCTAGGGGCGCATGCTCGCGAGAGGACCCGCATCCAAAATTATTTCCAGCGACCACGATATCATTCTCGTGAACATTTTTTGCAAATTCTGAGCGTACCCCTTCAAATGCATACTTTGAAAGATCTTCGGGGGTATTGAAAACCAGGTATCTTCCTGGTATTATTGCATCTGTATCCACATTATCTCCGAATTTCCAGGCCCTTCTTTTCATAAACTTCACCACTTATTTCTGCAATTATTTTAATACTATCATCAGAAAATACTTCCAGCTGTAACTGAACTACATTAACAGAGATGAAGTATCACAGTTAGTATTTAAATAATCTCCTGATGAGCATCAAAGTTGATCAACATTCCAGCTTTTTCACTCAGAAGCTTACTCTTAAAATATGACAAATAATTATTTTAATTATTAAATTACGAATTCTTCGCCGCTTTGGTTTGCTAGGAGTTCAAGAAAACTGATATTTCCTCTCATCGGTGCCATATTATCTGTTGGTGGGTGCACAAGGTTGGAAGACTCTAAATAGTCATCACTATAAGCGCAGCCCTCTTTTGCTCCCCATCTTCTCCAGATAAGCTTGGAGAATTTCCTGCATATAAAGTGGACTGAAGTTTTTAGAGTTAGATTATCACCACGATAAGTAAGTTCTGGCAGGTAATAAGTTTACTCTGATAAATTAAATCCTGATGAAAACGCAAGTCTCTTGGTTGCCAGAATAAAAGTGAAACCTTCTCACCGGATCTATATAGAAAATTGTAAATAAGTTCTCAAGTGAATGCTTTTTCCTTGAAAATACAAAAAGATGAGACTCATCTACCAGGAGCTAGATTATTGAAAAATTTCCTTCAGATGGTCTTTTTTCCATAAGTTTCTTTTCATTGGCTCTTCTTGCCTCAAGTTTCTTTTCATATAGTCTTCTGTAAAAATTAATTTTACTATAGTGAAGACGTTTTCATTTCCAAAATTTTTCAATTCAAAATACTGTTGTCTTTCTCCATATATGGGATTTGTAAAAGTATTCGGTTGTCAGTTAATAAGGGTTGATTTTTTCAGAATTAAGTTTCTAGTGGGACTAATTTTTTGTTTACATGATTTAAGAAGATCTGCTCTAAATAACCTCAATGAAGGGCGGAACAAAACGAACAGAAAAAAGCACCATGTGCGTTTTGTAAACAAAAGCTAGCAGGTGATAAAGGACTACATATTTTTTCCAACAAACATGCAAAAAAATGAAATTTTAATTTCATTAAAATAAATTCATTGTGAATTGATGCTTTAGATCTATTTAGCTAATATTATATTAGCTAGGGAATTCCATAAACCTCTGATTTTCACGAATTATTTATGCGCCACTTATAAGCATATGACAAAATTGAGGGTTCGTCGAAATCCTCAATAATAGATACAAGAACACAACTACTTTCTTATATGAAATTAACTTAAAACAATTATAAAACTCTTCAAATAAAAAGCTCAAATGTGACTCTGATCACGCATGTTAAATTGGCCTTTTAGGCTATTTCGCTACCCAATTAATTGATAATTTAAATTGGCAGAAATAATAAACAAATTTTGTGGTTTAGACAATCATAAAAGTTTTTTCCCTTGCTTCCAAACTTTGTATAACCTATGAAAAACACCAACAACAATACACGAGATACGAAGGCATCTACGCATAAAAAAACAAACAAAGTAGATGCAGAAATATGTTATAATTTGTTTTCAATAACATGACACGCTACTCCGCAGATGTACCCATATATATAATTTGTTTGCCTATTTACCAATGATTATTCATTGAAGGGTATATTAATTTTTGAGCTACTATCATATTGAGAAAGTAGATGGCATTCTTGGTAAATCTGCGGAAAGGGTATCAGAAATATCTGCTAACATTTTCTATTGCTTTTACAATCAACAAGACACTTGCTTCAACGTCTGATATATCCAGAACCTCAACTGGGGAATGGACATACCTGGTGGCTATACTAACAGTGCCTGTGGGAATACCTTCTTTTGTGAGGTGTATCGATGTAGCATCAGTAGTTCCCCCAGAACCAACGTTCAACTGATATGAAATTTTATTTTCGGCTGCAGTCTCCCTCAGCCACTTAAGAACCTGAGGATGGGCTATAAGGCCTCTTCCGGATGCATCAGCAACGTTAATTACAGGCCCTTTCCCGACTTCAAGGGAAGAATCGATTTTGCTGATGCCCGGATAATCTCCTGGGACAGTTGTATCAAGAGCAAGAGCCAAGTTAGGTACAAGCCCAAAAGTAGAGGTTTTTGCTCCCTTCAGCCCTACTTCCTCCTGAACAGTACCTACAGCAAAGATATTTGCTTCAATTTTATGCTTTGAAAGCTGTTTCATAACCTCTATGAGGATTACAACCCCAACACGATCATCAAAAGCTTTTGAAGTAACCCTACCGTTTGCTAGAGACATAAATTCCCGGTCAATACTAACGGACGCACCGATCTCTATTCCAATGTTTTCAGCATCCTCACGGTCCTTTGCTCCGATATCAATAAACATATCCTCCAATTTCACAGGCTTTTTCCGGTCATCTTCTTTCATCAAATGGGGAGGTTTGGAACCAATTACACCTGGAATTGAGCCTTTTTTGCCATGGACTATAACTCTCTGGCTGAGGAGTGTCTGGTCAAACCATCCTCCGATCTCTACAAAACGGAGAAATCCATTATCATCAATATACTTGATCATGAGCCCAATTTCGTCCATGTGGGCAGCCAGTAGTACAGAAGGTCTGTCTCCTTTTTTGGTTGCTATAAGATTCCCCATGATATCTCTCCGGATAGTATCAACATAGGGCTCTATCTCCATTTCAAGGAGATCACGTATATTATCTTCAGAGCCTGAAATTCCATGAGCATTTGTGAATTTTTTAAGAAGATATCTGATTTCTTTAAGGTTTCCGCTTTTTTCCATCTTCTTCCATCTCCTGCACATTAGTTTGGGATTCAAATAGATCTAAATATATATTTTTAAGTTAGTATGCATAATTATTAATTATTACAAGATTTCCTAAATTTTCTTTTTTAAGCTTGTAGTCCTCAAACAAAAGTAAAACTTCAAGACCTTGAAAAAATTAATTTATCATCAGGTGAACACATCTTCCTCCTACTTTTAAAATTTAAAGTTGAACGAAGGAAAGCACTGAAAGCAACTAAAAGCTTTTCTCGGACTGCCTTTTTCCAGCTTTTTTCCGTACTTTCCATGTTTCATCTCTAATTTTATGATAAGTGTGTAAATTTTGTTAAGCGACTATAAAATCATTTTTCTCATATGATAAAGTGCTAATTTTATACTATGAGGATTATATTTTAATTAACTTCCATCAAATATTAATAATTATTATACTGTTAATTAATTAATTAATTAATATTAACTTAATGATTACTTATCGCTCTACAAAGAATCAGAATACTGGAATCTATTTTGAAGCAGCCGATACTCCTGATTACCAACTGATGAAAAACTGAAAAATATGATCTTTAGCTGACAGCTAAATAAAATCAGCTCGCTGAAATTTGTACATTGAATCTTAGGAAGATGGTTATTGACACCTTTTTGATCAGGCTGAATAGTTTCACTCATTATTTAATTTCTTTGGCAGAACTACTAAAGAGGATTCCTATTGACCTTTGATTTTGCTCTTCGCTGGAATTCTATCCACATCTTTCCTACAAATTTTTGTATTTGACCCAATTTTTTCTTTTCTGGTTCATTATTCTTTGATCTTTATCCTTAAAATACTCCTTTAATTTTCAATGTCATCAAATGATAAAGATTGTAACAAAAAATTGTACATAACATCTTTATATTCACTCTTCGATAGTAATGACAAGAACTTTTCCTGATTTGAATATCTTTTTAGTTATTAAATAAACTTGTCTCTCGAAAGCTTTTTTAAGCAATTCTCTGGTTTCTTGATATATCCTTTATTCCCATAATATGTTCTTTACTGCTCTTTTCATTGTTGCATAATAACCTTTTGATTTTGCTCCAAAGTATCCTTTGACTCTGTAAACAACTTCATTTTTTTCTAATAAATTTATCTTGGAATTATGACGTGATGCAGTTGTTGTTTTTAATCTTCCGATCATTTCCTAGACCCTAGCTATTATGATATGAAATTTAGATCCAAAGTGTGACTCATCAACCTTTTTTATCCAGGTTCCTCATCTACTTCTCTTTGTTTTTGCTTCATTTTCTCAAGGTTTATCCGCCTTTGCATATCCAGGATCTGAATAGATAAAAGTAGAGTCTTGAATAAGTCCCTTTTTTATTTTCAAAACCAAAGCACTTAAGTTGGCTTTTTAACTATCTTCACATTTATTCCCTTGCAGTTGTCAATAATTCTTTTTCTGAATGATCAAATTGTGGTACTTTCTTATATGTACTCAGGAAAACCAAAAATTTCTTGAAAGAAATTCGATCAATACATTCTTTCTCAAGTTCAAAGCCTGGAAAACCATAAATTGCTGTAAAAAAATATTTTTAATAAAATTATTACGTCAGCTTCAGTCTGCTCAAAAAACTGTTTTGTTTAAATATATGGACTTAAATATGGTACTAAAAATTTCCAATCAATTAAGGAATCAATTTCATCAAGTTCGTCTTCACCTGACTGAAGAGGTTTGTTTTCTTCTTTAAGAACAAAATGAGTAAGGATTTTTATGTGTATAAATTATTGTTAAGACAATTAAACTATCTATAACCAAATGCTTAAGAATTTATCAAAATGTTCTAAAATTAATGATCGTTCCATATTATTTGTTTGATGTCATTTCCAGAATACTCTTATATACCATTTTTCAGCCTTTTTTGCTCCTTGTTTCAATGAGGTGGGAGCGACATGTTTCAATGAATGAAAACTTAAGGTTTCGTCAAAATGGAACCTCAATCTTGAAAACATCAATCAAATTAATAAAGTACGACAAATTAACTTTATGTTATAAAAATAGGTTTTTCAGATATCGGAAAACAGAAACATTAAAATCCCTTCAGGTTTATTGAGGACTCAGGTGAAAACTACATGACTGCAGAACTACCTCCACAAATTCAGAATCAGATAGCACAATTACAGCAGCTACAGCAACAGATCCAGGGTCTAGCTATGCAAAAATCCAAAATTGAAGCTATACAAAATGAGTCCAAAATGGCTCTCGACGAGTTGGCAAAACTGACTGAAGATGCTATAGTATATCATAATGTAGGAGAGCTGTTAATTAAAACGAGTAGAGAAGAATCCATTTCGAAACTTAAAGAGAGGGAAGAAACCCTCTCACTCAGGCTTCAGTCAATTTCTAGGCAGGAAGAACGGCTCACTTCTCGCTTTAAACAACTTCAGGAACAGATCCAGCATGCATTGGGTCCCAAGGCACAATAATTTGAGAGGATTTCGATAAACCTTGATTTTTTTGGTTGTTTTCTTATGAAGACTATATAAACAATTTGTTAAAATCAAAATTTGCCCGACTTCTCTTGATTTATTAATTATACATGTAGAATATAAATAGGATATAGATTTATTAGAAGGCATGACGAAACCCGGAGGATATTAGACCGAGGATATCAAAGCCCATAACACGACAGCTAGAGTGGACAATGCAAGTAAATGAAGAGGAGTTTTTCAATCGGCTCCTTGACTATCGAAACATCTTATATTTGTGTCACCGGAACGCAGATCCGGATGCTATTAGCAGTGCTTTTGCTCTTTCTGAAGCTATAGGAGGTACGGTCGGCCTAGTAGATGGCTGTAACCGTGTAGCATCGGTCCTGATCGAAAGACTTGGAATAGAAGTAGTGGATAAGCCAAATCCTGAGAATTACGGTTTTGTTGTCGTAGTTGACACGTCGACAAAAGCACAATTAAATGATATAGAACTTATCAATTATTGCGTGATCGATCACCATACAACTACTGCTCTGACAGAAAATGCCGACTTCTACTTGCACAGGAACACTACATCTACTGTAGAGATAGTTTACGATATTTTAAAAGCAATGGGAGCACCAATTAACAGACGTGTGGGAATCGGGATGCTTACAGGGATAGTGACAGATACCGGACATTTCAAACATGCATCAGAAGATACATTCAGCACAGTATCAAAAATTATAAAGGCAAGTGGCGTTGAGTATGGAGAAGTGTTGGACCTTATGGCTGTTACCCCACAGGATATATCTATGCGTATTGCCATCCTGAAAGCAGCAAGTCGTGTTGAACTTGATAGAGTACAGGATATGCTAATTGCATCTTCACATGTAAGTTCTTTCGGAGGCTCTGCATCTTCCATGCTTATAAATATCGGTGCAGATATTGCTTTTGTTGGCACAGCAAAAGGTGAAAGCGTACGAATAAGTTCTAGGGCAAAACGTGAAGCTGTTAATGCTGGAGTGAATCTTGGACAGTTAATGGAAGATATAAGCAACGAATATAACGGCACTGGAGGCGGGCATTCCGGAGCCGCTGGAATCGATGTCATTGCTGATATGAAAGAAGTGTTGACCAAATGCAAGGAAAAAACAAAGAAGATTCTTGAAGCTTCACTTGGGGCAACGTCAAAAGATCTATACATTGAAGATGAACTGGAAGAAGTTGAAGATGAATGATTTTTTTGAAACAAGTAATCTTAATGATTTTGAACTATAATATTGTCTGTACCTCAATAAATTGCCTGATAAGGCTACAATTAAAAGGCAACCAAGTAAATTTACATTGTTACTTTATATGAAAGTCAAGATAACTTAAAAGTAATTTCAGTTATTTGTAGCAATTGTTATGAATATAACCATATTATTTTTAGAAACACGTATCTATATTTGATCAGGCAGCTTTTGGCTTTTATCCGAAAAACTTTCAAGTTATCTAAAGCTTCCCTTTGGACCCAACAACTACATTATTTAGATGTGAATTCAGCTTAATCTTCATAGCACATTTGCCGAAAATCCAGACCAGCAAAAAATATTTTTATTCAGGGATGAGCATGGTTCAAAAGCGAGTAAATCTCAAATAAGTAATATGGGTAAGTAATTGATTAAATATGAAAAATAAGCATTCACCCATTTTTTGGAAAAAATGTAAAGATATTTTTAGGTTATGGTTTTGGTAACTCAGCGCAAAGCTCACAATATGAGACATTCAGAGTGTGAAAAAAATGCCAAAATACTGGGATCCTGAAATCGAGACAATGCCTGTAGAAAATTTGAAAAAACTACAGGAAAGGAAGTTGAAAGAACTCGTACATTATGTGTATGAACACTCTCATTTCTACAGGAAAAGGTTTGATGAACATGGCATTAGGCCAGAAGACATCCAAACACTTGAAGATGTCAGAAAGTTACCTTTTACATTTAAGAGGGATCTAAGAGATAACTATCCCACAGGCATGTTTTGCGTCCCTAACTCAAAACTTGTCCGCTTCCACGTTTCTTCGGGTACAACAGGGAAACCGACAGTAGTAGGGTATACACAAAAGGACATTGAAGAATGGGCTGTGTCTCTCGCACGAGGATTTACCTCTGTTGGAGTGGTAAAAGATGATATCTTTCAAGTAAGTTATGGATACGGACTTTTTACAGGTGGACTCGGTGCTCACTACGGGAGCGAAAAAATAGGCGCAACAGTATTACCCACAAGCTCTGGAAGTACTGAACGCCAGCTTGAGTTGATGAGAGACCTTGGCACCACTATCATAGCCTGTACACCTTCTTACTTTTTATATATGATCGAAACCGCAAAGAAGTTAGGCATCAGTGTTAGGAACGATACGAAATTAAAGATGGGATTTTTCGGAGCCGAACCCTGGTCTGAGGAACTCAAGAAACGGATAGAAGACGAATCCGGAATTAAAGCTTATGATATTTATGGGACTTCAGAAATGAGTGGCCCGCTTTTTACTGAATGTTCGGAGCAGTGTGGAATCCATATATGGTCGGATAAATTCTTGGTGGAGATCCTGGACCCGGATACAGAAGAGCCTGTACCTGATGGAGAAACCGGGGAACTAGTAATAACAACTCTTACTAAAGAAGCCCTTCCCCTTATTCGCTACAGGATAAATGACCTTACTCGAAAGCTTTCAGAACCCTGCAGGTGCGGAAGAACCCATCCAAGGATTACACGCATAAGCGGGCGCTCAGATGACATGATTATCGTCCGTGGAATCAATGTATTTCCCGGACAGGTCGAATCGGCCCTTATGGAAATACCTGAAGTTGGAAACCATTTCATGATAATTGTAGACAGGATCGGACCTCTTGATTCCATCAAAGTCCAAATAGAGATGCATGAGTCTGCCTTTAGTGATCGTATGTCAGACATGATGATGCTTAAAAAGAGAATCACAGGGGCGTTGAAAAGTGCACTGAATCTTGCAGTCGAGGTGGAACTAATCGAACATGGATCCTTACCTCGTTCTGAAGGAAAATCAAAAAAAGTCCTTGATAAGCGGAAGATTTGAATTTAGTGAACATGTATGATATACGCATAAAACTTTCTGGATGCCACATTCATTCAGATTTTTCTTTTTTTGAATTTGATCTCTTTTAGGTTTCTCTTCGAATAAAGAGACTGAGATAAAGTTAAGCCATAAATAATACAAACCAATTGCCACAGATATACACAAGAATGCCATTTATTTTCGCAATATGGCATTAGCTTAAAAATTAATTTAACTTTCAATAAATAATGGTGGGTAAATAGGCGAACGAATTCTACAAATGCGTTCATTTGCAGAGTGTAGGATGTAAGCTTAAAGTATACAAAAGCTGATATTATATTATGAAAATAAAGACTTAAAAGGATGAAAAAAGAGCAGAAAAAGAATAGTGGATGTAAGGACATGGATACTAGCACAAAACATAAATTTATAAAGCAGATTTCCCTTTTTGCGGAAAATAAACCTGGTAGACTCGCAAGCATAGCGAATAAGTTAAAAAGCGCTGGGATAAATATAAAAGCATTTACTATTGCTGAATCAGGTGACTTCGGGATAATTCGTATGGTCGTAGACAAGTCTGAATATGCTTATAATGTTCTTCATGCTTCTGGATTTACAGTTTCCGAAACAAATGTGCTGGGGATTGAAATGAGAGATCTACCTGGCAGCATGTCTCATATTGCAGAAGTGTTTGGTGATGCTAACATAAATCTTGAATATGCTTATGCTTTTGTAACTAGGGATCAAAAAGCCCTACTGATAGTCAGAGTTAACGATATTGAAGCGGCGATAAAAATACTTGAAGAAGAAAATATCAAGCTCATAGATGTGAAGGAACTTGAAAAAATTTAATTTTTGATGGTAAACTGGATTTTCCTGGAAAAAGTTGTTTGAAGAAAGAAGCAAGGAGTGATACCAAATTCAGATACTGTATTTTGATAAATTCTTAAGTATTTGATTATGGATAGTTTAATTGTCTTAACAATAATTTATACTCATAAAAATCCTTACTCATTTTGTTCTTAAAGAAGAAAACAAACCTCTTCAGTCAGGTGAAGACGAACTTGATGAAATTGATTCCTTAATTGATTGGAAATTTTTAGTACCATATTTAAGTCCATATATTTAAACAAAACAGTTTTTTGAGCAGACTGAAGCTGACGTAATAATTTTATTAAAAATATTTTTTTACAGCAATTTATGGTTTTCCAGGCTTTGAACTTGAGAAAGAATGTATTGATCGAATTTCTTTCAAGAAATTTTTGGTTTTCCTGAGTACATATAAGAAAGTACCACAATTTGATCATTCAGAAAAAGAATTATTGACAACTGCAAGGGAATAAATGTGAAGATAGTTAAAAAGCCAACTTAAGTGCTTTGGTTTTGAAAATAAAAAGGGGACTTATTCAAGACTCTACTTTTATCTATTCAGATCCTGGATATGCAAAGGCGGATAAACCTTGAGAAAATGAAGCAAAAACAAAGAGAAGTAGATGAGGAACCTGGATAAAAGAGGTTGATGAGTCACACTTTGGATCTAAATTTCATATTATAATAGCTAGGGTCTATGAAATGATCGGAAGATTAAAAACAACAACTGTATCACGTCATAATTCCAAGATAAATTTATTAGAAAAAAATGAAGTTATTTACAGAGTCAAAGGATACTTTGGAGCAAAATCAAAAGGTTATTATGCAACAATGAAAAGAGCAGTAAAGAACATATTATGGGAATAAAGGATATATCAAGAAACCAGAGAATTGCTTAAAAATCGGGTCAAATACCGAAAATGGCGAAAAAGAGTTGAACAGGATTCATGTGAAAAAAAGAGATAAATCGGAATCCTCTATAGCCGGGAAAAACTTTTTTGGAGACTTTTTAATATCTAATTGGATCGCACAAATCCATCATTTTTTAAAGCATTCTATAACTGCAATAAATCAAAAAGCCAGAAAATGATAAAATGTCTCCTTTCCTGAGAATCTGGCATCACATATAGGTATACAGAATAAATATTAAAAAAAATAACTTGAAAATTACCCTGACATATACCTGGTTTGGCTACAATGACTAAAAATAAAAACGGTTTGAGAGAACAGGCACAAAAATCTCCAAAAAATAAACTTGGTGGAGTCCATACAACTATCATCGGTGGAAGAGCTGGGAAAAAACTCGTAAAAATAGTGGGCCAACATCCTGAGATAAAAAAGGTGATCCCATCAGTAATTTCCGTAAAAGGTCTCCCAGGAGGGAGTCTTACAGGAAAGATATTGCGTTCGGATGCTAGAGGTAATTTGAGACTATTGATCTCTGAAGGCAGAAGTTACCAGAAAATACGGATTGTAACAACAGTTGGAACCGCTGAAGACGGAGACAGAATCATGAAAGAATTAAATGAGATCTTAAGGACTTCCCTATAAGAAGCTAAAGGAGAGATCGCGAATTGACGTTTATAGGAATTGATCATGGAACAACAGCTATACGTTTTGCTCTGATAGAAGAAGACAGAGTTCTGACTTTTGAGCTTGAAAGAGCTAGAGCAGCTGAGATGTCCGAAAATGAGATACTAACATATATCGAAGATAAATTCGAAATTCAGCGCACATTTATTGACCTGGTTGCATTGACATACTCAATGGGAGATGCTTTTTCCACAATCGTTGACGTAAGGAACTTAAAAGAAAGAGGAATCAAGAGTATAGAAGGAGCTGGAAAAAAGATAGGAGGAGGTACAAAAGTTTTTGATGCTATCCGTTACTCGAACATTCCTGCGGTAGCAATTCCTGGCCTCCATACAGCGAGTAAAGTGGATCCTCGGATGAAAATTTTTTCCCATCTTACAAGCCCGGAAAAACTTGGGATTGCTTATCATATTCGATGTCTTGGCTATAAGAATTTCGTAGTTTCTGATATTAGCTCAAATACTGTTACCGTTGCCGTTGCTGCAGGAAAAGTAATTGGTGCAATCGATGCCTGCATATTTGCTCCCGGAATTTATCAAGGCCCTCTTGACCTGCAAGCTATCAGGGACATAGACAGCGGGCTCCGGACGGCAAACCAAGCTTTTATTGAGGCAGGTGCTCTGAAGATGACCCCATTTAAAAATCGGGAAGAATTACTCAGTGCAGCCAAAAAAGGGGAAAGTTTGGCCCTGCTTGCTCTAGATACGGTTGCCCTGTTTGCAGCTATGGAAATAGCTTCAATGCAACTCTTTCTCAAAGATTATGGACCAATCGGTGGGATCTTCCTTGCAGGCCATGTGGCAGAAGTAGAATATATACAAAAGAAGATAAGTGAACACCTGGGACAGGAATGCCTGTGTTTCGGGAGATGGCATGCTGCCATAGGCTGTGCTGAGATAGCAAGGGATGTTTTTGGCGGGAAGAGGGAGATTATCGGAGTGGATGTGAATTATCCGTAAAATATGGTAGAAAAAAGTCGCGCACAACAATGAACTAGAACGCTAGATGAACAAAAAATGAACTAATATATTAAATAGACAAACTATGAATATTTTTCGCATCGTATTTATAATACAGAACAAGATAAATATAGAAAACTGGACATTGCGTAAAAAAGATCTTAAACTACAAAATCATTCCAAATCATACTTTTCAAGTCTACTATTTTATAATACAACCATCATATTCAATATTTGCAATGTGTTAAAGTTAGTTCTTGAAATCGCAGCATAATCAAATGGAATCAGTGATTACTTGGGACATTACTAAAATAGTAGCTAAGGAATTAGGCAACATGTCTATTTTGCTGTAAAATCGTAAACCTCAACAAGTCATGAGGAAGGAGATCAAACTTCGGAAGAATATAATCATAGAAAGTCTGCAAAAATCTAACTTTGAATTAAAAACAAACTCTCAATACTGTCTAGAATTGAGGTATTATACAATAATCCAATAAAATTATTGCTTAAGTACTTAAAGAAATTTAATAGAGAAAGAAATCTAGTGCTTAAATCTAGATTAAATAGATATATAGACTCAAAAATATAATCCCCACAAAATCATACAATATTTTAGTGAAGAATATGCATAATTTTAACTTTAAATTTAAAACATTAATTTCTAGAGGCAATTACAAAAAAATGGAATCAAATGTGTTTGTCGAAGTTTTTTTTCTTGTGAACCATTGGGGAAAATTGGAAACTAATATGAATAGTGTAAGCAAAATAAGGAAACTAATCATCTCATAAATCACCTAACTTAGTTATTAAAGCACTAAAAGCATTTGATAAAGCAATTGAAATTAACTCGCAGATAAAAATTGTCACTTGTATTTATGAATTACAAATCGGAGTTTGCCGAAAGGATTCAAATTAATTGAAGCATGGGGATTTAGATATATAACCTGTCTTACTTGGGTAAAACCAAGTTTATGTATGGGAAATTATTTTAGGGGATGTAACGAGCTTTGTAGTTATGCACCTTACATAAAATTATTCAGCTGGCATAATCTAGATGGATGGACTATGTGGGGGCTTGATCATAAATAATCATCAAGGACAGTATTGGTAAATGAAATACTTGAAAATTATATTTTTGTCATTCCTAAACTAAAATTTAATTTTGAGAAATACTTTGCATGACTAAATAGTTAAGTATCTCCACTATATGGCCATGGAAATCTGAAGGAAGCCCGTCTACCGAACATGATGATTTTTTACTTATTCCATCTAATGCACCTGATTTTATACAGGTTTCTATCAAATTCTTCTCAAAGTTTGCGTCGTGCATTAATTGAGAACCTGTAAGTATTGATAAAGCTGCAACAATGCCATATACGCCCCAATTCGATACCGCACTCACCACTAAGGACGTTGTCCTAGTCTTTGAAGCAATAATGTTACCAAATGGGAGGATGTGAGTAGTACTTTTATAGATATTTCCCATTCCGATTTCATTTCCGCCATCTCCTACACCTATCGTAGGAATATTTTTCTCCAATGCTTCATTAAACATATAATCAATCTTACCAACGTAAGACGAGACATCATCACCATTCATGTTACAATATATATCATTTTGATTTATGCTGGGCCGCTCTACTGCAACCAAAAAACTGGGTTTATGCTCTAAAAGAGCTACTTGGCATGATTTTAGTGCAGCTGAATGGTCGGTAGGAATGCATATAATATAATATCATTATATTCAATTTCAGCTTCTTTTGCCAACGCAACGTGTAAATCTTTACTTAGATCATCTGTTATAAAAAAAGTCCTTACATTAAGCTTTTCGAGAGCTTTGGCAAGAATGATTGCTCCTATTGGCCTATCGGTCTCCGGTTTTATATTTGGAATTATAGGAAAACCGGATGCTATAAAAACAGTAGCATCTGATTTTATAGACTTAAATATAATTTCTGCTGCCTCTAAGCAAAGTGGAGTGGATTTTTTAGCAGATAAATATAGTTCTCTGTTTTTACGTCCCATTATATCTATATTGATAATCTGGTCAATTTCATTAAATAAATTAATGCTCATATTCATATACTTACATCCTATTACTTACTTTAATTTTAAAATGTTTAATTTCATTAAACAAACCAATGCTCTTATTCATATTCTTACATCCTATTATTTAGTTTAATTTTAAAATGTTTAAAATGTATACAGCGACGATAAAAAGCATGTATGATATGAGTGTTCCAATTGGATAACCATGAATCGGATACGTATACCATACACTTAAAGCATAAACGCCAGTTGCCAACAAAGATGAAGGCACATATTTAATTGTTGTAAGTAAAAACGATTCTGTATGAGTTAATGCAAGTATAATTAAGATTGGTGCAACTGTTGCTGGAAATGCCGAAAAAATTCCGCCGTATATGGAACCAAAAGTATTAGCCAGAATAATTGCGATAATAACAATAGCGCCACCTTAACCTGCTCTAGCTAAGTAATTTATAGTTCTTATTCTTTCCGCGTTAAGTAAAGAATTTTCTTCTTTTATGTTTTTTTCTTCTTTTATGCTTCTAAAAATAAACCTCATGATAACGAAACTAATAATTAAAGGGATGAGGTTATATATTGTGCTTTCCTGAACTTCAACAATGTAAGCAAAGATGATAATTGAGTAAATTACGAAACCGACAATTGATGCAAAAAAAGTTTTTCCCATAAGCGTTTTTCTATTGCTATTAGTATAACCATAATAAAAGCCAAATGTAAAAAAATTAACTGCGGCAAGTCCAAATAGAGAGGATAACGATGCTTTTGAAGCAAAAGAGTTCCCATTATCTAATGCTATAATAAATAGGCTTGTTGCAGAAACAGTAGGAAAAGCAGATAGTAATCCACTTGATTTTGCTCCATATTTATCCCCGATGTATGTTACCAGTACTACTATAAATGCACCCACCACTCCAAATATAAACAAATTCAATAAGTAATCCAATTATTCCACCTATATTGTACATCTGACTTTACGCAGAACATATCTCTGTAATCCTGATATTTTCTGAACGCTATTTATTCATATATTAATTAACGCTGATTTACATTTCTTTGTCCTTTTTGTTGACGAATTTAGGAATTCTATTGCTATTTATTGCTTTGAAAGAGAAAATTTAGTTTTTCACGACATTAATTGAAGAAAGTCAGAAATCTTCTGTTTATATAAAATAATTTACAAATAAGCCATATTTTGATCTGTTTTAACCCAGAAATAAACTTTCCATGAATGTAACTATATATGGGCTTCGGAAATTAACGTTATAGCTTTTTTTTCAGCGAACCAGATACTAAAAAATAATTATGAAATGTATGCAGGAAAGTGTTTTGAAATTATAAAAAGAATATTATGATCAGATACTCCATAGTCTAATTTAAGTTGCAGATTTAATTTTCTCACAATAGTTGCAAAGGTCTTTTACTGGGCATCTATCTCTATCGCAGCCCCTATAGGTGCAACCAAGGGCACGTAAGTCGATAAGTCCCCAATTGAAGTATTTATGCTCCTTTTCAGGTAGCAATTCTCTGACTAATTCTGTCACTTTTTTTTGAGTTGGTTTTTCAGAGAAACTTTTATATAATCAAATTCTCATCTTTGCTTTTGGTCTTTTGTTCCTGCATTTGATCTATCAATCTAAACAAAATAATTGGAAATATTCAAAATAATATAAAAAGTATTTGAGTTTATAAGTAGAAATAATAATGATGATTATAATAAAAAAACAACTGAAGTTGAGAATGAGAGATTAGAAAAATCCATCAAATCTTAAATATATTGAAAAAAAAAGCAAAGGATGACTTAATTTGGCTAATTATAGAAGCACTATTAGGAAAAGAAAAGCAGGATCCAATCCAGTAAGCTCAGACGATGCCACTGAAGTAACAAGGGTACGAACCCCACGTAAGGACAAAAACGAGGTATTGGCAACTGTAGCAAGTTTACTTGGATCAAAAAGAGTAACACTGCAATGTATGGACGGCGTAGTCCGAATGGGCAGAATTCCCGGTTCTAAGCACAAAAAAATGTGGGTTCGTGAAGGTGATATTGTCATAGCAAACCCCTGGGAAATTCAGGATTCAAAAGCCGACATTACATGGAAATATACAAGACCACAGGTTGAATGGCTTGAAAGAAAAGGATACCTTCATTAAGATTTACATTGTCAAATTAACGAAGTTTTGCGTGTATCACAACTCATTCTCACTATAGCATAGATCATTCTTATAATTTTAATCTTATAATTTTTATTTTATTCACTCCAATTTCCTTCTTAGCTTAATAATTTGATTGGTTCACTTAAGCTTCTTTTAGCCATATTATCATATACCTACCATTAAAAAGAATACGAATCCAGTTTTTTATTTGCAAATTATTATGAACATCTCAATCTGTTTACTCGTGACCTCAGGATCGGCTAACCATCCTTATTCTATATTTTTACAATTTCCAAGTATCGATTAAATATTTAGCACATACCCAATATAGAAGTGCAGTGGTTCTTTACCTAGTGAAAGCATGGTCTAGATAATTTCAAGAAACTCTTTGCGCAAATTAGAAAGACTTGGATTTTACAAAACTCCATCAGGAATAATTACACATGCTTTTTCGTCATTTTTCAAAAGTTTGCAATGGCCTCGTCTAGGTCTTTCAGGTCACCTATATTAGAAATCGAGTCAAACACAGAAATTAATGAGAAAGATTCAGACAGGATTCCACGAAGAAAAAATTAGAGGTAAATCGGAATCCTCTAAAGTATACGACCGAAATTACATAAGGCTAAAAATCATTTAATGTTAAAATCGCTTAAGGGTCAAAGTAACCTTGGATTACCTGATTCCTTAATCAATTAATGGTGATTGATATGACGATTCATCCTATAGATTATCGGTATGGTACTGTGGAAATGAAACATGTATGGAGTCAGGAAAACAGACTTGCCAAGCTCCTGAATATCGAGGCAGCCCTTGCCCTGGCTGAAGCGGATATGGGACTTATCCCAGCCGATGCAGCTGAAATCATATCTGAGAGCATTAATTCCGTAAAAGCTGAGAGAGTTGAAGAAATCGAAGCCGAAATACACCACGATATGATGGCTGTGGTTGTTGCTATTTCTGAAAAGTGCCGAGATAATGCCGGTAAATGGGTACATTTCGGCGCTACTTCAAATGATATTCTAGACACGGCAACAGCTCTACAGATAAGAGATGCAATCGAGATTTTCGAAGATAAGCTTAAAGCCCTATTAAGAAATTTGGTCGATCAAGCTGAAACCCATAAATATACTGTCTGCTGCGGCAGAACTCATGGGCAGATCGGAATTCCTACGACCTATGGACTTCGTTTTGCTATCTGGGCGTCGGAGATCTCAAGGCATCTGGATCGACTGAATCAACTTGCTCCAAGAGTGATTGTAGGTAAAATGACTGGAGCTGTAGGGACCCAGGCTGCATTTGGTAAATCTGGAATTCTTGTTCAAAAACTCACTATGCAACACCTTGGAATCGGAGCTGTGGATGTATCCAACCAAATAATCCAGAGGGACAGACATGCAGAATTTGTAATGTGGATGGCAAATGTGGTCACAACACTGGATAAAATTGGTATCGAAATCAGAACTCTACAGCGCAGCGAGATCGCTGAACTTGAGGAGAGCTTCGAAAAAAAACAGGTAGGCTCATCCACAATGCCTCATAAACGTAATCCTATAAAGTCAGAGCAGATATGCGGACTTGCAAAGATAGTAAGAGCTATGGTCGAGCCCGAACTTCTTAATAACACCTTATGGGACGAAAGAGACTTAACAAACTCCTCCAGTGAACGAGTGATTTTCCCTGAAGCTTGTATATTGACTGACCATATCCTTAAGCTTGGGATCAATGTGCTTTCAAATCTTAAATTCTATCCTGAGAATATCTTGAAGAATCTGGAATTGCTCAAGGGCCTAAACATGGGAGAAGCTATAATGATCGAACTTGCAAAGAGAGGCTTGGGCAGGCAGGAAGCTCATGAACTTGTAAGAACTGCAGCAATGAAAGCTCATGAAACCGGACAACATTTCAAAAATGTACTCCTTGAAACTCCTGATATTTCAAGATATCTAAATGATGTGGACATAGAGAATTTAATAAATCCTGAAAGATACATAGGAACAGCTGTTGAACAGGTTGAAGCACTAGTTGTAAAACTTCGTGAGGCTTATAACCGCTGATTTTATTTGTTTTTCCATATTGATAAATAATAGAGAATTTCGATAAATCTCTAAATTTAGTCATATGCCCATAAATGGTATATAAGTAATTCATAAAAGCCAGAGATATATCGAAATCCTCAAAAAATATGGAGGATTTGGCTTAAAGGAATTTTGTGTAAAGAAGTAACATCTGAAAACTATCTTTTTATTTATATTTAAATGAAGGTTCCGATGTCGCAACCTTCTGTAAGGAAGATAAAGACAGTAAACTGGCTGCGCCTATATCATAAATTGACATTTATCTTTGTCATAATCAACGACTTCATTACCTTAAATAATTTTTTTGATACTCTTTTATTTGTAAAAATTGTTTCGGAACTGAAGAGATTCAAAACTACTGTTTTGATGAAAAATGTTATATGCCTTAGCATCCATTAAGCGGGCTATATACTTGACCAATAATAAAAATTGATAGCAGGTGACAAAAAAATGGCTCGTTTTCCAGAAGCAGAAGAAAGATTATTAAACAAAAAAATCTGCATGAAGTGTAATGCCAGAAATGCAATAAAAGCAACACGCTGTAGAAAATGCGGCTATAGTACCCTTCGAATAAAATCCAAGGAATCCAAGGGAGCATGATCTTGTTTGAAGGTGGAAGAACTACTTCAAAAAATTATTATACAGGAAGGAAAAGTTCATCTTACCCTCATCGACCCGGCATCCCAAACGCCTGAAAGAGCTGCAGAAATCGCCTTTGCTGCAGATGAAGGAGGCACAGATGCCATCATGATAGGTGGCTCAACAAGCTCATTTGGAATCCTGCTTGACGAAACAGTCCTAAATATAAAGGAGAAAGTAGATCTCCCAACCATCCTTTTCCCTGGAAATTCAGCTGGGCTAAGCAGGTATGCAGATGCTGTGTTTTTCATGAGTCTTTTGAACTCCAGGGATTTGGGGTATGTGATCACAAACCAAGTTATGGGAGCTCCACTTGTACACAAAAGTCAGATTGAGCCGATTTCCATGGCATACCTTGTGGTCGAACCAGGAGGGACTGTGGGTTGGATAGGAGACGCAAAGTTAATTCCCAGGAAGAAACCTGAAATTGCTGCAGCTTATGCGCTTGCAGGCAAATACTTGGGCATGCATTATACCTACCTTGAAGCTGGGTCTGGAGTTGATAAACCTGTCAATCCTGATATGATAGAGGCTGTCAAGAATGTAATTGGGGAGAACAAACTTATCGTCGGTGGTGGGATACGAGATGCAAAAACTGCAAAGCTATGTGCTTCTGCTGGTGCAGATATGATCGTTACAGGTACAATTGTTGAAGAAGTAGAAGACATCACTGCAAAAGTGGCGGAACTTGTGACAGCCATAAAAAAATGATTTCCTGAAGAGATTATTTAAGGTTATTCTGCCTGCCTTTCAGCTTAGAAAGAATAATTTTTAATTCAATGTCCTTTTTAGGGACTTATTCTTTTTGCACATTTTCTGTAGCTTGGATTTTATTTAGCACTTGAGTAAATCTGAGAATTAGTCAAATTCAAAATTCAGGCCGTATCATCAAGTTATGAGACTTTTTAATATCTTTTGGTGTCCCAAAAATTTACCATTAAATGTCCCTGCAATCGACTACAATCAATCAAAAATCAAGAAAATCAAAGTTTATGTAGTGTGAATATATTATACTGCGCGCAACTAGAGGTTCGCACCCTGCTCTGGAAATAAAGGAATTGTTCAAAATCAAATATTTTCAGTTGCCTATTGCTTTCCTTTCTCCCTGATTTTCACAATTTCAACATCTTTTTAAATTACATCGAAAGTTGTAACATCACCCACAGTTCCAATGTAGCCTCCATCACTTCACAGTTCTACATCCAATAAATGTTTTTAAATCCAAGAGCGGTCTGTAAAGATTTTTCTTCGTGTGATATTTCTCATAATCTGCATCACTCTTGAAAGAGAACATTTTGGTTCAGTAACAACAGAAGATGTATATGATCGTCATTACAAATCGCATAAAACTCAAAAAAGTACCTTTTAATAATTTCAAAGCATATAAATTTGAAATAATTGAATTTTGCATTCTCTAAAAGAAACTTTCTCGATACTTCATACAAAAAAAATGTGATACCTTATTCTTTGAGCACGATGATTTGAATGCCTTAGTTCTATTTTTATAGTGCAAAGGTAGCCTAAAATAGAAACCAGTTAGTCATAAAGGTTCTCAAGAAAGTTTTCATCCCCACAACAAACTAGGGGTATTCGACTTGAATAAATATTCAACATTACTTTTTTGTGAATCTTGCAAAAAATAGATGAAATCTTACTGAGTATCTGAGCCAGTTAGTGAAGTACTTAATTCTCTAATTTTTTTAAATTTATGATTATTTGTAACTATTCAGCCATGATAAAAACATATCAATTACCATCTTTACTCAGATTTGATGAGCAAATTTTGATGGGTTGATCTGATTTAACTATCGACTATTGATAATGTTTGTATCTTTTTATAAGTTGCTGATCAGAAGTACCTCTTAAATCAAAATAGATGTAAGCCAACAAATTTTAGGTAGACTGAATAGTTCCAATTATTTTCTGGTTTTTGGATATATTGAAGTCAAAAGTCAGTTGAATTTATGGTAAATTTTTGCAGCACCAAAAGATATTAAAAAATATTTAATTTTTATGCATTTAAAAAATTAAATGCTTAATTCTCCCTCTTTTTCCTTTATTCTCCCAACTTCAAAGCCCCATGTGGACACATCTTAATACACATACCACATTGAATACATTTCTTTTCATCTACTTGTACATTCCAGTCCACATCAAAACAATAAACATTCATAGGGCAGACCGAAATACAGGCTCCGCATTCCACACATTCTTCATCATCTCTATGAATAGGCCGATCCAGAATGGAGACTATTGCTCCCCTGGATTCCAGAGCATTTTTTATCCTATCGAACCGAAAATCGTTTACGTCTGCAATCAATTCGCCATAGGTGGAATCAATATTTGCAACCATTATATTAATCGATATTCCGGTTTCGATTATAGATTCGGAAATTATTGGGTTATGGATCCTCTCTGTAGGAATACTAATTTTTATTTTCATACTCAGTACCTCCTTGCAAAGAGCTTACTTATATTATCGCTAGTTATTATTCCGAGAACACATCTCTGCATATCGATTACTGGCATGGCAGATACACCATAACGATCCAGCCTGCGAGCTGCAATATCAACTGGTTCGTTAGGAGAACAGGTCAGCACCTTTTTCGTCATAACACTTTCTACAGAATCAAAACAATTCTCTGCAACGGCTTTGGATATGTCCCAGGCAGTTAGTATACCAACCAGTTCGCCGGAATCAGAGATCACAGCCAGATGATTAAAAGAGTTTTCCCATATTTTCTTTGCAGCATCCTGAACTGTCTGATCTTTTTTAATGGTCACAATAAAGTCTGACATTACGTCCTTTACTAGAGGCACAGCCTGAGTCTGTTTCATGGGTTTGACAAAACCTTCAACTGGCAATCTCTCAACCGGCATGGTGACGAAGAATTTCCCACGTTTCAACCAATCCTTTAGTTCACCAGCGATTTTTCTTGCGTTCTTGAAACTGGAAAGCGAAGAAGTGGGTACATCCTTCCCATCAATTTGCACCAGGCCTGACCTGAGTTCTCCATAGTTTACCTGTTTGATGGATGGTTTATCTCGGCTACCTACAGCATAATCCAAAATTTTAGTTATGATATCCTCATCTCGTACTGCAGTTGCAGCAGCAAGTTTTTCATTGAGAATTGGGATAGGGATTCCGATCCCCATATAAAGAGTAGTCCCATAGCCAGTAAATGAAGCAGCCCTTAAATAATCAGGATTCATCTCCTTCAAGTTTCCTTTGACCATCAGAGTACCGAAACCAGTAGAAGGAGAATGCTGAGTTCCATTCCCTATAACATACCCTTGTGCTCCTCCTATGAAAATCCTTGTACCTATGCCAATAGTTTCATAATCTGGATCGTTTGAGAGTGGAGATAATACTCCTGCTCCAGAGTAAGTTACGTTTCCGAAATTGGGAAGAAGTTCACCCATATAAGTATTTAAAATCCTTTTGGAACTGTTGGTTGCAGCTGCATAGTTCTGGTATGCATTCCTGGGGTTTAAAAGGATTGCTTCATTCAAATCCTCAAGGGTAATCGTCGTATCTAAAACTTTCCTGGGATAGCAATCAGTTCCATATGAAGTTGCATGAACATTTATTTCTTTCCCCCTTAGGAGATCTTCAATAACATGAGCTCCACCGTACTGAATTCCCCGTGTATCCGAAATCTGAGCAGCTCCGAGGTAAACGTCAACAGCTGCGATTCCGCTATATGCTTCTACATTATTGAACCAGACTTTCTGAATTTTAATAGGTGACTCGGAGTGACCAAGATTAAGCATTAGGCCAGATGAACACATGGCTCCGAATGTGCCTGTAGTGACTACGTCGACTTCTTTTGCAGCACCTTCTATGCCAAGGTCTTCAACTATTCCGACCATTTCCTCAGCTGTGACTACATTAACGTCGCCATCTTCTATTTTACTATTAATCTCATGAATTGATTTTCTCACCATGTGTATTTCCTCTCATTACAGATGCGGATAGCAGCAGCATTTAGCAGGGATAGATATTATATTGATAATAACTAAGGTAATACCTTGTAGATAAGTGGAAGAAGACTGTTTCAGTTTCTTATCTGTCTTCAGACTGACAAATTAACATCCTTAGCTTAATAAATTTAGTTATTTTTGTGTACCATATATACTACTTACGGTAATTGAGTACTCTCCATCCAACATTAGTCGGATAATAAATAAGTAACAGCCTAAAATGTATAAGCTTGAACTACATCAAATTCCTATAAGTCGGAATGTGAGTTTCTTTCAGTAAGTTTCTTATTCATGCAGGGTATTACCAGAGACCAGGTGATCTTTTGACACGTGTACTTGCTACCGGAACTTTTGACCTTCTACACCCAGGGCATGTCTATTTCCTGACCCAAGCAAGGGCTCTGGGGGACGAACTTTTCATCATTGTTGCAAGAGATTCAAACGTAACTCACAAGCAAAAACCCATTGTACCTGAGGCGCAGAGACTGGAAATGATAAATTCCCTGGAAGTGGTCAACAAAGCCCTTCTTGGAAGCGAAAAAGATATTTTTGAGCCTCTTAAGCAGATCAGGCCGGATATTATTACTTTAGGTTACGACCAACACTTTGACACAAACAATCTGGAAAAGGAAATTACCAAAAGAGGCATTTCTGCAAAAGTTGTTAGAATTCCGTTTTCAAAGGAATGCCCACTATGCAGTACTGGTGCCATCATAAAAGAGATACTTAAACGGTATGGATGAATATATCCTTCTACTGTTTGCATGTTCAAGCACAAACAACTTTACTGATTCCTATCTAAAAAGATCATTTACTGCATGTTGTTTTATCAAAAAATTTTTTCAAGCCTTTCAAGAGCTTCCCTGATCCTATCAATAGATGTTGCATAGGAAATTCTAATAAAATCCTCACCTGAAGAACCAAAAGCAATTCCAGGGGTAACTGCTACATGAGCTTCTTTCAAGAGCCTTTCTGCGACTGTTGTCCCATTTCCATAATCGCTTACATCAGCAAAGGCATAAAAAGCTCCATCTGGTTTTTTACATTCAAAACCTATTTTGCTTAGACCTTCAATAAGAACATCACGTCGCACTTTAAATCGATCAACCATTGCTTTGACTCCGTCCTGTGGTCCCTGAATAGCTTCAAGCCCTCCGTACTGAACAAACGTGGTTGCACTACTTACAGAATGGGACTGGATCTTCAGCAGAAGCTTGAAAATCTCTGGAGGCGCAGTCAGGTATCCAAGTCTCCAGCCTGTCATTGCATAGGCTTTGGAAAAACCATTTACTGTTATGGTTCTTTCCTGCATCCCGTCAAAACTGCCAATGCTGATATGCTCCCTGTCATAGATGATTTTCTCATAGATTTCATCTGAGACTACTAAAAGGTCATGGTCAATTGCAAGATCAGCAATACACTGTAAAATCTTTTTCCCAAATACTCCGCCTGTTGGGTTTCCCGGACTGTTTACTACAATCAGTTTGGTTTTATCATTTATGTAATCCACAAAGTTGTCCGGAAGAAAACCTTTTTCAGGGACTGTTGGAATCCATACAGATTCTGCTCCTGCAAAACGGATACATGCGTCATAAGTCACCCAAGCTGGATCAAAAAGAAGAGCCTGGTCTCGATCATCGAGGACTCCCAACATTATCTCAAAAATTCCCTGTTTAGCCCCGGGAGTCACAAGAACGCTCGCATCTACCACATCGATTTTGTTTTCTCGTTTCAATTTTTCGGCAATAGCTGTTCTTAACTCAGGAATGCCGCCAGAAGGTGCATAGTGAGTTTTGCCCTCATGCATAGCTTTTACGGCAGCATCGCAGATATTCTGGGGGGTACTGAAATCAGGTTCACCAAGGCTGAAGTTGATAACATCTATACCCTCTTTAATCATTCTGGTAGCAATGTTGGAAATCCTGATCGTTGCGGATTCTTCTACACGCTTTAGCCTTTCGGATGTCATAGGGATGGTCCTGATTTGTCACATTTTGCTAGTTTATGAAAGTTGTTCTCGAATTTCACAGCCGTTGCACCAGCTTTACTGCAGCTTCAACTGCTCGTTTTGCATAGTCCACACGTTCATGAGCCGCCATCCGAGTCATGCCTGGGCCAGGAATCCCAAGAGTAACAGGTTTATTGAACTCAAGGGAGAGATCCATGATCTTCCTTGCAGCATGCTGCATAACCACCTGGTCATGATCAGTCTCACCTTCGATTACCGACCCGATGGTAACCACGGCATCGATATCATCCCTCTGGCAAAGTCTCTTGATTGCAAGAGGCATATCAAAAACCCCTGGAACGAGAATGATCTCTTTAACTGTTGCCCCAAGGAATTCTGCATGTTCTCTTCCCAGCAATTCCATCTGATAAGTTAGATCCCTGTTAAATTCAGCTACAACAAATCCCAAGCTGATGGTCATTTAATAAAATCTCCAGTCTTCTCTTTTACTAAATTACTTCACATTCTCAAAGGGCCTGAATCTCCAAACCCCTGCCTCTGTCCGGTACCGGCCTCTCGAATCAGATTTTCAGGCTTAAGTAGCAATTTTATTACATTTAAAGCGTGTTCTCGGGTCCTTCTGTCCATAAGAAAAGCGAGTTCTTTTTCATCTTTTCCTTCATCCTCATGGACAAAGACCTCAATAATATGGATATTGGTCATAAGCTGAGCCATGATAAGACCTTGAGATGCCTCATGTGCGCACATCTTATCCTTCTCCTGTGCTCCGGGCATTCCAAGGGCCATTACGATATCGCAGCCTTCTTCCTCAATAAGTTTTTTGGCTGCGACCGGAAGGTCCTTTATCCCAGGCACAGTAACTCTCTTAATCTTTAAAGATACATTTTTCTGTATCTCATCAATTGCTGCACTCCCCATATTATAACGTGCGAACGTAGTATCTGCAATTCCTATTGTAGGCATGTGAATCCGATCGAAATTTTAAGATTACAACTTTTTTCCGGATTTTCCTGAAAAAGTTCGATGCTTCTGCAATTTTTTTAATTCATAACCTGTCAATAACTTGTATTGCAGCTTCTGTCCCGGCCCCCATGCTGTCAATGTAACCTCGTTTATTCAGCACAATTTCCAACTGCTGAATTGTTGAGAGCACATCTCTTGCTGTGACAATTCCCATGCATCCGATCCTGAAAATTTTACCCTTCAGACGTTCTTGCCCACCAGCGATGATTATGCCACGCTTCTTCATATCGTTTTTTATATCCTCCCCATCAATTCCCGCAGGCGCCTTCATAGCAGAGATAGTGTTGGAATAAAGGCTGTATTCATTAAGCTGTGGGAACATCTCGATATTCATCACGGCAACTGCTGCCCTTATGGCTTCCGTAAGAGTCCTATGCCTTAGAATCCTTGCCTCAATTCCTTCTTCTTTTACGATATGTAGGGCTTCCTGAAGTGCATAGAAGAGAGGAATTGCAGGGGTATATGGTGTTTCTGGCTTGGGTTTATTGGCACTCCTTTTATATGCTAAAAGGTCATTATAATATGGCCTCTTTGCTATCCTTTTCATAGCTTCAAAGGCTTTTTCACTTACTGAGACTGCTGCAAGTCCAGGAGGTGCTGCAAGACATTTCTGTGAACCTACGACAGCAATGTCAACTCCCCATTCATCGACTTTGACGTCATCCCCTCCAAGGGATGTCACACCGTCCATGATAAAAATTGCTTCATATTTTTTTGTAAGTTTGCCGATTTCTGCAGCTGGGTTAAGAATGCCTGTGGAAGTTTCATTGTGAACGAGAGTAACAGCTTTTGCCCCGTTCTCGAGCTTTTCTTTGACAATTTCAATATCAATAGGATGACCCCATTCGAAAACTAGAGGCACAACTTCCGCATAGAGAGCTGAAAGATCTTTGAAACGTTCTCCAAACTTTCCATTTTCGATAGCTATAACCTTATCGCCACTCTGCGTCACAGACCCAACAGCAGCTTCCATACCCGCAGTTCCAGAACCGCTAAGTACAAAAATGTCATTATTTGTCTGAAAAATACTGGAAAGTATTGTCCTACAATCAGTATAGATACCTGCAAACTCCGAACTCCGATGATTGATCATCGGTTTTGACATTGCTCTAAGAACTCTAGGTGCAACAGGTACGGGACCAGGCATCATGAGGAGATTATCTTCCAGATCCATATTATTATGCTCCACATTCTTTAATATTTAATTGATTTTTGCTTATTTAATTATTTAATAAATTTATTCAAATTCTACATTTTAAAATCTAAACCTATGAAACAATTAAGATTTATATCCTTGGACTATATGTATACGAAAAGTTCAGCGCATCTACCCTAAAACTATTCAACTGGGAATAAAAATATTTTAATCACTTTGGACATTTCAGATACTGAATCAAATTCAAGATTTAGGTTTGAATTGAACTATGGTATCAATTTGATGTGTTTCTAGTTTCCAGTTTCAGCACCTACCATTACTTTAGGAAAGAGTTCCTTTTATTGGTCCCTAATAGGCTTCAATAAATCTTTTTTTTGTTTCCACGCCGACTATCTTTCCTTTTTTATAACCAGTACAGCAGAATTTCCTTCTAATATACGCAAAACGACTGAGAGAAAGATACCAGTAGATACTTTTGGGAAGAACTTTTCCACTTAACCCGATATTGCAACCGGAAAATTGACTTTTTCTTCCTTTCTCTAATCAATCTATCATATCCTCATATAATACTTCCAACAGGAACTCACCTTTCAAGCACATGAACTTGTAAAAAACTATTAATATACTTCAAGTTTACTGCTTCTTCTATAGAGTCAGCTGGAGAAATGTGAATGACAGGGAAATAAATGAGATCTCTTACGAGAGTCAGCTGTTCCCTTTCAGCTTTCTCAAATGCGTCAAGCATTTTCCTGACAGTAGAAAACCTAAGATCCACATCTTCAGACTCTATACGAGCAATAATGGACTGATTCAATCCTACCCTTTTAGCCAGATCTCGCTGGGTAAACCTGATTTCACTTCTTCTTTTTTTAAGATCTTCGGGTGTTGGAAGCTGCATATGTATTACCCATATTAATTATGATATTTAATCTCATTGGTTCACATAATTTAAAAATATATATATATATAAATCATTTACAGGAATAAATAATAGATATCAAGAAAAAACTTGGCAATAAAATTTAGGAAAAAAAATTAAATTCCAAAATATTCACGTTTATATACCCGCAAAGGTTTGCTACTGATACTGATACAAGAGCATAATGCAACATGAGAGCCATACTATCATTTATTCACTTTCATATCTGTAGGTCAGCTCATGATATTGTTACATTAACTTTCATTTCTTTAGGCTAATATAAAAAAAGTGTTGAAGGATTATTATTTAGTTCTATTAGGCAAGAAGCTATCGTTTAAGCTATTGAAATTCAATTGTTCTAAGGTAATTGCCAGAGCTTTAAGATTTTGGCTAATATTATCCACAAGATGATAAAAAGAAAATCTCGACACGTGATTTACATTAAACCATCAAAACAGGAACTGAGTCGTTATCAGTAAACTGTTGGCTCTAAATCCTGTCTTACTTAAAGAAATACTAATATAATTAATACACAACCTTTGCCAAAAAGATCTGTCAACAAAAAATTTGAATCAAACATTTTAGTGCGATAATGGCATATGCCTCATTTTTAATATTTGTTATTTGTTATGCAAATTTGTTGCAAAGTTGAAAATATTAAATAAATTATTTACTAAGCTTTGGAAAAAATTTGATAGACGCATATTCTCAAATGCCAGTTGTACAATAACTTTGAATAGACATCCTTTATTTTTTTGCGCATAAATACCTTCCTATAATTCTGATTTCCAAATATAATAGGTAGATTCCTTATTAATGAATAAGAAATGGGAACCCAAAAAACACTTACTATTCACATGTAAAAACAGTATATTTTATTGATATAACCAATTTTTTAAGGACTAAAATTCCATCATCATCTAAAGGAAAAATTGTTATCATTTTTCACCTGATATACTGAAGATAGTACCTATAAAAAACTTTTATGAATGTCTAAAAAACATTATCTGTTCATTATTACAAACAACCAAATTTCAGCAGATATACACAAGAATACCACCGATTTTTTTCAACATGACAATTGCTTAAAAATTAATCCACCTTTCAATTAATAATGTTGGATAAATAAGATACAAATCATATACATTTGCACATATGAGGAATGCTGCTAAAATGCAGCAAATTAAAGAAAAACAAAAGAAAATAAATTAATAGTGCATAATAAAACCAGTTGGCTAGAAAAAAGGAATATTCGAAAAATTATACATAAAGCCTGAAAATAAATAAAATGATAAAATTTAAATAGGCTTCATGCAATTAAGCAGAAAATCAAAAGCTTAAGCTTTGTGAGTAGGTTTGTGCTTTTGACAATTGAGAGCTTAATGCTATAGTTTTCTTAGTTAGACAGAGTAAGTACTATTAAAGTTTGAGTTCCTTAGCCATCTCCTGGAAAACCTTTCCTTTATCAGTAGTGATGAAAAGCCCATTTTCGTTCCTAATAAGTTCTTTCTCTCTTAGCATTTCCAAATATTTCTGTGCGATGTTAAAATTTAGATTTACCTCATATACAATATGAGTTTTCTTTGCACCATTCATAGCTACTCTTAAAATATCGACTGCAATATCAGTCCTGCTCCTTCTTTTAATACTGACTCCTCCCCCACGGTTAACTTTAAAACAATCTTTGCGAGAAACCATTGCTTTAAAAATAACTTAAAGCATATCTTTTTGTCGGTAACAAAGATCCTAACTCTTTATCGTTCCCCTTTCTATATAACTATATCATTGTTATATAAAAATTCAAGTTATAACAAGTAGTTCCAAATCTCGCCAATTTCGAAATCATCTTTCAAATAAGTAGGTCTCACACAGTAACAGATTTTTTAATTTACTCCCTTAAACTTTTCCAATATTACAATAATTAAATTTTTATTTTAATTTGCTTATATAATTCATTGCTCTTAGTATATGAAGTTTATTACTTTCAAACCAAAAATCTCGTTTCTGATACTTTGTAATTCCAGCTTTAGAAAAGCTATAATGAGAATATTACATTTGCTCACCGTGACTTTGTTTTCATTGACTAATACTTTTAAAAACCAGATAACTGTTTCATTACCCAATGATATTCTTCAATTATCCATAACTTATCAGCTAGCTCATTCCTCAAGGATTTATCTTTACCCGCATATTTGCGACCCAGTATTACAGTCCTAGCCTATTGGAACTAACCTATTAAATAATCTCACAAATCCACACACTTTCAGATTTTCTGCTGATTATATAACAGCGCCTTCTCATTTTTCAATGGAGTAGTAGCTCAAAAATTAATCTGATTTTCAATGAATAATAGTATCCAAACAGGCAAACCAATTATGTATCTATGCACATCTGTAGAATATCGAACGATAGCTTTGAGGTTCTTTACGCTTGCATACCAAACATAAAAAATGATGAATTCCAGCTTAAACTCAAGTTCTTTGTCTCTATCAAGTATATTAGGGGGAATGATCATCCTTGGTTTTATTGTAGTCATCGATATTAAATATATGAAAAACGACAGGTAAAATAAACTCACTATTTATCCAAACCAAGGTAATCAGATAAATGACCTTTAAAATGCGATGATAATTTCTAACTAATGATATAAACAAATATATTTCTCAGTATAAAGTTCATATAATTTTGAGTAATAACAATCAGATGATTTTCTTTAAGAGTAAAAAATTTCCTTACTTCAGCCTTAAAAGTTCTGTACCAAAAAATTATTTTTGAAGGGAACAAGTATAAAAATAATAGGAAGAGTATTTGGTACAGGAATAATAGAGAGCAGCTGAGGTAATATAAAAACTGCAGAAGCAGCGATAATAAAAAAACATTAAAATCTTCGAATAACATACACAAATCAGATTTGCAGTGACGCATTTCACTTAAAACAACTATATACGTTTGCACAACTGCTCTGAATATATTGGAAATTATTCAAACTCAAATTTTTTAATTTGCTTATATTCTTCATTTTCTTCCTGGTTTTCCTGATTTTAAAATCTTTTAAATTGGATAGGAAGTTTTACCATCGCAACGTTTCCAATATAACTTCAATAAGGCTATATTAAATTTGATTCTAAAAACCGTTATAAAACTGATCATTGAATTGTCACGGAAAGCTCAAATGTTACTTTGATTGCGAATGCTAAATTCAGTACTTCACTAAAATATCCTCTCTACTCTACCCATATGTTTACCTCAAACATTCCAGCATTGCCTTAATCCTTAACTTTCATCCCAACAGCTTTCGATTAGAAGCACAAGTAAATCCAATCTGAACTTTTCCTCATTCAAAAACTTAGATTCTCTTTTGATAATCGCAAAATGTTTTTTCTAAAAGTATACCCATATACTTATTAGCAAGAAAGATATTAGTTCATAAAAATACTCGATATTAACGAGAATTTGATAAACACTCGAATTTCTTTATATACTCAGAAGCGGTATATAAAAACTCATTAAATCAGAAGCTTATCAAAATCTTCTAGCATTTTTAGAGGAGATTTTTGGTTTAACTACATTCTTATCCGCTATGATAATTGAATGATAGAGCCTTCTTCTATAGATCATCGGGGCTGTAGTGGGAGCCATTTAACGCCAAAAATCACATAATTGAAATTCTCACATTACTCTTTTTTTTCCTTTAATAATTGGCATAAATGACAAGATCGAGACTGATTTTTTAATAGATTTCTTCATGAAATAATTGTTCACTCTGTGCCTTTCTACTTTTCAGAATATGCTTTATCTACTCTCCTTTTTCAATAACTTAAACTATAGGTGGAATTTTATTATTTTGCAAAAATTCAAAAACGTCTATAAAACAAAACCCTCTATCCATGCAAAAAATTTTAATTTTAAAATCCAAGCTTTCAAGAAAGTCAATAAAATAAGCGAGGTATTAAACATTCATTTTGTTTTTTCCTACAGTACTACGGATAAAGTAAATCTTTTGTTTTTGCCTTGATGTAGATGGAAATCTATGAGTAAAAAGAGTTGTCGACTTATCAGCTTGTCCAAGCACCAGCATCTTTCGTAAGATGAATCTTTTTTCCCACATTAGGGATCATTGGTGTAATTAACGGCGAATTCATAGATATCACCTGTTATCAGAATTTTTATTAAGTTTTGAAAGAGAATCATTTATTCACTTAAATAAGATTTTTATGTTTCTTTTTGATATAGTAACATAGGTATATTTCGCACACAACATTTTGAGAATTATTTGAGATATAGTAAACTGAATTCATGGTGACTTCTATATCCATAAATGTATTAAAAAAATAGTTACATAACTAATTGAATCATTCATCTTGGTATTAAGTAGAAAATTTTGATAAACCTCAATATTTTGTCAATTACATATATAATTGTGCATAAATGATTCGTGAAGATCAGAGTTTTGTCAAAATTGTACGCGGTCTCTAGAGGTCAATAATGCAACAGCAATGCCCATTTTTGGTTATATTCCAAATTTAGAACTATATCAAGATTTAACGGATAAAAAAGACATAAAAAAGATTTTTCACTTATATGTGATGGTACCTTAAGACACTACAAGGAGAGAGGAGAGAAGTAAAAATTAGTGAAATACTGAAATTGCCTTTGAGGTAACTCCACTGCCTAAATAGATTGAGTGACCTGAATTGTCAAAAATAGAGCCAAATCTTGTGATTTAGAACTCACAAACTTTTTCCCCATTACTTACATACACAGTATATACGGTGAACAACAGCAGCAACATTTTGATAAAAATGATAATGAAATTTTAGCCCTTAAAAAATTGGTTATGCCAGAAAAATAGAACCCAGTTGCATGTTAATTAAATAGTGACTTTTGGGTTCCTATTTATGATTCATTGATAAGCATCTACCTTTAGAGTTGAAAATATAAGAAATATGAAGGCATTTATGCATAAAAAAACAGATAAAGTAGATTCATAATTCATTTCACAAGTTCCATTTAATAACATGATTCAGCCATCAAGATTTTTCCCAAAAGATCATAACAAATTTGGATCTTATGTTCTTCTTCTCCATAAATTTGTGCAAAAACCGATGCATCAATTATTATGAGTCTCTTTAGTTGAGACAGTCTGTTAATAATAGAAAACCTTTCTCCAAATATTCGTAATCAAAGTTTGTAACTCACCCAGCTGCAAACAACTTGGTGAGTCACCAACTTTGAATTTATTCTGATTCGTAGAAAAGGTTTCATATCTAACGAAATTTTGAACCACTGAGGGATTCATATTTTTTTGCCACCTTCTTCATAAAAAATTTTTTATTTGAACTAATCTTTGATTTAGCATATAAATTTAAAACTGAGCATTTGGCTCACTATTTTTAGCACTTACCTCTAAACATAATTTTTTTTATTTTGTAGGAATTGAAGGCTTCATGAAATCTCAAATTAAAGGAGTTCAAAGATAATAATTAAATCAGTATTTATGAAAAAATATAGTAATTAAAACGATAAAATATAGTGAAAATGAAAAATAAAATTTTAGAAAATATATATTCTTCCTTCTTTTGTATTTTAGAGTTATTTTATCGGCATAGTAGAAAATAAAAAAATTAATTACTATTGAAATAATATTCGTCCATTAAGATAAATATTTATATTTAGTAAAATGTAGTTCTATTATGGTAAAAACGTAAAAAACTTTACAGTGGGGAAAAAATGAAAATCAGAATTGTTAGTTCCATAGAGGAAATTCTCCTATCTTAACACTCAAAAAGCTTGATGTTCACTGTAATTTCAGACATTATAGCAAGGATATTTTTGATTGGGCAAAAAATATCCGAAAATTATGATAGTCAAATCACGTAAATATTTCCTAAGCATGGTCTCAAAGTCCATTAATCTCAAAGTCCATCAAAATGTTCCTTGAGATGAGAGAACAAAGCTCTATTGAAGGATATTTCTGGGTTAGTAGGAAGGATTTTATCCATAGCATATTAGCTTTGAAAGACAGAGCGTACTAATGGGGGATGAAAAATGAAAAGTAAAATTCTGCTGATAACACAATTTTATCCATATCTGATAGCATTATCGCTAATAAGGCTTAAGGAATCCTGTCCAACATCTGGGAACACAATAATAAATTAATCAAAATTTTGTTCGCGCTCAATAACCATGAGCTTTGAAAATCTTAAAAAAAGATTTTCTCTACATTTTCCACAAAGTAGAGATATATTCACTTTTCAGATTTGATCAAGGCTCAAGAATTCAACCAAAATTATTGGTAGATTATTACTTAGTTTTATGGGGGGGGTATAAAAATGGCAGTACATAAGTTTTTACCTAATCAAAAAACTAATAAATTTTATTCTGATCGACATCATATAATATCGGTTTTAAGACTAGAATTAATGCTTTTTTCCCTGGTAAGTTGCCTTGTCCTTGCAAGCGTTCATACCGCTTTATGCAGGAGTTCCGTGCCAGTAATTTATATTGCAGGAGATGGTAGTGGAGATTTTAGTTGCAATGGAAAAGATGACAATGTACAGATAAACAAAGCCCTAAAGTTTGTGGCAGAAAACCCCGAATACACTACTGTCCACCTTAAAGGACCGTTTACATACACCATAAATGATACTCTTCTGATCGGCAGCAATACAATTCTTGAAGGAGATTCTAATGCTGTGATTAGACTGGCTGATCATGCAGGATGGGATACAATGAAACCCCTGATTCGGCAGATTAACTGTTCAGGAAACAATAACATTATAATAAGGGACTTTGAGGTTAATGGAAATTATGCTGGTAATAGTGAAATCAAATTAGGTAATGGATACTATAATATAATTCACTTCAAACATTCTACAAATATAAAAGTATATAATATGTATATTCATGATGGAATGGGGGATGGGCTGAGAACAAATCAGTGCAAAAACGTTCAGTTCTACAACAACAATATATACAAGCTCGGGCACGACGGCATGTTTGCTATTGGGTGTGAGAACTTGGAAGCCTGGAACAACAAAATAACCTGCAGGACGAATAGCGCTCTTAGAATATGGAACTCTAATAACGTAAAATTGCATAATAATATAATAGATTCTTTTTATCATTGGAGTGCAGGTGGACCGGGAATTCAGATCGAAAAGAGTTCTGGAATTATGGATAATATAGAAGTCTATGATAATACTATCCACAATACATATGGACCCGGGATCTGGTTTTTTAATCATGATACATCTCTTACTACTAGAGATCAGGGAAAGAATATCCATATTCATCGCAATGTCTTCTACAATACAGGCACTAATCCTAATCCTATAATTACGTGGGTAGGGGGCATTGTAGGAAGTGGATTCCATGATACCATTATCGAAAACAATGTGTTTGATGGTGTATACAATGCAGCCATTGCCCTTATGAATCCCAATAGTTACTCAATTGATTATTCACCAAAAGAAGGATACAGGACCTTCATACGTAATAACATAATCGTAGACACTAAGAAGCGGACAAAAAACCCTAGCGGGACAGGATATGCAGTTATCAATTCTCTTCCTGAAACTCATACCATTATTCTGGAAAATAACTGCCTTTATAATAATGCTGGTGGGAATTACATAAACGCGAACTCAACGACTGATATCTACGCAGCCCCTCTCTTTGCAGATCAAAAAAAACATGATTACCATTTAAAGTCAAAAGCAGGTCGCTGGGATGGGAGCAGTTGGGTAATGGATAATATAAATTCCCCATGTATAGATGCCGGATATCCGTCATCGGATTATTCTAACGAACCGCAACCCAACGGAAACAGGATCAACATAGGCCCTGATGGAAATACGAGGTATGCCTCAAAATCAGAATTTTGTATATCAAAAGGTACTTCCCACTGGCAACTAAGGCATTAATATAAACAAAATTTAAGCATTTGAAATACCAAATCAATTACTTTGGATATTGTAATTAAATTTGTGCTTTGTACCGAGATCCAGCAGATGTACATAAATAAACTAATTATTCATTTGTTTGCCCATTATTATCCGTTGAATGTTGGATCAATTTTTGAGCTACTGTCATATTGAAAATAGATGGTATAATTTATACTCTACGGAAAGTGTATTTAGACAATTACATAATTAATGATATTGATTTCTTCAAGTGCTAAGTCCTAATAATTAGCGTCTATGATTCGTTTTCTTTCCATGGTTCCCGAGTAAAATTAACACTTCAAAAACTTAGAAGAATGGATTTATATCCAAGAAAATTAATAGATCTACAAAACTTAAATTCAAAGTGAATCCTAGAAGCAAGAAAAGCCTGTAAAAAGGAAATTCGGTAAATAAAGGAACAAATTTTCCGTGTCTGTTTACTTTTTTCTGGGTATAGAATTTCAAGAACTTAGCAGTAAATAGTTACTTTTGGAACAATTAATTTTTTGGCAAAGTAGAATTAATTTATGAGCTTACGACAGTCTACAGATATTCATCAAAATATGGCTGAATAAAAATTGAAGAGACCTTTTATTATATTCTGATTTCAGATTCTAGCCCAAATCATGCAAAATAATAAAATTTTAATTCCATCAAATTAATTTCTTTGCTAATGTCAAGAGGGAGCTAATCAATAGAGGTTTCAATAATAAAAACGATATTTAAGGCAATGTAAGAATTTCTTTGCCGAAAATATTACTTGAAAGCTATAGAAGATTTCTATAACCCCAATTTTCAATTGTGTGCTTATAGAACCTATACAAGTAATTTGTTGAAATCGGAAGTTTAGCGGAATTCTCTATACTATTCCATGTTCTTTTTAGTACCTCCTACTCATTGTAACTTTTGTGGCACTATATTAAATGTGAACTCTCACCACATGTGCCTAACTTTCACGAGTTACGGTTGCTATAATCTATAATGTTGAACACTGGGGGATATCGATAAGTCCCTAAATTTTTTCACATGCTAACAAATGGAATTTAAATAGATCGTGAAAATAAAAGGTTTATCAAAATCTTCATTGGATTTGTTCTAATTTATAGTATCATTAACTTTAATCCATTATTTCAAAAGCAAATCTGCTTCCTTTAATCATCCTAAGTGGTTATAAGCAACATAGATGTATCCCCCTCGAGTAAATATATATAATAAGTTTTATTTGAGATTTATACCTGGAATTAACTATAGATCACTAAATCTTGAAGTATGTATTTTTAAGGAGTCAAATGAATAAACCCTCTTTTTACATCTCTTAGCAAAAATATTCAAACTCCTATTCCCTCAAACCTGACTCAGAAGCCTTTTTTCAAGATTCTAACATCATTGGATACGCAAAAGTTATCTCAGTCGAGTACCCTTTACTTACTGCGGGGATAGAAAAATACAAAAGAACCGTTATTAACTAACCAATCTATATTCTAAGCTACCTTTAACCATGAAATTGAGCTACGTCATGCAAACCACTTTGTATATAAATTAAGAGATCACATATTTCTTATAACAATTAAGCCTATCCAAATTCAGTTGAAATATATATGTTTTGATACAATAGAGGTCTCTGATTACTAACTTTTGGAAACATCAAAACATAATCCATGGCCTACAGTTTAATAAAATAAGCCCATAGAAATTTGCTCAACGAATCTCAGTAGAGATGACAATAGATATTGTTTTACCCTGGATTGCTAACCATAATTTTCCAATTATTTAATTATCACTAGTATTCAGTTTCATTGAAATTAGATATTCATCCTTTCTTTTAGCAAAAGTTCAATATTGTTCGCTTTATAAGCTACTTTGTCAAAAATGATAAGATAACTTTTTGTTAGATCTACTTTTCACTAGAATAAAAGTGTCAGAAAAATGCTCCAAGTCAAGAACGTTGTTTTTATTAACTATAACTCAATAGATATGTTTATGTGCTACAATTGATCATGTCTATTATTTCTACTGTATCATACTTATCAGTTTAGATTCAGTGATGAATAACTGTACTAGGCCAGTACAAATATCCAAAGTGTGAATTCGCACCTTTTTTGTCCAAGCTCCGTCTCTGCCTCTCCTTTTTTTAGCTTTATTTTCTCGAGGTTTAGCAAGTTTTGCATGTCATGATTTGAATGGATAAACGTAGCTTCCTGAATCAGACCCGTTTTTATTTTCAAACCAAGGCGATCAGTTGGCTTTGCAACTATCCCTAGATTTATTCTTCTTTGCAGTTATCAATAATTTATATTCTTATGACATACTGTGTTACTATATGATATTTAATCAGTAAAACCAAGAAATTTCCTGAAAGAAATTCGATCATACATTGTTTCTCAAGTTCAAAGTCTTAAAGACTATGCCATTGTTGTAAATAAAGCTTTTTAAACATAATGATTATGAGGCTTCAGTCCACATTCAATTGACTGTAATCAATCAAAAAAACCAGAAGAGATAAAAGGTATATAAAATTGTAATTTAGGAATATACCAGCGACAAAAAGCTTTAAGATGAGAAGCCCATAAAGCAGGCTATGCTCACATTCATAGGGCTGGGTCTTTTTAGCGAGTATGACATTTCTTTAAAGGGACTGGAGGCTGTCAGGAAAGCTGACATTGTTTATGCGGAGTTTTATACTTCATGTCTCATGGGTACGAGCCTGGATAAAATGGAAAAGCTATATGGAAAAAAAGTTTGTTTGCTCTCAAGAGAGAAGGTAGAACAACAGCCTGATTGGTTGGTAGAAGCAAAAGAAATGAATATAGTTTTTTTGACTGGTGGAGACACGATGATTTCTACAACCCATGTAGATCTGCGCCTGAGAGCAGAAAAATTAGGGATAGAAACCCACCTGATTCATGGAGCTTCCATTACTTCAGCTGTTTCAGGGCTCACAGGGTTGCAGAACTATCATTTTGGGAAATCAACAAGCATTCCCCACCCTTATAAAAGCAAGAGAGGCACAAGAATTATCTCGGAAACACCTTATGATACTATAAATCAAAATATAGAAATGGGTCTTCATACTTTAATTTTTCTGGATATTGATAATGAAAAAGGCTACATGACCCTGAACACAGCACTTGAGCTTCTTCTGGAACTTGATGAAAGAAGAGGAGAAGGACTCATAAAACGAGCTATTGCAATTGGGATAGCTAGAGCAGGCTCGGAAAAACCGGTAATAAAAGCTGATTATGCAAAAAAACTAAAACGCTTCAATTTTGGAAAACCCCTCCATATACTCATAATTCCAGGAAAGCTACACTTCCTTGAAGCTGAAGCACTTGTGATACTTGCTGGAGGACCAATGGAGCTTATGGAAAAGTGTGGAGTAAAGAGAGAGAATAAAGATACTAATCTGCTTCTCAGGTGATCAAGATGCCTGCCGAATTAAGCGAAAAAGTCAAAAGATATGAAGATATGCTAAAAAGGGCACTACAAAAAGCAAAATATTTCCCGACCCCAAATTCCCATATGAATTACATTGCAAAAGATTATTACACAATGGCTGAAGCCTATTATGAGGATGGAGTTTATTTTCTGAACAATGGAGATCCGGTAAATGCCCTCGCCTCTTTCAGCTATGGTCATGCATGGCTTGATGCGGGAACAAAACTCGGTATTTTTGTAGTTGATGATGAAACCCTTTTCACCATATGAGAAAAAGAACAAAGAAGCAAAATGAACGAAAATATGGAAATCCATATAGAATAGAGAAAATAAGGTAGCTCTGAATGAAAAAAATGAAAATTATAGAAATAAAAACTAAAAGCATAACTGGAAAACAATATCAGAAGAATGCACATAACGATTATCAGAATAAGAAACAATTTATATATTTTAATCCATTCTTTATGATTCTGCAAAAACTTTCCCAATCAAAAAATATTCTTTAAAAAAAAGTATAATAATAGAATAATTACGGTGAATAATAATGAAAAACTTTCATGTGGTACTTGAAGCAGCTTGGTTGGTTAGAGATGTAAAAACAACTGATGATGCGATAGGGGTAGCGATTTCTGAAGCTGGAAAGCGCCTGAACCCCAAATTGGACTTTGTAGAGGTCGACGTAGGAACCACTTCCTGCCCTGCATGTGGTGAGCCCTTCAGCAGTGTATTTATAGCAGCAAATACTGCTCTTGTGGGACTTATTTTTGAGATGAAAGTTTTTGATGCCGAATCTGCAGAACACGCAGAAAGGATTACAAAATCTGTGATAGGTAAATCTCTCCGCGACATTCCACTGACAGTTGTCGAGGTGACTGAATTCGAAAGAGTAGGAGATAAGGGAGACAAAAAGCAGAAAAATAGAGCAGATAAATAAACATTTTTTTGAAAACCTAGCAAAAACAGTTTTTCGAAAAAATCTGCCAAAAATACCAGGAATAATATAGGCATAATGGTGAAGCTTTTCATACCTAAAAGAGGATTTTGATAAACTTTTGACTTTTCACGAATATTAATAGTATACCAGTTATAATTATATGAAAAAAATTAGTTTTTTACAGAAATTCTCATAATTTAGTCCAGAAAAGCTCAAACAAGCTCATGGGGAAAAAGAAATTGTATTTAATTGTATTTTATAGATAGAAGGCGACAAAAAAATAGTTTATGTTCCCTGTATATTTCTCCATATTTTAAGGGTATACAATCCCAAAAATCTCTGGGCTCATCCGAGCCCCATGAAAAAAGAGGAAACTACATGGAAGAGAAATCTCCATATGGGACATAATGCTAGGGATTGCATCGTTGATGTTGAAAGAAAAACAGAAAAAATGAATCTTCCCCTGCGATTGATTACCAGAAGTACCCAGTCGGAGATCTGCCAACATTGTGGTTGCCATTGCTAGGCTTGAGGGAAAGAAGCAGCTAATTTCCCTGTGTACAGATTATACAAATTCCGGATACGAAAAGCTCCTTATAGATGCTTTTGTTGACTTTTCACGCCTCTACAAAATTGAAGACCAAGAATTTCCAAAGCTTTCATTTTCACAGACAAGGAAAATAACCAGACAACATATTTTTACTGTGAAGCCTCTTCAAAATTCCAAGAGTTTGAACCAGGATATATCTAATTTGTTCATTTAGCTATCGGGGATCCAGTATATAATTCAGGATCGTGCAAATAGCCAACTTTGTATCCTTTGATCTGGGCCAAGACATAACACGTATTCAAAAGAGAAACTAGAACTCATCCTTGATCATACTGATATACTCTTCCAAACCGGCATGAAATAAGGCGGGTATCTAAGATTACAGGGAAAAGCTTCTGTGAGCTCAAAACTATGATTGCATTAGCATAGTCACATAAAATGCTGAAGGCAGCAGAATCTATACCGATAAAGAAGAATTCACAATTCCTGTGGTTTATGTTAGAACTGTGATACAACAGGAACAGGAGATACTTACAGGGCAGGTTTCCTACTGGCCCTTACAAGATGATACTCCCTTCCCACATTAGAAAAATAGATCAACTGTAGCTTCTTTTACAGTACAGAAACTAGGCTTTCAGATAAACCTTCCAAACCGAGAAGAAATGAAATCTCGTTAGGAAGCCAATTTTCTAAAGCTGGAAAAAGCGTAATGAGATTGGAAATATCGAATACTAAAGGCTGAAAAATCAAAAAATAGATACAATATTACATGATGAACCACGATCATAACCCTGAGGTATTGAAAAAGTGGTTAGACATAGGGATGCAGATGAAACTCGCAGCACTAATTTCAGGTGGCAAGGACTCGATTTTTGCCATACACAAAGCCTTTGAAGAAGGGCATGAGGTCACTCACCTCATTAACATTGTTCCAGCAAGGAGCGATTCCTACATGTTTCATTCCATCAACCTTCACATGGTAGAACTAATATCAACTGCCTGTGAAATCCCGTTGATCCAGCAACAATCCAGTGGAATCAAGGAACTTGAGCTAGATGACCTGACTCTTGCCCTAAAAAAAGTGGACGTAGAAGGGATATTAGTAGGAGCTATTGAATCTCAGTATCAGGCCGGTAGAATTCAGAAAATTTGTGATTCCATGGATCTTAAGGTCTATGCTCCTCTATGGCACAGGGATCCTGAAGAGTTGCTCACCGAGATGTCAAAAGTTCTTGATATCAGGATTGTCCAGGTTGCAGCTGAAGGCCTTGATAAATCCTGCCTTGGCCGTCCTATCAATGTAAATTCTATCGAACATCTTAAAGCTCTTAATCGCAGGCATATGATCCACATGGCTGGAGAAGGTGGGGAATATGAAACTCTTGTCCTTGATGCTCCTTTCTATAAGAAACATATTGAAATTGTAAAAAGTGAAGTTGAATGGGAAGGGGATAGTGGATCTTTAAAGATTCTGGAAGCAAAACTCGTCGATAAAAACTGATTTTCGAAGCAGGCTTTCTAGAAAAAGTTTTAGCGGCATTTCATGAAGTTTCGAGGACTTCGATAAGCTCCTAAATTTAGTTGTATACTTACAAATTGTATATAAGTGATCGTGAAAATTAAAGATTTATCGATATCCTCTGCAATAACACTGCAGTTCTTCAAGATATTAGATTATTGTGTTTTACTTTCTGATAATTTCCATGAATTATTGAAAATCTGAATTATAAGATTATCTATCAATTTTCCTAAAATTGGGTACACATCTTTTTGAGATTTGATTATGACTCAAAGAAACAACTTGAAATTAAACCTGAGTAAAAAATGAATAGTTAAAAACTAGTTCCCCTACATTATTTGGTTGATTTTATTTCAAGAATTACTCGGTGATCGTTTTTGTTGTACATCATTAAATAGTTACTATTTTCATTCTAGAATATACTTTGTCCAAAAGCACTTGTATTCTAAGCTTGCAGCCATATTGAAAGACAAAAACTACATCGCACAGAAAATGAAGTGCAAAAGCAAGTATGTGACTTTTGTGTGTAAACATCACTCATTTTTATGGCCACCTATTTTTTTGTTCCGTACTTCAGTGGTATTAGTTAGAACATATCGATTTCAGTGCATGAAAACACAAACCTCATCACACTGGAAACTTAATTATAGAAACCTCAACTAATTAATGACGGACAAAAAAAATACTGTTGTGGCCTTAAGCTATTGATTAAATCTGAAAAATGAATATACATTTCATTTTAGGGAGATATTCGAAAAACTCTTTTGTTTGCTATTTTCAATAACTCACTAGCAAGATTCAGAAACTAAAAATAATAAACTATGTCTGTCCTTGACTCATTAATTAAATATGAAAACCTATTAGACATCTGATTTATGAGAAAATGTGAAGAGAGTTTTGATTTACGATTTTCAACAACTCATAGACAAAACATAGTTTCCTGTTCAGAAAATTATTTTTGAATATCTTATCCAAAAAAGTATAAAGCATGGAAAAAATGTGTGCTAAATAACAGCATTCTCTTATTTTAGGACGAATGACCTCCATATTTATAGCAAGGTATCTGAGAAATATCCTTTTGTCTGTAAATCTCACCATCACTTTACCTCTTATTCCCCAAAAACTCTCAAAATTCAGATTTACCTTTCTAACAATACTTTTCCTAATCTACTAACTTGACCAGATTGATCCGATTAGACTCTTAAAAAATATCCCTGGAAATATGGAGATGATATGTATTATATGCGACGAGATCGGGAATAAAAAGCTTTCTAAATTTTGAAAAATAAGATATCAGGCAAAGCCCATTCATGAGTGAAGATCGTTTGTTCCTTAAGCCTTTAATAGCTATCTATTAAATCTAGAATTCTCAGGGCAAGGTACGCACCATTTGCTCCGTTATCGATCCCAACGCTTCCGACAGGTACCCCTTTAGGCATTTGGGCTATGGAAAGAAGAGCATCGAGCCCGCCAAGTTTTGCACTCACGGGAACTCCAACTACAGGTTTTTTAGTCTTGGAAGCTACAAATCCAGGGAGAGCTGCCGACAAACCTGCAATTGCGATAAAGACCTTTGCATCAGTGCTTGAAATGTAACTGTCAAGTTCTTCCGGATTTCTGTGGGCAGAAATAACCATCACTTCATAAGTATACTTGTTCTTTTCAAGCACAGATATAGCACGATTGGCGATTGACCTGTCGGATTCAGAACCCATAATCACTGAAATATCGACCATTTTCGCTCCTCTTAGCAGTTACGGAAGGCTTCCTTTGCCACTCAACTCATACTGACGCTCAATACTCATCCTTATTAAAATCTCAAAAATAGCCTTTACAGACCCCGGATCAAGATTGAGCTCTGTTGCGGTATTTAAGGCCCTGATGATTACAATCTCATTTTGCTTTTGGTCATTTATTGAAGTTCCATTTATTCGTTTTGATTCAAGCACCTTTTCAGCCATATTGACTCTTCTATCAATAAGGGTAAGGATTCCCATATCAATCTCTTCGATTTTTTCACGGACAGCTTCAAGTTCGGTCAAGAAAGTCACTCCCTTCATAAAGATATTGCAGCCCTGTTATTTATAGTGGTTTCTATGATCCTTCCTTCCATTCCACAGCTTTCCCATGCAGATTTCAGCTCTTTTGCCTGCTCATTCTTCACAAGTGCTACATATGAAGGACCGGTTCCAGATAGGCTCACTCCTTTCACACCACATTCGAGAGCTTTTAGCATGTATTCTATATCAAAACCAAGAGCTCCACAGTAAAGGAAACCATTAAGTGTCATGGCTCGTTCGTAGTCACCTTTCAGGGCAAGATCGTATGCAACTTCTACATACGGAGCGATCAATTGGGAGCGTTTGATATCAGTATCTACACTGAAAGTCTTCCTGTTAGGTGCAAATATAAAAACCTTAGATTCGATTTCCTCGCGTCTGATTAGCTCCATTTTTCGGTTGTCAGTTACCACAATTCCTCCAAGGAAAGAAGCACATGCATCATCAAAGGCTCCTGTTACTGTAACTCCTGCGTCTCTTGCGGCTCTTACCCCAAGTTTCACAATCTCAAGAGGAGGTAGAGTCTTGCCAATGGCGCGTAAAGTTGCAAGGATGGCAGCGTTTGCTGCGGCACTACTACTCTTGAGCCCGCCTGCAAGGGGGACTTCACTTCTTGTTCTTACCGTACCACCTAACTCAAGCCCAAACTTTTCGAGAACCAGCTCAACGCAGAGTTCTATGAGGCGAGCATCTCCCTCAGGTATCTCTTCAATAGATCCTGAAATCCCGATTTCCCTTTCAGAAAGTTTAACCTCTGCAAATGTTTTCAAATCTATCCCGAATGCTGCACCTTTCCAGGTAGCTATAGCGTTTATTATAGTTCCTGCTCCGAATGCACAGGCATGCCCTTTGAATGTCATCAAGTCCAAAATGCACTGCTGTTTAATATTTTTTGCGACTCTTTATTAGAGCATATATAAGCGATATAATGAATAATGCAAGCTTTTCTGTTTAAAACCTGACTTTCTAAAATTTCATCAGGATATAACTTGCTATATAAGATTTTTGAATAATTTAATTGGCTTTAACATTTCCAGAGAACTTCCCAACAATATTCAGAATTAATTATCAATTGGATAGCTAGAGGAAAAAAATTCAAGGTGCTTTGGCGCGAGCAGACCTCCTGCAGCAACGATATATTCGCTTCACCGCTTTGGATATAAAGTAATTATTCAAAATTAAATATTTTCATTTGCTCATGAGATTCGTTTTCTGCCGAATTCCCCTGATTTTCAACACCGTTTTTAGTTGCATTGAAAGTTGTACCATCATCAACATTTCCAATGTAACTTCCATCAAACTACAGTTCACTAACTTATAACTGTTCTTTAATATTATAATATTTTTTAAAGACTTTTCTTGCTGTGATCCTTTTCATAATCTACATCATTTTAAAGGAGAATATTTTATTCGGCGTCAACGCAAAAATTTATATGATTAACATCAGTACCTATTCCATCAAACTCAAAACAGTAACTTTTACCCATTTCAAAGTAGATATATTTTAAATAGTTGATGATCCATTGCTTAAAAAAATTATTACAATACTTCATACAAAAAAAACCATGAGATATCTTATTTTATCGCACAATAATTTACATGAAGTAGTACCATTTTATAGCACAAATGTACCTGAAGAATATAACCCACTCAGTTAATAATGGTTTTCGGTGAAGTTTCCATCCCCACAGATTACTGCAGGGTCTTAAATTGGAATAACGACGCTATATTCAGGAATCGCAGAGGAAGCAAAAAGCAAAGTCTTAATCTTGCAAATTAGGGATATTTGCTGAAAGCAGACTCGAAGATAGAGGAGAAACCTAGCATGTGGCCTGAAGCATACCCATACATTAGAGTTGAGTGACTGCATGCAATTTTATTTCAGTCTTGTTCATGAGTCACTGAATAATTCTTAAAAAAGAGCAAGTATCAAAAAACTTTTTTTTGGCAAACCAAGATTCGCGCCAATAAGAAATTCCTGATAGGCATCACAATATTCCTTCAAGATCTGCTGAAATCAGCTGTATTGGAAGTCTATTCTACATTCTTCTTTTGAGCGATGATCCAGCTGATCTTTCTAGTATTGAGCTTCACAACATAAGGTGAATTAAACCTAGCATAGTTAATGCGAAATCTTTTTCGTTAGATACACTAACTTTCTCTAATAAACGCTATACTAAATTTAGAAGAACTTTGGTCTTGCAGAAAGATACTTTGCAAGTGGCAGTTTCCTATAAGGTTTACTATTTATTTCTTCTCTAACCAACTCTTTAAGTTTTTCAGGAGTTATCTGCACTTTTTTTAGATTATCATGCTCGGATTTGGCTCTAATGGTAACGTTAATAGTACCTTCCTCAATTTCTTTATCGCCAACTACCACTAAATAAGGTATCCATTCCCTGCTTGCCTCCCTTACCTTTTTCCCGATGGATATGTCACGGTCATCAATATCAACCCTACAGTCAAGCTTTTTAAAAACTTCTTCGGCAAAAGATAGATGCTTTTCCGAAATCGGCACTATTCGAACCTGGGTTGGAGAAAGCCAGACAGGGAGCATGGGAACTTTTCCTTCATCAGCTTCCATTGCAGCTTTTTCAAGAAGAGCATAAATACAACGCTCAATTGCCCCGCTCGGCGAGCAGTGAAGAATTGTCGGATTTACCAATTTACCCTCAGCCTTCACATAAGAAATGTCATACCTTTCAGCGTTTTCCACATCTATTTGAACAGTAGAAAGGGCGCTTGCCTTGGCCAAAGCGTCTACAAAATTAAACTCAAACTTAAGTACAAAATAGAAGAATCGGGTATCCCACATTTCAACAAGCACGGGTTTGTCAACGGTTTTTGCCATGCTGACTACAAGCTCTTTATTCGATTCGTAAAAGTCCCTGGTAAAGCGGATGGCAACCTCATAATCATTAACGCAAATTCCTATATTTTCAAGCACATTGATGCATAAATCATATTGCTTCTTAAACTGATCCACAGCCTGGGTCATATCCTCACAGAGAGTGTGCATATCAGGCATGGTAAAAGCCCGAAGTCTTCTCAAACCCACCAGTTCTCCTCGCTGTTCCTTCCTAAAACTATAGCGGGTCATTTCTATCATCTTCAGAGGCAGATTCTTATAAGAAATAGTCATGTCATGGTTCATCAAGAATTGCCCAAAACAGGCTGCAAAACGTAGGAACATTTGCCGCTTATCAGACTCGATCGAATATTGCCTTGCAGGGAATCTATCTAGATATTTCTTCAGAGTAGGATGGTTCATGTCGTACATGAGGGGGGTTTCAACTTCCATTGCCCCGAATTCTGTTGCCACATCAAGTACGTAATTTTCAAGAAGGGACTTTATAAGCCTCCCTTTTGGGTAATAGCGCATGTTTCCGGAATCTGACCCTGGCTCATAATCTGCAAGTTCAAGCCTCCGCATAAGCTCTACATGTGGAGGAGCCCTCTCAACAGCTCTGTTCTTGGAAATTTCATAGTTTACCAACTGCTGAAGTTTAGTATAAGGGGTCAGGTCAAAACTTTCAACTTCATGAAGTTTCCCATCAGGAGTCAGAATGCACCAGTAAGATCTAGCAGTACTTTCAGCTTTCAGTGCCTCGGAAACAACTTCGTCTTTTTCTCCGGCCGCTTCAGCTTTAACTGCTGCCTTTGCCACTCCTACAGGGCGAATGCTTCTGGAAAGTTCGGAAAGAGGATGCCCTTTACAGCTTACTGTAAAGGCTTTATACCATCCAAAAGGAGCACGTTTTACCTCATATTTACCTAAGAGGGACGCTTCTATTCCTTTTAATACCTGCACTGCGATTTTCGGTGAGGAAAGATCAGAACTTAAGTGTGCGTAAGGATAGAGCATTATGCGATTGGTTTTGACCTGGGCCACCACCTTTTCGATTTCGAAAACAGCTTTATCTATAGATTCCTGAGGATTTACTTCATCTATGCTCTCCACAGCTGTAAAAGCCGCAAGTGCTTCTTCAAGCCTGCCAGACTTTAAGGACTCTTCAATTTTTTCAGCTACTGTAGTTTGTTTTTTGATTTCGTATTCGATATAATTAGAATGAATTAACAATAACTGCATTCTATCACCGTGTTCTATGAAAAACTGGAATATGCTTTTGAATTAACTTCGATTTCGAATCGAATAAATTGAATTATTTTATAATCGTCTGCTATCTGCATCTGTCAGTAGATTTTGATTAAATAAATAATAAGAATATACGAGAATTCTAACATCCTGCAACAATATAAAGTAATCCCTTTCGACTGCTATCTCTTATTTTATCCTCAGAGCTTTTTTCAATTTTCTGACTTATTCAGTTCATTTTTTTGATTTCTGGAAATTAATTTTCGGATTCAGCCTTGAAAAAGTATCTCAGATTATTGAATTCCAAGTCAAACTCTAACAGTCAGGATGGATGTATTTCTGATGAACCCTTTAAACTGTAGCCAGAGATCTTAGGAAAATACGAGCTCCAAAAAAAACATGTAATTCTCTAACAAAAGTTACTATAAGAAAAGCAAGTATGAGTAACGTAAGGATGAACACTAGAACTCATGAGACAAAGGTAGAACCTTAGGATTAATTCAGGAGTACCATAAATAACAAAGAGAGGAACTAAAAAGAAAATTGCCGTACTTTCATGCCCGAGCTGAAGTAGCGAATTAAAAAGTCCCATAACCCGGAGATCTAGCTAAGTATTTTAACAATTCCTATCCTCAATGAATACTATAAGAACGAAAAATAAAGAAGCTGAAAACAAATGTATAGAGTTATTTAAGCCTTTTAGATTTTAGATGGAAAGTCTTGGCAATAGAAGTAAAATTAGGCTGAGTAAGATTCAGATCGTTAGAGGTAGTATGATTTAATGGAAGACTCAAAAAAGTACTGTTATCTACAAGGCTATTATGATTTCCCAAAAGCTACCATTTATCGAGCGACTCGGTCAGGATTTAGACTCCATTTTATTTTTCATTTATATTTAGACAAATATATTATAACGAGTTTGAATCCAATTTATACAGAAATTTATGGAAACTTAGCATCGAAATATAGATAATTTCGATAAACCCCCAATTTTTACGAGTTATTTATATGCAATTTATAAGCATATGACAAAATCTAGGGGTTTATCGAAATTATCTACATTAAAAACACCATAAAATTGAAAAAATAAGGCAAATCCAAACTTTGATAATTCAAACTTTTAATTTTTGATATATGTTAGGGATAAACTTATCAAAATATTTAGTCGCTACGCAGGATTCTGCGCATTTCCCACATTTGATACACTTTTCGTTTACATATAATTTTCGTTCATTTAGAAAAACTGCCCCGACAGGGCATACTTTTATACAAATTCCGCAGTTTGTACAGTGGGTAAATCTTATTAATTGTTTTGTGACATCCTTAAAAAGGCTAATAGCTTTTTCTTTTGTTTCAGAGCTTACAAACAGATTTCCACTTGAAAAAAACTTTATAGTCCCTGTACCATTTTTGACAAGCAGAATACCCATTTCTTCCACATAAACCGTATTTCCAAGTACATTTATGCAATCTGCAATTTCTTTTTCACTGATACCTCTTACTCCTGCTTCTATTGAGAAACCTCCAGCCCTGCAGGGGGAAATTCCTCCCACGACTTCAATCTCAAAATTTTTGAAATTTTCTTTAGCAAGAGTAGAAATCCCAAGTTCTTCTGCCAGTCGGCGTATTTTCGGAGGCAACTCCTTCCAGCGCCAGAACCCATATTCTATGAACTTTTCCGAAAGTCCTCTTGTTTTTGCCCACTCCAGCAGGTAAAAATTCCATTTCTTATGCATTTCAGGGTGTAGCTCTTTTACTCTGGAGTATTCGGCAGCAAGGGCAGACGGGCAAAGCCAGCATCCTATTCTTTCGAAACCAAGATCATAGAGAGGATTGTATGAGAGTCCTCTCCAGTAAATGTAGAGCCAGACTTCGAGCGCTTTCCAGTTTCTTATGGGGAAAATATTGAGCTGAGAAGGTACAAAGGGATTTGTCTCACTAGCCATAACCCTTGCCCTTGAAAAGGATTCATGTTTCCTCTTACCATCGATTGTCAGATAAGCAACGCCATTATCTGCTCTTCTATCAGGAAAAAGACTGATACCTTTCCCTGCATCCAGGTTCCCTGCAGATGCTAGTTTACATACTTTGCAGCACCATCGGAAATCTTTAGCAGGTGGCCCGAATTTTCCAATCTGGTCCCAGAAAGCAGAACCTGCATTAATTTCTTCAAGTGGAATTTTCATCTGCTGGCAAGAAATTCGAACAAATTCGACAGTTTCAGGAAACTCGATTCCGGTATTAAGAAAGAAAGCCTTGAGTTCCCTCTGTTTGAGAGAAGCTCGGGCTAGATCCATACTTACAAGGCTGTCTTTTCCACCGCTGAAGGAGACATAAACAGGAAGACTGATGTTTTCGTTTCTGGAAACTATCCCACGAATTGTATTGATTGCGTTCTTGCCAAGAATCTGCAGATGCCTTTTATTGGCCTCTATGCATACACTGAGGTCCGGAGTTTCTGGATGAAGGGATGCTATGCTACTATCAATTCTCCTGATCCTGAGGACTTTTGCTCCAGCATCTATTGAGGATCTAGATTTATTGTGAACTTCATTTTCAGCCAGGTTTTTCAACTTTGAAAAATCTTCCCCATTAATATAAGAAACTCCATATCCCGTCAGGTTGCCTGCAGTCACAAGGACGAAATCCCCTTTCTTTATAGTATCCATAAAGGATTCAACAAGCTCTGTTGTAACTTTTTTTCCATTAAAATGCCTGTTATTTTTCTTGAGTTCAACTTTCCTGTTTTCAGCGTATATCAGGAGAATTTTTGCTCCCTGAAGGGAAGGTTCGAAACTGTAGCTCTCTTTGGAAATCTCAAAACGGAGAATTCCAAAAATGAAACCATCAACGAGTACTTCATCCGTTTTATCTTCACCAGGAATTTTATTAAGAAGTATTAACCTATCTCCGAGAGGATTGCAACCAAAAGTTGAGAAAAGCTGCCTGTTAATAATTTCTCGCTCATAAGGTGAACAGAAACGGACATCTGCAGGTTGTGAGAGATGGTTAATTTCTCCATTGTTTCCACATCTTCCGCACTCTTTCCCAATCAATGGCAAGTTGCATTTTCTACACCAGAAAATATGGTTATCTTCATACTCGAAAAGTTGGAAATTTTGTTTTTTCGGAAAATTCGAATTCAGACTTTTTTTAGAGCTTGATCTCTTTCTGGTAGAATCCTTCTCACTAAAACCTCGGGATTTATCTACAGTAATGTTTTCATTTGCATGAAAATCTTTTTTTTCCTGCTTATTATATATTTTCCCTTTCGGTTTGTTTCTTTTTTGTTTATTCGGTCCCGAATCCCAAAATTTTTCATTTTTCTGCTGCATGTAAACTCTGGCCTGTTATTTGGAAAAATTATTAATTCGACATTCCATAGATGTACACATCTGTATAATTCGTTTGCCTATTTGCCCACTATTATTCATTTAAAATTAGATTAATTTTTAAGCTACCTTCATATTAGAAAATAGTTAGAATTCTTGTGTACATCTGCAAAAAGTGTGATTAATTATTAAGATCGTTCAGTTTTCTCCCTCAGTCTCACGATGGATACATTTATCAATATCATGAGATTGTGAAAGTATTGTGAGTATGAAAGAAGTTTATGAAAGCGTGAAAATATTATAAAGAAATGCTTGGATCTAAAAATCTAACGTTAAATTTCACGTGATATAAAGGATCAAAAATTATTCGAAATCATTAAAATAAACGAAGGTCCACTTAAAAAGCAATCCATCTATAATATTTATGGAATTTTTTTGTCATTTTAATCACAATCATGAGCTTAAAATATATCAAGCTTCCTGCTAATGCAAGAATTTATTCTCGAGGGTTATGAGGCATGAATTATGATGTTGTTGTCGTTGGAGCCGGTCCTGTGGGATCAACAGCTGCTCGCTATGCAGCTTTGAATGGAGCAAAGGTCCTCCTTCTTGAAGAGCATCCTTCGATAGGATCTCCTGTAAGCTGTACCGGACTTTTGAGCACGAGAGCCGTGGCAGAATGCGAACTCAAGCCATCTGAGGACTTTGTATTCAACTCCGTCCGCGGGGCTTTTGTATACGCCCCTGATGGGCAGTGCCTTCCAATCGATGGTAAGCAGACCAAGGCATACGTGATCTCGAGGAAGAATTTTGACAGGAAGCTTGCAGTAATGGCTGTAGAAGAAGGTGTGGCACTTTCCCTGAGGACAAGGGCTGTAGGGCTTGCGAGAACGGCTCCAAAAGATAAAATTGAACGAAAAATAAGTCCGACTCCAATAAAACTCATGATACTCAAAAATGGCAAGCCTGAAACAATATCTGCATCAGTAGTTATAGGAGCTGATGGAGTTAAAAGCCGTATAGCCAGTTATGCAGGACTTGAAAGACCTACTCGCATGCTTTCCGGAATTCAGATCGAAGTTCCATATAAATCCAAAAATATTGATTTCGTTGAAATGTTTTTAGGCTCATATGCTCCTGGTTTTTTTGCCTGGACAGTACCAATTGACGAAAAAATTTCAAGAATTGGGCTTGCCTTTGAACCGAGCTTTGCTTGCAAAAATGTTCGTGAAAAGAGTTATCCTCTGTCTTATCTTGAAAAATTCCTTCGATCAAACTCCCACGTAAAAGCCAAGTACTCAGGAGGTATGCTTGATTTTGTAGTGGGAGGAATCCCAATAGATCCTCCTAAAAGAACTGTTTCTGATGGTATTTTGCTAGTAGGTGATGCAGCAGGGCAGGTTAAACCAATATCAGCTGGTGGTATTTATACAGGTGCTTTTGCGGCAAAAATAGCCGGAAAAGTTGCAGCAGACGCCGCCCTTGAAGGGGACACATCTGCACAGAGACTTTCCGAATATGATCAGGTATGGCGAAAATACCTCGGAAGAGAATTTGATATAGGTCTAAAAATCCATGATTATATGGGAAAGTTAGAAGACAAGCAGTTAAATGACCTTGTAGGCTCGCTAAACACCTACCCTATCCTTAAAATCATCAATGAATATGGAGACATGGATCATCCTTCTGTCCTCATGAGAAAACTCATCTTTTCAACAAACTCAATGAAGTTTATGAGAACCTTAGGAATATTCCTAAAAACTATTCTTTAGAAAGTTAAAATGTAGGCACAAAAGTCCATGCTTGATTGAAAACTGGGAGGCAGGAAGTTAAAAGACCTTATAGCCTCACTAAATACCCTCACTTTTCTCAAAAAAATTACTGAGTATGGATCATGGATCAACCTTCTATTTTCATGAGAAAATTTCTATTTTCAGGAAAGTCTCTGAATTTTATGGAAGGTTTTGGAGCGTTTCTAAGGAGCCTTTTTTAAAAAGCTCAAATCAGATCAAAATATACTATTCCAAATTTTTAATAGTTAAATGGATTACCTATTGGTATTTTTTGCTTTCTATATTTGGGATTTTTTTCGTATTATTTTGCTGATGTAACTCCAAAATAACCTTACGTCCATACAACAGATTCTTTTTTACTAAGCTTTTCCACATACCTAAAATGCGGCAAATACGAAAGTAAGGAATTAAAGGAATATGGATGTCTGTATTTTCCTTGTACTTTCTTGTTGCTGGAATTCACCTCTGCATTTGTATTACCGAAGAAATTTTAGCACTTGACTCTAATTATCAAAATATTAACTCAACAATATTTTAGGAAAATTTCGATAAATTCCTATGCATTTGAGTATTAGATAGTTTTCTCCTAACAATAATTTCTACTCGTGAAAAACTCTTAATGATTTTATTCTTAAATAAGAAAAACAAATGCTTCGGTCAGTTGGAGACAAACTTGCTGAAATTATTCCTTACTGGCTGGAGATTTTTTCGTACTATTTTAAGCCAATTTTAAGATGTTTTTTAAAGTGCCATGAGTATTAATCCAAACACCCAAATGAAATAATCAAACCATGATATTCTCTTGCTCCCTGTTTGGGACTGAAAAACCTGAATTTTGAAAAGTCCTTTAGAAAGGCTTAGAACAAGAGGCGATAATGAGCAAGATGTTGTTAATTGGATTATAGATAATCAGTCATCCAGCCGGAATCGCGATGATCTTCAGAAAGATTACCTGATCGGAAAACGTTATAAAGAAGAAAAATAGTAGAGACCGAAAATCAAGCGGTCATTAAGACCAAATGAAAATAACCGAAGACAAAGAGCTTTATTCTGCTGCATCTATGTTGTTCCTGAGAATATCTGCAGACTTCATAGTTAGTCCTGGAATTCGGCATTTGCACTGGTCTTTTCTTTTTTCATTATGGTATCACATTTTTGAATAGAGAATTGCTTGTATTAATATGTACGTAGTTTTATTTTCGAGGGACAATTTTCATACCAGAATTTAGTATTTCTTGCAAATATTCTACTTTGATTATCTCTTACAGTCCTCTTTATGCTATTTTTAGATCAGTTCTCACAGTTACATATTATTCTAGATAAAATGAATCTTTTTGTTTTCAGCCTTTTCCCTTTTTCATACATGCAAACCTGCACTCAAAAAACTCAGCTGAAGGCAATTCATGTATTGTGGTGGCAACAATCATGCCGTCTCCGATTTCTTTTACGACCATAATAGGCCTTCCAATGTTATCCTTGAGTACTACATCAGCATCCGTTTCTGCAAAATAACCGTCACATCCTAAAGGAAGCACTATATTTTTCACAAGTTTTTGAGCAGAATGTTCACCCAAAGGCTGAGGAGTGCATGAGTTTTCTTCCATTACATACTTAAGTGAAAAAGGAAGCCATGCATACCCATATCCTGAAATTAGAGGACTGAATACCAGCAGTGTTCCTCCTTTTGTCACAAATTTTTCAAGGAATTGTTTGCCATGCTCAAGCCCTATACCTGTTTTTGTATATTGCTTATTTGCAAAACCTGTTGGCAAAATCAGAAATTTACAAGCCGGAAGATAAGGTGTACCAAGGGATGTTGAAAGCGCACGACTGCAATTAAGCCCATATTCCACAAACAGTTTTTCAAAAAGAAGAGGGCTATCCCAGAGCAAAATCACATCCTTCATGAAGGAGGATCTGAAACTTCATATATGAATGTATTTATATGATTCGAAAGATCAGTAAATCAATTAGCTTAGGACTCAATACCAATTATTTCAGACTCAGAAATAGAGTTCGGACTAAAGCCCTCGCCGAATTCGAACACAATCATGTGGGGATTGGTAGTGGTTGTAAAAGGATGACCAATTGACTTAAAAATATTTAGATAATACATTTTAATATATTCACACACTTTTCGATTTGAATAGTCATGGATCAATTTTACATATTCACCCCCCTTTTCAGTGCAAATTTCAATCTCAGTTCCGATACCATCTGTAAGGTAAAGTTCTTTGAAAATTTTAATGTTCTCGGCAAGGGTGAAAGCGGCCGGTGGCTTGCCTACAGCTAATTCAAAATTTCTTGTCATTTCAGCCACAGAAGGGATATTTCCGGAGATAAAAGCTTCAAAAATCCTCCTGTTTATGCTGAGCCGCTGGTAGTTCTGCTGCCTGTATGCTTTGATGAGGTTTTTCCAGAAATCTGGTCTTTTCTGAACTTCCCTGAAAGTACCTTCCATCGACCCAAAATGGTCCTCTACACCCTTAGGAACTTTTTGATGATCAAGGAATTCAAACCTCTTGAAGTACACGTTTGTTACGTTGGATTTGCTGAATAATCCTTGGACATCAAGTTTCATCTGTTTTGCCATAAAAAGAGCCAGGCTGTGAGCCATTACTTCCCGGAAACAGGAATTCCCATTTGAGAGAGTAAGGTTTGCAGCTTCAGGTTCGAGATCCTGATCACATTCCACATTAAACTTAATTTTCCAGCCAATTTTCTCATTGAGCGAGTTTAGATAATTGACAATATCAGGAATTCTTTTAATTTTATAAGGATTAATTAGTTCGTATATTATAGATTCATCCATCAATAAGCCTGAAGTTTTTTTAATAAGCCATTCAAGCAGGGTGCGATGGACAAGCAGAAACTCTTTTTCTTCAATTAACTTATTTCTAAATTCTGCATACTGTGAATCTTTAGTTGAAGATTTTTCTCCATATTCACCCGTTTTCCCAGCCAAAGTCAGACAGGCAGTTTCTATAGCATCCCTTATTGCCGCACTTAGGTTTCCGTCATTTTTTTCAAGAAAGGGCTTTAATTTGTCCACGTAGCACTGATCAATCGAAATATTTTTTCTGACTATCAAACGGATTTCCTCTTCTGCCTTTTTAAATTACAACTGGCTCAAAATTTTCTTATGACTAAAATATGTTATTTTTGTAAATCAGATAGTTTATTGGAGTTTCTACTTATTAATTTTTTTGCTACACTTACGAGCTAAAAATATATGTCAATAAGGACTAAAATCAAGATCCAATCACTAAGTATAAATATAATTAAACTATGCATGTTCAACGTATTTTGAAACTAATATTTTTAAGAAGTTAGATCTTTAAGATATAAATATTTACACTTAGTCGCTAAAAATTTCATACTAACAGACAGCGCGAAATTTGTGCACTCGATTATGAAGGTCTAAAGCTGCTTATTAACAGGTCTGTCAAACTTAAAAATAAACTCGATCAATTTGAGAATATAATTCTCACAAGAAAATCTGTATCCGATTTTTAAATTAATATTTCTACGCTCGATATTTCATAAAATATCACTCGAAAGCGTGATAACCGAGATTAATTTACTACAAAAAATAAACCATTCGCCTAGGAAAAATTCACGTATATGTTTGCCTGCAACTACTTCTCAAAAGATATTCATATTTGAAACTTCTTATGAGATAAAAACTTCATATAATTTTGTGTTAATAGTCGCTACTCATATTTATAAAGCCTCAGTACTTCACTAATTTTAACTTTCTAATCAAAGTTGTGGTGGTGAACCTCGCTGCAAGCACGAGGTATGTTCGCACCACATAATTGATTGAAGATTACTCTTAGAAAATACTTTCTAGCTTATATTCGACAAATTCGTACTGACACGGATTACCGCAAGCCACAAACATTGTTTCCTCTGCAAGGATCATGATTCCGATGCTTGGGTCGAACCCTGTGGAAGGGGTTTAGTTTCATCGACATGTCTACATATCGAATTTGGATAATTATTGTGATCAGCCAGTATCTCCATCATTAACTTTGGGGTAAGTTGGCCATAGTTCAATTCCATCAACCGTCTAATTCGCTGGACTCTGATATAAGAATCTGGATTACTTTGACCACACCAATCACCCTTTTTGAACCTTTCAGTCACATAGTGATTGGAATGAACCAACATATCTCTTTTTGGCTGCATAACATTCAAGTCGTGAATGTGCTCTCAAATCCGACGATGTCTCCTCCGGAACTGCCAAGATTTATAGTATAGTATACTCCGAGAAGCTTGGCAGAGGACACCAAGGGCATCGCCAATAGTCTGCTGTCTCAACAGCTTGGGGAGATAGCATCCAATAGAAATATTAAGCTTATGACCAGAATTGTGATGTTGCAAGCTCGCATCGAAGCGATACCGATACCCGCAGAGTTGAGCCCACACTCAAAGATACCTCCATAAGCCAAGCAAAGTTGTTCTATTCCCTCAGCCCGCTTTATCCAGAGAAGGGCGAATGAAATATAATCGAACAAGTCGAAGTTCTGCCCTATGAAGGTTTTTCCACTTTTGACAGCCTTACCGGTAGCAGCAAAGGATGTGCATAGCCAGTTACCTGGCCGGAATAAAAAAACTTTAACTCCATAAAGCCCTTACCATCAAGGCCTCCTAAAATCTATACTCACACCTGCAGCTATGCCCTTGATGAACTCTACTGCCTGAGGATCAAGGTTCTCAACCAAAGCAAAAACTTATTGATGATATTAAGACTCTGCTCCTTGCTTATCTGGTAGTTCTGGCTGAACGCGTGAAACCACTCGATGCTCCGATGGAAATCCGCTCTACATATCTCTCCATACTGCTGGCCGATCTCGAAGTCCGTGCCCTGACACTTGATAACTTTGAGTGCCTTTGTTTCTTTCATGATGATAAATATTCTCGTTATTTAACTTTGTAATAGCCATTTAGATATGTTCTTTACTTATTTTCGCTTGATTATTAATAATGACATTGAAGTTTACGGTATACAGCTGACTTTGATCTTTATTTTGTACTTAGGACTTACTCACTTGATGAAAAAATCAAGCATTATATCCATTATTTTTAAAATTCATATTTTAGATGTTTTAGGGGTCACTTCGATTGATTTTGTACTCAAATATTTAAGGCCTACTATCTTTTAAATAAGATAAGACCTGAGTGGAGGGAAGCCATTAAAACCTACAGAACTGTAGCTTTGAGTGTATGCGCCGGTTGTAAAAATATATACTTTGTTGCCTTCTTTCATCGTATGTGGAAAAGAGTACTTATGATGTTCGTAAAGGATATCCATGCTGTCGCATGTTGGACCTGCAAGGATCACTTCTTCAGCACAACCTTTTTTATCGCAAAAAATAGGATATTTAATACACTCATCAAGAGTTTCGATTAGGCCTCCAAACTTGCCAATATCGAGATAAACCCATTTATACTGGTTAAATCTGGCTTTCCTGGAGATCATTACGACTTCACTTACGATTACACCTGCGTTGGCGACCATAGAGCGCCCTGGTTCAATAATGATCTCAGGGAGCTTATCTCCAAAGTCTTCAAGTAAAAAACGGCGAATTTCTTTGAAATAGGTTTCAAGGTCACTTGTCTTTGCCTGATATTTTGCAGGAAAACCTCCTCCAAGGTTAATCATCTTGAGATGGATACCTTTTTCAGCTACTGCTTGAAAGAGATACTTGCATTTGGAAATGGCATTATCCCATTGACCAATATCTCTCTGCTGGGAGCCAACATGGAAAGAAAGTCCGTAAGGCTCAAGCCCCAGTTTTTCGGTTTCCAGAATAAGCTTGTATATAATATCAGGATGAGCGCCAAATTTCCTTGAAAGGGGCCAATCAGCGCCGTCACTTTCGGTAAGTATTCTAAAAAAGATTTTGGAACCCGGAGCATTTTTAGCTATTTTTTTTAAATCGCTCTCTGAATCACTAACAAAAAGCCTCATTCCTTTTTTATATGCGTAGGCTATATCTTTTTCTTTCTTTATCGTATTGCCATAACTCATTCTTTCAGGTTCTACTCCAAGCTTAAGCAGTTGATTAAGTTCATAAACCGTTGCTACATCAAAATTGGAACCTTTGTTTTTCAGAGCAAGGACAACTTCTTCCATAGGGTTTGCCTTTACAGCATAATGAATTTTTGCGAAAGGCATGTGTTCAATCAAATAATCATAACTTTTCTTTATCTCCTCCAGATCAACAATCAAAAATGGTGTCTCTTTACCATGAGAAAATTTTTTAATTCTGTTAAAGTCATCTCTTGAAAAGAATTCATCCTGCGGAAATTGATAAGGCTCTTTTCTCATATTTATTCCCAAACTATCTTGAAGCTAATAAAATAAGATACTTTCTAATATTTTTTATTAATATAGAAATTTACTATTAATTTCACCAGCCTTTTACTGCAATTAATCAAAATCCAAAAAATAATAAAAAGTCTCTAAAATCTGTTTAAACATCTTATAGGTAGAGCATAATTTACTGCTGAATTGTCTAAATTGGTTGATATTTACATGTTCCTAAAAAGGGAAATGAGATGCCATATTAGGGTATCAAGAATCATAAAATATATGATTTTGAGGACAAGGCTCTATCTTGCATATCAAGAGTCTTAATCAAAGGATTTAACAACCTTTTAGTTACTCTTTTCCATACACAATTTTTGTAGGTAAAACTAAGCATCACTGTTTTTAGATGGCTATGTTCTACTTTACATTGTAGTTTTTTTGGGATTATATCGAAATTTAGGTTAAAATTTTTTCTAGAGTAACTGTTTTGCAAGTTCAAATTTTGTTTCCCTGAGGATATTATTAAAATTTTTAAAGTTTTGATAACTAAAATTAATGTAACAATTATTTAATTAATAAATAAAATTTTTTATTAGAAAAATTTACTTTCATGAGTGAAGTATTATTCATTTGTGTTTTTGTAGTCATTTTTCATCATTAGATTTCTAAAAACATATTAAGAAACTTAAAATGGAAAAAAACTACATGTGATAAAGCAAGTAGAGTGTATATCCACATAACGGCCTTAGGAATCAATGCACTGGCTCTTTTAATGCTAATGAGTATCACAGGCGCGTCGCCATTTGCAGATGTTCAAAACTCTAGCATCAACAATGTTTTTGTTTTAAACAAGTCTGATGAAGCAATAAAAACAGACGATAAAGCAATTGAAATTAATCCTAAATATTCAGATACTGGGAACAATAAAAGACATACCTAGATCATTTAAATAAATCAGATGAAGCAATAAAAATAGATGACAAAGCAATTGAAATTCTTTCGCAGGACTCAGAAGCTCGCCACAATAAAATACTTTATATAAATAAAATAAATTTAATGACAGATGCTTGGTACAATAAAGGAATTTATTGAAATGGATTAAAAGAATCCGATTTGTAGGTCGAATTGTTACTTTATTTTCATTTATTTTTGTCCTTCGCGAGATAAATATAGCAACTTTTTGGCTTTCTAACATAACATAAGTTTTAATAAAAAATACTATTTTCTGCACAATTAGGTAAAAATGTCCTATAATTTTGGCTGAAAAATGGAAGAATAAATAATTTTTTCCCACAAAACCTATGCGTCAGTAAAACAATAAAGACAAAAACTCAATCAGCAAAACTATTGATTCTGGATTCTATTTCTTGTTGAAAAAGAAATGGATGGAGAACCAAATATATTTTACAGAACTTTCGGTACACTGCCTCAAAAAAGTAATATGATAAGTACTTTCATTTTGTAGTAAGCGCTTTCATTTATTTGTGCATATTATTCAAAAAATTTCATTTTCGTTTTATAGCTGCAATGATTTAAATCCAAAAGTCCAGTTTTCAATAGTACATAAGGTGTTTGAAATATAAATAAGTTGGTTAATATGATTCTTAGAAAGGTTCTCATCCCCGCAGCAAGTTGCAGGGTATTCAACTAAAATAAAATCAAATAAATTTGAAGTTATCAACTTCTTAGTAGGGTTACTTAGATCCTCCATTATGTACATGATCATAATGAAAAAAAAGGGACATAATCCATGAAAAGAAGATTCTAAAAGGTAAAAAACATCAAGTTTTTTTAAGATAATTCGATAAACTTCTGATTTCAAGAGACATCTATATATCACATATAAATGCAGAACGAAATTTAGGGGTTCAGAGAATTAATCTTAACTTTATGTACAAAACAACATTCCAAAAATAAAGAATAACTTGACTTCCAAGCTGCGTGAGTTAGCTGCTGCCCAGCTAAGAAAGTTGCTTAGTCAAGGAGGACACTTCTTTTTAATCCTCAAATTAAACTGCTCGAATAAACCATTTAAATGAGACTTTTTAACCCTTCATACAATTCAATCTCCCCCTTCCACCAGCCAGAAATTTTTGAAACATCTGCCCTTGAATCCCGAACATCACCGGCCCTTGGAGCCACGTGTAATATCCTGCTAGGAGATTCCGTAAGTTTTATAATATTTTCAGCAAGCTCACGAACGGTCACGCTTTTTCCCAAAGCCACATTGAAGACCTGCCCATCCCCATATTCAAGTGCTAAAGCATTTGCCCTGACCACATCTCTGACATGCACAAAATCTCGACTTTGAAAACCATCCCCATAGATAACAAGGTCTTTTCCTGCACTTGCCCTCTCCAGGAAAATAGGAATAACAGCTGCATATTGAGATTTCGGGTTTTGACGAGGACCATAAACATTGAAGTACCGCAAGCAGGTAGTTCTAAGCCCCTGTTCCTTATAAAACATTCTTGCCAAGTACTCACCGTCGAGTTTGGAAATAGCATAAGGAGAAGTCGGCTCAGGGTACATATCTTCACTTTTTGGAAGGATCGGGTTGTTCCCATAAACAGCAGCCGAAGATGCAGTTACAAATTTATTAACTTCAGCTTTGACACAGGCCTGTAATACATTGAGTGTTCCAAGAGTGTTGACCCGGAAAGCCTCAGCAGGTCTTTCACAGCTTAGAGGTACGGATACAAGAGCTGCTTCATGGAAAACATAGTCCATTCCCGAAACTGCTTTTTCAGCTGAAAAATAATCACAAATATCTCCCTGAACAAACTCTATATTTTTAGACTTTATAATATTTCGGATAAAACCCGTGACAAGGTTATCTATGATTCTGACAGTATGCCCAGCTTCTGCATAATACTCAGCTATATGGGAGCCTATAAAACCTGCTCCCCCTGTAACCAACACTTTCATGCTTCCAGGAAAGGGGAAATACAAAATAAAATTTTCTATGGTTATCCTGAAATTTATAGGATGGAGTTGAAAATATTTCGGAATATGCCAAAAATAACTCAGGATGGGAAGATACCAATATATAAAAAATTTTTCATATGATAACCACCTATATATCTAATATATAGATAAAATAAAAACCTGATAGAATAAGTTTAGCAAACTCGAAATTGAAATTTCAAAATCGAAAATACTATAACATGTATCTTTTATACGATATAAAAGCATATCTCCCTCTTTTCTTGCAACATGAACACCGGAAACGATAAGTATGATTCGGAAAAGCTACAAAAGATATCAAATAAATGGAGTAAGTAAATAAGTATAAATTCAAAGAAGATAGATTATAAAAAATTTTATTAGTGGTGAAAATGGCAGAAAGAAGACAAACTCCTAAGGATCTGCTCCTAGTTGCAGGTCTTGTACTTATTATTGATATCTTAGTGCTTGTGCCTACGCTTAATGGAAGCTTCCTGCGCACATATTTAGGCATTCTACTAGTGCTCTTCTTGCCAGGTTATGCCCTGACTGGAGCCATCTTCCCGTCAAAAAAAGATCTAGAGGGAATTGAGAGAGCTGTAATCTCCCTTGGACTTAGTATTGCAATAGTCCCAATAATGGGACTTGTACTGAACTATACTATATGGGGAATCCAGGAAATTACTTTACTGACTAGTCTTTCGGTTTTCATACTCCTAATGTGCGCAATTGCATACCATCGGAGAAGCTTGCTGCCTGAAGAAGAAGCTTTTGAAGTTCCATTCAAAGCTTTTTTCCTGAGAATGAAAACCGAGATTATGATAAAGCCCAAATCCAAAATTGACAGAGTTTTGGCAGTTCTCCTGGTCCTTTCCACACTTGCTTCTGTTGTCGGTCTGGCCCATATAATCGGAAATCCAAAAGAGAGAGAGCACTTTACCGAGTTTTACATCCTTGGAGCTAATAAAACAGCAGATAGCTATCCTACAGATTTAGTACTTGGAAAAACTAAGACAGTTATTATAGGAATAGTAAATCACGAATACAGGCCAGTAGATTATACAATGGAAATGAGACTTGAAAATAAATCTTTGCCTCTTCCAGAGGACCAAAAACAAATAAGCCTTGCACATAATATGTCCTGGATTGAACCAGTAACTTTCACCCCACCCTTCAAAGGAAGTAATATGAAGCTAGAATTTCTTCTGTTTAATGAAACCGAAAAACAAACGCCTTACAGAAATTTGCATCTTTGGATTAACGTTACTAAGGAGACCTGAAAATGGTATCAGCAGACTCTTCGCTTTCTGAGATAGAAGTAGGAAAAATCGCTTTGCCGGAACTAGTAAAAACCTTTGAAATTTTAACCGAAGAAAAGATCGGATTCTTGAAAAAGATGTTCTACGCAGGTATCCCTATAATTACGATCATTTTTTCCGAACTGTTGATTTTTGAAGGAAGGTTAATTGAGGCTTCTATAGCTTACACCTTACTTCTATTGATCCTTTCATTTTCTACAGCAGTTACAAAAAAACAGGAAGTACGTGAAATTCACCAGGCTTTTCTGCTTCTGCCAATTTTTCGCCTGGTAAACCTTTCGATGCCGATTTTTTCCGAGATTAAACTTTACTCTTTTGTATTCATTTATGCGCCCCTGACAATTCCTTTAGTAATCGCTATCGGCCATCAGAAGATCGCAATTGAGAAAAAAAAAGATACTCTCAATAAAATATTGAACCAAGTTCCTCTAGCCATCCTTGCAAGCCTGGTTTTTGGGGAAGCAGAATATATGTTAATTGGAAACAGGGCCCTTATCCCGGACATCTCTCCGGCAAATGTACTTTTATTCATAATCATAATGATATTTATAGTAGGTCTGATAGAGGAATTTATTTTCAGGGCAATCCTCCAAAAAAGGCTGGAAAAGTTTTTAGGGACGACAGGTGGAATCCTTCTAGCAAGCCTTCTTTTTGGAATAATGCACTCTGGCTACGGTACTCCCTTCGAAATAGTATTTGCTTTCCTTGTAGGGGGTTTTCTTGGCTATTGCTTTTATAGAACCCAGAGCCTTGCATTTGTAATAATGATTAATGGCTTGATAAACATTTTTTCCTTTGGGATAATTCCAGCATTAGGCCCAGGATTAGGATTTATGTAAAAATGCGGTTCTCTAAGCAAATTTAGAGACTACTGCGATTGAAAAGTTAAATACAGAGAAGACGAAACTCAACTACAGATTCAGCATAAGAGCATTCTACAAATAAAATCAATCAAATAATGTAGGGAGACCAAAAATATCTTCATTCCACTATTTTATAAACAGTGTGTTATAAAGTATTTCTATATTTTCCCACAAAAAACGACCGAAAACACAATATTGAAATCGAATGAGTACATTAAATTTGTTGATACCGGCCTTAAGACTATTAAATCTTCCACAATTAGCATTTATTCCTGCAAATATTCCAAACATGTTTGTACCCAACACCAACTTCTTGTTATAGTTTCATAAAAGGGGTATATCAGCACAAATATCTTGATGTTGTAGAACTTATTGACCTACTGAACGATAGAAAATAAAAATTCGATCTTAATAAGACTCCCTATTTTACTACCCTTCAAAAGTTTGTATCCAGAATTCCCTCTTCTATTTTTAATCTTCCTTTGTCAAAACTCTAAAGTTGTTTTGCTCACATGGAGAAATGATATATATTACGGCAATTGATGCAACAGTATTTACAAGTTCCTATACAAGTTATTATTATTCCAGCAGATCAGGGAAGCTACAAAGGAGCTTCTTGAAAACTTCAAGATCAGTCGACCTAGATAAAAAGGGAGCATTAGTATGGGAAATTAGTCACAAAACATGTCACGAAATTAAACATACAAATGCTCTGGTAAGACAATCAAATAGGATAAGAAAATCTCAATGTTATGTGATGGATAAAATATATAATTCCGAAAAAATCCATTCCCTAATTAGAGAAGAAATAAAATCAGATTCAATCACACATTTAAGAAAAAAAGAAAAAGAAAGAGAAAGAAAAAGAAAATTTGGGAAAAATACAGAAGATAGAAGTACTTAATCTTTGATAAAATTAAATACAATCAAAGAAATATGGCGGAGACGATGTCTCTGTTGTCAAAAGGAAGTTTAGAGAAGTACTTAGAGCAAGAAAGTTCCATAATCTAGTCAAAGAAGTAAAACTTAAACTGATAGTCTATAACGTAAAAAAATAGTAGAAATAATTCGCATTAAATTAAGGATTTCTACAGAGCCCTTCTGTCCACTATTAATCTGTGACTTTAAAACTCACAAGAGAAAACAGAACTGATAATACTATAATCTGTGACTTTAAAACTCACAAGAGAAAACAGAACTGATAATACTATATACTATAGAACCTACGTAGTTCTGTATCTGCTTGCAGTGACATACTTATCAATTTACCCTGATTTCCTGAAAAATTATTTGGACACGGGATCAAAATATATAAAACTCCTATCCATCAATTCAATAGAGGAACATAAAGTGTGAATTGGAAATGAAGACGGAGAGATGAATGTACTTAGTAATTGCAATGTTTGCCTATTTTGTAGTTCTCTTTTTGACCCTTCGGGATGTCCGGATCTTTAAAAGGACAGGCTATCGTTCATACAGGAGAGGAGCCCTTAAGGGACTTGCAGCTTCTACAATGATACTGATAGGAGCAATGATTGTTGGGACAAAGATATATCTAGGCCTACTTATTGTTCTTATAGGGCTCTATATTAACAGTAAAGGAGAAAGAGAGCATGTTTTCACTGATGCAAGCACTCTTGATCGTTTCCTTGGAAAGACGGACTATATAAAAAAAAGTGAAGATTAAATCCAAAAACAAAACCAGGATTTAAGCATTTGAATCTTCATAAACTCATAACCATTTTGTATTTATTAACTGATAAAAATTATAAAAATTATTGAATTTATGTCCTTAAACCTATCCGAATGTACTAAATTTGATAATTTTAATTTGGTATGAAAGTACATGAAGTAATTTTTATCACTTACTCTTCCTGGTCTTTATTACCACAAGTGTAATTATACCACGAATTATATTTATACGCGTATCAACTGAGTATGCCTCAGTCTCAACAATCTTTCTTTCATGAATTACTCCATTTTCGAACTTTTTTAATCTCATAAATCTCATTATTTGAAATCCGATGCAACACTATTATGGCAATTTTCCTTGCTAGAGTAATAATTGCCTCTTCTGGATGTAATCGAAAGAATATTGTCTTATTACTTAATATTTTTATAGAAGATAGGAAAACAAAAACTTACTGTCTTAAAAAGAGGACAAATACAGGTGATTTATACTTATGTTAACATATAGTTATTAAAATTTTATTATAATGGATAATAATAAATCGAGATTCTAGTATATTAAGTATGTGAAGATGGAAGAAGTACTAAATGTAAAAATACGCATGCAAACTATGAATAAATATGGAGTCAAAGTGAACATAAGAAGTCTACTAACTATTAGATATTATGAAAAAATCAAATAGACAAAAATTGTCGTTCAAATTATTTGTTTCTTAGTTATATTTCCACTTATATTATAGTATATGCATAAATATAGTATATGCATATAATGTAATAATGATATGCAATTGATGCTTTAAAAGTTGAACAAAATTTATCAAGAGTTAGGGGAATAAACAAATGGAGAAACAGTTATTTAGCAACGAAAGTAAGAAGTTGGCTATTTTGCTAGTGGTCTTTTTTTCAATTTTCGTTTTATCTGTAGCTTCGGCAGCTCCTGTACAAAGTTCATCGCCGAAGGCGCCATATGCATATATTACGAACGACGGTAGCAACAATGTCTCGGTTATTGACACATCCACTAGCACTGTTATTGCCACTGTGGATGTAGGATCATCACCTGAAGGAGTTATGGTCACCCGTGATGGAACAAAAGTATATGTTGCGAACGAGGGCAGCAACACTGTATCTGTAATTGACACTGCCACAAAAAAGGTCACAGAGACGATAAATGTAGGATTCTGTCCTGCGGGAATTGCAGTAACTCCGGATGGAACAAAGGTATATGTTACGAATTCAGGAGATAACAATGTCTCTGTAATTAACACAGCAATCAACAGGGTTACAACCACGGTGAATGTAAGAGGTGAACCTGAAGGAATTGCAGTCAACCCAATGGGAACAAAGGCATATGTGGCAATCTACGATAGCAACAATGTCACTGTAATTGACACAGCTACAAACACGGTCACAGGCACTGTGAATGTGGGACTAGGGGCGAAGGGAGTTGCTGTCACACCAAGTGGAACAAAGATATATGTGACGAACCAAGAAAGCGGCAGCGTATCTATAATTGATGCAGCTTCAAACACTGTTACAGCCACGGTAGATGTAGGAAACACTCCTTGGGAAGTTGCAGTCACACCTGATGGAACGAAGGTATATGTAGCTAATGAGGGAAGCGGCAGTGTATCTGTAATTGATACATCCACTAACACCGTTACAGCAACAGTACCCCTAGGATCTAATCCTGTAGGAGTTGCAATCACCCCTGATGGAACAAAGGCATATGTGACAAACCCTGGGGACAATACGGTCGTTATAATTGACACCGCAAAAAACACTGTTACATCCACGATAAATGTAGGAAACATGCCTTTTGCCTTAGGCCAATTTATAGGAGGACCTGCAGCATAAAACTATTTCTATAATTGACACATCCAAAACAATGCTACAACCGGGTACCTGTAGGGAGCTCTCCTATTACCTTTGGCCAGTTAATGTATGGGAACCAATACCTCATCAAAAGTTTTGTTATAGACAGACTTTCTTTCAGGCAAAGTACCGCTTAACAGTAAAATTAACGTAGTTATTATACATATGCATCTGTTTCTTGATCTTCAAACTTTTGCGATAACAGCCCATCAACAACTGAGAAGCTGTGCATAAATACAATAAGTGGGAAATCATACTTTACTTTAATACCAAAAAAACTCTGCATGCAGTAGTGAGACAAAGTTGAAATATATCAGAGAAAATTTTTATAAACATTTAAGTATTTAAGTATTGGAGATTTTGAATCTCTTACAAAGAATTCTTACTTATGAAAACTCTTACTGATTTTGCTCTTAAAGGTGAATACAAACTTCTTCAATCGTTTAGAGCCAGACTTTATGAAATTGATTCCTTAATTGATTGAATAATCTTTTCGTATAATTTTGGAGCCCATATAATCAAAATCTTCACGAAGCCGACATGAAGATGAAGTAATCGTTTTTTTAAAATGCTTGTTTTAAAGCAATGGAATGGTCTTTAACTTTGAACTAGAGAAACAATGTATGATCTAATTTCTTTCAGGAAATTTTTTGTTTTACCTTATTACATACCCGACAGTACAACAGTCTTATCATTCATAAAAATAATTATTGATAACTGCAGAGAAGAATAAATATAGAGAAGCTGCAAAGCCAACTTAATTGCCTTGGCTTGAAAATAAAAAAGGGAATAATTCATGCGCTACTTTTATCCATTCAGACCATGACATGCAAAAGCGGATAAAACCTCGAGGAAATGAAGCAAAAACATTTACGCACTGAAGTCCATAATCAATGGCAATAGCCGATATGGTTAATGAATGTTTAGATACTTATTTAAAAATCAAATTAAAAGATTTCTACACATAGTTTTTTATTTTAAAACTTGTGTATGGAAAGATTGCACTTTAGCAAAGTGAACATTAATTCTCGAATGTTTTAGGATATTGATTGCATCAGATCTATGACGATTACTTATTTTTACAAAAAAATTATGCATGCTCCTCCGGATCTGATTAGAAAGTCCGAATAAATCATAATTATTGTGGGAATTAATTATTAATGCTTTTGCAGTTAATTGATCTTATATGGCCGAGAAAAAAATTGATGAATCTTCACTCAAAAACAAAGGTTTTCTGCCGCATAGACAGGATAACATGTTTTCAATGCGGCTCAAAGTTGTGGGTGGAAGGGTGGACGCCAAAAAATTAAGGGCAATTACAGATGCTGCAGAGAAATACGGCTCTGGTTACATCCATTTAACTTCACGACAGCAGATTGAAATTCCTTTTGTCAAACTTGAAGATGCTGAAAAAGCGAGTTCTGAGCTTGAAATGCAGGGAATTTTCGGAGGTTCTTCCGGGAAAAAAGTAAGGGCAATTGTTGCCTGTCATGGGAACAGTGTCTGTAAATATGGGTTAATTGACTGCCAGAGACTGGCCTACAAGGTCGATGAGAAATATTTCGGAGAACCTGTCCCTAAGAAACTCAAGATTGCAATCACAGGCTGCCCTTCTGTCTGTGTAAAACCTCAAGATAATGATTTTGTAATTATGGGTGCGACAAAACCCGAAATTCTTGAAGAGAATTGTATTGGCTGCGGGAACGGTGAAAAAGCTTGTAAAATGGAAGCAATAACAATCACGGAAGAGAAAGTCAGGATAGACAGAGAAAAGTGCGTTCTTTGCGGAGCCTGTATTGCAACTTGTCGAAAAGATGTATTGAGAGCGGAAAAAATCGGATATACGATTTTTGTTGGAGGCAGTATGGGGCGCAAACCAAGGCACGGAATAAAAATTATTGAACTTATTAGTGAGGAGCAGCTATTTTCAATTCTGGAAAAAACGATTGATTATTACAGAAAAGAAGGCCTTGATGGAGAAAGATTAGGAGAACTTTTTGACAGGCTTGGAATTGAAAAATATAGGGATGAGCTTATTCCCTTAATTACCGGAAAAGTCATAACAGCCTATAGGCGTAGAACAACGTGCATGTGTACAACAAACAACCTAAGGCGTAACTACAAATATGCTGATGGAGCTAAAGAGTACTAATGGTCAGAATGATCAGCTCGAACTTTACCAGGATAAAGTTATTATCAAAAGTACGGGATTCGACGGGAAATTACATTTTGGGTTCCACAAAGTAGACAAAACAATTTATTTGAACCAGATATCCGGAATAAAACTGAAGAATCTGAGATTATGATGAGCTATATACAGTTTATACATCCAGGAAACATCGAACGCACAAAGGACTCATTTTTTGGGGAAGTGGAGTAAAGAATGACGAAAATATCGTTTCATTTCATAATAAAGACATTGATCTTGCCAAAAGAACAAAATTGGAAATCGAGAATATTATCATAAATTATGCTCAACCACTTATAAATTCGAATTCCGACGGTCCGGACAAAATACGGAAATATAAACAATTATGTGATAATGGCCTAATTACCAAGGAAGAATATGAAGCAAAGAAAAACGAAATTTTAGGTCTTTAGGGTTCTGTTAAGTTTTCTTTTGGAATTTTCGTAATTTTAATACATTTGACCGTATTCTGTTTTAAAATATTTATATAATCCATTTGAGCTTCGCCACGACTGAATTTAAATAACATCTACTTACCGAACTTGATTACTTTAAACATTAATAATGTCGTTTGCTGCAGCTATCAGGTATTCTCGCTTGTTGGCGAAAGAATTCAAATAATTTTTAACTGGGTTATCATCAGAGTCATCGGGCTTCTTTACATTGATTGAAACCGTCGCAGGTATTATATTATACCTACAAGATAAGTTGGTATGAATAAGACATTCAACATATGTGGACCTACACTCAATACAGTTCTTGATGGTGGGATCTAAATAAAAGTTCCAGGTGCTGAAGCGATTGCAACTGTTATATAGACTTTAAAGAATAATATGCAAACGGTTTTATAGATGCATATTTTTATATATAAAGCTATGATTATGTATTAAATTTCGTCATGCTCTATATCTTAACAAACATCCTGAAGCTGAAGAATGAAAAAAGCAAGATATGATACAGTAAATAGAAGGCATACATTCATACCTCTTGCGGGAATCGCTGTGCTAGCGTTTTTAATCCTCGTGAGTATCGCAAGCGAAGCACAATCTTCAAATGCTCCAAACTCCGGCGGTGATTTTTTAAAGAACATGTATGAAAAGGATGTGAAAATCCAGGACGAAGCACTTGAATTAAACCGCAGGAAGAAACTGCCTGGATAGAAAGAGGACTTGCTCTTGATATTTTAAATAGACATGATGAAGCAATAACAACCTATGACAAAGCAATTGAAATTAACCAGCAGAATAAACATGCTTGTACCAGTAAAGGAGACGTTTTTTCTCAACAAGGTAAATACGATGAAGCAATACATTTGTATAACAAAGTAAATGAAATTAACCGCATATTTCATTAGCTCGGTATTATAACGGAGTTACTTTAAATAGATTAAATAAACCCGAGTTGTAGGTTGAATAGTTACTTAATTTTCATTTATTTTTATCCCTCGCAAGATAAATATAGTAAATTTTTGGGTTTTGAACATTACATATATTTTAATAAAAACCATGTATATGCTACACAATCAAGTAAAAATATCCGATAATTTTGGCTGAAAAACGAGAAAATACATAGGTTTTCATACAAAAAAAACTGTGCATCGGTTAAACTGAGAAATCTTGTTTTTTAAAGAAAGAAAATGATGAAGAACAGTAATATATTACAGAATTTTCGATAGAATACCATGATTTGCATTCCATATTTCTATTTCATGGTACAAAGGTACCTTCAAGTATAGACTCAGCTATTTGTTACTAGTTCTCTGATAAGGTTTCCATCTGGAAGCAAACTATGAATGATTCGACTGAAATAAATTGCAACTTCTGCAAGAAGGAGTAATTCAACGATGTCAAGTTAATAAAGTTAGGAGTCTTCCTCGCGTTGTAATGAGCTGATGACTTCTTTATACAGTTCAGCTTCCGTATTAAATAAGCAGTAAGACTCTCAACTTATTCTTTATTTAAGGTTTTTATCTTTTAAATTCCATTTGCCAGGTGGCACATTTTTATATTCAGATCAGGTAGCCGCCGTGGCCCCAATAACCGCCGTGCTCATCCATTGCATGCCGCAGCATATGTGTGCTTCAGCTGCTACTGATGTCAACGATACTGCAAAAAGAACTGCAAACAATACAGCAATATTATGTGCTCTTATTTTTAAAATTTTTATTTACCATCTTCGGTCTTCATAGCCACACTTTTTTCATAGCTATAAGTTTACCATCGTCGGTCCTCATAGCCACTACTTTTTTCATAGCTATAACTTTACCATCTTCGGTTTTTATAGCCACTACTTTTTTCATAGCTATTATTTTACCGTCGTCGGTCTTTATAGCCAATACTTTTCCCAAAGCTTTTTCTTTACCACCTTCTGTCTCCATAGCTGCTACTTTTACCATAGCTATTTCTTTATCATCGTCGGTCGTCATAGACACTACTTTTCCCATAGCTATATCTTTACCATCGTCGGTCTTCAGAGCCACTACTTTTTTCATAGCTATTTCTTTACCATTCCTGTTTTCTGCACTTACTGCTACAGCGGTCATGGATATGATAAAACAAATTACTAGCAAAACACTAAGTGTCTTTTTCATTTGTCTGAACTCCTTTTGACATCCTTTTTATTCGTTTTAATAAATAGATCTATGCAAATATTAAAACCAGACTTAACGGTACTGCTAGTAAAAAGGCAAGTAACTTCTTTTCTGAACAGTAATCATTATAATGATGTTCCAATACTTTAAAATTATTAGATTAATAAAATAAGAGGTGTAGGAAAGTTTACGATTGAATCCACTAGTTTAAAATGTATTTCTGTATTAAATGAAGAAAATTAAGATATCAAATGTGGAAAGTGAGATAATTAACGATTTTTTAAACTTGATTCACATGAATCTCATTTTGCCTATATGTTTGAAAGTTGATTGTTCCATAAATTATAGGAATATAGGATATTTGACCGATTAACGCACAAGTAAATACAAAAATAGTAGGAAAGCTAGCAAAATTCAATAAATTTCTTTGCTGTCTATTTTATATTACATAGCAGTGTACTGAAAATTCTGTAAAAATGACTATTCTCCATCATTTTTTTTGACAGCGACCGGCGAAAAATTGGTCGAACTCACGTTAGAATTAATGCCGAAATTAAAAGAAGCCTATCTTCAAGATCATCCATGCAAATGTGAAGAAGATACGATACAGCTTCTGAAAGTTGCAAGTGCACAAATTGAAGATTGTCATCCATTAATCGAGAAAAGTTCTTTTGTGTACACTCCGTTATTTTAGATCAAGAAGGAAATAGATATTTCACGTTATGCGAAAAAACAATTCAAGACCAAATAGCTGCGTTTGATCAATAATTTGGTGTTACTCACAAATTGAATTGCACTATAAAAGATGAGAATAGTAATACAGAAGTAAAAGTTTTGCTTTTGTAGATTGTGTCAGAAATGGATCATAAGTGAATTGTAGACATTTAACTGAAAAGTTTATTAATTTAGAGGATTTCGTGAAACCTTCGATTTTGGGCTGGTTGCTCATATAAGATTTATAAGCAAACAGCTAGAAATCAAGGGTTTATCAAAATTCTCTTTACTATATATTCTAGCTTTTCTTTTTATCTGATTTAATTACAGCCATTCTATTCAATTCTCTCTTTTTTTCCTTTGTTTCTATGATCAGCAGTTCTCAAAAAGTCTCAAATCGCCTGAGATTCGATCATATTTCAACTCAAACAATCAAAAAATTGGCTTTATTCATCAAAGATTAATGAGACATAAATATAAGATCCACAGATATCAAATTAAAAAAATTATTTTTGTTAAAGGTTCTTAAAAGTCGCTTTTTTTTAATTGATCAATAACTCACGGATACGATCCATTTTATACGATGAGCTGATCCTAAAATCCATCTTATTGTCAATAGATTTGGTTTTACAGGACTACTGGCATGATCAGAAACTCGATTGCTTACTCAAAAGATGAAATTCAAAGAACAAACTTTGTGTTTTGGGATAAGTTCGATAACAATAAATTAACACAACTGTGTAATTTTCTTTTACACAGCTAGTCTTCATCACCACAAATTATTTACTATAACTAATATAAACGTATTAATCATTGTGGTCTAATGTTTTCATGATGAGTTTTTCGACTTTTCATTTTTTTATGGATTTTTAGTTAATTGCAGTCAATTGTCAGTGGAATTAATGCTAAATTTTGATATTTCAAAAAAATTTTAAAAGGCCTCTAAATGTTACGGTAACAGAATCATTAATTTGCTTCACGGTATTATATCAGTCTTTTTCATTGTATGGTTACCTGCGAAGTTTGTTATTTTTGATCTAGCAGTATATCTTCCAACATTAGTGAAGATACAATTCATAGTGACTGCATTTTTAGCTGATACCATCACTGAAGTCTCAATATCAAGAATACTGTTTTAAGCTTTTACTCTTCCAGTAATGTACATACAGATACTATCAGAATCTGGCCACACTATTACATTGTCTGAAACAACAGGTGTTTTTGCAGTGTTACCAGATGACAACTGTTTGCTATTTCCAGTAGCTATATTGTAGATATATACATCACCTAATTCCATATTAGAAAGGTCATTGTGTTTTAAATACACAATCTCGTTGCCATTTATGCTAGTTGCACCACCAGTATCATAGCCTGTCATAGAATCACCAGCTGTGACTTCTATCTGTTGTTTTGTAGCAATATCGTACATACGGACATTGCCTAGCCTGGTGTAGAAATCTGACCATATAACTTTATTACCAAAAATATGTGAAGCTACGTTATCACCATATTGACTAACATCTATTGCTTTTTTAGTGTTAATATCATATACATAAATCTGTGGTGTATATCCAGCAGAGTCAGAGTCATATGATACCTTATTACCATAAATATCAGGATTGCTTCCAGCTGCTATTTTAGTCTGTGTGCATGCAGATATATCACATATGTAGACATTGGAATTTGCACTCCACACGATTTTATTGCCGTAAATAGAAGGAATACTGCTAGAGTCTACATCTTTTATAATGTAAGACCTAACCTTAGTCTTGAGATCATATACAGTAAGTCTCGGCGTTACAGTACTTTCATCATGCCATACCAATTTGTTTCCATAGATAGCTGGATGAGAAGCTGCAAAAGAGCTAATTGTGGTTCCTTTTTTAGTTGACAGATCATAAATGTGGATAACGCCATTATTTGTCCAAACTACTTTATTTGCATCGACAGCAGGGTCAGATCCACTACCAATTTTTGTATATCTCACGGCTGAAACCACTGTCGATGCCAAAATCAGAAATATAAGAACTGAATATACTGGAAGCAATCTATTTTTCATTTTATACCTCACAAAAGATCATTTATAAGACCCAAATATTTTTTGACCTATTATAGAAGATTTATGTAAGCCTCTGATTTTCACGAGTTATTCAGATAGGAATTATAATCATATGACTAAATTTAGGGTTTATAGAATTTTTCTATAATAATAAAATCTCAGATTAATTTAAATTTACTGGAGATAATTCAGTCAAGTTTTTTATTTTTTTTGCTTGTTATCATCTTAATATAAGTATTGCCCAATATATAATTAGATAAGTAACTTTTCTTCTAATTTTAGATACTTAGCTATACAGATTCTGAAAACTTAATAAGTTTGCATCAATCTATTCCATTTTCGGTCCTTTTTAAGAATGAAAAATTAGTCCGTTGTTTTCTGTACTTTGGTTGCCTTTTCTTTCTTTTTCCAGGATTTAGAATAGGATTTATTTGAAATATATATTTGATAAAACTCGCTTTCATTCTCTGTATCAATAGTTAATTATTTTTGACTGTGAAGTATAGATGCACATATATCAAAACCTGAATAGATCTCATTGTTTCATTCTGTTCTCCATCAAGCCTTGGCTAGTGTTACAACAAATTAATTAGTAGTTGTCTCAATAAACTCAAAATTCCCCGAAATTCGATATTTAGAGGTGCAAATAAGTGTAGATTTTACTTGCCTATTTACCCACGATTATTCATTGAAAGTTAGATTGATTCTTAATCTACTTTCATTTTGCGAAAATATACGGGATTCGCGTATGCATCTGTGGGAAATGAGATGGTGAAGTTTTTGAACTATTGAGGGAAAATTGGAACATAATAGCATTAAACTATTAAGAACTGAGCAAGACAAACAACTTTATTCATAGGCACCTATATATACAGTAGAGTCTTATTATTTATTATCAGACTCTAAAGTCTGTAGCCATTATCCACCAAAATAAATTCTGTATGACTACCAAAAATCAAACATGGGCACCAATCTAAACTTCGGTGGCGTACCCCTTTGCTGCAACTGATTATGTTCGCGCCATCGTTCTGCCCATAATATTTATTCAAAATCAAATCTTTAAATTTGCTTATATGTTCTTTTCTTCATGGTTTCCCTGAGTTTAAAATAGTTTTTAAATACTTCGAAAGTTGTCCCATCTCCCCAATTCCAATGTAACCACATCATGCATTAGTTCATCAACTCATTAATATTTTTTAATCTCATAGTATTCTTTAAAGATTTTCCTTGCTATGAAACTTTTGACAATTTACATCACTCTTGACGGAAAATATTTTGGTTAAGAACAAACGAAAAGATGTAAATGATGAACATAAATCTCAATTGCATAAACTCAAATAGTATCATTTACCAGTTTCAAAGCCTATATCTTTAAAATAGCTGATGATTTCATTGTCTAATAAAATATCAGATACTTCTACAAAATATCCTAAAATTCACAGAAAATGAAGACAAGATACTAACATTTCCTGTTCTATAGGTGGTAACAACGTCATAGAATTTACGTAGGGCTCTAAGTCTAAAATGACCGATTGTGGAGAATTTAACCACTTTCTTGAGTAGGGTTATTTCCCCCAAATTGGGTGAATTAAAAACTACTGTACAAGCGAGATTAAGTCATTTATTCACTGATAACAAAGGAACATATCTGTTATAATTCATGAGATCAGGACCACATAATGTTAATACTAATTAGTTCAAGTTAGCACTATATATCCTAAAAGTATATAATAAATTAAATCTAATTATAATTTATATTTTCCCGGTACCTTCAAATAAACATTCGATCGGGCTGTAGGTATTTCCCACGCAGCTCACAAGATCAACTTTTTGACATTTTAGATCAAACGGATCATCTAAACTAATAAAAAGAAAAAATTAGAGATAAAGGGAATCCTCTACAGTTTCAAATTTCTTTGCTTATTATTTCGTTCTTGCCCATGTAAGGTCTAAGGACCTCTGGTATCTCTACACTGCCATCCTCACGTTGGAAGTTCTCCAGTATCGCAACGACGGTCCTGCCTACAGCTAGGCCTGACCCGTTAAGCGTATGAACGAACTGCGGGCCTTCGTGAGTTCTGAAGCGAATATTCGCCCTTCTAGCCTGAAAGCTCTCGAAATTCGAGCAAGAGGATATCTCTCTGTATTTTTTCTGCGCAGGTACCCATACCTCGATATCATAAGTCTTTGCTGCTGAGAATCCCAGGTCTCCTGTGCAAAGGCTTACGACACGATATGGTATCTTCAAGAGTTTGAGAATCTCTTCTGCATCAACAGTGAGCTTCTCCAGTTCTTCATAGGAAGTTTCGGGTTTTACAAACTTTACTAGCTCAACTTTGTTGAACTGGTGCTGGCGGACAATGCCTCTTGTATCCTGACCATGTTTTCCTGCCTCACGTCTGAAGCAGGCGGTATAGGCTGTAAGAAATACTGGCAACTTTTCTATGTACTCATCCATGAAAAGATTAGTTACCGGAACTTCTGCGGTCGGTGCAAGATAATAGCCGTCAGAGCATGCGTACATGTCTTCTTTGAACTTTGGTAACTGTCCTGTGCCTGTCATGGCTTTTTCGTTAATGAGCACAGGTGGGAAAACTTCTAGATAACCGTGCTTTGTATGTACATCAAGCATGAAATTTATGAGCGCTCTTTCAAGTTTTGCGCCCATGCCTTTATAAACTGTAAAGCCCTGGCCTGCTATCTTGGCTCCTCTCTCGAAGTCAAGTATATCCAGCGTTTCTCCTATCTCCCAATGAGGCTTGGGAGTGAACAGAAATTTTCGTGGCTCTCCAATAACCCTTATAACTGGATTATCGTTCTCATCCTTGCCTATTGGAGTCGTAGAGGATGGGATATTGGGAATGCTAAGCATTATTTCTTTTATTTTTGACTTACAGTCACGTATCTTTTCATCTATCACTTTTATATGATCATTGATGCCTTGCATTTCGTTTATCTTTGATAAGGCATCTTTATTTTCTTTCTTAAGATTTGCTATCTCACGGGTGACCACATTACGCTTATGCTTTAGCTTATCACCTTCGACAAGACATTCTCTCCATTCTACATCATACTTAAGGAGGCTATCTATAAGCTCTGTGCCCATGTTTCTATCAATAAGAGCCCTCGAAACTATATCGGGGTTGTTACGTACAAATTTAAGTTCCAACATTTTAAGCCCGAGATATCCTGCATGCTTAACAATATATATTTTGCGATTTTCAGACTATAAACCGGCTATGGAAAATCAAATGAGTCGATTTTTCAGCATACTTATAAATTTAAAGGTCTTCTTGGCTAGAGAATTTAACTAAAGGAACCGTGCAGGATAGTGACGTTAAGGATAAAAGGCAGCCATCAAGAAAGAAAAGAATCTACAAATATGAGTTTTGTTTAAGAATATTAAATATGCAGTAAATTGTATTATTAATTACACATAATTTAACTGGTTTAATTATTAACAAGTAAAATAACTTGTATTAATTATTACAAGTAAATTACCATGTATATTTCATTACAAGTAAATTATTTGTATTATTAATTATAAGTAAAAAATGATGGCGTTGTATCATTATGGGAAAGAAACTGTTTGTTGTACAAGGTGATATTATAGATTCCAGAAAAATAAAAGATAGGGATGAATTTCAATATAAACTGGAATCTGCTTGCAAGCTCATAAATCAAAACTTTGAAAAAGATATCTACGGGAATTTAAAAATAATAAAGGGTATAGATGAAATTGAAGGAGTCTTTAAGAAGATATCAAGCATTTACAAAATAATCACTATGATCCAGAAATCAATTTCTCCGCATAAGATTCGCTTCACTGTAGTATATGGGTATATTGATACTGCAGTGGATTCAAAGAATGTAGAAAAAATGGATGGCCCAGCAATGCATAAAGCAGCAGATCGAATTATGAAGTTGAAAAAATCGAGTTTTTTATTTGACATTGATACAGGAAACGCCATTATTGACCCCCTTTTAAAAGGGCAGATAAATCTTTTAATATTTTATAAGGCTAGGTGGACACCGAGAAGAAGCCAAATAACAGAAAATTACACTGTATATAAAAAACAGGCTCTTGTCGCAAATGAATTGTCAATAACCCAGCAAGCTGTGTCGGATTCTCTTAGAAAAATTAACTGGGAAGAAATCAATTTAATGGAAGAGGAATTAAATCATGTGCTGGAACTCTACAATGATTCCATCTTGAACGTAGGGGATTTTGATGGGCTTTGAAAATATTCCAGACTATATACATACTTATTGGCAAGTTGTTTTGCTGATATCAATATGTTATTTATTTCTGATTTTAACGAGTGGGTATGTCCTTAAGTTCATTTTGTCGTATGTTTCAACAAAAAGAAAAAACGAAGTTCAAGAAGATGTTCTCCCTGCTGATTCAAAAATTAGAGATACGGGTGTTATAGTTGGGAAATGTGAAAATTTACTTATACCCACCTTAATACTCTTGGATGCTTACACAGCTTTAGCGATTATATTCACCGCAAAAACGATTGTTAGAGCTGAAGACATGAAAAGTGAAAACACACTATATTTTCTAGCTGGTACAATGATCAATTTTACATATTCCGTCTCTATTGGGATTATCATGAAAATGATCATATATATTTACTTTGGCTAAGGTTAATTATAAATCTCGAATTTAGAATAAATGATATTCTTATTTAATCAGGACTTACGCGATTGAACCGGGAATCAATAGCATAAGCTTTGAACTGATTAGATTACGCACATGAAGTACAAAATCAAGTATAATCAACTTTATAGTTGAAAATAATTCTTCAGTTAAAAAGGAACTCTACAAATAAATAAACATCGATAATGAACGTGATTCCCCTAAATGACAGTTGCCAAATATAAAATATATTGTGTCGCATTTAGAAAGTGATCTCAAATTACACTCGAAATAGCGAAGAGCCATATATTTCTTAATTCGATACTCCAAATCACTTTATCTGACATGACTAAGTTAAGTGTTTTATGAGATTATTCGTTCCCTCTGTTTGTTTATTCAACCTAAATATATTCCTGACATAATTTTTTAACCTTTCTCAGTGCAAACAGTGTAAGAAAATGATATCCAGTCCTTTTTAATTCGCTCATTGTAGAACAAACACTGTGTAACAGGTGACCTAACCATAGCTATTGATAAAGCTGTTTCATTCAAATGTTTATCACATCCCCTGTGGTTGAGGGCACCATCTCTGACAAGGTGTCAAAAACAGACTCGTTTTACAGATGAGCTATGATTTGGAGCATTATCCAAAAAAAGGCGTGGTTACCTTCATTCCCCAAAAAAGAAATGGATTTTCGTCATCAACCAGATTCTCAGAGTAACAAAAAGTATCTTAACTTGAGAATGTCGCGTTGTTAACGGAAGAACAAGGACGAAATGGTTTTATTTTATTGAATGGGAAACGCTTGCTAAAACGCAGTTTAATATAAATTAAATAAAATAAAAGAAGTAATTATAGTAGTAATGGGGAGAATATCGTAGTCAATAAAGCTTGAATTTCATTTTTTTCCCCAGAACTCCTCGGCTTCTTCCTCCATCTCTTCCAACCTGTCATAGTAATCAGAAAACTCATTCAAATGAGCCAAAGCGATTTTTCCTGTCATTATAGGATCATCATTAGTAACGTTTGTACAGGGGTCTCTAGTTCCGTGTTCCAACTCTACATCCATGCCCCTGCGGAACTGGTCAACATCGAACTTATCCCATTTTATTCCCAGTTCATCCCCAACTGCCTTTGCTTCTTGTGCCGTAAATTGCTTCTTTGTCAAGCTAATTCCTTCGACCAAACATTCAATTTTTGATTAATTATTTATTTTTAATCAGTTTATATGCATTTTATACTTAAAGATTATCCTGCAAAAACCTTTGTATTGTGAACTACCGTCGAGCTATAAATATGGAACATGGCATGCTAAATGACCTTCTGAGATGTCGATAAATTTGGTTACTTTTATCTAAATATATAAAATTTAAAGTATAGAATCTTGATTCATATTTTCTTATGCTTGTTACAACACTTCCCCGTGGTCACCATGGAATCGCTAAGAGCAAGCCAAAAGTCAGCATTCTTGAGATCATTCTAAAATTGGAACAAGAAACAACAATTAGGCTATTGAAGACACAAAAAAGTCTATGAAAAAATGTATTGGAAAGCATATACAGTATGGAGTGGGGATATTTCGCATCTACTATAGGCAGGTTAGCAAAGAAGCGGCCGAAATTTGCATACGGAACCAGTGTTGAAGTTGACGCTTACATCCACTGGGCTGGATCCCTAGTGGTTTTAAGCTTTGTCCTATAAATTCAGGAAAAATTTCGCGTAAAATTCAATGAAAGGATCCTTCACTCCCTTCTCGACTTCAATTTCCACTTACTTCAAGCATCTTATCCAGCGCTTTTTTCGCTTTTATCCTTATATGGCTAGGGACGTGGAGCTCGAATTCCATATTCTGAAGGCTGTTAAGAATGGATTCGAGTGTGATTTTTTTCATGTTGTAACAAAGAGCCTTCTCAGATGCAGGATAGAATTTTTTATCCGGATATTTTCTTTTTAGGTTCTGAACAATTTCCTTTTCGGTTCCGATTATAAACTCTTTTGAACCTGATTTCCCAGCTTCCTTTATAATCCCCGAGGTACTTAGAATATTATCTGCAAGGCTCAGGACTTCAGGCCTACACTCAGGATGTGCAAGGAATTCAGCATCAGAATACCTTTTTTTTAATTCTTTTATATTCCGATCACTAATGCTGTCATGAACGTGACAAAATCCGGGCCAAAGATGTATTTTTTTTTTGGTGTGAAGGGATACAAATTTTCCCAGGTTTTTGTCAGGGATAAAAATAATTTCCTGGTTTTCAATAGAGTTCACCACATTTATTGCATTTGCAGATGTGCAGCATATATCAGATTCTGCTTTTACTGCAGCTGAACTATTAACATAACATACAACAGCTGCATCAGGATTTTTTTCTTTCAAACATCTGAGAGACTCCACAGTTACCATATCCGCCATTGGGCATATGGCATCTGGAACTGGTAAAAGGACTAGTTTTTCAGGGGAAATGATTGATGCCGACTCTGCCATGAAATGTACACCTGCAAAAACTATAACTTCAGCTTTTGAGTTCAATGCTGCCTCACAGAGTGAAAGAGAATCTGCAACAAAATCTGAAACGTCCTGAACTTCTCTCCGTGTGTAAAAATGTGAAATTATTATTGCATTTTTCTCTTCTTTAATTTTGTTTATTTCCTCTGCAATTTCCTGGTTTTCCATAATAATCTTGTTCCTCAAAATGCAGGAGTAGGCCTGCAGTAAATCTGGTTTTCAATCTTTTACTCTCTTTTTCTAATTCCACTTACTGTACCATTCTCTGCCATATCAACATTTAATTCGCTAAAAGAGCAATAAAGACCTCCCATAACAAGAGACTATTTCCCAGAAATTTTCCCCGCTTGGATAGGTATTCAATCGCTTTTTTGCCTGAATTGTACTTATACCCTTGGTATTGCCCCATATTATAAATATTTCTTTTTAGAAGTAATTCGGAAAATACAGCAAAAAAATGAGTCTTTCCTTAGATTACTGTTGTTACCTGGCCTCGATACCATTAGAATGCTCCGTGAATCAGAAGTTTCTTTTGCTTCATAGCACGGTTTTTCAAAACGTCCTTACATCCAAATTATCCAGCGCATCTATTTTCAGGTCACAGGTAGTAACATATTTAACTTGCATTCTCATCAATTATTTTTCCTTTGATTGTTTTTAATTTTATTTCCCAAATTTGGAGAAAGCAATTTTTACTCTTCGGATTTTATTTTATTTTATTTATTCCGATATACAGTTTATGGTGGAGAATTGCCTGTAAATTACTAGGATTCACTAATCAAAATCTGCAATTATTATTCCCAAAACACCTGCAACCGCAAGAGAGGTTGAGATCGGAGAACTTAACTCTTCTATCCCATCAACAAAGACCTTTGCTTTCCTTATTTTTTACTGATCCTCCTACAAAAAGCATTATTTTTCGAATATATTTTCAGCTATATTTTCCTCCATTTATAGCTTCTCCATAGTTTTAATTCGTGACATTTTCAAATAACAGGACTTACGCGATATAAGTCCAAAATTAAAAACAATGAAAATTGTTATTTTAGCTTATATATTAGACAAATTAATACTTGTTGCTACTGATTTCTCAGTTAAACCGCATCAGTCCTAAATAAATCAGTCTATCGAAGTCTCAAGAGGATTTAGGTGTACCGTAAATTTTGTTCTATGCTTATAAATTGTATATAAATGATTCGTGAAGATCAGAGGTTTATCGAAGTCCTCAATATTTATCTCTTTGTAGCCGATTTTTTCTTGTATTCTTTGTCCATATCCTAAGTATTATACATAAACCACAAAATCATCCTTTCCCCCTTAAAAAAACAGTTTTTAGGGTATTTTTTATCTTGAAAGGTCATAAAAATACATAAATAAAATATAAGGTACAAAATTCGAATGCTTAAATATATAAATTTATACAGCAACCATCTTAATGGTGAATACAATGGTAAAATTAACTGAAGAGATGAAGAATGCTTTCTCAATGGTGAAGATCTTTCCTGTGGCTACTGCCTCAAAAGATGGAATTCCAAATGTAGTGCCGATAGGGTTCTGCCGGCTCGTAGATGATGAGACAGTCTGGATTGCAGATAATTTCATGATCAAATCGCTGGCAAACCTTGAAGAAAATCCTGTTGTTGCATTCTATATATGGGGTCCTGATACAGGCGGCTGCTTCCAGATAAAAGGTAAAGCGGAAATTATTAATGCTGGAGAGAAATTTGAAAAAATGAAGGAAATTGTGCATGCAGCAAAACCCGGACTTCCTGCAAAGAATCTAATAGAAATCAAGATTAGTGATGTCTTTCAGTGTTCTCCCGGCCCGGGCGCAGGTAAAAAATTGATATGATCTGAACTGAATATATGGCTAAACAGAGGTTATTATAACTAAATAAGCATCCTAATGTAATAGATGAAAAATGATAATACAGCCGTGAGTTTGTAGATAGCTGAAGTTAAAGGAAATTCCTATTTTAGAAAATCCCCTTCTTTGTTGTGAAAAAATTTGCATATTTTATGAGGGTGCAAAGAAAGGGGATGAAATTTGCAAGGCCATTCAGAACGTTGAACTGAAAATTTCCTGGAAAAATGGCTGCGTCAGGCGAGCCCCGAGGACCAGATATTGCAGAGCAGCTATTGAAACCAGAACTCTCTGAATATTCAACGGAAAATAAATGAATAAACAATAGTAGTTACGATTTGTTGTAGTTCCAAATGCCTATTCTTATTAGTTCACAATCTGATATACTAATATTTAATATGAGGGCATTTCTGTAAAATGTAATAAACAAAGATTTGTAGAATCACTAGATGATATAACTTGAAGCCTGGCAAAATAGATTGGTCCTCAAGATAACTACCAGACACTGATTGCTTTATGGATCTTTTTCTTCTGCATTGGCGCATATGCTATCGATGTTGGTGAATTCAACGTGTGGGTAGTTGTGGTGATGCCGATCTTTTAGGGATTATGTGCGATTTTAAAGAACATCTTCAATGGTATTAATCCTTGTACACAGGAAGAAACAAAACTGAAGCAAAGTCATAGCATAAAAACATTCGTACAATAGAATTATAACTCCATAAAACAAATAACTATTAAAAAATAGATAATGTATTTATATTCGATTTTCATTTCTACATTTTTTTCACTTGAAAAATAGGTTCGAAACCTAATCAATCAGAAAGTAATTGAAGCACGAAGAACTAGCAATTTATCACTTGATCAACTTTTTGAAATGAAAACACTTTATGATGTAAATTCAGGAGAATAATCCTTTATGCAAATTAAGGGCATAGCTAGTGATACTCTCAATTTTATACTCGAAACCAGCAAGTCCATGGCCCCGGAGGAGTTTTCCGGACTTCTGCAGGAAAATGATGGCATCATCACTGAAGTGCTTGTACTGCCGGGTACTGAATCCAGTGAACAAAACACAGTTCTAAACCTTTTTATGATGCCGAACATCAAAGCTGCAGGCTCTATTCACAGCCACCCAGGTCCAAATCGAAAACCTTCAAAAGCTGATTTGCTATTTTTTTCAAAAACAGGAAACTGCCACATAATAGTTTGCTATCCTTATGATAGACAGAGCTGGACATGTTACGATAATGAAGGAAATATCAGGGAACTACAAGTGCTTGATGTGAAATTTGAGGATTTCGAAGAAGCTAATCTTGACGGGGCTAACTTTGAAGGAGCTAACCTTGAAGGAATTGATTTTAAAAAAGCTAATCTTGAAGAAGCTGACCTTGAAGGAGCTGATCTTGTAGGAACTAACCTTGAAGAAACTGACCTTGTAGGAGCTAACCTTGAAGGAGCTAACCTTGAAGGAGCTAACCTTAAAAGAGCTAACCTTAAAAGAACTAACCTTAAAAGAGCTAACCTCAAAGGAGCTGACTTTGAAGGGGCTAACCTTAGAGAAGCTAACCTTAAGAAAGCTAACCTTGTAGGAGCTAATCTTAAAGACGCTTACCTTAGAGAAGCTAATCTTGAGAAAGCTAATCTTGAGGAGGCTAACCTTGAAGTAGCTTTCCTTGGAGAAGCTTACGGATTATCACTTGACCAACTTTCAAAAGTTAAAACACTTTATAATGCAAAATTAGACGACAAGTTTCTCATACCACTAAAAGAAAAATATCCTGCTCTTTTTGAAAGTTTGTAGTTGCCATTTTTATCACTTCTTCGAAATCGGAGTCAGTGTTTTTATCATCAGAAAAGAGAATCATGCCTGGAGCAAGGTCCCTAAAATAGGCTGCTTTTGCAGAAAGGCTAGTTTTTCTTTTCCATTTTTTTGGAACCAGATGCAAATGCGTTTTTAAACCATGAGATTTTCCGCTCCCACTTTCTCCATTTACTGATATCTGCAAACCCCCGGTGTTTAGACAGGATTGGCAGGCAATTGATATTGCAATTGCTTCCTGTGTTTTCTCGTCCCCCGTATGTTTTTTCTGTATTGTTGTGAGTATATATTCTACTGGATCTCCCTCAGCAAGTATTCTGTCTGTCTCTTCTTCTGCTTGCTTTAATAACTCAGGACTTAGATCCTCCTCATCGAAATCCACATTAAATGGGTCCAGTTAATTAGGCACGCAGGTCTTCTGTTTTTCTTCCTCTGACTTTTTTGACTAATTTTTTAAACTCTTTTAATGTAATAAGGTTTTCTTTATATCGTTCAGGTTCATTGCCTCGATGTGATTGTTTTGATATGATGACTTTTCTTTTATGCGTGTTAAAGGATTAAGGCAGGAATTAAGAACAAGAGAGGATTGGAACCATGAGCACAGGTAATATACAGGATACGTCGGTGGATTTCGAGGAAAAGTTTCGTGGATACCTTTTTGGCACTGCCTGTGCGGATGCACTTGGGCGACCAGTGGAACACCTGACTCTTGAACAAATACAAAAAAAGTATGGAGCAAAGGGAATTCTTGAAGTGGAACCTTCTGCTTCCTGGACTGAGGCTCTTAAGGAAAAAGAAAAATTTGAGGAAATGGTCAGACCTTTGCTTGAAAAATACTTTCAGATTTCAGATAATAAAATGAGGTATTGAAATGGATTTTTCCGAAAAAGGGGTTTACTGTCTTATATTTGAAAACCAGGATTGTAAATTTGAAGTAGGGGAAAAAGGTGAGTTCTCATTCGCTTCAGGCTTTCATATATACGTTGGTTCAGCCCTTGGGTCGGGAGGTCTGAAAAGAGTAAAAAGGCACATTAACTTTTTTGGGAACAAAGACATAAATCCCAGATGGCATGTAGATTATCTCCCCCTAAATCCTTCTTTCAAGCTGGTTTCGACAGTTTATGCCATTACCTCTACAAGACTTGAATGCGTACTTGCCAGCAGGATAGGAGGGGAATACGTTTCAGGTTTTGGGTGTACGGATTGTACCTGCAATTCTCACCTTTTTTACAGGAGAAAAAGCCCTATTGGTGAGATCACTGAAATTTTTAAAAATCTTGGGCCTTCGCCTATTCTGATTGAACTATGAAACTTCTGTTTCTTTTCTTTGACATCAACAGGAAAGCTTAAGGTAAAACAGGATTTATTCTAAGTTATCAGAAATAAGGCTTTTTGATCAGGGGACATCGAATGGAACATTTTTCTTTTATTGCCTGCATGCCTGACAGACCAGGAGCATTGCACCGGGCAGCCGAGATAATAAGCCGGTACGAAGGAAATATTAATAGAATTCAATATGACCGCAGGATCGACAGACATACTGTTTTTTTTGAAGTGACTGCCGTTCCACAGGTTTATTGCAAAATCCGTGAGGAACTGGAAAAAATAGGTTATCTCCAGATTTCCCTCCAGCCTGTAGCTTTTCTAAAATTCTATGTATATCTCCCGAACTGTTCTGGCGCCTTATTCGATTTCCTTAATTATATTACTTCATCGGGGGCAAATATCACTTTTCTTGATTTTGATGATCGGGGACAGCATCCTGAAAGACTTGTTGTAGGTCTTAATATCGAAAATACCAGCCTAATCGATTCCCTTCTAAACCAGCTCAAATCACGGTACAGGCTAGAGATTATCGAGTACGACACAACCGGTGAGAAACTTGATGACACGGTATTTTATCTCAGGCTGGCTCAAAAACTTAGATCTTTTATTGGAAGTGCTGAAGATGCATTTCTGATGAGGTTTTTGCACGATATTAACCATATTGCACAGGAACTTTCAAACCTTCGGAAAGATCCTGTTGAGGTCTTTGAAAACATCCTGAAAATAGGGGACTGCCTGAACCGGACTTCGGGGGAAAACTTTTATGCTGATGTGCAGCGAATACTAATTAAAAATGACGTCGAACTATTTTGTTTTCAACTTCCATGCGGGGGAAATATCTACCTTTTCTATACCCCTTCCGAAAGGATCATGATTGATACAGGTTATGGCGTCTATTACCAGGACGTTGTGACTATGCTCCAGCACTACAGGCTTGGGGATTTAAGCCGGCTCAAAAGGATTTACATTACCCATGCTGATGCAGATCACTGTGGAGCCGCAGGCTTTTTTTCCGCTCCTTCTTATCTTAATCATGAGACTCTTTTGATTACACAGGAAACAAGCAGAGCATACGGATCCTGCAATCAGGGATGTATTCTTGAAGAAGTCTATACGAAAATAATCAATCTTTTTTCCAAGTTTACTCCGCCTTCTAATGTAGTGCTTTTTCCTGAAATCTCAGCATCTGATGAAAACATTGAAAAACGAGGGGCTTTCTCTATAATTGCTCGGTTTCACATAGGAGATTTGAACTTTGAAGCCCTTGCAGGATTGGGAGGGCATATGCATGGGGAAGTTTTCTATCTTTGCCCTGAAGAGGGGTTGATTTTCCCTGAGGATGCTGTCATCAATTTTAAAAGTTTGAGCTCTGATAGGACGGAATATAACTTGCTCGCTGATTACCTTATGACCTCTGTAAATGTTGACAGTAAGCTTGCTCGGGAAGAGCGAAATGCCCTTCATTCCCTTATCTCCGGAATCGATGAAAGGCTCACAGGAAAGGGTAAAAAATGCTTGATCTGCTGTGGGCATGGCTCGGTATCCGTACTTGAAGATGGAAAACTCATCGAATACACAGAGCCAGAGAGATACACTGCAAAGCAAAGAAATATTTCTATCTCTCAAGAAGATTTTTGCGAAGAGAACTGAGGTGAACTACTTCTCCCTGCCTTCTGATGAAGGCTAGGAAGGAGCTCCATGGATCATCCCTTAAACTTATGTTCACAAGTCCCCAATCCCTTCCCAACGTTCCATAGGTTTCATATAACTATTAGATTTTGATCTTGAAGAGAGAATTTATTGATATTGATTGCTGCGTTTATATCTCTATCATGCTTTGTCTTGCAATCGGTACATATCCATTTTCTATCTTTCAAGGTTAGATTCGAATTATGGAATCCGCAAACATTACAAAGTTTAGAAGATTGTTTAAACTGTCCTATTCGAAGAATAGTTTTTCCTAACCATTCAGCCTTATATTCCAACTTTGTTACAAAACTACTCCAAGCAGAATCTCCTATAACCTGTGCTAAACACTGATTCTTTTGCATCCCTTTAACATTCAAAGTTTCCAGCGCAATAGCTTGGTTCTCGCTAATTATTCTAAATGAAGTTTTATGCTGGAAATCGTTTCTCTGATTGCTTATTTTTTCATGGAGTTTAGACAGATGTAGTCTTGCTTTATCCCTATTTTTCGAACCCTTAACTTTTCTACTTACTCTTTTTTGTAGAACTTTCAGCCTAATAAGTGAGTTTTGCAGGTATTTTGAGTTCTCAACTTTCTCTCCGGTAGAAAGGAATGCAAAGTCTTTGATACGACATCAATCCCTATTGAATAAGGATTAAAACAGTATGAAGAAGCTGCAAAAAAGTACAGTACTGCTACAAAGCCATCTGATAGTAAGGAAGATTATACTCAATGAGAAAAAGAGGTTCAAAAGGTCCTGCAAGAGTTAGATGCTGCAGTAAAAGTTATACAGAGATCTAATCCAGAGTTCTACAAGGAACTTGATGTCTCAGATATCTTGTCAATAGCGACAAAGAAACAGTGCTGATGACATTTTCCATAACCGATAAAGGTAGTATAGGGTTCGTAGTTAGTGGATCAAACGGCATACAATCAGTGGACATACCTGGCTTCAAAACAGAGGAATTAAACCGTCTACTTTTCGAGCCCGATGAGCGAGGATTTATAACAGGTGACTGGGTAGGTGATTATCAGAGCTACCTTAATGCTTCCAGCATTTATCGTCAGGTCTATAATACTTATAATATTATTGAGCAGAATAAGTTTACATTCAAAATAGAGAATCAGCTTCTTGAAGAATATAAAAGTCGTGAATATTACTTCCAAGCTTGGCAAAAGACTTTAAACAATGTCTTATTCAGCATTGGTAACAAGCTTCTCTATCCACTCCTGGAAAAGCTTCCAGCTCAAATTAAAAGATTAATTATTTTACCATCTGGCGGTCTATTTTTATTACCTTTGCATGTGGTTCCTCTGTCTGACGGCCAGCCTCTCTGCCGAAGATACTGTGTAAGCTATGCTCCTTCCATTCAGCTGCTTAGGGAAATGCAGAATAAAGCTGAGATCATTGAAGGAAAAGGTTTCTATGCAGGCATAAATCCTGGGGAAGATCCTGCTCTAGTCTTTCAGGATGCGAAGGCCAAACTATATCCAAATTATTTAGTTCTTCCCAAAGGGATATTGGTGAATTTGGTACCAAAGCTACAGTCTTAGACAAGATACCTAAATGGACATGTCTCCACTTCTCTTGCCACGGTAGCCACGGTAGCTATAACTGGATCGATCCACCACACTCTGGATTGTACTTGTTTGGAGGACGACTCCTGAGCCTGGCAGATCTCCAGAATGACGTAGTGGATATGTCTTTAGCAAGGTTAGTTACTCTTTCTGCCTGTGAGGCAGGTATTACAGATGTTATGATAGGCAGTGCCGATGAGTTCGTTGGATTACCTGCAGGTTTTATGCTTGCGGGTGTTCCATGCGTAATAAGCAGTCTCTGGTCGGTTTTGGATATCTCTACAACCATACTTATGCAGCGTTTCTTCTCAAATCATGTTGTCAGCGGAATGGATATTCCCTTGGCATTGCATGAAGCTCAACTCTTGGTCAGAGATCTTACTTACAGCCAAGTGGTGGGTTATATAGAAAAATGCTACTGTTTGAGAGAATGGAAAGGCGAGAGCAAGGAGTTCATAGAACAGTATGGGAACGCTATCTCGAAATGGCCAAAAAATCTCCCGAAGAGAAGCCTTTCCATCATCCATATTATTGGGCAGCTTTCACAGTTAATGTGGCATGAAATTAGTGTTTGATTTGATCATGTGAATATTTTGGAATTCGATTTTTTTGTTATCTTGACGTATTTGCACCACATAGTAACTATAACAGATTAAAGCATCTAATAATTGATATATCAGACCTACTTGATTATTCCATATTTTTATTACCAGAATATCTACCAAAGCCTCTTCTCTCCTGGTGCTCCGATTACTTTCTGATTTATTGAGGTCATCATTAGCCTTCCAAGCAGAAAAGGTAATTAGACTGAAAAAAGCGAGTTTGTTTAAAATCAAATTAGTCGGCGTTTATCTATTACTCTTAAGCTTGTAAGTTAGGATAATAGTGCAAAAAATTGTAATGTAAAGGTGACATTGAAAATAAACTTATGCTTTTACTTTAAAAACCTATGCATAAATGTAATAATAAGAAATTATTTTTTGTTAACGTTAAACCGACAAGAATTAACAAAACTTATTATAGATATCAATACAGTTAGGTGGTGTTATGAGCAAGAATCGAATTATGATGTTCGATGTGCTGCGGATTGTAGCAATAATGATGATCGTCTTAAGCCATGTAGGCTGGTTTTATGGTGTAGCGCAGCAGTCCTTTGGAATACCCGAAATGTACGCTATAGGTTTATATGAAAGCATTGGAGGGTGGGGGATATTCATAATTATTCTGATAAGTGGAGCTGCTTTAGAATATACATATGGAACTAAAATCCATAGCCCAGTAAATAATTTTGATGCGAACGGCTTTATGAAAAAAAGGCTTATCAGGATTTATCCGATGTATCTATTTACTGTTTTACTTGCAGTGGTATTCGGTGATGGAATACTTTCAAATTTAAAATGGTCGGAACTCGTAATGACAATCACCGGATTTTATCCCGCCTTCACACTAGCTGGTGTTCCCACAACTACATGGAGTGGCACTATTGATGGAATAGGGTGGTTCATAGGGACCATAGTATGTCTTTACTTTATGTATCCATGTTTATCAAAATTTTTGAAAGAGAATGGTATATCAGGTCTCTTCACAATATTTTTAGTTGCCATGTTCGTTAGAATAACCATACCTCCAGGATTCGGAGGGAGGAGTTGGTATTGGTTCCCATTGTCCAGAATGTTAGAATTTTCGTTAGGGATTTATATTGTCCAGAATGGATATTATATAAAAACCATAAACGATTCAATCCTGATAAAGTTTTGTAGCGACTTATGTTTTCCAATATTTCTTGTGCATTATTTTCTGCAGGAAATCTTGTGGAAAATCCCAGACACGTATAATCTGAATATAATTACATATGTATTCGTTACTATGATCGTTGCATATATCGTTTATTTCATGGATCCGCATATCAAATCGATAATTGAAAAATATATTTAACAGGTTACTTTAAAGCAACAAGGTGGATCAAAGATGAGAATCAGTTTTGCAAAAGTTTTTAACTATTCATTTTAAGCATAATTTGGATTAAATTAAATCACTTTTGTATCAAAACCCATCTTTTTGCTTCAGCTAACACTTTGTGAATAGATATTAACAGTAGCTTTAAATCAATATTTAATTAGGACTATTAACAATATTTCAATAGACCCATGTGGAATAAAGAGAACCTTAAATCAATGTATATTAATATATATTACAGGTTCAAAGACTCATTAATCAGAAGGCTATAGAATGTACTACTTAACATAAATAGATAAATGAATTAAAAATCGAAAAGTGTTTTTTGAGATTTAGACTCCAATTTTTTAGGAACTTCGCCTGCTTCAATATCACAATTAACCGATTTAAGCTCAGTAACTTTCTCGAAAAAAGGTTCTTTTTTTGCAGGGCTCTTCTGTCGTGAAGGCTCAGCAGATATCTTGTTGTCTACAGGTTCAGACCGAGAAAAGACGGTCTTTTCTAAATACTTAAGCTCTTCAGCTATAAAGTTATCATATATAGAACTATCAGGTTTATTACTTTCAAAAGACTTATTTTCTCCAGAAACCTTAGAGAAAAAATTAAAGCCGCGATTGATACCTTTTTTCTCGCCTTCAGAAGCTTGGAATTCGGAAATGTCGGATTTTCCAGAAGATTTTTCTTCTTTTTTCTCTTGACTTTTAACGGTGCATGCAGAGGAAATCTGCGTATTATTTTTTGAAGGGCCAGGAGTTTTGAAAAATTCCGTTTTTTCTGCTCCTCCGTTTCCTTCACGGAGTAATTCCTGTGCCTCATCATATATTTTCTGCATCTTTCTACTAGCTTTTGTGCTTCCTGAGAGGTACATAAATTCCTCAAATTCAAGCTTTAAGCATCCAATAATTTCAACAGAAGATGTTTCATCTTTTACCATGTGAGAGTAAAGGTTTAGCAGGTTTTTTCGGGAATAACGCATGGATTCAAAGCTGTGTTCTCCAATTTTTGAAGCTATATCGTCTCGCAGATCTCTTTTTGAATGAGTCTGCCCGAGTCTTCTCCAGATAGAGGGCTGCTGGAACTTAATAAATCCTGGGTAGGATCTGGTCTTTGATATTACAGCTCCGCAGACCATAAGCATGCTGGCATATCTCCACATCCGATAGTTCTGACGTTTCTTCACGCGTCCAAGATAGAGGTCAGCCCTTGAGAGATAACCAAAGCCAGTTCTTATATCTTCAATTTTACCGTCTTTGCATGAATACTGAATAGGCAGATTCTCATCGATCCAGTGTACAAGATCTTCAGGACTTTCATCGAGACTGCGGGTAACCTCAAGGGCCTTTTTATAGTCAGTGCTCTTAAATATTGTCTGCATCGCCTTGAAAATATTTTTCCTGATGTCCCTGTCTGAAGTGCCAATATCTTTTGCTTCCAGCATTTTCTTCCCGATAGTTGCAGCCTGAAGATCATTAATTGCACTACGGAAGTCTCCTCCAGCATTTTCCGCAATCTTTTGGACTACTCCCGAGCTGCATGAGATTCCTTCACTCTCACACACTTTATTCAAAGCAGATACCATTGAACGGCTCTGTACGGATCCAAACTTTATTTCAAGGCAGAGGTTCCTGATAGTAGGGGTTAGCCCATAAACATCGTTTGCAATCAGCACGATTGGCTGGAGCGTAGATTTTATAATCCCTGCAATAGCTCGCATCCCACCTCTATCTGCACTCCCATGAATATTGTCTGCCTCATCTAGGATAATTAAGCGTTTTTCTCCAAAGAAAGTATTCATAGACGCTGCCGACCCTGCAATCTTCTCAATTACACTTGCAGTTCTCTGGTCACTTGCATTGAGTTCGATTACTTCCCAGGCCAGATCCCGGGCAAGAGCGTGAGCACTCGAAGTCTTACCTATTCCTGGGGGCCCATAAAGGAGAACTGCCCTTTTCTCAGGGATACCCAAAAGCCAGTCATCAGCCCATGTCCTCAAATATTGCACTGCTCTCTTGTTCCCCACTATATCTTTGAGGCTCTGGGGACGGTATTCTTCAGCCCATTCAATCGCCAATGTCATCTTAAACCCTAACAATAAGAACTGAACTCATTATTAACTATATATGTTCCAATTTTTTTGATATGCAGTAACTATTTAACCGAGGTAAAACAATATCAACAGCCATATTAATAAAGATTCAATGAGCAAATTTAAGTGTGCTGACTTTACCTCAGTCAAGTATCCAAATCTTGCTGCGGAGATTGAAACTTCCAAGAGAACCATTATTTACTAACTTCTGTATATTTTAATTTGCCTTTGCACTATTAAATGGAACTACGTCATGCAGAGACCATTGTGCTCATAAAATAAGATCTCAAATTATTTTTTTGTGTTAAGTATCGTGAAAAATTTCTTCTTAGACAAAGATATCATCAACTATTTGAAATATGTATGCTTCGAAATTTGTAAAATGTACTGTTTTGGGTTTGATGCAATTGATAATGATAGTGATCGTGTAGATCTTTTAGTTGGTGCTGAAACTAAACATTTCACTTCAAGAGTGAGGAGATTATAAAAAGTATCCTTGCAATAAAAATTAAACAATAATCTGCGATTAAAAACGGTTCTATGGTGGTGAAATTTGGAGTGGTGGAAGTTACATTGGAACTGTGAGTGATGATACAACTTCCTATGTACTTAGAAACTATGTTTAAAATCAGGGAAACCATGAAGAAAAAAAGCAATAAGTAACAAAAATATTTGATTTTGGTAACTATTCAGGGTATAGTTAGTTTTGCTCCCTTGAACCCACTAGAATACCTTCTATAATTGGAAAATTGCTTCTTTTGATTGCAGAAATTTAGGCTCGAATTCTGTAGGAAGCTCCAACTCCTTGAGTGGTTCTAAAGTTAAATATATTTTTTACTTTAATTTTATCATTCTAATATCCCTTTCTGCCTTGTTATTTTCAAATGGAAATATGAGATCAGTAATGATCCTGATTGGCTAATGGAACACTTTTTGAACTATTCTGAAGAATTAGGACACTCTATTGAGATTTGGAGTTGGAGCCCATGAGAAAAGACAAAGTTTTGATATTCTACCGAGAAATCTTATTTTTATAGAAAATTGGAGTCTATAGAGATCTTTCCTTACCGTGGAATATCAAACAAAACTGTTTTTCCTAAATCAGTGAGATATCAAGAGGTTCTAATTTCTAGCTTCAGTAATCTACTGTAAAAATTATTAGTTTATTATCCATTGAGAATTTCGAGTTTTTTAATGAGGTTGTGAGGATAAAAATATTTTCTGCTATCATAATTAGGGTAGAAAGAGGATTTATCCGGAATTTAGATAAATTTGGGGATATGATTAGGGAGGGGTAAAAAATTTTTCATGTCATCTATTGTGATAAAATAGGGATTAAAATCAAGAAATAAGTGCTTTGGATTAATGCAGTTTCCAATGATAAATACACATGTTCTTTTTTCCCATCTAAAAAGAAGATATAAATCAATGGAAGACATGGGAATTCTTCCCAAATTTAAAGGAATAGCAGTTCATTGGGTGGAAATTCTGCAACAGAAACCAGAATGAATGCAACCTTCCTGATCAATATACTGGGTGGAGTCAATAGACAGAAACGAGTCTGGGAGAAAGCATTTTTATTCATTTGAGCCTGTAATTCGAAGAATTTAATTTTTATTTAGGACTATATTTATACTTAATAATATATCGAGAACCTATGGGGGTGTTTTCACCAATAAAAGGGTACTTTTAGCCTTCGTTTATTGGGGAGCGAAAATCAGTGAAGTACTTAACTCAGAAAACTACTAATAATTTAAAGAAGCTTAAAAAAGGAGATTTAAAGATGCCTTTTCACGTAATGATTATACCTACCCTTGGTTGCCCTGCTAATTGCAGTTACTGCTGGAGTTCCGAAGAAAAATCTCCGATAATGAGAATTGAAACGATAAAAGAAGTTGTTAAATGGCTTAAAAGTTTAAGGGGAGATTCTGTTACTTTTACTTTCCATGGTGGGGAGCCGCTCCTGGCAGGCGCAGATTTTTATATGGATGCACTACCGATACTTGTTAAGGGTTTAAGCCCACGGAAAATAGCTTTTGCGATACAGACAAACCTCTGGAAGCTTACCTCGGAAATAGCTAAAATTTTTGCTGAATACAATATTCCCATCGGCTCCAGTTTGGATGGTCCAAAGGAGCTCAATGATTTTCAAAGGGGAAAAGGCTACTACACAAAAACAATGATGGGCTACGAAATTGCAAGGACTCACGGACTTAATGTTAGATTCATTACCACTTTCACCTCTCATTCCATAAAGTTCAAGGAAGAAATTTTCAATTTTTATCTTGAGCAAGGTTTTACTCTCAAATTACACCCATGTCTGCCTTCTTTAAAAGGCGAAAATCCCAAAAAATGGACAATTGATCCGGAAGAGTATGGAGAACTTTTAATTTACCTTCTCGATAAATATCTGGAAAATATGGGTAGAATTGAAGTTATGAATATTGACCATCTGTGTAAGTGTGTATTTACAGGAAGGGGAACTGTTTGCACATATGTTGATTGCATGGGAGACACATTTGCAGTAGGACCTGAAGGAAATATATATCCATGTTATCGCTTTGTGGGTATGGACGAATGGATTATGGGTAATGTATATGACCATCCGACTATGGAAGACCTTTCCCAATCCAATGCATGGAAATGCTTGAACAAGTTTAAAGAATATGTGGACAAGGAATGTGGCAAATGTGCCCATATTAAATACTGTAGAGGAGGGTGCCCATACAATGCCATAGTTCCCACAGGCGGTGAAATAAGTGGTATTGATCCTTATTGCACTGCATATAGGATGATTTTCGACGAAATAACAAAAAGGTTCAATGATGAAATGTTCGGTTCCTGTGGGATGGACATTTTTTTGCCACAGACAATGAACTCTTCCAGACCAGGCATAATGTCCCTCATGCACAAGAAGATCTGAAATGCCGGGTTATGATCAACATTTAAAATCCATAAAGCCCATCGGTTGTGTCTACGCGACTGTCAGTCTCAAAAAAATTAGACACCCTTTTAAGCACAGAGCTCATGAAATAGTCCTCAAAGTAAAAGGTTCTGGTCAGGCTGCTATTGAGTAGAGCTTAAAATGTAATATGCAGTTTTTCGTTCCTAAAAGGGGCTTAACCCTGAGAACTCATCGGAGGAGTTCAGGAAAAGGTTATGTGAGCTGCAAAAAGACTCTTCTTCAATTAAGCTTTTTATTTTCACTTTTTATCAATGCATCAAAAGGATTTTGAAATAATGGAAGAAAATATCACAGTGATGAATAAAAACACTGTATCATATGTTCTTGAGATTTCCTCTATCAGTCGAGATCCAGAAAAAGGGATAAGGTGCTTCTGACCGATTTATTTATATATGGAAATGATGTGTATAGTGATCCATAAGCTAGTTAGAAACCGCTAATTTATGAGAATTTCTGGCCATTTTCTGGATCATAATTTTTAATACAGGAGCTGACAGCTGTTGTATAAAGTGAGGGATTCAATTTTGGAAACGCGAAGAAGGTGGGAAATTTCATATGAAGCATAAAGAACTTGCAGAAAACACAAACTGCAACAAGTAATATGAAATTTGTGGCGAAGAATTCAGATCATTCATATATATTAATTAAGGAAAACTCACCTGAGCATGAAAAGAATAAACTAAGTGACTTGAAGGTATGAAGGATCATCCAGTAGCATATAAAAATAATAGTACATATGGAAATCACTTTGGAGGAATCACTTGGCACGGAAGAAAGTACAGAGAAAGATCGATGGATGGAAATCTAAGGAATGGTATAATATTGAGGCTCCTGTCTATTTAAACAGGAGTATTGTTGGGAATACTATGGCAGGAGATCCTTCCTTGCTGATAGGGCGCAATGTTGAAACCACTGTTGGAGAACTTACCAACGATATGACCAAGAACAATACAAAAGTCATTCTCAGAATCAACAATGTCATCGGAGAAATAGCAACTACTGACCTTATGGGCCACGAACTAACAACCGACTATGTTCGCTCGATAGTAAAGAGGCAGACTTCCAGGATAGACGCCAACATTGAAGTTAAAACCAAAGACAAGTATGTCATTCGTGTAAAACCAACTTGTTTCACCATTAAGAGGGCACGCTCAAGCCAGATGCAAGCCATCAGGGAAATGATGGTTGAAATAGTCAAAAAGCGTGCAGCAGAAACCGATTTTGAAAACTTTATGCAAGAAGCAATACTTGGAAGACTTTCAGCAGCCATTTACAGGCAGGCAAAGTTCATTTACCCGCTCCGCAGAGTAGAAATCAGAAAGACTCAGGTGGAAGCTATGCCAGCAGTTGCACCTGCTTCATCATAGCTACTTTTATGGTTAAGAAGTAATGGGAAATTCTTTAGTGTTTTTCTTATCTCCCATTTACGATCTAATTGCCTTTTCAGCTCTATTTTCTATAGTATACTTGGAGATAATGCTACATAAATTATAAATTATAGGCTGCAAAGTAAAAATTAACACTTCAACAACTTAAAGCAATAGATTCATAGTCAGGAATATATATCATTCTACTAAACTCAAAAGCAAAATTTAGCCACAAAATCATTCCAACTGCTATATTTCCAACAATCCACAAAAATATTATTAATAGTTCTAAGTAAATACTGATTTCAAACTGCTGTTAACATCTATTCACAAATTGTAAGCTAAGCAAAAAGAAGAATTTTGACAAAGCAATTAAAATGGACCCGCAGGATTCAATTGGATGGGCTATAGAAGGACGTTTAGCTAAACAGATTAAATAAATCCAATGTGTAGTTTAAATAATTTCTTAATTTTCATTTATTTTTTATGATAGCGTGCCTAAAGTTCTGTAAAATCTGATTGACTCTCTAATAGGTTTTGAAGTAAAACATATGTATTTTTCTCTGTCAACTTTCCATTACAATTTTTTGCACTATTACCTTTACATGCTTAAGACTATAGTTAAACGCAGCCCAATTTAATTTTAAATAAGCTAGCTCTCTTTCAGTCCAACTTGCTTTTCTGTTTGTAACTTGATACTAAATATCTTCTCATTTTCACGATTCTAATGTTGGATGCCCACTTATTTTATGTGGGATACTCTACTTATAATCATGATACTCAATATAGTCAATTCTTTACATATCGATTTTTTGGAATTTTCACAACTTCAATATATTTTACTATATTCTGTTCCAAAATTTCCATATCGTCTATTTCAGATTTACCAAGACTGAATTCAGATTTGGTTTCGAAATCATAATCAGGGACCTCAGGCCCCTACCTAGTCCATTATCTCGATTATACCTACTGAATAATTCTATGTAAGGTGCATAACTACAAGTTTTGATATGGTCATAAGTTTAATTGGGTGTTTAGCTATGTGCCAGCACGATCGGCAAAATTGGCAAGATGCAAGGCATCAGGATCAACCCGACTCCTTCGACGAAAGCTAGCACAACATTGAGCTACTCAGTGTTTTACGTAAAGGTTGGGGAACTCTTTCTCAAGCGCTTTCACTTTCGGCATATCGTTGATCGCGATGTAGGGATCAGACGGATGAAGCCTTGCATAGTTTTGGTGATAATCCTCAGCGGGATAGAAAGCCTTTAAAGGCTCCAGCCTAGTTACAATCGGAGCCTTAAATATTTTTGCTTGTTGCAATTGGTCAATATAAGCTTCAGCAACTTCTTTCTGTTCCGGCGTCGAATAGAATATCGCTGAGCGATATTGTGTGCCGTGGTCGGGACCCTGGCGGTTAAGCTCAGTCGGATCATGGGCGACTGAGAAAAACACTTTCAGGATTTGCCCAAGCGTTATTTGCGCGGGGTTATACGTCACTTGTACCGACTCTGCATGTCCTGTTTTGCCGGTGCCGACGCTTTCGTAATGCGCCGTATCCGCGGCTCCTCCAGCATAGCCTGCTACAGCGTTAGTCACGCCTTTGACATGTTGAAACACGGCTTGGATACCCCAAAAACAACCACCAGCCAAGACGATGCTAGTTTGCGATTGGTATGCTGTTCCAACACTCGGTGCCAAAGACGTGTCGTGCACAGTGTCGGGCAATGTTGTGGTGCTCGCGTTTGCAATGCTGCAAGCGTGGATCGTTGCCAAAGCAAGACTAAAAATATTTGGTATCAGCGATCCTACTTTGAGCAAGAACATATTTCATCACTCTTTCGTTACGAACTTGATCGCTACAACGTCTGTGCCTTTTGCACTTTTGGCGTTTACTGCTCCAGCTGTTACTGATAGTAAGAAACCAACTACCAGTAGAATAAAAATTGTCCTTTTAATTTGACTGAATTTTTGTATACTCATATCTGTAATCTCCATAATTCACATCTTTTTAACAAATCTTCTACTTTTGTAATACCTGTCATTTTTTGATTTTTTGAGCAATAGCATTAGACCCGCAATCATTCATTTTAGTTTACCTTCAAAATTGCATGCTGTTTACGCACTGCTGTTTTGTGCCTTACTGTCTCAATCGTCACTGATAGTAAAAAACCAACTATCAGTAGAATAACAAGTGTCTTTTTTTGCTCTACTAATATAAGTCCACACATTTGTCAATGATTAATCGTGTCGTATTTACAAAGTTTTTTATTTTATTAATATTATTTAACTCTTTGGACGATTTTAATTTCGTTTTTTGCAGCGTTCTTAGAAATAAAATATAGCTTGGAAAAATAGGTTAATCTGATAATGCCAAGTTAATAGAGATCAGTAAATGGAATACGATTAATATTGATTTTTTTTAGTATAAAAGACATAGTTATTTCTTCAGTTGTCTGAATAGCAACTTTTTTGATAAAATATAGGTAAATTTGGTATGTTTGTATCATTTCAACTTCTTAAACTTGGAGCTTTAAGAGCAAAATCAGTAAAAGTTTCCATAATTAGAATTTAATGTTAAGGGGTTTAAACTCTTCAATACTGAAATGCATAGGAATTTATCGAAATTATCTAAAATCCATATATGTTCTCAACGTAAACTCTCATTAATATTTTATTCATTAGTACCTATACTCACAAACTGAAAAGTATAGAAAAACGTATGTATGTTTAATTTTCAGCAAATTAATTTATTTGTAGTCCAGTTAGCTTCTATACTTATATAGCGATACTAACTGTTGTCTTATTTTTCATGATTACAATACAGACTGCCCACTGCTTAGAATATAGGTATCCTAGGTTAATATTGTAAATATAGAAAGGAATCAGCCAGTGATCGGTTCCTGATAAGGTCTTCATTCGATAGCAATGGCAATGCTAGCCACCATAAAATAGATCATGGAGTCTCTAAAGTGGTTCACGTTGGCTATGTAGGCTAAGGGTTTTTGGATCGCATACTTGGTAGACGGTTTAGTAACGATAATGCATGTTTTAATAAAACTATTCTTTGTTGGCACAAATTGGTCAAAATATCTAGGGAGTTTGGCTGAAAACGAGTAAGTAATAGATTTAGACACAAAAAAACTATGCATAAGTCAAAACGATAAATCCTGTTTTTTGTGGTGAAAAAAGTATAGAGTCAATCAGAAATGACAGAACTTACAGTACAATGCCTAGTTTCTGATATGGTATATTCAAATACTTTTATAGTCGGCATGTTAAATAGAAAATTTTAAATATAATTATATATCCAGTACATTACCGGTAATATAAGAAATTTGTTGAAATCAGAGGTCTGTTGAAATTTTCTATATTTCAGCATGCTATTAATTTGAACAAAATATACAGGAGTAAAATAATGTTGAAACAATCATGTAGTAAAATAAAAAAGGTACTTATTATTTTGCTGACAATACTTTTTGTTGTATCGTTGACAGCATTGGCAGCTAGTGGACATGGCGGCGGTCGCGGCGGCGGTGGGTGGGGCTGGGGCTGGGGTGGTTATCCCTATTGGGGCTATGGTACAGGATGTGTATGGGTGAACGGTAATTGGAGTTGCCCACCATACGTAGGAATGCCATACACGATGCAAGCTTCAGCGCCTGCAGCCCCAGCACCAGCTCCAACTACAAGTCAAAATTTAGCAGGAGTAGCTATCTTTTCATAAACAGCATCAATAAATCCCGAAATATCACCAGCTGCAGCAACATCGATAAATTCTTCAGGTAACTAATTTAAGCTATGTTAATAACATTCCCTTTAGTCACAGTATAGGATTTCGGTAAACCACTGATTTTTAAGGAGTCAGGTAGTATACTTTCATAAATTTAGGACTCATTTTATTGGTTTATAGAAATCCTCTACTAATTATTAAAAGTCCTTAACTTATGATCATCATTGATTCTTATATTTACTTAATGACATATATTCATAATTAAGATTTCTTTATATATTATATCCTTTGGATATCAATAATCTGATGCTATATTTAGAAATCATTTCTATCGGCAAATGCCCTAGCTTCATTAATTTATTATACTTAAGTCTCTTAAAAATGAAACTGACTAGTTGCTTCAATACTAGTTTGTGAACCTGTTGGTGAAATACTAGTTAGTTAAATAATATTTCCACGGCACATCTGCCGATGGAAATGCATTGAAAAAGTAACAGTATAAAAGGTATATCCCCAAAATGTATCATAATAGTTGTATCAAATGAGAGTATATAGTAAACAAAAATTAGGAGAGGAAATCGGTGAGAAAACAAACATTTTCCAAAATAAGAAAAACAATAACTATTTTATTAGTAGTCTTTTTTGTAGCTTCTTTGGCAGCTATAATAGTAGATGCTTCCCGCGGTGGCGGAAGTTGCGGTGGTAGCGGTGGCTGCGGCAGTTGTAACAATGGCATAAGTGGCGGTTGTAACTGTGGCTGCGGCAATTGTAACAATGGCTGCGGCTGTTGGCTTGACCCAATTCCACCAATGCCACCAATGCCTTTCTGCGGAGGATGTGGTGGCTGTGGAGGAAATGGCGGCTGCAATCTTTGTTAATATTAAAATCTAATTACAGTACTGCATGCTAAAAATGAATACTCCAAAAATTTATAGAATTTACACAGTAGTAGGTTCTGGATATTGTTCCCCCCACTCTTTCAATATTATAATCAAAATTTTGGTAGCGTACCCCGCTGCAAGCGATGTAGCCTGCTCTCTCCAATGCTATTGATTTCAAGAAATAATTTAATATCAAATACTTTTGCTCGCGCGTATGCTTTTTTTCTTATTGGTCTCCATTACTTTGCAACAAGTTTTTAGTGACATTGAAAGTTGTACCACCCCACCCATCGATATAGTATCACAAGAAGCAACTCAGAAACGATGGAGATTTACAATTCATATCTTAAGATCGCTGAAGCAATTTCATTGGAGAATTTAACACTTTGGAGAGAGGGAACTATATAAGTGAAGATGCTTCGATAGACATCTTTTAAGTTAATAAGATATCAAAACGGAATAATGAACTTATTTGTTTAAAATCCATTATGTATATGTCTCTTATACATTTAATTTTGTGAGTGTAGAGTACTAGTGAATAAAATAGTAATGGGGAGTTTACGTTGAAGATAGACATATGTTTTTAACAAAACATAGGTAACTTTGGGATGTTTGTATCATTTCAACTTTTAAAAATTGGAGCTTTAAGCCCTTAAAATCTCTCCTTTTCAGTTTATATATGAAAATTAGAAGACTATATTAAGTTTTATCTGTTTTAAAAAATTAAATTTTTTGCTCTTTACGGGCAAGTTTAATTATAAATCGAATTTCTATAAGGGCCTATACTAAAAGTGATGCACTTACTGTAACTTTGAATTAAAACCATTGACCTCTCAATTAAGCTCTATGATAGATTTGAGCATATGGTTTTTATTAATCAAAAGTTAGGAAGAGGTGAGCAAATAGTCAGTATTTTTTACACTTTGCAAATTGCTAGTGCTTGGAAACCTAAGAAACTATTATTAGGTTATTGTAAGCCAAAATAAGAAACTATCATTTCATAAAACACTTAACTTAGTCATGTCAGATAAAGTGATTTGGAGTATCGGATTAAGAAATATATGGCTCTTCGCTATTTAGATTGTGTAATTTATTTACTTTTTAATATCTTCGGGGATTATTAAACTAGTACCAATTAGTTTTTTTATCATAATGAATTCTCAAATAATGCTAATTAATACCAAACTTGGTAATTAATTGTAAATTGAAGCCAGAGTAGCGATTTTGGTGACATGTCGTGTAGCATGAAGGAAGATTCTATCTTCTTGCTATATAGTGATAAATATTAAGTCTACGTAACTCTGAATAGATCACTTAATTTTCATTACCAGATTGATTTTACTTAATTATGCGTTCCAATTGACAAGCTCTATGTACATCAACATGAATCGATTATTGCAGTAATATTTTTAAAGTTAACAGATTCCTTAGAGAATATAAATGATATATACACACTTAAATTATGAAATTTTCCTTAAACAAATAGAACGCCAGTGGGAAACTAAAAACCACTAACATCTTTCATTTGGATTAAATCTTAAAGATCCGAATAGCCCTTATTATTACGGTTTAAGTCCCTTTTTGGAGAAAACAAGATGGATATACTACGAAAACCTTGGTATTCATCCCTTATAATATTTCTAATTTGGTTGATTGTCATAATGAGGGTACAAGATTTACCGTTTGTAGTCCATCACAGACCACTACATCAATTTACAGGAAAATCTATCAACTTTCTAGAGTTGGAATCACTTGTCTTTTTTTTCGGAGCTATTACTTATTTGAAATGGTGGCCTCAAGTTGGGTTGAAAGGTCTAGATAATAATAGAGTTGAGATCTTTTTAGGAGTTGAATTACGATATTTACGTTTTTTGTGGCTACCTGTCCTGTTTCTTTTCATTCATATACTATTAGTTTTATCTGCAGGTCTACCGCCAACCCGGGTTCTTATGTTTGTACTCATCAATACTTTGATGGTAGGGATCTGCGAAGAGTTGCTGTTTCGAGGCATATTGTTTCATGGAGCTTCATCATCATTCGGGATCTGGCGTGCAGTGTGGATCACAACAATTATTTTCGGCGCTATACATGTATTAAGTGGTTTTGTCAGTGGTGACTTTAATACGAGTATACTTCAGGCTTTTTATGCATTTATGTTTGGTTTCTATATGGTAGCTTTGCGAATCCGTCTTGATACTATTATTCCAGGAATCATTATTCATTGGCTGTGGGATTACTTGATCGATCTGACACATTTCAATGGGTATTCGGGGGTATGGGTAGAATCAATTCTTTTTTATATTGCGTTTTTCGCGTACGGCCTATGGTTACTTCGAGACTATATACCTAAAAGATCCAATGGTAGATCGCAAACAAAATATTTCTAAAAATACTTTAAATAGCTGCATATGTGAGAGAAAAAATTAAATAATTTGTGACCCATTACTTTCTGCAACCAGATCAAACTTAGCTAGAATTTGGTTTCTAATTATATCTGCTTTCTTGACTGTTATCTCAACATTTCCGTTTTTGTTCTCTGAAACACCATTTGTTTTTAGATATTGTCGTCTGGCGAAGTCTTCCGGGAAACGTCGCTCCAAGATCCACATGCAAACTTGACAGTTCCCAGCTTTTGCTGCTGAGTCTAGGCGTTCTAAAAGTGTTTTTGCAGCATCTGCGTTGCATTTTTGAATGTGTTGTGAGAACTTAAAATAATTTCCAGATGTTGAATTTCTTCCTTTTTTCAGCCTTCGTTAAGAGTCTGATACGTAATTCCGGCTGCATTGGCAGCGAGAGCATAGGGAAGTCCTAAAGCAATGTTATCCCCAATTCGCGTGGTTATATCTGGGGTAAGTTTCGAAGGGCGAGCCCTGTTAACACCGTTTTTACTTCTTATAATTGATATAAGTGAATCTTGTATTTATCATTTAGTTAGTTATCTTCTGCATAGAAGCGGGGTTTATGTACGTCAAATCAAATAGGAGATATTATCAGGCACTGTGAGCCATTTTTATGACTGATGATGATATTAAAAAACTTACAAAAAAAGTCTCACTAGTGACCCTATAATAAGTCATTATTTAGACAAAAACTAAATCCCCATGATTTGACTTTCTATAACGATAGGTTGCTCCACGAAATTTTGTATACATTTTTATTTTTTTAGAATAATAAAATTAAACTCATAACTCGGTTTGCTCAGATCTTCAGATAGAATTCTACATATTTTTCTAACTATTTAGTTATAATATGTATTATATAGTATATATGCAAAAGATCTATGAATAATTAAAACTAATTATATTTTCTAGGTTCTCAAACCTTTAAACAGATTCTCTACTGACTGCAGGGAACGACCCCCTGCAGTCACAAGATCCACTTTTCTACATTTTAGATTAGCCTGCTCACCTATACTAATTAATAAAGTAGAAGATCAATTATGGGATGATTTTAAAACAATTTCCTGAGCAGGTTAGGGTTATACTACATTGGATTAATTGTAACCATGTTGTAGGAGCTGAGATTAAGTCATTTGTTTACTAGCATTGAAGGCTTCCTTATGTTATAATTAGCGATATTTGGCCCACGAATTTTAATACTAAATATTTTAAGTTAGGATAATATATCAATGAAAATATATAATTATATAAATTTAATTGTAAATGCTGTATAACCTCATATAATCAAGTAGATATTTGATCGAGCTGTAGGCATTTCCCCCCACAGCTCACAAGATTACCTTTTTGACATCTAAGATCAACCTGATCATTTAGATTAATAAAGAAAACTAAGTAATTGATGGCTTTCGACGATGCAGTGGTTGTTATTTGCATGCTCGATGACAAAATTAAGGTGAAGCAAACAGTATTTTTTATAGTTAAAGTCATTATTGCTGGTACATTTTTGGGGATCGTGATAGGACTATTTGCTTTGTTTCTCTCCGTAAAACGGACTTAAAATTAGCGCTGGAGAGACTAAATAAGTTCAAAGCAATGATAAAATAAAAATCAGCCCACCGATATTTGTTCAATTAATCTTAATGAAGGCGATTATTGAGAGTGTTTTTCGCTATCGGAAGAATTCACTTCTCCTGAAATACAATTTTTAACCCACGAGATCAGAACCACATAATATGAATACTAATTAGTTTAAGTTCGTACAATATATATATATATATATAAGTATATAACTAATTAAATTTAATTATGCTAATAAATTCCCCCGTATTTTAAATGAGTTATGCGATCGAGCTGTGGGGATCCCCTTCGCCTGCATCTCATAAGATCAACTTTTTTGATATTTTAGATCAGCCGGATCACTTAAACTAATAAAAGAATTTTGATTTTTTAGTCAATAACATTATCTTTTGCAATATGACCGATCATGTTGATTAATAAAAATAGATGGCACACTCCACAGTCTTTCAGTCCATTATAACGTTTGATTCACTATTTTTTTTGTTGCACTTTATTTGTTTAAAAGCTAGTTGACTGGTAAGATGAAAAATTAGATTATATTTGACCTATTAAGGTACTTTCACGGTTTGGATACAAAAATAACACTTAATTGAAGCCAAAAATCTATTTTCAAGGCTTATAGTTGATTTGATTTTAAAAGAAAAGGGAAAAAAACAATGTTTGAACTGATTCATATAATTTTAGCACATAGGTAAAAAAAGATTTAACCAAAAGAAGATACAACTGTCTAAAGATCACAGGTTTATCAGGTTTTTTTTAATTCTGTGCATAAGAAAAAAATATTGGTTATTATGATAGTTAACTTCCTACAGAGTGGTAAAAAATAATATATAATAAAAGGAATAGGAAAAACCTGATAAACCTGTGATTTTTTGATAAATATGGAACAAAAAAATGAAAAATACTCTCTCCCACACAAATGGGGTATTGTAGTAATTATACAAGGTCAAAAGACCAAAATGTTCATAATGTTCTACACTAGTATGTGGAAGAAAAAATAAAAACAGGAATGAATTGAATGTCGAAACAGCAAGTTAGTAGAATAAAAAAGGTACTGCCTATTTTGCTGGCAGTCTTATTTGCAGTATCATTGGCAGAAGCAGCTGCATCAAATGAGAATTATTACAAAAACATGAGCATGAGCAACGGTTGGCACAATATTATAGTGAGCTTTCGTGATTTCGGCGGCGCGCATTTCTTTGAAAGATACAAAGGCGATTTCAAAGGAAATTATACTCAGCACGTCGAAGCAAACAATGAACTTGTGTACAACCCGGTTTTGGATAGGGCTGTGAAAGTGAATTTAGTGGAAGATATAAACGTCAAAAACGGGGTGTCAAACACCACTACAGAAATAGACGGGAAGCCGGTAGACCCGAATGACCCATTAGCCGAGCAGGCAGCAAATGCAGCTCACGGTAAAATTGTAAACTTCCAAATCCATGCCGACGAAGCCGCCCGAGAAGACAAACAAGCCCCATATCTTGAGAATAATATTTCGCAATAAGTCCACGACACATCTATGTACACGTGGATTCACCAGTACTTAACTCACAAACTGAAAAGTATAGAAAAACACACATGTATTTAATTTTAAACAAATATGTTTATTTTCAGTCAAACTTGACTTTCAGTTACAAGTTTAATACCAAATGTTGTTTCATTTTTAAAATTATAATACAGGATATCCAAAGCGTTAGATATGGATACCCCTATCTAGAAATCCAACTATTTTTTATCTACTTTAAATACTGATTGATTTTTTCGGTTTTATTGTGTTTGGAGTGATTTTTTGTTTATGTTTACTCAAAGAAGCTTTAGCTTTGGAACTATTCAATTTAGCTTTTTGGATATTACCACCTATAAACTGTCCGAAGGCAACGGGCTGGGGTCTTACAGTTACATTAGTTGTAACCTTGTTTGTGGTCGTGTTAATCACAGAGACAGTGCTTTGAGCATAGTAACTTTCTCCCATGCGACTATATCCTGCGGGTTCGCCACCGTTTACTACATATACATTTGCTCCATCCTGGGTGATTGTAACTCCCCCCGGTTCACCGTTCACTTTTACAGTGAATACAATTGTGTTTGTTGCTGTGTCAATTACAGAGCCAGCCTATCCAGGGTAGTCGCCGAAGTTCGCTATGGTACTTTTGTAAATAATTATCAAAATTTTACCATGGTTCATCTTTACATGCTTCTAAACCACTGATTTTTCAGGAGTCATATATATACTTTCATAAGTTTAGGACGAAATTTATAGGTTTATAGAAATTCTCTACCGATTATTGAAAGTTGTTAATTTATGGTAATCATTTATTCGTATATTTAATTAGTAATACATATAAATAAGTATATTTTCTTTATAAATTATATAGTTTGAATATTAATAGTCTTATAATGTAATTAAAAATCATTTCTACTGGCAAATAAACTTACTTTACTACTTCGTATTATACCAGTCTTTTAGAAATAGAGCTAACTAGTTGATTGCAATACTAGTTTGTGAACCGGTTGTTGAAATACTAGTTAGTTAAATAATATTTCCACCGTATATCTGCCAATGGGAAATGTATTGAAAAAGTAACAGTATAAAAAGTATATCCCTAAAATATGTATCATAACAGTTGCATCTTATAAAAAGTTTATAGAGTAAAACAAAAATTAGGAGAGTAAATCGGTGAGAAAACAAACATTTTCCAAAATAAGAAAAACGTTAACTATTTTGTTAGTAGTCTTTTTTGTAGCTTCTTTGGCAGCTACAATAGTAGATGCTTCCCGCAGAGGCACAAGTAACGGTTGTAACGGTAGCTGTGGCAGTTGTAACAATGGCTGCGGAGGATGTGGCGGCTGGAGCTGGGGCGGGTGGGGCTACGGCAGCTGGGGCTGGCCTGGCTGTGACGGCTCTGGTGGGTGGGGCTATCCAGGCCGTGGCACCTCTGGCGTCTGGGTCTGGCCTGGCTGTGGCGGCTACTGAGGATGTGGCGGCTGGGGAGACTATGACGGCTGGGGAGGACGCGGATTCCACGGACCCCGCCATCACAATCGCTTCCGCTAATCGAAGCACATTCGTAATCAGAAATTAATTTCTTTTTTATTTTTTATTTAATTGAATTTTTTCCTATGGTAATTTCCTAAAAGGACGATCTAAATATTCTTAATAGTCCTAAGTAAATATTATTTTTCAAAGTTTTATGGATCTTTTTTGCTTTGACATTGGAGCAGATTTGGAGCGGGTGTAGGAGTTGAGGGACGAGTACAACAAATTTGCCCAAAAGCAGCTCCACTGGATTATGACTAGTTAGTTGTAACTCTACATCTATTTAATAATAGTTATCAAAAGATAACGACAAATCCAAATGGTTGGAATTTGATCGCTGACGGGCTTAAGTATGAGTATAGTTCAGCGACATTTGATAGTTCGTTAGGCTATCAGGATATAGAAATTGTTAAAGGTGGGGATATTGAAACAAAAAGAGTATGCCTAGTAAAAGGACATTCAACCCATGCTCATTTACAATATCCAGATTCTGCTGCATTTAGGCGTTCGAATAGTTTCCTAGCTCCATCAGCATTACATTTGTTAATATGTTTATAGAGCTGATAATATTTCCTAGATTTCTCTGTCTTCCCCTTGTTCATATAAGCATTAAAAGTATTATACGTGATTCCTGCAGCTTCGGCAGCAAGAGAACATGTGAGTCCCAAAGCAACATTATCGCCGATTAGTTAGTGTGCATTTTCATCATTTGGATTGATTTTCAGAGCAATTTTATACTGTTCTTCAGCTTCTTTGTTGCGCTCCATTTCTACTAGTAAATCTCCATAACTACAGTGTATATCTGCATCATTTGGATCGATGTCCAGAGCAATTTTATACTGTTCTTCAGCTTCTTCCCCTCGCTCCATTTCTGCTAGTAAATCTCCGTAACTACAGTGTATATATGCATCATTTGGATTGATTTTCAGAGCAATTTTATACTGTTCTTCAGCTTCTTTGTTGCGCTCCATTTCTACTAGTAAATCTCCATAACTACAGTGTATATCTGCATCATTTGGATCGATGTCCAGAGCAATTTTATACTGTTCTTCAGCTTCTTCCCCTCGCTCCATTTCTGCTAGTAAATCTCCGTAACTACAGTGTATATATGCATCATTTGGATTGATTTTCAGAGCAATTTTATACTGTTCTTCAGCTTCTTTGTTGCGCTCCATTTCTACTAGTAAATCTCCATAACTACAGTGTATATCTGCATCATTTGGATCGATGTCCAGAGCAATTTTATACTGTTCTTCAGCTTCTTCCCCTCGCTCCATTTCTGCTAGTAAATCTCCGTAACTACAGTGTATATATGCATCATTTGGGTCGAGATTCAAAGCAATTTTATACTGTTCTTCAGCTTCTTCCCCTCGCTCCATTTCTGCTAGTAAATCTCCGTAACTACAGTGTATATCTGCATCATTTGGGTCAAGATTCAGAGCAATTTTATACTGTTCTTCAGCTTCTTTGTTGCGCTCCATTTCTGCTAGTAAATCTCCGTAACTACAGTGTATATCTGCATCATTTGTATCAATGTCCAGAGCAATTTTATACTGTTCTTCAGCTTCTTCCCATCGCTCCATTTCTGCTAGTAAATCTCCGTAACTACAGTGTATATCTGCATCTTTTGGATTGATTTTCAGAGCAAGCTTAAACTGTTCTTCAGCTTCTTTTGCATTCTTTTCTTCCATAACAAAATCCTCAGTTTAAATTAAATTACTTAACTGATTATTAAGTATCATTTAGAGTAATACAATATAATTTAGAGTAATACAGTATAGTATATTATATGGCAATGTAAAGTTATATACTCATAAGTTTTGTCAAACAAACTAGGGATAAAAATAGTAATTGATTTAATCAGAAATTAATGAATACTGTCATACTTAGATAGCATAGATACACTGTCAAATTTTCATTGATGGTTTTAATAATTCTATGGATTATTCCTGATCTTGTTCACAAGGTTTTTGATAGCCTCAGCAACCCGATATTCCGAATCTCCCCAGTGGACAACAACTCCTTCAAAGCTGGAAATGTTTACAAGTCCAGAATTTTCAGACCTGCAGCAGCGCGTAATGAAAGGTCTTGATGGCACCAATATTTCAGATTTGATTGGACATACATTTATGAAGGAGTATTCAAGCTCTGGAAAGCGCATTTCAAAAATGATCTTTGAGATTTCACACCCTACAAGCAGGTGTCCGTTTTCGGTGAGTATATCCGAATCCAGGCATTTTCCTTTGAGCCCAGACGAGCTACATGGAAAAACAGTATTTATTCCTTCAAAATCTCGAAGGTCAATTACCTTTTCAGCAAAATTGACCTGCAGGTCACCGAAAATTCCACTGGCTTCAAGCCTCCTTACGACCATGGAGAGCCAGGAAGGCTCAGGAGGAACGACGTCGAGTATCTCTATATCAAGAATACTGGAAGTATCAGGCTTATGAACAAATGTAACGTGTTTGTCCAAGCCTGTAAAAATTATAGTATTAACCTTGCCTGCGCAGAGGTTTACTGCAGTCTCAATCAGAAGGGTACGATTCTTTATATTCAGTTCCTCATCGTACTTGATCACTTCTTCTCCAGAGGCAATGAGTCCAAGGTATTCAACTTTTCTGAACAGTCCTTCCCCGCTTTTTTTCACATAGGAAATCTCATAATTGGCATTGCAGGTATCAGAATTTTCCTTTTCGACGATGAGGTAGTCAGTCAAAAAGTAAATAAGTTCTTCAGCAGCTGGATTAGTGGATCGCTGCACACCCACACGTTTATATTCGTCAGGAAAAATCATAGATAGCTGTTTTTTTAAGTTGTTATTGAATTCTTTCAAATCGGTCATAGATCTGGTTAATCCTTACTTACTCTGAACTTTCTTCCTGTGAGCCACAAGTCCACCATCAGTAAGTATCTCTAGTAGGAAGTCAGGCAGTTTGTTTCCTTTGAATATACTTTTTCTGGAAACTTCAACCTCGCCTTTTAGCAGATCAACCCTGGCCTCACATCCATCCTGACATTTGACATCTGCTTCCATTAGAGGCAATCCAACATTAATTGCATTTCTGAAAAAAATCCTTGCAAAGGACTTTGCTATAACGCAGGCTACTCCGGCATATTTCAAAGCAAGGGGAGCCTGTTCCCTTGATGAGCCACAGCCGAAATTGGTTCCTGCAACAATAATATCTCCCTGCTCCACCTTTTTTGCGAATTCCGGGTCGATGCCTTCCATTGCATGGGCTGCAAAAACCTCCATATTCTTAGTTCGCAAGTATTTTCCTGGGATAATCACGTCTGTATCAATATTGTCTCCAAATTTCCAGACCCGGCCTATGATAGGATTTATCACTAACCTTCACCTACTGATTATGTTTTTTTATAGTATATTTAACTTGACATTGTAATATTAAATTTAATTTCATACTGTCACAATTTATTTTCATCAAAATGCAAACCATTTTAATAATCATTAACTTGTCATTTTGGGTCGTATCAATGCGTTTTGATCAATTCCAAAAAAAGATCTCAACATAAATTTGAGCAAAACGCAGAGAGAATTTTGTACTCACTGATTTCAGCGTCAACAAAACAAAACCCACATTTGTTTCTTTAAACCCACATTTCGCAGATGTACAAATATCTATAATTTATTTGCCAATTTATCCAATATTCTTTCTTACAGGCATTAACATTTAAATTACTTCCGTATTTAGAAAATAGGTGGCATTTCTGTGGACATCTGCGAATGTCGGCTGTGACATATCCCATAGGATATTATTACTGAGGGTATATAAAAAATGATCAACAGGCTGGGAATTTAAATAACAGTTTACTCTGCCTGAAAGAAGATAAAGAGCTCATTTATTTTCATTCAATTTTATTTATTTCATTAAGATATCCGCAAACCTGATAATTGTTTAACTTCGAGAGTGAAATTTCACTGAAATTTCCTGAAAATCCATCCCAGAACAGTAGGCGACCTTCCAGAAGTTTTCCTTCTCCTGTCAGGAATTCAATTTCTTCATTTGTCTGAATAGAACCGATAACTCCTGGAGTTACCACTAAAACCAGAAAAACTTTTTTTTAGGAAAATACGCGGAAAAATGCAGTAAAAGCAGGGTGTTCAGGAATTGTTGTTGTTACCTGACCATCATACACGATAACTGCTCCATGAATTAGAGGTATTCTCCGTTTTACGGCAAGCCTGTTAAGCAGATGCCTCTTTTCGAGGTTATCAAGGCCATCGACGATAATACCACAATCAGGAATTAGGGATTTGATATTTGATTCCATAACCATCTCTCCTATGGTTTCGATCTCAATTTCCGAGTTCATAGAAAGAAGCTTTTCCTTTGTTACTCGACCTTAGCCCTTCGATATCCTTTTCTTGATGGAGAATCTGCCTGTTTAGATTACTGGGACCCACATAATCAAAATCTGCAAGAATTATTTTTCCCACCCCGGATATGGCGAGATATGTGGAAACCGAGCTTCTGAGACCGCCTGAACCGGCAACCAATACTTTTGCATTCTTCAGCTTTTCCTGCCCTTCTTCCCCAAAAAGAAGGAGCTAACGGTTATATTTTTCACGCTCAAATCATTCATGTAAAGCCTTCCAGCATATTGATTCATTTCAGATATTGATTTTTATTTTTTTCGTCACCAAGAATAATCTATTCCAGATAATTCAAATCACTCTCAGTAGTGATTGAGCTTTTTATGCATAACTTCTTAGGATGGCAAAAGACAAAATTGGAAGAGACTTTAATCATACGTGAACTCTATGTAAGCATATGAGATTTGCTAAAAGATAAGAATTTCAGCATATAAAGGCAGAAAAATATATCATCAGGAAAAGACATAACCCGCAGAAACATCAGTTACCGGGAATAAGAATTTTTTTGAAAAAATTAATTAAGGAAAGGCCCATAAAAATGGTGAGTTCATTTTTAATATTGTTTTGACCGCCTTTTGCGGCTCATTATTGTAAAATCCCTCCAGTGTATTAAAGACGAGATGCTGGAAAAGAGAAATTTATAAAGGTTTTGGGTTTATGAGAGTTCTGGATTTAAAAAGCACCATCATCAGTATCAAACAGGAATTTACAGGTTACTTTAAAGAGAGGGAGGCTGAAATTAATGGATCTCTTCTTGCACTCCTTTCGAGCGAACATGTCCTCTTGCTGGGCCCGTCAGGAACTGCAAAAACCTTGCTTGCAAGCAAAATCTGCGAAACTATCAAGGGAGGAAATTTTTTCCATTACCTTCTGACCCGTTTTTCCACGCCTGAAGAGGTATTTGGCCCGCTTTCTCTTAAGGCACTCGAAAGAGATGAGTTCAGCAGACGAATAGATGGCTACCTGCCGACTGCCCATATATCCCTGCTTGACGAAATTTTCAAGGCAAACAGCTCCATTTTAAATAGCCTGCTGACCGTGCTTAACGAGAGAATGTACCACAACGGCAAGGAAATTATTGAGGTGCCTCTTTTCTCCGTTTTCGGAGCCTCTAACGAGCTACCTGAAGAAGATGAAAGTCTCGAAGCACTTTATGACCGTTTTCTTTTCAGGTACAGGGTGGATTATATCCAGCATGAAGAGAACCTTGAGGATCTCATTTTCAAAAATACGGAAGACTTCGTGCCCTCAATTAAACTCAATATAGAGGATATAAGGGAAACCCAAAATAAAGCAAGATATCTCCCGGTTGATCCTGAGATCCGGACGATAATAAAAGGGCTCAGAAGGGAACTTAGAAACTCCAATATTTTCATTTCGGACAGGCGCTGGAAAAAGATTATAAACGTGCTCAGGATAGCTTCAGCCGTAAATGGTCATGCCAGCGTAAACAGGATGACTGCTGTTCTACTCCAGCATATGCTCTGGGAAGTGCCTGAACAGAAGGAGTCAATAAGGAAACTTATCCTCGACAGGGTTGTTTCAGGAGGAACAGACACCGGAAAACTTAAACTTGATGTTTTTGACCTGAAAAACTCGATTTACAGCTGCCTGCAGCAGGAACTTCCGGATCTTGTAGCCTGCAATAAGTGCTATGAAGAGGAGAGAAAAACAACAGGTGGCATGAAAAGCTCAAGGTTTTCCGGAATGAAAACCCAGAAGAACCTGACATTTGACAATGCCCTTGATCTGCTGAAGCATCATACCGAGTTCCTGACCCATACCTACAGCTTTGGGCTTGATTACAACAATCTTAATATCTCCCTAAGCTTTGAGTCGCTGGCAGAACAACTCCACAGGAAATACGGGTTTGAATTCAAGATCAGCCTCAACTATGGAGATAAGAAGCTCTATGAAAAAGAGTATGAAAACCTGGAGCAGAGACTGAACTATTTCAAAAAGCAAATCCAGGAAGAAGAAAAAGCTCTTAAGAATACCCTGAGAGAAAATATCTGGGTTTCAGGGCAGGACAGCCAGGAAATTCTGATGAAATACCGTTCCAAAAACACGGATATTTACGAGATTGCAAGCAGCCTGAATGAAATACGGCTCCTGCTGAAAAAGCCTAGGGTATTTGATGTGGCAATTGAAAAAGCAGGAGAGATAGCTTGAAACTGAGAATGAAGTGAACTCCCGTAAAATCGAAATAAGCCTTGAATAAAAATGTCCCAAAAGCTTAAAGAAACTTAGGAAAAGGAAAGATATGCAGGAATTAAGAAACCGGACGAAGAAATCTGAAGATGCACCAGGATCAGGTTCATCTTTATCCTTCAACCGCACCTTCAATCCTTCTACAATACTGAACATAGAACTGAGGGAAATCCTGGCGACTCCACGAAGAATTCCAAGGCAGCTAAGGGAAGAAATTTCAGAAATTCTAATTTATGAGCTTTTTTCAGAGAAAGGGTATGAAATAAAGGATGAAAAACTGTTTATGGGTAAATTCGGAGCTTTTTATCCCATCCTTCTGAGTATGAGGGATTTTACGGTCTGGGCCAAAATAAAAGCTTTTGCCGAAGCCAACGACATGGCAGGAGTCTTTATCCTGAGAACTCTGCTTGAAGAACTCTTTACACTTCTGGATGAGTATGAAAAAATAGAACCCGAGTTTTCAAAGAAATTTCCTAAAAGCCTGGAAAAAAGTCTTAAAGCCCTGAAGGATTTGATCAGTGAAACTAAAGCTGTATGGGAAAAGAAAAGGTTACAGCGGATTGAGAAAAACTCCCAATGGCAGGAAAAGCAGGATACACCCCAGAAACAGGGGACTGAAAAGAATAGCCAGGAAAACTTTCTGAAAGGTTCTGAGTGCAAGGTCGAAAAAAATCAAAATCAGTCACCTGGAACAACGTTAGGATCCGAAAAACTTGTCTCACTGACTCAGGAATTTATGTCCTCAGAAAATGCAGGAGAGATTTTTGATTCTGCGGTCGGAGAAAAAATAGCTGCAAAAATTGAAGAACTCATTCCTATCCTTGAAGACCACCTAGAAATGCTCGAAATCCTCTCAATGCTCTTTCCGGGCAAAATGTGGGATCATTCCCTACGGGCTTTGCACAGGGAATACTTCGGAAACCTGGAAAAATATGCCGCAATGCTCAGGAAAAGATCTTACATTCACAAAATATTGGAACATATCGGAAGAATTGAACTTGAGTACGGCTCAAAAAAACTGAATCTATCGCCACACAGCAAAAGCGAGGTACACTCAATTACTTTTTCAGGCGATATCCAGACATTGCTTCCAGTAGAAGCCGTAAAGCTGAAAAACCCCCTTCTAAAGCGCAAATTCTATGCTGATATGCTTGAAGGAAAACTCCTGACGTACCAACTAATAGGGAAGAACTGGAACTCAGATGCTTCAGGAAAGAAGAGAAAAGGGCCTGTGATCGCTCTGGTGGACACCTCGGCGTCGATGCGGGGAAGCCCCGAGCTTCTTGCAAAAGCTGTACTTCTGGCAGTTACAAGAAGAATGCTGAAGGAAAATAGGGATGTTAAAGTGATTCTCTTCTCCTCGAAGTGGCAGACCATTGAAATTGAGCTCACAAATAAAAAGCGTATGGGTGAGGAGTTTCTGGAGTTCCTGAAATTTACTTTCGGCGGCGGAACTGATTTCAATACCGCACTCCGTGCAGGCTTGAAAGCTATGAAAAATGAAAAAGCCTTTGAGGGAGCAGACCTACTTTTTCTTACCGATGGGGTATCAGAACTTTCAGAAATACCTCTTATCCGAGAATGGAATGAGATAAAAGCCGAAAGAAAAGCCCGGATTTTTTCCTTGATAATAGGAAACTATGATGCAGGCGGACTAGAACAGGTTTCTGACCACACATATATCATAAGGAATGCGGAAAACTGGGAAATCGGGGAAATCCCTGCGAGTTTTGTGAAGGTTATAAGCAAGCCCTTCAGATCATGATTTCATGAACGTTTTTCAGATCGTAGGAACTTATGATTCAGCACCTTGGCTTGAAGAATTTCTGCAGATTTTCTACAAACTCCTCCAGGTCTTTTCTGCTCGGAGTCTGATGCCTATGTATGCTTGACAGAACAGAAAATGTTGCTTTTTGTCTCGGTGGAATTCTTGAGCAGCCAGATTTCAATCATTGCAACTATAGATTCGGAAATTATTTTACTGTCTCCGTGGCTCAAGTTATTCCATTTTTTAGTGAGTTTTTTAGAAGAGCATATTATTGATTCTGTTCTTTCGGATGCTATCGATGAGGCTTTAGAGGAAGCAACTCTTGAGCCACTTATTATCCGCTTCTTTCCGCAGTAAGCAGTTCCCGAAAAAAGCCTAAAAGTAATCCTTGAGATATCTTTTATTTTCTTCTTTTTATTAATAGGGATTTCTTCTTCAGAAGCCTTTTAGAATCTGCGTTTAGAAGCTCTGCCTTCCAAAATTTTGCGAACCTCGTCAAATATCTAGGAAATTTCTTCCTGAGACTTCGTTTTAAGGTATTCTCTGAGGTTTTCCAGAAGTTTGGAGTCAATTGATTCGGAATTCGATTCAGAAGGAGGCTTGGGTCACGAAAACGGCCTTCGTCTATTTCAACAAAATCCGAATCGATTATAGGGCAGGATTCAAAAATAAAATCACATGATGAAGCCTTCCAAAATTCAGGCTTTCTTCTGATCATGAAGCATGTATTTGAAAGCCTGTTGCACACTCACTTTTTAAGCAAGAAAATACATCCATTCTTAAAACAAAATACCTTCTTCATTAAAATCCACATTCTGCAGATGTATACAAATGTATAGTTTATTTGCCGTTTTGCCCAATATTATTCCTTAAAGGTGAGATGAACATTTAAACTACTGACGTATTGAGGGAATAGGTAATATTTTTTTGGACATCTGCAGAATATCGGTTGAAATCTCTTCCGGATTAAAACTTCCATTATACAAACCATTTAATTAAATTATATCAAACTTGAACATTTAACAATAAGTAAAAAATCAATTTCTGTAAGTTCGTCTCCAACTGACTGAAGACATTTGTATTTCCCTTTAAGCGCAAAATCATTAAAAATATCCATGAATAAAGATTATTGTTAAGAGATTTAAATTTCAAATGCTTAAATACATCGGGAGTTTATCTAAATTCTCTATATTATACCGATAGCATCAATACTATTAGATAGCTAATCTGACCATAGCCATGTCTAAATTGTTCAATCCAATGCTTATCATATCCCGATCAAAGTATTTTGGGGCATCACCTCTGCTCATGATGCCTTGGAACTTGAAGAAATGGAATAACAAGTGAATATTTTTGGAAACAAATTCCCAGTAGAAGCAAAATTTTGAATTGGAACTAGATTGTTTGAGCTGTAAGAATATTGAAAAATTAAAAAAAGTTTTAAAGCTAAATTATTTCATGGTGAATGATCTGATTTTGGAAATGGAAAAAAAGATAATTATGAAGCTTTTAAGCTTCAAAGTTCAGTCCCTACTTCCAAATGTCTAGAAGCCTGTATGCCTGCATTTTGAACCATTTCATTCCTAAGAATCTCGAGATAAGCTCTTGATTCTGAAAGTACCTTAATACTATTGTTTAGCCTGGTTAAGAAACCGATCTGAGCATCAAGATCCTCGTTATTCCCCTCTTCCGGAATTTCTTCAATTGGTAACAATCCGCCATTTAATTCAATAGCGAAAAGTACATTGTTTATCATTAGATCAAATTTTGATATACTTTTATCAAGCACTACACTATGGTGAGTTTCATAATTTTTCAGGCTCAGAAATTTTCCGGAGAAGTCATTTATTCCTTCTTTGGTTGTGTTATGAATTGACTTTTTGAGTTGTTCGAGTATTTCAATCATTTTATGCACTCCTTTTCAAAAACTAAGAGGTGCAGATTTGGGGGTCTGCTTTTTTCTATCCTTTCTGAAATTCAATAAAGATATTCCACAACTGGATAAAGATTCAGAATTGGGGGTCTGCTTTTTCTTTATCCTTCTAGAAATTCAGTCATGTCCACGATTTACTGAAAACGGTGAACACAAAAATTTCTCTGCATTTTCTGCAAATGCAGAAATAGTACTCGCTTTTATAGAATTGATCAGTAACTCCTAGAAACGAGCTGAAATCCAATACAAGAATATTTCAAAACCGTATAAACCTTGAAGAAATTAAGTTCCCTATTTCATTTAAGTAAATAAATTGGCATAAATATATTATTCATATAGTAAATATCATCAAGGCAAATAATCATTAAATTTTAGACAACTGTAAAAGTAAAGTTACGTCCTTGTATGGAATTTTGCACATGAATTCAGGATCATTTTATCATCGATGAATTACCTAATTCTTATGACGGAACAAAGAAGCTCACAAACTTAAGTTAACAATTAGCTCGCAATCAAGTGTAACTTAATCACGAGCTATCATGCAGAGTAGATAAAAATATGGAGCCTCTCCTGGTATGGAAACTTATACAAACATTCCCGAGGATTTGAAGCAGGCGGTACTTGAGAGAATAAAACCTACAGTAGCTGAAAGAAAAAAACTCATTGGGATTCAGGAAGAATTAGCCAGAGAAGTGAAAGCAGCAGCTGAGAAACTAGGTGCATATGACGTGCTTGTGAAAATGGTAGGGTCCGCAGCAAGAGGCACGTGGCTTTCAGGAACTCACGACATTGATACCTTCATATGCTTTCCAGAGGAGACACCCAGAAAGGAACTGGAAACCATGGGCATGGCAATTGCCAGAGAAGTAGCAAAGCTTGCAGAATATGCCAAAGATTGCCACGCTGAGCATCCCTACCTGAATATTGTATTCAAAGGCTTTGACGTGGATTTAGTTCCATGTTTTAGGGTTTCATCAGCTTCCCATATTAAATCGGCAGTTGATAGGACTCCTTTCCATAACGATTTTGTTAAAGCCCACATAAAAGGGTTTGAAGACGAGGTGCTGCTTCTGAAGCAGTTTATGCGAGGGTGTGGAGTCTACGGATCAGAGTTGAAAACTCAAGGCTTTTCAGGCTATTTGACCGAACTCCTAATAATTCATTACGATTCATTTGAAAATACAGTCAAAGAAGCCTGCTTCTGGAAGCCTGGAGAGAGAATAGATTTAATGCAACATTCAAAAATAAAACACGATGAACCCTTCGTCATGGTGGATCCAACAGATCCCAAACGGAACGTTGCAGCAGCTCTTTCCCTTGATAAATTTTGCATGTTTATAGACTGCTGCAGGGAATTTTTAAAAAGCGTGGAAATTAAATTCTTTTTTCCTGCTTGTTTCTTGCCTCTTAAGGACAAAGAAATTCTCCAACGGCTCGAAAATAGAAGGAGCACACAGCTTGCAGTCTTCTTCAGGACTCCGGACATAGTCGAAGATGTGCTATATCCACAGCTTTATAAAATGGAGCATTCAGTAGCTGCCCTTTTGATGGAATATAAGTTTTCTGTGATTAAAACTGGGGTCTGGTCAGGTAAAAATGAAACCCTAATTATACTCGAACTGATCTCAGGTACACTTCCAAACGTCAAAAAACATGTTGGTCCACCTGTCTGGGTCAAAGAGCATGCTGAGAAGTTCAAAGAAAAATATGATAGAGCCGAGGAAGTTTTCGGAGGTTATATCGAAAATGGAAGATACACCTTTGAGATCCAGCGTAAATATCCAATAGCAAAAGAGCTTCTTGAAAAACAGCTTATCAACTGCTCCCTTGGGAAAAATGTGAAGCATAGCGTTAATGAAGGGTTTAAGATTATAGAAAATGCTGAGATATGCACATTAAAGGATCCAAATTTCAGGGTTTTTTTAAGTAAATGGTTGTGAAAATTAACCATAAAATGTAAGAATGGGCCCTATTCACAAAGTAATATTTAACTTCATAATGCACCTTATTAATCTGACCCACTGTTATTTTATCCTGTAAATATGTGGGCTCGTGTCCTTCAGTAATTGATCAGATCTAAAAAACGAGCATATCTCTTATTTTTGGGAAAATGTTAGAGAAAATTTTGTGTTCATTATTTTCAACAAAGAATTGACAAAAATAAATTTCACATTAACTATGCTAGTTGAATACACCTTCCAATGTGAAGCAAAAATAAGAAAAGTCAGATGGTTCATTGCTAAACAGAAGAATTGAAAAAAGATTTCCATTATAGTTGGGATCTATGTAATTTCAGATCTCCATCTTTAACATATCTTAGATAATACAGTTATACATACTATAATACCTTTATTGGTACGAATATTGGCCGATTAAAAATCAGTTATTTGATAACTAAATAAAGTTATGGTCAACTAAGCAATAAATTACACTTTTTGTTCGTTTGTCAAAGATTTTCATCCAATCCTTAGCAAATGATTTCTGATTTAGCTAACTATATATTTATACTCATCAATTTTTCATGTCAGGGAAAGAGAGCAGTGAACAACACGGAATTGGATGTAGTTCTTCGAAAACAAACGTAGGTTTTTCCACCAAGCAGGCAAGAATTCATGTCTCATGTATGGCTGAAGGCTAGAGTTCAAGAGCAAGGGAATAGTTCTACCGTAGCTTTTTGCTTTCTGCTTGCTCTAGGGCATAGAAATACCTAGTGCCATATCAGTATTTATTCCGTACCTTCCCTTCCCGACAGATGTCTACGGATCTCCATTTTTTTCAAGGCTTCAAAATTTCCCTAAATTCGGGGGGCAGATTGAGCTTTTTTTATCTTTCAGCGAGATTTTATAGCCAGAAGTTTTTCAAGGAATCTGTTTTCGACCTGTTTCAAGAAAGATTTGCAATAATTTCTTCGATTTCCCCGACTCCTGCACTTTTTACTGTTATTTCTTCCCTGCTGTGAACCCCTAAATTAAGTTCCACAGCCCTTTTGATCTGAGGTTGGGCCCATACAGAATGATTCTGGATCTTGGGAACTGTGCCCAGGGTTTTCAGGAGGGCAAGACCCACAGCATCATTTGCTATCACATCCGAACTTGCCAGCACGATATCAGGCTCTCTCAAAGTTCCTATGTTAGGGCCGTCGGTAGCAAAGCATTTAGTAGCATCTGAGATATAAAAGTCAGGCCTGTAAACAAGGTTTGACTCAGCAATCATATTACCAAAAAGCATATCCCAATTTTGTCCATGAGGAAGTTGTCGTCGGTCCCTGTCTGCGGTGATGCTTATCTGTGACTTGAGCCCCATGGTAAACGTTGCAGTCCAGTGGGTCTTGATCACTGGCAGAGCGATCAAATAATCAATTGATTCCAAAAACTCAGGCACTTCGAACCCATATGGCCAGGAGTAAGCTCCCTTTGGCTCCACAAGCCGACGTTTCATGTGATCAAAAATCAGGATTTCGTCTACACCTTCGGTTTCTGCGACCTTCCAAAGTCCAAGTTCCTTAAGCACTTTTTCTGTGTCCAGCAGAGTCATCGACTTTTCAGCCACAATTACCTTTTCAGGGTTATATTTATGCACTTCCCGGATAGCTCCTCTCAATACTTCGGGATTTGTTGATCCAGGAGGCAGGTCTGCAGTGTTTGCATTCGGCCGAATCATCACAGTAGATCCTTTTTCTATTCCCAGCCCACCAGCTAATTCCACTGCTGTTTTTACTGATTCAATGGTATTTTTATTTATAGAAAGGCCAACGATCACCATACTAAAGCACCTGAATAGTAATTATAGCCGGAATATAAATTTCGCCATTAATGGAATCGTTCAAGTCGTCCATTGTAGTTCCATTCTCCCTTAAGCTGAAAGTGATTGAAAGCGTGGACAGTTTTCGCAGGAGCAGCGGCTCTAAAACGTTTAGCTATCTAATGATCCCCTTCTTAATCGACTTTTTTTGCAAAGGCCAAGTGTGTCCTGTTTGCCATTGATTCACCAGTCAATGCAGCTTTAAGATGCTTCTTAAAATTAAATCTGATTCGACAATTGGGATAGGACTTACGCATTTGAACTGAAAAACTGTAGCATTAAACCGTTAAATGTCTAAAATACAAATTAAACAATGGTGTTTAATATACTTGATATTATACCAAAGTACGTAAATGCTATATAAAAAGTAACATCCTATAAGGTCAATGCGTACTTGATTTTCGGAAAAATTTGCTATCTGAATTTGAAATTAGCGTTGCACATTATCCAAATGTAGAAATGATTTGAACCTTAAGGCAGCCTCTAATATTATCCTTGGAACTCATAGATATCTCCCCTTAATTCGAAATCTTGTTCTCCCTATATCATGGTCAGATATATTATTTATAACGTACGTGATGTCTGACATTAAAACTATTAAAAATCTATTTGTGGCAGTGGAATAATTCTTGTTGTCAAAACTAGTTATAGATTCTGAAGTTATATTCACCTCAAAAGTTCAAGTAGTTATAATATTTTGTCGGAAGCACGACCTTCAAATGACAAGAAAATGTAACCAAAATTAGTTTGTAAGATAGGATTTAAACGCAAGAACTCATACGGAAATAAGCCAATATCTTTATAACTTTTCTTTATACCTAGAATTTACGCATTTGAAGTACAAAACCAATAGTATCAAATTCATACATTTCTAAATTTTATTTTTTAACTATAATATTTTAGTACTTGATTTATGTATCAAAAGTGCGCAAGTCTACATATGAAAACACCTTATCATTCTAAAAATAAGCTATCAACGGAAATAAAGGGGATATATATTAGAATTATATTTTATACTTTTATTAAAATTTGACGTAAAACAGTTGCTGTTTGATTTTACCAGTATGTTCTCTTTTCAAAAAAACTTTAGTCACCCTCTAATATAACATACTAAAAGAATCGATTTAAATTCAATCTTATTATGGGTTAACATTTCCACTATCTTCATTTCATCTTCAAACATCTTGGTAAAGCTTTAATGATCCCTCAAAGCCTATGATTTCCCAAGGCTTCAAACTTCGCAGGGTTGCTAAAATTGCTTCAGGGAAAGTTTCTAAGGAAAAATACTAAAAAGAGTTAAGAATAATGTTTAGAGGGCGTTTATAATGGATCCAGATACTCTTAAGACTTTGAATGTGATTGCACTGATCGGAAAGCTGCCTCCAAAATCTAAAGAAGTGTTGGATGAGTTAATAAATTTCAATTTTGAAGATTATATATACCTAGATAAAATTGAACTTCGAAAATTACTTACCCAAGCCTTCCTAATTGGATACGACAGAGGGGATATTGACAGAGAAGAAAGGGAAGTGAAAGAGTGTCAAAAATTGGAATAATATTCAAAACCGGAGATCTATAACCCCTGAAAACTATGAGACAAATGAAATTTTAACAATAGATGAAGCAGATCTGCCAAATTATTAGATAATTATGAAGAAATCTTGAATGAGCTAACTGAATCTGAAGAAGAAGCCTTTGATAAATGGTAAAACTTGGAATGCAAGCTGAAATAATCAGAAACTCCGTATGAAGTTTTACGGATATAAGGAAGAGTACAGATTTCATCAGGTTTGAGAATGTTCAGAGGTGGACTTTGACAATGCCAAATCACATCTTTTCAGACATAACTTGCAAAAAGGGTAAAGTTTAATGCGAGGAGTGCGATTCGAACGCACGAACTCCTACGAGAATAGGCTCTGAACCTATCGCCTTTGACCTAGCTGGGCAATCCTCGCATATTGAGTTTACTTTTTCAAAAAAATATGATATTCTATGTTCAATTCTAAATCCAACACCATTGATTGGAATGAACAACCATCCATAATAGAACTCATTTTGTAGCAGGAATAGTATTGCTATTTGTTCTTATACCTTATCCCTGAAAACCTTTTCTGAAGACTAAATATATCCTGGACTTCCAGATAATTTTCTTTCTCCGGGAAGCAGATTTTAAAACTAAAATCCAAAAGTAAGTGCTAGGAAGTTTATGTGAATTTATGAAGGAGTTAGAAATTGATGAAATAATTCATCCCATCAATTTCAGGATAAGGGCTTTTTGAGAATGCAGGCGGTTTTCCGCCTCTTCAAAGATTGCTGAATTCGGGCCATCCATCACTTCGTCTGTAATCTCTAGGCCTCTTCGGGCTGGCAAGCAGTGCATAACCATTACATCAGGCTTTGCAAGGCCAAGAAGTTTTGTGTTTACCTGGTAAGAAGCAAAGTCTCTCAGCCGTTTTTCCTGTTCGGCTTCGTCACCCATAGAAATCCAGACATCCGTATAGATAATGTCTGCGTCCTTTGCTGCGATTTTAGGGTTATCTGTGATCTTGAATTTGCCTCGGAGGGATTTTGCCTTTTCAAGAAATTCTGTTCTTGGTCTATATTCCCTCGGACAGGCTACTGTAAAATCCATTTCCATGATTGCCGAACCAAGTAAAGCTGAGTTGCAAACATTGTTTCCATCTCCTATCCAGGCAAATTTCAGGCCTTTAAACCTTTTTTTGTACTCCATGATGGTCATGAAATCGCCCAGGATCTGGCATGGGTGTTCCCTGTCAGAAAGCGCATTAATTACAGGTATAGTTGAGTAGTTGGCCAGTTTAGTTACTGTTTCGTGACTCATGACCCTGGCTATTAATCCATGAAGGTAACCGGAAAGAGTTCTTGCGGTATCCTCAATAGTTTCGCCTCTTCCCACCTGAATATCCTTGGGATTCAGGTAAATGGAATGCCCTCCGAAATCTGTCATAGCAACCTCAAAAGATACTCTGGTTCTAGTAGAGGATTTTTCGAAAATCATTCCTAGACTTTTGTTCATCAGGTATTCAGTAGATTCTCCCGCCTTGCGCTTTTTCTTCAGGTCCGCGGCTGATTCGAGGAGTTCATATATCTCCTCTCTGGACAGATCAGTTATCGAAAGTATATCCCTCTTCATCATTTCAACTCCGACTTGGTTCTGGCTGAATTATAACTTTATATTACCAATAGTACTTATTTGAAAGCCGTACGCTTGTATAACTTTTGAAGCAGTCAGCTTCTAAGTTCTTTCATATGATCGATTCTTTTCTGGATTAGAGCAGCAGTTCCAATGTCTTTCCGGAAAAAAAGCTTGCCATGAACATTATCAAGAGCATTCTGGGCAATTTTTTCAGCTGCATCGATAGTTTCCGCACATCCCACGATCGCAACGGCGCGGGAGCCAGTAGTATAAATTTTCCCGCCGTTCTCATAAACACTGGCATAATAGACCAAAGCTTTTCCTAGATCCTCTATAATTACTTCGCTATCCTTTTCAGGATTATCAGGATAGCCTGCAGGGACTGCATACTTACAAACCGTAGCTTTCTTGCTGAATTTTACAGGAAGTTTGCCAAGGGTTCCTTTAACCATTGCAAGCATGATTTCCACAAAATCTGTTTCAATGATGGGAATTATGTTCATGGCTTCAGGATCCCCGAATCTGGCATTGAATTCCACCACCTTTGGGCCGGTAGCTGTAAGGATAAACTGCCCGTAAAGGATTCCTATATATTCCGTTTTTGTTTCCTCATAAAGTGCTTTTACAGTACTCTTCATGATTTGTTTTGCCTTTTCGAGATCTTCAGATAGCATAAACGGTAGGATTTCCTCTGCATCTGTATATGAGCCCATGCCACCTGTATTTGGTCCCAGATCACCTTCATAGGCTCGTTTGTGGTCCTGCACTGCAGGGACGAAAACAAGGCTTTTCCCATCCACGAAAGCTTGTAGAGAAAACTCCTCTCCTATTAATCGTTCTTCGATAACAACAGATTCCTTCTCAAGAAGCATACTCGTGTAAGCCTTGGCAGCTTCAATGTCAGGAAGCTGATCCCCCATAACTTTTACCCCTTTACCTCCTGTCAAACCTGATGGTTTGACTGCAACATCACCCAGTTTCTCGATAAAAGCATGTGCAGGTCCTTCCTCTGTGAAAACTTCGTAAGCAGGGCAACCTTCAATTCCATATTTTTTCATGAAATTTCGTGCCCAAGCCTTATCAAACTCGATAATTGCGCAGGTTTTTTTAGGCCCAATTACAGAAATTCCGGCTTCCCAGAGAGCATCTGAAATTCCTGCTGCGAGCGGAGCTTCAGGCCCTACAAATGCAATATCTATGTTTCTGGATTTTGCATACCCAATGACTTTTTCGATATTAGTTTCCTTCTCAAGCAAAAAGTTCTCACATAGGGCAGAAATTCCGGGATTTTTTTTTGCCATTACCGCATAGATGGAAGGTTTATGCTTGCTATTCTTGATTCCTTCGGCAATTACGTGTTCTCTTCCGCCACCACCGATAATTAAAATCCTCATTTTCATTCTCCTTTTTAAAAAAATTACTTCACTACGTTATAATTGGGTTATAATCTATGTCGATAAATAAATCAGATAAGAAAAGGCAGTGAGTTTTCAGTCCTCAAAACCTCTCAATATTATTTTGGCCAACATTTCACAAATGTGCAAACATGTAAAATTTTGTTGCCTATTTACCCACTATTCTTCATTGAAAGCTAGATTAATTTTTAAGTGACTGTCATATTAAGAAAATAGATAATATTCTTGTATGAATCTGCAGCAAGTGGGTTTTAAGTAACATATTTTCATTAATAGAAGTGTATTTTTGATTAGCAATACTTATTAATCTGGAATATACTGAAAGAATTTCTAGTTCTCTATTTATTCTGATAAATATCTTCTCATTGTTAGACTCACATTTATATTTAAATTATGTTTCTTAACTTGTTTCGGAACTTGGCTTTCCCTTTCCTCAAACAGTTAAGTTGTTAAGATTTTTTTGCCAAAATATAATTGGAAATATTCATAATTTAATGCATTTTTAGCTGATTGAATGAATAAAATTCAATTTAAAATCACTAAAAAGATGTTCATAAGTTACAGTACTTTTTAGTAACTCTATTAAAACTCAAAAAGCTCTATAAGGACAGAATGCTAGAACAAAGTAGTTAATAAAAAGTGGTATAAGAACAGCGAATCAAAACTCAAAAGAAGTTCAGATCCATTAATGATAGCAATAAGTAAAAGAAAAAAACTCTCTAAAAAATTGAAGCCTTAATTGTATTGAGTCCTTATAACTCCAGTCTTGATGCAATCTTTTATTGCCTTAACATATCAATTAAAGGGATCGAAGGTAAATTCTAAAAAGATCAAAAAAATATTTAGAAGAATTCATATGAAAGCTAAAAAATACTTATTCAACTAAGATATCTTTAAAAGGAGTTGAATATATTTTTATATTTATTCATTCAGATCTCTTAAATTTAGAAAAGTGAGTGTTACTATTTTTAACTTAACAAGTCGCTTGCACTTACAAGAGGGAAAAGCTCTGCTCCGTCTTCTTTCATCTTTTCTTTTGCCCCTTCTTCTCTGTCTACAACACTAATTATATGCTTCACACTGGCTCCAGCTTCCCTGACAATTTTGATTGCATCTCTGACAGAACCTCCAGTTGTAGTAACATCTTCGAGAATTACAATCTTGTCTTTTGGTTTAATCTCACCTACAAACCTGCTTTTTGTACCGTAGTCCTTCGTAGCCTTACGAACTATAAGTAATGGAAGTTCTGTTTCCATCGAAACTGCTGTTGCCAGCGGCACACTCCCCAATTCAATCCCTGCAACTGTGCTTACATCCATATCTTCGATCTTGATTGCTGCTTGTCTGGCTATAAGCTTCAGGGTTTTAGGATCAGTACTGGCTTTTTTGATATCTATATAATACTTGGTTTTCTTCCCTGAAGTAAGCGTGAAGTTACCATATCGAACAGCTCCGCAGGCTTTGAGAGCTGCGATAAGTTCCTGTTTTTGAATATCCAATTCTTTTTTTGATCCTGGTTTTAATTTGTTCATTATCTCACCTGTTGCAGCTTTCGTTGCACCATTAATAATTCTCATTATCATATCCATTATTTCGGAATCTTCAGAGAATTATTATTCATTTTTCTCAGATTATTTTACCTCAAAATTTTATTAATTTAAATGATTTTACCAGGGTTCTTTCTTTACCCCTATAAAGTATCCTATTATGTTTGTGGCAAGATGAAGCACAGGTGTTATTATAAGGACTATTATCATTATATTGGGAGTAAAATTGCTCATAAACCATTCTGGTGCTATAAGGTATGTGAAAACCCAGGACCCTATTACAAAGTCCAGCTGGTCTACAAGTGGGAGGGGGGCGCCTCTTTTCAGATTCATTCGACGCTTGAAAAAACTCTTGAACATATCTCCGAGAAGTGAACCGCAGGAAAGAGCAAAGACAACTTTTAGTGCGTAAGTGTAGTTCTGGCCAAAAGTTGGTAAATCAATTCCCAAAATTTCGAATCCATTTGAATTGAGCCATATCTGAATACTGCCTGCAAGAACTCCAAAAAAAATTCCTGAAAAAAAGCCCATATAGGTCTTTCCATCCCCTAGGATTCTTCTTCCATCCTTTAAAAACATGCCTCCATCAATTGGCTTACCGCCACCAAAAATAGCTGCAAAGGAATTGGGAATGTAAGCTGGAAACATTAGCCAGAGTGCTTTAATTATCTGATCGATCATGTTATAAACTCTTCATTTTGGTTTTATTTTTTTCTGTTGGAATAACTTAACTTATTTTCATATCTTTAACAATTACTGTGTTTTTAAGTTTTGAATGGGCGTTAATTACACATCTCTAAAAACTAAAAATACGCATCTATAAGCTGATTTTGGTAGCTGACAATATCATATTTCTTCTTTTAACAGAAAGAAGCTTAAAACCTCCAATCTCTAGCAAAGAATAGTAGGCATCAAATCCCACTGTATTTACTAAGCAATCCCACAGATTAACAACATGTTCCACTAAAAATGTTCCTTTTTCTCGTTGCAAAAATTAGCCAAAGGGAGCTAGATATAATGGAGTTCAATAAATCTCTGATCTTGGTTAGTAATTTTTATGCTCAGCTTATAAACATATGACAAAATTTAGGGATTTATTGAAATTCTCAATAGTTAGTGCATGTATTGGGATAATCGTGAATACCATACAGGTATAGGACTATATTTTAAAAGTGTAAACAATGTGTTTAATGACTTCAATTATAAATATTCAAATTCCTAACTTAAGCAAAAATCTAAAACCATAAAAATCCACAGGAATGTAAGAATCGATCTATGTTATATACCCACGGGGAAAAAATCACATTAAAAAACTGCAATTTTATAAATCTGCTCCTCGAGTGAATAGAAAAGGGCAACACATGCCAAACTACAACTCTGCAGAGGAACAATTCTGATGGTAAAAAATTCTGTCCACATTTCCTTTTTTTCTGTTTTTCTTGTTTTCACTTACGCATAGTTTTTAACGTGAAACATATGTATGATCCTAAACATCAATTTTCCATTACAATTTTTTTTCTAGTATTAACCTAACTCACAAGCCTAAGAATATGGAGAAACGCACACGAATTTAATTTTAAACAACCTTGTTTTTTTCTAATCTAATTTCCTTTTCTGTTTACAAGTTTAATACCAAATGTTGTTTCATTTTTACGATTATAAGGAAGATGCCCCTTGCTTTATGTGGATACTCCACCTTATAATCGTGATATGCAATATAGCCAATTCCCTCCATATCGATTTTAGGGAATTTTCACAACTTCAATACATTTGACTAAATTTTGTTTCAAAATTTCCATATCATCGGAAGCAATGGGCTCAGTCTGTCGTTACAGTCCCTACTTCCATTTAATGGAAATCCAACTATTTTTAATCTAATTTACACTTGTTGATTTTTTTATGCTTTTATGGCATCTAGAGTGGTTTTTTTGTTTATGTTTACTCAAATAAGCCTTAGCTTTGGAACCACTTAATTTATCCTTGGAACTTTTAGACGAAGAAACCTTAGCCTTGCAGCCATCAAAGTCCGAATTTGGTGCTTCTGTTGTGCCCGAAGGTTACTGCCATACTCATAAGGTTCACTACCTACCCATAAAAGTTCACTACATACCCATAAAGGTTCACTACCATACCCATAAGGTTCACTGTCATACATAGGACTGCCATACATCATCGGTATAGTACAAAAGCAGCGCAACAACCGCCATAACCACCATTTTTAGGTCCAAAATCTCTGTCATTGGTTGGATGGTTATAGAATAGTTCGGGGTGAAATTGTTGGTTTGTTGTTGAATGAACCTGTTGCATTTGCTAAATTGGTCACAGAACCTGCATCAATGTCGGCGAAAGCGTCCAATATTTATGGCAGGCTTGATAGAATATCCATCATTATACATTTCCAACCAGGTATTCTATAAATTCTTTTCATACTGGGAAGTTTAAGAAATCCACCGATTGACTTGCTGGGTTGGTTACTAATGCTACTCCACATTCACAGGTTGGGAAGCCACAGTCACATCCACAGGCTGGGAATTTTAGAGAATCCACCGATTGAGAACAGGGGGCAAATAGGCAAACAAATTATACATCTGTGTAAATATGCAGAATGTCGAATATCACGCGGTTATTACTCCATTTCTTCAATTTAAATCGGTTTAAGTTTTACTGACTCAGAAATATCAGTAAATACTTACCCCTTTCACTGAGTGTAGGTTCATGATCTGATCCACCAGGTCTCCAGGAACTTTGCGGTCGGTAATGATTGTAAGTCTTGGGTTGTCAGTAAGGTAGGGGTCATCGGAGACAGCTTGCCGGATACTTACATTGTTTTTGGAAATAATGCCTGCAACTTCTGCAAGAATACCCATATTAGCAGCATCTTCCGGGATAATAATAATCACTCCTAACCCAAGTGAGGGAGCAACATCTCTGAGAAAAGGAATTGAATGAACATTTTTAAAAATAGCACTAAAAAAATCATCTGAGATAATTGTCTTTGTGGTTGCGTCGACCACTCTCCTATCAACGCCTGCTTCTCTTGCAAGCTGTGTATGCGCGATCTCAATATTTCCTGAAGTGACTTTTCCTTCCTCATTCACCTGAAATCCACGTTCAAATAGCAATTTAAGTACTTTTGCCTGTGCAGGGTATTTTTCAAATTTTTCTACTAACTTATTCCACATATAAACTTAATTAAAACTAGTTCCTTGATATACTTTCGTATTACAATCTATTCTTTTCGGAACAAAATTTTCGAGAATTGTAATTTTAGAATAGCTTTGAAGTTAATTACTTCTGCGTTAATTTGATTTACCTGCAGAACACGAACTTTCATATGGAAATTTTCATTTCAGGTAGTAAACAAAAGCATAAAAAAACAAACTATCAGCTCCTTCTAATTACTAGCATCAAAAAGGAAATAGAATCAGCTCTCAAACTTTGTCTAGAAGATCTTGCAGCTGAAATCAGAGTAATCGGTTTCTCTTGTAAGCACTGTGGAAAATGCTGCAGACGGGCTTTTGGGGATAACAGGGTAATGTTAATCCCTACGGAGATTGAAAAAATTCGGGAATATACAGGTCTATCAAAACTTGAGATCGCAGGGCCATTTGTCCCTGAAATAGTTCAACTGGATAGATTAGAAGAGGACGAAGACATAACTGAAGGTTTTTTCGGAGCTTCTGAAGAAAAAGAAGTTGCGTTTTCCCCTGAGATTCTTGAGCTTATTCAGGAAAATATCGATGGAGACGGAAATATTCATACTTTTGGATGGATGCTTAGGCAGAATAGTAACTCGGACTGCATCTTTCATGAAAAAAGCACAAGCAAATGCCTAGTTTATTCAGTACGTCCAATGCTCTGCAAAACATACCCTTTTTATATAGAAGATCTAAAACTACATACTTGCGAATGCGAAGGCCTTGGATATCCAATTCCTGTAGAAGACAGCCAAGAACTGGCAGAAAACCTCCTTTATAGGTATGTTTCGGAGCTTGAGGACATGCTTGCTATGTATAAAAAATTTATAAACTTCAAAAAAGGTGAAAAAGGCATGGAGCTTGCAAAGAAGAAATTGGGAAATAGCACATGCACATACATAGTCCACGACAGCACAGGAAATAATAAATTTATTGATCATTAGCAGCAAAGTAAGCTGTAAAATTACTGATAACGCTTCCATTATTTTATGCGCTTTTATCGTTTTGTATGCTTGCAAAATCTTTATATTTCAGTCGAATACACCAATTGCTTACTATAGTGATGGAACTTTCCCGAAAGTCGCTAGTTGTTGAATTATTAATAGAGAATTTAGGACAATCACTAAATTTGATCATAAACTTATAAATTACATATAAATGATTCATAATAATTAGAGATTTATCAAAATTATATATATTTTAAGCTACATTTGTAGAATATTTCAATAAATCTCTAATTTTCACGGATCAGTTTACATATCATTTAATAATCGAGTTAAGAAATTTAGCGATTTATCAGAACATTCTGTACTCCAAAATGAAACTAATAAACACATAACATTGTATCTATAAAACAAGATATCAAATAGTTTTTTTTCTATAAAATCTCATAAATTTTTTTTTAGACTAATAAATAAATAATTATTTGAAAGCGACATTACTTTGAATTGGCAGAAATTACTTTTTTGGGTTTGATTAATTCGTACTAATAGTGATCAGGACCATCTTTGTGCTTATTCTGACCAAAATATTTTTCCTCAAGATTATACAGATTATAAGAAGTGCCAACATATTATAAATCTTTGAAGGATATGCTGGAATTAAAAACAGTTAGTGAGTAATGAACTTTGGAGTGATGAAGGATACATTGAAAAGTATGGTAATGTACAGCTTCCGATGTCATTATAATACTATGTCGAAAATTAAGGAAACCCAAAATGAAAAAAAGCATAGAGCTAATGAAAATATTTGATTTTAAATAATTTCTTTATATACAAATGGTGGCACAAAAATACTCAGTTGCTTCAGCTGGGTGAAACACCTAAATTTTGATTTATGCATGCTCTGAACCATCAATTAGATTTATTTAATATAACGAGCCAGTTATTCCTCATGGTCGAAATATCTGGTAATGAAAATTGGCCGATGACAGTTTCCGAAAAAATCTTCTCGAAAGCCGCCGGAAATCCAGTAAAAGCCGGGGATTTCGTGTTGGCCAATGTAGACCTAGCAATGGTGCACGATATTACAGGTCCTCTGGCAGTTAAGGGATTTTACGAGATAATGAATGGCAAAGAGGAGAAAAAAGTATGGGACCCTAAGAAAATAGTGATCATATTCGACCACCAGGTTCCTGCTGATTCTATCAACGCCACAGCAAACCACATAATGCTCAGAGAATTTGCTGACGAACAGGAAATTTTAAATTATGATGTATATGAGGGAGTATGCCATCAGGTTCTTCCAGAAAAGGGGCACGTCTTGCCAGGAGATCTGATAGTCGGCTCTGACTCACATACTTGCGCATATGGGGCTTTAGGGGCATTTTCCACAGGCATCGGGTCTACTGACATGGCAGCTGTTTTTGCTACAGGCAAACTCTGGTTCAGGGTACCAAGTACCTTTCATTTTGAAGTGGAAGGTACTTTACCAAGGCGCGTTTACTCAAAAGATCTAATACTCTATCTGATAGGTGATGTTGGGGTAGAGGGAGCTAGGTATATGGCAGCTGAGTTTTCGGGTTCAACAATTCGTTCTCTCTCAATTCCCGAACGCATGACCATATCCAATATGGCAATTGAGATGGGAGGAAAAGCAGGAATTATCGAAGCCGATGAGGTGACTGCAGCTTACCTTAAAGAACGGATTTTATATTATGAATTTGATCCATACTGGAAATCCGATGAAAATGCTGAATATGCAGCCTCCCGGCACTATGACGTCTCGGACCTGGAACCCCAGGTTGCTTGCCCACATAATGTGGATAACGTAAAACCTGTAACTGATGTCGAGGGCACAAAAATTGATCAGATATTTGTGGGTTCTTGCACTAACGGCAGGTTTGAAGATATTAAGATCTTGGCAGATATCATTGGCGACGAGCCGGTAGCAAAGGGTGTACGTCTCATTGTCGTCCCCGCTTCAAGGATAGAGTATATGAAAATATTAAGGGCTGGATATCTTGAAAAGCTTATGAACTCTGGTGCAATCGTAGAATCTCCCTGCTGTGGGCCATGTATGGGTGGCTCTTTCGGTCTACTTGGTGCTGGGGAAGTAGGTCTTGCAACCTCAAACCGAAACTTTAGGGGCAGAGAAGGAAGTGCAGAGTCCTTTGTGTATCTCTCTTCCCCTGCAACTGCAGGTGCATCAGCCCTCACAGGAGAAATAACTGATCCCAGGAAGGTTTGAAAAACTTTCGGTTTAATTTTCGAATATTTCCTTGTGTGTTTAGATCAAAAAGGTGTTTGAATGCAGAATACTGATTTGTCAATTTTAAACAGAGTATATGAAATAATTCTAGATCGGAAACAGAACTATGACGAGCGTTCATATGTCTGCAAGCTTTTGAACAATCACAAGGGTATGAATAAGATTCTTGAAAAAGTAGGGGAAGAATCGATTGAAACCATTCTTGCAGTCAGGAATGAAGACCATGCAGAGATTATTTCGGAAATCTCGGATCTGATTTTCCATCTCCTGGTATTGCTCGCTGCAAATAATATTACTCTTGATGAAATTACAGCTGAGATGATTGCCAGACATGAAAGCATGAAAAGAGACTGAAGGTTATGGGAATTTTCTAAGAATAAATTGTATGTCCAAATAATAAAATATTTTTAAGAATAATCTTTTTTCTAGATACTTTTCTGGAGATTTTTCCAACCTTTAATAAAACTACGAAAACTTTAAAATGATTTCAATAAGCCCTAAACTTCATATATTTTTATTAATTGTATATAAATAACTATTTAAGAATCACAGGTTTATCAAGATCCTCTTTATTCTCAGTTGACTGCAATTTCGTTCAAGACATCAGTTTTTGATAGAGTTCCTTTGGGTATACCATTTATTGTTACAATAAGCTTTCCTACATTATATTTGTGGAAGAGTTTTATGACATCGTAGAGTTGCATGTCCCCATCAACGGTGATAAGTTCAGTTGTCATGATGTCTTTGACTTTTACGTTAGGTTTTCCCTGAGCAATGGCATTGGCAATATCTGTGTAGGTAATTATCCCTATAATTTTTCCCTTGTCCTCCACAGGTGCTCCATGAACGTTGTTCCGTATAAAAAGCCTTGTTGCTTCCTGAATACTAGCATTCATATTAACAATTATAGGAGGGTATTTCATGTAGTGTTTAACGTGTTTTTTAGGAAGAGATATCATTTCAGTAATATTGAAAAGAATAGAGTTACTATTATCGTCACGCCCTGTAACTTCTCCGCGAACGATCAGGCGGTTTACAGGCGTCGGACCAACTTGAATCTTATCATCTATCATAAAGTCTTTTATGTTTCCTAGTACACGGACTACTCCGCTACAAGCATCTGGATTCCTGACGGTCGTAAAACTGATTTCAGCAGCTGTTGCCCCCTCAACTATTGCAGTATTTCGGTATAGTGGGACCACGGATTCGTTATTAAGTTGCTGAATACGTAAAGCGCTATATGCTGATCCTGTAGGTTTGTAGCCTCCTTTTGGTCCGGGGACACCTTCCACCAGTCCCAGAGCCTTCAACAGCTGCATCTGGTTACGAATGGTTCCGGGGTTGCGCTGAATTACCTCGGCAACTTCTTCTCCCTTTATTGCTCTATTCTTTTGTCTTTGCAAGTTGATTAATGCAATGATAATATCTTTTTGAATCTGAGTGAGTTCCATACTTCCACCATCAATTTCATATACTTTTATCAGGATGGTGTATAACACCTATACATCGATAAATGTATACTATCATATATATTTAACATAATTAATTATTATAATTCATATTATAACTTACTATTACAAATATAAAAAGAGTCCGGTTATGCTTTGAGTATCCTGCTAATTTTATGTCGTATGTTAAGTTTATTATGAGAATTTGGAACAACAAATTTAAAACCTAGCAATAAATTTGGAGACCGTTTAATATCTGATGAGATCGTCAAAATTTAGAATTAATTTCAATGGCATTGAATGCAATCAATCAAAAAAACCAGCCGATTATAAGTAAACCTTTGAGTTTGCATTCAGTAAATTGCCTTCATGAATCTTTGCGAAACTTTTGCTTGTACTTTTTGTTTTGATAAAACTCTTGGTCAGCAAAATTTATTATAAGCTTAACAGAGCCCAGAGTGTTAGACTATGATTATATTTGAAAAAATTCACACAGTTCCCACTTCCGAAGAGTTAATTAATAAAGCCTTTAAACGAGCAGCTAAAGCGATGTCCGTGAAAAATATAGAGAATAAGTATAGTCGGTTACGGGCTAACGAGTCCATGATATTGACAGCAGCAAACATCTTTACAGATAATCTTGCAAATATAGTCAGGTGGTTCCCGAGTTTTGATCAATTACCCAGATTCTACTATAAACTTACTGATATTCTAGTAGGTGTCGAACAGCTCAAGATGTCCCTCGCATCCGTAGACTGGGCCAGTAAGAAAATTCATGAGGTTGCAAGGTTTTACATAGTAAAAATCCGGGATTCGGACATTCCAGAACCTGTTCGAAAAGAGGCTTTAGGAAGGATTGCCTCTATTATTAAGTCAATCAACAAAGATCTTCTTTTTCTTAACGAAGCTAGAAATGCATTACGGAAACTTCCGGATGTCAGGGATGAACCCACGATTGTTATAGCTGGCTACCCAAATGTGGGGAAGTCAAGTTTTGTAGCAAAAGTTACCGGTGCAAGTCCAAAAATCGCTCCCTATCCCTTCACAACAAAAGGAGTAGCAATCGGGCATTTTAGCTGGGAAGGAGTACGTTACCAAGTTATGGATACTCCGGGACTTCTTGACCGCCCTATGTCTGAGAGAAACAACATCGAAAAGCAGGCAATAACTGCGATACAGTTCCTTGACGCGGTTGTAATGTTCATGATTGACCCCAGTGAAAGCTGTGGATACCTGATTGAAGACCAAAAACATCTTCTTGTGGAAATTCAAAAAAATTTTAACCTTCCCTTGCTGGTTGTTGCAAACAAGGCTGATAAGCCGGAGTTCAGGAAGATAGACGGAGTAGTGTTGAACATTTCCACAATTACCGGAGAAGGAATAAAAGAGGTAATAGATAGGCTTCTAAAGATGATTGAAGAAAAGCGCCTTTTATATTCCCCCGAAGAACTTGAGAAGAGTCCAGAATCTGATTTCTGATCGTCTGATCCCAAAGTCTATACAGGCCTTTCAGTAAAAATTAACATTCCAAAAACTTGGAAAAATAATATATAGCCAACGATGCACATTTTTTTAAGCTTTTAAGTGTTAATTTTAATGTGAAGGCTGTAATTCAGGACTTTAATTTCAACTTCAATTTTTGTTAGATGATTTTAAGCTGCATCATCAGAGCCAGGATAATAAGTATAACTCCTGTTGTCAACCTTATTCCCACTCTCCTTTTTTCCCGAAACTCAGTGACCTTGTTTGGGCTCAGCCCAAAGGAAAGCAAGAGTCCTAGAGATACTATAGGAAGCAGAAGGCCAAGGTTGTAAAGTCCCGAGTATGCTATTCCTTCCATTGTATCGGTTTTTGTTGCTAGTATGCTCAGAACAGAGAGGTAAATAGCTCCTAAGCAAGGGGCTTTGACTATGAAGTACATGCCTCCTGAAAGGAAGGACAGCAGCAGCAAATTTTTACTACTCATTCCACTCATAAAGTTCTTCAGGGAATCTGGAGTCTTGAATGTTGATCTTGAATGCTTTTTTAGCCAATATGCATCAAAAATATGCCAGATGCCAAGGAGAGCTGTTAGCATAATTGTAACTAAAGTGAAAATTTCCTGGATTTCAGGCATAATATTGACAGCCAAAAGTATATTTATTCCTATAAGCATATGTATGGTCAAAATTCCAGTAGAAAAACCTAAGGTGATCTTGAGCATCTCCTTTCTCCCTCCTTGCTGCTGAGCAAGAGTGACAGACGCCAAAAAAGCAATTACTGCAAGCAGGCAGGGATTGAAACCTGCAAGGATGCCTGCTGCTATAATAAGGAAGGGGCTCAATTTTTCAAGGTGCTTACTTACCTCTTCTCTGCTTAAGGTAGAGGGAAATGAAATCTCCCGGCCAAAAAGCAAAGGAGGAATTTTGATGGTTTCTGTCAAAAGAAATTTGAATGAGTATTTGTTTTCTTTGTGAAAGCATCCAGTTAATACCTCCTCATATGAAACAACAGAAGCTGCAGCAAGGCTCAGCAACGAAAATATACATACCAGTGCAAAAGCTCCTTTAGTTACAAACAGTGGACACAAGAATTGCTTTTTCATATCCTTTTTCCCACAACTATCTCTTGGAGTTATTCAGAATTTTACCAGATTAACGATCAAATAGCTGTGATGAAATACAACTTATTAGCCTACTTACTTTCCGCAAATGTACACAAGAATGCAATCTATTTTCTCAATATGACAATAGATTAAAAATTAATCTAACTTTCAATGGATAATAGTGGTCAAATAAGCAAACAAATTGCACATATGTGTACATCTCGAATGCCGGACAATATATTCAAGGATCCTTTTTCGAGAATTTTTATCATTTTCTGGGCTTTGATTCTATTACTTCCAATCTTCTGCGACTGTAACAATAGGTTTTTGCGATCACATATATATCAAAAGTTTTTTTCTAGCCAGAGTATATCTATATTCAGGCTCAATTCTGCTCGTTCATATTAAAGTATTTAGGTAGGATTAATATATTTTTGTCTAAATTCAGTATTTTTGAATATCATCAGTTTCGAAATAATTTCTAAAAATCAAAAAAAATCTCAAAAAAATTATATGAACTAATGAAGACGTTGATTGTGATAAAGAAATATGACTCCATTCTGGTATAGACACAGCTAGTATACAGTCTGTATCCTCTGAATTATGCTCTATCTGCTCAAAGAAACCCGTTCTTAAATCAGCTGTACCTCAGCTTGCTTTTCAGAGACTGCAAGAATATATCAATCTAACCTGCTAATTATCATTTCATGTCTGTAGAAACAAGAAAGATCTCAGTCGTTGGAAAAGAAGACTGTGGAATTGTTGATATTACCAAAATAGTATCAAAGGAAATCCAAAACTCAAAAATTAGTAACGGGACAGTTACAGTATTCTGTATTGGGTCAACCGGAGCAATAACCACAATGGAATATGAGCCAAATCTTTCAAAGGACGTTTCAGAAATTCTTGATAAGCTAATCCCTCTGGATAAGGATTATCATCATCATGAGACTTGGGGAGATTACAATGGAGGATCTCATTTAAGAGCACTACTCATAGGTCCTAGTCTTACAGTCCCTTTTGTTGAAAAAAGAATGACACTTGGGACATGGCAGCAGATTGTATATATAAACTTTGACAGGATTGAAAAGACAAGAAAAATCGTGCTGCAAATAATCGGAGAATTTTAAAAGAACTTAGTTTCTGTCATATTAGTTAATTTTTGCTATATTCTCAAGCGTGAAGGATAACTATTTGATTTTCTCCCCGTACGTGTGGGTAGCAATGGAGTTTCCCACAGATGTAAGGATGAACCGTGGATTATCGTCACCCTGCAGAAAGAACTTGAAAATGTAACAAACATACTTAATAATTACACGATGCAAATGTAGACTCTTATCAAGCAAAAAGCTATAACAGCAGCGGGGCAAAGAAGCCTTGATGGCGATTTTGGTAACGCCGGCTACAATTATACCATAGATAAAGTGAAAAAAAGAGTGGATATTCTATTAAAAATAGGTCACGTTAAAATAAAAAATTTTTATCAGTTGATGACTTTTGCCTTTCTCTAACCAATGTAAACTTCTATAAAATTTTTTCCCTTATTTTGTCCGCGTCCTTAACTATTATCTCAACAGTCTCATTCTTGTTCTCTGAAACAACATTCATTTTACGATATTCACGTCTATCGAAGTCTTCACTCAAACGTCTCTCCAAAATCAACATGCAAACCTGGTAGTTTCCAGATTCAGCTGTGCCATTCAGGCGCTCCAGAAACTTTTTCGCCGCATCTGCGTTGCACTTTTGAATATTTTTATAAAATAGATAATATTCTCCAGATGTTGAATTTCTTACTTTGTTCATCCACAAATTGAGTATCTGATACGTAATTCCGGCTGCTTCGGCAGCAAGAGCATATGGAAGTCCCAATACAGAATACTGTAACTGTCCCGTTACTAATTTTTGAGTTTTTGATTTCCTTTGATACTATTTTGGTAATATCAACAATTCCACAGTCTTCTTTTCCAATGACTGAAATTTCTCTGGTTTCTACAGCATGAAATGGTATTAGTAGGTTAGATTAATATATTCTTACAAACCTCTGAAAATTACTTTGATCTACAATTTGTTTTTTCTGCTATCGTTTTTTGTCTGAAACTGCTTGCCTATTCAAACGTTTTTGTAATTATTCAGCCTAGGAAAGAACCCTCAAAAAGAAGAAATAAGTGCTACTACAGTAAACCAATAATAGTTTGTATATGAAGTCCAAATTTCTCGTCTTCCTATTATCCTTTCGCTCGTTGCAAATACTTAATTTACCTTGTTTGAAGAACAGCCTTCCGTTGAAAAAAGACAGATCAAGGGAATGTGGACCCATATAAATAATCTTCAAAAGAAAAACAAAGGCATTCGGGCGCAAATAAATCAAAATAATAAGTTGCTTCAATTTTATGATTCCCAATTTGAATCCTATCACAAAAATATTTTAGAACTCGAAAATAACTTTAAACTGGTCCCACAAGTGTAAAGAAATTCGCTACTTTCCAGGGACCTGCAGTCTTTCAGGCCGTAGAACCTTATTTGACAGTTGCTAAAGAAGGTGCTATGTTTGATGTGTCTGTTGAGATCCAGCCCGGAGAAGGCCGTCTGCTCGTCCAGACAACTCCTCTCATGGGTGTACTTTTTCAGGGTGAAGGGAACACCGTAGTATTATTATCTGAGAACAAAACTGGAAAATCACTTTCAGGCAGTGATGCTATATTCAGCATTAATGCTAAAGATCAAATTCCAAGTGTTGAAGGTCCCAGTGCAGGTGCTCTCATGACTCTTATTACGATTTTCTCACTCGACAGCAATATCAAACTCAATAACAGCATTACTCTTACAGGCACTATTGATAGCAAAGGCAACATTGACGCGATAGGTAGAGTGCTTGAAAAAGCCAAGGCAGCAAAAGCTTGAGGAAAATCCTATTCTTAATCAGAGAAAACAGCGAGTTTGTTATATATTATACGTAGAAATAAATTTTGGTGATTTAATTTTGTTGAGCGAGCACCGGAAGTCGTGAATGCTAAAGAATGTATCGAGAAAATTGTGGAAATCAGAACCGAATACTTGAACACGAATGACAATGTGTTGAATTATGAAAAGTGAAATTATAGAGTTCTATTTAATTCTACTGCGATCCTTAATAATTTATCTGACATTTTTCCTTTGAATGGTTTCGTACATATAAGAGGCCAGCTACTCATTCTTGAGCTGAATTTTATTTTTTATATTTGATACAAGAAACTTTTTATGAATAAGCAATAGATATCCTCGATTGCCTTAAAATAATTAATAGATTTACGCACTTGAAGTCCAAAACCAAGTACAATAGCCGCAATGGTTAATGAATGCTTAGATCCTCATTTAAAAATTGAACTAAAAGAGTTCAACACATAGGTTTTGCTACAAAAGACTATTCATCAGTAAAAACAATTAACATAAAAACTGCGCATAAAAAAATGCTATTCTTAAAATATTGCTTTAAAAATATAAATAGATGAGGACTTTAATAAATCTCTTATTTTTAGGATTCATTTATATACCGTTCATAAGCATATGACGAAATTTAGGGATTTATCAAAATTTTCTACAGTTTATTTTAGATCAGTCTTGTGGCTCATACTTTTTCCTATAACCATGACATGAACCTTCGAGTACCGGGCCAGATTTGTAGTATTAGCAATAATTGTGGAATTGTAATATAATGGAGCACCGATAAGATAGAGTTACTCATGCGCAAAAAGGTGAAAAAATTTTTATCTAGGAAACTTTTTTTACCTAAAAACTCATTTCCAAATTTCATCAGTTCTTACCTTTGCCACCATTTCAACCGGTAGGACAAATATTTTCCCATCACCTAACTTTCCTGTCCGCCCAGCAGCTCGTATTGTCAAGATAATAGTATCGACATCTTGGTCTTTTACCACCATTTCGAGCATGACCTTAGGCAGTGTATCAACTTCAACTTTTTTTCCTCTGTGCTCGAGAGTTATACCTTTCTGTTCCCCTCTTCCAGTTATCTCAAAAATGCTCATAGCAATAAAATCCTTCTCTTCAAGTGCTTTTTTTACATTATCCATTCTCTCTGCTCGTATTATTGCCTGTACCATCTTCATACAATCACCTGCTCTTTACGTAATCATCATATATATCAAAGAACGTTATTTCCAGTTATAAGTTTTAGCATAGATCGGCAGGATGTGATATTCCAAACTCGTTTTACGCATAAAGTAACTCTGCTTATATATTTTACTTAACGTAAAAAATTACATCTTTTCGGTTTTTCTGAAGAATAACTAGAATGTTGGATTTACAAGTTGAACCACTAAAATCATGGTAAAATCATTAATTATGACATTTTTTAGTATCTCTGAGATCGCTAAAATTTGCCATTACAGTCCTCAAGTAAAAATTAACATGTATAAAACTTAAAAAATCTATCCATCACTAAGTAGTACATATCTTAAATGTGGAAGTTTACATTCAAAACGATATCTTTTTATGAAAAAGTTTAGTCATCCTGGAACGGAGTTCTATATCCCTATCTCAAATGGCCCATCTTTTTGATAAAAATTATCCTACACTGACAAAAGTATCAATCAAAAAGCTATAGAAGCACCAGGGGCGAAGAAGCCTTGTGGCGATTTTAGTAAGTTCGGCTACAATTATACCGGAGAACAAAAACGAAAATGTTGAGATAATGGTTAAGGACACAGATGCAATTGGGAATAGAATTCTAGATAAGTTATCTATGGTTGGAGAATTCTAGCCAGAATTACCAAAATCGCCACCATGAATTTTTTGTTCCTGGAGCTCAATTGCGTTCGGTTGTTTCTAATATTGATATTCAAATCTCTATAGCAACTTTGTCTTAACATATTGTCGTTTTTAGATTTTGATTAACTAAGTTAGCTAAATTATATATATATCTAAATTATATAACCAATAAAGTGGACTATTCAGAACTAGTACAACTTCAGCTACAAACGATTTTAGCAGAGTATGCTGCATTAAAGTCCGAAATTCAGTATCGAACTGAATTTCAAAATCATCTTGTTCGGATGCATTTTACTTTTATAGGTGCTATTCTCGCAGCTGGTTTATCAAATATTCTAACCATAAAAACGAGTTTGTTGCTTATTCCAATAGAATCTTCCTTATTTGGGTTATGGTATTTTGATTGTGGTCTTAGAATTTTAGAAATTGGAGCGTATATCAGAAAATGCATTGAGACGCATGTTCATAAAATACTGGGAAAAAATGAAACAAAACCAAAGATTATGATATGGGAATCTGAATTTAGAAAGAGTTTTAACAATGATCCTTTTGTGATAGAAGTTTGTTCTGTGATATTAATTTTGTTGGCTTTTGGTGGACCGACTTTATTATGCATCGCATACATCTGCTTATATTTTCATCCGCAGATTAATAATGATTCATTTATTATTTTATTAGGTGTTATAATCGACTTAGTTTTATTTTGTATATTATTTTTCTTTGCAATTTGGTTTATATACAAGACTACAAAATCGATTTTGGAAACTAAAAATGAGTCAAAATAAAGAATTTTTGGTATTACCAAAATCATTGCTGTGGGTTTTTAGTCCGTAGTAGCTCAATTGGTAGGCCATACTGATTCGATTGATGTTTTGAAATACCTAGGAAACACTTGAATATTAGTGAATGTTGGTAGTTCTGTCTAAATCCATGCATAAGTGAAACCAAAAATCCTTTTTTTTAATGAAAGGGGGGACGGAGAACAGCCATCTTTAGAGAACTTTCAGTACACTAACTTCTCTATTTGATATTAGTAAACATAAACAATGAATAGGCGGCTGATAGGCTCAAAGTAAAGTATTCTCTAGAATACAAATAATATTAGATCCTAACGACTCCCTAAATAATAAAAAAATCATTATTAATATTTTATTGTTTTTTGATTGCAAAAAAACATATGCAAGATTATATTTTGTTTAGAAACTATTTTTCATAGAATTAATTTTAAATAACGACAAATATAATTGAGTATTGTAGTGTAAACACCGCTCTGTATGCACTACAACATGTGAATAAATAATTACTTGGAAGAGTTGGCCTTATTTTGAATTAAATATCCACGCACTCATCTATACTCGAATTAACTGTACACGAATTGCTATGAGTTATAAATCAATTATTTATATGTTGTGCAAAAAAATTGCTAACTCTTATGTAGAATTTTTTTACTCAACAACTTATTGATATAATGATTTGTAGAACAGTCGACACATTGTCGAAAAAGATAGAGAATAATTTTTTGGATTTTCTAAAAATAGCCGATAAACTTATACCTAATAAATACATAGAATGGTGCTGATTCCAGAACTATCTATAGACAGAAAAGGGCTCGTGGTCTAGACGGTTATGACGTCGCCTTCACACGGCGGAGGTCCTGAGTTCAAATCTCAGCGGGCCCACTAAACTCCTTTTTTGATTTAGATGCTTTAAAACCTTCTTTTTCTAGGGCTTCAATCCTTAGTTCTAAGTCGGATTTTAATTCTGGTTGTACAACTTTAAGTTCACCATTGAAATCTTCATCTAAGGAGATTAAATACAAAGGTTTGCATTGTATTCGGTTTTGAATATGTGAGCAATTTCTCCTGCAAGATCAACTTCAGAAATTACCTCAATCTCTTCTCCGATTCCTATAATAGTATCTTCCTATTTCTGGGTTGCCCTTTCAATATCTAATTGTTTATTCTTGCTGACTCCCCATGAAAGAGACATTACTCGAGCTAAAAACCCTTATTTTAGCCATAGGGTCGAGAAAAATCAATTTTGAGTAAAAAGCTTAAGTAAAATAAAGCAAACATTAGACGAGATTTCATGACTGAGTTTGAACATATGCTTGTAAACTCTTTTAATACATACATTGAAGAAAATGGAATAAGAGCCGTCTCCTACAGGCTTAAACAACACAGGTTTACTCCCCAATTTCTTGATGTTCTCGTAGATTCTCTTAATCCCGACTTATACCTGGGAATTGAGTGCAAAAGTATCTCCGTGGATAAAGGGGCAAATGCACTTTACTTCTCACAACACTTTAATGTGGACAAAAAAGGAATTCATCAGATAGAAAGGATTTCAAATTACCTGAATAAGTCAGGAAGACGGGGGTTTCTTGCGGTGGAACTTCGCCTTGGGACAGGACATAGTAGAGAAGCACATATGGTTCCCTGGGAAGAACTGAAGAAAAAATATCTTACTCAGAATCTCAAATTCACATTACAGGAAATTCGGAATTTTCCGGAAATCAAAAGAGATGGAAAAGATTACAAAATCAACCCAAGTAACTGGGACTATAAGCGAAACTGAGAAAAAGAAGATAATCTGGGACAAATAAAAATCTTGGAGAGAATAATGTCTTTGGCAATGAAAGCACTTAAAAAAGAAGCAAGTAAGTGTGCTGATGAAATCAAAAAACAAAAATCAATCCATGTTGTATCCCATATTGATGCTGATGGGCTGACTTCTGCGGGAATTATCTGTACAGCGCTTGAGAGGGGAAAGTTCGAATATACCACACGTTTCGTAAAGCAACTTGATGAAAAGGTTCTTGATACTATAGCCGATGAAAATCATGACACTGTTATTTTTACTGATCTAGGAAGTGGGATGTGCGAATTTATAAAATCTCGCGGGATCAATGCTGTAATTTCAGATCACCATCAGCCCCAGGGAAATATTCAATTTCACCTCAATCCCCATCTTTTTGGAGCAAACGGCTCCTATGAACTAAGTGGCTCGGGAAGTACCTATTTTCTAGGTTTGGCCCTTGGAAAAAATAATGATCTTTCGCCTCTAGCCATAGTCGGAGCAGTGGGAGACATGCAGCATCTGAAAATGGGGCATCTTATTGGGATTAATAGAGAGATTCTGGAAGCAGGAGTTAAAAAAAACATCCTCCAATTCAAAAAAGATTTGACACTCTTCGGAAAGCAAACCCGCCCAATTTATAAATTGTTTCAGTACGCCTCAGATCCTTATCTGCCGGGACTTACGGGTAACGAAGAAGCCTGCATAGAATTTCTTCACTCTCTCAACATTCGCTTCAGCAAGGATGAACGCTGGAGGCTCTGGATCGACCTTGAAACCCCGGAAAAACAAAGAATTGTTTCAGGACTTATTCAGTACTGCCTCAAATCTGGGATACCTTCATACAAGATAGAGCGCTTGATCGGTGAAGTTTACGTCCTCACTAAAGAAAGAGAAGGAACAGAGATGAGGGATGCTTCAGAATTTTCTACCCTTCTGAACGCTACTGCACGCTACGACCATGCGGAAATCGGACTTTCAGTATGCATGGGAAACAGAGAGAATGCGTATGAATTTGCCCGTAAATTGCTTGCCGAACATAGGCAGAACCTTGTTAATGGGCTCATGTACGTTAAAGAAAAAGGAGTTATCCAGCTGGAAAATATTCAGTACTTCGATGCAGGTTCGGAGATAAAAGAAACCATAGTAGGAATTATTGCAGGTATGAGTTCTACACTAGTTGAGAATAGAAACCTTCCGATTATTGCATTTGCAAAAGCCGATGAAGGAGTTAAAGTCTCAGGTAGGGCAACACAGGACCTTCTCCGCAAGGGAGTAAATCTTGCAGAAGCCATGTCTGTGGTCTCAGCAGAAGTTGGAGGAGTGGGCGGCGGGCATGATATTGCAGCAGGAGCGACTATCCCTAAAAGCACAAAGGAAGAATTTACCCAGAAGCTTGATATGTTTATAGGGGAACAGCTACGAAAAAAGGCACTTTCAACGTAAACATACCATTTGGGCATATACTTCGAGAACCTCAACTTAGTGTAATAGATTCAGTAGAAATATAGAATTTTTTTGAATAGAGCAATATAAGAAGATTTAAAATATATCTTCAATCCTGCTCATTTCTTTGAATGAAATTAGACTTGACATCGCGCTCGTATCTATTGAAATTCCATACTCTTGTGCAACAGCCATAGGATTTGTTCCTCCGATGACAACTATTCCAAGATGATCCCTCTCTATTGGAACATCTAGAACTCTTTTATTTGGTTCTCCTACTTCTAGAATTCCGCTAAACTCCGCATCCAGAAGGTCTGAAAGACATATTTCAATAGCGTCTCTTGCAATCATTGGAGCTTCTCTGAGGTTTGCAAGAATCTTGCCTGAACCTGTCCTGAGCATTTCCGAGACAGAGGTAATACCCTGTGACATTAGAATTTCAAGTGGGTCTACGGTAGTGCTTACATAAGTCAGTACATCAGTGAAGCGTACTGGACCTCCATTTCGGATCTGAACAACTCCACCAAGTTTTGGATTTACAGGAATCCCCGCTTTAAGCAGTACACCGTCAATTGTTATACTGCATACTGTCCCAATACCTACCTTTCCCTTTTCAATAGTCAGATCTCCTATAGACTCATCCTCTAAAATTATTTTCACGTAAGGTGTTACTGAAAGCCCGCTTGAGATCACCATATTAAAAATTTTAAGGACATTGTCAAGATCTTTCTTATTAATAATTGAAAGATTAAGTATGATATCTCCATCCATTTTCTTGGGATCAAATGTGGTCCTGTACATGAGATCCCTGATTTTAGATGACATAAACTGAAGACGGTATCCTTTTTTCTGCATTTAAAACCTCCATACTGGAAGGTATTTATACCTAATATAAGTTGTGTATAATTGCTAGATCTGTATTATCTGAGATTTTATCGGCTCCTGGCCCCAGGCTCCTAACTGAAAGCTATATAATATTGACATTCTACAGATATACAGATGTAGCATTTGTTTGCCTCTTTACCTACTATTAATTCATTGAAAGTCAGATTAATTTTGGCATGATATTACATGATTTTTTCTTCCTCATGCAATCTCTCCAACATTTTTCCTACAAATAAATTCATCCCACTGATGATTTTCATACGTTCATCAACTAAAAAGTTACTAGGTTTCTACAATCTTCCTATTTTGAATTTTTTTCTTTTAGTCCATCATTTCATCTTCGTACATCTTTTTAAGGACGGAAATCCATTATCATTCATCTAAACGTTGTTGTTTTCACCGGATAGGCTGGGGATAGTAAAATGAAAAAAACGTTTTGAGAATGTCTAAACCACAATATTTGTTACTATTTTTGACAATTTAGATAACTCAATCTATTTAGGAAGTGGAATCCCCTCAAAGTCAATTTAGCATCCATAATCAAAATCACATTTTTGAACCTTCGATGGCAATTCATTTATCAGTTTTACAACGGTTTTAAAAAATCAAAATTGATGCAACCTTTGTTCAACGTAGTGATGACATCAATAATCAAAAAAGTAAGGTAAAAGCATTTTTAGTTATCTATGACTGTTATTCGAAGATTTGCATGTTCTTTTTCAGCAATTTCATATTGAGAAAATAGATGGCATTCTGTGTATATCTACGGGAAACAGAATATCTAAGTTGCAGCAGAGATTTTCCAGAAGGAACTAGAAAAAAATTATAATATAGGGGTATTCGCTAAACTCCTAAATTTAGTTATATGCTCATAATTAGTATATAAATAACTCATTAGAATCAGAGGTTTATCGAAATACTTTGTAAATAAGCGTCTAAGCGGAAAAATCTCTAAAATTTGTCTATGAGAACATCCCTTTTAAATACCTCAAAAAATTTTGTGGAGATGTCAAAAATTTAAGTGTTTCAATTTTATGTACGAGTGTATATATATTTTCTCCAGAAATCAGTCCGAAGTTGTTATAATCCAGAGGTTTAAGATAACGAATGGGTAAAATATTTATGTAGAGGGGATTTTTGGCAAAGCCATCTTTTAGAAGGAAATAGGAAGCTCCAGAAAGCCTTTTAATAGGCTCATAAATGGAGGAAAAATCGCGGCAGACCCAGTTTGCAATTTTGAGGGTATTTTCAGAAGCATTTATAGTCACATGCCCATATTCTGGTGGTATAAGCACTAAATCTCCTTCTTCTGCTGTGATAACTACGACATCCAGCAGGACATCCTCATTCTCATGCTCGACTTTTTGCAGGAGATAAGTAGCAGAGCCTTCAAGTACCTGATAAATTTCAGGATAAGAAATATCTGTCCCAGGGATTTGCGGGTGGTAGTGACCGACCGTTTTGGTATATTCCAACCCAAGCATTCCAGGAGGGATTACAGTAATATCATATCTGAGATGATGGCCTTTAACTACTTCAAGATCATCGTCATTTTTAGTGAGATCCCTGAACATGTAATATATATCTTTATTTATATCCTCTGTTTTTTCAAACCATTCCTTATCAAAAAGTACATCTTCCATATCATGGAGTTTTCTCACATCTGCTACAGCGACTTTATCCCCGAACTTCAGTGTCAATTCCATTAAATTCCCCTTTTTACCTAATATACAATAGGATCCACTTGCAGATAACAGTTGCTAAAAGACTGACGCTGTATCCCAAGGTTGAATAAAGCGAACTCCTGTATAATTACATAAATTATTAATGTAGTATAAAGTACATAAATTATTCAGTCGAATTTCCCACAGATTGCTGTTGAGCTGGAAACTTCCTCAAACCGTCATTAATCAAATGAGTTATATTTTTGAGGATTTTGCTAAACTCTAATTTATGGCTGGTTGTTTATGTGCCAATATTAACAATTTGTTGAAATCTGAGGTTTATCGAAATTCTCTTTAATCTACTTTGGTACTATAAAATGGAACTAGGAAGCCAAATCATTTTGTTCATAAAATTGGATATCATATAGATTTTAATTCTGTATGAACTACCATAAATTTTTGTTTTGGACAATGATTTTTTTTGGACAATGGCATAATCAATCGACCATCTAGATAAATCTTTGAGTTTGACCAGTAATTTATATACTTGATATAAATATCTCTGAGTTTAGGAGTTTATTGCAATACTAGATTATTCGATATACACGTATGCTTTGAAATTGTTAAAAGGTACTGCTTTGAATTTGATTCAATCGTTACTGATAATATCATGTACATTTTTTTCGGTGGTAATGGAAAAAATATTCTTCCTCAAGGGTGATGCAGATAATACCAAATATTACATCACGAATAATTTTCAAAGAAAATCTAATATTAAAAACACCATTCTGTGGTGAACTTTAGAGTAAGGTAGGGTGTATGGAAACTGTTGTCAATGGTACGACTCCCGATGTCATCAAAAACTATGTTGAAAATAAGGGAAACCAGGGATAGTAAGAAGCACATTAGCAAATTAAAATATTTGAAATTGAATAATTCCATTATATTCATAACGGTAGTAGGAACATGTCCAGTTGCTTGCAGCTGAGTAGCAACCGAAATTTTGATCTTTCAGACTTTTATCTGGCTCTGCAGTATTTTCCATCCCTTTTGCAGTCGTTTTTCAGTCTGATAGAATCTTAGTGGAAACTGGAGAATCGCCTAATATGGGGAGTACATATCCCATATATTTACATACATATCACTGTTTTTAATAGAACTTTTGAAATGACTTAAAAATTATTTAGATGCTTTTCCAAACAGAGCCTCAAAAGTATATGGGTCTCTGAGCTCTCAAAAAATCAAAACTGAGGTTACTCCCGGGAGTAGTTTCTTGAGTTACTAAGGTAATAGTCTATTTTATTTAGATAAACCTTAATTTCATCCCCTATTTTGCTCACAGTTGCAGCCGGAATAGGAATTGCACACTGATTTTTTATCAATTATAGGCAGATACTTACCTTTTGCCGCAACTACAAGATTTACAGCTGAACCTGCTGGTAATTTTGTTCCTTGTTTAGGTTCTTGTCTGATAATTTCCCCAACCATAACACCTATCGGAAGAATACCTGTTTGTTCGACCACCTTTCCTGTTGCGAGTCCTGCTTCTTTCAGACTTTTCTTAGCTTTTTCAAGGGACTGTCGCACAACATTTGGCACTTCTATAGTACTTTCGGAAGTTAAAACTGCTTTAATCAGCCGCTTATGTACACCCTCACTTTCTTCCAATACCTCTTCAAGTAGATTAATTGCTCCACTAATCCGAAGAAGTGTTTCGATCAGGCTAGTTTTCCTGTTTTCAAGTTCTACAAGCTTTAACTCGATATCTTCCAATATTTTTTGCCCAGCTTCGTATTCTTTCCTGAGCTCAATTAAACGCTGTTCAAGTTGTTCTTTCATGCTCCTACAAATCCCTTTTAGTTCATTACTCCCATCATATCGAACCTAATTTTGATTCTATCCAAACCTACCTTTGTCCACTTTTATTTACTTTGCCTTTTGCCTTCACCACAGAAAATTTCGATAAACTCCTAAATTTCCTCATACGCTTATAGATAGTGTATAAATGACTAGCAAAAATCAGAGATTTATCGAAGTCCTCTACATTTTTTACTTTAATCTTCTACATTCATTTATTGCTTTTACTTCATCTTTTACCTTTATTAATCTCACTTTTCATCAATGTACACAAGGATGCATCCATTTTCTTAATGTGACAGTAGCTTAAAAATTAATCTAACTTTCGACGAATAATAGTTGCTAAATAGGTAAACGAATTCTATATCTGTGTACATAAACATAATTTCGAATTTCTTATGTTCTTTCACTTTTTTTGCTTTCATTGAAAAGTAATATTCAGCCTTTAAAAAACAATATCTTTAGCCATCTTTACTAAAATTAATTTAACAAATTTTGGTGAGTTTATTTCCTTTAACTGTAAGCTGCTGATCATTTTTCTATTTTCTCATCAGTAAGGAATCAGAAGTTTCTGTTGTGTCAAAATAGATATCATCAAATGATTTTTGTCGGTGAATAGTTACTTTCATTCATTATTTTAATTTACTATTTTAATTTGCTATTTCCTTTTATAATCAATTTTCTTTTATTCTTTATATAGTTTTAAGCAATGCATTCTAAGCTTTATATTTTTTCAAGTTATTAAACCAAGAATCATAATTTTTTGCTAAGGAAAAGAAAGTTATTCAGAATGCAAAAACTGAAAAGATTGCATCTCAGAATTCCATTTATTTTTTGGTCTCAAATCTTTGTAAAATCAAATTGCATCTACCACCTCAACCTAAAGAATGAGATACGCTTCAAGCAATTCGCTTTGTTTATCGAAACTTATAAATCTTCGATTCTTGTTTGATCATATTTCTCTAATCTAGATAATTTAAACTCTGCTTTCGAGTCCTCTGAGATTCCTAAATATAATTTTTCATTGTTTCTCTGTCAAATCTCCAATGGATCAAAAAAAATTGCCATTCGACAATATAATCTCCAAAAATGAATAAATTCTTCCTTATGTGCTTCAAACCCTAAAAGTATTGCTTATTTTGAGGTCTTTAATATTAAAATTAAAAAACTCACTAGAAGCTCAATTTTACTAGAATTTCGCTTAAATCAAAATGATCGTAACAGTAGCAAACTTTCTTTTTTTATTTTATTTCTCAATAAAAAATCAAATCTCAAGAGTCACTGCGAAAAGGGTTGCATGGAACCTAGAGGCTAAGACGTCATTCAGAACAGATTAATTAAGTGGTTAATATTTCTTATGAGCTAATAAACATCCTTTTAACTTTTGTGAAGAATGCGGTCACTCTCTTGATAATGTTGAAGTTAAAGTTTTTGAGAGTAACAGTGGTAGATTAAATAAAGCTTTTTCCCTGAACCAGATAAATATCCATTCCAGCATGGTCCTAATATTCTAGCTTTAGAGAATTTAGATAAATTCTATCCATTTAAGTATTAATATAGTTTAAATCTCTTAACAGTAATTTTTACTCATGAAAAATCATACTTATTTTGCTCTTCATGGAGGACACAAACATATTCAATTAGTTGGAGGCAATTTTGCTGACGTTGATTCCTTAATTGATTGGAGAAATCTTTTCATACCACTTTTAAGTTCAAGTATTATTAACAAAACAGTTTCAGAGGTGCTCTGAAGCTGATATCATCTTTATGTTTAAAATGCTTGTTTTACAGCACAGGCATAATCTTTCCGACTTTGAACTTGCGAAACAATGTGTTGTTGAATTTCTATCCAAAAATGTGTTGGTTTTTCTGAGCACATATTAGATAGTGTCATATTCTTGTTATTTAGAAAGAAAACTGTTGATGACAACAGATATAAAGAAATTTTGGGTAGTTATATAGCAACTTAATTGCCTTAGTTTGAAATAAAAGAGGCATTGATTCAGGATTCTATTGTTATACATCCAGATCCTGGATATACAAAAGCAGATAAATCCCACGAAAATGAAGCAAAAACAAGGAAAAGCTGACAAAGAGTTAATCTGGACATTTTGTGTACAGCTTTCTTTAATAATCCCTATCAGTTGATAACAACAAAATGACTATTTTAAAAATAGCTGAACCTATCTCTAAAATCAAAGAATAATGAATCAGAATAGAAAAAATCTGGTCAAAAGGAAATAATCTTGCTTCATAGCCTGGAGTTTTTTCGAATATATAACAATTTGTGATGGATTTCACAACTGAGGAAATACAAAAAGAGTATCTTTGGTAACAAAGTGGACTAAAATGCAGATTGTTCATGCAGCAGCAAAAATATGGCAGGTCAAAAAAGTATTTTAACCGAAATAAGAAGTCAAGTATATATGCAAAGGCAACTATTGCTCTGTCAAAGGAAATTACCACGACTATATAGCACATTGTTATAAATGGCGAGAATATACAAAAACGAGATCGGATATCAAAGGGGGAGAAATTCAAAAGAAGAAAGTCATTGAAACTGAGATATTCTAGGTTGAAAACGTGTGAAAATAGTTGATGGCATAATCGCAATTCTGGGAAGAGAGGAAGTTGAGAGTAAGTTAGGAAGATAGCATCGTGTACTTTGATGCTAAATTTTTGGGGGGAAGATGGTGGAAAGAATCAATATGTATTTTGAAAAGAATATTTTCTTATCGCTTCTAAGTTTATCAGTAAACGTTGATATAGAGACTAATGAGAAAAAAGAGAAATCGCACATTCCATCTACATTATGTTGTTAAGTTTGAATAAAGGTACTGATGAGAAAGAGGAAAAATACGGTTCAATGGTAAAGAGTTTACAAAAGGAAATGGTTTCTTCTTAGCAGTTATAAAATTTTCGTTGGTAGAAATAGAAATTTTTCATAGTAGGTAGTAGGAATTTTATCATTATCAATTCGAGGGAGGACAATGGAGAAGAAAAAATTATACCAATTGAAATCTGAAGCAAACCAAATTGATCCTATTCTAAAAATCGGAAAAAATGGGATAACCGACACTTTAATCGAGGAATTGAATAAGCAGATAAAAGCTAAAAAGCTTGTGAAGGTAAGGGTACTGAAGAGTGCTGAAGAAGGAAAAGACTTGAAAGCTATTGCAGAAGAAATTGCATATGCCACAAGATCAACACTGATAGAGATTCGCGGAAGGATCGTGGTTCTGTACAGGTAAATAAATCAGAGTCGAGGATTATTTTTGTAGAAAGCGATTCTATGGATGGACACAATTCAGGTCTATAAGACAATCTCAATAATTCTGATTTACTATAGCTTCGAATTACTAATATTATTATGTTACAATTTTTGTAATAGTTTGCAAGAAAAAAATTATATATGTATCTAGTTCATTTTTTTTGTAATTGGCTCCATTAAATAAAATATCTTAGAGTTCTGGAGTCGAATTTATGATATAACCACGAAATTATTTTATTGTCATCTTTGGATATATTTTTGAACTTATATATCTATTATCACAGACTCAGATGCGGACCTTGAGCAATCAAAAATAAATTGAAGTAGCAGGGCCAAAAAGTCATGAAGGATATTTTAGTAACAAAGTTAAAGCCTATTTCTGTCACGAAGGAAAAAGCAGAATACATGGCAAAACCAGTATCATGTGCTTACTAATATTTATACATCTTCTGAATAACTTCACTTAGAGACTAATTCGAGCTTATATTATTGAGCCAGAAGCTTTGAGGCGATGGTAGCCCATTTTTCGGATGGTCAATTCATCAGATTCCCCCCAATATTTAATGCCTTTCTAATAAGCTAGCAAACTCCAATGGAAAAGATAAGGTACCTGTAAATTCAGTGCTGAAAAGGGCCAAAAGAATGAGAAGTCAACAGCTGTCTCCCCCATAAGGGGAAAACTATGTTGGCAAATCCGTGACCCCTTATATAGTAGTAAATCCACATTAAAAGAGGGAGGGGAATGATACTGATATAAGCCCTAGGCTTAAACTGCTGTTTGAACATCCTCATTTAGTCTCCCATCACATCCTTTCGTTGATTCTCAAGTTGTCTCAGCATATAGGTTTTCTAAGAAAGCTGTCTCTATCAAAATTCTCTTTGGAAAACCTTCATGCGTTCTTAGGTATCCTTCATGAGATCCCAGTAGATTGTGTACTTCTGTATAAGGATGCATAAGTAGCAGTAATAGTCGCCTTACTAAAAGGATTAGATGAAAATTTTCTTGTCCGACTACGAAAATTATGGCATCCATCAAAATCCCGACTTCTTTCTTTACAGACTGCCTGAATCCCTATCCAAATATCATTATCCCAAACATCAGGAAAAAACCGACAACAACATAGATCGATCTATCTGTTTTTTTACGCCTCTGAAACCAAGTTGTTCTCATCATTCAGGTTCAATCATAGTTATTACTTAAAATATGGAAGAATCGTAATAGATATATTCTTGACAATGAATTCATCATGACAATCTCAAAAAAATCATAAATTAGATAATACTGGAGAAGCCAATTTAAGCTTTTTACATAAGAATGTTCTGGTTAACAAGTTTCATATATATTATACCATTGGTCCTGTAAATTTATCTGTTGAGCCTCTTTTGAAATTACATATGATTTGATAATCCAATTAGAATTTACGCAGGTGAACTCAGAAATCAATGGCATAAAACCTAAACTGCATAAATCAAGAATCAACTTCACAGTATACCATAATTTTGATTGCATCTTAAAAACGTAAATCATAATTTAAGGGATTTCGATAAAACTCTGATTAATTGTCTTCTAAAGAATTCGCATAGCTTTACATATAGGAAATAATTGAATTACCAGCGACTTCAAAGATTGTGGTTTTGAATTGTGTGTAGTGTTGGACCTTTAAAGTAAAGTTGATAGGTGTGAAAAGCGTGATCTTTTTAATAACACAGGAATTTTCGATAATGATAAAACAGTTATTTTCAACATGGGAATGGATGTTCGACTTCTTTTGACCTGAATTATCTGCTAAAAAACGACAGTATTCTAACATACCAAACTAAATAATCAAACTCTGCCTCAAGAGATAGGTTTGCCACTCAAACTTGTATCCGAAAGTAAGCATGTGTACAAGTAGGCAAAGTGGATAATAAGAATTATAGATGACATAATAACATAGCCACTGCCTGAGGATCTGATTCAAGTTATGAGAGAAAATCGGATCTATAAAATAAGGCTTTTAATTGAGATTGAGCAGTTAAAATGAAAGATTAATAACATTAAACCTTTAATTATTTAAAAATCGAAAGGATTATAACAAATCATACGGAGATAAGTTTTGTCAGTCAAAAAGTTAGAATTGGATAAGGGAACGATGTTTAGAATTCATTGAAACTAAATTAAATTTTTGGAGGGTCAGATGATTAAACTTACAACAAATGAAATCCATGAAATTGAGAATCTTATAGAAAAATTTTCAGAAGAATCTGAACGTACAACATGTATCGAAAGAGTAATTAGAAAATTGGAATTCAACGGGAAAAGCTATAAGATAAAGGTAATTATTGAAGCCGAAGAAGATTATTTTGAGGATATTTTTACTGATTGATTACTTAAAGAGTAGGTAAAAAAGCACCATTCTAAAATATCAAAGATTTATTTTCCCGAAATTATTGAAAATTTGCATGCAAGAACGCTGACGCACTTTTATTAGAATAGACCGGTAAGTCAGAAGAATAGGCGGGTATGAACATCCACCTATATAGTTTATTCATGTATATGTTGTGATTTAAATGCCATGATGCTATAGATTTAGTTTGTTTTATATATTTATTACTAATTATGGAGTGCGGAGGTCACGAATATCCAGGATTCTAGGTAGGCCATGACTTCAATCTTCACCTCATTTTATTTTCTTTTAAACACCTAAATCATTGCTTCATTATAAAAGGGTTGTACAATCCAGCATAGGATTACCTAAGAGTACGACTCTCATTTATATTTTAGTTGCAGTGTTTATCTTTTCATTGACAGGTCTTGTCATTACTCATTAACGATCCAGACATACTGGTTGTTGTGAGGGCTTCAAAAATACCTACAATAAGGGTGGAAGCCACAATTAAAGCATAAAGACAATAATCGTAGCCATAAGTTAGTATACACAATTTGGTTAAAAATAACCTATGAGTCCCCTGAGTGCTCTGCATTAAGGGTGCTTACCTATACGTATGTAGGTAGTTCAAGGCGTCCTCTGCTGTCGACAACAGCAGTTGCAACAACACCATAACCTAATGGGAGGCTTCTTCAAAACTCGGGGAGATTTTTGCTTCAAAAGTTGCTTTTTCTATGTATTTCCAAGAATATTTAGAAACAATCTTCGCTATTTTCATATATTTCTTCATCAGATATTTTCTCTGTTACTATCACCACCTTTAAACACTCAAGTTTTACTGTATTTTCCCATAAGTTCCCCTTCTGCTATGATATGGCCTATCATCTCGCTTTCAAGCTCTTTTCTGCTTTTCCCTGCTTTTAGCCCAAGCTGCTTGTCCAGAGCATATACTCTGAAAAAATATCTGTGGGTTCCTGAAGGAGGGCATGGTCCTCCATATCCTATTTTCCTGAAATCATTTATTCCTTCAACCCCTGGTATACTGTCTTCGTCTATTTTTGCAATAGGTACTATATTCCAGACAATCCAGTGGGTAAATACTTTCATGGGAGCATCCGGGTCATCCATTATAAGCACTAAACTTTCAGCTTTTTCAGGAATACCTCTGAATCCCAGAGGTGGATTTATATTCTCCGCGTTACAAGTGTACTTTCTCGGGATAGTATCATTAGATTCGAATGCGCTGCTAAAAACTTTTATGTTCTGGATGTCCATATTTTCATCCCCTTTGGCAGTATCAGGAGATCCTCCGCTTTTAAGTATCTTATTCTCATCTTGAGCACATACAGAAATCAAGAGCATTTCCAAAATTAAGAGCATCCATACTAGATTTGCTCTCTAGTCATGGATGATCCAACCTTCTGATGGTCGGAAAACTGCTCTGACCTATAGAGGATTTCGATAAACCCTAATTTTTGGCTTTTAATTTATAATGTTTACAGATTATTTGTGAAAATTTGAGGTTTATCTAGATTCTCTATAATATTAAAGCTAAAGAGATATAACTTTAAGGCTTAATATCAAAGCATCTGCTAAAATTCAACCTTAAAATACCTCAAGTTTAATCTCAAAAACTGATACCTGCAGTTTAATCCTGATACTTAATCCCAAGCTCAAACTCCAGACTCAAACTTCAGCTCCATTAGGGACTAAAGTTGGAGAGATGGCAGATCTCAGGTATGACATTACAGTAATTTGATTTAAGTCGACTTTGTAGAAAATGCATCTATGAACCATTCTTTGAAGCCGTTCCCTGTGAGCCATAGCCTAAAATCATGAAGTTTTGAATGTCGGGAATCAGTCTTCTACCTCAAGGGCTTGAATTACATCATGTACCTCTAGTTCTCCTTTTGCCACACGCTGAACTAGTGGATAAATAAATGAACAATCATCTATTGCTGCCCAGCGTTCTTCTCCTACTACTCTGACAACTTCGTCTAGTATGTCGCCACATGTTTTACAATATCTTCCTTTGCTTTCTGATCCACAAGATTCGCATTCCATTGAAAATACCCATAAATCTATGGAGCTGCCGCAAATAAATAAATTATGGTGAAATGTGAGCATATTTACACAGTATTAGAAAATCGAGAGTAGAGTAAAAGAGGAACTAAAAAAAGTTCCTCAATCCTTCAAACTTATAGAACATTAAGAAAGGAAGGTCAAAAAAAGAAAAAGGGTGAAATAAAAATCGTTTAACAGCCCTACTTTTTCTTGTAAGCTTCTCTTTCAAGTTACCTCATAGCTCCAAAGCAATCAAGAATTTTTTTTGACTTTGGAACCTAGATCTTGCATGCTATTAACAAAGCTTTTTTAAATTCAGATTATTGTTTTACTCCATATACACCTAATCCACAAGTTGACACTGCCTATGAAATTTACCTATCCGTTTATCAGGCAGTTTCTGGAACAGAAGAAGAAAAATTATTTACCCTCAATTCCCCTATTTTTTCCATGATTTTTGATCCTATAATAATCTGCAACATGGATATTCAGAATCGATTTGTAAGGTCCGCAACACATGAATTCATGGCTGAAATGGATGGAAAGCCCACTTCAAGGCTAGGAGATCTTTACGAGGTACTTGCAAAAAATGAAGTCAAGTTAATTATAACTGGCTATTCTTATGTTCTTCCTGGAGGACAGAGTGATATTTTCCAGCAGGGAATCTATGAAGACCGTTTTATTGAACCCTACCAGAAGATAACTGAAAAAGTGCACAGGTACAGGAGTAAGATAGTCCTCCAAATAGCGCACGCAGGGAGGCAAGCAACTACTTCTGAAGAATACTTGGTTCCAATAGCTCCTTCCAAAATAAAAGATGCATACTCAGCAGTTATGCCGAGGGAAATGACCGAGCAGGAAATTCTGGAAGTAATCGATGCCTTCACAAGAGCAGCTGTCCGGACAAAAAAAGCAGGATTTGACGGTGTGCAGCTCCACTGTGCCCATGGTTTTCTTCTAAGTGATTTCATATCTCCGTATAAAAACAGAAGGACTGATCGCTGGGGGGGCTCAGTGGGAAACAGAGCAAGAATAGTTACTGAGATTGTCAGGCGCATAAAAGAGCAATCTGGAGCTGATTTTCCTATTCTGGTCAAATTGAATGCAACAGATGGTTTTAAGCCGGGTTCGCAAAAAGCAGAGCTTGGAATTACTATTCTGCAGGTTGTGGAGACTGCAAAAATTTTAGAGAAAGCTGGAGTTTGCGCAATCGAGGTAAGCGGAGGGATGAGTAAGACAAGTGGGGTAACCATAAGATTAGCTATTAACTCTCCTAACAAAGAAGCGTATTTTAGAGACTATTCTAAAGCAATAAAAAAAGCCGTCAACATACCTGTAATCCTTGTAGGCGGCATTCGGTCCCTTTCTGTTATGGAACATCTTCTCGAAAACGGATTTGCTGATATGGTTTCCATGAGCAGGACATTTATCTGCGAGCCTGATCTCGTTTTGCAACTTAAATCCGGAAAAGCTACAAAAGCAAGGTGTGTGTCCTGTAATCTCTGCTTTGATAACGAGGGAATCAAGTGCAACTTCGAGTTTGATTGAAGTCCAGATGCCAAAAACTATCTATCAAGCTCCTTTTTCAACTCTAGGAAAACTTTATTTTCGTATTTCTCGATTGTTTTTTCAACAAATTTTAACGTATATTTTTATAAGAGAGAGAAGCAAAAGAAATAAGCATGTAAAGCTAGTAAAAGGGACTTTGTGTTATATTTTTCTTCAAGGTCCGCTACCTTAAAATCATATATGAGGATCAGAATAATGTCTAAAGAGAACCATGTTGGCAATAAGATATGCCAGCTTAGAGAAGCCAAGGAGATGAGCGTTGAAGAACTGGCTGAAGCCAGTCAAAGCAGCGTAGAATTAGTTAAGCAGTTAGAAGACGGAGCCCTGGTTCCATCCTTAACACCTCTTCTGAAGATTGCCCGAGCCCTAGGCGTCCGGTTAGGTACTTTTTTGGATGATATGCCACAGAGCGGACCTGCAATTGTTAGAGCAGGGCTACTTAGAAATGCAGTACGTTTTTCGGGTAAGGCTGAAATCTCAACTAAAAGTTCTCTTGAGTTTTATTCACTTGCCTCAGATAAAGCAGACCGCCAATGGAGCCTTTTATCATCGACATACATCCTTCTCCTAAGGAAAACCACAAGCTCTCTTCCCATGAAGGAGAAGAATTCATGTATGTCCTTTCAGGGGAAATCGAGATCTTCTACGGGAAAGATGTTCAAAGGCTAAACTCAGGAGACAGCATTTACTATGACTCAATTGTTCCGCATGATGTACATTCAGCAGGAGAAGAGGATGCAAAAATTGTGGCTGTGGTTTATGCTCCTGTATAAAATCGAAGTCTGGATAGAATAGATTAAAAACTTCAAATATAATATCTTGAATTTATAGAGTTGAGAAATATCAAAATACAAGTATTTCAAAGCACAAGGAATCCAAAATGTTCAGTACAACTGTTAGTCCGCGATTTGGGGACATGGACGGGCTTGGGCATATAAACAATACTGTCCTCCCAATATGGTTTGAAACAGGACGAAACTCCTTATTCCGGATATTTTCACCGGATCTTGAGCTTAGTCCTGATGTATGGCATCTGATCCTCGTCAGGACTGAATTTGATTTTATTCGTCAGATGTATTTTAGGTCTGACGTGGAAATTAGGACTTTTATTGTGAAGATAGGGAACAGCTCCTTTACTGTTGGGCATGAAGCCTGGCAGGAAGGGGAACTCAAGGCAAGGGGTCAAGCAGTACTAGTCTATTATGACTTCAAGATCAAGAAATCAATGCCTCTTCCTAATAAGATTCGTGACATTTTGAAAACGCACATCTTTCCTTCCATAGATACTGATGAAATGAATGCTGATTCCTCCTGCTCTATTTGAACGTACTTGATATAACGCCCGCAAAATGAGCTTCAAAGCATTGGAAATATTTTCACTCCTTAGCCAACATTTTGATTATGCCTTTGGATCATTGATAAAATCTTGAGAATTAGTATGTCTCCAATTCTTGGGAAGATTTGGAGAGAGTCTTGAGTTTACGATTTTCAACAACTAATGGACACAACCAAAAGTTTCTAAAGGTAAATAATGCAAGTAAGAGGCTGAAATCATGCATCTTATTGAAAATTCCCTGGGGGAGTTCTATGAAAAACAAGTGGCTTTAGATCCTGACCACGAGTTTGTCGTTTATCCGGACAGAAACCTGCGTTTTACTTACGGGCAGTTCAACGAAAGAGCGAATAACCTTACTAAAGGGCTTCTTGCCATTGAGATAAAGAATGGAGATCATGTAGGGATCTGGGCAAAGAATGTTCCAGACTGGCTTACCTTTATGTTTGCTACTGCAAAGATCGGTGCGGTGCTTGTTACTGTAAATACCGCTTATAAGAGCCACGAGGTCGAATACATACTCAAACAATCTAATGTGAAGACACTGGCTCTTATCGATAGTTCCCAGGATGTTGATTATCTGAGAATTATCTATGGTTTGCTCCCTTAGCTCAAAAATTCAGAAAGGGGGCGCTTGAAAAGCAAAAAATTCCCATGCCTGAAGAGTTTGATTATCATAGGTCAGGAAAAACATAGGGGCATGTACAATAGAGCGAGCTTATGCTTCTTGGCAGTCATTATCCCAATGATGAACTTCGGAAAATACTAGCAAGTTTGCACGGCGATAACGTTATCAATATGCAATACACTTCAGGAACTACTGGTTTTCCGAAAGGGGTTATGCTGACCAGCAAAAATTTCCTTAACAATGGCCTTTCCACAGGCGACTGTCAGAAGTTCACCCAAAAAGACCGAGTTTGTCTACCTGTGCCTCTTTTCCACTGTTTTGGAATTGTACTTGGAGTTATGGCGGTCTTAACCCACAGAGCAACGCTTGTAATGCTTGAAGTTTTCGACCCCCTACAGTCAGCTGCAGTCCAGAACGAAAGGTGTACAGCTCTCTACGGCGTACCTACGATGTTTATTGCTGAATACAACCACCCAATGTTTGATATGTTCGACCTTTCTTCCCTCAGAACCGGGATCATGGCAGGCTCGATATGTCCTGTAAAAGTTATGAAAAAAGTAATGATAGATATGCACTGCTATCAGATTACTAGTGTCTATGGGCTTACAGAAGCTTCCCCTGGTATAACCCAGACTGCTGTGGACGATCCGGTTGAACTTAGAGCTGAAACCGTAGGTAAGTCTTTCCCTGGAGTAGAGGTAAGAGTTATCGACCAGAGTACCAATAAACCAGTAGCCACAGATACGGTTGGGGAAATTTGTTGCCGTGGATACAATGTAATGAAAGGGTACTATAAGATGCCTGAAGAAACTACAGAAGTTATCGACGAAGATGGCTGGCTTCATAGTGGAGATCTCGGAACCTGCGATGAAAACGGTTACTATAGGATCACCGGCCGCATGAAAGATATGATTATTAGAGGAGGTGAAAACATTTATCCCCGAGAGATTGAGGAGTTCTTGCATGAAGTTCCAGGAGTTAAAGATTCACAGTGGTAGGCATCCCTGACAAGAAATATGGAGAAATCGTGGGAGCCTTTGTAATTCTCAAAAAAGGTGTAGACCTAACCGAAGATGACATCAGAGATTATGCTTCTAGCCGAATCTCTCGCTATAAAGTACCAAAACACGTTTTCTTTGTGGATAATTATCCCCTTACAGCAAGTGGTAAAATCCAGAAATATAAGCTTAGGGAATTGGCTGTTGAACTCTTAAAAAAAAGAGAACGAGGCAGCAGTTAATTCATTCTATTGGCATAATATCGATATACTTTTTCCATTAAATTCTAAACGGATTCATTTTCTTGCTCAGCTCCAAAAAACGAATAAATTTCTTCAAATATCTGGTACAAACGAATGAAAGTCCTTTTCACCTTATCTCCTATGACAATTTCTTTAATAATTACCTGGGGCAAATAGGTTTTCTATATTTGGTTTTCAAAAATATTTCTAAAATTAATCAGTGAATTGCTATCGAGGGCTTAAATGTTACATTGATAAACCACTATTCGCATTTCTATTACAGCTCCAGTTGAAATCGCCCTATTAAAGCTCCCTTTTCCTTTCTAGCAATTAGCTGAACTAACTGTAGCTGTCACGTTGTTATAAAAAAGACTACAAATAATACATTCAGTGTCTTTTTTGTTCTGTCAAATATTGGTTTTCCCATTTAAAGACCACATCTAAATTTGCATACAGTTAATCGTTCGCAAAAATGGTTAAACTGTTAAAGAATAAAATCTTACGATTTTGATATTTTAATTCGTTTCCCATTAATAGATGAACTAGTAAATATGATCATCAAATTTTGAAATACAGTTAGAGTTTTTAAAGGCAAGGATATTTATAAATTTAGACTCTATGTGAGATATTCAAATAAATGTTATTGGATAATAAGATAAGTTTATTAAATATCATAAAATATAATTTATAGAGAAATATGCGTACTAATCTGTATTTAATAGCCATATACAAAATGACAGATTAGATAAGTTTACCATCTGTCTAGACCAAGGTAATCAGACCAATTCCCTTAACCGTAAGATGATGATTTCCACTCCACCTGTACGAAAAAGAGGTATTTTTTTCAAAATACGATTTATCCATATCGTTTCATCGACAATCAGGTAACTTTCGTATGAATTGCGAATTTCCTTGGTTCAGCCCATAAAGGTTGTGCATCTGAGAGTTTCTTTTGAAGGGGGCAAGCAAAACGATCATTTGGTGAGCATTGTTTATAGGTGCGTAACAGCAAACAGCTTAATGCATCGAAAAAATATGGATATATAAATAATAAAATTAATGTAACCAAAGTCAGTAAATTTTGGCAAATTATAAATACGGATTTAACTATTTATATATGTTTAGTAAATATAATTATATTTTAATTGAATTTAAGCTTGCAAAATTCAAATGCGTAAATTCTAGTGAAAATTCATCCCAAGTGAAGACAAAATAGTTCCCTCTAATTGGCAAAATGCTAAATAGAAATAGAGCACGTGGATATTCTAAAAAGGACAAAAAAGGAGTAAACATGTGCGGAATAGCAGGAGCAACCGGAACTCCTGATGCTGACATTAAAGTGAAAAAAATGCTTGAAGCTCTGGAACATAGGGGACCTGATGCCTGCGGAACTTATCAAGCAAAAAATCTGAGCATAGGGAATACTTTGCTTAAAATTACAGGAGATATGCCCCAGCCTTTGGCAGGAAAAGGGACTCTCGCAGTAAATGGAGAAATATTCAATTTCAGGGAACTAGCATCTGAATCCGGAATAATAACAGATTCTGATACTGAAGCACTTTTTTCCCTGATAGAAACCCGAATTAATGAGGGATGTATACCGATAGATGCTGTCTTTTCTGTACTTTCCTCAGTAAACGGAGACTATGCTCTAGCATATGCCTGTGATAACGAACTTGTGTTAGCTAGAGACCCGGTAGGTGTCAAACCTCTTTTTTATTCCGCCAAAAAAAGAAAAGAAAAACGAAAAATAATTTTCGCATCCGAAAAAAAGGCTCTCTTTACCGCAGGAAGAGAATTAAAACCTTTACCTCCCGGCAGCATCATGAGTTTTAATATGAAGAATGGAAGTTTCGAAGAACGATACCTCGAAATAAAGCCTCCTAAAAAAAGGATCTCGGATGAATTTGAAGCTGTTTTTCATCTGAAGGCTGTTATTGAAAAGGCCTTGGAACTCCGCCTTGCACCAACTTCAGGAATTGCATTTTCCGGTGGTATTGACAGCACATTTTTAGCAGTCCTTGCAAAAAAAATTAATCCGGCTACTCCCCTTTATGTTGTAGGGCTCCCAGATTCCCATGATATTGCACAGGCTGAGAAAGCTGCTGAAGCTATTGGTATGAAGGATTCTCTGAGAATACATCTATTGTCTGTCAAAGAAATCGAAACCTTAGTCCCGCAAATTATTCGTGCAACCGAATCTGTTGACCCTATGACGATTGCAATCGGAATTCCTCTATACGTTGTTGCGAAAATTGCGAGAGAAAATGGAAAAAGGGTCATCCTTACAGGACAGGGTGCTGATGAGCTTTTTGCCGGGTACAGGAGGCACGAGGTTTTCCTTGAACAGGGATCTGAAGTGATTGATAGAGAAATTTATTCGGACCTTAAAAAAATTTCAGAGATTAATCTTGAGAGGGATGATATGGTTACTATGGCTAACTCTGTAGAGCTCAGAGTACCTTTTCTAGATAAGGATGTAATTAAAACAGGTCTTGCTATCATCCCAGAGTTAAAAATGCTGAAAAAAGGCGACTTTTATATAAGGAAATATATTCTCAGAAAAACAGCAGAGGATCTCCTCCCACCTGAACTTCTCTGGAAAGAAAAAAAAGCAATCCAGTATGGGACAGGAGTTCAAAAAATACTAAATAAGCTCGCCAGAGATGCGGGTTTTTCACAAAGGGATGAAAGACATATTGAAAAGTATCTCAGGAAGATTGCTTTAGAAAAGGGATTCGAGTTCATAAATTACTGAGAGTAGATGACCAAGAATCAGATCTAAAAAATCAAAATTAAATTAGAAAAATAACTCATAAAAATTGATTACTATTTTCTTAATTCTTTTCAAAGCTAATTTATGGCCTACAATATGAAATAGGAAATCCAGTATACAATCAAAGTAATATTAGATAACCAAGATAAATTTTTATAGTAAGTATTACGTACTTATATTGAAGTAAAAACGCAAAAAATTTTATAGTGGGGGAAAAACATGAAAATTAGAGTAGTTAGTTCCAGAGAAGAAATCTTTACACTTAACCCTAATGAACGTATCGTTCATATGGCTTTTAGGCCTTCGAACAAGGACATATTTGGATTGATCGAAACCTGCCCAAAAGTTGAGGTGATTCAATTACCTAAATCTTACATGTGCACAGTCTCAAAGTCCATTTTGATGTTTCTTGGGATGCAGAGAATAAAACTTATCGAAGGTGATGTGTGGGGTCACAGGAAGGACATTAATGAATATTATAGCATACCATCCTCAGTGGTTGAAAAAATAAGAATGATGAAAAATGAAGGTAAATCTACTGAGGATATTGAAGCAAAGATTTCAAGGGAGAGAAAGCTGAGCCCTGAGATGGTTGCCTATATATTGACGAAGGAAACTACTGCCTGAATTCACAAAGGACGAAACTTACTTCCAACCATACTATTAATTTTTTTCTGAGGATTTGACGGTATAAACAAACTGTTAAATTCTATAAAAATTAATTTTTGTCACCGAATATTTATCTTGATCTTATATTTTTTATTTATTGTGTAGTTAAATCGAGGAATGAGCATATATGAATTCAATTTCCAGGTTATCTACTAGTTAAATAGCGGTTGAAAATACAGTTAAAATTTTTTCTGATAAATTTCCTTATACTTGTACTTATTGTCGTTTTATGCATGGCAATTGCACCAATAATCTACTTTGTGAGATTTTCTTGGTGATTTTAACCCTAATTTGACAAATTTCACTAATTAAAATAGTTTTTTATTACGAAAACACAGAAGATGTGCCGATTTTTCTTAAAAATCGTAAATCTCAAGAATTTGATGAGAAGAAAATTCCACATAGACGAAGAAAATTTTAGACAGCATGAAAACATTTAATTACCAAGTTACAGCAAATTCGAGATATGTGGAACCACATCATTTATTATACACTTGATGACTTCTTTAGTGCAGAGGGCACGAACACTCCGTCCTTTATATCGGGGATTACATAAAATATCAACTATTTTTGTATTCTTATAACCCTCCAAGTAATAGCTTCTGTGTAAAATGAGTTTGTCTTTAGTACCATTGCAGATGTGGTACCACTTCCTTCTGATGGGAATATGAATATTCATTGGAACTGAACAACTTTACCCATGACTATTATCAGATTACCAATCACATAGTGTTGATGCCCATATATTAAAGATACATTATGTTCCACAAGAATCGAATTAAAAAAGATCGCTTGTCCATTTACCACTATTTGCACGTGGAAAGGTTACAAAATTCATGATATCAAAGTTGTAGAATATAACGCTCACTTATCCATGGAATTCCATCCAAACAATTCTCGATCAGAGGCAGATCAATACTTGAAAAAGGTAGTTCATATAGACTTTTCAAGCTTCATCCTGAACTGATAAAAATAATATTATGATGGAAGTCTATAATCAACTGTCAATTTTTTAGATCAAGTAGAAATGCGGCAACTGATACAATAAAACACTACATCAGTTGTCTTAGAGGAAACAGAAGAAGATTTTGAATCATCTAGATTAAAGAAACGTGGTCAAAACATGAATCGATGATTTCTGAGTTTCGACAAACTGAGAGGGCAACTCTAAGAATATCTTATCGTTTAGAGTAGGAGGAGCACGTAGTTTGATTCATCGGTCATGCCCATGAGTTGTTGAGAATTGTGGACATCAGAATTTCATTACATCCTCTCAAAAATTTGATTTATACTCGTTTTTCAGATTTGATAAATGAAAAATATAACCGATTTTTTGAAAAAAATTTTACTACTATTTCTTCTTTTCTCCTGTCCATATCTCTGGCCAATTTAATTTTTCTGAGTTTCAATTTTTTTAGTACATATTTTTCTTTACATACTAGTCTCAGGTAAGAAGAGGCAAAATATAGATAAATAAACGAGACATGATAAGTAATGAGTAATAATATGTTTGGCAGAGAATTAATGTTGAATTAAATATAATTATTCAATCCCCGAAATTATTATATTCATGTTTGCTTCTAATTGTTTAAAATGCGTAATTCTCAAAACTATTCAAAACGAAAAACACAATTTAGCCAACAATTGAAGAAAATGAGCTTAAAAGAAACTTACCATAATAATAAGAATAACTAAGATTGCTATGATGTTGTTTTATCAATTTAAAATATTTGCAATAAGATTGATTAATTTATATGCGAGATGATCACATGAAAACCTATCTTCTGGTCTGGTTCAGCAGTGAAGGAGCTCGTCCGTCAGAGATCAACCGAAGGCTGATGTCTCTGGGTTTCGAACCGATGCAGGGCACCTATGACTTTGTATATAACTGGGATAGCAACTTCAGTATCGACAAAGTTCTCGAATTTGGGGACAAAGTATACCTTAGCCTTCAGGGCACAGGTGTCATGTTCAAACTTGAGACACTGTGAAATGATAGAGATCGCAAAAAATGGAGTTCCTGATGCATCAATTAGCTAGGTCTATATTGGGGTTTAGGCAACAAATGATTTCATTTCATGGGATTTCAATTATTGAGTGTAATATGAGATAGTCTTTTAATCAGCATTCTTACTTGTAAATATCCAGCTCATTTTCTTTTAATGGTCATGCTTTCTCTTCTGTAACGCAACATTTCAGGGTAAGTTTCGTCATATAACTGATCCGTATTCCATTACATTAATAACATCACATTGATCTATACTTCAGCAGGAATGATTGTGTATGTTTAGGAGTTTAATGAAACTCTATTTTATCCAAAATCTACTTTGCTTCATCTTCGCCTAGCGTTTCGTAAAATAATTTCCCTGGTGGATATTAAGAGAATTTCGGTATACCCTTTTTTTTAGCTGGTTGCATATAAAGCCTATATCTGGGATATGTTGAAATTTGATGTTTATCAAAATTATTACGATTATCCATAACCAACCGTATGACTTCGACTTTAGATACTTTTCAAAATCTAGAATCTTCACGAATTGTGCAAATTCTGCCATGGATCTTTTTTGGTGATCTGAGTAACCTATTTTTCCTCTTTGATTCCGACTTTAGGGATGTATTTGTTGTTCTATTCATGATATATTCATAATCTCATTTTTCTGAGTCTACAGGCTTCATGGGAATGGTCGTTCTATTATCCTTAAGAAGTTGCTGTGGTCCCTCTTCAAGATAGAGCAAGGAATTTTAGGGTTCTAATTTTTTTCATATGCCCAATAATGCTATATAACCTGTTTTGCATTCAAGATAGTTGTCCTAATACACCATATACATCTCAATCATAGTTTAATTTTTTTTAGAATAAGCCTGTTGATCTCCTTGTTTATTATTTCAAATTTCTCTTTTCCCTCATTTATCCAGTAAGCAGTATAAGCCATAACCTCTTGTTTTTATCAGGATAATAGATGAATTCTAATGCTATTATTTCTACAACATGTTTTTCAGTGGCTTTTTTCAGTTGACAAAATTCAACTTTATTTACAATAGTACTTTTGAGACCTTCTTCAAAGTATCTCTTCATTATTGCTAAAACAGTATTCATCCAAAAATCGAATGTTTTCTCTGTCTTTGTACCTCTTTGGTACGGTTTGTCAGTGGCAGGATATGAATTCTAGTTATTGATCTTATCCTTTCATATCACTCGATAACAAAGCCCATTATAAAATTTACATCAACATTTTCAAGTTTAATTTCTAACATGAAGATTTGGAGAGATCCAGAGTTTATCCTGATGATCAATAATCAAATTGTTATGATTTGAGTGTAAAGGCGTAATTGGAGCATTACACAATATTCAAGTAAGATTAATCCTGAATTACTTAATGAAATTTAATGAATAAAGAAATACAACTCTTCACTCTAAGTTTAAAGATATATAAACTCAAAAATATACTCAAAAGAATCACAAAATGGTTTAGTGGATCCTGGGTATAATCCCTTCTTCGGAACTCTATAATATAATTTTTAGAGACAATTACAGAAAAAAAACTAAGATTTATTGATGAATTTTTTCCTTGCGAACTATTGAGGAAATATCGTAAACGAATAAGAATAATCATTCTGAAGTACAGCAAAGAGATACTATGTAGTGGATTTCTATAAATCCCTATATTTTGGTGTTTACCGAAATCCTCTATAATAAAATTGATAGAACATTTATATTTCAAAGCTATTATTAATGCTTAATTTCGATTATAATTCCTCTTCAGGGTTTTATCACCATTGTAAGTTGTCTAAGTCTTGTTTCATTTAGATCTCTCTCAATTCAGTAGTTTTTACGAGCATTTAAGAACTTCATACACTTGCAAGAGTCACTATCAAAGGTAATTATTCTGCCGCCTATACTTCTATTCTCAATTGTGAGTTCCACAACACTGGGACTTGACATCCTGGGTTCCGTAGGAGATCCAGGGCAGACAAGTATGGACTCATTTTTTTCAATCAAAGGACGGTGCAGATGCCCAAATATCAAGATATCTACATCCATTTCTCTTGCGAGATAATTCTGTGCAGTTGTATCAATCAGCGAAAGTCCTCCTTCATGCACCAATCCAATTTTCAGCCCTTCAACTTCAAATATAAGCCTTTTGGGAAGAAGCCTTTTTAGCTCGGGAACATCATCATTTCCGAAAACAGCTTTTAGTTTGCTGCAGGCTTTAAAGGACTGATAGGCTTCCATAGTACTGAAATCTCCTGCATGGACAATTAGGTCACACTCATCAAGGAATTTTTGAAGCTGCAGAGGGATATCTCCTGTTTTTAGATGAGTATCGGAAAGTGCAATAAGCTTCATGGAAAATCTCCAGATTTTGAAATAAAACGGCCTTGAATATTAAAATATGAAGTAAACTCAGGAAATATGAAATATACAGCAAATGTAACTTTTCTGTATGAATAAAGAAGATTTCGATAAACCTTTGATTTTCACGAGTCATTAATAAACAAGTTATAGGCATGTGACAAAATGTAAGTAATATCCAAATACTAAATTTGATGCCCTAATACTGAGGATTTGGAATATATTACTCCAGAGGATTTCGATAAACACCAAAATTTAGTCATGTGAATGTAAATAGTATATAAAATAATTCGTGAAAACCAGATGTTTATCGAGCTCCTCTCTAACTTAAAAATCCAAAGTGAATTACTCAACTGTCAGATCTACGAGTTCATATTCAAGATTCTCGGTTTCTAATCTACTAAGAAGCAAAGAAACCTGCTCGTCCACCGAAACTACAAGAGACGAAAGTCCGTGGTATGCAGCTTCTATAACTGACTCGTTGGTTCCAAACATAACATTTGGATTTATCCCAACCTTGCGCAGAGCAATAAGCGCTTCCACACCAATAGCTGCTATATAGGATTTTGAGTTTGCCAGCATTTTCAGGCGTTCAAGTTCCACTTTTCTTGACCCTCCACGCCCAACTCTGGGAACTTTGCATATTGTAATGGTCGCATTTTCAATTTCAATGAGACCTTGGAGACTAGTTACTCCTACATCTTCTCCTACCGATGCATCGGAGATTACATTGCCTAATGCACCTGTATTTCCCGTCCTACTGACATATAGAAGTCCTTTTTCCATTTTCAGGTAAACCTGCTGACCTTCCTTGACTTCTTCAGTTGCGATAGCTGTCCAGGTAGAAACATGACTTATTATATCCTCCATTACAAAAAGAGCATACTTCTTCATTTCTATAGCATTTTCAAGAACCCATTCAACACCCTTTTTTGTTATCCTATACCTGACCCTGCCCTCAGTAATAATCAGTCCATCATTTACAAGATCTTTAATATATTCTGAAACCGCTTGAGGAGTTATTCCAATTTTTTTAGCAATTTCTTTTTGTTTTACATTAGGCTGATGTGCTGCAATTTCTATGAGGACCTGAAATTTGGTTACTCCGCTTTTAGTCTGGAGAATTTTTATCATCAATCGTAATTCTCCTCAATATCTTCAATTAATTTTAATCTCTGACCCATTACAGAAAGCTTTTCAGATCTACGGGCGACAGCACATATATAGAAAGGGTTTTTATTAAGGATTCTCGTTAGGTTGCTCATGGAAGTATTGCCTTCATCAACAAGCCTTTCAAGTTCTTCCATAGCATCCTTGACCTCTTCATATGGTTTGAAGGTCAACATTATGATGTCGCTTAGATCTTCAAAAGAACACTGAAAGTTAACCTGAACCTTGGAATAAGAACTGTGATATTCTTTGGAGGGTTTTTGTCCTGCCTCGGGAACTCTCCACTGACTCTCAAGAAGTCCGGCTTTTTTCAATATATGAAGGCTTTTTGATGAGTCTGCACCCATGAATTCATCTATTTCTGCTTTGGTCATCCATTTATTTGAAAGTGTATCGAAGATTTTTTTGTGAGTTCTTGACCCAAAAGTCCTGAGTAATGGTACTAAATAGGAAGGATCGTTAATTATTCGAGTTCGTTTGCCCATTTATTTCTCTCCTTCTCGTCTTATATATAAGTTTTCAAATATGATAAAGATTTGTAATGTAATTACTCGCTGTATACGATATTAAGCCCATCGGACCCTTCCCAATTAAAAACAGGGGCATTGCGCTTAAGTTCATGACATTTTTCATACAAGGCATGGGCAACAATTGGAAGAGCGATTGTAGCATCCACAAAAACCTGCACTTTTTTTGCCTGAGCTGCAATTTTTCCCCAGGAAATAGCTTCATCAAAAGTACAGCCTGAAAGCCCTCCCCAATGTGGAGAATCGGAAGTATACTGGATTGCATAATCGTGCCCACTAGTATTTATTCCTAGAATGGAAGCTATCACTTCAGTTTGCTGAATAAAATTTTTTGGAACTCCGCCTCCAACATAGATGACTCCGGTTTTTCCTGATTTTTCTACAATTTGTGTAATCTCGTCAACATCTTTGATCTGGTCTACCTCAAGTTTCAATCCTCTTCTTCTTGCAATCGTAAGCCCTATGCCAATTGAACTATCTGAGAGTGCCGGAACAAAGATTGGAACGTTATGCCTATATGCACTTACAACTATAGAATCTTCTGCTGCTCCACAGCCTACAAGTTTCTTCCCCAGCAGATACACGAACTCCCTTGATGAGCAGGAAATTTCTCCGATTTCTTCTGCAAAATCCGCAATCAGGTTGTCTGCCGCTCTGAACTCCTCTTCCACTGCAAAGATATCGTATATTCTGTCTACGCCACAATCAAAGAGTTTTTCATCATCAGCTAGATGGGAACCCATATAATGCTTTTTGCCTAGAGCTTCATGTGAATCATGGAATAGATTTGCTCCTGTGCTCACCAAGCAATCTATCATCCTCTTCCCAATCATATAGGAAATGACCTTGCGCATACCAGCAGGAACCATAGCTCCGGATAAGCCCATAAACAAAGTTATATTATTTTCTTTTAGCATGTTGTGCCATATCTGTACGGATTCTGCCAGTTTTCTTCCCTGAAAACCTGTGTTGAGCATCCCATCCAACAACTCGCTTATTGATCTTTTCTTTACATCTACTGGGACGGTGGGATTTTCTGTGAATACATTATGATGCATGCCATTTCTCCATAATAAACAGATAGTGATAATTACCTGTGACTCCTTAGGCCTGTAGACATTAGGCAACAGACGGTAAGAAATACGAAAACGCTAATTGAGATATAAATTTTATTAAATATCAATATATGCAGACTCTCTCACAGAATAATGTACGGTAAAGATGAACAATTTTGAAGAGAATTTATTTGCCGAGTTCGATAAATTTGGTCGAAAATAAATGGTTTCAAAGGATGATGATCACTTTCAGCATTCTTAGATTAATGCCTAAAGAATCTCGGAAATAAATGTGAGCATACATATATATTCAGATTATGAAAACTGCTATGTACATCATAGTCTTCCAAATCTCCCTCTCGTTTACAAAGATAGTCTTGAAATGCTGAAGATCTTCATAGTTACCTAATTCATCCATGCTGTACATGCTACTATCAAGTTTCCTGGAAATTCCCCGATTTCTTGTGCTTTTTCACCATACTGATGATTCTCAGAAATGATCGCCGTGTTTATTATAATAAGGATTTCGCTGAACTTCTAAATTTAATATATTCTTATAAATGGTATCTAGATAACTCCAGAAAAGCAGAGGTTTATAGAAATTATCCCCTTATAGTAGTGTGTATCATACAGCAGTGATGAGTGTATTTTCAAGTGAATTGAAAGATATTTCAGAAATTATGCAAATCACGATCTATCAGGAATTTAGTGCTTGAAACCTTCCATTCTGGACACAATTTTGCATTTATGACCAGGATAGCACTCCAGTCAAAAAATTAAATTTTTAGATACTTGCATCTCAGAATCAAATTTCAAACGATTCAAGATATTTTTGATTTGTACCAACTCCACTATACAGATACCTTTCTGCAAACTAACTCTTATATCAACTTTGCATACTCATGAAATCATAAATATAAGCTTAATCCATATCGCAATTATTACTTTTAAGCATTTTCCTTCAATTTTGCATAAAGAAACTCAATTTTCAATTATTCAAGTAATAACCAATAAGAGGCTCAAATTTTTGATATTGTTTTCGGATTTTGTTTCTTTACAAGGCTTGTAGATTAGAGAGGATTTCAATAAACCTCTAACTTTCACGAAATATTTACTATACAATTTATAAGCATAGGACAAAATTTACGGTACACCGAAATCCTTTAAAAAATTTATCATGAAATTTTTTTCCCATTAATAGCAAAATAATCAAATAAAATCTATTTACTATAAGTTCATTAATCACATTTTAAATTTATTAAATAATAGACAATTTCGAGCTTTTTCATAAGATTTATATTATCTAGAAGAATTCACCGTGTTATTACGCCCTTTAATTTTCTTGCTAACTTATCTTTCAGGACATGAAGGTTCCTGAATTTTTCCAAAAATTTCGGGAAAAATAAAGTTGAGTGTGTTTTAATTCAGGCGGGAGATTACTTTTTTCTGCCCCAAAGCATAATAAATTAACTACGAACAATTAACCATGATGTCGGTATAGATGGAAAAAGAGCTCAACCTTAAACTTATGGAACTGCTTGAGGGTAGACAGCTTTCAATTAGTGGGCTATCTAGAGAATTGAAAGCTGAAGGCATAGATGAACATCGTCTGGTTTTAACAGGCTACCTTAGAGCACTCAGGGACCTTAAAATTCTGGAAGAAATTGAAGTCCCGCCCTCCAAAATTTATTATCTACCTGAAAAAATCAATGAATCTTCGCCCCAAAAAGGTAAGGACATGAAGACTTTGGATTCAGAAGATGTTTATTCTATATTCAGAACTCAGCTCCTCAAAATTGACCTGGAACTCAGGATCCCTGTCGGAGTATACGTAGTTTCCAGATTATTTGAAAGGCCGTGCTTCCGCAAGGAGTTGAAACTTATAGGAATCACTCAAAAACATCTTGATCAGTATCTGGAAAAACCCAGCTTAGTCTGTGAGGTTTCTGATGCGCATCTCAGAAAGGCAAGAGCAGATATTACAAGAATTGAGATTCCTACAGGTAACCCTGCGTATGAAATCAAGGAGCACAGGGAAGAGGTAACAAGGCTTGCAAATGAAGTATTTGCAGGGCTGATAAAATATAGTATTAATCTTGAAGGCCTGCTAGCAAAGAGTAAGCAAACTACTCTGATTCCTTAAAAAATTTCAATTCGTTTAAATCCTGAAAGTTTATGCTGATCGGACTTAAAACTGAACCTGAAAGTTAAAGCATAAAGTTGTATGTGTCCAGATGGCAGTACATCAATGCAAAAGTATGAAAATTGGCTATGTATAAATCCTTAATTTAATGCAAATCATTTCTACTATCTTTTTATTTAAGTTATGGATTATCAGTTTAAGTTTTATTTCCTTGACTAGATTATGGAACTTTCTTGCTCGAAGCACTTCCCCCAACTTCCTTTTGACAACATAGGAAATTTTCTTGATTATATCCCGTTGATTGTATTTGATTTTATCAAAGATCAAGTGCAGCTGTCTTCTGTATTTTCCCCAAAAATTTTCGTTCTCTTTTTTCTAACAGGTATGATCGCATTTGCTCTGATTTCTTCTCTAATTAGGGAATGAATTTTTTCTGAATCATACCCTTTATCTATCACATAACATTGAGATTTTCTTATCCGATTTGATTGTTTTATCAGAGTATTTGCATGTTTGATTTCATGATATGTTTTTTGACTTATTTTTTATCCGAATGCTACCTTTTAGCTATGACTAAAAATTTTGAAGTTTTAAGAAGCTCCTTCATAGCTTCCCTGTTCTGCAGGAATAACAATAGCTTGTATAGGAACTCGTAAATCCTGTTGAATCAATTATCACAATAGAGATTATTTCCTTATGTAAATAAAATAACTTTAGAATTTTTGACAAAAGAAGGTTAAACAGAGATGGGGGAATTCTGGATACAAACTTTTGAAGGGTAGTGGGATCAGTACCATTTACTAATTTCATATAATATACATTTCATTAGTTGATAGTGTCGTTGTCTAAAAAATTTTTTTCCAACACTTAATCAAAAAAATCATTTTGTATCTCATTTTATAGACACAAAAGTTTAAAATACATATTTCCATTTTTATAGTTCATAGGCAGCTTAAAGAGGATTTATATAAACCTCTGATTTTAACAAGTCATTTAAATATAATTTATAGTATCTGACAAAATTTAGGATATACCGGAATACTCTAGAATATAAATCAGTTACTTAATAAAATCTCTTGGGAAAATTTACATCCTCGTAGCAAGCTGCTGGATATCGGATGGAATAACCCATAATTGTTTTACTTTTAAATATCTATAAATTAGGGGAGAAATATAAAGTGAAAATATGACCAGAGAATTTACAACAACAGATATTGAGATTTTTAACAAGCTTGCTCCAGAAGCCGGGAATAAACTCATTTCCAAAGAAGTAGGACATCAATTCCCTTTCATCCTACGCCCAATTTCACACAAATTTGCCAAGTCTCCTGAAGATTTCAGGGAAAGGTTGAGGAGACTGAGCTCTAAAGAACTTGATTATCTTGTAGGGCTTGTACTAGAAGGAAAAGAAGACGTCAAGTCTATGGTGGATGAAAACCTTGAAGAGCTGGTTGCAGTAATTTTTGAAAAGCTATCTCCTGAGATAGCAAAGCAGTTCAACGACTTTGTAGGAACTCACTGAAAAGGATGTAAAATGCCCCCAAAAAAATTGCTTTTCGGAACTGCTGGAATTCCGGAGAGTACAAAAAAAAACAACAGTATCTCAGGAATTGAGCGGGTCAGGGAACTTAACCTCGACTGTATGGAACTGGAGTTTGTTCAGGGAATACGTATGAGTGAAAAAGGAGCAAGAAATGTAATGGAAGTCGCAAGCAAAGAAAAAATAGTACTGAGTGCCCATGCACCTTATTATATCAACCTGAATTCTTCAGAAGAAGAAAAACTCAAGGCAAGCATGGAGAGGATTTACCAGGCTGCCAGGATAGGTAGCCTATGTGGAGCTGAGTCCATTGTTTTACATTCGGCTTTTTACCAGAAAAACAGCAAGCAGAATACCTACTGCAGAGTATCAAAAGCTCTGCGAGAGCTTGTGAGACAACTACGAGATAAAGGGATTACCACAGTCCTTCGCCCTGAGACTATGGGCAAAAGTACACAATTTGGAACTCTTGAAGAAGTGCTCTCCCTGAGTTCGGAAATTGAAGGAATCATGCCCTGCTTGGACTTTTCTCATATGCATGCGAGGGCAGGAAAAGAAAACTCATACTCAGAGTTCATGGCAATTCTTTCTAAAGTAGAAGAAATCCTGGGAAAAGAGAGTCTTTCAGATATGCATATGCATATCTCGGGAATAGAATACGATAAAAACGGAGAAAAAAAACACATTACTTTAAAAGAATCTGATTTTAATTACACTGAAATTTTAAGAGCTCTCAAAGAGTTCAAAACTAAAGGACTTTTAATATGTGAAAGTCCTAACTTGGAAAAAGACGCACTTCTGCTCAAGAATATATATTGAGAGATAATTAGCCTCACTCTTTCTTTTAAATGATAACAAGATTTCAGTTCTGCCCTCGGTCTCTTCAAGCCATAATAGCACATGATATATTTACCACTCCAACTGTAAACCTTTGTAACACTTTTTTTCACGGATTCTAGGATCATTATCATAGCGTAATCTACCTTACTACTGTTTATTAAGACAAAAACAGGTCTTTCTGCAAAGGGCCATCCTAATATACTTGTCTATCATGCATGGGGTTATATTCAAATTGATTTCATCCTAATCAATAAGAGTTTTACTTTTCTTGCCCATTGTGTCTACAAAAAACAGTATTCAATATTTTCACTAATTTTCGCTTCACCAAAATGACACTTTAAGGTGCCTTCATCTAGATGAAAAGGCTTTAATATATCCTTTTGACCATATAAATCGGGAATATGGTTCTAAAAATGAATTGAAGTCAAAAGAATGTAATGATGCTGTATTACAAAATCTCAAAACCTATGTAAATTTCAGGATCAATGGTTTACTTACACGGGAGACATTTTTCGCAACTTTTGATTATGCCAGTCAACAAAAATTTTGCTAACCCTGTCTCAAAACAGTACCAAGATATTGCGCTCGAAAATCCCGAAGCTACCATTTCAAAAGATTAACAATATAAAAACTTATCCAATAGAATTAAAATATTCTGAGTCAAAGACAAATCAAAATTTGAGGTCTGACCCAAAGCGAACAACTGGATATGTTCACACCATCACGCAGGTGATAAAGGGATTGCTCAAAATCAAATATTTTCATTTGTTTATATCCTTCTTTTTCTTCCTGGTGTCCCTAATCTCCAACATGGTTTTAACTGTATCGGGACTCATACCATCACCATAGTTCCAATGTAACCTCCATCACTCCACAAGTTACCATTAGCTGTTTTTTAATAGCATAGTATTTCTTACAGATTTTTCTTTATGTGATGCCTTTTGTAATCTGAATCATCCTTAAAGATACATCCTGGTTAATAGGCAATGAAAAGATGTGCGTTATCACCATCAGTATAAAATTACATCAAACTCAAAACACTACCGTTTACTAATTTCTAAGTATATACATTTTAATAGTGATGATGTCATTGACTTGAATAAACTTTTCCAGATACTTCACAATATAAAATATGTGGTACCTTAACTTATGGACAAAATATTTGCATGTAGTAATTCTATTTTATAGTACAAATGTGGATTAAAGTATAAATAAAGTAATTAATAACCGACTTTTTGTAGATGAACATATTTGTATAAGAATTTCGCTAAACTCCTAAATTTTGTTATATAATTATAAATAATGTATAAGGAACTCGTGAAAAGAAGAGGTTTACCGAAATCCTCTGATGATTGCAGGTTTTTAATCCACTGTCACTCAATTTGATCCTATAGGATCTCGATAGCCCCTGATTTTCACGAGTCATTTGATAAAATTTAGGGATTCATCGAAATCCACCTGAGTTAATTTAACAGCATCACGGCAACAGTGGAAGACTCAGAAGTTATAGCAGCAGGAACTGGATCAGTGGCCTGTGGGCTATTATTTAAATATAAGGGTTATATTTAATACACAGATGATAGACGAAACACGATGGATTTTTAAGGAGCTTGATTCAAAGAATTTAAGGATTTTAACTGGTATCGAAATAGGAATGAAGCATTTTGAATGGGTACCAATAGGAGAACTAACTAAATATACAAAGTTGTCCTTTGATAAGTTGGAATATAGACTGAAAAAGCTTGTTCAGAACAAGCTTGTGATCAGAAACACTAAATCTTATGAAGGTTTTCAGATTTACTTCGAAGGATATGATACCCTTGCCCTCAATGCTTTTGTCAAGAGAAAAAGTATCAGTGAAATAGGAAGTGAAATCGGAGTAGGAAAGGAATCAGTAATTTTTGAAGCGATCAGGCAGCCGGAACTTGCAATTGAAAAATCCATTTCAGTCATAATTAAATTTTACAGGGGAGGCAAAACCAGTTTCAATCAACTAACGAGATTGAGTGAACACATTGGCAAAGGAGAAAACTTCCCCCGGATTTATGCCGCCCGCCTTGCTGCCCACCGAGAGTATGAGATAATGAGCAGGTTATACCCTAAAGTCTCAATCCCAAAACCTTTTGATCAGAATAGGCATGTGATAGTCATGGATCTTGCAAAAGGTAGCCTCCTTTCAAAAACAAAACTTCTTGATCCTGAGTGGCATCTCGATGAGATTTTCAAGCAGGTAAAAATCATCTATTCAATGGGAGTTATTCATGCTGATTTAAGTGAGTTTAACATATTTGTTTCCGAAGAGGGTGTCCAGATCATTGATTGGCCCCAGTATATCACTCCGGAACATCCTCAAGCTGATGAAATCCTCGAAAGGGATATCTCAAATATACTGATCCATTTCTTCCGGAAGTATGGAATTAAGAGAGAACTTCAAGAACAAGTCAATGAAATTAAGGCTGGGCAAATAAAGGTGGATCTTAGCCACCGTAGTCTAGCAAAGTAAGTATTTCACTAAGTTGCTCAGATACTCAGCAAAGGTTTAACTAATTATTCATCCATTCTACGAAAAAGTAATGTTGATATTGATTTTTTTTCTTCCACAGTATTCATCTCAATTCGAGTTGATAGATAAATATAAAATATCCGTTTGAAATTATTCCTATACACCCCAAATATCCTTATTTTTGTATAGAATAATAATAGACTAATCACTAATTTACGCTATATCTTTTGAGTTGTATCTCCAAAGCCAACTGAGCTAATTTGATTAATCAGTTGTGCATGATACTGATTAGAGTAATCGTTCCATTTGATATCTAAAAATGTGTTTTAAATAGTACCAGCAATCAGTTTAGATTTATCAAAATGAAATTTATCTTCATCAATGGTTTTGAGACCTGATGAGCTATAAGTTGATCGATTATTTTAGAATCAAGGAAGCTAAAAAAATTGGTAAGATCAAGACGAAGGAAAACATAATATTCTTTGTCCAACCCATTTATGTTGATAAACATCAATTGTTAGCTTATAGATTTTAATAGATATAGATAGATACCTATATCGAATGCGAAATTATATCTCAACCAGTTCTATTCTTCGATTTCAATCCATTTATAAATTGAGTACTCTGCTACCATAATATAGATACAATTGAAGTCAACAGAGGAGCTTTTAATCTTAGCTTAATTGATACATTATCTTAAAAACTTCATCGTTTATTTTCTAAATGAAGAAAAAAATATTTTCAATGTAATTGAACTTGATTCAATTAAAAGTAGCATCTTTTAGAGAAATTTTTATTTTTGGCATTTTTGAACTTGGATCATTGATTGAATATTCAAGAGAATCAGTTAGAAGATGTTACAGCGGAAAATAAAACGTTATAAACATCTTGAGAACCATAGTTCGTTTCAGCAAGTAAGTTATTATATCAACGAAACTACATAATCCAGAAGATTCAGAATTTAAATTGGCTGTTTCTATCCTAAAAGGAGAGTCATTTTTTGTTTCACAACCAACGGTTAATTACCTTAGATAATTTATATAATATTCTCCTGATTTATAGAATTAATTTTGGAACTGACAAGATTTGTAACTATTGTAAATACTAAAATTTTTAATTTAGTTGAAGCATAAGAGGGTAAAATAGAAGGAAATAAATATCAAAAAACAATTTCACTTGATTTAGATGAGCATAAAAAATATCGTGATCAAATTTTGAAATTATTAGGACTTCTGTGGTTGGACTGAAAAATCAATAGTATTTAAACCATCAAGGTCTAAAATGCAGATTTTACCACAAAGTCTATTGTCATAATTTCGTACCCAACTGCAAATCCTAATTACATAAAAACCTAGGTATTAGAGCATAAGGTATGGTAAAAAAGGTATGGTAAAAATGGAAAAGAAAAGTGTCTTGATCTTGGGAACAGCTTCCCATGTTGGAAAAAGTTCAATAGTGACTGCCTTATGTAGGATACTGTCAAGAAAATATAGGGTTGCACCTTTCAAGGCTCAAAACATGAGTCTAAACTCCTGGATTACAAAAGATGGAAAGGAAATTGGAATTGCTCAGGCAATTCAGGCAAAAGCTGCAGGTTCCGAACCAACAGTTGATATGAATCCTGTTCTCCTGAAACCCAAAGGGGATTTCGTTTCCCAGGTAATCCTCCTCGGAGAGCCTTATTCTGACAAAAGTGCAGGCCAGTACTATGATTCCATCTCTGAAATGAATGCAGTTCTTGAAGTAGCTCTGGAAAGGCTTTCTGTAGAATATGACATCATTGTTATGGAAGGAGCAGGTGGAGCTGCCGAAATTAATCTGTATGAAAGAGATATTGTAAATATAGGCACTGCGAGACTTACACAAGCTCCAATAATACTGGTTGGCGATATAGAGAGAGGAGGCGTTTTTGCAAGCCTTTATGGCACAGTTGCACTTTTGCCGAAAGATGTACGGAAAAACATCAAAGGGTTTATTATTAATAAATTTCGAGGCGACCCGGAAATCCTGAAGCCAGGCCTTAAACAACTTGAAGATAAGACTGGAATTCCAGTACTTGGGGTTCTTCCTTATTTCAAGCTCCATATTCCCTCAGAGGATTCGATTTCACTTGAGGATAAAAAAAATCCGAAAAATGAAAAGGGTATAGAGATCGTCGTTATCAGTCTGCCCAGAATATCAAACTTCACTGACTTCGAACCCCTGGAGGAACTAGCCCAAATTCGCTATGTGAACCTTTACGAAGAAATCGGAACCCCTGATGCAATCATGATCCCGGGTACAAAAAATACTGTTAATGATCTGATCGACTTAAAAGCAAGCGGAATGGCAGAAAAAATTAAAGCTTTTAAAGGAAAAATTCCTATTTTCGGGATATGTGGAGGCTATCAGATAATGGGAAAAACAATTTTCGATTCTGGGGTTGAAAATGGAATTGAAGCAGAATTCAAAGGTCTTGGCCTTCTTGATGTGGTGACAAAGTTCGGACCATACAAAAAGAAGACGATTCAAGTCACAAAAAAAGTAAATCCTTGTGGCCCGATCCTTACTCCTATAGGTGGGGAGGAAATAAAAGGATATGAAATCCATATGGGAATCACCGATTCCTTCTGCAACGTATTTGGAGACGATGGTGCAATTGACGAGGGCGGCCTGATAATTGGCACGTACATTCATGGGCTTTTTGAGAACAAGAATATAAGAGATGCACTAGTGAATTATCTATACAAGATAAAAGGGCTCGAATTCATTCCTGAAAATGTTATGACCGAAAACGACGCTTACGAAGAGCTCGCAAATTTTGTTGAGAGGAATCTGGATATGAGAAAAATTAACAAGATAATAGGAATATGAAAAAAAATGTAAAATGTATTAAACTTTACAATTAAACTGAGGAGTATTTCGATAAACCCCAAATTTCATCATATTCAATAGATAGTACAAAATAAATAACTCGTAAAAAAATGAGGTTTATCGAAATCCTCTAATAAATAAATGAGCTCAAAACATCAAGCTGTCTATAGAGTAAATTTGATTAAAACATCTATTGTACTTTATTTTATGCTTCAAGTGCATGAGTACTACTATTTTTCAAGTGTAAATAGCTAAAATTATGTCACTTGGAGTCTTATTAATCACCAAACGCACGGAAAAATTGAAAGAAAGGAAAAGCTGAAATATTCTTATGTCTAGAATAGTATCCCAACATAATTGTGTTTTGAGATCACTGAAAATTTCCTAGTTTACGGGAATTTTATCTAAAGCTCAACATCAAGCTGTCCTTTTAGCATACTGATTTGCTCTTCTGGAGCATGCATGCATTTAGTTCGCATATAAGGTAGTTGTAATATTTTTTTATTGCTTCAATTTGATATGAAAATACATGATGTGATTTCCTCTCATGCTTTCCACATTTTCTGTTTTAATAATTGAGATTATACTTATCCTGTTCAAATGAAGTAGAAAGCTCTTCACTTTCAATTCAATGCACTTTTTGGATACTGCATGCAAATTGGTTCTTCCAATGTATAGAGGGTTTCTATGAACCTATGATTTTTGTGCGTCATTAATATACAATTTATAAGCATGTGATAAAATTTAGGGATCTATCATAATTCCCACTGTTTTCTTCCTTTAAAACTTCGTTTGATTTGTGATTTAACATAAAATTCGCGACATTGTTACCTTTGCCAGTATTTGATTTTTTTGAAAAATTAGCTCGATAACCCTGTATTTTCTGTTGTTATTACTATTCACTTACTTAACCTTGTTTTCTATGATCCAATCTTTACTGTGAACCGGTATTCATTTATATCAATTAGTATTGAGATTGATAGTCTCATTATTAATTCCTGATCCTTTTTGCTCCTACTACCATACTTCTTATTTTTAGTACCTTGAGAGTTCTTTCCATCACATTTATTGTCCCTATTTATTTGAAGTGATTCGTTGGAGACTGGATTTAATTCGCTATATTATACTGAAAGTTTTCGGTAGTTATCGATTTTTCAGAAAAACCATAAATATCAAAAAATATCTAGGAAGTAAACTACATATTGAAAGAACCAAATAATATACAGTACATTAAAATTTAACTTATATTTCACAGATTATCCGCTCAATTCTTTTTGATCTAAAGATAACTATAAAAATTAAATTTTATAAAAATTTCTGAAAAACAATTTCTGAGTCTTAGGATAGGCTCATAAACTGGTTTTCCAGATAACTTATGGAGAACAAATGATAATTTTTGAGTGCCACATAATAGATATTGCCCCTACAATTTCAAGATTGTTGAATGTCCCTATGATCCCACCCACTGGAAAACCAATCCCTGAAGTCCTTAAATACGCAAAGAAAAAAGACTACAAAAGAGTGGTAATTATCATAGTTGACAGTCTTGGATACTCTCTTTGCAGAAATCTTTTTCCAATAATGAAGAATTTGAACGAGCTTGTCGAGAAAGGTCTGTTGTTTAAATGCAAATCTCCGGCAACAATAACATCTCCTGCTATTGCGTCAATCTTTACAGGGTACCTACCAGACGAGCATAAAATTTATTCAACAGCGGATATCTATGCTGAAAGGGCAAAAAATTCTACAAATCCAAAACTTAAAAGCATAATGGAATGGGCTTACCTGGTGGGCATGAACGTGGCAGCAGTTATTGAGTCTGGAGGTGCGGAGAGTTTTAAGGGGCGAATAAAAAACTGTCATGGAGTCCGGGATTCCGAAGATATACTGGATTATGATCGGCAGATCACTGAGTATGCAGTGTATTCCCTCAAGGAAAAAACCGACATTCTGGCCGTTCACCTGAGAGCACTTGACCGTTTTTCCCACAGGGCAAAAAACTGGGAAGAACTGAAAAGTGCTGCAAAAGAAGTGGATGAAAATTTAGGTAAGATTTTTCGGAATTCAGAAAAAGGCACTATTTTTTTCATCTGCGGAGATCACGCAATTCATGGAGAAAAAAAGTGGTTGAAAAATTCAACAGACGAAGAGATTCAAAACCATAGGCAAAATCTTGTGGCAATGATCGTTGGCTGTAATTAAAAAAAACTTTAATGCCAATTATTTTAGAAATTGATTAGTACAGGACTGCGAAATTTCTAAATATCGGAAAAAATGTGGTTTGAAGAATTAGGCATTTGAACCCAAAGCGATTGAGACTTCTTTTAATATGATCAACCACCCCAAATTTCTTTTATTTATGCTAGGGCTCCGATCAATATTGATGCGAGGAAAGAAAAACGAAAATTATATTACACTTTTTATATCGTATTCGTACTTTACTTAAAACCTTAAGCAAATGACTCTCTCGACAGTTATCTCAAACACCAGAGAGTGCTCGTTTTTTTATAATTAATCAAAAACTAATTGTTAAGACCATTTTTTAATATATTCACTTTTTTCTCTGCAAATTTTTCCAGATAATTTCTGTACGCAAAAAATATGGCAAATTTTTTATTTAAAAGGAATCGGTAAAATATTCTGCGTCCGATCTCTAAACCAATTTTTGCAGCTGCATACAGAAATGCAATCTATTTTCTCAATATTACAGTGGCTCAAAAATCTTGTTCATTCATGAAAAAATTTTACAAATCAGAAAAAGATAATAACTATTCAACCTATCAAAAATCAGTTCAATGACATCTATTTTGATGCAATAGATACTTCTGATTACTAACTGATGGGGATAAAAAATATGAGCAATGGCCTACAGTTTAATAAAATAAACCCACCTATATTTGATCGAGAAAGAAATCGAGCATTAAGCAAGTGATTAAGATATATATACTACGTAAATTATAACCAAAAAAAATAAGAAAATAAGTTGGTGGATACTATGAACAATTTATACTTTAGAACATAAAAATAAAAAATTTTTGAATCTGTTATCACAATATATTTAAATGGATCAAATAATAAACTTACATGAAAAATATTGTATGTAAGCTATAAACAAATAAGATCGTCATTATGAACCATACCAAATTGGATAGACTATTTACTCAAAGAGTATAAAAATGTGGCGAGATAATACGCCAACATTTATATATTTATCCGAATAAGGCGCCTAGGCCTGCCATTCCGTCTTCTTCGGCATGATCCTCCTCTTCCTCAACAGGAACTTCTGCTGCGGCTGCAACATGTGCTGCGGCTGCAGGTGCTGCAACTGTGGGAGATACGGCTACAGGAGCTGCAAATGCAGCCTTTGAAATTGCTTCTTCGATGTTTACGCCTTCAAGGGCTGCAACAAGAGCCTTTGCTCTAGCCTCGTTTACTTCGATGCCTGCAGCCTTGAGGACTGCAGTGATTGCTTCTTCGGTAATTGCTTTACCAGCATTGTGCAATAAGAGAGATGCATATATATATTCCATTGTTTTATCACCTAATTTCAATTAACATAAATTTGTTTATCCAAAAAGGGCACCGAGACCTGCCATTCCGTCTTCTTCGGCATGATCCTCCTCTACCTCTTCTGGTTCGTCTTTTTGTACTTCTTCTTTCTTCTCAGGTGCTTTGGCTGCTGTTGCGCTTGGTACGGCCTTGAGAACCTTCTTAAGGTCATCATCTACTGCATCTGCACCGCCTTCTGCGGCTTTAGATGCAACGGAAATCATCTGAATATAGGCCCTTGACAGAAGGGTATCCATGATTCCTGAATCAAAAACAACAGCGTTTACACCAAAGTTTTTTGCTTCTGTAGAGGCCTTTGCCAGCAGAGTGCCAATTGTTGCACTTGTAGGGTATGCAGTGTTAACAGATAAATTGAAAGCGTTCTGATTTGCTCTGATAATATCAGAAAAGTATTGGTTTTCATCAATTTTAAGGAGTTCAGGCTCATAAATCATTCTTTCATCATAGGCTGCTCTTAGGTTCAACCCTATGATTAGAGGGTATATATCCAGCTTTAAGAGCATGGTTGCGAGTTTCTGTGGGACTGCCTCACCTGCTTTACAGACAACCTTTGTGTCCTTTATCGCAACTTTTCCGGCTTCAATTGAAGCGGGAATCCCTGCACTCTGTAGCTCACCCAAAATAGGGCCAGGTGGGAAACTGGTAGGCCCTTTCTGAACGATAATATCAACCGGAGCAATTGCACCTCCTCTGATAGGTGAGGGGGTCTTTGTCTGTTCGAGCACTTTTTGAAGCTTGAAAGGACTTTCGTTAGTAAACACCAGAGCGGTCTGTTTGTCAAGGTATTTATTCATCCCTGGAATATTTCCCCCAAGTTGATTTAAAGCCCGCTCTGTGAGCGTGTTCCTGGATACCTTAACCACCGCAAAGTCTTTAAGGTCCCGACGAATCTTCTGGATCTTGATCGCAAGAATTCCTTCGATTCCTACCATTCCGAAGACCTTATGAGAAAGTATGAGTTTCTTAATTTTTTCGATTTCATCTTTCTTCCACTTTGGGATATGTTCAGTGTGATGCTTTTCTTCCGCCATTTACATCACCTTCTCTGATTTACCCATGGTTGTCGTGACATAGACCGACCTAAGGTTGTGCTTGCCTTTATCTAGAATACGTTCCAGCCTAGCTACAACAGTCTCAATGTTCTCGGCAAGGTCTTCAGGATTCATATCCCTCATTCCAACAGCCACATGAAAAGTAAGCCTGTCTTTTGACCTAAGCTTGACAGCATTCTTTTTGCTTTGAATCAGTTCACCTACATCCTTGTTAGGTAATAACGGAATAGGCATTTTTCCTCTGGGCCCGAAAACAATACCAAGGTTCTTACCAATTGTCGGCATGAACTGAGTTTCTGCGATAAAAAGGTCACAATCATTTGCTAGAGTCCGTGCTCTATTCTTGTCAGCTGCCAGTTCTTCGAGTTCATCTTCAGAAATAACATACGCAGCACCGGCAGCTTTTGCCTTCAAGCCCACGTCGCCTTTTGCAAAAACACCGATCTTCAGTTCTTTTCCGAGCCCATGTGGAAGGATTACTTCTTCATCGACCCTATTCTTCGGTTGGTTCATGTCAAGATTTTTTAAGTTAATCGCCAGGTCCACACTTTCAGAGAAATTGCGTTTTGGAGATATCTCGAGTAATTTCTTGACAACTTCCAGTATAATTTGTTCTGCCATCTTGTTCCTCCCTGTAGTATTTGAACTCACATATTCAAGCAGCCTTAGAGGCTTACTACAGTTGGTTTTAGGGCTTATAGTAAATCCGGATCTGTCACACTTGAAACATTAAACCGATAATCAATATTTATAATTTGTTTCAGTAGAACCGTATTCCGATTTCTTGAGCTATTAGTGGTATTCGATTTAAAACTATTGGTATGTAATGAAACTATGGATCAAAGTTTAAATGGTTTTGAAGGCTTACCATTCCTCACCGACAAGTAAATCATCGAACTTGCCATTATCGAGTTCCTTCTGGCAGTCCTTGGCCTTGTCCCCCTCTACAGTCACACCCATAGGGACACATGTACCCATTACCTCTTTCATTGCTGATTTAAGATCATAAGAAAGCACATCTTCCTTTTTCATACGGGCGATTTTTACGACCTGGGGTATACTAAGGTTTCCAACAATTTCACTTCCCGCATTTCCTGAACCTTTCTGAATTCCTAATTCTTTCATGATCAAGGATGCGGTAGGGGGTATGCCCACTTCGATTTCGACATTTTTTTTGTCATCAACAATTACTTTTATAGGAACCTGCATTCCATTATAGTTCCTGGTTTTTTCATTGATCTTTTCGACCACTTCTTTTATATTGACCCCGAGTGGACCAAGAGAAGGACCTAAAGGTGGCCCTGGATTCGCTTTTCCTCCCGGGACAAGTGCTTCAACGATACTTGTCATATGAGTTTCACCGATTTCAATAAGTATAAAGTTTGAACATCTTTTTCAATCCGTGTCCTGAATTTGATGGAATCATAAATATCATAATTAACAGATGAGCTTGATGCTTTTGTTTTCTTCATACAATCCATAGATACGCATCATGTTCTTTGACTTCGACATTTGTTATTTTTTAGACTTATTCTGCGCCATAAGAACCATTTTTAGTAAGAAAAGCTGCATTAATTAGTAAAATCTACCAAGTTAGGGAATTACTGCTAATCCTATTTACTGATAAGCTGAAATTTTTCTTTCTAATTTTTCGTTCTTTCTCTACTAGATAACTAGCTCACTCATTTTCTCTTTTGAGCACCCTAACTGTATCGCCACGGATAGTGATAGGGATCGGGACCACAGCATCGAACAGCTCTACAGTAATTTCCTCGTGCCCTTCATCAACTCTTTTAACTCTAGCTTTCTCTCCCTTAAAAGGTCCTGAAGTAACCTCAATAATTGCCCCCTCCTTAATACCAGTTACGGTTGGTTTAGGCTTAAGGAAATGCTCAATTTCAGCAACTGTAGAACTTCCTTTCACAATAGCCCTAGCATGGGGAATAGTCTGGATTGCTAGTTCCACGATCCCAGATATAGGAGCCTCGACAAGCACATACCCTTTTAACTCGTCAGGAGCTAGAATTGCCCTTATATCCAGCTTCTCCTTCTTTGAAATTTTTGCAAGGGCTGTTGCAACCGATCTTTCTTGGTTTGCAGTGGTTTTGATTACAAATATCTGGGAATCTTCACTCATTAGGCCACCCACTTGGGCAACATCGTCAACAATACATATATAATAAATCCTATTGCTCCCACAGTCAGAATACCAATACCTGCAACTTTGGCAATGGTCAAGAACTCTTCCCTGGACGGTTTTTTTGTAAGTTTCAGGACTCTAATGTGTGCCCGGATAATCTGGCCAATACTTTCTACAGTCTGACCAATACTTTCTGCAGTTATATTCAATTTAAACGGAGATTCTACCATTCATTCACATCCAGGTATATTAGATTATTTGATCTCGAGTTTTTCGTTCAAGTTCTTCCTATCTGCTTTCCAATTCATTTTTTACGCTCTATATATTAGTTTATCTTTTAGGAAGTACCGAATGAATTATATTATTGATTCCTATTATATGAAGATATCACTTATACAGATAAACATGAATCAGGAATTTGGATTTCGGATTATTTTTCTTCAAATACTTTAAATCGTGTCAGTATAAATTTTTCGTTTTCAATACCCAATTTTATCGGCAACATAGAGCATTTGCCATAAAAATAGTTTTCGATTGGATTTAGATTCCTATCCCTTACTCTTTAGACTTGTTATAATTCCCGAGTTTTGAATCGATTGCATTCAATTTCTAGTGTAAGAACGATATTTTTTGAACATCAAAAAAATATTAATAAGTCCATTAATTTCTTAATCTAATAAAGGAAAACAGCATTTTTTTCCAATCGAATATTTTAATCCTATTTGTCTTTGGTTTAATCACTCTACAAAATCAATTCCATATCTAAATGTAATATTTTTGTCACTTCCATGACCATAAATCTGGGCAGATGTTACTCCTGTGACTACGATCATAGTACGTACGGTCTGTTCGAGATCAGGATCAATCTGGGCACCCCAGATCAGTCGAGCATTGTCGTCTATCCGGCTGTAAACTTCCTGAACAACACTTTCAGCTTCCGAAATTGTCATGTCAGGTCCTCCTACAACATTAACCAGAGCAGAGGTTGCGCCTGAAATATCTACATCAAGGAGTGGACTGCGCAGAGCTTTCTGTACGGACTCGACAGCTTTATTATCACCTTCCGCCTCTCCGAGACCGATCATCGCAACACCTCCATTTTGCATAACAGTTCTAATATCTGCGAAATCAAGGTTTACGAGCCCAGGTTTTGTTATCAATTCGGTTATGCCTTTTACAGCCCTCATAAGAACTTCATCTGAGACTTTGAAAGCTGCCTGAAGCGGAAGTCTTGGAACGACTTCAATTAACTTATCATTGGGGACCACTATAACCGTGTCAGCAACATCTCTCAGGCGTTCCAAGCCAGCTTCTGCATTGGTTCTTCGAACATGACCTTCCACACTGAACGGAAGGGTTACTACTGCGATCGTAAGGGCTCCAGCATCCCTCGCAGCTTCAGCTACTACCGGTGCAGATCCAGTCCCGGTTCCCCCCCCAAGACCGGCAGTGATGAAAACCATATCAGCACCGTCAAAAATCTTGTTAATTTCATCGATACTCTCTATTGCAGCGTCCTCTCCGATCTGGGGAAGGCTTCCGGCTCCAAGTCCACGGGTTTTCTTTCTCCCGATAAGAATTTTTTTCCCGGAGCGTATATGAAGAAGATGTTGCGCATCAGTATTTATGGCGATGAGCTCTGCTCCCTGGATACCTTCGCCCATCATACGCTGGATGCTGTTTGAGCCGCCGCCGCCACAACCTACCACCTTAATGGTTGTTTTAAGGCTTCTAAGAATCTCTTCAAGTTCGGCATCCGTATCTGAGTCTGAATTAGAGTAATCTGAGTCTAAATACTCTCCCTGCCGGGCGCGTCCTTCCAGGGCAGATCGAGCAAGAGCTTCTTCCACAATGGATTTCATGCTACTGTTTTCCTCCATTATAAGGGATAATATTAAACGAATAGTTTTGGAAAGAACAACTTTATTCTAAGAATGAATTGTTTAGAGAATTGACGATAAACCCCAGGAGAATTTCTATAAACCTCCAATTTTAACAAATTGCTTATTTAGGCTTTATAAACAACCAGCCAAAAATTGGGGTTTATCAAAATATTCTCTTATTCTCACGAGTCATTTGTGCACAATTTATAAGCATATGACTAAATTAATGAGTTTATCGAAATTCTCTTAATTTTTATCCATCACATATACGGTTTCCAATTTAATAGTTTTCCTTTGCAAGTTCTTAACTTCATAATGTTTTGCTTAATCATTTATTAACGTTCCCTATTTTCCTACTTGCCATAAGGTTTGTGCTCTTTATAGCTCCTAAGATCCGTTTTTTTCTTTGGTCCCGATATTCTTTAATTGTATCACTTAAAATTTTCATTTTTTTTATTTTTTGTATTTCTGAAGCCGTTCCTGTATTTTTACTTTTCCTTTTTTTCTAAATTTATCTTATCTACATTTTCCCGATCAACACAACATTTCAATATTCACATTTCAATATTATTATATCCCCATTTCAATATCATTTTCATATATTTTCTGAAGAATTGTATAAACAATTAAGCTTTTCCTCTGGATTCACCCAAGATAATGCCTGTTGCAATTAGATGGGCAACTCTCAAAGGCTCAGGAATATTACCTCTTGTCGAAGTGAGCCGGATTATCTTATCCACATTTTCTAAACTTACGCCTATTTTTTGAATGTATATGGGAGATCTTTCTTTCTCACCAGTTATTTTGTATATTTTCCCGGCTTTTTCTATTATTTTCCAGCGTTTTTCACCATCTTGGAAATGTTTGAGGGCAGATTTAAGTTTCTCAAAGTTCGGATATGACCGCAAGAACACAATTAAAGGAATTCCGGTTTCTCTGTAAAGCTTCTCTATATCAATAACATTAAAACCTGCATATGTGATTCCGTCTAGCATAATCACTCTTATCTGTCTATAATGCTTACTCTTTTGTATCATCCTACATATTACGGCTGTAGCATCAAGTCCATCCTTGGTAATATCCGAACGAAGAATTCCATCCATCCAGTCCCCGCCCCGGTAAAAAGTTCCAACAACCATCACTTTTTCGTTTAGTAGAGCAGAGTCATCTATACCCAAAATTCGAATCTCGCGTTTAATATGAAAATCTGAACTCACAAGTGTTCTTTACACACAGATTGCAAAAATAGTTTACCAATTTTTAAGGGAGTTGTTGTTTTTAATGAATCATACCACATAAACCATAGAGCATCTAGATAAACCCATAAATATCATCCTATGCTTATAAATTGTATCTAAATGACTGTGTAATTTATCGGTTTATCAAAATTCTCCATAATTATTTATTGGGAAGAAGATCCTTGAGGAGCTTCTGCAGCTTGTTTCCCTTTCACACAAACATCGTTTCAGGGAGATTTCCAGTCGGCATCATCTTTTGCGTATCCGCAGCTACTGATACCTTGCCTACTGCTTCAAGAAAGTCGCCCATCTCAACAAGTTCCTTGTCTTTCCTTACTGCAAACATGCCTGCTTCAGTGGCAATTGCTTTGAGATCTGCCCCACTCATCCCTTCGGTGATTTTTGCAAGCTTCTTAAAATCAATATCTTCTGCAAGAGTCATCCTTTCGCAGTGAATCTCAAGAATCTTTCCTCTGGCTTCTATACCTGGCATCGGAATATGGACAAGCCTATCAAAACGACCTGGTCTTAGAATTGCCGGGTCAAGGACATCCGGGCGGTTTGTTGCTGCAATGATTCGGATATTTTTCCTTTTGTCAAAGCCGTCCATCTCTGCAAGAAGCTGCATGAGTGTTCTCTGAACCTCACGGTCTGCACCCGTGGTTTCATTTAAACGCCTTGCTGCAATTGAGTCTAGCTCATCTATGAAGATAATAGTTGGAGCTTTTTTACGAGCCATCTCGAAGATTTCCCTCACAAGTTTGGACCCATCCCCAATGTATTTCTGTACGAGCTCAGAGCCTACAACCCTGATAAAAGTCGCATTTGTCCTGTGAGCCACAGCTTTTGCAAGCAAAGTTTTGCCTGTCCCCGGAAGCCCATACAAAAGAACTCCCTTCGGAGGCTCTATCCCTATGCGAGCAAAGCGTTCCGGTTCGATGAGAGGAAGTTCAACTGCTTCCTGAAGTTCCTGTATTTGCTCATCGAGACCTCCTATCTGTTCATAGTCCACCTCTACATTTTCGAGGACTTCCATTGCAGCAACAAAAGGCTCTTCAGCGGAAGGAATAACCTCAGCAATAGCAAGTGTATGCTGATTTAAAGCAACCTTTGCCCCTGGTAATAGTTTTTTCTCATCGATATATTGTGAGACATTAACCAGAAACTGAGGCCCATTGCTGCTCCGTACAATTATCCTATCGTTCTTAATCACATCAATGACGGTACCGATGATAAGCGGAGAGGTCTTCATTCGATCGAGCTCAGATTGCAGCTTTCGTATTTCCCTCTCATATTTGATCTTTTGATTTTCCAAATAACGTTTTTCGGACTCTATCTGGCTGCATTGCTCTTCCAGAAAATTGTTGCGGCTTTCAAGTTGCCTCACTCTATCCTGGACGCTTTCAGCTACTTCCCCCCGCTCTCCAGGCACAATTCCATTATACTCAGATCCGGACTTAACAAGGTGACTGCGCATATTTTCATCCTTACTCTTGATACTTTCCGTCATGGAGCTCCGAATAATATTTAAGTTCATACTGTATATAGCGTTTTCGAAGTGATCAAAATGCAGTGCGAAATATGTGGTGCAGAGATCCGCGAGAAGCCGTTATGTATTACAATTGATAACAGCGAACTCCAAGTGTGCCAAAAATGTGCTCCGTATGGTAAACCTGTAGATAAACGAACTCCAGTATCAAGAAAAGTCTCTCCGATAGTTCGTACAGTAACAAGAACTGAAAAGAGGCAAAATAAGGACTTTTTCGACATTTTGAAAAATGAGCTACTGGAGAATTATGTTCAGATCATCCGGGATGCCAGAGAAGCAAAAGGGTGGTCTCAGGAGGACCTGGCTGAAAATTTAAAGGAAAAAGCATCCCTGATCAAGAAGATAGAACGCAGTGAGATCATCCCCGAAGATTCAGTTATAAAGAAGCTGGAACATGCTCTTAAAATTAAAATTACCGAACGTGTAGATGCAACTGGGCCGGAAGTCTCACATACAAAGAAAGATACTACTTTGGGGGATATTGTAACAATAAAGCGGAAGTAAGTTTCAAGCGTGAATAAGTTTTAACTGCATTTCTTATTAAGCAGGAACACTTAATCTTCTGCTGGTTTTTCCTTCCGAGAGCAAGCTAGGGTTAAATTCGAAGAGTTTTTTTCTCATATATTCCTCACCCTATGCTCTTTCCCTCATTTAAAATCTGGTCATAGCCATTAATTATTAATCAATTATAAAAAAACGAGTAAAACACCTATATTTAAGGAAAACGCAGTTAGATTCTTATGTCCATTGTATTCAGTAACTTGCAGATACAATTCTGAAGCTCTTACTTTTAAACTGTTTCTTTTTACCCTTAAATGATTCAAAGTGCTTCTATTGATCTTTAATTCTCTAAAAATATTTTCTTTGGCTTTTTTTCCAGATTTTCTCACATACTTCACACCTTTTAAACCTCAATTTCGATGTTATATACCTTCTCAGGATTGTCTTTGTGTACGACCCAGAAAGGCTCTTCACCATATGTTTCCATCAACTTTATAGTTCTTTTGGGAATTGTTTTCGGGCCAAGTACTGCTCCTGGTCTATCAAGATCGTCAATATAATCTGTCTCCATCATAAACCGTGTTCCTTCTTCAAGTGCCTGTTCAATAGCTCCCTTAAAACAAATAACCCCTGGAAAGAGTCCCAATTCTTCACAAACACTTATCAGAGGAGGAGAATAATGTTTCACTACCCTATATAATTTGATTCCTATTCTCTTCGCCCTTTCAGTTATGTCCTGAAGTTCAGGTTCTCCCACATTTTCTGTATGAAGCTGAACAGCACAGTCCTGCTCTTTTCCTAGCGAAAAAGCATACTCCATGATCTCATTCGAAGTTGCCCAAACTTCTGCAGTCACAGGATAATGAGGACGTCCAGACTTGATCCCTACAGCAAGGCCTTTTTCCACATAGTCTGAAGCAATCTCTAGTCCTCTCTTCATTGTCTCCATAGCTTCTTGAAGTTCCATATGCTCTATGAGCCTTGAAATTTCCGCTGGATGAACTCCAAGCACGGGAAAAGCTTCAACCCCCATCTCCTTGATCTTTGATCCAATTTCGATTGTTTCGTCAAAAACAGTAATGTAATCCTCAGGTTTTTTGATCGTTACCCCTAGAGACCAGCTGGGTTTGGTGACTAGAATTATATGAGTCCCACCAGAGTTCTGAAATTCTTTTACCGCTTCAAGACCCCTGGCTCTAGAATCTATATGCATATGATTATCAGTAACGGAAATTTTTGCGAGCATCCTACCCCTCAAAATTGATTGAAGTTTTAGATACTTGAATACAATTCAGATTATATTTATAAACAAAATTTGATTTTAATGATTCCAGGGCAAAAGATATTGATTTAATTTTTTGATAAATGTGCATAAGCATTATATAAGTGGAATTTTAATTCCCACGGTTTCTTTTCAGTTTAATTATTATACCCAAAGCTTGAAATATAGAGCATTACGTTGAGTACGCGGGAAGATTCAATTATATTTACCATATTTTTTGATAAATTATTCCTCTTAGCTTTTAAATCGCTACGTTCCTTTGAACCGAACATCAAAATCGGTGATAATATGACTAAAACCGCAGCAGTAATTAAAGGTGATGGTACAGGCCCTGAACTTGTGGATGCAATGCTTAAAGTTGTAGAAGCCACTGGCACAGATATTGAATTTGTTGTTTGTGATGCAGGAGCTGAATGGTGGGAGAAAAACGGAGGAAATTCGCTGATTCCAAATGAGACATGGGAGATCCTTGGAAGCTCAGATGTATGTTTTAAAGGCCCTACCACTACTCCTGGAGGGATTGGTTCCCCTAAAAGTGTTGCTGTGTCTATAAGGAGAAAATATAATCTCTATGCTAATGTAAGGCCAATCAAGACTTTTCCCAACTCAAGTAAACCCCTCGGAGATGTGGAAATGGTCTGTGTGCGCGAGGGCACTGAAGGGTTATATGTAGGAGAGGAAATCCAACTCACAGACGACGTCTCCATTGCAATCCGGAAGATTACACGCACAGCATCCAGAAAGATTGCTATCTATGCATTCGAAGAAGCTAAGAGAAGAGGCTATGACACTGTTGTGCCCATCCATAAAAGCAATATCCTAAAGCTGACGTGTGGCTCTTTTTTGGAAGAGGTCGAAAAGGTAAAACAGGCTTACCAGGGAATCGAAATATGGCCCTATCACGTAGACAACATTGCTCAGCAACTTATCAAGAATCCACAAATCTTCAACAAAAAGATCCTACTTTCCACAAATCTTTTCATGGATATTATAAGCGAGGAGTGCTCAGCCCTAGTAGGCAGTATTGGACTTATCTATTCTGCAAATATAGGGGACTCGTTCGCAATGTTTGAACCGGCACATGGCTCAGCTCCAAAATATGCAGGACAAGATAAAGTCAACCCTGTGGCAACTGTGCTTGCAGGAGCCTGGATGCTTGATTATCTAGGTGAAAAAGAGAATTCAGAAGCTATATTCAAAGCCACAGAGCACATAATTTCAGAAGGCAAGTATATAACTTATGATCTCGGAGGCAGCTCAAAACTCAGTAAAATGGCTGATGAAATTGCAAAATATACAGCAAAAATTCTCAAATAAAAAGAAGCTGAAAGAATAAAGCGAGAGGAATATATAAATTTTTAATTGTTCTCAACCCTACCCTTATATATCTTTTTTTCATCACTTTTTCCTTCTTCAAACTCAGATATTTTGCCCTTATTTTTCAGTATTCTTCTACTTTGATATGCAGGATTGCAAATCGGCTGATATAGGAAGTACTTTTCTACGTATGCAAGGAGTTCTTCATCCGAAATGCAGGAAACCCTCTCTTCTTTATCATAAAGTTTTTGGATTTCTTTTTGGATTTTCAAGAGCCTTGGGTCATCTCTTTCAACGATAGCTTCAACGTCAAGAAGGTCATTTAAAGTCTCCTGAACCTTATAGCGGATGATTTCCAGACCTGAAGAATCTCCGATGAGTAGGAATCGCTTCCCTCCTACCAGTTCTGGAAGATAGGGTTCGTAATTAAAAGGATTTTTGAGGACACCTGAGGCATGGATTCCGGACTCGTGGGCGAAAATATTCTTCCCGACAACTGCCTTATTTCTCGGAACTCGCAATCCAAGTTCTTTCTCCATGAATCTTGCAAAACGGGTAACAGGCTCAAGGTTGTATCGCTCAAAGCCTTCTACCCTATCTACCAGAAAAAGCAGAATTTTTTCCATCTCACTATTACCTGCACGTTCTCCTATGCCCAGAAAGGTTACGCTTGTCCAATTAGCCCCATGCCAGAAGCCTGCAATCGAGCTTGCTGACCCGAATCCATAATCATCGTGTATATGGGTTTCTATATTTTTAACCCCTATATCATTTTTGAGGTACTGGACTATTTTCGGGATTCCATAAGGTTCATCAATATTCATGAAGGGCATTCCATATCCGACAGTGTCGCATACTCTTATAATACACTCAGGGTCGATTTCCAGAATATTTTCAACCAGTGGGAATACAAAACCGTAATTGTCTGCTCTTGTCATATCTTCTAAATGTGCTCGTGTGCGAAGGCCATGATCTACTGCATACTGTAGGGCATCCAAATATTTCTCTTCGGCTTCTTTCCTGCCTGAGAGCCTCATCTTAGAAAAAATGTGTGTATCTGATACAGACATCAAAATTCCTGTTTCTTTAAGCCCATCGATCTCCAAAATTTTATTAATATCTTCCCTTGAAGCTCTAGCCCAACCAGTGATCTCGGGAAATTCGTAACCTATGTCGAACATGAGTTCCACAGCGTCTATGTCTCTTTGATTGAACACAAAAGCCTCGAGTTTTTCAATCCCGATCTCATGCAGATACTCATAGATTTGAAGCTTGTGTTCTCTGCTCAAGACTATCCCCGGCATCTGAGAACCGTCGCGGATAGTGCTGTCACTTATGAATACTTCGTTTCCATAAGGCAGCTTTATTTTTGGCAGATCTTCATATGATTCGTAAATTTTCATCGCTTTTCCTCCTCTCGTTCAGGGGACAGAGCCCTACATCGATAAAAAAAGCTTTCAATGCAAGGGTTTTTCCTGCGAAAAAGATATTTTTATGTATAAAGGTCCGAAAATCAGTTGTATTTGACCTAGGAACTTCAGCTTCCTTTTTGAAACGCATTCTTTCTAGGAGAAAACTTATTATTTTTTTTCTCCTTGATGGAATCTTAGCTTATATGTCGACAATAAGCTAACACTATGCTGTTCTGGTTAAAATCTCTTTCTTTCAAAATAATAATTTATTTTATATTTGCATTTTATCATCATATACCACGCTAGAAAATACTTCAATCTCTTTTCCCAATAAACTCCTGTTTACTTCAAGAAACTTTGTCTATTTAAAGTCGAAAAAGGATAAAAAGAGGGAGCTTTTATTGTGGAAGAGTTCTCTTTTTTTCAGCAAGCGTATGGAAGTTTTTTCCTACTTAATACCTTTCTTACTGATAATAAGGTATATCAATAAAAAGTTATATTTATAACGGAGTTGATCTGACAAATATAATATGATAATTAAATTTATGATTATCCTCTAGCATGCTTTAAAATTAGTATTTGAAAGATTAGCTCCTTCCTAAATTGTTATGGGGATATACTAAAATTAAATAATATTAAAATTATGTTAATTAGTAATATGATAAGACACATAGTGAGAATTACACTTCAAGAACTTATAAAAATGGATTTATAGTCGAAGATATACATCTCTCTATTAAACTTGAATACAAATTTGAACCATGAAGAATGGGAAAAAAAATAAAAAAATAGTTTTTTCACCTTATTCCATGGTTATAGAATTCCGAATTACTTACGGGAAAATAAGTAGGTTAAAAACTACCATTTTTTAAAAAAAATGTAATTTATTTTGCTATTAATTTCATGCATTTGCTTCACTTTATCCTGAGGTAGAACATGTCCAAAATAGTAAGCGTTAGCGGTGGTCCGACAAAACCTGAAATCATCGCTTTATCACTTTACAAGCTGGGACTGCAGGACGGAGATAAATTTGCAGATGTCGGTTGTGGAACAGGATCCGTATCAATTGAAGCAGCTAGGATTGCCCGAAGTCTGACCATCTATGCAATAGAAGCCCGCAAAGAAGCACTTAGAGCCACCGAAATTAACTTCAAGAATTTTAACATCAAAAATGCAAAGCTTTTAGCCGGCGAAGCTTCAGAAATTCTTGGATCCAGAGATTTTGTTGATTCTATAGATTGTGCTTTTGTTGGCGGAACAAAAAATATTGTTCCCGTTCTTAAGGTACTTGTTGAAAAAAAAGCACGAAGCATTGTGGTAAATGCAGTCCGTATCGAAACAGTTGTCAGAACAATTAATGCAATGAAAAAGCTTGCGATTTTTGATGAAGTACTCCATATTTCGGTCTCCAGAAGTATACCAATTGCAGGGGAAACTATGTTCAAACCTGAAAACGCTGTATACATTGTTGTTGGAAAAACAAATAATTGAAAAATTGTTCTATGAACAGCATTCTGCAGATGTACACATCCGTAGAGTTTGTTTGTATATTTGCCAATAGCATTCATTGAAAGTTTGATCAATTTTAAAGTTACAGTAATGTTGAGAAAATAGATGTCTTTCCGGTGTAAATCCCCGAAAATTGATTTAAATCAAAATTATGATTTTACATTTATTTTAATAAACTTACGGAGTGATAACATGTTAATAGGAGTAGGACTTGTCCAGGAGACCCTGAACTTCTGACCCTGAAAGCAGTGGATATTTTAAAAAAAAGTGATAAGGTATATGTGCCTGGTCAGCTGGCAAAAGACCTTGTAGCTCCTTATGCGGACGCCGAAATCCTTGAGTTTCCCATGATAAAAGACATTGAAGTTCTCAATTCTCACTGGAAAGAAAGCGCTGATAGAATAGCAGAAGAAGCGCGAAAAGGAACTGTAGCTTTCGGGCTTATAGGTGACCCAAATTTCTTCTCGACATTTTCCCATCTAAAAAAAGTCATGCAAAAGCATTATCTGGATATAGAGCTTTCAACAGTGCCTGGAATAAGTTCGATCACATCTTTTGCTGCAAGGACTAACAATACAATTGATAAATCTTTTGAAGTCAGTGACGGTTCTGAGATTATGTATAAGATTAACCTGAAAGCCACACAGCCAAAAAAGATAGTTGAACATCTAGAAGCTGAAGGATATAAAGAATTTATTTTTGCAGAAAGACTTTTTTCTGACAACGAAGTTATAATCCGCAGAAAAGAAGAGATCCCAGAAAAAGGGAATTATTTCAGTATCGTCTATGGGAAAAAATGAAAGATTCCAGATAAAATTCTGCGAAATCGAGACGTGATTTTGGAATAGGTACAAGAAAGAAAAGGAATGATCGGATGGAACGAAAAGTATATTTTGTAGGGGCAGGTCCTGGGAACCCAAAACTAATTACCGTACTTGGACGTGAGATGCTAGAAAAAGCTGACCTCGTGATTTATGCAGGTTCTCTGGTAAATCCAGAGGTCCTAAATTACACGAAGGGAAAGACGGTAGATAGCTACGGTTTAACTCTTGAAGAGACCACTAAAATGATCGCAGATGCAGTAGATTTAGGAAAGGTTGTTGTTCGTCTCCACAGTGGAGACCCTTCTCTTTATGGAGCTATCATAGAGCAGATGGAAGAGCTCAAAAAGTACGATATCAAAGTGGAAAGAATATCAGGTGTCTCATCTGTATTTGCAAGCGCAGTTGCTCTTGGTACCCAGCTTACTCTTAACGGTATTTCTGATATCTCATCATTACCCGTCCAGCAGGAAAAACTATGGAAAAAGACCTTATCACCGAGCTTTCAGCTTATAACACAACAATGGCAATTTTCCTGGGCACTGAAAAAATAAGGGAAATTATGGAAAAAGTCCGATGCCCGAAAGATACACCTGCTGCGTTAATCTTTCATGCATCTTGGGAAGACGAGAAAGTCATCACAGGGACAGTAGGAGATATCGCAGAAAAAGTGGAGGATGCAGGGATTGTGCGATCAGCAATGATTATCATAGGTGGAGTTGTTAACCCCACAAACTATAGGAGGTCCCATTTATACGGAATGGCTCAGAAATCGTTGTAATTACCTTTGAGAGAAATCATGAAATCGCTGCAAAGTTAGCAGAACACCTGGAAGCTGACATGCTTCTCTATGTAAAAGGAGTTTTTGAAAAAGCTTTTAGAGATTACAAGGCAATAGTCGCCGTTTTTGCCACAGGCATTGTAGTAAGAGATATTGCTTCTCTTCTAACAAATAAGTGGTTGGATCCTGCTGTGATTGTAGTGGATTCAAACCTGAACTTCGCAATCCCACTTCTAGGAGGACATCACGGTGCTAATGAGATTGCTCGAAAGATTTCGGAACTCGGAGCAATCCCAGTGCTTACAACGGCTACTGAAGTTCACGGTAAACCCTCGGTAGAGGGCATTGCAGACAAACAAGGCTGTGAAATTTTCAATA
>CAVXNY010000017.1:0-18718 GCA_963763235.1 uncultured Methanosarcinaceae archaeon | reverse complement strand
AACCGGAATAAAATGGATCTGCAGTCCATTGCGTAGCCTTTCCGCCATCTCAGCATTCGTTTTAGTTTTGAGCCACAGATTTTGTGCCTTATATCTCGCAGATGTACACAATTTTATAGAGGATTTCGATAAATCTCTGAGTTATATTTATTTTATAAGCATATGACGAAATTTAGGGGTTTATCTAAATCCTCTCTAAAATCCTCTCTAATTTATTTGCCGATTCTCCCAATGGATCTCTTTTAAAGCAGCATTAATTTCTGGATATAGCCACATTGATGAGATGTTGGCATTTTATGACTTCTGGAACAATTGGAGTTTGAGATTAATTTTTTTGTCTGTTTATCTACGACTAGAGCTTTCATATCTTGAGTTGGATCACCTTAACCAGTGAGTTAAGTACATACCTAACGAGTGAAATCACGTAGGAATCTGCAACACTTAATTCACAATTGTGAATCTGTAACGTGTTATTAATCCTTGCTTATATTGAACCTTCTTATGGGGCAAATATCGCCTCAAAGAGTTTCTAATATCTATGAGAAACTTTCAAACAAGATCCTGGAATCAAACCTGGATAAGATGGATCTGCAGTCCATTGCGGAGCTTCTCCGCAGCCCTGGTAATAATTTAGTCACAATTGTGACATTATAGCATAGTATTACAGTATTCAAATAATTAAACCTATTTTATATGGGTAAAGGAACCTCAAATATAGATGCTTTCTGCATTGAGCTAGTTCACATGGATAAATGCTGCTTATGTTATTTTTTGTATGAGGGCATTAATCCAAGTAAAAGAACTCGCTAAACAAAGGAGATTCATTGAATTCTTTTTGCCGCACCTATCTAAAACAGGGGAAATGAGATCAAACAAATATAAGGTCAGGTTGAAAATATTCGGCACCAAAAGAGGTTTTATTACGTGAAATCATTGTGTTAATAGTAATTTAGATATAACAACAAAAAAATGAAATTAGTAATGTTGAAGATGAATTCAATCAACAACAACAGGAGTAGGGCAAGGCTTCGATTAAATGCGAAACTGAAGGATAAGCTGATGTTCTACCAGGTTCCATGAATAAATTGTTATACGGCGATATCTCATTTATAGAATCAGTCATTAAAGATTTAAGCACATTGATTTCTGTTTCTAAAATGCTATATGCTCTGAATATTTGCAGTAGCTGGGATTCTCCTTTTTCAAATAAATCACCTATTAACTCAATACCTTGACCATATCTCGGTTCAATTCGGTAAATAGGGTTAGTTTTAACTCCCAGAAGCATATACTCAGCTATCAGAAGCATTTGTTCTACTATACGCAGAATAATGTACAGTTCAACTAAATTAATAGCTTCCCAGGCTATTTCAATGGCAAGCTCGTCATCAAGAACTTCAGAAGCTATTTCAACTGCATGCTCATCAATGTTTAGGACAATATGCTTCGTTCTTTTAAATATCTCTCCTTTCATACTTTAACCCTTTAGATTCATGTGTTCTTACCAGTTTTAACTTCACCTTTCTATCTGCTCTAGGTATAATGGATATGCAGTTCATTGCTAACCTTCAACTACCCCGTAAATATCAATTCACAATAGTGAACTAACAACACACTATATTCCTCGTTAATATTAAAACCCATTTTTTACGGCAAAAAGTGCCTCAAACATCCCGTCTGATCCGAAGCAATATTTTTTCTTGGTGGCTGAAAGGCAATTTAAAAGTGATCTGAGGAATATAATTGAGGCAAGATTATACAGTAGCATAGAGACTGTCTTAAAACTAGATTTGATTCAACAATTAAGATAAAACACTATCATGTAAGGTCAATGCGTACCTGAGTTTCGGAAGAGAAGAAACCTGCAGAATAATTTAAAATTATTCAGAATAAATGGGAATTAAGATAGTTGCTAAATTACAGGTTTCTCCAAATATCAACTAATTTAAGAATGAGAACCTATAGTAGAGAAATATGAATATACAATCTTTAATACCACTTTCAGTAGATGTAAACAAGAAAGCCCTCTATTTATCTCAATATGACAGTAGCTTAGAAACAAATATGATATTCTTCGAACAACAGACTCAAATAAATTAAGATATGCACTATATAAATCTTTTTGAGCATTGACTATATCTTTATTTTGGGTAAGAAGTTTGTCTTAATTTTGTTTTTTAAAACTGTCTAAAAAATATTATATAAATTGCTATCTAAGATTCAAATGTGACTTTGATCACGAATGTTAAATTGGCCTTTAGGACAATTTCCTCACCCAATGAATTAGTTATTTAAATTAGCAGAAATAGTAAACAAGTCTTATGGTTTAGACATTCACCCTTGTTTTTTCATCCCCACTAGCCTCAGTATATCTGATAAAAACAACTGCAATGTTTCGCTAGAGATGATGAATCGTTCAGCCTGTTATGGTAATAGAATTTTTTTTAAAATAATAGGAATTCTTGAATAGATTAAAATAATTACTACATTACTGAGAATTATAAATTAAAATTTGAAAAATGATTTTATCCTTATTAGAGTTTAAGGACCTTTGCGGCTTTTAAAGCACTGGAAACCATAGTTTCGATATCCATCTTTTTTTCTTCGAACGCAATCAGATCGTAATTTGCCCCTATTTCGGGACATTCAGGGACAGCAGTACAGCTTCCTGCTGATCGATTGGAAATATCGTAGGTTCCAATTTTGCGGGCCATATCCATAATTTCTGTTTTGTCAAAGGCAATCAAAGGGTGGTAGACTGGAATTGGAAGTTGATAAACCTCAGCATACATGTTAGCAGCAGTTTGAGATGCTACCTGTCCGAGGGAAGAGCCGGTGATAATTCCACTTGCTTTCTCCTTTTTCATAATTTCATAGGCTTCTCTGTACATCATGCGTTTACAGAGCAGACATGTATTTTTCCGATTGCATTTTGCGATAAAGGATTGCAGATTAGGACCATGAGGAATCTCATAAGTTGTAAACTGATGCCCTGGAGCCCACTTATGGAGCTGGCGAATGCAATCAAAAGCACGGTCTTTTGCCTCGTTCTGGGCATAAGGAGTATTGTTACAATAGACCGGAATGATCATAACTCCACGTTTCATCATAAGCCAGGCAGCAACCGGAGAATCAAGTCCCCCCGATATTAGAACTACCATGCTGCCCTGTGTGCCAAGTGGAAGTCCTCCAACCCCTTTATATGTTTTCAGATAAATATACGCTAATTTTTGCCGCATTTCGACGAAGATTTCCCTATCCGGAGACGTCAGATTAACTCCAGGATGTTTACCTTCTTCCTCTAGGGAATTCCATACCGCATCTCCACAAGCTTTACCAATATCTGCTGAGGAAAAAGGATGGTTTCCACTTTTCCTTGCTCTGATTGCAAAAAACTCACCATCACAAATAAAATCTTGAGCAAGAATTGCACATACACTAGCTGCATCCTCAAGGCTGGGTTCTGTTGTCAACGCAGCGGAAGTGGAGACCACTCCAAAAACATCGGCTACCGCTTCGGCAGCATGAGAATCGATAGTCTCAATGAATATCCTGCCCCATTCCCGACGAATTCGAGAAAAGAGAATACCTCTAGAGTTTAGCATTGCTGCAATATTTTTTATAAGGATTTTCTCATGCCAATTCCTAATTCCAGGACTTTTAAGAGCAAGTTCTCCATAACGGACTATAACCACATCTGTCGGAACTTCAACTTCTGAATGTGAAGAGCCAGAACAAGATCTATACCTATTTTCATCATACTTTTTTTGTATGCTTCTGCTTTTTCTCTGAGCATGAGTATCAAGTTCAATTTTTGATTTAGCATCATTGGATTTGTCTGTCATAGATAATTAGTAGTAAAGGTGACACGAGATTTAAAAACTTTCAGGTAAATTAATTTTTGTCCCTTAAAAACCAAAAAACATAATAGATCCGACAATATACGGAATGACTCAGGTAAATTAAAATCAAAATACTTTTATTCTTATTAGAGTTTAAATACCTTTACTTATTTTAAAATACTATATACCATAATTTCTATATCCATCTTATATCTTAAAACACAATTAAATAATAATTTATTTTTATTCAGATACTTGTGCTAGAGTTAGTAATACCGAGGCCAGATTTAGAACACCAATCATAATCTCAAGGCAATCAAAAATTAATAAACTAAAATCAAAAATAAATAAAAATAAAAATAAAAAATAAAAAAAAAAAAAAAAAATAAAAAAAAAAAAAAAAAAAAAAAAAAAAAAAAAAAAAAAAAAAAAAAAAAAAAAAAAAAAAAAAAAAAAAAAAAAAAAAAAAAAAAAAAAAAAAAAAGAAGGCTTGCAAGAAAGTCTATAATCGCATTTATTGTCACTTATCCTTGTTTCCCTCTTTTTTTTTTTTTTTTTTTTTTTTTTTTTTTTTTTTTTTTTTTTTTTTTTTTTAAGGAGTTTATTCCGTCTAACCTTACCTTTCTTCAAAATTCATCATATTTTTTACTTTCTCATCTGACAGATTAAACACTTCGTCATACAAATTGACACTAAAACTTCCAGGCCCATTTGATTTTTCAGCTGCGAGTTCTCCTGCAACTCCAAAATAGCATAAAGCATCTTTGGACGCATCACAATAATCAGAATTGACTGAAGCAAATACACCTATTATTGATCCAGCCATACATCCAGTTCCGACAATTGATCCCATTAGCTCGTGACCATTTCTTATAACATAGATCTTTTTCCCATCACTTATTATATCCTCTTTTCCTGTCATCACTACAATAGATGATTTTGATTTTGCAAGTCCTTTTGCTACTACTATAGGATCAGCATTGATTGAAGTCGTTTCCACTCCTTTTGTTTCAGTGCTTTCACCTGCCAGTTTTGCAATTTCAGAATACTTGCTTCTAATAATATCGTGTGAACGAAATCAAGAATTTTTGCAGGGATTTCATCTCTGAAATTAGTAGCTCCAACGCCAACTACTTAACTATTACGGAAATATCTTTCGTTTGCAGCAGAAGCAGAGAGAATCATTGCATCAATAATTTCAGTGGCAGTTCATATATTTTTAAAAGCGCAGATGAAATCGTTTCCTAAGGCAGATCCTCAGGGCATGCGCCATTACAGGAAGCGCACCAAAAGCTCTTGTCATATTTGCACAATCGTAAATAGTAACCCAGTTAGTAATATGATGTATCAGCGGCTTTATTTCTCTTATTTCTTGCTTCTGATTATTCATTAATATTCCCCAGTAGGTGCTTTAATCCGAAATTCCACTGATGTACATATTTGTATCATTTGTTTGCCTATTTGTCATACTATTTTCTATCGAAAGTTAAATTAATTTTCAAGTTAGTGTCGTGTTGAGAAAATAAGTAGTATTATTGTGTACATCTGCAGAAAATGAGTTGAAACTTTTTCAATACGTAATTATTATACAAGATTTAAAATATGCTTTTTTATAAGAATATAATGGTCTTTTCGACTTTGAATCTTGATGAAACAATGAATGGATCGAGTTTCTTTCAAGAATTTTTTTGTTTTTTCCTGATTGTATGCATCAGCTACTGCAAATATCCAGATACCAAAAAATGTGAAAAACCCGATAATTAGAGCCATAAAACAGAAGCTAAACCCAATGCAGCAAGTATTGCAAGTCCTCGAAATATATCACCTGCATAGACCTGACCAAGTCCTGGAATTATGCAAGATAATAACGCTGCAAGAAGAGGATTTTTTTCCTTTTATTTTTGATTTTTTTATACCACATTCAGGATAGATTTCTGCTACCGTATGAATTTCTGCACCTGTATCAAATGTTCTACAATATGCTTTTTTCATCGTACTTACTCCATTAAAATAATTACTATTAATTTAATAGCATGTTGCCTAAATTATGCCAAACTACATTCAGTTCTTTTAATTATTTAGGAGCAGTGCGATGCATTTTAAGCCAAATACCAAACAGTACTATAGTATGATCAAAGGCTAAATCCGGTTTTGGTAAATAAGGCTTTGATCAAAACATTGGCTCCCACGTATATAAATACAGAAGATTAAGGATATTTTTGCCTTAAAAAATAGATTCAAGTATTGAAAAAGAATTATTGATAACTTGTACAATTCGAAGAGTACTAAAGAAAATAAAAATGGGGATTAAGTTGCAAATAGCCAATTTAAAAGGATTAAAGCATCGCAAATCAGCGCATCCGTTAATTTTTCATTCAATCAAATTCTTAACATTCTATGGTTGTTGTTGATTGAACTTATTTAGAGTCACCTCCTTTATTTCTTTTTTATGATTGAATTACTATCAACATGTAATCTATAAAAATAAGGGTGCCTTGGTTTGAAAATAAAAAAGGGAATAGTCACGACAGAATTTTCCTTCTTACAGCATTATAATTTCTTAATCCTCTACGAGTTCTATTTCGTTTTTAGAACAGACCTGTACGCACTGCTCACACTCCGTCAGTCTTCAGGACGCGCTACTAATGCCCTTTTTCCTTCTATTGTCTCTCCCGCATCAAACACACCCGCAGGGCAGACATCATAGCATTCAAGTAAACCTACACATTTCTTATAATCAATTCTTGGATGCACTATTTTCACCACTTTTTAGAATTGGTATTTGGCCTTCAATAAGTTCGATTACATCTTTAGTACAAGCTTCCACACACTGCTCGCGGTCTATGCAATTTTCAGGATGGCTCTGTCTTTTATTCCCCCTTCTGTGAGGCAAAAACAGACCTGCTTCAATGCATAAAAATGCAGCATTCATTACACTAAAAATTTAATCATGAAGGTATCAAACACTAATGGTGAAAGATCTCTGCTTTTAGGAAGTAACGTGATTGTAAACAATATATTGAAAAACAGTATTGTTTAGAACTATTTAAAATGTATTTATAGTCTCAATAGAATTAATCCTAGATAAACAATATAGGTAGTTATATTAGTTATCAGTTAACGAGTCGTATCCATTAAGTGTATATATATTTGTATATTTAAACATAAATGTAGAAAGTTTTCATATAGTTAATATATATTATCATCAATAATAACTCTTTTTAATAGTTTAGTACATTAATGGAATGTAAATAAAAATTATTTTTCTTTTTCAGATAATCCAATTTTTTTGGCGTATTTACAAATCTCAATGCTGTTTTTCCAGCTCCAAAAGATGTGCCTTTATTTGAAGCCCTAACCTGTAACCAGTCAGCTTTCCATTTGCACCGATCACACGGTGGCATGGGATAAAAATTGGAATTGGATTATGGTTACTTGCAAGTCCTATTGCTCTTGATGCATTTTTATTGCCAATGCTCTGCGCTATTTTTTTATAACTTCGCGTTTCACCATATGGAATTGTGCATATACTTTTCCAGACGCACAGCAGAAAATCTGTTCCAGAGGGAGCAAGAGGAAGCGTAAAATTTTTTCTTCTCCCGAAAAGATAGCTCTGGAGCTGTTCGCCTGCTTCTTTTAGTAGTTCTGTTTCATATACTACAGCATCCGGAGGGATATTTTCTCTTTGAAAATATAAATTTGTAATAAAGCTTCCTTCTTCTATTATTCCTATTCTCCCGATGTCTGTTTTATAAAAAAATATTTTCTTCATGACATTGATCCACCTTAATTAAATGTCATCATTTTGTACCTGCATTTTAAGTATATAGATAATTCCAATAAACTACTATACTCATTTTCTTATTTTTGTGTTTTTTTGCATTGTTCATCAGCAAGGGCCAACTAGTTACTTATGGTAATTGGTGACACCTCTATAAAATCTGCAATAGCCTAATCGTTCATTCACTCAGTAGCCATTTTAATAGCTAATTCAATGATAAACCTCATCAGTACGAAGGTCATAAAAAAGTATTTGTAATGGCACAAAAGGTTCTGTGTAACTACGGCAGGTACCTTCAAATATCCTTTTTATATCTGCTCTGTAAGAAAGGTGGTATGAACATATCCATTGCTTGCAGCTTGGTGCGCCACCTAAATTTTGATTACTTATATAATTAGCTAATAACTATCGCTTGAAGAAGACATGTCATTTTGGGGAAAAAATATATAGGATAAATTGAAAATAGCGCAATAATATTACAAAAAGTTTCCTCAGGATATTCTATTTTGAGAATGAAGAAAATTTTGCAAATATATGTTTCTGTTTGAAGAAGAATAAGGGAAAGTATTTTTTTGTAAAAGCTCTCAAGAAGATGGGGTAAAATGAACAAATCACTTATTGACTTAGCATTTCTTTCAGAAAAAAGAAAGGATGTGTTGCTCCTATTGGAAGAAGGGCCTAAAACAGGAGACGATATCAAAACAGCCCTTAACGTCAAATCGACTTCTATTATGCCTCAGATCAAAAAATTAAAGGATGGACACCTAATAGTACAGGATAACAGAAACATCTACCAGCTCTCTGGTATGGGAGAGATAGTAGTCGAAAAGATGGGGCCTCTACTGGATACTGTGAGGGTTTTTGAGGAAAATTATGATTACTGGACAAACCATGACCTTACTGTAATTCCTGAATACCTCCTTAACAGGATTAATGAACTGGGTAACTATTTCATGCTTGAGGCTGACCTTAACCGACTTTTTGAAATACCTGAAGATTTAAAGAGTAACCTCCTAGAATCTCGGTATATAAAAATATTTCTTTCATATTTCAACCCTCTTTATCTTGAGATTTATTCTGAACTCGTAGGAAAAGGAGCTAAATTACACCTCATCCTGACAGAACAGATTTTTATCAGGATGAAAAAAGACTACTATGAGGATCTAAAGTTTCTGATAGAATCAAAAAATACTGAAATCTATATTTGTAACAAAAAAGTAAACCTCGAAAATGTTGTAACAGAGCGTTTCTGTTCACTTGTACTTTTCGACAAAAAGGGAATGTTTGATCATCAACGCTTGATTAGTTATGACGAAAGTGCAATTAAGTGGTGTGAAGGGCTCTTTTTGTACTATAAAGAGATGTCAGCGCTTCTGGAGAAATTATAATTGCCTTTCTCCCAATCACTTTTTGAATTAATATGAGTATTCTCCAAGATACTTGTCGATCAGTGTCCTGAACTTGTTAATATCAATAGGTTTAGAGATATAATCCACACATCCCATTTCAATGAAATGTTCTTCACTGCCTTTCATAGCATGGGCTGTAACAGCTATCACAGGGATATATGCAGTTGAAGGATTATTTTTAATTCTTTCTAAAACCTCAAGGCCGTCCATTTTTGGAAGTTGCATATCTAATAGTATGATATCGAATCTTTCCTCAGCAAGGCGCTCAAGGGCTTTTATCCCATCCTCAGCCTCAATTACATTATGACCATAGAATTCCAGAAGGTCTAGAATCAGTTCCATATTCATGGGATTATCTTCAACAATCAGGATTTTTTTCATTATTAAGCCTCTTCAGCATAGCTAATTGTTTCATTCTATTAATCAAGTCTGTTCTTACAAAAGTGCCTTCTTTCATAATAGAAATTAAATGCTTTTTCAATTCACCATTCAGCTCATCAATATTTTTCTCAGTAAACTCTCCAGAAGTGTACACAATAAGAGGGATGTCTTTTGTGTGTACATCTGTTCTTAGGTTGGAAATGATATCAAATCCACTTATTTCTGGCATCATGAGATCAAGGATCAGGATATCGGGTTTTCTATATGAAAAGAGCTTTTGTAGACCTTCCTTTCCACAATAAGCTTTAGTCACTTCAAATCCCTCGAACTCGATCATGGAGTTCAACAATTCTACAGTGTTCTTATCATCGTCTACAATAAGAACACTTGGATGTTCTAACCTGAGCTTATTAGTGATTTCTTTTAGTGAACCCACCAATTCAGCTCTTTTTACTGGTTTTGTGAAAGAATATGTTGCTCCAAGGGCAATTCCAAGCTCGTTGTTATTGGTGGTTGAAATAATAAGTATAGGAGTTAAGGCGGTATAAGAGTCATTTTTGAGCTGCTTCAAAACAAGCCATCCATTAGTGTCCGCCAGGAAAACATCAAGGACAATAATATCGGGTTTGAGTATCTTTGCAACATTTAATACATTTTTCCCACAGTAAAGAGAAGCTACACTATATCCAGTCTCTTTGAGGATAGTTGAAAGAAGTTCGTTAGAATTTTTGTCGTCATCGACTACCAGAACAAGCCCATATTCTGAATTTTTCTTTCCAGGAGGATATATTTCAGGTAGCTCTATTTCTTCCTGCAAATCTTCACTACATCCAATTACAGAAAGCGCTTCTGCTTTGTTCATTTCGAATTTAATAATTATATCTTCGAGTCCGATTTCGTTAGCTTTCTTAGACTCGATCGGTTTTTTTAAAGGAATTGCAAATATAAAGGTACTTCCTTTCTCAACATCGCTTTCAATCCAGATATCTCCCTGATGCATGTCTACAATTTTCTTTACAAGAGCAAGCCCGAGACCTGTTCCACAATACTGTCTGGATGCTGAGGCATCAATCTGAGTAAATGGTTGAAAAAGTTTTCGTTGGTCTTCAGGAGAAATGCCTATCCCAGTATCTATCACTGAAATAAATGCTCTACTTCCACGTTTTTTACAAGTAAGATATATTTTTCCTTCATCTGGAGTAAATTTGATTGCATTGCTAACAAGGTTGTAAAGCACCTGGATAAGGCGACTTCTGTCAGCTTCCAGAGTTGTAACGGAATCTATGCTGAAAGCTATTTCAATGGATTTTTTCTGGGCAAGGGGAACCAGAATTGCTATGACCTCCTCAAAAACAGAATTAACAGAAAATTCACTGTAGTGAAGTTCCATTTTTCCGGCTTCTACTTTAGAGAGATCAAGAATATCATTTATAAGTTCCAGTAAATGCTTCCCACTGGTAGATATATTATTTATATATCTCAATTGTTTTTCATTAAGTTCTCCAAAAACCCTATCAAGCAGAATATCCGAAAACCCTATGATGGAATTCAGAGGCGTCCGCAATTCATGACTCATATTAGCAAGAAATTCACTCTTAGTACGGTTGGCTCCTTCAGCTTCTAATTTTGCTTGAAGCAGTCTTTCCTCCGAACGCTTATATGCAGTAATATCAAGACCTGTTTGCAGGATACCCGTAATCCTGTTATCTTCATCTCTAATGAGATTTGCGCAGATCATCCAGACTTTTCCTTCAGGAGTGACAACTTCCCCAAACTCTTCAGCTCCTGATTCAAGAGCTTTTCTGACATAAGACTTACCAGAAATCTCGTCACGCATAGTGAAAAAATTTTCATAATTAGATCCTACAACTTCCTCGAGTTTTAAACCTATATATTCCAGAGAAGCCTTGTTTGCCCAGACAATTTTCAACTCAAGGTCTACAAAAACCATGAGTTCACTTAGAGAGTTAAGAATAGCCTTTTTTTCATGTTCCTGAGCTTTAATTTTATCAGAAGTTATTTTAAGATGATCAAGCATCCGGTTTATCCCTTCTGTCAACCTTGAGAGCTCATCATCTCCACTCATTGAATACCGTGCCGCAAAATCTTCGCTCTTTCCAACCCTTTCTACATATTTGTCGATAAGAACTATCCGAGACACCACTTCTCTGTCAAGAAGAAGCTTGCAGCATGCCCCAACCATCAACCCTGCAAACAAAAGAAATATAACAATGTACCTAATGGACTTCTGGCCTTCAGCATAAATGTTCCTATCAGAATCCGTCCGAATAATAAAAGCTGGGTTTCCATTAATGTTTTCGTTGATAAAATAACCAGCTACCTTGTTTTCTTTGACAGTGCGTGTGAAACTCTTGTCTTTGTTTTCTAAAAAGGCTTGCTGGTATTCAGGAAGCGAAGCATTATACTTGTAGAGCGAAACCCGGTTTCCAGTTATAACATGTAAATACTCTATAAAATTAGCATCAAGATTTTCTCCCAGGATAATTGTTCCGATTATTTCTTTACTATTAGATGCTGCAAGCACAGGCCGACATGAGATAATTACAGGACCATTCTCCAGCACAAGGATCCCTTTCAAACGACATTTCTCGTCCTTACATAGGAGAGTTTTATCAACTATTCTCGGGTCTATTTGAGAACGGATTAAGGCATTACTACTATTGTTTGAACTCGAAATCTGAGAGTATATTATATTCCCTGAACTATTTACACAAAAAATAAAATCATACTCCCTTGGGGAGAACAGATCAGTTAGTAAAATTTTGCTGAGGGATTCACGATCCTGATTAAGCACAAAGGCCCTGATATCTTCCCTTGAAGAAAGGATAGAGTTAGTATTATCCAGTTGTGCAGTCTGTAAATCAATTATATGTTTCACATTTTTCGCGTTATCAATTGCTTCTTTTTCCTCCAGATGGGAGAAGCTCGAATAGAGAATTCCCTGGGATGCAAAAATAACAACAGAAGTTAAAAGAGCAAAAATAATATAGATGATAACAAGGACCTTTTTACTAACATTCATACTTTATACTCGGGTGATATGTATCAGATTTGAGTATGAGAAGAAGTTTATAATAAATTATTAACAGATACTCTTAAAGGAAATACTATATAAAAGTTTTTAATCTGTGTATGATTCTAAATGTCTTCAATTCAGATATCAGTTTACAAATCATAAATAAAATGAAAAAATTATTGAAGGTAATGGAATCATCGATTATGACAAAATAGTTTTTACAGTTTAGACTAACGAAAATTAATCTTTCCTAATTTTGGATCAAGCTGATTTGACTAAACTTATGAATATATAATATTTTATCATTCACGAATTGCCGATGGGCACAAATACCAATCCGAAAGATAGAGGATAAAGTGAACCTTCGATTCTTTTATTTTCATTAAACCTCGAAATCACCGTTTATTTGCAAAGTGAGTTTGTTTTTGGCACCATGGTCAGATGCAGGTATCACCACATTAGACCGGATTTGATGCGCATAGGGATTAAGCAGCTTTATCTAGGGCTACGGTCAGATAACCTATCACATAGTTTTGGGACCTAAGTATCGATATTATATATGACTACGGTGAGTAAATTAAAAAGGATTGGGGACCATCCCTACCACTAGTTGCATTGAGCAAATAAAAAATTTATTCTATGTGAGGGGTATAATCTCGATTTCACTCATTCCGTAATTCCATTCAAGCAACTCTTTATCAGAGGTAGTTCAATACTTGAAAGGAAATCATTCATAAAGATTTTTCAAACTTCATCTTTAACTGGAAAACTATATTGTGATGGGATTGCTATAGTTAAGTGGTAAGTTTTATCGATCCTCTGGGGATGTGACAGCTACTTCAATAAGAAATATATTCAAGTTTCCCAGAAGGAGACGAAACCAGAGTTTTAATTATCCGACTTAAATAAATGTGTTCAAACAAGAATCGACAATTTATGATTTCCAACAAAACTAGAAGGCAGCTAGAAGCATCCTCATCCTTTATTGTACGACGTTTCCTTGCAGTCCCTTGCAGAGAGTTCAAGTCAGTTTTCTAGGAGCGTTCAATTGTATTGAGTTTCGTGTACTGAAGGTTATTTCAATTGAATACTCAGCAGTTTGCTGCGGGGATGGAAACTTCCCTGAAAAAGTTATTAACTAACTAATTTATACGTTAAGCTACCTTTCCAATATAAAATGGAACTACGTCATACAAATTATTGGGTATATAAAATAAGATATCAAATAGTTTTTGTTTATGAAGTATCTGGAAAAATTTATTTTAGACAATGATATCATCAACTATTCGAAATATATATTCTTTGAGATTGGTAAAAGTTATTTTTTGAGTTTGATACAATCGGTAAGAATGGCGATAATGTACATCTCTTCGTTGGTGCTGAACCAAAATAATATTCTCTAGGAGTGATGTAAATTATAAAAAGAATCATGGAGTTATGAAGTCGTTGTTTTAAATCTTCTGATCAGATCATAATCTCTGCCCATTATGCTATAAAGTTTATACCTAAAGTGTGATTTGCTACCTTTTTTGTCCAGTGTTTGTCTATGCTCCTTCTTTTTTTGCGTTGTTTTCTCTAGCTTTATCCGCTTTTGCATGTCCAGGATCTGAATGGATAAAAGTAGCGTCCTGAATCATTCCATTTTTTTTATTTTAAAACCAAAGCAATCAAGCTGGCTTTGCAACTGTTCCCATATTTCGTCTTCTTTGCAGTAATCACCAATTCTTTTTCTGCATGATCAGACTGTGGTACTGTCTGCGCTTTGCTCAGGAAAACCAAGAAATTTCTGAAAGGAATTGATTAATACATTGTTTCTCAAGTTCAAAGTCGGAAAGACCATGCCATTGCTGTAAAACAAACATTTTAAACATAATGATTACATCAGTTTTAGGTCTGCCTTAGGAAACGTTTTTTTAAAATAAGTGCACTCAAAATATACGAAAAGGTTTCTAATAAATTAAGGAATCAATTTCAGCAAGTTTGTCCCAAACTGACTTAATATTTTTGTATTTTTCTCCAAGAGCAAAATCAGTAAAAGTTTTCACGAGTGAAATTATTGTTCAGAGATTAAAACTCCCCAATAATCAAATGCATTCATATATTTATTAAAATTTTCATAAAGTTAAGGAAAAAGATAAGATCCCTAGTAGAATTACGATATAAACAAAAGATGTAATTAATTTGGTATCTATATACTGTTAAATCAACGATTCATTCGGAAAATCCATAGTAACTATATTTTGAAGAAAAATAACTGGAAGAATAGATTCAACAAAAAAATTGGAGAATAAGATATCGAATAAAAACAAAATTGGGGGGATTAATGGATAGAAGAAAAATAAGGAAATATGATTAAAAAAATACATACTTTTAAACACGATAATTTTATGCCGAAAATAACAAAATATGTAATGGGATAGCGCGGATTTGAACCGCGGTCCAAGCGTCCCAAACGCTCGAGGATGGACCAAGCTACCCTACTATCCCAAGGCACCTCATTCCAAAGGTTATTCTCCCTTATATAATTTTCGTTAGAATATGGAAATGTGATATTTCTCTGAAAAACAAATTTTTTCATTCTGGATAATTATTTAGCTACTTCAAATCATTCTATTGAGGTTTTTTTCAAGTTTTCAAAAAGGTGTAATTGCCAATCAATTAAAAACGGAGTGGCATAAACAATAACTAACAGTAAATAAACCTGTATATTGAATTTTGTGGGAGATGACAAAATATTTTTTCCCCCCAAGCTTAATAGTTACCTTTTTCTTTAGAGAATTCTTATTTACCTCTGATTTTTTTCTTCGCGAGAATGTTGTCCAAATCTTTCCAACTAATTTTTGTATTTTATCCGATTTCTTCTATTATGGATCATTATTCTTTGATTTTAAAGATATATTTCGCTATTCTTAAGATATTCCTTTTATTTCCAATGTAATCAAATGATAGAGATTAGAACAAAAAACTGTAAACAACGTCTTCAGAATCACTCGTTGAACAGTAGTGGCAAGAAATTTTCCTGCTTTGAACATCTTTTTAGTTACTGCATAAACTTTTTCCATTTGAGCTCTTTTTGAGCTGATAATCTTGTCTCTTAATATATCACTCATTGTCAGAGAATGTTCTTTTACTGCTCTTTTCATTGTTGCATCATAACTTATTGATTTTGCTCCCAAGTATCCTCTATCTCTGTAAACCACTTCATTTTTTTCAAAGAAACCTACATGAGTACGAAGTATTAAATCCTGTTTTGAATTTTTTGATAAGCTTATAATCTCTATACATTACTCTATTAAATTGTATTTGAAGTTCGATTTAATACCCTTTTTCCATGTTCCATCCCTGTTTCTCCTTGTTTTTGCTTCACTTCTAAAGGTTTATCCACTTTTGCATGTCCAGGATCTGAATGTATAAAAGTAGCTTTCTGAATCATTTCATTTTTTTATTTTCAAACTAAAGCAATAAAGTTGGCTTTGAAAATACCCCCACATTTTTTTCTTTTTGTAGTTCTCAATATTTTTTTTCCTTAATGATCAGACTATGGTACTGTCTGTTATGTACTCAGGAAAACCAAGAAATTGTCTGAAAGAAATTAGATCAATAATTGTTTCTCAAGTTCAAAGTCGGAAAAACATTCCATTGCTATAAAAAAGCATTTTAAACATAATGATTACTTCAGCTTCAGGTCTGCCACAAGAAACTGTTTTGTTTAGATATATGGACTCAAAAATGATACGAAAAGATTTATAAGCAATTGAGAAATCAATTTCAGCAAGTTTTTTGAAACTTACTAAAGATGTTTATATTGTCCTTTAAGAGCAAAATCAGTAAAAGTTTTCATGAGTATAAATTATTGTTAAGAAATTTAAATTATCCAATAATAAATGCATGCGAGTTTATAGTGATTCTCTATTGCATTATTATACATAGAACCCTGCGGGAAATGAGGATTCCTCTTTTTTCTTATTTCAAACTTATAATCTTGATTCTCGACTAACAAAAAGTAGATACATTTTTCGGAGAAATCCATTTCAAGACCCCAATTTATTCCCTGAAACCTGAAAATATTTCTTAAGCAGAGGCAAAACCATTTCTTCTAGTTTTTCTTTTTCCTTAAGGGACTCAGTCCAAGAGACAGGCACTGCCTCAATTCCAAGCATCGCCCCAAGGATACCTCCTACAACACTGCCTACTGAGTCTGAGTCTCCTGTGATGTTTACTGCGGTTAGTACCGCTTTTCTGTAGTCTTTAGGATAACGCAAAATACAGAAATATGCAAGGGCAAAAGTTTCATCCGCATACCAGCCCTGTCCGAGTTTTCTCAGCGCATCTTCGTCCCCAATGACAGAATGAGCGATTTCGTAAGATTTTTTCAGGGCTTTAGTGAATTCCTGAGAAATTCCTTCAGTTACATTAAGAATTGGTTTAAACATTTCCCTCGGTTCAATTCCATCAAGGGCTAGCTTCACAATATAAGCACCTGCAATAGACGCAGCATCTGAAATTTGGTGTGAATGAGTAATTCTGCCTGAAAATAAAGCTGCTTTGATTAGTTTTTCAGGGCTATTCCGATAAATGAAACCTATAATCCCAACCCTCATCAGGCTCCCGCATGTTTTAGATCTGATCCCTGAATTGTTCCAGTGAATGCCTTTCGTGAGCCTCAGAGCTGCACCTCTAGAAGTTGCTCCTGCTCCCATGTCAGGTTCTTCTAGCCAGAGAACAAGTTCCTTTGCGATATGGTCCATAAGCTCAGGAAGTTCAAGTTCTGCTCCCCTCAATAGGCTCCTTGAAAGTACAAGCATTAACTGAGTATCATCTGTCCAGGGAGAATCTGGAAGGAGCTCGAGAATCCCCTTATCTCCGTACTTTTCTTTAATCTCCTCAAGGGTAAGATGTTCAACAGGAAGCCCAAGGGCATCCCCACAGGCACTGCCGAAAAGGTAACCTCTTATCTTTCTTTCGATATCCAAAGTATCCTGTATATTTCCTTTTCTCATTGTTCCAATTCCCTAATCCTGTGATGTCTGCTTTTATAATCACTTACCGGTATATTAAATAGAAAAATATTTCGATAAACACGAATATTAGACTGTATTTATATCATTGATATATAGTAAATTTGTTGAACTTGATAATATTTCGAAATACTCTAAAATATTATTACCATTCTAGACTGTAAATTCTACTGGTCAGGGTAAATAGCTTCATTCAATCTTCTACAGTACAAAAAAGTATTCATCTGACTCCTATATTCTGTAACAATAAGATTTATTGGGTGAATATCAAAACATTATCTTTTATCATAAGCTTCAACATCAAAATCCTCAAGAAAGTGTCCGCATTCTCCACCTTAGTTCAAAAAATGTCATATTGGCCAATCATAATCATTAACTATATCAAAAGTCGTTCCTCGATAACCTTCTGGATTGCCAGTTCTCGTATCATTTTTTTTGTGTCTACTTTTGGGATGTGGCTTTTTTTGACAGAATACTCATTTGAAGGAAGTTTGCTACTGCTACGATTACTTTGATTTAAGCAAAATTCTAATAAGATTGATCTTTCAGTGAGTTCTTTAGTTTGAGATTCAAGACTCTCAATAATAAGCAGTAACTTTAGGGTTTGAAGCACAAGGAATAAGAATCTCTTCATGTTTTTCAGCAATAGAAATAAATTCATTTTACATCCAATTTTTCCTTTTTCCGAGGTAATAATTGTGTAGTCACACACAAGGATACGGAAGAGTTACGTAATTTTTAGTAATAATGAAAGACGAAAATAATTATGATATACTAATTATAACGGATTAAAAAATTATGCTGAGATTATGGTCAAAAAAATAAAATGGTCTGATATTACACTGTCCTATCCAACTGATCTAAATTTACTTACATTATCTTGAAAATTATGAAGATAAATGTTCTTAAAAAATTTATTGAATCAATCATGAGATTCATAGAGTTGATCATGGATAAATATACAGAGTTAGCTAAATCAAAATCATCTGCTAAAAATGTGATGAGAATATTTGACGAACCAACAAAAAATATAATTATTATTTTAATACTGACTTGACTATAAGCATTTATCTATGAACATATAAGCGAAATGAGAAATAGACTTAAAAGATGAAAAAAGCAGCAAAAATAAAAAAAGAATTGGAAATTTCTGATATGTAGAAGCGCTTGATTAAGATACTCTTATTTCAGAATACAGGCAGCATCCTTTGCGAAGTAGGTAATTATAATATCAGCTCCTGCCCTTTTGA
>CAVXNY010000016.1:0-46627 GCA_963763235.1 uncultured Methanosarcinaceae archaeon | reverse complement strand
GCAAGACTCTGTAGGATTTATCCTTTCTATATATGAAGTACCAATAAAGTTAGGGTTCTCAAAAATCGATCAACTTTTTTAGAATTATTGAGCCTTACTTAGAATATTCAGCCGGCATGATCTGGATGATGATCTACGTGGGTGGAATACTGCTAGATTTAACGATTTCCATGCTGACTTGGAATTCAATTGTACTCAAGCTGAAACTGATGATATGAAAATTTTAAAACAGAATAATAGCCAAATTTATTGACGTTGTGAAAATTCCATGAAAAATCGATATGTAAGAAATTGGTTAGATTGCGTATAACGATTATAAGTTGGGGTATCAATATCTAAAGCAGTGGGCATCCCATATTATAATCGTGAAAAATGAAACAGCATTTGGTATTAAAATTGTAAACAGAAAAACATGTTGGACTGGTAAAAGTATTTCGTTTAAAATAAAATAAACATGTGTTTCTCTATATTCTTAAGCTTGTGAGTTAGGTTAATAGTGCAAAAAATTATAATGGAAAGTTGAAGTTGAGAATATATATATGTTTTACTTTAGAGCTTAGGTAAATTTGAGATGTTTTTTTATTTCAATTTCCAAAAATTGGAGCTTTAAGAGCAAAATCAGTTTAATAGCAAGAATTATAGTTTGATTGTAGTAAGTAAAGGTAAATATTTATTGCGCAAGTTAGTGACACATGGTTTTACCTATCGGTAATTATCTAAAAATTAAAATATTTTTTTGAGTTAGCTGTCTAATGCCTACATCCCTAGAGCTCTGGTCGGTAAATTTTAATTGATTCTCTATTTCAAGATTATAATACAGGATACCCACTAGTTCGTGTAATGGTTCCATATCCAGTCACAGTTTGGGTAGTAATGGCCACGGTAGTAGTGGTGAATCCTTGCATCTATTGATTAATAAATTCGGAGAATTCTATTTTCAAACCCGAAGATACTTTCATTATCCAAGCTATTTGCTGTAACTTTGCCGCTTCCGCTTCACCTATCTATGGTCATATATTTATCAGTTTAGCTATTCATCTCCAAGATACTTCCTGATCATCTCTATATCAGCCTGAGTAGCACCAGTTTCTCTATTAATGACCATTCCTTTCGCAGCTTTTACCTGTCCCGTTTCACGATCCGCTGCAACTCCTTTTGCAGCTATCATCTGCCCATTTTCAGTCTCTACTGCTACTCCTTTCGCAGCTTTTACCTGCCCAGTTTCACGATCCATAGCCACTCTTTTCTTCTCTTTAACCACTACAGGTTTTGCACTTACTGCTGCAGCTGTCACTGATACTACAAAAAAACTACCAGCAAACTAGCCAGTACTTTTTTCATTCTACTGGATGATTGTTTCAACATTCGTTTCACTCCTTTTTTATTAAGTTAGATCCAATTTAAATCCGGTTAGAACTTACGTAGTTAAATTGAAAAAACATACTATTGACAAAATTGTGATTGTCGATTCAAATCTAGTTTATCTTTTACTCATTTATCAAAATTAAGACGTTGGTATGTGATTTTCAGTTTAGCTATATAAGTTCAGAATTAATAGTAATGATCTCTAGTATATATTAATTATTGTATATTAATCAGTATTTATATTTTGAAAGTGCTACTTATATATTTATTGAGTATTACAGATATTATACAATATGAAAATAAAAAATTATATTTAAGAAGCAGAGTGATTGTGGTATCCCCCAATTAGAAACACGTAGTGCGATAAGCAGTTTCAATAATCATTGATATTAATGAAGATTGGATAACAGAAAACAAGTGGGTGAATTAATTTCTAATTTTCCATGAGCTCCAGTATGCTCTATGAGTCCCATAAACTCCAGGAGTCATAGATCAGTTATTTTCTTATTTCGAACGGAACTTAGGAAATTCAGAGCTTTTGATAAAAAAAACTGTGCATCAGTTAAACCGAGAAATCTTGTTTTGTAATGAAAGAAAAGGATGAAGAGCAAATCTATTTGAATTTTGTTAAGGTATAAAACGTCCACAAGTATTCTTTTTTGTGCTATATAACTAAGAAATTTCAATGAAATTAAGATTTATTACTCTGAATTAGTGGAGTAAAAAGCTATACAGACGACATTTACTCAATCTAAAAATAATTAATAAGGAGTAAAACAATAGGTACTGCAACTACAGGAAATACAATGAAAAGAAGTGCTATTGGATGGAACCGTAATAATTGTTTAAGAGATGAAAATGAATGACTTGGATAAACGTCAAAAACAAACAGTTTGTATTGCATTCCTACTCTGTCTACTTAGTTTTTTGCTACTGATACATTTCGGATATGAGTACAAAAGCAGCAAGACAAATGAAATGATTCAGGAAGATACAAGGAAAGATGCGCTCCAAAAAGCCGACTCTTCCATAAAAAATATCAATATGGGACTTAATTTTACTAGCACCCTTGCTGATGGAGTTGCAAAGGATCTGAGTTCCGGAAAATTGAAAAACGATTCCATGGTCAAGGAGCGTCTTCTGGCTGAAATGAAGAACAATCCTAGCATTTTTAGTATTGTCATTGCCTATTCTCCGGCTGCCAATGCCGGGGAGCTTTATGCACCCATTTCAAGAGAAACAGTTCAGAAGTTGTATATGCTCCGCTCACATATAATTACACGAAGGATAGTGAACAAACAGAATGGTACAACGATGTCCTGAAAAAAGGATCCAAAGCATGGATTTCACCTTATTTCGGGATTGCAGACCGCAACTATCAGATAGATTATTCGACTCCTTTTTATCTAGCAGAATCCGGGAATCGGGACAAAGTTGCAGGAGTGGTAAGTGTAAGTCACTCTCTTGAAGGAATAAGAGCGCAGTTAGGTAACCTCAACATAGGAAATACTGGTTATGGTTTCATTATCGCTGGGAAAGGGGAAATTATTTCTTATCCCGTCAAAGAGTATCTTAATGGAAATATTCACGAGCTTGCAAAAAAAGATCAAAATCTTTACTTCATAAATAAGAACATAAAAAAACAAGATTACTTAGCGACAAATTCCTTTACAGGGAAATCCTACTGGGTATTTCAAAAAAATATTCCTTCTACAGACTGGACTCTAGGATTTGTCCTTCCTCAGGAAGAAACTCTGTTGAACAAAAAAACTGAGCAAATCCACTCAATTATTTCTATAGTGTTTGCAACGTTTGCTTTTTATTCTTTCGGTGCCTGCTTTTTGTATCCATTTACAGATATGACCATAAAGGGCTCTGGATACTTGCGGTTATTTTTTCATTACTTTGTATCCTTGGGATGGGCTTCGTGTGGCATCTTACTGTGAATAACTCCGCTCTTGATAGCAGGAATGGATACCTTGTTGTTTTCGACAGGGAAGATGTTGAAACGGTATTGCAACATGTCAATACGAGCCCATCAACTCCCAGAATTCCTACATGATTTTTTCTCCAGTCCATGGAGTTCTTGAATGCCAATGATATCCTAATAACCGGATATATTTGGCAAAATATTTCAGGCCTAGGGGTTTGGAAGGAGCTGCCTGACTTTAGTTTTCCGGATTCAAAAGAAACTACAATTGAAAAGGTCTATGTGAATAAGAACACAGGTTTTATAGGCTGGCGTTTTAAGACTACTCTGCACCAGCAGTTTGATTATTCAAAATACCCTTTTGACATAGAAGATGCGTGGATCAGGGTATTGAGTAACAATTCTGCAGAAAACGTCTTGGTTCCGGACTTTAATTCCTATAACAGCTTGATTCCAGAAAGCCTTCCAGGTTTGAGACGACCTTTCTTGCTTGGTGGCTGGAATCCACAAAAAACCTTTTTTAGTTACAGGATTAATTCTAATAATATCAACATTGGATTAGAGAAATTAAATTCCAATACACCCGAATTTCACTTCAACATCGATATCAAAAGAATCAGTGAATTCCCCTCTGATTCCGATCTTCTAACCATAACAGTAGTAATCGTTCTTCTGTTTGCAATACTTACAATAATTACCAAGGGTGAAGCAAAACTCATTTTGGATTCAGTTCACATGGAGTCCTGGGCTACTGTACATCAATTCTTTTTACTCTAATCCTTGCCCACTCTTCTCTCAGATCCAGAATTTCAATAAGTGAGATTATCTACCTTGAGTATTTTTATTTTGTGATGTCATTGCAATCTTGGTTGTTTCCATAAATTCAATAGCTTTTGCGTCAAATCGGCGTATACCCTTTATTGATACAAAAGACAACATGTACATGAAGGTACTGTATTGGCCTGTTATTACAGGAATTCTTTTGTTAATTACATTCTTAAATTTCTATTGATGGGTATTTGATATCTTAATTTTCTTCATTTTAATGCAGAAATGCGCTTTAAACATGTGGATTCATTCGTGAACTTTCCTGCATATATTATTTTATTAATCTAATAATCTTAATATAAAATAAATACCATTTATACTGATTACTGTTCAGTAAAGAAGGTACTTGCTTTTTTACTATCAGTAAAGCTAAGTCTTGTTTCAACATTGTAGATCTATTTATTAAAATGAATAAAATTGTCAGTGAAATTAATGGTAAATTTTGGAGATCCCAATTTTATAAGTCTAGAAACTTATCATCTGTAGGATAACTTCTAGCTATGACCATTTTACCATCAACAATAGTTACTGGTAACACATTATCTTATCTTAGTTAAATGTTTAATTTCTAATTATGTTATCTACAAAAGCCGGGTTGTTTATAGTTTATATCTTTGACTTTCTTATATCAGAGGAGCAAATTCTATAACATTGGCTGTAGAATATCAGTAGCATTCTTGAAAAATTTATCCCGGATCAAAAACAGGAAATATTTCCATGAAGATGAACCCACGCTGTATCTATTGCCTACTTTCAAGAGTACACTTCCAGTCTAAGCTTTCAACAGACGATGATGATCTTATAAACAAGACAATCCATGAATGCCTTGGAGTTATGAATAAATATTATGATCCTGAAGCAGTATCTGCATCCATAGCAACTAAAATCCATAGGAAATGCTATGAAGTTCTGGGAGACAAAGACCCTTATGCGGGAACAAAGAAGCTTATCAACCGGTCTGCACTGAAAGTCCTGACCGAAGCAAAACAAAAAATTTATGAAAATTCTCCTGATGATAGGGAAATTTTCAGGCGGGCAGTGCTTTCATCCGTGATTGCAAATTACTTTGATTTCGGTATAATGGGCTTTAATGCCAGTGAAGCTGGATTCGAGAATGTCTTTCTGAAACTTTTCGAACATGGACTTGACGTAGATGATACTCCTAAAATATTCGGCCTCCTGAAGGATGTTGTTTACATTGCCGACAACTGTGGAGAGATTTTCTTTGATATGCTCGTTTTTGATGTTATAAAAAAACTCGGAGGGAAAATTAAACTTGTAGTTAGGGGAGGACCAATTCTCACAGACGTAACTTTAGAAGAGGTAAAAGAGTTTGAAGTGGATAAAAAAGTTGACAGCGTTCTGACTACAGGTTCTAATGCAATCGGTGTCCTGATCGAAGAAGCTCCAGCTGAACTTCTCAAAGCCATGAAAGATGCGACCCTCATCATCAGCAAGGGAATGGCTAACTATGAAACCCTTTCAGAACATAATTTTGGGCCTACTGCTTATATGCTTCTTACAAAATGTGAATGCGTTGCTGAGGATCTCGGACTCGAACAGGGTCTAGTTGTCGCAAAACTACTGAATTATCCTTGAAATGTTAACTATTATCTATTTTTCTCAGCATCTTTCTATTCTCTGTTAGACAAAGGCAGATCTGTTCCAATACATAAAGCAGCATTCATTATATTGAAAACTTAATCATGAAGACGTCAACAATTAATGATGGAAAACCTCCTGTTTTTCGAAAGTACTATAAGTGTAAACAACTTATTGAAAAAAAGTATTTTCTTAGAACGATTTAATATATTTTGATGGTCTAGTCGGAAATGTGACAGCTGGCGCAATGAAACACTACTTTAAGGAGTTTTATAGGAAGCTGGAAGCATATTTTAACTTTTAGCTAGATTAAAGAAAAATTGTCAAAACAAGAATATAGCATTTCTGAGTTTTGACAAACCAAGTAGGTGGCCCGAATATACTCCATCTCTTAGGTTGGTGGTAGCTTCAAGCATTTTAATTTTGAATTAAAGAAGATTCTGATAAACCTTTTATTTTCGAGAGTTAGTTGCTATATAGTTAAAAGTATATAAAAAAGTTAGAGATTTATCGAAATCATCTAAAAAACTCAAAAAATATTTATACTCATACGATATTTAATTAGTAAGTAAGTTTTTTTACTCAGTTGGTAATTTATTGAATTTTCACTCTCAATATAATTCTTACTATTTATTAATATGATATGCATCAATGAGTTCACATGATAGCACTGGAGGATCTCATGAACAGTAGCTTTTCGATCACAGTAGATCTTGAGGACTGGTATCATATTCCTTCAGTTTGTGGTTCTCCTTTTGCTGTTTATAGAAGCGTAGATGAATTTTTTGAAAAATGGGATGGTCAGTATGACTTTTTGACTGAGCCGACAAAAAAGGTACTGGATCTTCTCGATGAATTTAAAGTGACTGCTACATTCTTTGCAGTTGCGGACATAGTAGAGAACTATCCTGGACTAATCGAGTCAGTCGTGGAAAGGGGGCATGAGCTCGCATGCCATGGACTGCACCACACCTGTAAAATCGATCCTGAAACAAAAAAACAGTTAATAAGTAACGAGGAATTTGAGCAAAGGACATTGCTTGCAAAAAGAATTTTGGAAAAAGTTGGTGGGGATAAGATAGTAGGGTATCGAGCACCAAATTCTCTAGTTGGTGGTTGGATGCTGGACTCCTTGGAAAGGATCGGATTCAAATATGACTCCTCTGTATCTGTAAATTCTCTCTATAATAAAACAGATTCTTCTCTTAGCACAGTTTCATCAACTCCATATTTTCCTATAGAAAGTGGGCTTGAAGTAGGAGATAATAGAAACTTGGTTGAGTTTCCCTGGGCCTATTATCATAATTTATTGAAAATTCCGGCATCTGGAGGGCCTATACTTCGCTTTTTTGGGGCTCCACTTGTATTAAATGGGCTTCTCCAGAGTCTAAGAAGAGGGCATACGGTATTTTATTTTCATCCATTGGACATTTCTTGTGCTAAATTTCCCTCAATAGGGAACAATAGACCCTTTTATTGGAGTTTAAAAGGGAAGCTTGTTGAACAAAGAATTCGTTATATTCTGAAGAAATTAGAGGACATTGATAAAATATGCTTGCGAGATTACCAAGGCTTATAAATGCATATATTGCAAAAGTTTTTTGTTTTATCTTAGGACTAAACCTCAAAATTAGAACCTTACGGAAGGCATTGAACTAAAACCTGTAATCCTTCACTAAATCGAATCGATGGCTTCAAAAGCACGTATACCTCTTTTACCTCATTAAACTGTGATTAATAAGATAACTTTCTTTTCTCGATAGATGCAATAATATATGTGGCTAAAAATATTTTATTCGATATTTTTACCTGGAATTAAATACAAATCACAAAATATTAGTGTTTGTATTTTGGATTAAGTGTACTAATAAAATTTAATAGCCATTAATGGTAGAATCTTGTAAAATATATTGAAAGTTAGCTTTGATCGAATAGGAATTTGAATATTTTAATAACTATTCAGCCTACTAAAAATATATTGATTTAGATATATTTTGATGTAATATATACTTCGAATTAATAACTGATAACAACTAAAACAATCATCAATAGCCAACAATTAAATAAAATAAGCACATTATAATTTGTCAATTGAATTTCAGTAAACATGATTATTGATATTTTTTTATCCAGACTGAATAGTTGTTATTTTTTACAATCGCTGTCAAAACGCGGTCTATATATTTAACGTCATTCTAAGACACTAGTATTGTCAAATTAAATTTGTTATTAATAGTTATGACCCATTTTCACTCAAATTCAGACCATTGTAATAATTTCCATTTTCATTTTATGTCTACTGGATTTACGTATTTGAATCTTCACAAGTTAAAATCATTTGAAACCGAATCACTTATAGCCTCATTTTGACAGTCTGAATTTCATGTTGAAAAGGGATTTTCGAGCGTGTACTGATTCGTCTGAAAATTATAACTCCCAATAAGTTATGAGAAAAAAATCACATATCTGAAGGATTCAATTATGCAACTAGGTAAAAATTTAACTTTAAATACACAGCAAATTCGTGACACTTTCAGATATAATATTCAAGCGGAACGAAAAAATGATATTTTGGCAACAAATTTTGATCGATGTTTTAGGATTCTATTCGATAGATAATTCTTCAGCTATTGATATTTATTGCCCAAATTTTGATCGAATTTTTGAGATTGAATTTAGTAGATTTTATCGATAAAAGGGAATATATTTAATACTGCGAAAAAAATTGATCGCAAAAATGCTAAAATTGAACTAAACCTCAATACTTAAAGATCTTCTTTTGGCTTATGGGTTGGAAACCGATAGGTTCGATATAGATTTGATAAAATTTTTGGAAGCTGTAAACTGATTTTTGGCGAAAAGATGAAAATTAATCACAAGGTGAATGAGATCCATAATCAGTTTTCAAAATATTTGCTCCCAGCTAATTTTTTGTTTTTATCCGAAAAGAGCTTGTCCTTCCAGACTTAGGAAACATTAATTTTTCTGATAGATAAAAGTGCTAAGAACAAGGCTTTTACCGAAAATTATTATCTCAAAGATCAAACATACTTGAAAAGGTCATCCCTTTTCATTTCGTGCAGCCTGTCTCGAAGGAGGACCTTTAAGGTCTTGATATATCCTTTTTTGGCGCTTACTGGAGCAATCAAGTGCTTCCATTTCTGCCAGGGGGGAGCAAGGTCAAGGAGGGCTGCAATCTCATCAAGAAGGGGATCATACTCGCTTTCTTTGACCTTGTCCATCTTATTTGCAGCAATAAGAGTATCTATCCCAACTTCTCTGAGGAAATCAAACATCTCAACATCGATAGGAATCTGTTCCCTGGAGTGCCAACGGGATACTATTTCTGGAAATGAAGGACCGTCTATTACCAGAATCCCAAATTTGATCCTTTTGGCGTTATCCTCTATATAGTGTACGATTTTATCCTTCACTATATCCTGCTTTCTATCCTTTACTCCACTCATGAAGCCGAAGCCAGGCATGTCGGTAATAAGTAAATCTGATATCTGAGAGTGCGTTGGACGAAGGGTAACTCCTGGCCGTTTCCCCACTTTCACTTTGAACCCAAAAAGTTCCCTGATCAAGGAGGACTTACCCACATTTGAGCGTCCTACAAAAATTGTCTCAAAATTCATATTGCTTTCAGCTTCAGTATTACTAGTTCCCATTGTCTATTACCTCATTTGCTTCCCAAGCTATGTATCAAAAGCCTTGAGGAATGCCTCAAAAGATCTTGAGGGGAGATGCATCCCTGCTAAAAGTGGATGCCCTCGTTAATTCTTTCGAATTAAGAGGCAACCGAGTGGAGAAAAAACTTTATTTCTACTTTTCCCTCGGAAAAAGTATTAAATTTTAGGTAACTCTTCTCTGGCGGTACTCTAAATTTTTACTTACTTATTGCCGCAGGAAGCTGCACAGATTACGGCCGTTGAAATCAAATTATTCCTATTTATAATTACGCGCTGTTTATGAAAACTTTAGTATTTTATTTGCAAATTTCTCGATTTTTCCTTTGTTAATCACAACTTCTCTGAAAATCTTGAGAATATTAAGAATATTTGGAAGTATTATATATTTTAGGAGAGGGAGATTATGTATTGATCAGCTCTTTGTATGAGACGTACTGTTCGAGAAATCCCCTCTAAATTCTGAATTGCAACACTCCTCTTGATTTAGATGATCTTCAAAGATTCTTAGGTCAGCCAGGAAGACAAGAGCCAATTTCATGGTAGACCACAGTCATCTTTCCATAGTTTTCCGGGAATTGGGGGCAGTAAATTTATATAGTAAAGGTTTCACTTTATCACAATTCGTCAATTACCGGGTAGACTTCTGATAATGCCTATATCTGGTGTAACATCGCAGGCAATAAGAGTATCCCTAACTTCTATATAGCTTATAGTCATTACATAAAATTTCCATACTCTCTAAAATATTGTTCTATTTTAAGGATTACGTTCAAAATTCACTTAATTCATTCTTTGACTATAGTTTTAATGAAAAAGTGGACCACCGCAAACCTCACTATATGATATGAACGGGTTCTAAATACTTTAAATATGATTCTATATCGGAGAGGGTGCTCAAAAATATACTTAACTTGTGCGTTGACTATAATTTGGCTAGGATTTATGCATTTGTATGGTTTAAAGTGTCTTTTTTTCCTTATTCCTTTTATATTACAGAGTATTTCGATAAACCCCTAAATTTAATCATCTACTTATAAATGAGATATAAATGACTCGCGAAAAATCAGAGGTTTTATCAAAATACTCTTGAATAAATTTGGAAACATTCTATAGCATTCCAATTTACCTCTCACTTTTTTCTTTGCTAGTAATCCTGTCAAATCTTTCTCGTTAATTTCTGTATTTGACCCAATTTTTTCTTTTCCTATTCATTATTCTTTAATTTCAAAGGTAGCTTTCACCATCCTTAATAGTGCTCTTTTTATTTTCAATGTAATCAATTAGTAGATATATAACAAAAAGTTCTATATGACATCTTCAGATTCACTCTTTGAACAGTAGTAAAAAAACTTTTTCCTGCTTTGAATATCTTTTTAGTTACTGCATAAACTCTTTCCATTTGAGCTCTTTTTTAGCTTATCCTCTTGTTTCTTAATATATCACTCATTCTCAGAGAATTTTCTTTTACTGCTCTCTTCATTGTTTCATCATAACTTCTTGATTTTGCTTCAAAGTATCCTCTATCTCTGTAAACTACTTCATTTTTTTCAAAGAAATCTACTGAGTACGAAGTATTAAATCGCTGTTTTGAATCTTTTGATAAGCTCATAATCTCTGTACATTATGATATGAAGTTTATATCCAAAGTGTAACCTAACATTCTTTTATATCCAGGTTCCATCCCTGTTTCTCCTTGTTTTTGCTTCACTTCTAAAGGTTTATCCTCTTTTGCATGTCCAGGATCTGAATGGATAAAAGTAGTGCACTGAATTATTACCCGTTTTTATTTTCAAACAAGGCAATTAAATTGGCTTTTTAACTGCCCACATATTTCTTCTTCTTTGCAGTCATCAACAATTCTTTTTCCGAATGACAACAATGTGGTACTGTCTGGTAATACTCCGGAAAACCAAGAAATTTCCTGAAAGAGACTCGATCAATACATTGTATCTCAAGTTCAAAATCGAGGGCTATTACCTTGCTGTTCCAAAAAAAGCATTTTAAGCATAATGATTACATCAGCTTCATGTCTGCCTTAGAAACGGTTTTGTTAAAAAATATGGACTCCAAAATTATACGAAAGTCTTCCAATCAGTTAAGGAATCAATTTAGCAATTATTTCTCCAACTGGCTGAAGACTTTCAGATTTCTCTTTAAGATCGAAATCAGTAAGAATTATCATGAGTGAAAATCAATTCTAAGAGACTTAAACCCCCCAATATTCGAATGTATATGGTTTATCAGAATCCTCTGTATTGTATTAATAGCTGAGCACTAACACTATGTGATAGGTGGTCTGACCATAAGCAAGTGCTAAAGCTGTTCAATTACAATGCATCTCCAGCCCTTTCAGATGTTGGTGGCACTACCCTAGAATAATACCAAAAACAAATTCATTCTACAAAGAAGCGATGATTTAAAGAGTTAAACGAGGAAAAAGTGAAACTAGGATCCACATCATCCTCCAACCTGAAGGATTGGATATTCGTGAACCTCCGCATTCACGAAGTAATAAATAAATAAATATATAAATAAATACATAAATAAATAATTCAAGAACAAGATCGAAAAGGGATTTGCTACTATTCAATCCATTTTATCCCTTTTTATTGCTTTTCTTTAATGATTATTTACAAGAATTCCGCTTTCACAGATGTGAAAACAGGGCCTCTAATATCTATTTTTTTCTTTTTGCCAGTGATATAGCGTTGGGCAAGAGGACCTATTTTCAGGTTGACTTCCGAGGGAACTTTGACAATTCTTACCCTCACAATATGTTCATTTGGTCCGAAAATTGCCGCTTCTTCAATTTCCCTGGCAGCCTGGGCGGCAAAAGCTTCAATGAAACTAATGCCTGCTTTTGCAGAGTGATTTTCAAAGGCTTTGTGCCATTTCTTGATGTTAGGGATTCCCAGGATATCTCCCTGATAAGCTACAACTTCGTTGAAAACTGCAGGGCCGCAAAGTTTCGTGTTTATTTCAGGCTCTATTATGGAAATTTTTACTTTTCTGCCACATACTTCTCCTTCCCAAACAGGGAATGAACAAGGGCTTGGCTCTTCTGCATGTAATCCACACTGTGAAACGATTGCATCTACAATCGCACGCCCTTCAGGAGTTTCAGGCACTTTGTCTACAAAGATTTGTTTTGCAAGCTCATTATCCGACATATCCCACTCACTGTACTGAGGGATCTGCGGATAAGTCAGAGCACGAACATCCGGGGAATCGTGGAGGATCATTGCCAGTCTCTCCACCCCGAGACCAAGGTTCATGACAGGATATGGGATATCGTATTCTGCAAGAGCTGTTGGGGAATAAATCCCGAAAGTTGCAACCTCGATCCAGCCATCAGAATACTTTGAGTTAGAGCCTACAAGTTTCGGATGAAAGGCAAATACTTCGGTCTGGGTGTCAGGAACATAGTATTTGCTGCGCTTCTCATCAGGCCTGAAAAGGAATTTTTCAAAGCCAAAATGGGTAAGAAGCCCTTCTGCAACGGCCTTTCCATGATCGACGATAACATCTTCATCCATGATTACGCAGGAAGCTGAATAATAGGTCATTAGCCTTGAAGCATCTTCCTGTTGTTCTCTCCTGAAACAACGGTCTATAGAAAATAAATTGAATGGAGGTTCTTTTCTTTCGAGAAGTGCACCAAGGGAAATGAACCACCCACTTGTCATATGGCTGCGAAGTGTCTTTGTGCTTGCCTGTGGCACAAGCTCTTTAAATTCCGGGAAAACTTTGTCAATCATATTGGCAACAATGGAGTCTGAAACTTTAAGAGCCGCAGAAATTTCGGGAACAAGATCATCTCCATCAACCTTTCCTTTTTTGTATGCATGGAGAATTTGCCTTATTTTATCTATCCCATTGTCACCAATGTTCCCGAGTATCGCAGTTACTTGTGCAATACGCTCGTCGGAAATTCCAACGTTAGGACGAGGAAGGCCTGCTAAGTAGAAACAGCGGTCAAGGACTGCTAGGGCTTCGCTTCCAAACTGTTTATGAACCTCTCTATCATCTACTATCAAAGGGTTCATCATCTCTTCAAAGCCCATTCTAAGATAGGCATCTCTTAGTTTCTGGATGGTGGCGTAAACAGGATGTTCCTTTCCAAATTTAAAAGCGATTCTAGGATAGCGTTCATTCAGGGTAGGGGTCCGGATAAGTTTTTTACCTTTGTTCCATGTAAGATCGAAGTTCTCTTTTGCATCTCTTTTTATTTTTTCTGGATCAAATCTCATGCATATCCTCTTTAGCAAATTATTGAATTCTAAATCTATCATGTTGAGATTCTGGTTTATAAGCTTTAAAAAATTCAGATATTTTTAACACTTCAGATATGAAGCAGTTTAACAACAACTACCATAAATACCTGTATTGTTTACAGCCTTTGTTTATTATTACTTGAAAAGTAAATAATATTTCTTTAGTAACATAATAATTATGTATTTATTCTTGACTTTGCAAGACAGTAAGTAGAATATATCCATTCAATATCTCTCAGAATTATGAATTTCTGTTTGACAGTATGTAACTGGTTAAGTCTGGTTACGGTTTATGATGACAAAACTATAGATCTGTTTCATTTTTATCTCCAGGTAAGCGAAAACTCAAAGGAATCTTCTCTTTTACCTAATATCAGCCATGCTAGATTAAAGTTTCACCATCCTTCAACTAGTCCATGCATTTGAAAGAGATTCAGCTTGCGTCAAAAGTGAATATGCTTATAGCTTAGATTCTATCCGAAAAGTCATAGATGGCATGTTAAAAAGTATCCAGACAGAAAGCTGGAAATACATATAAACGGTGTGAGCTCATTAGAAGCCTATGGTGGAGTTTAAATCACCATATCAATAGATTATTCCTCAACTTGTTGAAAATTATGCTTCAGACGAATTATAAGATTCTATTTTTATAATTAGTGCACTATAAAGTATTTTCAAAACACTAAAGATGAGATTTTTTTTGGATGCCAAGGGTAGTATTCTTGAGTCAGAAAAATTATTTTCTCATTTATCATATTTCTTTCCTGATAATTATCGTAGGTATAGATTAGGAAATATGCATATGCTTCTACACACCAAAATTGGTTCCGTTGCAAAAAATCTGGCTTTGTTGCAAAATCAGCAAAAACCTTCACAATTAGGAAATTTGAGTACTCTCATTAAGTAGAAAAATAACATTTAAAGGCAAGAATTATAGCCACAAATTACAGAAAAATTATTTTTGCAACGGAACCATTTTATTGACTCTAAAGAATAAGATAAATAGTTTGATTGACTACTTTGGCAATAGGGTTTGGATATCTATTAACCATGGATTAGCTTTGGAAGGCAACGGGTACATACCCAAAGACTTTCCATTTTGTGTCTAAGAGGCAGGAGGTAATTAGTGTTTTCTCCAGCTCCGCAGGAGAAGCAGTGGATGAAGATATCTTTTTTCTGGGGTTGAGCTGCTGCCTTTTCTCTATTAAATTTGATGGTATATCTTTCTTCAACTGAGATTGCACCCTCAGGACAGATTCCAATGCAGAAACCCATGCCGTCACAGAGTTCTTCGGATAAAACCTTCGCTTTCCCGTTAATGATTTTAATAGCACTCTCTGCACAGGGTGCGACACATTTCCCACAGCCTGTGCATTTTTCTTCGTCAATTTTTACGATCATTCGTTTTACCATAAAACCAATCCCATTCAAGGTTATTGTACACAAATTTTACCTTAGAATCTACGAGTTGAACTGAAAAAATCAATAGCATTGGACATATAACTGTCTAAAAGATCATTTTAACCATAAATGTCTTTTCCACTTATTTTTGTGCCTCAAGTGCGTAAGTCCTATTTTAGTAAAATCCCAACTTGATACTCGAAATATGTCTATACCTGTCATAGTTATTGGCTTGCTTGTAGTGGTAACTTCATAGACTGGTTCTGATGTATACTCCGAGCTATAAGACGAGCAGCAACGTTATCAGTTGCTTTCTGCTATCAGGAATCAACGATAATATATTTGCTGAAGAAATGATTTCCATGTACCTAGACTCAACGACCAAGAGCGATAGCCCGAAGTTTGATTGTTGCTGCATCGAATACTGTACTCTTCTTGGTAGCATATTGTTTTCTCAGAAGTTCTATATTCTTTTCAATTTTATCACTTCTTTCCTTGCCATTATCAGCTTGTATCACAGATTGAGATGCATATGCTTTAGCTACTTTAATTGCACTTTGCAATTCTATGTAGAGTTCCGATTCTTTTAGATCCGATTCAGTGCGTATTTTTTCAACTCTTGCAATTGTACCCTTATTGCTACCTGCCACTTTCAATGCAAGCGAATAAGCACGATAGAATCCATTTTCAGCAAATTGAAGATCTAGGTACTCTTTTTCCATCCTTCATTCTCTGTTAAATTGTTAGTATAGAAGCTTGCGATCAAAAACATAGAGAGCCAAAGCTTGAAACAAGCTATTTGCTTTTCTCCCTCAGATTCCCCCGATTTTCCCCAGGCTCATACTTGATTCAAAAGTATTTTCATGTCTTCTTCGACCATTGTACTTGGTCTGATGTTGAAATTATCTACCAACACTTTAAGAACGTTCGGAGATATACAGGCTGGAAGGGTAGGCCCAAGGGTGATATTTTTTATTCCAAGGCTTAGGAGAGTAAGTAGGACGAGAACTGCTTTTTGTTCGTACCAAGCTATATTATAGGATACAGGCAAGTCGTTTATGTCCTTGAGATCAAAGGCTTCCGCAAGTTTCTGGGCTATTACCACAAGCGAGTAAGAATCATTGCACTGTCCAGCATCAATAACTCTCGGGATTCCACCGATGTCGCCAAGATTCAGTTTGTTGTAGCGGTATTTGGCACAGCCCGCGGTCATAATAACAGTGTCTTTTGGGAGGGCTTTTGCAAATTCAGTGTAGTAGGACCTCTCCTTGTGTCTTCCATCACAGCCTGCCATAACCATGAACCTGCTGATTTTCCCGCTTTTTACCGCATCTATGATTTTATCTGCAACTGATAGGGCCGCTTCGTGCGCAAAGCCACAAACAATTGTTCCGCTTTCCAGCTGTTCTGGGGGCTTGCTTGTTTTTGCCTGTTCGATCAGAGGAGCAAAATCTTTTGTCCCCTCTTCTTTTTCATATATGTGGATAAGTCCTTCAAAGCCCACTACTCCTGTAGTGTAAATCCTGTTTCGATATGAATCTCTTGGCGGGATTACACAATTTGTCGTCATCAGAATAGGTCCATTGAATTTCTCAAACTCCTCATTCTGTTTCCACCAGGCACTCCCATAATTGCCTATGAAGTTGTCATACTTCTTGAAAGCAGGGTATGAGTTAGCAGGCAGCATTTCTCCATGGGTATAAACATCTATTCCAGTACCCTTTGTCTGCTCAAGGAGCTGTTCAAGATCCCGTAGATCGTGCCCACTGATAAGAATTCCGGGCCTATCTCTCACACCGATATTGACAACGGTCGGCTCAGGGTTTCCATATGTTTCAGTGTTGGCTTTATCAAGCAGGGCCAAAGCTAGAACACCTTTTTCTCCGCATTCCATGACAAGGCCTATGAGGTCTTGTAATCCCAAGCTGTCATCTGTGATCGAAACCAGCCCTTTTTCTATGAACTCGAAGATTGCTTCGTCCTTATATCCTAAAACATAAGCATGGTGTAAATAAGCAGCCATTCCCTTCAAACCGTAGGTCAAAAGTTCCCTGAGTGACCTGATATCCTCATCCTGCGTGGAGTGAACAGCAACATCTAGGCCTTCTAAGCTTTCAGGGGTAACTGTAGCCACTGTAGGAAGATCTTTTTCAGCAGCCAACTTCTCTATAGGAATTTTTGCTCTAATCGCATCTCTGAGATTAAATCCTTTTATAATAAGGGATTCAATTGCTTGTCTGTCAAAATTAGTATTCGTAAGAGTAGCAAAGAAGCTGTCCAGTACAAACCTATCTGTTGCTTCCTCATTAAGACCCACAGATCTAGCTTTCAGGTTATAGAATGCAATGCTTTTGAGGACATAGAGAAGTCTATCCTGGAGGTCTGCAACTTCCCCTTTTTTGCCGCATACTCCATTTTTCGTACAACCTTGTGAATTAAATGTTTCTTGGCATTGATTACAAAACATATTTGTTCACCTTTAAAATTGATTATTCAACATATTCCTTCTTTTTTAATTCAGTCTCATCAACTATTTCATTTTCCTAAAACATGTAAGGTTTAGTGATATTGTTAATAGAAATATTTTTTTAGCAGCGGTGTATTTAGAATACCATTTCTCATACGATATCAGTTCATATAAGGAGAGAGTTTCGATAAGAGAACTTTGATAATGAGAACTCAATTTCCAGAAACTAAAGCTTGAGAGTTTATCCACCAGACTGCAGACTGTAGCTCGTTTCCTTCTTTTCAGACTCCATTCCATCTTCAACTGCTTCCCTTATAATATACCCAGCCTTGTGCAGGATAGTATCCCCGATTTGAGGATCTTTGTCCATACTTCCAGTACAGGGATAGGAGTGATGTGCGCCTGAAATCGTTTCTTTATACCCAGGGATATCTGACCAACCGAGCTTTTTTGCCACAAACCATGTAGAACCGCAGGGAGCATCTCTAATTACCCCTGCTCCTATGAACATCTTTCCATCAGGACTTGTTTTGATCCTGAGCACCGGCTTTCCGAAACCGAGATCAATAAACGAATCTATAACAGGTTTTCCGGTTTTTTCAAGGGAACAGAAGGGTTTTGGCCCCGCAAACTCAATTCCCATAGCCTCAAATTCTTTTCTGAGCTGCTCAAGAACTCCTGCAGGAGTTTTTTTAGAGTCCTCAGCAGGTGCAATTACGGCTTTTGCCTTAGTTTTCTTTACCACATCTGGAAGGGCTGCAAGAAGATCCGGATGAATTCCAATTGCAAGTATCAGATCACATTCCGGCAGCCCTTTCGGAATGTACTGATCTGTTTCTTCTATGAACTCGGGCAGGTTATCAGGAAATTCATGAATTCCTACAATCATGTTTGCATATGATTTCCTGGCTTGCCTGCAATGGTTGCAAAGATCTCCACAGGAAACGCAGAAATTGCTCGAGTTAATCAGGTTCTGGATAACTTTTCTCCCAAGTTCGCCTGTGTAGAGCACAAGAATTCGCATATATTTACTCCTTTTATAGTGACTTTAAAGATTATTTTATAACTTTTCTTTCGTTGTAGATGAAAGCTCCGAGTCTCTTGAATTTCCAACAAAAAAGCTCAAAAAGCAGAAACCGATTTTCGTTTAACTATCCGTGAAGCTACTTGAGAAACTGTTAATGCTCAGTTTTGGAAGCATTCTTTTTATTACCAATTATTTCTCTTTAGGACTTACGCAGTTGAATCAAAAACAGAAGCAGTAAATGTTTAATTATTTAAGTCTCAATGATTCTGACAAGGTTGCATATACTCAATTTAATCCTCAACAACAGAAGTCCTATTTCTTATGCTATACAATCATTTGTTTCAATGTATTAAATAATGAGAGTTTCGAAATAGAAATCGGTATCCATAACTAAACCAATATTCGAATTTAAGAGACTAAGATCTTCAAATCCCGGGCAGTATTGAATCTTTAGGAGAATTACGAGTATATAATCACAATCAAAAGCCTTGTTTTAGAAAAGGTGGTAAAAATATTAATCATATATTAGTGGATAAACAATAACAACAATGAGACCTAAGAGTAGGATACAAAAGGCTGAGAGCCTATAGACTTTTAGATAGGTTGCATATGAAATTTGTTTATATCAGTGCACCTATAAGTGTGAAATGCAGCTTTGTAGAAATCCGGTATTCATAATTCAGGTCGGAAATTAGAACTGAAGCTACAGGTTTAATGCCATCGATTTTTCATTCCAACTGTGCAAGTTCTATAATGTTTAAGAATTATACGCCATAATACTGAATTAAACCGATAACTTTCAATCTTCTCTATTACAATCAACTATACTTCTTTGTTTGGTTTCTTTATTTGCATTCGTCTCTCTCAGTGGTCACAGTACATGCAAATAGCCTTCTCACACTCTTCATTTTGGAATTTCCACTTCAATCCCCAGCGTTTAATCGCCTGTATTATCTTCACAAAATCAACTCCACTTTCAGTTAGGCAATACTCAGATTTTGGGAGATTTGCCAAGTCGTCGACCTTCTTTGTAATCAAACCTTCATCTTCTAGTTCTGTCAGCCTTTCTGAAAGTATTTTTGGGGTTATGTACCCGAGCTTTCTTTTTAGCTCGTTAAAACGTTTCTCCTTCTCTTCCCCTTTGTGCAGTTCAAGAAGTATATGAATCGTCCATCGTTTCCCAATTATATTCATAGTTTTATAGACTGTGCAGTCTTTCATAGTATAAACATAGAAACTATTCGATATATAAAGCAGTATCTCTAATATACTGGTATTAAAAAAATTACACATAATAGGAGTAGCTAAACATGCACAATCTAACAGGAAAGGATCCAATAATACAGACTGTGATGATCCAAACATGGGAACTTCTGACCGAAGAACAAAAAAGAAAGTCGCAGTAATGAGAATGGATATGATAATAAAAGTTTTAGAAATGAAAATATGTGATATGGAAAAGATGATCGAGATAAAAAAAGAAGCTATAGCTAATATTCGAAAAGCTCAGGAAATGATTAAATAAAGAGTATTTAAGTTAGAAAAAACAATCTTGAAATTTGTTGACATTCATATTTTTTACATGGATATCAAACATAATTAGAATAATTCAGCATATTTTCCTACCATATCTATCATAGAGTGGAATCATAATGACATTATCTTTAAATTCCATTGGATCTCCCAGTTTAATCGAGTAAATTCTATTATTGATTATCTTAATGGCTTGATTCTTTCCATAAACGAATTTTGTTTTTTGTATATTAATAAGTTCATATACGATCTGCTAAAATATATGTCCATTAAAGTTTTCATATTTTATAAAAGGAGGTATTTAAATGAATCATAAGACTTGTAGAGAACGTTTAAAAAAGTGCAGCAGCCTTTTGAAAAAAGAGGGACTAAATGCTCTGCTTCTTGCTAAGCCGTCTAATATGTTTTATCTAACTGGTGATGGGCGACTATGTTCTTTTGCTATGGTAACACAGGATGGAGAAGTTGCGCTTGGTGTGCCAAAAACAGATATTGAAGATGTCAAAGAACTTGCAGTCTTTGATCATATAACAGGATTTGAAAATGAAGTAGGAATGATTCATTCTATAGCCCACGATTTTAAAGATTTTGAAATCGATAAAGGAACAGTGGGTCTCGAATATACTTTTCTGACACAATCAATGATGGGGATGTTGACACATCCACATGCCAAACCTAATGAAATCGCGGTCAAGGACTGCACTCATATCATGTCAGAACTTCGTATGGTCAAAGACAAAGAAGAAATAAAATTAATGAAAAACGCTGCGATAGTGGCTGATGGAGGGATGAAAGCTGCAGTTGAATCTCTAAAATCCGGCATGACCGAATCAAATGTAGCTGGTGAAGCCGAATACACAATGCGCAAGTTAGGAGCTGAGGATTTTTGGCGCTCTTATGTTTGTTCAGGTCCCCGAACAAATATTGCTCATGGGCTTCCATCAAACAGAAAAATCCATAGTGGTGACCTTGTGATGATCGATATACATCCAATCGTTAATGGATACAGCGCTGATATATGTAGGACTGTTTGCATTGGAAAACCAAATAAAGAACAACAGAAGGCTTATGATATATATCTTAAAGCACAACAGGAAACCATTAAAAAAGTAAAATCCGGAGCCGATATAGGTAATCTTGAAAAAGCAATGCATGCTGTTCTTCAGGATGCTGGGCATGGCGACCATATATTTGGTCCACCTATACATGGAGTGGGAATCGAATTTGAGGAAGCTCCTCTTCCACCAGGTCATGCTTTTTTCCACGGAGAAAAAGAAACTCCATCTCTCCCTATAAATGCTGTTTTAGCAGTTGGAAATTGCGGGCTATATACAGGAAAGTTCGGAGTGCGAGTTGAGGATACTGTTGTTGTGGGAGAGGATGGTCCAGAAATATTGACAACATATAAACGGAAACTTGAGATATGAGGGAGGACTTATGCAGTTGCTTGCTTTGCAGGCAACTTGTCATAAAATATGTTTTGTAATCAATGTCAGGAAACGTTTAACTTAATAGGTTGTACGAAAAACGGGGTATATGACAAAAAAGGAGAAGTTGCAGATCTTCAGAACAAACTGATCTATGTTCTCAAAAGTATCTCTTTCTATAATCTTAAAGCTAGATCTGTGGGTCTTAATGAGGAAGCAACAGATAGGTTTGTACTGGACAGCTTCTTTGCTACTCTTACGAATACTAATTTTGACAGACAAGCAATTGAATCCCTTATTATAAAAGGATTTAATCTCAGAGATGCGATTAGAGCAAAAATTCCTATAGAGAAGTTGGCTGCTGAAAAAGATCTTCCTACAGTGGCTACAGTTACCCCTGAAAGCTTAGAAGGCCTAGATGTTGCTGTTCACTCCACGCAGGATGAGGATATCAGGTCACTCAGGGAACTTTTGACCTACGGTTTGAAGGGAATGGCTGCTTATTTACACCATGCTTATGTTTTAGGATATAAGGACGAAGCAATCTTCGAGTTCATAGAAAAAGGGCTGGTTTCGATCACAGATGACAGCTTGGGATTACAAGACCTCATAGGCCTTGTCATGGAATGCGGAGAAAAAGGTGTTCTAGCCTTGGCGGAAATAATATCACTCTCGGTCCGACACTTCCGGCCTGTTTCTCTCCGAAAGTCCTTAAAGTGCTGGTTGAGAAATTCAACATTAAGCCTCACACGACAGTCGAAGAGGACATGAACGTACTTCTGAACCAAGCGTGAGCATAGAGAAAAGAAGGAGTCTGAAGAAGAAAAGCAAAGGAAGAGTAAAAGAAACAAATTGATGGAAAAATATTTAGAATGCATTCAAAACATGGAAACTTACAGTTAAATGGAGACAATAATATGAAAGTTGTAGAGATGAAATCCTCACCGGAAAAGCCTAATACTCACAATGTGAGTTCTCGCATGCTCTATGATACCGAACATGCCCAGGCAGTGCACATAGAACTCAAATCTGGGGAAGCCTTAAAAAAGCATATCACACCCGTGGATGTGTTCTTTTATGTTCTTGAGGGAAAAGGTGTTGTTGAGATCGGGGACGAAACACAAGAAGTCAGCAGGGATATGCTAATCGAAAGCCCCGCAAAGATTCCCCACCGTCTTATGAATCCCGAAAATGGAATCTTTAGAGTACTTGTCGTTAAAGTCCCAAGGCAAGCCGAACCCACACGCTTGTTGTAATACTGACTACGCAAAATGGATTGTAGGATAATGATCGAAGAACCAAGCTCTAAAAAGATAGCTGTCGTCCGCTTTGATATCATCTCTGAAACCTGCCCCGGAGTAGGCTGCTTTAAGGCTTTCAACGAGAGGAAGTCTCACTTTGAGGCTTACGATAAAGACACGCAGATAATCGCCTTTTTCACATGTGGAGGGTGCTCTGGAAGGAGAGTGTACCGTCTGGTAAATACTCTTATAAAACATGGTCTGGATGTTGTGCATCTAAGTTCCGGCATGCTTATGGAAGACGCTTACCCCAAATGCCCCAATCTGGATAGTATCCGAAAGACAATTAAAGATGCAGGAATAGAGGTGGTAGAAGGCACACATCACTAAAAATCGCTTCACAGATAAATCTAGCCAATAATGAGATTAAAACAGGACAAATAAAAACCACAGATGAGGAAAACATGTCTCCAGAAGAAAACAAAGCAATAGTTCGTCAATTTATTGAGTTTGGACCATTGAAGGGAAACCTGAATGCTGCTGATGAGCTGCTATCACCGGATTTTTTTATGCATACGCCTCTTCCTGCGTCTCCAGGAATCAAGGGGATACATGAAGTCATCATTACGTGCAGAGCAACCTTTTAGCACCTTAACGTTACAATTGAGGATATGATTGCCGAGGGGGATAATGTGGCCGCTCGTTTCACAGTCCATGGTATACATAAAGGAGATAAATACATCCAGAAAAATGTTTAAATAATTAAACTCATCTTTCAAAGGTTGCGAAAAAACGATAACAATTGACTGCATAATTATCATTTTAACCAAAACAATAATCTGCTTCATATCGATTTTAGTTGATTTTCTGGATTTTTTAAATTTTAAAATAGATATGCTTAGAGCCTGTCAACGTCATGATATTTTAGGGTTATATTTACATACCACTATCATAGCTATTAATTTTTGTCATCAATAAAACCATTTTTGTATTTATTTTCGTTAGGAATTACAGATTTTTAGTTATCTAACGATACACTTTTCGTACATCTTTGAAAGCCAAGTTAAAAGAGGGGAAGCAGATGATTCGACTGAAAAGGATTTACGAACAGCCATCTGACCAGGATGGATTCAGGGTACTTGTGGATAGGCTTTGGCCCAGGGGACTTCGCAAAAATGAAGTCAGGCTTGATCTATGGTTAAAGGAGATAGCTCCTGGAGACGAGCTTAGAAAATGGTTTTCCCACGATCCTGAAAAATGGGAAGAGTTTAGAAAATGCTATCTTAAAGAACTGGAGCTAAAGGAAGAGTATGTACAAAAACTCATAGGAAAAGCAAAAGAAACTGACCTGGCTCTGCTCTATGCTGCAAAAAATGAAGATTTTAATAACGCCACCGTTTTAAAGGAGTATCTGGAGTCCAGATTAAAGAGACAATAATTATGAGAAATTGGATAACACAAAAACTAGTGCTTAGATTCAAATATATATTTGTAAATAAATATAATAATGTTACTACAGATGTGCTTGTGCCACGTATAAGCCATCGTCCTAAATTATCATTTATTGTCACCGGTTAATGAATTTTATGCTAACTTTGAATACCAAGTATAGAGATTTTCTAATAAAATTCTTTAATTTATAGCATAAAAATAACATTTTTTGACATTTTGTACCTTAACCAAATACAAATGTAAAAGAATTGAACAGCAACCGTTGATTAGATAAAAACGGATACATTCTTGTTAGTAATAGTAGGTAATGCTCTTATTTATGTTTTTATATTCATGCAACCAATTAAACAAAAGTAAGGGTATTTATTTTTATATGTCATATTAAGGTTAGAAATTGGAATGGAGATCTGAAAAATGAACGAATACACACTTGAAGAGCTTGCAGATTACAACGGCAAAAATGGAAAGATTTACATTGCCTATCAAGGCCAAGTTTATGATGTCACTAATAGTTATTTATGGGAAGATGGCGTCCATCAGGGCCTTCATGATGCTGGACAGGATCTTACTGAAACCATGGACGAAGCGCCCCATGGGCCTGAGGTTTTTAAGGATTCTACGGTTGTTGGGACTCTAAAAGAATAGAAGGCTGTGCTAAGAAATGGCTCTGTAAGTCCATTTCTCAAATAACTATCGAAGACAATATCTGTGCATAAATACTTGAAATTAAATTTTCGTCATTTCTTAACTTATCCATTGTCTCTTTTATTTCACTATCAATCCTTGCTGCAATTACGATGTTTACTCTTTCTTTTGTCAAATCGAGGCAGATAGCTCTTTCTATTCCCTTGCTCCCATCGGTTACAAGGCCTGTTTGTCCTATTAAATGAAAGTTGCGCTGGCGCCCCCCACTGCAAGCAACGGGGTATGTTCGCGCCCCCGCTCTGGTTGTAATGGCTATTAAAAATCGAGTATTTTCATTTGCTGATATGCTTCTTCTTCTTCCTTGTTTCCCTGATTTTCAACATAGTTTTTGATAACATCTAAGTTTTTCCATCTCCTAGTTCCAATGTAGCCTCCATCACTCCACAGTTCACCACCCCAAAGCTGTTTTTTTATTTCAGGGTATTGTTTAAAGATTTGTCTTGCTGTAATACTTTTTATAATTTGCATGACTTTTGAAGAAGGAGAATACTTTGGTTCAGCTCCAACAAAAAAATGTACATGATCACCATCACTACCAATTACATCAAACTCAAAACAGTATCTTTCACTAATTTCAAAGCATACGTTTTTCAAAAAGTTGATGAGTTCTGTCCCTAAAAAAAGATTTTTACGGTACTTCACACAAAAAAACCATGTGGTGTCTTATTTTATATATACAATGATTTGCAGGTCTTAGTTCCATTTACAGTACAAATGTAGCAAAAAATATAAATTTATTATTTAACAACGGTTATCGAGGAAGTTTTCATCCCCGAGCAAGCTGCGGGGTATTCGACTGAATAAATTACGACTCTTCGTTCCACTGTGGGTTGTGCAAAGACACCCACTGGATCAACTCAAAGTGAAGGACATCCAAATAGAGAAACTAACTGAGACGATGCAAGCCTAGGCAGTACTCTTGGAGAAGACTATCTTAAATCAAAAACAGATAGAACAACCTGGAGCTAAAGAGCCTTGGTAGAAATTTTGGTAATATCAACGAAGTTTATCATGGAACTATTAAAGTCATTCGTGGATTTTAAAGGAACTATTAATGTTTAGAATTCTTGTTTAATAACTTGGAGACCCGACTAGGTACTTCCATTACGATCGCATCTTTTTTACACACGTTGAGGCACCGGCTGCACCAGTAGCATTCGGCCATCGTGCTGTTCTTATTAGCTTGATCCGTGGGACACTTCTTCGCGCAGACGGCGCAGTTGATGCAATTCTCGTTCAACCCGAGCTTGAGGATGCTAAACTTAGATGTCAGGTTCATGAGGAAGCCGAAGGGGCACAAGAGAGTACACCAGGGTCGATACACAAATACAGAGGCTGCGACAACAATGATGAGCACCAGGAGCTGAAGGTGCCAGGAGGGCGAGACCAGGTTGAACGGGTTGAAATGGATTATCGAGGCGATCCCTATACCGAGTACGATGAAGATCACGAAGAATACCGCCCTTATCACCTCTGAAAACCCAACGTCGATATGAACCTGTTTTTTCACGAGCTTAGAGACAAGCTCCTGAGCTGCGCCCAGCGGGCATATGTAGCCGCAGAAGAGCCTCCCTAAGATCAATGAGGAGGCCAGATCAGCACTACTTTGAAAGCCTGCGTAGGGTTGATACCACCGTTAACGATGCCGTGTAGTACCTGATGTAGGTACATTCGTCGTATCCAGGAATCCCCACTGCAGGAAACCGGCTACAACGACCGAGGCGGCGAGTACGATTATTCACCGCGTTCGCTCATGTTTTTTTCCCAGAATAACACCGCTACAACCGCGACCGTTACCAGCATGTATAGAGGCCCGACAACTAGGGGTAATGTCATAATTATAAATATATGTTTATAGTTACATAAAACTTTATGACTTAATAAGCTAAAATGATAAATTGTGTATTTTTACCGGACGCTGCGAACGGTAAAATGAGCAATAAACTTTCATAAAAATATCTCTTATTGCATCTTATAATTAGAGAAGATATTTCTGTTTGTCCAAGTCCTGCTGGCAGTGTGCTAAAAGTTATGTAACTTCTAAATTATGATGCATAGGTTTTATAGCAAAAAAGCATGATAAGGGATAGAATGCAATCGTAGTCATTGATCCTGCAATTCTACTCAAAGCTGTCCATGAATCATGTGGGAAAGTCATCCAAGATGAAATTGTTAGTTTTTTCAATGAGTAAGAGATAATTTATTGGCTACCCAGGTGATCAACGTGCTTATGTAGGGGTATTGTTGCTACGCTTGATTTTATTACAATGGATTATACTTGTTCTACGACAGGTTGGTCTCTCACTATCTACGTAGGTCCAGTCTCAGACGAGTTAAAAACTCATTACTTTCTCCAACTCGATCAAACTTCGCTAAAATTTGTTTTCTAACTTCATCAACATCATTGACGTTTATCTCAACATTCTCATTCTTGTTCTGTGAAACAACATTCGTTTTTTTGTATACCCGTCTTCCAAATTCGTCAGGAAATCTCCTTTCCAAGATCCACATACAAACTTGGCAGTTACAATCATCAGCCGCGTTATTTAAGCGTTCCAAAAGTTTTTTAGCAGCATCAGCATTGCATTTCTTGATATATTGTGCAAAATTATGATATCTCCCAGATTTCTCGTCTTGCCCCCGTTCATATATTGATTGAATGTTTTATACGTGATTCCTGCAGCTTCGGCAGCAAGCGAAGTATGCGAGTCCCAAAGAAATATTATCACCGATTCTTTTTTGTATTTCCTGAGTAAGTTTTGATGGGCGAGCCATAGATTCACCGTTTTTACTTTACACTTAATATTGGTTAGTATTGTATTTAATATTTAGTTCGTTTCGTTCTGTATAGAAGCGGGGTTTATATCTATCAAATTGGAGCCATTATAAGACAGTTAGAGACATTTTCTAAGTAGGGCAATAATTTATCATAGGACTCTTGATAAAAGTCTCACCAGTGGTCCCAAATTAAGTCATTTTTCGGCAAAACCAATCCCCATGATTTGACTTCTAAAGCACGGTAAGTACCTTTAAGATATTTTTCGAATAATTTTATTACTTTAAAATAATATAAATTGTGTATATATTATACTTACTGAACTACCCTTACTTCAATCCTTCGAAGAATATAGACAGATCACCCTTTATGCAGTCCTTTGTGCTACAATTCTCCAAATAACTTTTCTATAAATTCAATTGTTACTTTTGGACTTCTACCAGTGTGTCTTTCGACTACAATCATTTTAAAGTTTTCTAATTCGTGAAGCGCTCTATTGAGAGTTTTTCTATCTATTTTGAAAAAAAAATTATTGATTCCGCTAATTGATATCACCAAATTTTTTGGCGATTTTTTACACATTTTTGGTACCAAATATACAAAGCAACCCGGAATATATACTCCCCTATGGGAGCTTGCAACCTTTGAATCCATTCCCAAGGAATAGCAGGAATAAAATTTCCATTTATTTTTTCTTGGACCATTTTATCATCCATATATTATTCTTAAAAATACTTTAGAATATAATATAATATAATATAATATAATGTAATATAATATATTGAGGGGGTAGGTATTTTTAGGGTACATATGTACCCAGAATTCCCTTCAATGTACCCAAAATCACCCTTAATCTTATATGTGCAAATTTTCTATTTTATTCAAGATGTTCATGATTCTATTCCAAGTTTGGACCCTCCTAGGATCTGAGTATCGTTCAGGGTATTTAATGATATTCGCTTCCGTTTTAATAGAATTTCCAGGCCCCAAGACTATGGAAGAAGCTTTAGTCATTAATTTCTGAGCTCGGAAAATGGTCTCATCTGCTTCTTCCTCATCACATTCGATGAAGAATCGCGTCGTGGATTGGAGCAATGATTTTGATATTACTTTCGACAAGAAGGATGACATAGTGACTCCTACAAATTTTCGCACCTGTAGCTTGACAAGGGAAATTTTTAATTGTTCTTCCTTCTTTCTTCTCTCCCCCAAATATGTGCATTTGCCAACCAAAACAGGTAGTTATCCTTCTGAAAAGAAGAGTGGTATCCAGGACATGATCACACCAAGCCCAATACTTTTGGTAAACTTTCTTGTGGTGCCTTAGTAGTTCTTTCGCGTAGGGGTATATTTACCAATACGCAAAGCCAGACTATCAGGTCCCATACCATATTGAACCCCTAACATACAAGCTTTAAAAAGATCCCTTGCAGCTTTATGAGTCGATTTTGTTGCTTCCAGTGGCACTGCCCCTGCCTGTTTTGCAAATGCTAGATAAGGATCTTCTGTGGAATATGTGGCTTTCATTTCAGGATCATCTGACAAAGCAGCTGCTATTAGAAATTCTTGCTGAGAATAATCGATGTAAGCTAGCACTCTGCCTTTTTCGGGTTTAATAAGGCTTCTAAGCCATACTGCAGGCCCAAATATGAATTTACTTGTGCTTGGCTGATTTCTACCAGTTTTGAGAAGCAAATGGCGAAAGTAAGCATCGATTTCTACCGTCAGATCCAACTGGAATATCTGAAAGTCTTAATTGTCCCAAGATATATCGAAGATCTTTCAATCCCTGGAGCTGAGGATGAGAATTCACCATGTCCTTGAAAGTCTCCTCTTTTAGCTCTAAATACCCCTTCTCAGTCCTAAGCCAAGAAATCCCATTTGTACTCAAATACTGCTCGAACTTAGAAATCTTGAATGTAGTACCTTCGTATACTCCATAAGAGCTGTCGATTTCCTGAACTAATTTTTCTTTAATTGAAGTCCAATTTTCCTTTAAAGCTGTTAAACTTTCAATATCAATTGGAATTCCATTATACTCCATTATAGCTACTGCCTCCAATATTTACCGCGAAAAAGTGCTGTGCCGATATCAAAATTTTTATCTGCTGCTATTTTTGTAAATAGTTCTGCTGTTTCCATTACGTCAGATGCACAATAATCCATAATGTAGGTTTTTTCTTCTTCAGTATAGGGGGGTCCTTGCATTATCCTCTGCCTAGCACTTTCCTTTTCTGATTCCGCTATGGCTGCGATTCCATATTGTTGACAAGCTCCCAACAGACTTTTGGAGATACCAGGTAGCCCATTTGTAATTTTTCGGAATTCAGGATACAAATCAACCACGTTAACTGGTAAAGGCCAGTTTAAAGCCAACTGGCAGCCCCACTCGGCCGAGCTAAAATATGCAACAAATAAATCGGTTTCGCCCATCAGGTATGGTGGCTTAAGGGTAAAGGGGTCATTTCCTTCTAACCATACTTTTTTGGTTTCTCCAGAAATGATTTCGTGCGCTACAATACACGCAGGTTTCGATTTTTCTACCGAATCAGCGATAAATTCAAAGTCTATTACAAAAATATTTTTAAAAGAAGGGGGCATTTTCACTGCTCCCCTCTAAGTTGCTTCAAAACTGGATGATCTAGCGCATCAATTATTCTGTCTTTGAAAGCAATTTTCAAAGTATCTTTTATTGTTTTTGGTTCTTTGGGCCATACAGGTTCAGGCAAATTACCTTTTGCCGTAAAGATTTCATAAGTGGCCAGAGGCTTAATAGCCTTAATCTTAACCCATTTTTTCGTGGCAATTGCATATGCTTCCCTTCTAGTTCGGTGATATTCATGATCTTTCCCATCTTGATCAGGGAGTGGGATGTCTGAAAGGAAAAATACCTTGTAGTATGCGTTATTAAAGTGTGGATCATCACAGGCCTTAACTTTCCTATATCCATTACTTCGGAAATCAACTCCTTAGCTACAATATATTTTTCTTCTTCCCCATCATTCAAATAAAGTACATACATTGAGAAAGTCCATTCAGGATCATCTCTCACCCTCAAAAACTCGTCTGAATTCGGCTTCCTGATTGGAATGGTAGTGATCAATTTTTCGACCATTGTTCCAGCTGCAAAAGTGGGTGACAATTTAATACTGTCAAAATCAAAATCCATTCTCATGCCCTCCTGAAATCTTTCGGACGAGAGTTTTTAGTCATTTTTAGTAGCCTCCCGCAGTTTGCATAATTCGTTTTGCGATGACTCGTCCCAGGGGGTCAGTGCTCTTCTTCATGTACTCCAAAATATCCGGGTACTGAGCATTCACCTGCAGTGCCCATTCCAAAAATGATTTATTGTTTGTAGTAATTGTATTCATTACCTGCACCTCTTTTATAGTCTGGTGTTGGTTCCCTGGTTCCTTCAGAGTCTTGGCGGGTCTGTGGAACTGGGGTCATTCTCAAGCTGTGGTCATCTTGCAATTCTATCTTTAGTGAATTCCCTTTGGCCAATTTCATATTTTTAATCCACTGCACGGGCAAGGGAATCAGAACAGAATATCTTACTTTCTGAATTTTTCTAATACAAAAATTTAATTTCATCTTATTCACAGTTAAAGTAATATGCTTAATTGTATATAAATATAGAAAGTGATATTCTTAATAAAGAATACCATAAGGTATTATTCAAAAATAATACCTTATACACTTAATAAAATGAATTTTCACATAAGTTTTTTTATACAATATACTTAGTTTATAGCATATGCGAAGAAATCAAGGAGATCACCTAAAATGGAATGAGGTTAAAGTTGGAATAATTGAATTCATTATAAGTAGTAATGGACCTGTTCCTGTTCCAGAGCCATAAATAAGAGAATTTTTGAGGGAAAAATACAAGATAAGAGATCAAGGGAACATTAAAAAGCATTTGAGAGACTTGCAGTACCATCCTTATTCGTGCATAGACAAAATTCCAACGAGGAAAGGATATGCTAATAAGTGGGACATAAAACGAATTGAAAATTTAAAAAATATCAGACTTCATTTTCCTGAAATACAATTGAACATACATAAAAAGTCTTTATACATAATCAGTAGACATCGTGGTTTTGACCTAGGGATTCCTTATGCTAATATGTACCAGATTCAGTTGTTTCTATCGTCTTCCTTTTTTGATATATGTTTAAAAAACGTAGTAGAAACATTATATACCAAAGCTGATGAAATTTGTAGGTTATCAAAAGGTGCTCGTGTCTGGAGACACATGTTACCTATCAAAGAATCGACTAATAAATTTTATACTGAATTTATGAAAAAAATTTTGACAAACTCAAATAGTTGGCTGGATCTTTATAATGAATGCATAAACGATTCGCTGAAATCAGAGATTTCTCGAAAATCTCTAAGATTCTCCGAAGATATTTATATATCTGAAGAAACATTTCGGAAAATAGTAGGGGGATCATTGCCAGTACTATTTGAAGTAATGCCAGGTGAAGAACTGTATAAAGCAATAATATTGGAGTTATCTTCTAAAATAGCACTTGAAACAATAGCTCTTAAAATATCTAAAGATATGAACATAGATTATAAAAAAGTGCTATTGGAATCAGGGGAAAGAATTGATGAAATCCTAGATAACCAATTGGCAAATATAATTGACCAAATGTCTGAAGAGTTCTTTAACAGAATGGTACTAGACGAAAATTGGAAAGATACACTTTTTGAATTGCTGGCAATAGCAAAATCTGAAAAGAGAATTGAAATGGCACTTCTTGAGTTACTTTTCGATCACTGTTTTCAGAGAGATATTATAGACGGTAATGCTTCAGTCAAAGAAAAAGAATTCATGTATGAAAATTATGAATTTTTATCTAAGTCAACTACGGTAAAAGACTATGACAATTTTTTAAAAGATTACTTCAAAAAATGTAGGGCCGAAATGAGGGTTCATTAAAATTATAATCCCGTATAAATTAGATAATTCATTTTCCAGCTTTAAGCATCGTTTCCTTAAGCTTTGAGATTTCTTCAAGCTCCTGTTTTAATGTATTTTTCATTTCTCTAATTTCGTCCAGATCTGCAAGCTGTACATAATCTGTTTTTATGGATTCTACAGTTGTTGCAGATTCCTGCGTAAGTGGCAGTCCACATTTAAAACAAAATAAAGCATTTTCTGGGTTTATTTCCTTACAACGTGGGCATTTATTAACAGTAAATTTTTTTGTGGCTTGTTCGGTCTCGATTCCATGCAATTTAAGTATAGCATTATCCACATCCCGCCCTGACATGTGCACATATACACTTGCCATTGTACTTGATTTTGTCCAGCCTAAATATTCTTTTAAAAGTTGTTCGGGTAATTGTTCGGCTAAGTGTGTTGCCCTGGCATGTCTAAAAGCATGTGGATAAACTCTTTTAGGCTGGATACCCGCTCTACTTGCTATTTTATGTAGTTGATTTGCAAGGCCTACAAGTGATATTAGTCCAAAAGGAGAATTAAATGAACAGAATATGTAAGCATCCGGATCATTCTTTAATGGATGTGTATCAATCCATTGTTTTAGGTAAGATGAAGCTAATAAAAGCCTAACGCGACGACTCCCTGTTTTCCCTTTCTGTATATTAAGAATTGCCCCATTCTCGTCAAAAGTCACATGCTTAAGTTGAACTGCTAGTAATTCCCCTTTTCTAGCTCCACTTTCATAAAAAGTAGCAATTATAGCCCGATCTCTGGTACTCAGACACGAATCAATTAGTTTCTCAATTTCTTCTCGGGTCAAGATATCTTCGGGGATTTTCCCATTTTTTAGCGTCCGCAACTTTATTACGGCTCCAAGATCATGATTAATAAAGGTCAAGAATTTCTTTAAAACCGTTCGGATTTTTTGCTTTGTTCCAGGCGAGTACTGGACTGCCTTGCCAGCTTTCAGGTATGTAGATGCATTCATAAAATCCAGATAATCGTAAACATCATCTGGAGTAAACTCCTTTAATTCTCTATCTCCACACCATTTTATGAACGGTGTAAGGGTAGATTCAGTAGTTGCAATTGTCACTTCCTTCAGTACATCTGCTTGGCACTTCATTAAATAATCTCTTAAGAGCTTGGGGTTACTCATATAAACCCAATGGAATTAATCGTAGATATACTATGCAGGTTGTTATATTAGTTTAACACCTACTAAACATATTATATTAGCAAGTTGCATATGAACAGATCGTAGTTCAAATGGTTAACTTTGGCATTTGTGGCTTCAGTCATTAATTTGCTTAGTTTTGAAATACAGTTTATGCTTAAAGCCCGATCCAGATTCATTGAGGTTTCAATTTTTTCCCGACTAATTGCATTGGCAACATCTGCAGACAGATTTCTTATCAGAAAGCTGGATACATTGATCTTCCTACTGGATCCTCCAGTTATGGCATCAGGATGATCAAAATTAATAATCATTGTGTGGATATATTCCATAAGTCCTAAATAATAATTCAGTTTTTTTCAATGGATTCCTTTCTGATAAGGTCCAAGATATATCTTCTGAGCTCCCCCACAAAATCTTCAAGATCATTGAGACAGGAAACATATATTTGACTCTCAGTTCCATTTGGTGAAGAAAATATTCTTCTGCATCCGTTCTTCATTCAGCAAGCTGCGGAGGGCTGAAACTTACGAATATTTTTGTGCCAATGGTCTACAAATCCGCCACAATAAATCTCAGAATATCTTTGAAAGAACTTCAAGCTCCTCTTGAGATTTTTCTGCTTTTTGATGCTGTTATTTGCCGTCTCAAAATCCTGGCCATGAAAAGTAAATGTTGCTGTCCAGTCTTTCCTGAAAATTTCTCGGAAAATTTTTAATCCATCCTCCCTATTGTACTCCTTTTGCCTCTAAATTTTCCCTTATCGGAGCCAAAATACCTTCAAGCACTATTTTCATACCTCCTTTGATACTTTTTCAATCTTTCATAAAATTTAGCTTTTCTACTCTAAAACTAAATAGTACATGATATATTTTGCAGGTACTTTTACAGGAGTTCTAATTTTGATCTAAAAATTCCCCTTATAGTGTAATTGTGTGTGTCAATGAAATTTTCTGGTCTATATATGCTGAATTTCGGATTTTTTGGTGTTTTATTATTTGAATTACTTCTTCTACTCAATTTAACTCCTTCAAATCTGATATACTACTTCAAAATTTTGTTTCAGGAGCCCAACTTAAATTCGAGTTCGCGAAAAAAAGATAGAAGAAGAGGAAAAAAGATCATGTTCAGTACTTATACCTCTAAATCTCAGCTACAATTCTCTAACTCGTCTCTAAATACTAGTAAAATGATAAGGTTTGCTCCCTTCCAGCTCCTTTTTCAGAATAAAATCAAATGTATTCTTTTTTAACAGTGTGTTCTCAAGAAACTTAACATAGCTTGTTTATTACTGGCAGATGATCTATGTTTCAGCCTAAGCTCTCGGGAAAATTCGATTTTTAATAACATTAAATAATTTTTCTACCTTTTTACTCATTTACAGGTATTGTCTCAAGCTGACTTGAAAGATTCCATATAAGAGTTCTTGTATGTAGAGGAAGGTTAGGATCATTGCTTATATCTTCAAGGATGGAAATGCTTGATGCTGCTCTAAGGAACAGAGGTTCTGATTCGTTATTCAGTATATCCATGATTTCATTCACGGAACGCCTGATATTTCGTGGAACTGAAGAGTCGCTGATTATGCTTTCTAGGACCTGAAGACATTGTCGGATAACTTCTGCTGAATCATTTGATGACATTCGAATCACCTTCGAGTCAATTATGATGTAAAATTAGAGCTAATAAATTAGTTTAACACAGACTAGTGATATAAAATAGTATCGGTAATTTTAAAAATTTTCAATACCTATGCCTTCTAGTTGTGATTCTGCATCCAGGTTCTTTCCTGTTTCATGGAGTAGAGGCAGTTTCATATATGGAAAGTAACAGGAAAAATAATATTAGATAAGCGAGAAGCTGGATAAAGAAGAAGGTCATGTACATGGATTCTGAAAAAGATCGAAAAGTAAAGCGAATAGCACGTTTTCTTGAATTAGGGGGCACGATGCTTGCAGAGCATTGTAATGAATGCGGAGCCCCTAGATTTCGTTATCAGGGCAAAGTAATCTGCCCTATATGCGATGTTCGTGATGAAGAGGAAGTTACTAAACCAGCCACAGAAATCCAGTTCCCTGAAGCCAGACAGTATACTGAAAAAGACAAGCTTTCAATTGAGAACAAAAAAAGAGCTCAGGCGCACAGACAAAAATCAAGTTTCGGACTAAGAACTGCTGAAGCCACCGAGGAAGAGGAAAAAGCTATAGAGTTTATAAAAGAGGATTTTTCAAAAATACCTTATGATACTGGGGAAACAAAAAAAACAGCAACTATATTCCAAGGTGCAGCCCCAAAAAAAGCAGAAAAACCTACAGAGGCATCAAAGCTGTCCGTAGTTGATGAAAACAAGAAAGTTTTGGAGAGCCTTCTCTTTAAAAAAATAGTCAACATTGCAACCTCCCTTCAGGACGAAACGGCTCCACAGAGTATTGCTGAGGATTTCGAGCTGATTGAAAAATGTCTTGGGATAATAGAGCGCCTAAAAAAAGCATGAAGGATGACTGTAATAAGAAAAAGAGAACCAGGAACAGTAGGTGAGTAGATATAAGAGCATAAACAAGTGAAAGTGAAGAAGAAAAGGAAAGAATAAAGAAGGGGAAAAAATAAAACTATTTACCATTAAAGCTTAGTATTTTTCCATTTACCCTCTGTAAGGACTTTCAAGAACCTCTCTAATTTTGGCTGCTGTTTTTGGTCCGATTAGTTTCACCTTTCTGAGTTCTTCGGTGTTAGCCTTCATAAAGGCCTCTACTGAGCCGAAATGTAACAGGATATTTCTTGAGGCTTTTGGTCCTATATTCGATATGGAAGAAATCAGATATTCCTGCTGTTCGGCAAGAGTACTGGCTAACTTTTTCCCATGCGGATTGATTTCACGCCTATTTTCGACTTGTTCACGTCTAGTAAGCATTTTTAACATCGCAGCTGTCTCTTCTTCATCCCTTGAGTAGAGAATTGATATCCCAAAATCAATTGCAATAGAGACCAGAGATCCGTAAATAGAATTTGGGTTGATCTGCCTGAAGGTGAAAAGGTCTCCTCCTTCAATGATGAGAACAGGTTTTTCATATACTCTTGCAAGATTCGAGAGCTGGGCAAAGAGGTTATGCTTCCCATTGATCAGAGAAGTTACAAAATCATCAGTGCGTTTTCTCTCTACAGCAATGCGGTCGCTTACAACATAATCTCCTATCTCAAGAGCTGCAAAATTAAGTTCCATTCCTAGCCTATCAAGGACTTTTGCAACTCCACTTTTCGTTTCCCTGTGGTCTATAAATATCCTGAGAGACTCTGTTTCGGGTTCTCTTCCGAATATTTTTAGTTCATTTACGGATTTCTTTCCGGTAAGAGCTTCGAAATCTACAAGGGTTTTTTGATTTCTTTTTCCTTTTTCTTGTTTGATACCGGTTCCTTCTTTATGGCTATCAGTAGCCTGATCTTCTTCATTTATACCTATCGCCTTTTTCTTTTCTTCTTTCTCTGCCTCTTGCCCTTCTCCCTTTCCTGTATCCTTATTTTTTTCTTTATGTTCATAGATCCCTTCTTTTTTCTCCTCCTCTTTCTCTCCTACTTTCTTTTTCCCGTTATCTTTCGTTAAATCTCTATTTTTCTGTCTAATTCCTACCTCATATTCATCTTTAATTTCTTTTTCCTTTAAATCTGCAATCAATGCGTCAGATTCAAAATCAAAAGGTTTAGAACTTTTTTTAGAGCCCTTCATGCCAAGAACTGCTTCAAGTCCTTGCATCCTGTTAAGCATCTTTTTTTCCTTGTTTTTGCTGCTCCAGTAATAGGCTTCGTCCCGTGTACCTTTTGTCATCAGCACAATTACTCTGCCCTTATGTTGCCTGCCTGTCCTGCCCTTACGCTGAATGCTGCGAATTTCCGAAGGGATTGGTTCGTAAAATAGTACCAGATCCGTGGATGGAATGTCAAGCCCTTCTTCAGCGACTGAAGTGGCTACAAGTACGTTGTATTCTCCTGCTCTGAATTTCTCGAGGATTTCCACCTGTTGCTTCTGAGTAAGTCCTTTGTCCTTATGGCGAGAACCTTGTCCCACAAAACGGATGGGCACAATTCCAAGAACCTCAGATAAAGCATTTACCACTATTTCGGCAGTGTCCCTGTAGTTAGTAAACACAATTGTTCTAGAATCAGGACTTCTTTCCAGTTGCTCGGATAAGATTCTCCTCGTATGTTCGAGTTTGGGATGTTCGACATCGCATTCTTTTACCCGATAAAGAGCTTTTCGCATGTAGAAGTCATCCATCAATCTTTTTGCAGCTTTAGTTGCACTGCTAGAGGAAGCTTCTGCATCCAGCTTTTCCAAATACTTTTTCAGGGTCTCAGCACCCTGCGTTTCCACAATTTCCACAGCATGGTTAACCTTCATCATTTCCGCGACCACAGAGATGGCAAAATAAACATTAGGATCTCCATAGATACGGATTTCACCTTGGAATTTTTTTTGGAGAAGTAGGAGGTCTTTTTTGGAGATATATTTCCCCCCCCCTGAATAAAGGCCCAGGTCCCTTAGAACTCCAAGTCGATCATCGAGTATCTTTTCCAGATAGCTCCTAATTTCGGCAATTTCAGCAGGTAGCTGGACCTGAAGCCATTCTATTTCTTTTTCCTGAACATAAGGGCGAACATCCCTATCATTCTCAGTTTTCACAGCTACTTTTTCGACATGCAAGGCTTGACAAACTTCAGAAATTTTCTCGTCTGAGCTTCCTGGGCTTGCAGTAATTCCAAGTATATGAGGGTCTTTAGCGCTTTCAAAGTACTTTTTTGCAATAAAGGAATAAGCATAATTTCCAACTGCTCTGTGGGCCTCATCGAAAGTGATGTGGCTGACATCTTCAATACTTATACGTTTCGTAAGAAGATCATTTTCAATTACCTGCGGGGTGGATACTATCAATTTTCCCTGTGTCCATAGCTTTTCTCTCTCCACAGGGGCGATGCTTCCTGTAAAAGCAAGAATTTCTTCTTCTGGAAGAGTCATCACCTTTTTAAAAAAAGCTGCGTGCTGATCTACTAGAGGTTTTGTAGGAGAAAGGATCAGGGCTTTCCCCCCAAAACGCTGGAGCCTAGAAGCAATTACAAAAAGAGCTATAATAGTTTTTCCAAGTCCAGTTGGAAGCACAACTAGGCTTGATCCTTCAAGGGCTTTTTCTGCCAGGTTTAACTGATATAGCCTCTGCTCAACTGTGTCTGATTTTATCAATGGGTGCTTAATGCATGATAGCTTCTCAGGAAAAATATTGTCTTTCATTTTGCTTCAGGATCAATTTGCTTCAGGATTATTTCATTTAAGGATTATTTACTTCATAATTATTTATTTCAGATCTTTGATGTTTATAAGAATAATGAAATTCAAGTTTTGATGCAGGCTTTCAGCCTTTTAATTCTGTAAACTAAGGAAAAAGTAGATCTTGTGGATTTCATGCCCTTTTAAACTCAGTTTTTAACAGCTACAATTTAGATATTTTTAATTATTTTGATCAAAATCTAACTTCTACGAATCAATTGTATGTAATTTGTAAGATACGATGAAATTTAGGATTTTATCGAAATCCTTTTTGTTGTCTTCTGGGATCTCAAAAATTCATTATTATTTCCCGAATTCTGCGACTATAATAAATTGAACAACCAGAAAATAATAACGAATTTTGCAATTTAACGTTGGCATCAGCATATCAGAAGTTAAAAGGCTTGCCTGCAGATTCGAAACTCTTACCCCTATAAATAAGTCCGAATATTACATTTTCTATTCCTTTTATCGGAGACCTTATCTGCCGCATTGAGTCTCTGTCCCTTATTGTAACAGTTCCGTCTTCAAGGGTATCATAATCCACGGTAATGGAATACGGAGTCCCGATCTCGTCGTTTCTTCTGTAGCGGCGCCCGATGGTCCCGGAGTCATCATAGTTGACAAGAAGAGCATTTTCCTTGAGTTTTGCAACGATCTCCTTTGCAGGATCTGCAAGCTCTTTACGAGTTAAAAGTGGGAGAACTGCAACCTGCACAGGGGAAACTGCACTTGAGAAATGCATAACAAGGCGATCTTCTTCCTCTAACTTGGCACCTTTATCATCTTTTACATATTCATATTCTTTTCCAATTTCGTCGGCGCCTTTAATTCCAAATTCTGCTACCTTCTTCGCAATATTTTCTTCATCAAAAGCGTGCTCCATGACACCATAGAAGATTCTGTCAATACCATAGGAAGGTTCAATTACATGCGGAATAAAGCTTTCTCCGCTTACTTTTACGCTCTCTTCTGCAAAGCTCACCATATCAGAACTGACTGCCAACTCTTCTCCACCCACTGTAACTTTGATCTCAAACTTTGAGAGTTCCTCTTCTGAAAGCTGTTTTAAGGCATCTGCAACAGCTCTTGCTTTGTCCCTAAAGACAGGTCCTAGCTTAGACATATTTGGCTTTACAGCAAAGCGATTTACCATCCTAGGCTCGTTATATTCCACGTAAACATAAAGATCGGTATTGCTGACTCTTGAATGGGCTTTGAGGTCATAGTCCGTTCTGTCGGCAATTCCCACTATTTCAACCCAACCGAAGCGTTCTGTCTCAATCTCAGCATCCCAACAATCGATTGCATAATGCGCCATTTCATCCTTAAGGTGCTGCCTGAATCTGAGTTTTGCAGGGTTGATTCCTACCTTTTTCAGGAACTCTTGTGTGAGTGCGATATTGTAACCCAGTATTTCGTGAGCAATGACCTTAGCCTTCACAGCTTCCCTGACAGTCATCCGGAATGATTCTCCCTTCTTCTGCGCCTCCTGCGAATAGAGTACAAGTTCTTTGTCTGCAAAAAGTTCGAAATTAGGATGTTTTTTGTGCCTTGGATCAACGAAAATCTCGCATTCTGCTTGCGTGAACTCCCTGAGCCGGATAATACCCTGCCTGGGTGCAATTTCATTTCGATAGGATTTACCTATCTGCACTGCTCCAAAAGGCAACTGACCTCGGTAGAACCTGGAAAGCCTTTGGAAATCAACGAACATACCCTGGGCCGTTTCCGGCCTTAGATACCCCTGCTTTCCAGTTCCAGGCCCGATTGTTGTCTTGAACATTAAGTTAAATTCATAGGCGTTCCCTAACTCTCCACCACACTCGAGACATCTGAGTTCATGTTCTTTTATAATCTTGGTAAGCTCTTCTGCATTCAAAGTTCCTGCCACATTAATTACATTTTCTACAAGATGATCAGCCCGAAATGCCTCTTTGCAGTTCATGCACTCACACAGAGGATCAGAAAAACTTCCAATGTGCCCGGATGCGATAAAGACTTCTTCGATACCGATAGTCGGGCACTCAATTTCCATAAACCCTTCCTGGATAATATAAAACTCTCTCCATATCTGCTCAATTCGCCTCTTTAGTGTGCTCCCAAGAGGCCCATAATCATAAAATCCACGGCTTCCGCCATACAATTCAAAGGAGTTCCACAAAAACCCCCGGCGTTTAGCCAGTTCGAATACTTTCTCGTACTTGTCCATTTAAGAAATCCTCGTGAAATTGATTGGAAATATCAAATAATTGAGGATTTTGATAAACCTCTTGTTTTCACGAGTCATAATACACTATTCATAAGATATGACGATAGTTAGGGGTTTATCAAAATCCTTAATTGTGATTCTTAATTTGTCTGTAGTTATTAGATAAATGAAGGGAACCATTATATTAAATCTGCACTTCTCTGAGAAGTATTTCTGAATTTCGTCAGTTCCGAAACCATCTCTACAAATCAGAAGAATATCGCAAAAATGATTTCAGGTAATCAAAGTTGCGTTGTCTCACTCCATTGCTTGCAGCAGGATAAAGCACCTAAATTTTGGTTGAGAAAATATTTACTTATTTACATAAGCGTATTAATATTAAGAATCAAATATTCTATTGATTTCATATTATTTGGCAATATATTTGTATTTGTACTTTATAGCAATCAAATGTGCTTCAACATGAACAAAAATAAAGAACTGCACGATTCCTAACAATAGTTGCTGTGAAGGAATAATTATTGGAGGTTGATTAGAAGTTTTATTTAAGAACTAAAAATAATAAAGACTTTAAAAATCCATATATTCCAAAGTACAAAAATAATGTAAAAAGTTAAACCATTGGAGGTAAATATAATGTTTGGATGGGATGATTTTCAAACTATAAATCTTTGGGGAGTCGGGGGACGCTGGGGTATGATCCCCTGGGGTAGTCTCGCATAATTTAGCTTGTTTCCAATTTCAAATTTTGCGGTATAAATAACTCGCAATACCAGTGCATAAGCAGCAAAATTGGTATGAAATAAAACAGCATCAGAAAACTCTTCTGAAATAAAAAAGTATCATAGCCATCTTTTCACGACATTTATACGAAAATCCTGATAAACTGTTTTGAATTGATGACTATGAATTTAAAATTTTCTAATACCCGCTGATATAATCATACCATTAACTCTCCTGGCAATTAATCAACATTATAAACTTAAGAGCATCCAGATAAACCTATATAAATTTGTACAACTGACAACAAATTCTTTAGTATTAATTTACTCATTAAAATTTCCACTAATTTTAGCTTTAAAGAATAATATCAATTTTTTCCAGTCAATTGAGAACAAATGTGTTGAAATTAATTTATTTAATTGATTGGAAAATTTTTTTGTATCCATAGTTCATATAAAAATATTAAAAAAGTTGACATAAAACTGATGTAATCAATATTTTAAAAGTACTTCTTTCACAACAATAGCATGAACACAAGAAAAAAATAATGTTAAATACTGAAATTAGTGGGCAAAATTTGCACAGGATTCCAACGGAGAAATAAATACTAGCGAACTAAAATCTAATAAAATTATGTTAAGACCAAATATATGATTTATAATTATATAAGTATATTATAACTATTTATAAACCTCTGCTCTTAACTACCTATTAATATACTTTCCTAAGCATAGGACAAAATTTAGGGTCTATTAAAATACTGTACAACTTATACTGTTTCCAAAATTTGTAACTAAAATTTTTAACGTTATGTTTTTGGATTAAATGTAATTCTATAACCTCAATTTGGCAGTGTACCGAAGTTCCATAATCAATTCAAAGAAGTAAAACTTAAATTGATAGTCTATGACGTAAATAAAAAGATAGTAGAAATAATTTGTATTAAATTAAGGATTTCTACAGAGCCATAAAATCAGTAAGAGTTTACATGAGCAAAATTTATTGTTAAGGGAATTAAACTCTCCAATACTCAAAAGCATAGGAATTTATCGGAATTCGATTTAAATGTAAAGTTTGACCACAAAAAGGGGAGAAATGGAATAATGAAACAGTCTTTTTTCGTTTTTTCCTGTTTAATAGGCCGGATTCTCAACTTTAATAAGGGTGAGCTTCCAGTGTGAATAATGAAGGTTTAAATCGAAACTTTCAATCTGAATATAAAACTTATAGTAGTAGCTGTCGATTAATTTCGCAAAAAAAAGTATAAAAAATGAATGAGTTTGGGTATGAGTGAATTACCTTATCCAAATGAATAAAGTAATTCAACGAATTTGCATGAAATTTCATCGTTTTTTCAAAACTATATAACATAAGGGCAAATAAAAAAGCCTCATGTCTTTAGTCATCTTCTATTATTTGGTTGATTTTAATTTCAAAATGCATATAGTATCTTTTTTCTATTTATTTTGCTCCCGCACTTCAATGAAGTTATTTTGAGTAGAAATGCTTCAGTGAATGAAAATACATACATTAGTTACACCGGAAACTTAACCATGAAAAACATCAACAACTTAATGGGCGAATAAATATAAAACTTATTGAAAAAGAGGATCAAACTGATTGTATTAATTCAATATAACTGTTCACAATTTTATCCCATTTTTGGTCAGGAGCTTCATAATGCCCCTTAGCACCGAATTGACTGAGGATAGCATCTCTAAGAGAACCAATTTCACCCGGAGAAACAAAAAAAGTTCCTTCATAATTAGCCATTGATTCTTTCAAACCACCAACTTCGGAAACTACAACAGGTTTTCCAAAAGACATAGCAATATGAGCAATTCCACTCTGTGAAGCCCTAAGATAGGGTAGGACTACCACATCCGAAGCGCTGAAATACAGGTTTACTTTTCCATCAGGAATGTACTCGTCTACCAGAGTTATTTTATCATGAAGTGGAGAAACCTTGATCTGGTTAAGCAGCTCTCTGCGATTTTCCCAGATCTCTCCGACAATCAACAGCCTGCTTTTCTCGAGAATTTTAGAAGGGAGCTGTTCAAAAGCACTGATCAGGTAGGGTATTCCTTTATACTTTCTAACTAAACCGAAGAATAGAATCACAAACTCTTCGTGTATCGAAAGTTCTTTCCTTGCTTCCTTAATGTCAAGTAATTTTCCATACTGATCATAAAGACCATGTAGGATCACATGGATTTTATCAGGGGCAATGGAATATCTTTTGGCAACAAGTTGTTTATCAGATTCGGAATGAGTAATATATGCATCAAGGTTTTTGCGAAGCAATTTACCCGTTATTTTAGAATACAAACGAATCGGGAGTATGGATTCCTCAAAAGGATCCACAACTTCGTGAAACTCAATTATTATTTTTGGTTTATGTAACAGATTTGCAAAAAATTTTAATAAAAGATGCATATGCGCAACCGAAGAGGTCCACCATTGTAATATTATGACGTCAGGCTTTTGGTTTTTAAGGAACAGGTATGCTTGGATCCAAGTAAGGGGGTTATTATAGTCCATCCCATCAAAAATTGAAAGATCTGGTGAAAAAGTCATGTGCGAAATAGTTTTCCCAACATGGGACTTTCCAGGGAAAAGGAATGTAGGAAGAAGTTGACGGAAACAAATTACAGAGAGATTTTTTTCTTGATGACATGGCATTTGCCAGGCGGATAGTATAATAACTGACGCCACTTAAAAAAAGTTTTGAAGGCCCGACTATGCAAATACTTTTGTTTGACACCATTTACTTCAGCTATAACAGTCTCCTTATACTTAAGTAAATCCATGATTTCTAAATAAGGGATGAATTTTGATGGCAGCAAGATCTGTTGGGTTTCAACCTCTGAGACCTCTGAGGAATCATTGGATATAGTTGATGTTCTGGTGTGGGCTTTGCCTACATTAGGTTTAAATCCTTATGAAAAATGAGCTTCTTGAATCTGCGAAAATTCTTCTTTTGCATCTTCACTAGGAGACGATGTTTGGTCTCAGATAGGTTTTTGGTCCAAAGCTAAAAATTTTTTTCTCAAGAAACAGGCTCAGATAAGTTTTCCCAAGTAATGAAATAAAGACATACTTTATACTATTTGGGTCAACTAAAAAAAGGCTTGATACTAAATACGTGATTTTTGTACATGGTAATAGGTGATTTAAAAAAATTTAAGCTTTTGAAAAAAATTAAATAAATAAATTCCAACATAAATAAAAAGGAAATTCTCTTGTGGCTGTAGAAATCTTTTTGATCATTACATGAGAGGCGAGATCATCCTAATGTATATTGTTGAAGGAGAATAGATGAGTCAATATTTTAGTCTTGTTATAGAAAATCAGAATGGTTTTAGTCTGGAAGTTTTTGAATTTCTTTTTTATCTGTAGAAGTATAGGCTCGGGCAGTGAAACATTATAAGCTACATTGTAAGGAGATAAGGACAATAAAAGAACTCAAAAATCGATATTGAAGTAACTGAATTAGAATAACAATTAGGAACATACAGTAAATAGGAAACTACTGAAGGGTCACAAATCCAGATAAATTAGAGAGGATTTTGATAACCCCTAAATATTGTTATGTATATATATATATACATAAAATTGTGTATAAATTACTCGTGAAAATCAGAGGAAAATTTTGATAAATTTCCGATTTTAACAAATTGTTCATTTAGGATTCATAAACAACTAGCCAAAAATTGATGTTTATCGAGATCCTCAGATATTTATTGAAAAACCCTCTAATCCGCACATCTATTCATGGATATGTATGAGAATCTAAGCACGAATGTAGGACTTACGCATATGAGTGTCACTATAAATATATATTGTGACGATATTCATACTTTTCTTAATTTCGGATCACGCTCATTAGCTTTTTGAAATTATAAACATGAGAACCTTTCTGCATTTCCCAAAAAATAGGATGTATACTTTTTTAATATTTGATCAATTAATCAAGGACAAAATCAAAAATTTTGTTGATTCAATACTATATACAATCGTAGAGCAGTGAACAGAGTTGAGCGTTAAAGGGAATTTCAGTTCCATGATTATATCATATAAAGCTTATAATAATAAAACAAACTTAAAATCATATTATAATACTGGATCATCTACGACTGGTCATATATGCCTAATATATAATGGGCCCAAAAAATTGCACTTGGAATAAACATGAAAGCCAAAAGTATTTTTTTTATAAAGATATTTAAAAAAAATTAAAACTTTGCTTATGAAGCAAACAATTGCATGAATCTTAAAATTTTATCGCCTTTTAAATTCCCGGCATTTTTGCACGAATTTTTCTACCGGGAAACTGGCAGGATGAGTATGCATATACCCTGCAAGAGTATTGTGCTCTATGAGTCCATCAAAACCGTTATTTATACCTTTTCCGCGGAGCATCTTGTATGCAAATTTTGCATCACGGTCACATTCTGTGAGTGAGTAATGAAATTCGTGACCTCTTATATTATGAGAACAGAAGTTTTTGTTAAGAGGGAGGGC